>NZ_BJUA01000004.1 GCF_007989825.1 Cellulomonas persica | reverse complement strand
AAGCCGACCTTGATGTTCTCGCCCGAGTCGCCACCCTTGTCGTCGCCCTGGGCGGCCGGCGCCTTGGTCTCGTTGTCGCTGTCACCGCTGTCGCTGCTGCAGGCCGCGAGACCCAGCGCGAGGACAGCCACGGTCGCGGCCACGCCGCGGGCTCGGAACTTCTTGCTGACCATGCTTTCTCCTCCTCGAGAAACCAGTCGTGCCACGCACGCCTGTGGTGCTTCACCGACCGGCCGCTACGGTGCGACCTGTCCGATGTGAGCGTTCACTTGACGATGTTAACGCTCACAAGTCGCTGGGGCCAGCGTCTTCTCGTTCCGTTACGAACCTGTGACCCGGCTCACCCGCTCGGGCGACGTGGGGCACTGCTCCGATGGTGGTGGGCCGATCGGGGCAGATCAAGCACCGGGACGTCACCGTTCGGCAACGTCCTGAGCGGCGACCCGTGCGCGCCGCGCAGACCCCGGTCCGTGCGGTCCCGCAGCGTCGGGACCCCCTCACGACGCCGTCGCGACGACGCCGCCTGCGGCATGCACGACGAAGGGGTGCAGGCGCGGGTCGCGCACCTGCACCCCTTCGACCGGGGAGCGTCAGCCGGCTAGCTGATCCGCATCGCCCGCTTGGCGGTCGAGCTGCTCACCTTGGTGGTCGTCTGGAACGTCGCCCGGACCTCGTAGGAGCCCTTCGTGCGCACCGGCATGACGACCGAGTACTGACCCTTGCTCAGCTTGACGGTCTTCGTCGCGACCGTCTTGCCGTTCTTCAGGACCGCGACCTTGACCGAGCCGGTCACCGGGGACACGCCCGTGGCCTTGACCGTGCCGGTCACCTTGATGCCCGTGGCGACCTTCTTCGCCGACACGGTCGTCGTGGACAGCGCACGTCCGACCGTGAACTTCACGGTCGTCGACGAGGGCTCGACGGTCGTCGTGCCCAGGAAGTCCACCGTGAACCGGTACGACCCCGGCGTGAGCGTCGTCGGGAGCGAGACGACCGCCTTGCCGTTGGTCACCGTGCCGTACCGGACGTTGCCGCCCGCCACGTTCGCGATCCTGACCTTGCCCGCGACCGCCTTGGACCCGACCGGCGACGTCACCGTGACCGTCACCGTGCCGCCCGCGCCGTAGCGGACGGTCGAGACCGTGGTGCTCGGCTTCGACGTCGCACGCAGGACCTTGACCGTCAGCGTCGCCGAGGACGCCGCGACCTGCTCGGTACCCGCGTACTGCGCCGTGAACCGGTGCGAGCCCGGTGCGAGCAGCTTCGGCATCGTGAACGTCGCCTTGCCGCCACTCAGGGTGGCCTCGAGGACCTCGCCGCTGACCGAGTCGCTCAGCTCGACGGTGCCCGTGGCGCCCGGACCGGAGGCCACCTGCACCGTGACCTTGCCGCCCGACCCGTACCGCAGCTCGCCCGCGGTCAGGGTCGTCGTCGACGAGGCCTTGGCGACCGTGACGGTCCGTGCGGCCGTCGTCGCCGCCGCGGTGTCGACGTCACCCAGGTAGGCGACGACGAACGTGTGGCTGCCCGCGGCGAGCGTCGCCGGGAGCTCGACCTGCGCCGTGCCGGCCGCGTCGAGCGTCGCCGTCGCGACGACGGTGGCACCCTCGCGCACCTCGACGGTGCCGGTGGGCGTCGGGCCGCCGTCGGAGGCCACCGCGACCTGCACGGTGCCCGCCGTGCCGTACGTCAGCGTCGGCCACGTGGCCGTCACCGTCGACGGGTACGGCTCGTCGTCGAGCCGGTGAGCGCTGCGGTAGATCGTCAGGTTGTCCATCAGACCCGTGAAGTACTCACCGTTGACCCAGTTGGCCTTGCCGATCTGCAGCACGCCACCCGACTCGCCCAGGATGTCGCTGAGGAGCTTGCCCGAGGTGTTCTTCGCGACCAGCTCGCCGTTGACGTAGAGCTTGCCGGAGCTCCCCCGGATCACCAGGTCGACATGACGCCAGCCCGCGGACAGCCCGGGGGCCGAGAGGTTCCCGCTCGAGTCGCGCGCACCGACGTTGTCGTAGCGCTCGACCACGAGGCTCGTCGCCAGGTCGATGAAGCCGAGGTAGTGCTCGTTCGGGTACGTCTGGGTGGCCGTGCTGGGCGCCGCGTACAGCGACCAGCCCTTGTTGGCCGACCCCGTCGCCGGCTTCGAGTCGTACGAGATCGTCAGCTCGTCGAGACCGGCGAGCAGCGGCGTCCCGTCCTTCTTCGTCACGTCCAGCCAGTTGCCGGCCGACAGGCTCACGGCCTTGGTGCCGTCGTCGCCGTCGGCGAGCGTGAGCGTGCCCTTGACCGCCGCCCGCGCCTCGCCACCGACGAGACCCGTCTCCGCGTCGTCGAAGTCGAAGGACGCGAGCAGGTCACCGCCCGCACCCTCGATCACGAGCGCGGCACGAGCCGCCTCGAGAGCCGCGATCGCGTCGTCGACGGCCTCGTCCGACTCCGGGTCGGCGACGACGCCCTGCGCCGAGGCGAGGGCCGCCGCGAACGGCGCCCACGACGCGGCGGTGAAGTCCGCCTCGATGAGGCCGCTCGCCGAGGCGATCGCCTGCTCCAGGAGGTACGTCACCGGACGGTCCGGGTGCTCCGGGTCGAGCACCGGCAGCTCACCCGTCGTGCCGATCGTCGCCTTCTCGATCGCCGCGAGCTCGGCGGCCGTGATCGGCAGGATCGTGCCGTGCCGCTTCTTGAGCGAACCGAAGTCGATGTCGCTCCCGAGCGACCAGGCGTCGGTCGAGGTCGACGCGAGGTCGGTCGTGCGGAACGGCAGGTAGCCCTTGCCCTGCGCGTACTGGTCGGCCATCAGGCCGTACAGCGGCGTGAGGGGGTCGACCCGGTCGTCCTCGTTGTACTCGAAGAGCTCAGGGCCCTCGAGGTACGCGCCCGAGTACGCGCTGGTGCCGAGGATCCCGGCCAGCGTGCCCACGACCGACCAGTGGTCGTCGTCGACGTAGGCGGGCGCCGTGGCGGCCGTCGTCACCGCGTACAGGTCCTTCGAGCGCTCGATCGTGATCTGGCCGTCGGCGGAGGCACGGTAGTACCAGTCGCCGACCTTGATCATGGTCGTGTCGATGATCGAGTGCTGGCGGTCGATCCACTTCACCGGGTCGGTGAAGGTCACGAAGTCGCGCGTCGTCGAGTAGTACATGTTCGTGCGGTCGCCGAGGTCGTTCGAGACGTCCGAGCCCGTGGCCCAGAACACGACCCACTGCTGCTCGACGTCGTCCCAGATCGCCTCCGGGGCCCACGCCATGCCGGCGCCGGGGATGCCCGACGCGACGTCGACGAGCCGCGGCTCGGTCCACTGCACCAGGTCGTGGGACTCCCACACCACGAGCTTGAGCGACCCGGTGGTCGTGGCAGCGGCGCTGCCCCACCCCCCGCGGTAGTAGATGCTCAGGTCCGTGGCGATCAGGTAGAACGTGTCGCCCTGCGGCGAGCGCACCAGGTACGGGTCACGCACGCCCCTGTCGCCCGCGTTCCACTCCAGGACGGGGTTGCCGTTCGCGCGCGTGTCCGTCCACGTCTTGCCGTCGGGGCTCGTCGAGAAGTAGATCTGCTCGTCCGTGCGGCTGCCCTCGGAGCCCGTGAAGTACGCGAAGACGTAGTCGGTGGTCGCGGGCGCGGCGACGGCCTGGCGGACCTCCGCCGTGAAGTCGCGCGTGAGCGTGCCCGCGTGGGCCGTCAGCGTGACGGTCGTCGCCGCGGCGGGCCGCGTGACGACACCGGGGGCGACGGAACCGCCGCTCTCGGAGACGACCGCGGGGTGCGACGACGTCCACGTGATCGGGAGGTCGTACGCGCCCTCGGTCGGCAGCGTGAGGTTCGTGCGCACGTCCGAGAGCCCGACCAGGGAGATCTCCTCGAGCGTGCGCTGTGCGCGCTGCTCGATCGTGAGCGGTGCCGAGATGGTCGCCGTGACCGCCCGCGTCACGGTCATGCCCCGCAGCACGACGCCGGCCGTCAGCGCGGCCGTCGTCGCGGGAGCGCCCGGCTCGGGACGCGTCACGGTGGCCGTACGGCCGTCCGCGCCGACGACGACGTCGTCGGACGCCGAGGTCCACGTGACGAGCGGGCCACCGGGCAGGGTGTACGTGTCCTCGGTGACCGCCAGCGTCGCGGGGATCGCGGCGATCGCGGCCTGCGCGAGCTGCGCCTCGACCTGTGCGGCGCTCAGCGCCGCACCCCGGACCTGCAGGTTGTCCAGGAGCCCGGTGAAGTACTCGCCGTTGACCCAGTTGGCCTTGCCGACCTGCACCACGCCGCCGGACGCGCCGAGGATCGCGGACAGGAGCGGGCCCGCCTCGTTGCTCGCGACGAGCTGACCGTCGACGTACAGCGCGCCCTGCATGCCGTCGAGCACGAGGTCCACGTGCTTCCAGCCGGCCGTGACGGTGCCGGCCGGGGCGTTGAGGTTGCCGGTCGAGATGCGCGCGCCCGCGTTGTTGTAGCGCTCGACCCCGAGGCTCGTCGCCTTGTCCATGAAGCCGACGTAGTGCTCGTTCTGGTAGGTCTGCGTCGCGGTGCTGGGCGCCGCGAAGAACAGCCAGCCGACGTTGCCGGAGGCGTCCGGACGCGAGTCGTACGAGATCGTCACCGTGTCACGACCCGCCAGCAGCGGCGTCCCGTCGTCCTTCGTGAGGTTGAGCCAGCCGCCGCTGCTGAGGCGCACGGCCTGGGTCCCGTCGGCACCGTCCTCGAGCGTGAGCTCGCCGTTCACCGTGGCCTTCGCCCCGGCTCCGGTCAGGCCCGCGGTCGCGTCGTCGAACGACAGGTCCGCGACGAGCGAGGCGCCGGCGAGCGAGACGAGTGCGAGGTTCGCGTCGCGCAGCGCCTGCAGTGCCGCGTCGACCTGGGCCTGCGTCGCTGCCGCGTCGTCGGCGACGGTCTGCGCCGCCGTGACGGCGTCGGCGAACGGCGTCCAGGACTGCTCGGTGAAGTCGGCCGCGACCAGTGCGTCCGCGGCTGCGAGCGCCGCGTCCAGCGCCGTGGTGTCGGCCAGCGCCAGGACGGTCACGGGGAACGCGCGGGTCGCGGTGTGCGCGCCGACCGTGAGCGTGGCCGTGAGGGTGGCCGTGCCCGCGGTGGCGCCGCGGGTCACCGTGCCGTCGTCCCCGACGACGTCCGGGTCGGACGACGACCAGGTGACGGTCGCGCCGTGCGAGGCGGTGGACGGGAGCGTCAGGTCGGCCGCGACCGCGTCGGCGCCGGCGAGCGTGAGCGCCTTGGCGGCCGCCGTCACGGCGACCTCGTCGCTGCTCACGGCCCGGCTGCGGACCTGCAGGTTGTCGATCAGGCCCGCGAAGTACTCGCCGGCCTCCCAGTTGCCCTTGCCGATCTGGAAGACGCCGCCGGACGCACCGACCACCGCGCTCAGGAGCTTGCCCGTGGTGTTCGTCGCGACCGCGGTGCCGTCGACGAAGAGCGTGCCGGACGTGCCGTCGAGCACGAGGTCGACGTGGCGCCAGCCGGCGGCCACGGTCCCCGCGTTGAGGTTGCCGGTCGAGTCGCGTCCCGCCGTGTTGGCGTACCGCTCGACGACCAGGCTCGTGGCCTTGTCGATCACGCCGAGGTACTTCTCCGTGGCGTAGGTCTGCGTCGCGGCGTTCGGAGCCGCGAAGACGGTCCAGCCCTTGTTCGCCGAGCTGTTCGTCGGCAGCGAGTCGTACGAGATGGTGACGGTCTCGAGCCCGGCGAGCAGCGGCGAGCCGTCCTCCTTGGTCAGGCTCAGCCAGTTCCCGACGGACAGGCGCGCGGCCTTCCCGTCGACGCCGTCGTCGAGCGTCAGCGCGCCGTTGACGGTGGCGCGTGCGCCCGCGCCGGTCAGGCCCGTCGTCGCGTCGTCGAAGGTCAGGTTCGCGATGAGCGCGTCCGTCCCCTCGTCGGCCGACGCGACTGCGGGCAGCGCCGTCGGCACCGCCAGCGCGAGCGTGACGGCGGCGGCGACCGTCATTCCTCGGCGCGAGCGCGCCGTCCTGCCGTTCGTGCTCACCCTTGAGCTCATTCGTGGATCCCGTTCCTTCGTGAAGTCGGAACCTGCGTGAGGCGCGCGGGCACCGCGCTGCTGCGTCTGGTCGTCGAGCGTCCGACGGCGGTGTCGGAGGTCTCGGACGCGGTGCGTGTTAGCGCTCACATCTGGTGGCGCGACCATAGCCCAGGGCCCTCGGGGCTGGCAACGAAGTCACCCGACATGCGTACCGACGACACGATCGGGGCACGCCCGCGCAGGTCAGAGCCCTGCCTGCGGGCAAGACGAGGCCCCGACCGCTGACGGGAGCGGTCGGGGCCTCGCGACGACGGGGTCCGGGTGGGTCGGACTCAGAACCCCTGCGCCAGGCGGTGGTACGCCTGGTTCCAGCGCACCTGGTCGCGGAATCCGCGCCGGGTGGTGCTCTCGTCGATCACGAGCAGCTCGGTTCCCGAGAGCTCGGCGAAGATCTCGAACGCCTCGACCCCGGCGGCCGTCGACAGGACGGTGTGGTGCGCACCGCCCGCCGTGAGCCATGCCTCGGTGCTCGTCGTGAAGTCCGGACGCGGCTTCCACACGGCGCGTGCGACCGGCAGGTGCGGCAGCGACGCGCGCGGCGGGACGACGTCGACGACGTTCGCGGTCAGGCGGAACCGCTCGCGCATGTCCGCGAGCGAGACGACGACGCCGACGCCCGGGTCCGCGTCGAACACCATGCGGACCGGGTCCTCCTTGCCGCCGATGCCGAGCGGGTGGATCTCGACGCGCGGCGTCGTGGTCGTCAGCGACGGGCAGATCTCGAGCATGTGCGCGCCCAGGATCAGCTCGTCCCCCGGCGTCAGGTCGTAGGTGTAGTCCTCCATGAGCGACGCGCCACCGGGCAGGCCCTCGCCCATGACCTTCGCGGCACGCACGAGGACGGCGGTCTTCCAGTCGCCCTCCGCGCCGAACCCGTAGCCCTTGGACATCAGGCGCTGCACCGCGATGCCCGGGAGCTGACGCAGGTCGCCGAGGTCCTCGAAGTTCGTGGTGAACGCCTTGGCGCCCAGCGACGACAGCAGCGCCTCGAGCGCGACCTCCTGCTTGGCGGCGTAGCGCAGCGACTCGTGCCGCTCGCCGCCGGTGCGCAGCTCGGGCGCGACGTCGTAGAGCTCCTCGTACTCCTTGACGACGAGGTCGACGTCGGAGTCCGCGACCTGCGCGATGGCCGCGACGAGGTCGTTGACGCCCCACGTGTTGACCGAGACGCCGAACCGGACCTCGGCCTCGGTCTTGTCGCCCTCGGTCACCGCGACGTTGCGCATGTTGTCGCCGAACCGCGCGAGGCGCAGCGACTGCGTGGCGGCGCGGCCCGCGGCGGCTCGCACCCACGTACCGACACGGCGCGCGACGGCCGGGTTGCTGACGTGACCCGAGACCGTCGTCCGTGACACGCCCATGCGGGACGCGATGTACGCGTACTCACGGTCGCCGTGCGCGGCCTGGTTGAGGTTCATGAAGTCGAAGTCGATCGACTCCCACGGGAGCTCGACGTTCGCCTGCGTGTGCAGGTGCAGCAGCGGCTTGTCGAGCACCGACAGGCCGTGGATCCACATCTTGGCCGGGCTGAACGTGTGCATCCAGGTGATGACACCGAGCACACGGTCGTCGGAGTTGGCGTCGAGCATCGCGCGACGGATCGAGTCGGAGTCCTTGAGGACCGGCTTCCACACGATCGTCACGGGGACGTCGGCACTCGCGTCGAGCTCGCGCGCGACCTCCTGCGACTGCGCCGCCACCTGACGCAGGGTCTCCTCGCCGTACAGGTCCTGGCTCCCGGTGAAGAACCAGACCTCACGGTCGGCGTACGGCTTGCTCACGCGTGCTCCTCCTTGGTGGCCGCAGCGACGTTGCCTTGGCCGTAGACGTTCTGGTACCTCGCGTAGAGCGAGTCGACGTGGTGCTGCTCGATGGGCAGCGGCTCGCCGAGCTGGCGAGAGATGTGGACCGTGCGGGCGACCTCCTCGACCATGACGGCCGCCTTGACGGCCGCCTTGGCGTCCTTGCCGATCGTGAACGGTCCGTGGTTGCGCATGAGCACCGCCGGGCTGCGCGACTCCCGCAGCGTCTCGACGATCCCACGCCCGATCGAGTCGTCACCGATCAGGGCGAACGGACCGATCGGGATGTCGCCGCCGAACTCGTCGGCCATCATCGTCAGGCAGCAGGGCACGGGCTCGGCACGCGCGGCCCACGCGGTCGCGTACGTCGAGTGCGTGTGGACCACGCCGCCGATCTCGGGCATGTGCGTGTAGACGTACGCGTGCGCCGCGGTGTCCGACGAGGGCGAGCGGTCGCCGTCGACGAGCGCTCCGTCGAGGTCGCAGACGACCATCGCCTCGGGCGTGAGCTCGTCGTAGGTGACGCCCGACGGCTTGATGACCAGCAGGTCGCGCGTGCTCGGGCCGGCAGGGTCGACGACGACCCGCTGCGAGACGTTGCCTGCGGTCCACACCACGAGGCCCCAGCGCGGGAGCTCGGCATGCAGGCGCGCCACGACCTCGCGCGTGCGGGCGACCTGCTCCTGCACGCTCGCGGGGTAGTCGGCCAGGGTCGTCGTCATCGGTGGGGCTCCTGCTGTCGTGGGGTGGGTCTTCGTGGGTCTTCGTGGGTCGTCGTCGGTCGTCGTGCGGTGGGCGGCGGGCCCGTGCGGGACGCGGCTAGATCGCCTCGGCCGCGGCACGCTCGACGGCGAGGCCGGCCTCGTACCGGTCGAGCCACACGGCGAAGCCGCGCAGGTCCTGCGGGTCGGGCGCGACGACGCCGATCTCAGCGTCGCCGAAGACCTGCTTCGCGAGGAAGGTGCCCAGGTCCTGACCGTCGGCGTGCTGGAGGTAGGCCGCGAGCACCGCGATCCCCCACGCCCCGCCCTCGCCGGCCGCGCTGCCGACGGCCACCGGCGCGCCGACCGCGGCCGCGAGCAGGCGCTGCGCGACCCCTGCGGTCCGGAACAGGCCGCCGTGCGCGAACATCGCGTCGAGCTCGACGCCCTCGGCCGCGAGCACGCGCATGCCGAGGCTCAGCGTGCCGAACGCGCCGTACACCTGCGTGCGCATGAAGTTGGCGAGCGTCAGGCGGCTGTCCGGCGTGCGCACGAACAGCGGGCGCCCCTCGGACAGCCCGGTGATCGGCTCACCGGAGAGGTAGTTGTAGGCGAGCAGGCCGCCACCGTCGGCATCGCCCTCGAGCGCCTCGCGCAGCAGCGCGCCGAACACGTCGTCCGGGCTCGACGGGTGCCCGAGCGCGGTGGCGAACCGGCCGAACACGTCCGCCCACTCGGCGAGCTCGCTCGCGCCGTTGTTGCAGTGCACCATCGCGACGAGGTCGCCCGACGGCGTCGTGACGAGGTCGAGCTCGTCGTGCACCTGCGTCAGCGGCTTCTCGAGCACGACCATCGCGAAGATCGAGGTGCCCACGGAGATGTTGGCCGTGCGGGGCGCGACCGAGTTCGTCGCGACCATGCCCGTGCCGGCGTCACCCTCGGGCGGGCACAGCGGGACGCCCGCGGTCAGGGTCCCGGTCGGGTCGAGCAGCGCCGCGCCCTGCTCGGTGAGGCGCCCGGCCTCCTGGCCCGCGAGCCGGACGGCGGGCAGCAGGTCGAGCAGGTGCGTGCCGGGACGACGGTCGGCCACGAGCGTGTCGAACTGCTCGAGCATGCGCGCGTCGTAGTCGCGCGTCTGCGTGTCGATCGGGAACAGGCCCGAGGCGTCGCCGACGCCGAGCACCTTCTCGCCCGTGAGGCGCCAGTGCACGTAGCCGGCGAGCGTGGTGACGAAGTCGATCTGCGGGACGTGCGGCTCGTCGTCGAGCACGGCCTGGTAGAGGTGCGCGATCGTCCAGCGCAGCGGGATGTTGTGCCCGAACAGCGCCGAGAGCTCGGCCGCGGCCGGGCCCGTGCTGGTGTTGCGCCACGTGCGGAACGGGACGAGCAGCTCGTCGGACGCGTCGAACGCGAGGTAGCCGTGCATCATCGCCGAGACGCCGAGCGCGCCGTACGTCGTGGGGGTGACGCCGTAGCGCCCCTCGACGTCGGCGACGAGCGCGGCGTACGCGTCCTGCAGGCCGCTCCACACGGCGTCGAGCGAGTACGTCCACCGGCGGTCGACGAACTGGTTCTCCCACTCGTGCGCGCCGCTCGCGACGGGTGCGGCGTCAGGTCCGATGAGGCAGGCCTTGATGCGCGTCGAGCCGAGCTCGATGCCGAGCGCGGTGCGCCCCGCGAGGATGTCGTCCCGGACGCGTGCGACGGTGTCGCTCTCCGCCTGCTGGTCGACGCCGTCCGGCGTCCCGTTCCTGCTCATCGCGCCCCTTCGCACGTTGTGGTGTCTCGAGTCCCCCCATCGGGTCGACCCACTCAGATGTTAACGCTCACACAGGTCCAGGTACACCTCCTGCCCCGCGAAGATTCTCGAGCCTTTCGCCCATACTGGCGATACCTCGCGGTCGAGCGCAGCCCTGTCTCGGGCCGCAGTCGGCACCGTGCGGCACGACCGCGGGCCCGCTCGGCAGCGTCCGCGGGCCTCTCACCTGCGACGGAATATCTGGACGTCTGTCCAGGTCAGGGCGTCGACGCGCGCGCGACGGCGCCGTCGGATGCCCGGGTGAACCCGGCGCGCACGTCCTCGACCAGGCCGCGACTCGCCCAGGAGGGCGACGGGACCAGGTCCGTCATCGGCGTGTCGCAGCACGGCGCGCCGTTGCGGCCCGCCCGGCACGCGGCGGGTCGGCGCTAGACGCCCGAGCTGCGCCGGACGACGATCTCGGGCGGGACCAGTCGCGGCGCCTCACGCCCGGTGAGCCCACCCAGGGCCTGCCGCAGCACGTCGATCGCGAGCGAGCCCAGACGGACGAAGTCCTGCCGCACGGTCGTCAGCGGCGGCAGGTAGTGCGCCGCGCCGACCTCGTCGTCGAAGCCGACGATCGCGACGTCCTGGCCCACGCGCACACCCGCGTCCCAGAACGCGTGCTCGAGCCCGAGCGCGAGCTGGTCGTTCGCCGCGAAGATCGCCTCCGGCAGCTTGCCCGCGGCGAGCTTGCGGCCCACCTCGTAGCCGCTGTCCGCCGACCACCCGGCGACGACGGGCTTGGGGGCCGTGACACCTGCGGCCTCGCACTCCTCGCGCCAGCCGGCGAGCCGGTCCTGCGCGTCGAACCAGTCCTGCGGGCCTGCGACGTGCAGCACCCGGGTGTGGCCGCGCGCGAGCAGGTGGCGCGTCGCGAGTCGCGCGCCGAGCCGCTGGTCGACGCCGACCGACAGCACGCCCTCGCGCTCGCGCAGCTCGATCGCCGACGAGATGAGCACGACCGGCACGGGCACGTCGAGCCCCTGCACGGCCGAGGCGACCTCGCTCGTGGGGGCGATCACGACCAGCGCGTCGACGCCGTGGTCGAGGAAGTGCTCGACGGCGGCGCGCATCGAGTCCGCCGTGAACCGGCGCATGGTGGCGACCGAGACGTACCAGCCGGCCTCGCGGGCCGCCTCCTCGAACGCGACGAGCGTGCTCGTCGGCCCGTAGAGCGCGGACGCGGGCGTGACGACACCGAGCGTGTCGGAGCGGCGGGTGACGAGCGCACGAGCGGCGCTGTTGCGGCGGTAGCCCAGACGGGCGATCGCGTCCTGGACGCGCAGGCGCGTCTCGGGCCGCACGCTCGGGTGGCCGTTGAGCACACGCGAGACGGTCTGGTGCGACACCCCTGCGGCCAACGCCACGTCGCTCATCGCGGGCGGCCGCGCCCCCGTGTCAGTCGACACCCTTGCTCCCTCGGTGCGACGCGAGCGCCGCGATCAGCGGCGCCTGACGGTGCCGCGTGTCTCTCGTGGCCTACGGTACGGCCCCGGCGCCGTCCGCGGGGTGCGGACCGCGGCTGAACCCGCACGCGCGTCGGACCCGAACGCACCGAGCGCGGCCGTGGGACGACCGCGCTCGGTGCATTCTGGGCTGGTCAGGTCAGCGCGGGGACATCGTCCGCCACGCGGACGTCGCCGACGCCACGTTCGTCGAGTCCGTGGGCTTGAACGTCGCCCGGACCTTGACCTTCGTCGAGGACGTCGACGGCAGCGTCGCCTTGGCGACGCCCTTGGCGGACGCCTTCAGCGTGACCGAGGTGGTCTTGCTGCCGTACGTGACGACGACCTTGCCGGTCGGGTAGGCGCCGTTGTCGAGCTTGCCCACCTTCACGACCACCTGCGGGCGGGTGCCCTTGGGGAACGTCGTGCTGGTGACCGCGATCGACGTGACCTTCGCCTTGCGCACCGTGACCGTCACGGCCGACGACGAGCTCGTCGCGACCTTGGACGAACCGTTGTAGACGGCGGTGATGCGCTTGGTGCCGACGCCCTTGAGCGTGACCTTCACGCTCGTGGACCCGCTCGACAGGCTCGCGGTGGCCAGGCGCTTGCCGCCCGACCAGAACGAGACCGTGCCGGTCGGCGTGATCGCGCTCGTGACCTTCGCCCTGAGCGTGACCTTGCCGCCGTGCGGCACGGACGTCGTCGAGACCGTCAGGGTCGTGCGCGACGACGCCTTCTTGACGGTCACCGAGTACGTCGCCTTCACGGTGGTGCCCTGCGCCTGGTACGAGACCGTGACGGTGCGCGTGCCGGACGTCGTCGAGCTGAAGCCCGACGCCTTGACGTCGGACGCCCCGACGGTGCGGGTCGTGCCGTCGCTGAACGTCACCGTGCCGGTCAGGCCGGTCAGGCTCAGCGAGTCGCCGACCGTGTAGGACGTCTTCGGCAGCGTGGTCAGCTTCAGGGCCGTCGGGACGACCGTCGGGACCGCGACCGTCGCCGGCGTGCCCGCCTCGATCTCCGCCGTGCCCGCGAACGTGGCCGTGAGCGTGCCGGAGATGCCCGCCGGGACGACGACCGACGCGGTCGCGTCCGACGTGCGCGGCGTGAGCTGCACGGTCCTCGACCACGTGCCGGCCGTGAACGTGACCTTGCCGCCGACCTCGAAGCCGTCCGCCGCGGTCACCGTGGCCGTCGCGCGACGCGAGGTCGTGTCGAACGACACCGTCGTGGTCGAGTCGGTCGTCGTGACCTCCGCGCCCGTGAGCGACTGCCACTGCGCGAGCGTGATCGGCGCGACCGTGCCGTGCCGCGGCGAGCCGGGCAGGTTGCCCTGCGCGATCGTCCACGAGCCCGACGCGAGGTCGTTGGTACCGAGCGGGAAGTAGCCCGAGCCGCCGTAGTTGTCGAGGTACAGGTAGTAGTCGTAGGGCGAGGTGTCGCCCGGGTTGGCCCGGAAGATCGTCGGCCCCTCGACCGCCGCGTTGAAGCCGGCAGAGCGCGCGACGCACGCGGCGACCCGCTCCCAGCCGGTGTTCGCCTCGGCGCTCGCCTTCGTCGTGACCTGCGTCAGCGAGGTCGAGCGCTCCGCGATGATGTCGACGCAGCCGGTCTGGCCGCCCTCGTCCTTGGTGTACCGGTAGTAGTGGTCGCCGTCCTTGAGCACCGTGGTGTCGATGCGGGCGGCGCCCGTGTCCTGCCAGAGCTGCGCGGGCGAGAACGTCACGAAGTCCTTCGTCGTGGCGTACATCATGCGCGCGTAGCAGCCCGAGCCGCTCTCGGTCGTGATGCAGGTGGAGCGCGTGGCGTCGGTGTGCAGGCGCGAGGCCCAGAACACGACGTACTCACCCCGCTCGTCGTCCCAGTACGCCTCGGGCGCCCACGTCATGCCGGCCGTGTCGGGCGCGACCTTGACGTGCCGCTGCTGCGACCAGGTGACCAGGTCGGTGGACTCCCAGATCTCGATGTACTGGCTGCCCGAGGACTGCGCGCGGCCCCAGTCGCCGTTGCGGCCGATCGACAGGTCGGTCGCGATCAGGAAGAACTTGTCGCCCTCGTGCGAGCGGATGATGAACGGGTCACGCAGACCCTTCTCGCCGTACTCGGACGTGAGCACCCAGTTGCCGTTGTTGAGCGTGTTCCAGGACAGCGCGTTGTTGCCGTCCGAGGCCGCGAAGTAGATGTTCTCCCCCGCGACCGTGTTCGCCGTGAAGTACGCGAACGCGTAGCGCTCGTCGTCGACCGTCCGCGGCAGCGCCGGGACCGTGATCTCGAACGGGACGTCCAGGGACGCGCCGTCGATCGCGACCGTCGCCGTCAGGGTCGCCGTGCGGGCGTCGTGGCCGTAGGCCGCGCGCTGCGGGTCGGCGTAGACCGTCCCGTCGTCGGTGACGACCTCGACCGCGCTCGCGTCCGAGGTGCTCCACGTGACCGTCGAGCCGTGCACCGCGCCCACGCTCGCGAGCGTGGTGATGCTGCGCAGGTCGTCGCCGTGCAGGACCGAGAGCGCGTCGGCGTCCTCGGCGACCCGCGCGGTGGCGGACAGCGCGGCCGGGACGGTGACCTGGAACTCGTGCGTGAGCTCCGCACCCGCGCGGTCCGACGACACCGTGAGCGTGACGGTCGCGTCGTCCTCGCCCGGGGCGGGGCGCGTGACCTGACCGGATGCGGAGACGACCGCCGGCGCGGACGACGTCCACGTGATCGACGGACCCGTCGGCAGCGTGAGGTCCTTCGTCGTCACCTCGGGGAGGTCGACGCCGGCCACGAGCTGGTCGAACGCGAAGGCCGCGTTCTGGCGCGCGAGCGCACGCACGTTCTGCTCCGAGGGGGCCGCGGCGTACAGGCGCAGGTCGCGGAACTTGCTCGGCAGGTTGGTGTAGCTCCACGCCTCGCGGTTGAACCGCAGCACGGTCGAGCCGATCGTCGTGCCCGTGGCCCCCGCGGCCGACTCCTGCGCGGCCTGCTCACCGTCGATGAAGACGGTCAGCGTGTCCTGCGCGGTGTCGAGCGCGATCGTGACGTGCGTCCACACGTCGCGCGGGAACGCCTCGTCGAGCGTCGCGGTGACGACGACCGCGCTGCCGACGCGGATCACCGCGGCGGGCTTGCCGTCGGCGTAGAACGGGTGGAACGACAGGTTGTTCGTCGTCGCGTTGCTGCCGAGCGTGAACAGGGTGCTGCTCGCGCTGCCCGTCGCCGACTTCGGGAGGAAGGCGTCGAACGAGGCCGTGACCGAGCCCGTCAGGTTCAGCCCGGTGGCGTTGCTGTTGGCGATGTACCCGCCGCCCGTGAGGTCGACGTGCGTGGGGGTCCACACCGCCGAGACCTGCGCGCCGCCGCCGAGCGACGTCGTGCCGTGCGCGGGCGTGCCGGGGTAGGCGGAGCTCAGCGGGAAGTACGCCCGCAGGTCGGACGTCGCCGGCATCGGGTCCTCACCCGCGGCGAGCGCCTTGACCGTCAGCGCGAACGTGCGGGTGCTCTCGGCGCCGGCGACGCGCGCGGTCGCGGTGAGCGTCACCGTCGCGTCGTCCTCGCCTGCGGCCGGTCGCGTCACGACACCGCCGGCCGTCACGACCGACGCGTCGCTCGTGGCCCACGTGATGCCGCCGGTCGGCAGGCTCACGTCGGACGTCACCGCGGACGTGTCACCCAGGTCGACCGCGTCGAGCAGCTTGCCCGCGGCGTCGGCGCCGTCGTCGGCGACGACGTCGGCCACCTGGGCCGCCGTCAGCGCCGTGCCGTAGATGCGCGTCTCGCCGTACGAGCCCGGGAACGAGCGGTCACCGTCGTAGGCCGAGCCGCCGAGGCGGTTGCGCGTGTGGTCCGAGAGGGTCGCGGGCGACGTCGTGACGTTCGCGTTGGTGGCGACGAGCGCGCCGTCCACGTACAGCTTGAGCGTGGAGGTCGCGGCGCCCGCGTTCGGCTCGATCGTCGCGGTGACGTTCTGCCACGCGCCGACCGTGAGGTTGCGACCCGTCCACGTGGCGCTCTGCTCACCCGTCCAGTGGCTCGGGGTGAGGGTGGTGCGCAGCGCGTTGCGCGGACCGACGAACCAGGAGCCCGTGCCCGATCCGCCGCTCGAGGAGTAGCCGCCGAAGTTCCACATGAAGTTGTCGACGGTCGTCGCCAGGGCGTCGGCCTTGACCATCGTCGAGACGGTCGCGGCGGAACGGCCCTCGAGCAGGCCGTCGGGGAGGGCGACGTAGTTCGCGTTGGAGGTGCCGCCGGACAGCTGCAGGCCGGCACCGGTCCAGTGGGGCGTGCCGACGACGGTGCCGTCGTGGCCGTTGCCCGAGGAGTCCTCGACCGTGGTACCCGCGGTCTCGTCGAACTCGTAGTGAGCGATCAGGTCCTGCGTCGGAGCAGCGGCCGACGCGGCGGGGACGAACCCCACCACCGTCACCGCGCTCAGCGCGAGGGTTGTCAGTGCGGCTGTCGCCGCGCGAGGAATCGTCATCGACATCCTTCGGTTCCAGCCGGCGACACTGCCGGCGACGGGCCGAACCCGGGGGAATGGGTACGTCACCACGGAGCGTATGTGAGCGCTCACAATTTCTCCAGCGGTGTGACCGCTCTGTGACCTGGGCGCGACGACGGAACCACCCGAGCGGGGGACGACCCGGTCCGGGACGCCACCGACACACCCGCCTGCGGGCACCGCGCACCCGCGCAGAGCACCGCACCGCGCTCAGGCGTGGTCCGCCCGAGGCCCGGGTCGCGGTGCGACCGGGAGCGGGTCAGGAGCGGCCGAGCTCCTTCGAGCGCTCGTACGCGGCACGCGCCGCCGCGACGACGCCCGCACGCACGCCGTGCGCGTCGAGCGCGGCGACCCCCGCGACCGTCGTGCCGCCCGGCGACGAGACGCGCTCGCGCAGCACCACCGGGTGCTCGCCCTGGGCCGCGAGCGCACCCGCGCCCTCGACCGTCGCGACCGCGAGCCGCGTCGCCAGGTCACGCGTCAGCCCGAGCAGCACACCCGCCTCGGCCATCGCGTCGATCAGGTAGAACGCGTAGGCCGGGCCCGAGCCCGAGATGGCCGTCACCGCGTCGAGGTCCTTCTCCGCGACGCGCACGACGAGGCCCGTCGCGGCCAGGATGCGCTCGGTCAGGACGAGGTGCCCCTCTCCCGCATGCGCGCCGGGCGCGATCGCGCTCGCACCCTTGCCGACGACCGCCGGCGTGTTGGGCATGACGCGCACGACCGGGGTGCCCGTGGGCAGGTGCTGCTCGTACGTCGCGAGCGGGACACCGGCCGCGACGCTCACGACGAGCGTGCCGCCGCGCAGCTGCGGCGCGATCTGGGCGAGGACCGCCGGCACGACGTTCGGCTTGACCGCGAGGAGCACCACGTCGGCGCGCTGCGCCGCCTGCGCGTTCGAGTCACCCGTGCGCACGCCGTAGCGCTCGGCGAGCGCCGCGAGACGATCCGGCGACTGGTCCGTGACCTCGACCTGGTGCGCGGGCCAGCCGCCCGTCAGGAGCGCCGAGAGCAGCGCCTCGCCCATGACCCCGCCGCCGAGGACGGCGACGGCCGCGTTGGTGCCAGGCTGCTGCTCGGTCATCGTCGTGCCACCCCTCGTCGCCGGCGCACCGGCACTCGTCGCGCGCGTCGCTCGTCCGCTGCGCCCCTTCGTCGCCGTGGCGATGAGCGCCGCCGACCCGCGCGAGCCTACCGACCCGCGCGCGGCCCCCGCGCTCCGCCGCCTCAGCACTCGCCAGGTCGTCAGGTACAGGTGAGGTCGTCAGCCGTACCTGACGACCTCACCTGGTGCTGACGACCTCACACCGGTGGCTGGGCCGGCTCGTCCGACGCCGGCCGGTCAGCCGCCGGGAGGTGCCGGGAAGCCTCCGCCGGTGAAGCCGGCCGGGGGGCCGCCGGCCGGGCCTCGCTCCTGCGTCGAACCGCCCAGGCCGGACAGGCCCGCCGACGACTCGTCGTCCGTGACCAGCGTGCGCGACAGGTCGGCGAGGACCACCTCGTCGCCCACGGACAGGCCGTCGGTGATCTCCGTGCGCTCGGCGCCCACGGCTCCCGTGGTCACCTCGACGCTCGTCGGCGCGCCGTCCCGCAGCACGTCCACGGTGACCGTCCCGCCCTCGACGTGCACCGCGGACGTCGGGACCGTGAGCACCTCGTCGCCGCCCGCGACCGCGACCGTCACCTGGGCCGACGAGCCGTCGTACAGCCTGGCGCCGTCGGCCGGGGCGTCGATCGCGAGCTCGACCGCGTAGGACGGCGTGGTGCTCGACGACTCCGTGTTGAGCACGCCGATCCACGAGACCTGCGCGGTCAGCGGCTCGTCCGTGGTGCGGACCGTGACGCGCGCGCTCTGGCCGACGGCGAGCAGGTCGACCTGGCTCAGCGTCGCGGAGGTGCTGACCAGGTAGCCGTCACCGCCGATGATCGTGACGACCGCCGTCGTCGACGACGCGGTGACGCTGTCGCCCTCGGCGAGCGAGACGGCCGCGACCGTGCCGCCGATCGGCGCGGTCAGCGTCGCGAGGCGCAACGCGCTCTCCGCGACATCGAGCCGGGCCTGCGCGAGGTCGATCGCCGCACGGTCGGCCAGGATGTCGGCCGCGGTCGCGACCCTGTCGTCGGACTGCCCGCCCGGGGTCCCGCTCACGTCGCCCGGCGTCGACGGGTCGGTGGGCTGGGTCGGTGTCGTCGGCGCACCCGGCTGGGGCTGGGTCGGGTCGGTCGGCTGGGTCGGCTGGGTCGGCTGGGTCGGCTCCGTCGGCTGGGTCGGCTCGGTCGGATGCGTCGGATCGGTGGGATCGGTGGGGTCCGTGGGGTCCGTCGCGTCGCGGACCGCCTGCGTGAGCGCGTCGAGCGCGTCGTCGAGGGCGGTCGTCGCGTCGAGCAGCACGTGCTGCGCGTCGGCGACGTCCTGCTGGCCGCCCAGCACGCCCGTGATCGCGCCTTGGCATGCGACGAGCGCGTCCGGCAGCGGCGTGGCGTCGGCGGCGGTCACCGTCAGCGGCGTCGACGAGACGGTCCCCGACGGGCCGACGAGCGCGATCGCGTCCGCGCCCTCGGCACCCGCCGGGACCAGCACGGCGGCCGCGAACGACGAGTCCGTCGCCGTCAGCGTCGCGAGCACGGTGCCCGACGACGCGAGCACCAGCTGGTACTCGGTGCCCGCCGTCACACCGGTCACGTCGACCCGCAGCGCGGCGCCGGCCGCGACCGCGCCCGGCGTGAGCGTCAGGACGTCCCCCGTCGACGGCGCGCCCGTCGGCGCGTCGAGCAGCTCCTGGCACACGAGCTCGGCCGCGCTGATGCCGTCCTCGCTCGCCGCGAGCAGGCCGGACGCCTCGTCGTAGCGCGCCAGCAGGTCCTGCTGCGCCGCCGCGACGTCGTCGAGCGCGTCCTGGACCTCGGCGGGCAGGTCGTCCTCGGGGTCGGTGGGGGCGCCCGTGCCGGGAGGCGTCGGCGACGGCACCGGGCCCCCGGTCTTCCCGGTCGTGGCGGTCCCGGTGCTGGACGCGGTCGTGGTGGTCGCGATGCTGGACGCGGTCGTGGTGGTCGCGGTGCTGCCGCTCGAAGACGTGCTGGTCGAGGACGTGCTGGTCGAGGACGTGCTGGTCGAGGACGTGCTGCTGGTCTGGGACTCGAGGTCGTCCTCGAGTCCCTGCTGGGCGTCTGCGAGCCCGGCGGCCGCGTCGTCGACGTCCTGCTGCAGGTCCGCGTCGTCGATCGTCGCGAGCACGTCGCCGGGCTCCACCTCGTCGCCCACCCCGGCCTCGACCGAGCGCACGGTGCCCGCGACCGCGAACGCCACGTCGCGGCGCGTCGCCGACGCGACCGTGCCCGTCAGGGCGACCTCCTGCGCGACCGAGCCGAGCTCCGCGGTCGCCGTGCGGTACGGGGTCCCGTCGGAGCCCGTGAGCGCCAACGCGACACCGCCACCCGCGACGCAGAGCGCGGTCGCCCCGGCCACGACGCCGAGCACGCGCCGGCGACTCCTGCCGCGCCGGTCAGTCATCGCTGCCCTGCTCACCGGACTGCCCACCGGACTGCTGACCGGACTGCTGGCCGCCCTGTCCCGGCCACATCCCGCCCGGGCCGCGCCCGGCGAAGCCGGTCGCGCAGCCGTCGTCGCCCGGGCTCGAGACGACGACGCTGGTCGCCGCGACCTTGCCGCTGTCGTCGGCCGTGCCGCGCACGTCCGCGCACTGCCCGACGACGAACGCGCTCGCGGCGCCCGCGGTCGTCGTCGTGAACGTGGTCCCGTCGTCGACCGTGACGGTCGCGCTGCTCGTCGTGCCGTCCTGCGCGGTCGTCTCGACGGTGATCGTCGTGCCGCCGACCGCGGTCACCACGCCCGCCGTGACGCCGCCGAACCCGCCGCGGGGCATCCCGTCCGGAGCGCCCGTCGGCAGGTCGCCGGGCTCGCGCCCGCCGGGCCTGGGCATGTCGGTGGGCATGCCGTCGGGCAGGGGCAGGTCCGTCGGCAGGTCCGAGGGCAGGTCCCCGGGTACGCCGCCGCCGGGGCCGAACGCGCCTCCCGGTCCGGCAGGGCACGTGCCGTCCACGGGCTGGGAGATCGTCACGGTCGTGGCGGCCGGGTCCTCGTCGGTCGGCTGCGTCGCGACGTCGTCACCCGCGATCTCGTCGTCGTCGCTCGGCAGGCGCATGCCGCCCGTCATCGCGGTCACGCACGAGCCGACCGTGACGGCCGACTGGTCCACCGTGGTGGTGACCTGCACGGTCGTCTCGTCGGTCCAGGTCACGGAGGTCTGACCGTCGTCGTCGCGGACCTGCATGAGCTGGTCGCCGACCTGCACGATCTGACCGCTCACGCCGCCGCCCGACTCGCGGCCCTGCGGGCTGGGTGACTGCTGCGCCGCGTCCTGCGTCGCCGTGCTCGTCGGCGTCGTCGTCGCGCCGTCCGAGCTGCCGCCGCCTCCGCACGCCGCGAGGGTGAACGCGGTCGTCGTCGCCGTCAGCAGCGCGAGGAGCGGGCGGGTCGCGCGTCGGGGGTTCATCGGGGTCTCTCCTGTCGGGGTGGCGCTCGCGCGGGTCACGGTCACTGGGCGCGGAGCGCGTCGATGGGGGCGAGGCGTGCGGCACGGGTCGCCGGGTACACGCCGAAGACGAGGCCGATGCCGACGGCGATCGCGACCGAGCCGGCCACGGCCGCGCCGGACACGACGACCGACGTGTCGAGCACGTCGGGCAGCCAGGTGGCCCCCGCGATGCCGAGTGCCGCGCCGAGCACGCCGCCGCCGAGGCCGAGCACGGAGGCCTCGACCAGGAACTGGCGGCGGATCGCCCACGGCGGCGCACCGAGCGCCTTGCGCAGGCCGATCTCGCGCGTCCGCTCGGTGACGGAGACGAGCATGATGTTCATGACGCCGATCCCGCCGACCAGCAGCGACAGCGCCGCGATACCGGTCAGCAGCACGGTCAGCGTCCGGTAGACGGCGGTGGCCGTCGAGACCAGCGAGTCCTGCGACGCGACCGTGAAGTCTGCCGCGTCGCTCGACGTCGCGCCGTGCAGGTTGAGCAGGATCGTCGTGACCTCCTGCGACGCGGCCGACAGCTGGTCGGCGGACGCCGCCTGCACGTAGATCGTCGAGAGCGAGCTGCGCTGCCAGCCGCCCACGAGCGACTCGGCCATCGTCGACAGCGGCACGACCGCGAGGTCGTCGAGGTTCGCGTCGCCGCTCGCGCCCTGCTCCGCGAGCACGCCGACGACCGTGAAGTCCGTCCCGGACATCGTCACGGTCTGGCCGACGATGTTCGTGCGGCCGAACAGCTCGGTCGCGGTCTGCGACCCCAGCACGACGACCGCCGCGCGCTCGGCGTCGTCGTCCGCGGTCAGGAACTCCCCCGACGCCAGGCTCCGCGAGCGCACGTCGAGCCAGCTCTCGGTCGTGCCCGTGACGGTCGTCGTCCAGTTGGTGTCGTTCGCCTCGAGCGAGAGCGAGGTCTGCTTCTCCGGGGCGACGCCCGCGACGTCCGGCGCCGCCACCTCGGACGCGAGCGCGTCCGCGTCGGAGCGCGTCAGGGTCGCGGCCGAGCCGAACCCCCCGCGCAGGCCGTCGGTCGACGTGCTCGAACCGGGCGTGACGATGAGCAGGTTCGAGCCCAGCGCGCTGATCTGCGCGGACACGTCCTTCTGCGTGCCCAGGCCGAGGCCCACCGTGAGGATGACCGCCGCGATCCCGATGAGGATGCCCAGCACCGTCAGCGACGAGCGCAGGCCGTGGCTGCGGATCGCGGCCCAGCCGGTCCGCAGCGTCTCGGTCCAGGTCATGCCCGACCCTCCGCCGGTGAGGTGACCGCCGGCGAGTGCTCATCCTGCGCGAGCCCGTCGAGCACGTGCACCACGCGTTGCGCGCGCCGCGCGACGTCCGGCTCGTGCGTGATGAGCACGATCGTGCGGCCCTGCGCGTGCAGCTCGTCGAGGAGCGCGAGCACCTCGTGGGTCGACGTGGAGTCGAGGTTGCCCGTGGGCTCGTCGGCGAGCAGCAGGTCCGGGTCTCCGACGAGCGCGCGAGCCACGGCCACGCGCTGCTGCTGACCGCCGGACAGCTCGCCCGGGCGGTGGTGCAGGCGGTCACCGAGCCCGACGCGCTCGAGCGCCTCGGTCGCGCGCGCCCGCCGCTCGGCGGCCGCCACCCGCCGGTACTGGAGCGGTAGCTCGACGTTGCGCAGCGCCGACAGCGCCGGCAGCAGGTGGAACTGCTGGAACACGAAGCCGATCCGCCGGTTGCGGACCTGCGCGAGCTCGACCTCGTCGAGCTGTGCGACGTCCTCACCCGCGAGCCGGTACTCGCCCTGCGTGAGCGTGTCGAGGCACCCCAGGACGTTCATGAGCGTCGACTTCCCGGAACCCGACGGGCCGACGATCGCGACGTACTCGCCGCGCCCGATCCGCAGGTCCACGCCGCGCAGCGCCTCGAACTCGATCGAGCCCGTGCGGTACGTCTTGCGACCGGCGACGAGGTCGATGACGGGCGCGGGGTCGTCGTCGCGGTCCTCACGGCGGTCGTCACGGCGGTCGTCACCGCGGTCGTCGTGCAGGTCGTCGTCGAGCACGACGGACCCGAACAGGTCAGCCATTGCTCGGCCCCCCGCCACCGAACATGCCGCCGAGGTCACCGCTCGGTGGCATCGGCATCTGCCCACCACCGAAGTCGGGGAGCTCACCCGGCTGGCCGCCCAGGCCCGGGAACGTGCTGTCGCCACCATCGCGGTTGCCGCCGACCGAGAACGTCTGCAGGACGACCGAGTCACCCTCGCTCAGCCCCGACGTGATCTCGACCGTCGACCCCGACGTCTCGCCGGTCTCGACCGTCACGGTCTGCGTCGTGCCGTCGTCGGCGACCTTCGTGACCTGCGACGTGCCGTCGTCGGCGCGCGTCACCGCGAGCGCCGGGACCGTCAGCACGTCCGTGCGGCGCTCGTAGATGATCTCGACGTCGACGCTCACGCCGTCGTGCAGGGTCTGCGTAGGCAGCGTGACGTCGACCGTCACCGGGAACGACGCGACGCCCGTGCTGGTGCTCGAGACCAGACCGATCTCTCCGACGACGCCGAACAGCGTCTCGGTGAGGTCGTCGGAGGTCATCTCGACCTGGTCGCCGACCTCGATCAGCGCGACGTCCGACTCGTCGACGCTCGTGGTCACCTGCCACTCCTGCGTCCCGACGATGACGAGCTGCGCCGACGAGGCCGTCGAGCTGTCCGACGGTCCGCCGGAGGAACCGCCCGGGTCACCCGACGAGCCGCTGCCCGACACCACGTCGCCCACCTCGAGGTCGACGCTCGTGACCAGACCTGCGGCGGGCGCGACGAGCGTCGCGTCGCCCATCGCCTCGGACGCGTCGTCGTCACGCGCCTGCGCGACGTCGACCTGGGCCGCCGCGGCGTCGATCTGCGCCTGCGCGACCTCCGAGCCGTCGTCGTCGTCCTGGGCGTTCGCGAGCGTCGCCTGCGCCGAGACGAGCGAGGCCTTGGCGTCCAGCAGGTCCGCCTCGAGCTCGAGCGTGTCCACCGTCGCGAGCCGCTGCCCCTCGGTGACGGTGTCGCCGACGGCGACGTCGACCGAGGTCACCGTGCCCGAGACCGCGAACGACACGGACTCCTTCACGGTCGGCGTGAGCGTGCCCGTGCCGGAGACGGACTTCTCCATCGTGGTCAGGCTCGCCTGCACGGTCCGGGTCGTGGCCTCGTCGGCCTCCGCGGGTCCGGTGTCACGCCACCAGACCCACCACGCACCGCCCGCGAGCAGCGCCACTGCCGCGACGGCGGCGATCGACCTGCCTACCCACCGACGTCTCACCCGAGCCGTTCTGCGCACCGTTCCTCCTGACGTCCTGGCGCGAACGTAGGGGGAGGACCTGGGGCGGCGATGTGACGAACCTGTGAGCGACCTGGGAGCGCAACGCTCTGGCCTGCGCGAATGGGGCAGACGGTGCCCTTCAGACAGGCAGGAGGAGCCCGTCCTCGACGAGTCCCCGCACGGTCGGCAGCACGTCGGCCGCGACCGCGTCGGCGCCGGTCCCCAGCAGGGCGCCGAGCGCGCCGACGATCTGCCCGACCGCGAGCTCGCCGTCGCACGCGCCGACGAGGCCCGCCGTGGCGGTACCGACCTGCACGGCTCGCCCGAACCCGCCGCCCTGCCGCAGCAGGACGACCTGCGGGTCGACCGCGCCCGGCGTGAGGTAGCGCTCCTCGGTCACGTCGGGCGCGACGCGCAGGCGTTCGTGGGCCAGGGCGTCGTCGTCGCGCGCCGCCAGCCAGTCGTGCGCCGCGAGGGCCGCCGCGAGCACCGGCCCGAGCGGCTGCTGGACCGTGCCCGTCACCTCCTCGAGCCGGCGCAGCCGCGCGCGGGACTCGTCGTGCGGGCGGCGGAGCGTCACCACGCCGAACCCGACCGCCTCGACGTCACGGCTCGCGAAGTCGTCGAGCCATGCGCCGTACCGCTGCGCCCAGCCGTCGGGGTCGCGTTCGGGCGACGTCCCGCCGTCGCGGATCCACGTCTCGGCGTACTGCGCCGGGTCGAGCAGCTCGCGCTGCACCACCCAGCCGTCGAGCCCCGACGCGTCCAGCCACTCGCCGACGCGCGCGTCCCACGGCTCGCCGCGGCGCACCTCCCAGTTGCCGAGGAGCTGCGCGAGGCCCCCGGGCGCCAGCACGTCGCCGACGCCCGCGACGAGGTCGCGCACCAGGTCGTCGCCCGAGCGGCCGCCGTCGCGGTACTCGTACGCCGGGACGTCCGCGCGCCGCGGCGTGATGACGAACGGCGGGTTGCTCACGACGAGGTCGAACCGCTCACCCGCGACGGGCTCGAGCATCGAGCCCTCCCGCAGCGCGAGCCTGTCCTCGCCGATCCCCGCGAGCGCCGCGTTGAACCGCGCGAACGCGAGCGCCCGACGCGAGATGTCGGTGCCCGTGACGTGCGTGACGTGGCGCGACGCGTGCAGCGCCTGCACGCCGCAGCCCGTGCCGAGGTCGAGCGCGCGGGCACGCTCGTCGCGCACCGTGACCTGCGCGAGCGTCGTGGACGCGCCGCCGACGCCGAGCACGTGGTCGGTCCGCAGCGCACGTCCCGTGGCGAGCTCGCCCAGGTCGGACGCGAGCCACCACGTCGCCTCGCCGTGGCCGTCGACCGCCGCGTACGGGCGCAGGTCGACGAGCGCGCGCACCTCGTCGTCGGTGCCGTTCCCCGCGGCCGCGACGAGGCCGAGCCGCTGCGCACCGTCCGTGCCGACCCACGTGAGCGCCCGGTCGAGCCCGGTCCGCGGCACCGCGCAGCCGAGGACGAACAGCCGCGTGAGCGTCGCGAGCGCCTCGTCGTCGCCGCCCCGGGCCACCGCGGACGTCGTCGCACGCAGCGCCGGGACGACCTCCTCGCGGTGCAGCGCGCCCGCCGCGACCGGCCCGAGCAGCGCCTCGACGTGCTCGACGTCGAACGCGACACCTTCCAGGTCCGCGCGCAGCGCGTCGATCAGGTCCGGGACGTGTCGGGGAGCATCCACGCGACCATCTTCCCCGAGCGCGTGCGTGCGCACGTCCCCTCGCCGCGCGAGCGACGCTCGCTCAGACGTCCCCGTCGACGGCGTCGTCGGCGTCGTCGTCCGGGCTGTCCCTGCCGTCGAGGCCGAAGAACCGGGCCATCTCCGCCAGGTGGACCCCCAGGTCGTGCACGCCGCCCTCCAGGCTGTATGCCTCGACCGGCGCCTGGTCGTCGTCCGCGCCGTACCGCGTGCGCGTCCAGCCGCCGTCGAGCTCGTCGGTCGCGACCGGCTCGGTCGGGACGCCGAGCACGTCGGTCCACTGCTCGATCGCCTCGCCGAAGTTCGGGTAGAAGAGGATCGCGTCGTCCGTCCCGTGCCACAGCTGCACGCGCGGGCGCGGACCCATGTAGCCGGGATACGCGGCGCGCGCCAGGTCGCCCCACTCCTGCGGCGTGCGGTCGACCTGGCCGCGCCAGCACTCCGGGCTGCGCGCGGCCGGACGGGTCGGCCCGGGCGGCGGGTCGTCCGTCGCGGCGCAGCCTGCGGGCACGCCCGCGAACGCCGCGCCGGCCGCGAACACGTCGGGGTAGGTGGCCAGGAGGACCTCGGTCATCATCGCGCCCGAGGAGTACCCGAACGCGAACACCCGGTCCGTGGCGTACGCGTCCTGCACGTGCGCGACCATCTGCGCGATGCTCTGCGAGTCGCCCCCGCCGTCGCGCGTGAGGCTCTCGTGCGACGCGACGTCGAAGCAGTGGCCCGCGCGGTCCGCCTGCGGGTACACCACGAGGAACCCCTGCTCGTCGGCCAGGGCCTCGATCCCGGTCTCCCGGAAGGCGTCGGCCGAGCCCGAGCAGTAGTGGATCGCGACGACGACCGGCGCCGGGTCCGCGAGCTCGGCGGGCTCGTACTGGTACATGCTCAGGCCGCCGGGGTTCGTCCCGAAGTCCGGCACGGGCCCGTACGTCCCCGGCAGGTATGTCGGTCCGGGTGAGCCGTCGGTCGTCGGTCCGTCCGACGCGCGTGCGGCCGCGGTCGTGGGTGCGTCGTCCGCGTCAGACGAGCACGCCGCGAGCGCACCCGCGGCGACCGCGAGCGCCACGCCCAGGCCGACCACCCGCCTCGACCGCATGCCCGCTCCCCCGTCTCTCGTCGACCCGTTCGTCGTCAGCCCGTTCGTCGTCAGCCCGTTCGTCGTCAGTGCTGCAGGAGCCACGCGAGCTCGGCCGCCAGGAGCGCGCGGCGGGACGGGCTCGCGAACGCGGCGGCATCGTGCCCGAGCGCGTCGTACAGCACCTTCGTCGGGCCGGGGACCGTCCACACCACGGGGTGCTCCCCCGCGGTGCCGTCCTCGCCCGCCTCGTCGGGCGTGACGTCCGCGACGACGAGCACGTGCACGCCCTCGGACACCGTCAGGTCCGCGTAGCGCTCGTCGTCGGACGTGACCTCGCGCAGGCTCCACGTGACCGGGTGCTCGTCGTCGACGGCCCGGAACGTCGCCGGGCCGTACGGCGGGTGCCACGAGCGGCCGAGCACCCAGCGACCGCCGATCGTCGCCGCCCAGCGCGGGTCGTCCGCGAACGCGTACGCGGCCTCGTGCACGCCGAGCACGGCCGTACCGGCGTCGACGAGCGCCTGACGCGCGTCGTGGAACCGGCGCCAGCCGGCGTCGGTGGCGTCGGCGGACCCGCCCTCGTCGGGCCCGGCACCGGCGGCTGCGCCCTCGTCGGCGCGGGTCCCCGGCTCGTCGCCGGGCGGACGCGGCATGCCGCCCGCGACGACGACGAGGAGCTGCGGGCCCCACTCGAGCAGGCCCGGCTCGTCGAACGTCTCGGGCCGTGTGCTGCGCACCCTGACGTCGTGCCCGAGCGCGCGCGCCACCTGCGCGACCTCGTCGGCCTGCGCCACGGCGTCGTGCCACGGGTCGGTGTACCTCCCCGCACCCGCCAGCACCAGCACCGTCGCCACGACCCCACCCAACATGCGCACGACCCGGCCCCGCAACCCCCGATCCGGCGGCCGGGGTGCGCGGGCAGCGGTACCGAGGCCCGGACGACGAGAGCGCGGCCCCGGTGGTCGGGACCGCGCTCTCGTGCCAGGACGTCCGCGTCAGACGGCAGGGATCCGGTCGGGCTGCTCGAGTGCGTGCGCGAGCGCACCCTCGCGGTCCACCTTCGCCGCGCGCAGGCGGCTCGCGATGACCGCGCCGAACGCGATCGCCGCGGCCACGAGCGCGATCGCCAGGCGCAGCGCCGTGTTGGCGTCCGCGCCGAACGACACGACGACGATGGCCGGCGCGATGAGCACCGAGACCAGGTTCATCACCTTGATGAGCGGGTTGATCGCCGGGCCGGCGGTGTCCTTGAACGGGTCGCCGACGGTGTCACCGATGACGGCCGCCGCGTGCGCGGGCGAGTTCTTCCCGCCGTGGTGGCCGTCCTCGACGATCTTCTTCGCGTTGTCCCACGCGCCGCCGGAGTTCGCGAGGAACACCGCCATGAGCACGCCCGCGCCGATCGCTCCGGCGAGGAAGCCCGCGAGCGGGCCGATGCCGAGGCCGAACCCGACCGCGATCGGCGCGAACGCCGCGAGCAGACCCGGCGTGGCGAGCTCGCGCAGCGAGTCGCGCGTGCAGATGTCCACGACGCGGCCGTACTCGGGCCGCACCTCGTGCGTCATGATCCCCGGGTGCTCGCGGAACTGGCGCCGCACCTCGAGCACGATCGCGCCGGCCGCGCGGGTCACGGCGTCGATCGCCAGGCCCGAGAACAGGAACACGGTCGCGCCGCCCAGGATCACGCCGACGAGCGTGACGGGGCTGATGATCTCGTAGTTCATCATCGCGGCGACCAGGTCGTCGACGGGCGCGTTGCCGACCTCGGCGATCTTGGACGCGACCGCGTCCGCGTACGAGCCGAACAACGCGGTCGCCGCCAGCACGGCCGTCGCGATCGCGATGCCCTTCGTGACGGCCTTCGTCGTGTTCCCGACCGCGTCGAGGTCGGTGAGGATCTGCGCGCCCTCCTCGGTCACGTCGCCGGACATCTCGGCGATGCCCTGCGCGTTGTCCGAGACCGGCCCGAACGTGTCCATCGCGACGATCACGCCGACCGTGGTCAGCAGGCCGCAGCCCGCGAGCGCGATGAGGAACAGCGACAGCGCGACGTTGCCACCGGCCAGGAGGAACACGCCGCAGATCGCCGCCGCGATGATGCCCGCGGTGTAGACCGCGGACTCGAACCCGACGCCGATGCCCGAGAGCACGACCGTGGCCGGGCCCGTGCGGGTCGTCTCCGCGACGTGGAGCGTCGGCTTGCTCGTCGTGCCCGTGAAGTAGCCGGTGACCCACAGGATGACGCCCGCCAGCAGCACGCCGATCGCGACGGCCGCCGTGGCGATGAGCCGCGGGTCGCCGCCCTCACCCGCGAGGTCGGCCGTGCCGCCCGTGAAGTCCGCGAACGAGCCCGGCAGGTAGACGAACGCGGCGATGCCGGCGAGCACGACGCCGACGACGGCCGAGATGTAGAAACCGCGGTTGATCGCGGTCAGGCCGCTCTCCGAGCCGCGCACGCGCGTGATCGCCACGCCGAGGGCCGCGACCAGCGCGCCGACCGCCGTGACGATGAGCGGGAACACCAGGCCGTGCTCGCCGAACGCGGCCTTGCCCAGGATGAGCGCCGCGACGAGCGTCACCGCGTACGACTCGAACAGGTCGGCCGCCATGCCCGCGCAGTCACCGACGTTGTCGCCCACGTTGTCCGCGATGGTCGCGGCGTTGCGCGGGTCGTCCTCGGGGATGCCCTGCTCGACCTTGCCGACCAGGTCCGCACCGACGTCGGCGGCCTTGGTGAAGATGCCGCCGCCGACGCGCATGAACATCGCGAGGAGCGCGGCGCCGAAGCCGAAGCCCTCGAGCACCGCGGGCGCGTCGCCGCGGTACAGCAGCACGACCACCGCGGCGCCCAGCAGGCCGAGGCCCACCACGGACATCCCCACGACCCCGCCCGTGCGGAACGCGATGCGCGCACCCTCCGCGCGGCCACCCGGCAGCGACGCGGCCGCGGCCACACGCAGGTTCGCGCGCGTCGCGAGCCACATGCCCAGGAAGCCGATCGCCGCCGAGAAGGCGGCGCCCACCAGGAAGAACACCGAACGTCCGAGCTTCACGCCGCCGTCTCCCGGCAGCAGGAACAGCAGCGCACAGACGACGACCGCGAACAGCGCGAGCGTGCGGAACTGCCGGTTGAGGTACGCGGACGCGCCCTCCTGCACCGCCTTGGCGATGTCTTGCATCGACGTCGTGCCATCGCCTGCCGCCAGCACCTGACGCCGCAGCACCGCCGCGACGACGAGCGAGGCGACCGCCAGACCAGCGATGACCCCGACGATCGTCAGGCTCGTGGAACCGAGCTCGACCATGCACCCTCCTCGGACCCTCGGACGCACCCCCTGCACGTCCTCGCGCACGGCCTCGTTGCCGCGCGATCGGGGAAGTCTAGCCAGGCCCAAGGTCCCAGACGTGACCGGCGGGTAACCGGTGTCCGGACCTGGCGTGACGACCGGCCGGACAGCACCGCTGTGCGCTGCAACGATTCCGAGGTCGGCGGACGTCGAGAAGATGTCAGGACGACGAGCACGACGACTTGCACGACGAGGGAGCGCGGGTGCGCAACGACGACGCCGACCGGCTGCTGGCCGATCTCGTGCACCGGCGAGGTCCGGCGCTCGTCGGCTACGCCCACCTGCTGTGCGGCGACCACGTCGCCGCGCAGGACGTGGTGCAGGACGCGCTCGTGCGCGTGTTCGGGCGCCTGCGCCGCGGCTTCACGCCCGACTCCGCCGAGGCGTACGTGCGGCGCGCGGTGCTCACGGTGTTCCTCGACGAGCGGCGCTCGTCGGCGCGGTTCGACCGCGTGCGGCACGTCGTCGCCACGCCCGACGAGGCCGCCGGCGCGGGCGAGAGCGACGACCGGCTCGACCTGGGCCGCGCGCTCGACGGCCTCGGCCGGCAGCACCGCGCCGCCGTGGTGCTGCGCTACTACGACGACCTGACCGTCCCCGAGGTCGCGGCGCGCCTGGGCGTGGCCGTCGGCACCGCGAAGCGCTACCTGCACGACGCGCTGCGCCAGCTCGAGGACGAGCTCGGCCCGCTCGACGCCGACGACGAGGTGGCCCCGGTCGTCGCGCACCGCACGACTGCGGCAGGGCCGACGCCGGGCCTCGGCGGCGGTCCCCCCGCCGACCCGACCCCCGGTCCACCGACGAGGGCGCGGACCGGCCCTCGACCCGACTCTCGACCGAGCCCGTCCACGCGGCCCGACGGAGGTGCCCGATGACCGAGTTCCGCGACCGCCTGCACGACCTCGGCGACGACCCGCGCGCCCAGCGCCCGCTCGAGGACCTCGACGTCGTCCTGTCCCGCGTGCGCGGGCGTCGTCGGCGCCGCACGCTCGCGCTCAGCGGCGTCGCCGCGGTCGCGGCGGTGGGGATCTGGGTCGGCGGCTCGACGCTCGCCGTCGGCCTGCGCCAGCCCCAGGTGGTCCCCGGCCAGGTCACGCCGACCGCCACGGCCGGATCGTCGACGGACGGTGCGAGCACGCACGGCGCGAGCGCCGCACCGGTCGTCCTGCCGGCGCCGCGGAGCACCCCGCGCGCCCCCGGCGACCTGTGCGGCTACGACACGCAGCACCTCGTGGACCGCCTCAGCGCTCCCTCGGCGACCGTCAGCACCTCCCTCCTCGACGACGAGGTGCGCTCGGGGTCCGCGGCGCGCACGCTCACGTCGGTGCACCTCGACCTCGAGGGCGCCCGGCTGGACCGTCTGACGCTCGCGCTGGCGCGCGACGGCGTGGTCGTCGCGACCGCCGACGCCCCGGCGCTCGGCGACGCGAGCACCGCCACCCTCGTCGCCGCCTGGGCTCCCGCCGCGGTGTGCGACGACGGCGCGGGGTCGTCGGCCGGGGCCCCTCTGCCCGCCGGGACGTACGAGCTGTTCGTCTCCACGCGCGTCGGCGGCGAGGCCCGCGGCGAGACGCACACCGAGCTCGTCGGGCCGCTCGAGATCGTCGGGACCGCCGACGAGGTGACACCCCTGCCGGCTTCGACCGCCGACCCCGCGCTGCCGGCGCTCGGGTGGATGGAGACCGTGTGCGGGCAGAGCGCACCGCAGTGGCCCGAGGGCTCGCCCGTCGAGATCGACGCGACGCTGCCCGCAGACGGCGTCACGCCGTCGCCCGACGGCTGGCACCTGCCCGTGACCGTGACCTACACCGGCCCGGGCGTCCTGAGCGGCACCGCGCGCGCGTACGCGACGTACTGGCTGCTGCGCGACGGCGTCGTGGTCGCAGGCTCCGAGCTCGGCCCCGGCGACGCGGGCCTCGAGCACGTGGTGCTGCCGACGGGGCTGCCGGTCCCGATGGACGTGACCCTGGCGTCGCCCGGCGACGCGTCGGCCACGTGCGACGGCGAGCCGCTGCCTCCGGGCGACTACGAGCTGACCGTGCTGTACCTGGTCCTCGACCCGGCCCTGGTCCAGCCCGACGGCTCCCGGTTCACGGCCTCCTCCCAGGAGCGCGTCCTGCTGACCCGCAGCGCACCCCTGCCGATCACGCTCGCCGGCTGACCCACCCCGTGCCGGTGCGTCGCGCCGGTTCGTCGTCCCGGCGGCTGGCTTCGTCGGTCCGGCACCGGTTCGTCGGTGCGACCCGACGAACCGGTGCGGGAACGACGAAGCGGCTCGGCTCGTCGCGCTGATGGCGACGTCGACCGGGTGAGCCTTGCCATGCACTACAACGGTTCGCGAGGGTTCGTCGTCTGGGCTGGTGAGGACGGCGCACCGCCGGCCTCGTGACCGGATCGAGGGGGACGTGGGCGACGACGACGTGCTGGCGACGCTGGCCCGCGAACGCGGGCGGGCGCTGTTCGGCTACGCCTACCTGCTGACGGGTCAGGCGCACGCGGCCGAGGACCTCGTGCAGGAGGCGCTCGTGCGCACGTTCGCGCGGCGACGGGTCGGGTTCACGCCCGACTCCGCCGAGGCGTACGTGCGGCGCGCGATCCTGTCGACGTTCCTGGACGACGCGCGTCGGCGGCAGCGGTGGTCGGGCGTCCGGCACCTGCTGGGCCGGCACGACGAGCCCGCCCGCGACCCCGCACCCGCGGTGGGAGCCGTGCTCGACGTGCGCGCCGCCCTGGCGACGCTCGCGCCGCAGGAGCGCGCCGCCGCCGTCCTGCGTTGGTGCGAGGACCTCACCGTGCCGGAGGTCGCGGCCCGCATGGGCCTGGCCGTCGGCACCGTCAAGAGGTACCTGTCCACCGCCGGTCACAAGCTCGAGGCGCTGCTCGGTCCGCTCCCGGACGACGAGACGGTGCCACTCACCTCCGGGAGGACCCGGCCATGACCGAGCACCACGACCAGCCCCGCAACCCGCTGTCCGACGCGCTGTCGGCCGCCGAGCACTCTGCCGCGGCCCGCGCCTACGAGGTCCCCGTCGAGCTGGTGCGCACGCGCGCACGGCGTCGTCGGGCCGGTCGCACGGCCGCCGCGGCCGGTGCGCTCGCGCTCGTCGTCGCGGGCGTCGCGGTCGCCGTGCCGCGCCTCGCGGACGGCGACGGCGGACTGCGGCTCGCCGCGGACGCGGACGCGCCCGCGCAGTGCAGCGTGTCGCCGGCACAGATCCGTGCGGGCGACGGGGTCGTCGGTGCCGACGGTGGGGACGGCGGATGGGTCGTCGAGACCAGGGTCGTCCCCGGCACGCTCCAGCCCGCACGGCAGGGGCGGTGGGCCATGGCCGTGAGCACGTCCGCGGACATGCAGGCCGCCGACTACGTCGGCACCCCGCTGGGTGGCTCGATCGCGACGTCCGTCGTGCTGGTGCGCGACGGTGCGGTGGTCGCCGTGCTCGACGGCTCGTACGACATGTCGCTCGAGGAGGCCCGGAGCGTCGCCGTCGACATGCAGCCGCAGCCGTTCCCCCTGGACGTCGACCTGGCGGGCACCTTCGTCTCGTGCGAGACCGGCGAGGACGCCGTCCTCGACGCGGGCACGTACGAGCTGGTGGCGACCTCGACGATCCGCTTTGGCCTCGCGGCCCGCGGCTCCGACGTGCCGGGCGACTCGTACGACGCCCGTTCGACCAGCGAGCCGCTCCAGGTCGTCGTCCCCGCCGGGAGCAGCACGCCGCTCGCCGGCCCGACGACCTGCGGCGCCACCGACGACGAGCTGCGGGACCTCGCCGACCCGCAGACCAACCCGGCGCCGCTGCTGCTCAGCGCGAGGTCGGTGCCGCGCACCGCTGCGTCCGGCAAGAACCTGTCGTTGCAGCTCGCGGTCACCAACGACGGCCCCGCGCACATCGACGCCCGGACCGGCTACCCCGAGGTCGTCCTGGTGCGGGAGGGTGTCGTCGTCGGCGGCCCCGGCCCCATCGAGGCCATCGGCATCGACCTCTCGCTCGACCCGGGTGCGTCGACGCCGCTCGACGCCGGGACGCTCCTGCTGAGCTGCACCGACGACACCACGCCGCTCGAGCCGGGCGACTACGAGATCTGGGCGCTGTCGACGTTCACGCCGCTGGGTCCCGACGGCGCGCGGGAGACCGACGCCGACGACTGGTCCGCCGCGGCCGGGCCGTGGCCGCTGCAGGTCACCGGCGACGCGGTCGTCGACGACCAGATGCCGGGGCTGCTCGAGATGACGTGCGGCACCTCCGCCGACGAGCTCGCGCAGTGGGCCGCGATCACGCAGGAGTCGCCGCTGGCCGTCGAGGCGACCGCGGCGCCGGCCGACGGCGCGCTCTCCGTCACGGTGACGAACAGCGGGGACGTCCCGGTCACTCTCCTGCCCGATCATCTGAGTGCCGGGCTCTCGGACGGCGAGCAGGTGGTGGGCATGGGCCTGACCGCGATGTACGACGCGACCACGACGACGCTCCAGCCGGGCGAGTCCACGACGTTCAGCACCACCTACAGCGACCCTGAGGGGTGCGACGGGCCGCTGAGCACCGGGACCTACGACACCTGGGCGGCCCTGGGCGTGACCGTTGACGGCACCCCGAGCACTCTCGTCGCCGGCCCCGTCCCGGTGGAGCTCGCCACGCCCTGACCTCGTCGAAGGCGAACCCGCACTCCCACGTCGACCAGCCCTGCGCGGTCGGCGGCGGCGAGGTCGGCAGTCCTGCGCGAGGTCGGCACTCCGGACTGCCGATCTCGCGCCGGAGTGCCGCCCTCGCCGGTGCCCGCTCATGTCGAGCTCCCACCTCACGCTCACCCGCTGAGCCGCGTCGGCGTGAACGCAGGGTCAACGAACTCGGACCCGGGGTCCAGCCGGCGCCCAGTGTTCGCCCAGGTCAGGCTGGCTGAATCGAGGTCGTTCCCAGCCCCGACCTCTGGAGCACCACGTGTCGCCCTACGCCCTCTACGCGGCCGATCTCGTCGCGATCCTCGTCCTCACGTTCGCCGTCTACCTGCCCCGGCACCGGCGCCGCGACCTCGTCGTGGCGTTCCTCGCGGTGAACGTCGGGGTGCTCGCGGTGTCGGCGGCGCTCGCGCAGAGCACGATCGCTGCGGGGCTCGGGCTCGGGCTGTTCGGCGTGCTGTCGATCATCCGGCTGCGGTCCACCGAGCTCGCGCAGCACGAGGTCGCCTACTACTTCGCGGCGCTCGCGCTCGGGTTGATCGGCGGGCTCGGCACGACGTCGATCGGCCTCGGGGTCGGGCTCATGGCGGCGATCGTGGCGGTCGTCGCGTTCGCGGACAGCCCGCGCCTGCTGCACCGGCTGCGACAGCAGATCGTCGTGGTGGACCGCGCGATCGCCGACGAGACCGCGCTCGTCGCCCACCTCGAACGGCTGCTCGGCGGGCGGGTGCACTCCGCGACCGTGCAGCGGCTCGACCTGGTCAACGACACGACGACGGTCGACGTGCGCTACTCGGCGGGCACGCTGCCGTTCTCGTCGGACGAGCCCATGGGCGCGACGGGCGTCACCGGCTACCCGCACGCCGAGCCTCAGGGGGCGGGGTACCAAGCGGGGTACGAGCGGGCCGGCAGCGTGCAGCCGGAGCCGCTGCGGTGAGCGCGGCGGACCTCGAGCGGCGCCTCGCGACGCTCACCGCAGTCGGGCTCGCGGACCTCGACGAGGCCGGCGCAGGGCTCCTGACCCGCGTCGACCGCAAGTACGTGCTCCCCGCGGTCGCGCTGGCGACGCTCCCCCTGACCGACGGCGCACGGGTGCTCGAGATCGAGGGTCGCCGCACGTCGCAGTACGCGTCGGTGTACTTCGACACTCCCGCGCTCGCGAGCTACCTGGGCGCGGCGCACCGTCGGCGAGGCCGGTACAAGGTCCGCACCCGCACGTACGCGGACTCGGGCGACTGCTTCGTCGAGGTCAAGACCCGCGGCGCACGCGGCTCGACCGTCAAGCTCCGCCAGCCGCACGACGGCGCCGCGCACGAGCTCACCGACGACGCCCGGCGGTTCACGACGAGCACGCTCGGCCCGGCCCGGCCGCTCGACGGCCCGCTGCGCCCCACGCTCGCGAACCGCTACCGCCGCACCACGTTGCTCGTCGACGGCGGCCGACCCGGCGCGATCGCCCGCACGACGATCGACACCGACCTGGTGTGGGTCGACGTCGAGACCGGCGACGAACGCCCGCTCGGCCCGCTGGTCGTGATCGAGACCAAGACCGGCGCGTCGCCGTCGGTCACCGACCGGCTGTTGTGGCGCCACGGCCACCGGCCCGTCCGCATCTCCAAGTACGGGACGGGGATGGCCGTGCTGCACCCCGAGCTCCCGCTGACCCCCTGGCGCCGCGTGCTCGACCGGCACATCGAGCCGTACGAGCGCCTGACCGCTGGCGTCTGAGCCGGCCCCCGAACCCGCCCGAGCCCACGACCACGCCTGAGTCCGAGGAGGACCCCATGCGCACACCCCTGAAGCGAGCCGCGATCCGCGCGGCCGTCCCCGCGACCGTCGTCGCCCTGATCCTGGCCGGGTGCACGGCGCAGGACGACTCGTCGTCGACGTCCCCGACCTCGACCACCGCCGACACCGGCACCGGCACCGGCACGACCATCCCGGCGTCCACCGACGCGGACCTGACGGTCGAGTCCGCGATGGCCCAGAACACCGCACCGCACGAGGTCGACGCGTCCTACGACGAGTCCACGGCGGTCGACGTGACGCTCGCCGACGGATCGTCGTCGTCCTCGTCGGACGCCGTGAGCGTCGACGGTGACACCGTGACGATCTCCGCGGGCGGCACCTACCGGCTGTCCGGGACGCTGGCCGACGGGCAGGTCGTCGTCACGGCCCCCGACCAGGACGTGACGCTCGTCCTCGACGGCGTCGACCTGACGAGCTCGACCACCTCACCGCTGCAGGTGCTCGAGGCCGACGACGTGCACGTCGTGCTCGCCGACGGCAGCGACAACGGCCTGACCGACACCTCCGCCTACGCGGACGACGACGAGGCGAGCGGCGCGCTGTTCAGCGCGGGCGACCTGACGATCACCGGCGACGGCTCGCTGGACGTCACGGGGAACGGCAACGACGGGATCGTCGGGAAGGACGGCCTGGTCGTCGCGTCCGGCACGCTCACGGTCGACGCGGTCGACGACGGGATCCGCGGCAAGGACTACCTCGTCGTCGAGGGCGGCACGCTCACCGTCACGGCGGGCGGCGACGCGCTGAAGTCCGACGACGACGAGGACGCGACACTCGGGTACGTGCTGGTGAACGACGGCACGATCGACCTCACCGCGGGCGACGACGGCCTGACCGCGGCGACCGACGTGCTCGTCGCAGGCGGCACCCTGGACGTCACCACGGGCGGCGGCGCGGACGCGACCGTGGCCGACGACGCCTCCCCCCAGGGCCTCGTCGGCGACGCCGCGGTCGTCGTCGGCGGAGGCACGCTGGCGGTCGATGCGGCCGACGACGCGATCCACTCCGACGCGGTCGTCTCGATCACGGGCGGGGCGCTGACGCTCGCATCTGGTGACGACGCCGTGCACGGCGAGTACGCGCTGCAGGTCGCGGGCGGGACGCTCGACGTGACGCAGGCCGTCGAGGGGCTCGAGGCCCAGGAGATCACGATCCTGGACGGCACCATCACGCTCGTCACCAGCGACGACGGGCTCAACGGCTCGACCGCCGACGGCTCCGCCGACGAGACCGCGACCGGCGACCAGGCCCAGCAGGGCGGCGGCTTCGGCGGCGGCGGGGGCGGCATGGAGGCGGCCGACGAGAACGTGTCCGTCATCATCGCGGGCGGCACGCTCGTCGTCGACGCCCAGGGCGACGGCCTGGACTCCAACGGGAACCTGACCATGACCGGCGGGACGGTCGTCGTGTCCGGCCCGACGAACGACGGCAACGGCTCGCTCGACTACGCCGGGACGTTCGAGATCACGGGCGGCGAGCTCATCGCCGTCGGGTCCTCGGGCATGGCGCAGACGCCGTCGGGCGGCACGCAGTCGTTCGTCGGGATCACGCTGTCGCAGCAGGGCGCGGCCGGGGACGTCGTGCAGGTCGTCTCGTCCGACGGCGACGTCCTCGCCTCGTTCACCGCGGTCAAGCCGTTCTCGTCGGTCGTGTACTCGTCCCCCGACGTGGTCGACGGCGCGACGTACACCGCGGTCCTGAGCGGGACCGCAGGCGACGCGGTCGCCGGGCCCCTCAGCCGCGGCGGCACGGCCGGGACGACGACCGCCGGCACGGGCACCGCGGGCGAGGTCGCGGCAGGCATGGCCGGCCCCGGAGCTCCTGGCGGCGGCATGTCGAGCGGTGAGCGTCCCGGCGACGGCCAAGCGCCCGGGCGCCAGCCCGCTCCGCAGGCCACGTCCAGCGACGCTTGACCGGCCACCGCGCTCACGCCCGTGGCGAGGCCGCTCCGGGATCGGCTTCGGTCCGTCGCCGGGCGCGGCGCTACCCCTGCGCCGACGACGTCTCTCCGGTCCCCAGGCGCGGGAGGGCGGGTGCGTCGTCCGTACGCGGCACGGGCGAGCCGAGGAGCAGCACGTCGCCCGCGAAGTCTGCGCACGACGTCGGGAGCTCGACGCCGTCGGCCCGGAGCTGGCTCGCAGGCACGAGTGTGCCCGCGACGCGCAGGTCGTCGCCGATCCGGAACGGCTCGCTGCTCGAGCTGGCGATCCACGTCAGCGCACCCCGCAGCGCGTCCCACTGCCACATCGGCGGGTTCACGGCCACGAGCGTGTCCGGCGAGATCGCCAGGCACCCGTCGAGCACCCCGAGCCGTCCCACGACGACCGGCCCGTCCGCGACCGCGTCCCGGACGATGCTCACGGCCGAGACCGGTGCCGCACCCGGGTCCGGTCCGTCGTCGGTGAGCGGTCCGACGAGCAGTGCGGCCACACCGCCGACGACGGTCACGGCTACGGCGGCTGTCAGGGCGACAGCCCGCCCGTGCCGCCGGCGCCCGACGAGCCCGTCCGGCCCCGGCGTTGGCGCTGTGACGACCGTCAGGCGCCCTGACCGGCGCCGCGGGACCTCGTCGGCCGAGCGCGCTCGCGCCGGTGCGGGGTCCGCTCGCCCCGGCTCGGGGTTCGCCGCCGGCACGTGCTGCGGGCTCGTCCCGGCGGCGGCGCGCACGAGAAGGTCGTCGGCCTCCGCGTCGACCTGCGCACGGAACGCCGCCGCGAAGTCCTTCTCGGTGATCTTGACGCTCATCACGACCTCCTCGGGTCGGCGACGGACAGGCGGCGCAAGGCCTGGTGCGCGGTCACGCGCACGGTGCTGCGGGACATGCCCAGGACGCGGGCGATCTCGCGGTCGTCCAGGTCCTCGATGTAGCGGAGCGTGAGGACCGCGCGGGCGCGGGGCGGCAGGCCGGCGATCATCGAGACGGCCGCGTCGACCGACTCGACGTACGCGTACTCGTCGGGCGCGACCGGCTCGCGACCGCCCGAGGCGACCACTGCCGCCTCCCGGCCGCGCACCTGGTCGAGGTAGAGCCGCACGAGCACGGTGCGCGCGTAGGCGAACGGGACCCGCGCGGTGCGCACCTTGTCCCAGTGCACGAGCAGGCGCACCGCGGTGTCCTGCACCAGGTCCTCGGCTGCGGCGGCCTCGCGGCACATGCCGAGCGCCACGCGCAGCAGCGCACGCCGATGCTCACCGACGAACTGCGCCACCTCGTCGTGCGTCCCCCGCTCACCCGACGCATCCCCGACGTGCGTCCCCCGCTCACCCGACGCATCCCCGACGAGCTCGGCACTCGCGCGCGAGGTCGGCACCCCGGACTGCCGCGCTCGTACGAGACTGCCGAGCTCTCGGGCGTCGGCTGCATCGCGACGCGCGTCGCCCCGCCCGGCGCTCGTCGGCGCGTCTGTGCCCATACCCAGGAGACTGCCGCAACCCACCCAGGTGTTTACCCCCACCGGCGCGGGTCTCGTCGGACCGGGTGGGGGGGTCAGGAGGGGCGGCGGGTGGCGGCCAGGGCTTGCTGGTACTCCGTGGTGGTGCCGTCCGGGCGGACCTCCTGGAGGACGTGGTCCTCCACGCCGAGGTCGTGGAGCGTCGCGGTGAGGGCGCGGACGTCGTCGTCGGACAGCACGGTGGGGTCCACGGTGGTGCGGACCTGCACGTCGACGCCCGAGTCGAGGACCATGCGCAGGCTCGCGAACGCCTGGTCGGCGGCCGTGGTCTCGCCGCCGACGCGCGTGATCGCGCGGTACAGGTGCCGCGGGGCCTTGACGTCGAACCCGATCCAGTCGACGAGCGGCAGCAGCGCCTCGAGCTTGCGCGGGTACGCGCCGCCGGTGTGCAGACCGACGCCGAACCCGCGGTCACGGACCTCACGCATCGCGTCGACGAGCGCGGTCTGCCGCGTCGGCTCGCCGCCGGAGAACACGACCCCGTCGAGGAGCCCGGCACGACGAGTGAGGAGCTCGCGCACCTCGCGCCACGGGACCTGACCCGGCGCTCGCGGGTCGAGGATCGCGTGGTTGTGGCAGTACGTGCAGCGCCACGGGCAGCCCTGCAGGAAGACGGTCGCGACGAGCCGGCCCGGCCAGTCGCACGACGACATGCGCGTCAGCCCGGCGATCACCAGATCGCCCGCGCACGCCTCCGAGCGCCCGCCGAGCGTGAGCGCGGCCGCTGGGCCCACCCCCGGCACGAGCGGGCCGCCGACGCCGGGGCCACGGGCCGCCCGGCCCGCTGCCCCGGGCGCGGCGGTGGTGCCGCGTGCAGGGGGCAGCGCCCCCTCGTCGTCGGACGACGAGGGGCGCTGCCCCACCGACGCGACTGTCACGCGAGCGCCGCCACGGACTCGCGGAAGTGCGTGCGCTCCGCGTGCTCGCCCTTCTTGCCGACGTTGAACGACGAGACGGGGCGGTGGTAGCCCATGACGCGCGTCCAGACCTCGCACTCCTGCATGCGGCCGACCTCGGCGCACTTGGGGCACTCCTGGTGCTCGCCCGCGAGGTAGCCGTGGTTCGGGCAGATCGAGAACGTCGGCGTGACCGTCAGGTACGGCAGGCGGAAGCGGGACAGCGAACGGCGGACCAGCTCGCGCGCGGCGTCGGGCGTCGACAGCTTCTCCGACATGTACAGGTGCAGGACCGTGCCGCCCGTGTACTTCGTCTGCAGCTCGTCCTGCCGCTCGAGCGCCTCGAACGGGTCGTCGGTGAAGCCCACGGGGAGCTGCGACGAGTTGGTGTAGTACGGGTTGGCGTCCGTGCCGGCCTGCAGGATCTCGGGGAAGCGCGCGCGGTCCTCCTTGGCGAACCGGTACGTGGTCCCCTCCGCGGGCGTCGCCTCGAGGTTGTAGAGGTGGCCGGTCTCCTCCTGGAACTCGACCATCCGCGCGCGCACGTGGTCGAGCAGGCGCACGGCCATCTGGTGCCCGCGCGGGTCGGTGATGTCGTACTCGTCGCCGGTGAAGTTGCGGATCATCTCGTTGAGGCCGTTGACGCCGATCGTCGAGAAGTGGTTGTCGAGGTTGGCCAGGTAGCGCTTCGTGTACGGGAACAGGCCCTGCTCGATGAGGTTGCCGATCACGTCACGCTTGAGCTCGAGGCTCGTGCGCGCGAGCCCGAGCAGCTCGTCGAGACGGGCCAGCAGCGCCTGCTCGTCGCCCGCGTGCACGTACCCCAGGCGCGCGCAGTTGACCGTGACGACGCCGATCGAACCGGTCTGCTCGGCCGAGCCGAACAGCCCGTTGCCGCGCTTGAGCAGCTCGCGCAGGTCCAGCTGCAGGCGGCAGCACATCGAGCGGACGTCGCCGGGCTTCATCTCGGAGTTGATGAAGTTCTGGAAGTACGGCAGGCCGTACTTCGCGGTCATCGCGAACAGCGCGTCCGCGTTGGCGCTGTGCCAGTCGAAGTCCTGCGTGATGTTGTACGTCGGGATCGGGAACGTGAAGACGCGGCCCGTGGCGTCGCCCTCGGTCATGATCTCGATGTACGCGCGGTTGATGATGTCCATCTCCGGCTGCAGGTCGCCGTACGTGAAGTCGCACGGCTCGTCGCCGACCATCGGGACCTGGTCCTTGAGGTCGTCCGGGCAGACCCAGTCGAACGTGAGGTTCGTGAACGGCGTCTGCGTGCCCCACCGGCTCGGCACGTTGAGGTTGTAGACGAGCTCCTGGATGCCCTGCTTGACCTGCTCGTACGTCAGGGCGTCCGTACGCACGTACGGCGCCATGTACGTGTCGAAGCTGCTGAACGCCTGCGCACCGGCCCACTCGTTCTGCATGGTGCCGAGGAAGTTGACGATCTGGCCGATCGCCGCGGAGAAGTGCTTGGCCGGACGCGCGTCGACCTTGCCCGGGATCCCGCCGAGGCCCTCCTGCAGCAGCGTGCGCAGGCTCCAGCCGGCGCAGTAGCCGGACAGCATGTCGAGGTCGTGGATGTGCATGTCGCCCTGGCGGTGCGCCTCGCCCACCGCCGCCGGGTAGACCTGCGAGAGCCAGTAGTTCGCGACGACCTTGCCCGCCGTGTTGAGGATCAGGCCACCCAGCGAGTAGCCCTGGTTCGCGTTGGCGTTGACGCGCCAGTCGCTGCGGTCCAGGTACTCGTCGATCGACGACGCGACGTCAACGGTGACGGGCGCGGTCGGGCTCGTGGTGGGGGCCTGCGCGGCGGGCTCGGACATGGCGGGTGCGCTCCTTCGACGTCGGATCCAGGGTCTCACCGCGACCCCCACATGTAGTGGTCGGCGTCGCGGACGCTCACAAGATGTGGGAATTTCTATGCCCGTCGGTGGACCCGGCTCGGGACCAAGGTCCCGCCGGGACGGGCGCACGCAGGTGGCGCGCGCGCACTCGTCGCGAAGACACGGCGTGTCGCTCCACGAGGTTCACCCGGACGCCACGGCGTGTCGCTACCGGGCCCCATCGCGACGGCCGCGCCGCGGGGTCAGCGCACCCGCGGGAGCGCGAGTGCGAGGCGCACCACGTCGCCCGGGCGGACCTGTGCGAGCAGGTCCAGGTCCGACGACCGCACGACCGCGAGCACCGGGTAGCCACCCGTCACCGGGTGGTCCACGCCGAACACCACCGGGCGGCCGTCGGGCGGGACCTGCACCGCGCCCGGCACCAGCCCGATCGGGGCGAGCTCGCGTCCCTGCGCCCGGGGCGTCCGCAGGATCGGGGGTCCCTCCAGGCGTACCGCGACCCGGTCCGACGAGGGTGCGACGACGAACCCCTCGGGCGCGCACAGCACGCCGGGCCACCGCGGCTCGAACCAGTGCGCGTGCGGACCGGGTTCGACGCGCAGCACCGCGTCGTCGAGTGCCGGGTCGTCCGGCGGTGAGCCGTCGGGGAGCCGGTCGCCGCGAGGCGCGTGGGCGTCGCCGACCAGGAGCACGTCGCCCGCCGCGAGCGGGGCCGGACCGATCCCGCCGAGCCGGTCACCGGCACGCGACCCGAGCACGGGCGGCACGTCGATCCCGCCGCGCACGGCGACGTACGTCCGCAGGCCGCGCTCGGGCCGGCCGAGCACGAGCACGTTCCCGACACTCAGGCGCAGGGTCGTCGCGGCGCCCGTCTGGCGCGCTGCCCCGGGGCTCGGCTCGGCGCCGTCGACCGTGACGGCGACGCGCGCACCCGCGACGGCGACCTCCACCTCGGCGAGCGCCCGCAGCCGCAGCCCGCCCATCAGCACCTCGAGCGCGGCGGCGTCCTCGTCGTTCCCCACCGCCCGGTTCGCGGCACGCCACGCCCCGACGTCCGCCGCCCCCGAGCGCCCGACACCCACGTGCGCCCATCCGGGCCGTCCGGCGTCCTGGACGAGCGTGGTCAGCCCCGGGTCGAGCACCTCGACCGCGCGCGAAGACCCCGTCATCGCGCCACCTCGAACCGCACCCTCGTGCCGGGCGTCAGCAGCGCCGGCTCGTCGCGCGACACGTCGAACAGCCGGGTCGGGCACGTCCCGAGCAGCCGCCAGCCGCCCGGCGTCGAGGCCGGGTACACCGCTGTGAAGCGGTCCGCGACGGCGACCGACCCCGCGGGAACGCGCGGCCGCGGGGTCGCCAGGCGGGGGACGACGAGCGCCGGGTCGAGCCCGACGAGGTACGCGAAGCCCGGCATGAAGCCGCCGAACGCCACCGTGTAGGTGGCACCCACGTGGCGCGCGACCACCTCCTCGACGCTCAGCCCGGTGAGGGCCGCGACCTCGCGGAGGTCCGGTCCGTCGTAGGTCACGGGCAGCACGACGAGCGGGCGTTCGACCGCGGGCTCGTCGGCCGCGCCCGACGCGCGCTGCGCCACCTCCCGGACCCGGCGGGCCAGCGCGCGCAGGTCCGTCCCGGGCCGCACCCGCAGCAGCACCGTCTCGGCGGCCGGCACCTGGTCCTCGACCACCGACCAGAGCACACGTCCGTCGGCGGCGGCATCGCGCGTCACGCGCTCGTCGTCCTGCGCCCGCCGGGTCGGCGGCGCGCCCTCGTGCTCGGCCCGACGGGCCGCCGCCCGGGCGGCGCGCAGCGCGTCGTCGACACGGCGCACCGCCGCGAGGTCATCGAGCTCGACGAGCAGCGCCGCGTCGCCGAACCGCACGACCCGGACCCCCACCCGTGCCGGCTCACGGCCCGCGCGCTCCACGGCGGGTGCCGAGCGCTCGTCGTCGTGATGTGGCGTCACGCGTGCCGTCCCGTGTCCCGTCACGCGTCTGCGACGACACCGGACGCGAACGGCGCGAGCGGCACGCCGGCCCGCTCGAGCGCGGCGCGCACGTCCCGCGCGAGCAGCACCGCGCCCGGGGTGTCCGAGTGGACGCACATCGTCTCGACGTCGAGCCGGACGTCGCTGCCGTCGACCGCGCGCACCACGCCGTGCGTGGCGACGCGCACCACCCGAGCGGCGACCTCGGCGGGGTCCGTGACCAGCGCGCCGTCCTGCCCGCGCGGCACGAGCGTGCCGTCGGCGAGGTAGCCGCGGTCGGCGAACGCCTCGGCGACACCCCGCACGCCACGCCGCCGCGCCGCGTCGAGCACCGCCGACCCCGGCAGCCCCACCACGGGCAGGTCCCCCGTCGCGTCGAGCACCGCCGCCGCGTGCTGCTCGTGGTGCACCAGCGCGTTGTAGAGCGCGCCGTGCGGCTTCACGTACGACACCCGCGTACCGTGGGCGACCGCCGCGGCGACGACGAGCGCGAGCTGCGCGGCGACCTGCGCGCGCAGCTCGTCGGGCGGGACGTCGAGGAACCGGCGGCCGAAGTGCTCACGGTCCACGTACGACACGTGCGCCCCGAGCGCCACGCGCCGGTCGGCGGCGACCCGGGCGACCGCAGCCATCGTCCGCTCGTCGCCCGCGTGGCCACCGCACGCCAGGTTCGCGCTCGTCACCACCCCGAGCAGCGCCTCGTCGATGCCCACGACGCCCGGCTCCCACGCGTCGTAGCCTTCGCCCAGGTCGCAGTTCAGGTCCACGGCACCACCCTGCCACCGGGACCCTCGCCCCGGCCCACCGCACGGTCGCCGGGCACGGTCGCCGGGCACGGTCGCCGGGCACACCGGAGGGAGCACCATGCCGCACGAGAGCAGCACCGCGCAGATCCGGGACGCCGTCGCGCCAGACGTCGCCGGGATCTGCGCGTTCGGCGAGGCGCACGTGCGCGCGCACTACGCGCCCCTCATCGGCGACGAAGCCGCCGACGCGCAGGTGCGGCGCTGGTGGAACCGCGAGTACGTGACCTCGGCGGTCGAGGCGGGCACCGTCGTCGTCGCGGAGGCGTCCACGAGCATCGTCGGTGTCGCGCAGCGCGGTCGCGCCGGGGACGAGCACGTCGTCTACAAGCTCTACGTCGCCCCGGAGGCGCGCGGCACCGGGCTCGGACCGCGCCTGCTCGACGCCCTCGTGGCGCGCCTGCCCGCCGGGACGCCGCGCCTGCTCGTCGAGCACGTCGCCGCGAACACGCGCGCGGCGACGTTCTACGAGCGCGAGGGCTTCGAGGTGCTGCGCGTCGACCCGCACCCGACCGAGGACCCGGCACTCGCGACGGTGTGGCGCACGCGCGACCTGCGCCGCTGACCGCCCGCCGTCGGGCCCGTGGGGGCCGGCGACGGGCGGGTCGGCAAGCAGGTCCAGCGGACGGTTCAGCCGGTCACCGCGGCGGGGACCATGTCCCGTGCGACGAACTCGCGGAAGTCGCGCGCGTCGCGCCCGAGCACGTCTCGCACCCCGTCCGTGGGCCGCGAACCGCGTCCGTCGAGGATCTCGGTGAACAGGTAGCCGAGCAGGTCGACGAGGTCCCGCGGCAGGCCGGCGGCCGTCAGGCCCGCGGTGTACTCCTCGACGGGGACGCCCTGAAACCGCACCGGCTGCCCGGTCACGGCGGCGATCTCGCCCACCGCCTCGGCGAACGTCAACGCGCGCGGGCCGGTGAGCTCGAGCACCTGACCGGCGTGCGCGTCGGAGGTGAGCGCGACCGCGGCGACGTCGGCGACGTCCTCGAGGTCGACGAACGGCTCGGGCGCCGTCCCGTCGGGGAGCACGACGACGCCGTCCGCGATGCCCTGCGCGAGGAAGTTCTCGGTGAAGTTCTGCGCGAAGAACGCCGCGCGCACCACCGTGCGCGCCGGGTGGGCCTCGAGCACGAGCCGCTCGGCCCGCTCCGCCTCGGTCTCGCCACGGCCGGACAGCAGCACGAGCCGCTCGACGCCGAGCTCGTGCGCCAGTTCCGCGAGCCGGGCGACCGTCTCGGGCGCGCCGGGCATCGCGAGGTCCGGCGCGTACGCCACGTACACCGCGCCCGCGCCGTCGAGGACCGGGGCCCACGTCGTCGGCTCGGCCCAGTCGAAGCGGTGCGGTCCCCCGCGCGCCGCGGCGCGCACAGGCAGGTCGCGGGCCTGCAGCCGCTCGACGATGCGACGGCCGGTCTTGCCGGTCCCGCCGAGCACGGCGACGGGGCGGGCCCCCGGTCGGTTCTGGGTCATGGTGACTCTCCTCGCGGTCCTGTGGCCCCTGTGGCCACAACTCCGAGCAAACCGGGCGGCGGCGAGACGTTCCATGGTCGAGAGACGCATCTTCATACGCGACCGTCTCACCGCTAGGGTCCGGCCATGGACGTCGTCGGTGGGCTGCTCGACGGGCCGCGAGCGCGCGGCGCGTTCCTCCTGCGGGTGCATCTACGCGCTCCCTGGTCGCTCCGGCTCCAGGACGAGTCGCCGCTCACGCTCGTCCCGGTGCTGCGCGGGTCCGCGTGGATCGGCCCGCCGGCACCCACGGCCGACGACCCCGGCGAGCACCTGGGCCCCGGCGACGTGGCCGTGCTGCGGGGCGGAGGCGTGTACGTCGTCGCGGACTCCCCGACCACGGCACCGCAGATCGTCATCGGCCCCGAGCCGGACGTGTGTCGCCCGGTCGAGGGCGTCCCGTCGCGGATGCGCGAGCTCGGAGCACGCACGTGGGGCAACGACCTCGACGGCGAGACGGTCCTGCTCACGGGGACGTACCTGACGGACAGCGCCGTGGGCCGCCGGGTGCTGCGCACGCTGCCCGCCCGCTCGGTGGTGCGCCGCGGCGAGGTCGACCCCGTGCTCGTCGACCTGCTCGCCCGGGAGATCACCCAGGACCTGCCGGGCCAGGACGCCGCGGGCGATCGTCTGCTCGACCTCATCCTCCTGTCCTGCCTGCGCAGCCGGCTCGCGCACCCGGGGGCGCCCGGCTGGTACCGCGCGGGCGGCGACCCGGTGGTGGGGGCCGTGCTGCGGCGTGTCCACGACGACCCCGCGCACCCGTGGACGCTCGAGGGCCTGGCCCGTGAGGCCGGGTTGTCGCGCGCGGCGTTCGCTCGGCGGTTCACCGCGCTCGTCGGCGAGCCGCCCGTGACGTACCTGACCGGTTGGCGGCTCGACCTCGCGGCGGACCTGCTGCTCGACCCGGACGCGACGCTCGCGTCGGTCGCACGCGCCGTCGGCTACGGCTCGCCGTACGCGCTGAGCGCGGCGTTCACGCGCGTGCGCGGCGTCAGCCCGAGCGAGCACCGGCGCCGCGTCCTCGCCGGCGACTGCGGCACGACCCAGCTCGACCCTGTCGCCCTGTGATGTTCCCGATCCCGGTCGCCGGGTGAGGCTCCCCGGGTCCCTGGACCGCCGACCCGGTGAGGGTCGGCACCGCCGGACGACGGTCGCCGCGACGCGCGACGGTCACCCGGTGGCTGCGGCCGGAGCACCCTCGTGCGGGTGCGAGCATGGTCGTGTGGAGTCCGACGAGCTGCTCGACGTGCTGCTCGCCGGTGGACGACGAGCCGAGCGCGCGACCCACGTGCGCCACCTGCCCGCCCGCGAGGGCGTGCGCGAGCCGTGGCCGACGTGGGCCGACACCGACCTCGTGCGCGGGTACCGCGCGCTGGGCGTCGAGTCGCCGTGGCGCCACCAGGTGCAGGCCGCGCAGGCCGCCTGGTCCGGGCGGCACACCGTGCTGGCGACCTCGACCGGCTCGGGCAAGTCCCTCGCGTACTGGCTGCCCGCGCTGTCCGCCGTGCGGGGCCGGGCCGCCGAGGCGTCGCTCGACCCGGGGCGGATCGAGTCCGCCCGCCGCCGCGCGAGCGTCCTGTACCTGTGCCCGACCAAGGCGCTCGCGGCCGACCAGCTCTCCGCGCTCGAGCGCCTCCTGACCGCAGCCCAGGTGCGCGACGTCCGGGTGGCCACGTGCGACGGCGACACCTCGACCGACGAGCGCCGCTGGGTGCGGGACCACGCCGACGTGGTCCTGACCAACCCCGACTTCCTGCACTTCTCCTTCCTGCCGCAGCACGAGCGCTGGTCGCGTCTGCTCGCGTCGCTGCGGTACGTCGTGCTCGACGAGTGCCATGCGTTCCGCGGGGTGTTCGGCGCGCACGTCGCGCTGGTCCTGCGCCGGCTGCGCCGCCTCGCCGCGGCGTACGGCGCCTCGCCGACGTTCGTCCTGGCCTCCGCGACCACCGCCGACCCGGCAGCCAGCGCGGCGCGGCTGCTGGGCGTGGACCCGGACGAGGTCGAGGCCGTCAGCGACGACACCTCCCCCGCGGGCCGCAAGACCGTCGTGCTGTGGGAGCCGCCCGAGCTGCCCGGGTACGGCCCCGACGCGAGCACCCCGTGGGCCTCGCTCCTGCCCGACGAGGACCCGTGGGCCACCCCGGGCGAGCCCGAGACCCGGCCTCGTCGCACCGCGACCGCCGAGGTCGCGGACTTGCTGGCGGACCTCGTCGCGCACGGCGGTCGCACGCTCGCCTTCACGCGGTCGCGCCGGGCCGCGGAGTCGGTCGCGACCGCGACGCGCGAGCACGTCGGGCACGTGGACCCGTCGCTGCGCGGGGCGGTCCAGGCGTACCGCGGCGGGTACCTGCCGGAGGAACGGCGAGCGCTCGAGCAGGCGATCCGGTCCGGCTCGTTGCGCGCGCTGGCCACCACGAACGCGCTCGAGCTCGGCGTCGACATCTCGGGTCTCGACGCGGTGCTCATCGCGGGCTGGCCGGGCACGCGCGTGTCGTTCTGGCAGCAGGCGGGCCGTGCCGGGCGCGCGGGAGCCGACGGGCTCGTCGCTCTGGTCGCGCGCGAGGACCCGCTCGACACCTACCTCGTGCACCACCCCGAGGCGGTGCTCGACACCGCGGTCGAGGCCACCGCTTTCGACCCGACCAACCCGTACGTGCTGGCCCCGCACCTGTGCGCGGCAGCCGCCGAGCGGCCCGTGCGCGCCGAGGAGCTGCCCCTGTTCGGCGACCGCGCGCTGGCCGTGCTCGACGACCTCGTGGAGCACGGGGTGCTGCGCCGACGCTCGTCGGGCTGGTACTGGACGCACACCGAACCCGCCTCTCGACTGACGGACCTGCGCGGCGCGGGCGGCAACCCCGTGCGCGTGGTCGAGACCGACACCGGCCGCGTGCTCGGCACGGTCGACGCCGCAGCCGCCGACGCGACCCTGCACCCCGGAGCGGTCTACGTGCACCAGGGCGCGACGTTCGTCGTCGACGAGCTCCACCAGGCCGACGACGTCGCGCTCGCCACGCGCCGCGACGTGGACTTCGGGACGTGGGCCAAGTGGCTGACGACCACGGCGATCGTCGACGTGCACGACGAGCGGTCCTGGGGTCCCGTCGCGTGGTACCTCGGCACCGTCGACGTGACGTCGCAGGTGCTCGGCTTCCACCGCAAGCACCTGCCCGACCTGCGCGTGCTCGGCTACGAGGACCTCGACCTGCCGCCGCGCACGCTGCGCACGTCGTCGGTGTGGTGGACCGTCCCCGCCTCCGTGCTCGACGAGGCGGGCGTGACGCTCGAGGCGCTGCCGGGCGCGCTGCACGCCGCCGAGCACGCCTCCATCGGGCTGCTGCCCCTGCTCGCGACGTGCGACCGCTGGGACCTCGGCGGGCTGTCCACCGCGCTGCACCCGGACACCGGCGAGGCCACCGTCTTCGTGCACGACGCCCACCCGGGCGGCGCGGGCTTCGCCGAACGCGGGTTCCACCTGGGCGCGACGTGGCTCACCGCGACCCGCGACGCGATCGCGGGGTGCCGCTGTGCGACCGGCTGTCCCGCGTGCGTGCAGTCGCCCAAGTGCGGCAACGCCAACCACCCGCTCGACAAGGCGGCCGCCCTCCGCCTCCTCGACACGGTCCTGCGGCACGCGGCCACCTGAGCGTCGGTCGCCCACGTCACGGTCGCCGCGCTCGGACCCGAGGGTCCCGGCAACCGCTCGTCCGGGTGGGACGCGTGGAACGCTCGCCTCCGCGCTCGCGGCGGGGCGCTGCGAGCCCGCAGGCCGCGGACCGGCCCGTGCGTGTGCCCGCGCCGTGGCGCCGGGTGCCGGAGCGCCGACCGACACCTCGACGACCGACCCGCCGCTCACGACGCACGCGAGCAGCCGCGCGCCGTTGCGGTCCGCGACGCGGCCGGCGAGCGCGCACGCCGCCGCGTCGTCGTACCCGCGCTGCACGTGCGTCGCGGCGGCGAGCGCCGACAGGTCGGCCGCAGCCTGGGCTCGTCCGCGCGCCGCATGGGCCGCCGCGACCGTCGCCAGCCCGGCGGCGGTCAGCAGCGCGACGAGCACGACCGCGAGGAGCAGCGCCGTCCCGGCCCCGCGGTCGTCGTGCAGGTCGAGGCGCCGCGTCGGCGTCACGGCTCGACCCACGCGGTCGCGCGGCCGCTCACGGTGACCGCCTGGCCGATCCCGGCGACCGGGAGCGAGCCTGCGACGACGACCGTCACCCAGCCCTCGTCGTGCGTGACCGTGACGCTCGCGGCGTCACCCGCCACACGACGCGAGGCGTCGACCACGGCACCGTCGTCCTCACCGAGCGCCGCGAGGCGCGCACCCGTACGGGCCGCCTCGGCGCAGCGCTGCTGCACCACGCCCGCCGCGCCCGCACCGAGCACGACGAGCAGGAGCAGGACGACCGCGGGCAGGCCGACCGCGAGCTCCGCCGTCACCGACCCGCGGTCGGCCTGCCCGCGCCTCACAGGGACAACGCCTGCTTGATGATCCCGCCGAGCAGACCCTTGACCTCGTTGCCCTTGAGGATCACGACGAGCAGCCCGGCGAAGCCCACCGCGGCGAGCGTCGCGATCGCGTACTCGGCGGTGGCCATGCCGGCGTCGTGCGCGCCCCGCGTGACGCGACGGGCGACCCGCGCCGGCACCCACCCGCTCGACGGCCGCCGCGTACGCCACCGCCGGTAGCGTGCCGACGCCGACTCGGCGTGCTCCGCGTCCGTCGCTACCACCTCCCGTGCGAGCCCCGCGTCCTCCCGCGCGCACCCCGCCTCGTCCGCGGGGCGCGCCTGCAGTGCTGTGCCGCGCATCCGGCACCTCCTGTCCGCCGACCCGAGGTCGGCCCTGATGTGAGGGCACGCGACCCGTGCCCGCCCGACCGGTGCCGGGCCGGGCCAGCGTCGCGAGCTCGTCCGGGCCACGGGGCGGCCCGGTCGCGATCTGGGGGCGAGACCCGTGCCGACGTGACCTGGGGACGGTTCGGCGACGTGCCGACCTCACGGCAGCACCCCGTCGAGCAGTCCGGAGCCGAGGCCGAGCACGAGCGGGGCCAGCCCGAGCAGCGCGAACGCAGGCAGGAAGCACAGGCCCAGCGGCAGGACGAGATGCACTCCGAGCGCGGCCCCGGCGGACCGCGCCCGACGCCGCCGCTCCCGCCGGATCGCAGCCGACCGCGAGCGCAGCGCGGGTCCCGGTGCCGCTCCGGTCTGCCACGCGTCCGCGAGACAGTCCCGCACGTCGAGCGCCCCGTCCGGTGCGTCGGCCCACGCCGCGGACCACGACGCGCCGAGCACGAGCGCGGTCCCCGCCGCGTCGAGCGCGCGCCCCGCTTCCCCGCCCGCCGCACGGCCGACCGCGTGCAGCGCGCGGGGCAGTGCGGCCCCCGACGCGACCGCGGCGTCGAGCAGGTCGAGCAGCAGCACGCCGTCGATCTCGGTCGGCCGCAGCGCACGGCGAGCGCGCCGCGACGACGAGCGGGCACCTCCACCGCCGAGCACGGGCCGGACGGTCCACGGCCCGACCGCGAGGACGAGGGACAGGACGAGCGCGAGCTCCACGTCAGGACCGCGTCAGCCGGACGCGGCCGGGCACCGGGCGTCGCGACCACCTGCGCCCTCGCGGTGGCGCGCTCGCCCCCCGGGCGGCGCTCGCGAGCAGGTGCGCCGTCCAACGCCGTCCGACGACGAGCAGGAGCACGCCGAGCAGGCCCGCGGTCGTGCCGAGTCCGCCGCCGAGCAGGACGCCGACCGGGTCGGCGCCGAGCAACGTGCCGAGGGCGACGCCGAGCAGCGGCAACCATCCGAGCACGCGCGCGGTCGCCCGGGGCCCGGCCAGCGCCGCTTCGAGGTCGTCCCGCTCCGCGGCGTCCGCGGCGAGGGACTCGGTGACGCGTTCGAGCACCCCGACGAGCGGCGCCCCGAGCTCGTGCGCGGTCCGCGCCGCCACGACCACGGCGGTCGCCCGCTCGACGAGCCGCTGCCGCTCGCGCGCGGCGACCCCGCCCCGGCGTGCGCGCGCTCCGGTGCCGCGCGACCGTCCTGGCTGTCGGGGGCCGGGCCCTCTGCGCGCCGCTCCTCGTCGGCCGTCGCTCCTGCGCCCGCGCGACTGGCCACCGTCCGGACCGCAGGCCGCGACGAGCGCCTCGACGGCCGGCACATCACCGTCGAGCGGGACGCCGAGCGCGGTCTGCCACGCGTCGTGCGGCGCGCGTCCGGACCGCAGCTGCGCGGCGACCGCCACCAGCAGCCCGTCGAGGCCCCTGCCCGGGTGCGTCGACGGAGCGTCCTCGTCGAGGTGCGGCGCAGCCGCGGAGCGGACCGGGGGCCGGCCGGGCGGACCGCCGACCGCGAGCACCGCGAGGGCGACGGCGACGCCCACGGCGGCGCTCACGTCGCGGGCTCCAGACGTGCCGCGAGCCGTGCCCACCCGGGTCCGCGTGCGACCGCGCCGGACGGTCCGACCGCGACCGCCGTCACGGCCTCCAGACCGTCGCGCCCACGCTGCACGACCGCGATCTCGGCGAGCATCCGGCGCGTCCGGCCTGGACCCGACCGCCGCAGGTGCAGCACCGCGTCGAACGCGGCGGACGCCTGCGCGGCGGTCGCGTCGCGGCTCAGGCCCGCGAGAGCGGCGAGCGCCTCGAGCCGGGCGGGGACGTCGGCCGCCGTGTTGGCGTGCACGGTCGCGCACCCGCCGTCGTGCCCGGTGTTCAGCGCGGCCATGACCTCGCGGACCTCGGCGCCCCGGCACTCGCCGAGCACGATCCGGTCCGGTCGCATCCGTAGCGCCTGCCGCACGAGCTCGGCCAGGTCGACCCGGCCGACGCCCTCGACGTTCGCGCGGCGGGCCAGGAGCCGCACGACGTGCGGGTGGTCGGGCGCGAGCTCTCCGGCCTCCTCGATGACGACGATGCGCTCGTCGTGCCGTGCCCACGAGAGCAGCGCCGCCAGCAGAGTGGTCTTGCCCGCGCCGGTGGCGCCCGAGACCAGCAGGTTCGCGCGGGCGTCGACGAGCGCGCGCACGACACCGGCGAGCTCACGCGGAACCGTCCCGACCCGGACCAGCTCGTCCATCGACAGCGCGCGCGAGCGCACGACGCGCAGGCTCAGCAGCGCGCTCCCACCGGCGACGGGCGGCAGCACCGCGTGCAGGCGCGTGCCGTCGGGCAGGCGCGCGTCGACCGTCGGAGCACCGTCGTCGAGGCGCTGCCCGCCCGCAGCCGCCAGACGCACCGCGAGCGCGCGCACGTCCTGCTCGGAACCGAGGTCCACGTCCGTGCGGATCAGCCGCCCGTCGAGCTCGACCCACACGTCGCGCGGACCGTTGACGAGCACGTCGCTGACGCGAGGGTCGTCGAGGAACGGCTGCAGCGGACCGGCCCCGAAGATCGCCGCTCGCACGGCCTGCACCGTGGCCGGCAGCACCGCCGAGCCGAGCACCGCGCCGCGTTCGCGCGCGACGAGCTCGACCGCTGTCCCGAGCGCGCGCTCCCCCGCAGGCAGCTGCTGCACGCGCTCACGGACGGCATCGACGAAGTCCGCCGCGACGAGCACCGGCTCGACGGGAGCCGTGGCGACGACGCTCACCACGCGCCCTGCCGCAGCGCAGGCACGCCACCCGCCGCCACGGCCCCACCGTGCGCCAGGCCTGATCCCGCGGGCGGGTCGGTGCCGACGGCTCGCGCCACGCGCGCGGCGGCCCGGGCGACCGCTCCGGTCAGCGGCACGCCACCCCGCTCGGTCGCCGCCGCTGTGCGCCGGTCGACGCCCATCCGCGCGAGGACCGGCAGGTCGACCGCGTGCGAGAGCTCGTCGGCGCTCAGCCCGCCGGGCGAAGGCCCGCACGCGACGAGCCCCACGAGCGCGCCGTGCCCGACGAGCCGGTCGCGCATCGCGAGCACCCCGGCGACGGTGCGCAGGTCCCGCGGCGCGAGCACGACGATCGCGTCGCACGCCGCGGCGACGGACTCCCCCGTCACGACACCGGCGCGCTCGAGGTCCACGACGACGACCCCGCACGCGCAGGCGAGCGCATGCAGCACGTCGGCGACGACACCGGGCTCCGGGAACGTCGGACGCCGCCGGTCGGCGCTGAGCACCGCGCACGGGCCCCAGCGTGGCAGCAGCGCGAGCACCTGTGCGCCGTCGACGTCGCCGCGCGCCGACGTCAGGTCGGGCCAGCGCACGCCGTCCGAGTCCTCGAGCGCGAGCAGCACGTCGATGCCCGCTCCGCACCGGTCGAGGTCGACGAGGGCCGTCGCCGTGCGCCGGGCGAACCGTGCTGCGAGCGCGGCCGCGAACGTCGACGCCCCCGCTCCGCCCCGGCCACCCACGACACCGATCACGCGAGCACCCGGCCGAGCGGACGCGGTCGGGGACGCCACCGCTGGCCCCGCCAGCGGCCAGCGGTCGCTCGCCTGCCACTCCCCGGTCTGCCGTTCGGCCTGCCAGTCCTCGAGCTCGCCCGATGCCCTCACGCGCCGCCTCCTCTCGTCGTCCCACCCGCCCGCTCGTCGCCCCGTGGTGGGGCCGCTCGGCTCTCTCGATGCCCCGGCTGACCGGCCGCTCCCGGTGCCCGGGCGGACCCGTCAGCCCGACCGCGGACCGCCACGCCGACCTGCACAGGACCCGGGCGCGGGCACCCGGCCGGCCCACCGACCGTGCCGGAGCAGCGGGCCCGACGAGCGCGGCGGACGGCGGTCTGGGGATACGGGGGTTGGGGCCCAGGGCTGGGGTCGGGTCGCGTCCCGCGCAAGCGCGAGCAGGCGGCGGCACGAGACCGGCGCACAGCGCGGTGACCTGTGTGCGGTGTCACAGGAGGTCGCTACGCTCGCGGGGTGCCTCGCCAGGCACGCCACGCCTCACCGCGACCGGGCACGCCCGACCAGGGAAGGAGCGCACGGATGGCCGACGAGCACGCCTCGAGCAGCCCCGCGCACCCGCCCGCGCGCGCAGCGGCGTTCTTCGACCTCGACAAGACGATCATCGCGACGTCGTCGGCCACGGCGTTCTCGCGCGGCTTCCTCGCCGAGGGCCTGCTCACGCGTCGCAACGTGCTGCGCACCGCGGTCGCGCAGTTCCTGTACCTCGTCGGCGGCGCCGATGCCGCACAGACCGAGCGGCTGCGCGCGAACCTCTCGCGCACGGTGACGGGGTGGCCCGTGTCGCAGGTGTCGCAGATCGTCGCCGAGACGCTGCACGAGGCGATCGACCCGACCGTCTACGCCGAGGCCGTCGCGCTGATCGCGGAGCACCACGAGGCGGGCCGCGACGTGGTGATCGTCTCGGCGTCGGGCAGCGAGATCGTCGAGCCGATCGCCGCGATCCTGGGTGCCGACCACGTGGTCGCGACGCGCATGCAGGTGCTCGACGGCAGGTACACGGGCGACATCGACTTCTACGCGTACGGCGAGAACAAGGCCCAGGCGATCCGCGAGCTCGCGGCCGAGCGCGGTTACGACCTCGAGGCGAGCTACGCGTACTCGGACTCGATCACCGACGCGCCCATGCTCGGGGTCGTGGGCCACGGGTTCGCGGTGAACCCGGACCGGGCGCTGCGCCGGCTGGCCGTCGAGAACGGGTGGGGCGTGCTCGCGTTCCGACGCCCGGTGCCGCTGTTCGACTTCGACCGCGAGGCGCGGGTCGCAAGCGCGCTGGTCGTCGCCGCGATGGTCGCCGGGGGCGTCGCGTGGTGGGTGTGGCACCGTCGTCGAGCGCGCGCGAGCTGACGTCCGGCCGTCTCACCAGCGGTCTCGCCGACGCATCCGTCCGCGGCCTCGACGCACGTCCGGACTGCGGACATGCGTCCCACCTTGTGATCGCGCCCGGTATGCGACCTGCGACGACGCGCGCAGCCCTTTCCGAACCCGTCGGATGGGGGTATCAACGGATCTACAACTGCAGAGCCGGAGGGCACCCACGCGCAGGTGTAGCCCACCTTCGGGCGGGTCGACCGGGCTGGTCCCGTTGCGACCAAGAAGATGCACGCTTGATCACCCTCCGGCGGCAGACGACGACGGCGTCCCACGGGGCGCCGTCGTTCGTGCGCCCCAACGCATCAGCCGCCGCCAAGTCGTCAGCACCAGGCGAAGTCGTCAACGCCAAGTGAAGTCGTCATCGTCAACTCACGACCTCGCGTGTTCCTGACGACCGGCGAGTGCGTGCCGACCCGACGACCCGCGGGTGCCGGCGCGGTGCACCGCGCCCGGGAGTCGTGAGCACCAGGGTGAAGTCGTCGGCACGGGGCGAAGTCGTCAACGTCATGTCACGACCACGAGTGGATCTGACGACCTCGCAGGGGGTCCGCGCGGCGGGCGGCCAGCGGTCGGCGCGGCGCGCGCCCCGGTCAGCGGGGCCGTGCTGGGGTGGTCAGGAGAGGGAGCCGGCGAGCACCGCGTCGGCGACCGTGCGGGCGGCCGCCGCGCCGGCGACGACCGCCGACGCGTACGACGTGAACCACGCCGCGACCCGTTCCGGCTCACCGGTCGAGTAGCCCGCGACCCCCGCGACGTAGGGCTGTGGAGCGTCGGCCCACGTGAGCTCGGGGAGCACCGAACCGGTCGGGTCGAGCCCGCCGGAGGTCGCGAGCACGCGGGCGACGAGCCGCGCGACGAGCCCGTTGCCCGCGACGAACGGCCGCACGGCCAGCACCTCAGCGTGCACGAGCGCGGCGACGACGAGCGCGGGCGCGTTCGTCGTGGCGACGGTGCGGGCGAGCAGGTCGATGCGTGCGGCGACCTCGCGGCCCGTGGGTGCGGGGCCGAGCCCCCGCTGGTCGAGCGCGGGCTCGTCGGTGCGCAGCCGCCCGAGCGCGTCGACGGGGAGCCACCCCGCACCGACGACGGTGTGCGCGCGGGCGAGGAGCTGCGGCAGCGGGGGCAGCGCCGCACGCTGCTGCGACCCGAGGTCGGGCACGAGCGACTCGACGAGCGAGGCCCCCCGCAGCGCCCCGACCAGCACCGCCTCCGCATCGACCGCCGGCACGCCGGCCGCGGACCCGCCTCGCGCAACGGTCGGCCCAGCACCGTCGTCGGCCGGACGTGGGGCAGCACCGGCCGCGGGCCAGCTCGTCGTCCCGGTCGCCAGCGACCGCACGAGGTCGAGCGGGAGGCGCGCCCCCTCCAGCGCTGCGCTCGCGTGCGCGGCGCGCAGCCCGGCCTCGGCTCGGACCTCGCGCCAGCGCCTGCGGTACGCCTCGTGCCAGCGCAGCTCGTCGCACGCCGCGCGCGCCCGCTCGACGGCGTCGGCCGTCACCTCGACCCACCCGGTCAGCGCGTCCTGCGTCACCCGGCGACGGTACCCGCGCGCGCGGGTACGCGGACGCCGCAGCAGAGCGCGCCACGACGCCCACGAGGCGACGACGCCCCAGCACACCGCGACGCCGTGCGCCGAGCGCTCGCGGAACCGGGGCGGCACACTGGCGGCATGGCCGGGCCGAGCGTGTCGTCGTCCATCACCGTCCGCCTGCACGTCGCGGCCCGCCCGACCGCGGTGAGCGAGCTGACCACCGCGATCGAGCAGGAGGGCGGCATCGTCACGGCACTGGACGTGACCGCGTCCGGGCACGAGCAGATGCAGGTCGACGTCACGTGCGCGACCCTCGGCGAGGAGCACGCCGCGCGGATCGTCGACGCGCTCGACGGGCTGGACGGCGTGCGCGTCGACCGGGTGAGCGACCGCACGTTCCTCATGCACCTGGGCGGCAAGCTCGAGATCACCTCGAAGGTCCCGCTGCGCAACCGGGACGACCTGTCGATGGCGTACACGCCCGGTGTGGCGCGCGTGAGCGAGGCGATCGCGGCGCGCCCGGAGGATGCCCGGCGGTTGACGATCAAGCGCAACACGATCGCGGTCGTCACGGACGGCACGGCGGTGCTCGGCCTGGGCGACGTGGGGCCGCTCGCGGCGCTGCCGGTCATGGAGGGCAAGGCGGTGCTGTTCAAGCGGTTCGCGGACATCGACGCGTTCCCGATCGCGCTGGACACCACGGACGTCGACCAGATCGTCGAGACGGTGTGCGCGATCGCTCCGGTGTTCGCGGGCATCAACCTGGAGGACATCAGCGCGCCGCGGTGCTTCGAGGTCGAGCGGCGGCTGCGCGAGCGCCTCGACATCCCGGTGTTCCACGACGACCAGCACGGCACGGCGATCGTCGTGGTGGCGGCGCTGACGAACGCGCTGCAGGTGGTGGGCAAGCGCATCGAGGACGTGAGGATCGTGCTGTCGGGTGCCGGCGCGGCGGGCACGGCGGTGCTGCGGCTGCTGCTCGCGGCCGGTGCGCACGACGTCGTCGTCGCGGACATCGACGGTGTGGTCCACCCGGACCGGCCGGGCCTGACCGAGGCGCTGCGGTGGACGGCGTCGGTGACGAACCCGCGCGGCGTGACCGGGTCGATCCCGCAGGCGCTCGTGGGGGCGGACGTGTTCATCGGCGTCTCGGCGCCGGACGTCATCACGGGCCGCGACGTCTCGCGCATGGCCGACGACGCGATCGTGTTCGCGCTCGCCAACCCGCGTCCCGAGGTCGATCCCGACGACGCCGCGCAGTACGCCGCGGTCGTCGGCACGGGCCGCTCGGACTTCGCGAACCAGATCAACAACGTGCTCGCGTTCCCGGGCGTGTTCCGCGGGCTGCTCGACGCGCAGAGCCACCGCATCACCGACGCGATGCTCCTCGCGGCCGCCGGCGCCCTGGCCGCGGTGGTCCGCCCCGACGAGCTCAACCCGACCTACATCGTCCCGAGCGTCTTCAACCCGGAGGTCACGACGCGCGTCGCGGCCGCGGTGGCGCACGCCGCCCGCGAGCACGGCTGACCCTCACCGGGTGGAGCGGCCACACCTGACCTGACCAAACCCACCCCGTGCGCATCGTTCCGCGTGCATGCTGACGATGATGACGGGCAACAGGGGGAGCAGGGGTCGGGTCGGCGTGCGGCTGGCCGCAGGGGCCGTGGTGGGGCTGGCGGTGGTCGGCGGCATCGCGGTGGCGACGGCCCGGCCGTCGCGGACTGACGGGGTGCCCGCAGCTGTGGCGGCGTGGTTCACCGACGAGGGTGCCGGCCACGTCGACGCCGGGCTCGTCCCGGTGGTCGACGGTGACACCGTCGTGACGTTCGGGCCGGTCGTGCCACATGTCGTCGTCGGCCTGCCCGGGTACGACCTGGGCGACGACACGGTCACCGGTTCCACCGACTACGCGAGCACGGCCGAGCTCAGCGGCGAGTGGTGCGCCCAGGTCGTCGCGGACGGCGTGGCGCAGGACGCCGTCCTGTGCGCGGTCGAATCGGGCGGCGGGGCGACGTTCACCGGGCTGACCCAGGTCGATCTGGTGCCGTCCGGGCGCGAGCTGCCGAGCCGGCTCCTGCACTGGCAGGGCGGGTGGTTCGGCGTCACGCCCGACGAGGTCGCGGCGCTCGACGAGCGAGCGCTGGTGGATGTGCCGACGCCCGTGGGCTATGAGGAGTTCGTCACGGCAGCGGCCCGGCGCGCCGCCGAGTACGCGCTGGTCCTGGACGACTCGAGCGGCGGCACCGGTCCGTCGCTGTTCTCGCCCGACGAGGCCGAGCTCGCCGCGTGGGAGCTCCAGGTCCAGCAGGCTCGGGACGCGAGCGGCGGGCTGCACGCCTGGGCGTGGTGGCTGATCGGCGGGGTCGTGGTCGTCGGCGGCGTGGCCGGGGCGAGCGTGGTCAGCGGAAGGCGCCGCGCACGTACTGGGGCTGGTAGCCCGTCGTCGTGACGGCCTCCAGCGGCACGGACGCGGACGGCTCGGGCGAGGCGGGCAGCTCGCCGAGCCGCACGCCGAGGTGGTGCGCCGCGCGCAGCGGCCACGACGGGTCGCGCAGCGCACCGCGTCCGACGAGCACGGCGTCGGCGGAGCCGTCGGCGAGCACCTGCTCCGCGAGCGCCGGGTCGTCGAGCAGGCCGACCGCCGCCACGGGCAGCCCCGAGACCTCACGGACCCGCCGGGCGAACGGCACCTGGTAGCCGGGCTCGACGGGGATGGCCGCGAGCGCGTTGCCGCCGGTCGAGACGTCGACGAGGTCCACACCGTGCCCGACGAGCAGGCGCACCACGTGCGCGACGTCGTCGACGCTCAGCCCGTCCGGGGTCCAGTCGGTCGCGGACACGCGCACGAGGAGCGGGCGGTCGTCGGGCCAGGCGGCGCGCACCGCGTCGACGGTCTCGACGAGCAGGCGCGCCCGGTTCTCGAGCGACCCGCCGTAGGCGTCGGTGCGCTCGTTGGACAGCGGCGACAGGAACTGGTGCAGCAGGTAGCCGTGCGCGGCGTGCACCTCGACCACGTCGAAGCCCGCGTCGAGCGAGCGGCGCGCGGCGGCCGCGAACGCCTCGGGGATCGCGGCGACCTCGTCGGCCGACAGCGCGGCCGGCGCCGCGAGCTCGGGGAACGCGATCGGCGACGGGCCGCGCGTCGTCCAGCCGCCGTCGTGGGACGGCACCGAGCCGGACGACGACGAGAACGGCCGGTACACCGACGCCTTGCGCCCCGCGTGCGCGAGCTGCACGCCGATCCGGGTGCCGCGCGCGTGCACGAAGTCCGTGACGCGCCGCCACTCGACCGCGTGCTCGTCGGACCACAGCCCGGCGTCCTGCGGCGAGATCCGCCCCTCGGGAACCACCGCGGTCGCCTCGGTGAGCAGCAGGCCGAACCCGCCCGACGCGCGTGCGCCGAGGTGCACGAGGTGCCAGTCGTCGACGAACCCGTCGACCGACGAGTACTGGCACATGGGCGCGAGCCACGCACGGTTGGTGAACGTCGTGCCACGCAGGGTCAGGGGCGAGAACAGATGCGTCACGCGCGCGAATCTACGTCCCCGAGCACGTCTGGCCCGCCCGCGCAGCCTTTCGTCCCACGAAACGGATAAGCGTCCACGCGAGCATGGCGGGGTGCTGAGCATCGAGGAAGCGGTCGAGACCCAGGTCGAGAACGCGCACCACAAGGTCGAGCTGTTGTCGACCCCCTGGCTGTTCCTGGTGCGCACCATGCTGGCCGGTGCGTACATCGGCATCGGCGTGGTCATCATGGTCGAGGCGGGCGGCCCGCTCGTCGCCGCCGCGAACCCGTTCGCGCCGCTCGTGCAGGGCATGGTGTTCGGCGTCGCGCTCACGATCGTGGTGATCGGCGGCGGTGAGCTCGCGACGTCCGCGATGATGATGCTCACGCAGGGCGCGATGCGCCGTCGCATCACGTGGGCCCGCGGGGGCCTCACACTGCTCGCCGTCCTCGGCGGCAACCTCGTCGGCGCGTTCCTGTTCGCGGTGCTCGTCCACCTCTCGGGCGTCACCGCGCCGGGCACCGCCGCGGGCGACCAGATCGCGCGCATGATCGAGCACAAGGCGCACGAGACGAACGTGCAGCTGTTCGTGCGCGGGATCCTGTGCAACCTGCTGGTCTGCCTCGGCGTGTGGTGCGCGACCAAGCTGCGTGACGAGGCCGCGAAGATCATGGCGATCTTCGCGTGCGTCATGGTCTTCATCACCTCGGGCTTCGAGCACGTCGTGGCGAACATGACGACGATGTCGCTCGGCGTGATCGGCGGGCTCCCCGAGGCGACCGTGCTCGAGTTCGCACGCAACATGCTCTTCGTCGGCCTCGGGAACACGGTCGGCGGTGCTCTGCTCGTCGGCGCCGCGTACGCCTACCGTGCGACGCCGCGGGTCGGCGAGCCCGCCGTGGCCCCGGCCGCCGTGGTCGCGCCGAGCGTCGGACCGTCCGACGAGGCCGCGGCTCCCGTCGCGCCGCAGCCGACCGACCAGAACGACACGCCCCGCGCAGCGCGCGCAGGACGAGGTGAACCCGCCGTACGGTGAGCGGGACGGCGGTGCAGCCGGCACCGCCCGCACTGCGGGGAGGCGCCCGATGAGCACGTCCGAACCTCCCCCGGACACCGGACGGCACGCCGTCGTCCGGCCGGAGCCGGTCCCTCCCCCGCCTGCACGCACGAGCGCGCGTCCCGCCGCGCCCTCGCCGGTCACGGGACCCGCCGCGGCACCGCCGCAGGGCGCCGGACCGACGACGCCGCTCGACGGCACGCGCGTCGTGCCCGCCGTCGCGCCCGCCGTCGACCCCGCGGCGCCTGCCGCGCCCGCACCCGCTGCGACCGCACCGGCTGCGCCCGCACCTGCCGCGACCGCACCGTCGGCCCCGACCGGCGACGACGCGCTGTTCCCCGAGCCGAACGCGCCCCGCACCACGGCCGTCGGCACGCACGTGCTGGGCGCGCTCGTCGGGCTCGTGCTGGCCCCGCTCGCGCTGGCCGTGCTGCTGCTCGGGCAGTCGCGCATCCTCGCGGTGCAAGTCATCGGCTGGGACGACACGGTCGACTGGTCGGGCGTGGTGCTCGTCGCCCTCGGGCTGCTCGCGCTCGGGTGGGTCGCGGTGCTCGCGGTCTGGACGCCCGCGGCGCCGCTCACGGGCGGCGCCGTGCTCACCGTCCTGGGCGTGGTCGCCCTGGTCACGCCGCACGTCGTGCGCACGCAGGTGCTGCGCGTCGTCGGCGACAGCAGCTGGCGTTCGACGGCGCTCGAGGTCACGGTCGCGGGCACCTCCGGGACGCTCCTCGTGGCGGGGGTCCTGCTGCTGCTCGCGGGCGTCGCGGCGCACGCCGCGCACCGCCGCGGGCTGGTCCTCGGCGCGTTCCGCGAGCGTCACCGCTGACGCCACCGGCCTGCTCAGCCCGCGGCCGGCCCGCGGAACCGACCGATACCCGCCCACGGCGGGGCGCATCGGGCCGCGCGGTCGCTAGAGTCTGAGTTCACGGGGGACCTAGGTCCCCCGCCTGCACCGATGTCGCTGCACCTGGAGGCCTGCGTGTCCGACCCGACCGCCGGCGGCCTGGAGAACCTGCTCTCCGAGGACCGCCGCTTCCCGCCGTCCGCCGAGTTCGTCGCGCAGGCGAACGCCACCGCCGACCTGTACGCGTGGGCCAACGCCGACCGCCCCGCGTTCTGGGCGGAGCAGGCGCGCGAGCTGATCTCCTGGAGCACACCGTTCGAGCAGACCCTCGACTGGTCGCAGGCGCCCGTGGCCCGGTGGTTCGCGGACGGGACGCTCAACGCGGCGTACAACGCGGTGGACCGGCACGTCGAGGCGGGCCGGGGCGACCGGGTCGCGCTGCACTTCGAGGGCGAGGCCGGCGACACCCGCACGATCACGTACGCGGACCTGCAGCGCGAGGTCTCGAAGACGGCGAACGCGCTCGCGTCGCTCGGCGTCGGCACGGGCGACCGGGTCGCGATCTACCTGCCGCTCATCCCGGAGGCGGTGTTCACGATGCTCGCGTGCGCGCGGATCGGTGCGCCGCACTCGGTGGTGTTCGGCGGTTTCTCCGCCGAGGCGCTGCACAGCCGCATCCTCGACGCCGAGGCGAAGGTCGTCGTCACCGCTGACGGCGGGTTCCGCCGCGGCGCGCCGTCCGCGCTCAAGCCCGCGGTCGACGAGGCGCTCGACAAGGGCGCGCCGTCCGTGCAGCACGTGCTCGTCGTGCAGCGCACGCAGCAGGAGGTGAGCTGGACCGAGGGCCGTGACGTGTGGTGGTCCGACGTGGTCGACCCCGCGTCCGACCAGCACACGCCGGTCGACGTCGAGGCCGAGCACCCGCTGTTCATCCTCTACACGTCCGGGACCACCGGGAAGCCGAAGGGCATCTTCCACACCACCGGCGGCTACCTCACGCAGGCCGCGTACACGCACCTCAACGTCTTCGACCTCAAGCCCGAGACGGACGTCTACTGGTGCACGGCCGACATCGGCTGGATCACGGGCCACACGTACGTCGTCTACGGGCCGCTCGTGAACGGCGCGACGCAGGTCATCTACGAGGGCACGCCGGACACCCCGCACCGCGGCCGGTGGTGGGAGATCATCGCGAAGTACGGCGTGACGATCCTCTACACCGCGCCCACCGCCATCCGCACGTGCATGAAGTGGGGCGAGGAGATCCCGGCGCAGTTCGACCTGTCGAGCCTGCGCGTGCTCGGCTCGGTCGGTGAGCCCATCAACCCCGAGGCGTGGATGTGGTACCGCCGCGTCATCGGCGGCGACAAGGCCCCGATCGTCGACACGTGGTGGCAGACCGAGACCGGCGCGATCATGATCAGCCCGCTGCCGGGCGTCACGGAGACCAAGCCGGGCTCGGCTCAGGTCCCGCTGCCGGGCGTCGCCGCCGACGTCGTCGACGACGAGGCGCACTCCGTCCCGAACGGCTCGGGCGGCTACCTCGTGCTCACCGAGCCGTGGCCGGCGATGCTGCGCGGCATCTGGGGCGACCAGCAGCGCTACAAGGACACCTACTGGTCGCGGTTCCAGAACCTGTACTTCGCGGGCGACGGCGCCAAGAAGGACGACGACGGTGACATCTGGCTGCTGGGCCGGGTCGACGACGTCATGAACGTGTCCGGGCACCGCCTGTCGACCACGGAGATCGAGTCCGCCCTGGTCTCCCACCCGTGGGTCGCCGAGGCGGCGGTGGTCGGCGCGAACGACGAGACGACCGGCCAGGCCGTGGTCGCGTTCGTGATCCTGCGGGGTGACGCAGGCGCGAGCCAGACCCCGGCCGACGAGGTGCAGGCGGAGCTGCGCAACCACGTCGCCAAGGAGATCGGCCCGATCGCCAAGCCGCGTCAGGTGCTCGTCGTGCAGGAGCTGCCCAAGACCCGCTCGGGCAAGATCATGCGCCGCCTGCTGCGGGATGTCGCCGAGCACCGGCAGGTCGGTGATGCGACCACGCTCGCCGACTCGTCCGTCATGGACCTCATCGCGCAGGGTCTGTCGACTCCGCAGTCGGACTGACCCTGCCCCGCCGCCCTCCCTGCGGGGCGGCGCGCGGACGCGGCCCGGGATGTGCACCCGTCCCGGGCCGCGTTCGCCGCGTCCGGACGCCTGCGGACCTGCCGCCTAAACGTTGAGCGGAACGCCCGCGCGAGCGCTGCGCTGCTTGAGTGGCGACGGGACCGCATCCGGGCGGTCCCGTCCACCGCACGCCACGACGACGTGGCGTCGAGACACGCGGGCCGTCCGCCCCGGCCCCGGCTCGCAGGAGGAGTGTGTCCATGAGGTCTCGATCCCTGCACGCCGGCGCCGCAGCGGCCGTCCTGGTCGCCGCGCTCGGTGCGAGCGCCCTGGCGACGTCCGCGCACGCGGCGACCCCGCCCGGCCTGCACGTCTCCGGCACCCGGCTCGCGGAGCAGGACGGCACGCCGTTCGTCGCCCGCGGGGTGAGCCACGCGCACACCTGGTACCCCTCGCAGACCGCGGCGGCCATCCCCGCGATCCGGGCCGCGGGCGCCAACGCGCTGCGCGTCGTCCTGTCGGGCGGTGACCGGTGGACCAGGAACGACGCCGCCGACGTCGCGCGCGTCATCAGCCTGTGCAAGGCGAACGAGCTGATCTGCATGCTCGAGAACCACGACACGACCGGCTACGGCGAGCAGAGCGGCGCGGTGACGCTCGAGGAGGCCGCCGACTACTGGGTGAGCATCGCCTCGGCGCTGCAGGGCCAGGAGGACTACGTCCAGATCAACATCGGCAACGAGCCGTACGGCAACAACGCCACCGCGAACGCCGGCTGGACGGCGGACACGATCGCCGCGATCCGCACCCTGCGCGACGCGGGCCTGCACCACAACATCGTCGTCGACGCGCCGTCGTGGGGTCAGGACTGGGCGGGCATCATGCGTGACAACGCCCAGACGGTGGCCGCGGCCGACCCGGACCGCAACGTCCTGTTCTCCGTCCACATGTACGGCGTCTACAAGGACGCGGCGACGATCAGGACGTACCTCGACACGTTCGAGGCCAAGGGTCTGCCGCTCGTGATCGGCGAGTTCGGCAACATGCACTCCGACGGCGACCCCGACGAGGACACGATCATGTCCGAGGCGGTCGCGCGCGGGATCGGCTACTACGGCTGGTCGTGGTCGGGCAACGGCGGCGGCGTCGAGTACCTCGACATGGTGACCGGCTTCGACCCCGCGCAGAAGAGCACGTGGGGCACTCGGATCTTCGACGGCGCGAACGGCATCAAGGCGACTGCTGTCACCGCGAGCGTCTTCGGCGCACAGCCGACGCCGACCCCCACCGCAACGCCCACGCCCACGCCCACAGCGACCCCCACGCCGACTCCGACTCCCACCCCCACGCCGACGCCCGGCCCGACCGGTACCTGCGTGGCGTCGTTCAGGCTGGTCGGCAGCTGGCCGGGCGGGTTCCAGGGCTCGGTGACCGTCACGGCGGGCACGACCGCGATCTCGTCGTGGCGCACGACGTTCGCGCTGCCCGGCGCGAGCGTCCAGCAGGGGTGGAGCGGCACGTTCAGCGGGACGAGCGCCGTGACCGTGACCAACGCGCCGTGGAACGGCTCGCTCGCGCCGGGCCAGACCGCGGAGTACGGCTTCATCGGCTCCGGCGCCGCACCGACGGTCGCACCTCCCGTGACCTGCTCCTGAGCCGTCGCGGCAGGGGCGAGCCCGCCGGGGCGTCGTGCGTCAGCGCAGCTCGAGGTGCTCGAGCAGCTCGCGCACGGCGTCCCGGCCCGCCCGGTTGGCGCCGATCGTGGACGCCGACGGTCCGTACCCGACGAGATGGAGGCGAGGGTCGGCCGCGACCCGCGTGCCGTCCATGACGACCCCGCCGCGCGCGCTGCGCAGCCGCAGCGGCGCCAGGTGGTCGAGCGCGGGCCGGTAGCCCGTCGCCCACACGATCGTGTGCGCCTCGACGTGCGCGTCGCCGGCGACCCACGCACCGAGCACCGGCGACACGCCGTCGCGGGCGTCGACCGGCTCTGCGTCGGTCGGCTCCGCGTCGACCGGCTCTGCGTCGACCGGCGGCGCGGCGACCGGCGGCGGCACCGGGTCGTCCCAGACGACGCCGTCGGCGACGATCCGGCTGAACGGCGGGCGCGCGCGCAGCACGCCGGACGCGATGCCCGCGCGGTAGGCGTCGGTGAGCGGCAGGCCGGTGACGGACACGATCGACCCCGGCGGCAGGCCCGCGCGGGTCCGCTCGGCGACCAGCGCGACCGCGGCCCGCCCGAGCTCGGGGGTGAGCTGGCCGTCGCGCCACGCGGGCGGGCGGCGCGTCACCCACGTCGTCGTCGTGACGTCCGCGAGCGCGAGCAGCAGCTGCACGGCCGACGTCCCGCCACCCACGACGACGACGTGCCCGTCCGCGAGCTCGGCGGGGTCGCTGACGTCGCGCGAGTGCACCTGCCGGCCGCGGAACGCCGCGCGGCCCGGGTAGGTCGGCCAGAACGGCTTGCGCCACGTTCCCGTCGCGTTGACGAGCCCCCGCGCGCGCCACACGACCGTCTCGCCGCTCGGCACGCCGCTGTCGTCGACCAGCCGCGACGTGACCCGCAGGCGCCGGCCGCCCCGCGCGCGGCCGTCGTCGTCGGGGTCCTCCTCGACGCGCGTGACCGTCACGGGACGCTGCACGTGCAGCCCGAACGCCTCCTCGTACTGCGCGAAGTAGTACGGCACGGCCTTCGAGGCGCTCTCGGTCTCGTCAGGCACGAGCAGCGGCATGCCTGGCAGGTCGTGCACGCCGTGCGCGTCGGCGACGCGCATCGCGGGCGGACGGTGCTGCCACGCCCCGCCCGGCTCGGGCGCGTCGTCGAGCACGACGAACGTCGCGGCCGCGTCCTGCCAGCCGCGATCGCCGACGGGCACGAGACCCGCGCGGTGCAGGTGGAACGCGGTCGACAATCCGGCCTGCCCGGCGCCGATCACGACGACGTCGACGTCGACCACCTCGGGGTTCGTCGCGCCGGTCGGCGCGGGCTCCGCCGTGGCACGCGCTCGCCGGGCGCGACGCCCGCGGGCAGGTGCGGGCTCGGCCGGCGCCTCGGGCCGCGCGGCACCGACGGGTGCAGCGACGACTGACGCGGTCGCGACTGGCGCGGTCACGGCCGGCGCGGTCGGGACCGGTGCGGCGGCCCCGGGCACGTCGGTGCCCGCGGTCTCGGGCGAGGGCTCCTCGGCGGCCCGCGGTGCGACGGCGACCTCGGTCGCTGCCGCAGCGGCCGCTGCGGCGGCCTCGCGCAGGGCCCGTCGGGTCACCCGGCGCGTCCCGGCAGGGTTCGTCGCGACGGCGGTGTCCCGCGACAGACGGTGCGGCGCGGAGTCGCTCGTCGAGGTCGCGCGGTTCGTCGCGGCCGCGGCGTCCGCGAGCGGGGTTGCCGGGGGCAGCGTGTCGCGGTCATCCCGGCCCGCGCGCACGAGGTCGGGGTCGAGGTTCATGGTCGGTCCAACGTACGTCACACCGACGGCGTGCCACAGGCCGACCACGCGGGCGGACGGGCGATGCGTCGCTGCTCACCGCAGATCACCCGGTCCGACCTGTCGCTCTCCCGGGTGACCCCCTGCCTTCGGGCCGTCTCGCGTGATGGGATGGGTGGATGGTCGAGCCGACGAAGGCGCGTGTCGCGGTCGCTGCGCACCCCGCACCCCTCGAGCCCGGGACCGCCGCCGCCGTGCGCCGACTGGCCGCCGACGCCGCCGCGCACGACGGCGTCCCCCCGCTCTCCGAGCAGCCGCTGCTGTGGCTCGAGGACCCGGAGGCCCACGTCGTGCACCTGCTCGCGACGGCACCCGAGGTCGGCGAGGACGAGCCCGCCGGGCCCGAGCCGGTGGAGCACGAGCTCGTCGGGTACGCGCAGGTCGAGGTCGGCAGCGGGTCGACCGCGCGCGCCGAGCTCGTCGTGCACCCCGCGCACCGCCGCACGGGCGTCGGGACGGCGCTGCTGGACGCCGCGCGCGTGACCGCAGGCAAGGTGAAGGGGCGCGAGCTGCGCGTCTGGGCGCACGGCGACCTGCCGGAGGCGCGCGCGCTCGCGCAGTCCGCGGGCATGGCGGTGGTGCGCGAGCTGTGGCAGATGCGCCTCGACCTCGCGCAGCGCCCCCAGGTGCCGGACCGCGCGCTGCCGCCGCGGGTGACCGTGCGCGAGTTCGTGCCCGGGCAGGACGAGGAGGCGTGGCGCCGGGTCAACTCGCGCGCGTTCGCGCACCACCCGGAGCAGGGCCGCATGACGAGCGCGGACCTGCGCGCCCGCGAGGCCGAGCCGTGGTTCGACCCCGCCGGGTTCCTGCTCGCCGAGCGCGACGGCATGCTCCTCGGATCGGTGTGGACCAAGGTGCACCCCGAGGGCGAGCACGGCGACGAACGGGTCGGCGAGATCTACGTCGTCGGGGTCGACCCCGACGCGCAGGGCCTCGGTCTGGGCGGGGCGCTGACCGACCTCGGGCTCACGTCCCTCACGGTCGCGGGGCTCCGCTCGGTCATCCTCTACACCGAGGCGTCGAACGAGGTCGCGATCCGCACGTACCGCCGCGCGGGGTTCGAGCGCAGCGGGGTCGACGTGATGTTCGGGGACGACACGCCACGTTCACCCAGTGGTGCCACGATGGCCCCATGACGGACGCGACCGCCCTCGACTCCGAGCTCGAGGACCGCATCGCCGAGCACCTCGCGCGCGCCGAGGCCGCCGTGCCGGCCCTCGCGCTCGCACCGCTGCCCGACGACCGGTTCCTGGACCGCGAGCTGTCGTGGCTCGCGTTCAACCAGCGGGTCCTCGAGCTCGCGGAGGACGTCGACCTGCCGCTGCTCGAGCGCGTGCGGTACCTGGCGATCTTCGCGTCGAACCTCGACGAGTTCTTCATGGTCCGCGTCGCGGGCCTCAAGCGCCGGATCGCGACGGGCATCGCGGTGACCGCGGCGTCGGGGCTGAGCCCGCGCCAGGTGCTCGAGGCCATCAGCGAGAAGGCGCACGAGCTGATGGACCGCCACGCGCGCGTGTTCGTCGACCACGTGCAGCCCGCGCTCGCGAGCGAGGGCATCACGCTCGTGCGCTGGCAGGACCTCGGCGAGTCGGAGCAGGACCGCCTGCGCAAGTTCTTCAAGCGGCAGATCTTCCCGGTGCTGACGCCGCTCGCGGTGGACCCGGCGCACCCGTTCCCGTACATCTCGGGGCTCTCGCTCAACCTCGCGGTCGTCGTCGTGAACCCCGTGACGGGCAAGGAGCACTTCGCGCGCGTCAAGGTCCCGCCGCTGCTGCCGCGGTTCATCGCGGTCGACGCGTCGGGACGGCCGAGCGCGCCCGACGAGCAGACCGCCTCGGTGGAGAAGGGCCCGACGAGCTTCGTGCCCGTCGAGGACGTCATCTCCGAGCACCTCGACCACCTGTTCCCGGGCATGGAGGTGCGCGAGCACCACACGTTCCGCGTGACGCGCAACGAGGACGTCGAGGTCGAGGAGGACGACGCCGAGAACCTCCTCAAGGCGATGGAGAAGGAGCTGCTGCGCCGGCGCTTCGGGCCGCCCGTGCGCCTGGAGATCGCCGAGGGCATCAGCCCGCGCATCCGCACGCTGCTGGTCCGTGAGCTGGGCATGGCCGAGGACGAGGTCTACGTGCTGCCCGCGCCGCTCGACCACACGGGCCTGAACGTCATCGCGGACCTGGACCGCAGCGAGCTGCAGTTCCCGCGCTTCGTCCCGACGACGCACCGCCAGCTCGCGGAGGTCGAGTCGGCCACACCCACGGAGATGTTCGCCAAGATCCGCGAGCGCGACATCCTGCTGCACCACCCGTACGACTCGTTCTCGACGAGCGTGCAGACCTTCCTCGAGCAGGCTGCGGCCGACCCGTACGTCCTCGCGATCAAGCAGACGCTGTACCGCACGTCGGGCGACTCGCCGATCGTCGACGCGCTGATCGACGCGGCCGAGGCCGGCAAGCAGGTCCTCGCGCTCGTGGAGATCAAGGCCCGGTTCGACGAGCAGAACAACATCTCCTGGGCGCGCAAGCTCGAGCAGGCGGGCGTGCACGTCGTGTACGGGATCGTCGGGCTCAAGACGCACTGCAAGCTCAGCCTCGTCGTCCGCCAGGAGGCCGACGGCCTGCGCCGCTACAGCCACGTGGGCACGGGCAACTACCACCCGAAGACCGCGCGCCTGTACACCGACCTCGGGCTGCTCACGAGCGACCCGGACGTCGGGCAGGACCTCACGCGCCTGTTCAACCAGCTCTCCGGCTACGCCCCCAAGAGCCGCTTCCACCGCCTGCTCGTCGCGCCGCGCTCGGTGCGCACAGGGCTGATCGAGCGGATCGACCGTGAGGCCGCGGCGGCGCGTGCCGGGCAGCCCGCATGGATCAAGATCAAGGTCAACTCGATGGTCGACGAGGCCACCATCGACGCGCTGTACCGCGCGAGCCAGGCGGGGGTGCCGATCGACCTCGTCGTGCGCGGCATCTGCGCGCTGCGTCCGGGCGTACCGGGTCTGAGCGAGACGATCCGTGTCCGCTCGATCCTCGGGCGCTTCCTCGAGCACTCGCGCGTGTTCGCGTTCGCGCACGCGCAGGCGTCGGACGACGAGGTGTTCACCGGCCCCGAGGTCTTCATCGGCTCGGCGGACCTCATGCACCGCAACCTCGACCGGCGCGTCGAGGCCCTCGTGCGCGTGTCCGACCCCGACCAGGTCGCGGAGATCGTCGACCTCGTCGACGAGTCGGTCGCGCCGACGACGTCGTCGTGGCACCTCGAGCCCGACGGCTCGTGGCGGCGGCACTCGCGCGCCGAGGACGGCACGCCGCTGCTCGACCAGCAGTCCGCGCTCATCACGCGCCAGCGGCGGCGCCCTGGCACGGGCCTGTGAGCTCGACCTCCCGGACGACCGTCGTCGAGGCGGCCGGCGCTCTCGTCTGGCGTGTCCGCACGGGGCGCCTGCAGGTCGCCCTCGTGCACCGGCCGCGCTACCGCGACTGGTCGTGGCCCAAGGGCAAGCTCGACCCGGGCGAGACCGTGGTCGCGGCCGCGTGGCGTGAGGTCGCCGAGGAGACCGGGCACGACGTGGTGCTCGGCGTCCCGCTGCCGCCGCTGGAGTACCCGCTGTCCGAGGGCCGGCTCAAGCGCGTGCACTACTGGGCGGCGCAGGTGGCCGGGCGCGACGACGCAGCGGCCCTGCGCGCGCGTCCGCCCGTCCCGCGGGCGTCGCGCGACGAGATCGACCAGGTGCGCTGGTACGACGTCGAGGCCGCCGCGGCCCGCCTGACGCGGCCCGCCGACCGCGCCCCGCTCGTCGCGCTCGTCTCCGCGCACGCCAAGGGCCGGCTCGACACACGTGCGCTCGTCGTCGCCCGCCACGGCACCGCCAAGCGACGCTCCACGTGGACCGACGGCGAGGAGACCCGCCCCCTGACGCCCGTCGGCCGCCGCCAGTCCGCGACGCTCGTGCCCGTCGTCTCGGCGTTCGGCGCCGGACGCGTCGTGACGAGCCCGTGGCGGCGGTGCCTGGAGACCGCGCAGCCGTACGCGTCGGCCGCCCAGGTCCCGATCGAGCACGTCGCGGCGCTGTCCGAGGCGGGGCACGCGCACGCGCCGCAGGACGTGACCGCGGTCGTCGAGGACCTCCTGCAGTGGCCGGGCGACTCGCTGCTGTGCACGCACCGGCCGGTGCTGCCGACCGTGCTGGCGGCGCTGGCCGCGCACGCACGGCGCTCGGTCCGCGCGGCGCTGCCCGCCGCCGACCCGTACCTGCACCCCGGCCAGGTGCTCGTCGCGCACGTCGCCCAGCACGCATCGGGACCGCGGGTGGTCGCCGTGGAGACGCACCGCTCACCCATGTGAGCGCGAGTGCGGGTCCGCGAGTGTGACCTCCCGCACGCCGGGACGTCGGACCCGGCAGGTCCGCGGGTGAGCGGGCCTTACGATGGTCGGGCGACGTCGGGCCGCGGTAGCCCCGGGCTCCATCTTCAGCCGCTTCGAGCGGCCGCGCGCCGAGAGGCGCTCCCGGTCCGGCGTCGCGCCCATGTCCTCCCCTAGGCGAGTCAGGAGAGTCCCACGGACACGAGGTGAGCCTGTCACCATGAGTCCATGCCGACGGCACCGCACGTTTCCTGATTCGTCGTCCGGCAACTAGCCTGAGCCCGACCTACCTCCCCTCCTCCGGAGCCTGAAGTGCGCCTGCGCCTGACACCGCGCGACACCACGTTCTTCGACCTCTTCGCCGCCTCGGCGCAGCACCTGGTCACGGGAGCGAACCTGCTGAGCGAGATGCTGGGCGCCACGCCCGCCGCCCGCAAGGAGATCAACAAGCGGATCTCCGAGGCCGAGCACCTGGCCGACGAGGCGACGCACCAGATCATGCGTCGGCTCAACCAGACGTTCGTGACGCCGTTCGACCGCGACGACATCTACATGCTCGCCTCGGCGCTCGACGACTGCATGGACTTCATGGACGAGGCCGCGGACCTCATGGTCCTGTACAAGGTCGGCGAGCTGCCCGCGCGTGTCGCGGACCAGGTCCAGGTGCTGCAGCGCTGCGCCGAGCTCACGGCCGAGGCCATGCCGCGCCTGCGCTCGATGGACTCGCTGTCGGAGTACTGGGTCGAGGTCAACCGCCTCGAGAACCAGGCGGACAAGACGTTCCGCAAGCTCCTCGCGCAGATGTTCGACGAGATCAGCGACCCGATCCTCCTGCTCAAGTTCAAGGAGATCGTCGAGGCCCTCGAGGAGGCTGCCGACGCGTTCGAGAAGGTGGCCAACGCGGTCGAGACGATCGCCGTCAAGGAGTCCTGAGCTCCGTGGAGGTCGCGCTCGTCATCCTCGTCGTCGCGCTCGCGCTCGGCTTCGACTACACCAACGGGTTCCACGACGCCGCGAACGCCATCGCGACGTCGGTGTCCACCCGGGCCCTGACCCCCCGCATCGCGCTCATCATGGCCGCGGTCATGAACTTCGTCGGCGCGATGCTGGGCACCACCGTCGCCGAGACGATCGCGACGTCGATCGTCGACCTGACCGACGCGAGCAACCACAGCGCGCTGCTGGTGATCGTGTGCGCCTTGGTCGGCGCCATCGTGTGGAATCTCATCACGTGGTGGTTCGGCCTGCCCTCGTCCTCGACGCACGCCCTCATCGGCGGTCTGGTGGGTGCCGGGCTCGCCGCGAGCCTGGGTGTCTACTGGTCGTCGGTGTACGCCAAGGTCGTCGTGCCGATGGTCCTGTCGCCGGTGCTCGGCTTCACGCTCGCGTTCTTCCTCATGGTCGGCGTGCTGTGGCTCCTGCGGAACCGCCCGCCGACGCGCACCATGCGCCGGTTCCGGCTCGCGCAGACCGTGTCCGCGGCCGCGATGGCGCTCGGCCACGGCCTGCAGGACGCGCAGAAGACGATGGGCGTCATCTACCTCGCGCTGCTCACGGTCGGCTGGGCCGACAAGGACGCGGGAATCCCGCTGTGGGTCAAGGTCGCCGCGGCCGCCGCGATCTCCGCCGGCACGTACGCGGGCGGGTGGCGCATCATGCGCACGCTCGGCCGCAAGATCATCGAGGTCGACCCGGCGCGCGGCTTCGTCGCCGAGTCGGTCTCCGCGACGGTGCTCTACGGCATGGCGATGGGCCTGCACGCCCCGGTCTCGACCACGCACACCGTGACCTCCGCGATCATGGGCGTCGGCGCGACCAAGCGCGCGTCGGCGGTGCGCTGGGGCGTCGCGAAGAACATCGCGACCGCGTGGGTCCTGACGATCCCCGCGGCGGCATTCGTCGCGGCGCTGTTCACGCTCCTGCTCCGCCCCGTCATCGGCTGACCGAAGGTCAGTCGAGCACGCCCGCGCGCCAGAGCCGGGCGGCGTGCTCGAGCTCCTCGGCCGTGCGCAGCAGCGCAGACGCGCCGAGCGTCATGCGCGTCGCGCCGCTCGGGTCGACGACGTCGAGCCGGTCGGCGTCGAACGCGGCGCCGGCCGCGAGCACCCGGCAGAACGCGCCTGCGCGCTCGAGCGCGACGTCCAGGTCGCCCGTGTAGACGCCCGAGAGGACGGCGTCGGCGACGGCCCGCACGTCGGCGGGCCCCGGCGCCTGGGCGACCCCCGCGACGACGTCGTGCACGGGCACGGCGGCGGTCCCCTGCCGGTACCGGTCGGCCACGGTCTCCGGGTCCCGGCGCACCCACTCCCGGAGCACGTACAGCCGCCACAGGGCACCCGGCAGCGTCGTCGGCGCGCTGTCCGACCACAGCGCCGCGACCACGTCGAGCCCCTCGGTCTCGACGAGCGCGACGAGCCGGGCGACGACGTCCGGGTCGGCCGTCGCGCGTCCCTGGTGGACCAGCGCGGCGGCGGTGGTGTGGGCGATCTCCGAGCGCAGTGCGGGGTCGATCGCACCCGGCAGCTCGTCGGCCTCGTGGGGGTCGAGCATCGCGGGCCGGCGCGGGCGGCGCGGTTCGTCGGCCATGGTCACCTCCTGCTCGTCGGACTGCTGCTCGTGCCGCCGGCGTGCGCCGTACCGCCGTCAGGTGCCCCGGCCATCTCTCGACGTGCAGCCTCGCACGTCCCGGTCCAGTGTGAGACACGGGGCTCACCACAGGGCCGACGGCACGGCGGCCGACGACCGCCTGCAGGACGAGAGGGGCAGGCGCCATGGCCACAGCATCGGACGAGCCGGTCGGCAGCGGCGCGCGCAGCCCGCACCACGGCAAGGCGGTCGGTCTCGCGGTCGCAGCTGCGGTCGGCGGCTTCCTGTTCGGCTTCGACTCCTCGGTCATCAACGGCGCGGTGAAGGCGTTCACCGACGAGTTCGGCCTGGGCGACGCGCTGTCCGGCTTCGCGGTCGCGGTGGCCCTGCTCGGCTGCGCGCTCGGCGCGTGGCTCGGCGGCCGGCTCGCCGACCGGTGGGGCCGCACGCGTGTGATGTTCCTGGGTGCGGTGCTGTTCTTCGTCTCGTCGATCCTGTCCGGCATCGCGTTCGGCGTGTGGGACCTGATCCTGTGGCGCGCGATGGCGGGCATCGGCATCGGCATCGCATCCGTGATCGCCCCGGCGTACATCGCCGAGATCGCGCCCGCGGCGATCCGCGGGCGCCTCGGCTCGCTGCAGCAGCTCGCGATCGTCATCGGCATCTTCGCGGCGCTGCTCTCGGACCAGCTCCTCGCGCTCGCGACGCCCGGTGAGGGTGCCGACGCCGCCGGCGAGCTGTGGTTCGGCCTCGAGGCGTGGCGCTGGATGTTCATCGTCGCGGTCATCCCCGCGACCGTGTACGGCGTGCTCGCGCTGATGATCCCCGAGTCGCCGCGCTACCTCGTCGCGCGCGGGAAGCAGGACGAGGCGCTGGCCGTGCTGACGGACGTGCTCGGCACGCGCGACGAGGCGGCCACGCGTCTCCGCGAGATCGAGCAGACCATCAAGGCCGACGAGTCCGCCCCCAAGGCGAGCCTGCGCGGGCCGCGGTTCGGCCTGCTGCCGCTCGTCTGGGTCGGCATCCTGCTGTCGGTGTTCCAGCAGTTCGTCGGGATCAACGTGATCTTCTACTACTCGAACACGCTGTGGCAGGCGGTCGGGTTCGACGAGAGCGACTCGTTCACGATCTCGACGATCACGTCGGTCACCAACGTCGTCGTCACCTTCATCGCGATCGCGCTCGTCGACAAGGTCGGCCGCCGCCCGCTGCTGCTCATCGGCTCGGCGGGCATGGCGTTGTGCCTGGGGCTCATGGCGCTCGCGTTCACGCAGTCGTACGAGATCCCCGACCCGGACAACGCGGGCGAGGTGCTGACGCAGCTGCCGGGGAGCTGGGGCACGGTCGCGCTGATCGCCGCGAACGCGTTCGTCGTGTTCTTCGGGGCGACGTGGGGTCCGCTCGTGTGGGTGCTCCTCGGCGAGATGTTCCCCAACCGCATCCGGGCCGCGGCGCTCGGGCTCGCGGCGGCTGCGCAGTGGATCGCGAACTTCCTCATCACGATCTCGTTCCCGCCGCTGCTGGGGGCGTTCGGCGCCTCGGTGCCCTACCTGATGTACGCGATCTTCGCGGTGCTGTCGTTCTTCTTCACGCTGTGGAAGGTCCCCGAGACCAAGGGCGTCGAGCTCGAGGACATGGAGGGGCTCAAGGTCGAGCGCCGCTCCCGCAGCGCGGCCGCCTGACGCCGGCCTGCCCGATCGGTGTGACCGGGCAGACAGGGCAATCACTTGCATGCTGCACGCATCGGCCATATGTTTGCTTGCAGCAACCACTAGTGAGGACCCAGCCGAGCCATGACCGAAGCCCTTCCCCCCGAGGTCGCGGTGCTCCGGGCCGTCGAGACGTTCTGGCGCGCGCTGCGCGAGGCGAGCACGGTCATGGTGCGCGACACCGAGTGCAGCCGGTCGACCGCGAGCCTCGTCCGCGTCCTGGCGACCCGCACCCGCGCGGGGCGCGTCACCCAGGTCGGCGACGTCGCGCACGCGCTGCGCGTCGACACGTCCGTCGCCAGCCGCCAGGTCAGCCAGCTCGTCGACGAAGGCCTGGTCGAGCGCACGGTCGGCTCCGACGACCGACGCGCCCGCTCCCTGCGCCTGACGCCCGCCGGCCTCGAGCGCGCCGAGGCGATCGAGGCGGCCCTGCTGCGCACGACGGCCGACCTGTTCGCGGACTGGCCCGCGCAGGACGTGGCGGCCGCCGCCGCGACGCTCGGGCGGCTCAGCGCGACGTTCGACCGCGTCCACGCCCCGGCCGCCGCGCACGAGCGCGTGCCCGCCTAGCACGACCTGGTCGCCCGACCGGGACCCCACCAGCACGACCACCCACCTGCACCCGCCGACGCCGCCGGGCACCCGACACGAAGAGCAAGGAACGACCGTGCCCACCGAACCCAGCACCGCTGCCCCGAGCACCGCAGCCCCGATCACCGCAGCCACGCCGCCCGGTGCCGACACCTCCCCCGAGGTCGAGACCTCCGCCGCGGCGACCACGCCTCGCATGACCCACCGGGAGGTCCTCGAGGCGCTCTCGGGCATCCTCCTGGGGATGTTCGTCTCGATGCTCGCGACGAGCGTCGTGTCGTCCTCGCTGCCGCGCATCATCACCGACCTGGGCGGCAAGCAGTCCGCGTTCACCTGGGTCGTCACTGCGACGCTGCTGACGACGACGATCTCGACCCCCATCTGGGGCAAGCTCGCCGACCTCGTCAACCGCAAGCTGCTCATCCAGCTCGCGCTGGTGATCACGGTCGTGTCCTCCGCGCTGGCCGGGTTCGCGCACAACACCGAGATGCTCATCGGGATGCGCGCGCTGCAGGGCATCGGCGCCGGTGGTCTGACCGCGCTCGGCACGGTCCTGATCGCGGACATCATCAGCCCGCGTGAGCGGGGCCGCTACATGGGCCTCATGGGCGCGGTCATGGGCATCAGCATGGTCGGCGGCCCGCTGCTCGGCGGCGTCATCACGGACTCGTCGCTGACGTGGCGCGCGAACTTCTTCGTCGGCCTGCCGTTCGCGGTGTTCGCGATCGTCGTGCTGCAGCGCACGCTGCACCTGCCGCCGCTGCCCCGCCGCGTCGTCAGGATCGACTACTGGGGTGCCGCGCTCCTGTCGGTCGGCATCGCGCTGCTCCTGCTGTGGGTCACGTTCGCGGGCGACACGTTCGACTGGGCCTCGTGGCAGACCGCCGCGATGCTCGTCGGCTCGGCCGTGGTGCTCGCGGTCGCGCTGTGGGTCGAGTCGCGCGTCGACGAGCCGATCATCCCGCTGCGCCTGTTCCGCAACCGCACGCTCGTGCTCGCCGTGGTCGCCTCCGTGGCCGTCGGCATCGCGATGTTCGGCACGTCGGTGTTCCTGAGCCAGTACATGCAGCTCGCCCGCGGCAAGACGCCGACCGTCTCGGGCCTCATGACGATCCCGATGATCGCCGGCGTGCTGGTCTCGTCGACCGTGTCCGGCGCGATCATCTCGCGCACGGGTCGCTACAAGTCCTTCATGATCTGGGGCGCGCTGCTGCTCACCGGCGGGATCGCCCTCATGGGGACCATCCACTACGACACGAGCTTCCTGCTCGTGAGCATCTACATGTTCGTCCTCGGCTCGGGCGTCGGCATGCTCATGCAGAACCTGGTCCTCGCGGTGCAGAACACCCTGCACGTCTCCGAGATCGGCTCCGGGACGGCCACCGTCGCGTTCTTCCGGACGCTCGGCGGCGCGATCGGTGTGTCCGCGCTCGGTGCGGTGCTGTCGAACAAGTCGACCGAGTACATCGTCTCCGGGCTGGCCACGCTCGGCATCGACCCCGCGGGGCTCGGCTCGAACGGCGCGCTGCCGGACGTCTCGACGCTGCCGGGTCCCCTGCGCACGGTCGTCGAGCAGTCGTTCGGTGACGCGATCGCGGACCTGTTCCTGGTCGCGACGCCCATCGCGCTCATCGCGTTCGTCGCGGTGCTGTTCCTCAAGGAGGTCCCGCTGGGCCGCCGCTCGGGCGTCGAGCAGCGTCTCGCCGACGAGATCGCGGAGTCGGCGGCCGCGGTCGCGCCGGTGACCGACGAGCTCGTCCCGGCCGCGCTCGGCGCGCACGACGAGGTCGCCGAGCCGGATGCGGGCGCGCGCCGCACGCGCTGACGACGGGTGCACGGACGCGAAGGGCGCGGACCGCGAGGTCCGCGCCCTTCGTCGTGCAGCCGGTGAGGTGCGGCCGAGCCGGATCGCCGTCCGGGCGTCAGACCGTGGCGTGCGGGCGGTCGGCCGGCGGCTGGGTCATCCACGCCGACGACAGGTCGCGGTTGAGGCGACCGAGCTGCGCGGTGAGCTGGGCGATGTGCTCCGGCGACCAGTCCTCGAGGGCCCGGCCCAGGAACTCGCGCCGGGCGGCCTGCGCCGCGAACAGCCGGGAGGCGCCGTCGGCGGACAGCGCCAGGAGCTGCCCGCGGAAGTCGTCGGGGTCCGGGGTGCGCGTGATCAGCCCCAGCTTGGCGAGGCGCGCGAGCTGGCGCGACATCGTGCCGCGACCCACGCCGATGTACGCGGCGAGGTCGCTCGCCCGCACGCCGGGCGTGCGCTCGATCAGCGCGAGCAGCTCGTAGGCCGACGGCTCGAGCTCCGGGTGCACCCGGCGGGCCATCGCGCTCGAGGAAGCGGTCGCGCGGCGCAGGAACAACCCGAGCTCACGCTCCAGCTGCTGCAGGTCGTCGTCCATCCGGCCATCTTCGCGCGAGTCGCCAGGCCACGGAACGATCGGCGCGGGCGAAGTCTCGCGCGCCACGTCCCCGGCGGGGGTGCTGGCACCCAGGTGCACGCGCGTCGCCCCGCGCGCGGGGGCCACGACGCCGACGCGTCCCGGCCGCCGGGTCAGCGGCCCCAGGTGGCGCGCTGACGCGCGACGTGGGCGATCGCGGCCACGCGGTCGGGCTCGAGCACCACGGGCATCGCGCGGATCACGCGCGGCAGCTCGGAGCGCGTCACGACGACCGCGCCGTGCGGGTCGGGCGCGCCGTCCTGCACGAGCGAACCGCGCACCACGACGATCGAGCGGACCGAGACGTCGGCGCAGCCGGCCCGCAGCAGCAGGCCCTGGACGCGCGCGGCCTCCATGCGCGCGGCGTGCAGGTGCCCGACCGGGACCCCGTCGACCGTCATGGTCCGACCCTCGACGACCACGTGCTCGTCGGGCTCGCTGCGCTGCGTCACGGTGCGGATGCCGCCCGGACCGATGAGCAGGTGCTCGACGACGGTGCCCTGCCGGCCCAGCGGCACGTCGTGGATGACGTGCCAGCCCTCGGCGTAGAGCCGCTCGAGGCGCGTCCGCAGCGGCGCACCGCGCTCCGCGCGGGACTCGTCGCCCGACCCCAGCCACGCCGCCAGCGCCGTGCGCTCGGGCTCACCGAACGGCTGGCGCGGCAGCGGCAGGGTGATCTCGTTGCCGTCGCCTCGCAGGAACGCCTGCGCCGCGCGACGCAGACCGTCCTCGAGCTCGGGCTCCTCGACGACGACCTCGCCGGACTGCAGGTCGATCGAGCCGACCCGCGCCCCGGTCTCGTGCGTCACGAAGAGCCGGTCGGCGCCGTAACGCCGCCACCTCCGGACCGTGAGCACCTGTTCCACGACCCCATTATCGGCGGGAAGGGCGCCCGGCTTCAGTCGTCCGCGCAGACTCACCCGCGAAGTCGACCGAAAGGCGGACACGACGGTTGCCGGACGCCCCCGTGCCGGCGGTCAGCCCTGCGCCGGCTCGAACGTCAGGCTCACCGAGTTCATGCAGAACCGGTCGCCGGTCGGCGTCTGCGGGGCGTCGTCGAACACGTGCCCCAGGTGCGACCCGCACCGCGCGCACAGCACCTCGGTGCGCACCATCCCGAGCGAACGGTCCTCACGCAGCTCGACGGCCTCACCGGCCAGCGGTGTGAAGAAGCTCGGCCACCCGCAGTGCGAGTCGAACTTCGCGTCCGAGGAGAACAGCTCCGCGGAGCACGCGCGACACCGGTAGACGCCCGTGCGCTTCTCGTCGAGCAGCGCACCCGTCCAGGCACGTTCGGTGCCGGCCCGGCGCAGCACCGCGAACTCCTGCGGCTCCAGCTCCAGCGCCCACTGCTCGTCGGTCTTCGTGACCTCGTACGTCACGTGCCCACCTCCTCGTCGGACGCACCCGTGCGCGTCCTCGATCCCCTCAACAGGACGACGAGCCGGGACGTTCCCGACGGTTCGCCGTGTGCAGCACAGGGGTGATCCGTCGCGGTGTTCTCGCCCGCGGCGCGTCGAAACGCTTACCTTTGCCGGTATCCGACTGCACGTATCCGATCGGGGGGCGCCGGCCGAGCCGGGCGGACCACCGCAGCCGAAGGGAGTCGCAGCGTGTCGCGAGCCACCACGCGCCGACGCTGGTCCCTGACGCGCTACTTCGGCGTGGTGAGCTTCCTGGCCATGCTCGCGCTCGGTGTCGCGCTGGTCTGGGTCACCGGTCGGGTCATGCAGGCGCAGTCGGTGCGCGACGGCACGGAGGCGGCGACGTCCGTCATGTCGTATGCGACCGCACCACTCCCGCCCGACGCGTTCGCCGACGGCCTGCTGACGCCCCAGCAGCGCACGGGGGTCACGACGTCGATCATGGGCTTCGACGAGCGCGCGATCGAGGTGCGGCTGTGGAGCACCGTGGGCGCGCTGATGTACAGCTCGAGCGACGCCGAGGTCGCCTTCCCCGACACCGAGCGCCTCAACTCCGTGCTCGCCTCCGGGCAGCCGGACGCACGCGTGATCGAGGACGTCAGCCAGGAGGGCCGCTCGGTCACCGGGGCGAGGATCCAGGAGGTCCTGGACGTGTACGTGCCCGTCCGGGCCTCCGACGCGCAGGACCTGTCAGGTCTCGAGATCGGCTCGGAGATGCCCGCGCCCGACCCGCTCGCGATCGGCGACGACGAGGTGATCGGCGTCGCCGAGGTCGTGCTCGACCACACGGCGGCCATCGACGCGCTCGCCCAGGCGCGGCGCACCGTCTCGCTCGTGGTGGGTGCCGGGCTCGTCGCCCTGTGGCTGCTGCTGTTCCGCACGGTGCACGCGACCTCGAAGCGTCTGCAGGCCTCCGCGCTCGAGAACGCCCGCCTCGCGCTGCTCGACTCGCTCACCGGCCTGCCCAACCGTCGCCTGCTCGCGGACCGCATGCGGCGCGACGTCGCGGACGCGCTCGCCACCGGCGGGCGCGTGGGGCTCGTGCTGCTCGACATCGACCGGTTCAAGGACATCAACGACTCGCTCGGCCACGACCACGGCGACGAGCTGCTCGAGCAGGTCGCGGAACGGCTGCGCGGCGCGCTGCGCGACGAGGACGTGGTCGCGCGGCTGGGCGGCGACGAGTTCGCGGTGCTCCTGCCCGACGTGCGCTCGGTCGCGAACGCCGAGCGCCTGGCCCGCCGCGTGCGGCAGCTCTTCGTGCCGCCGTTCCAGCTCGGCGAGATGTCGCTGCACGTCGAGACGTCGGTGGGCGTCGCGTGCATCCCGGACCACGCGAGCGACGCGTCGTCGCTCATGCGCACCGCGGACGTGGCGATGTACAGCGCCAAGAACCACCGCACGGGCGTGGCCGTGTACGACCCCGACGAGGACCACTCGTCGCCGCAGCGGCTCGTCCTGCTCGGCGACCTGCACCACGCGATCGAGGCGCCGCACGACTCGTCCGAGCTCGTCATGCACTACCAGCCGAAGATCGCGCTCGACACCGGACGGACCGTCGGCTACGAGGCGCTCATGCGCTGGGACCACCCGACGCGCGGCTTGCTCCTGCCGGGCGTCTTCATCCCGCTCGCGGAGCAGTCGGGGCTCATCCACGAGCTGACGCACTTCGCGCTCACGGGCGCGATCACGCAGCTCGCCCGCTGGCGCGAGACCGGCACGCCGCTGCCCGTGGCGGTCAACCTGTCGGCGCACGACGTGACGACGACCGCCGTCGTCGACGTGATCGAGGGACTGCTGACCCAGCACGACGTGCCCGCGGACCTGCTCGAGGTCGAGATCACCGAGACCGCCCTCGTGGCGGACCCGTCGAGGATCGTGCCCGTGCTCGAACGGCTCGGCACGCTCGGGGTGCGCGTCGCGATCGACGACTTCGGGATCGGCAACACGTCCATCTCCCAGCTGCGCGACCTGCCCGTCGGCGAGCTCAAGATCGACCGGCTGTTCGTGGGCGACCTGCGCGACGGCGACCGCTCGGGGTCCGAGGTCGTCGTGCAGGCCATGGTCGACCTCGCGCACTCGTTCGGGCTGCGCGTCGTCGCCGAGGGCGTCGAGGACGAGCAGACGGCCGCGACGCTGCGACGCCTCGGGGTGGACCGCGCGCAGGGCTTCCTGTACTCCCCCGCGGTCCCGGCCGACGAGGTGCCCGACGTGCCGCCGGGCGGCAAGGGACGAGGCGGAACTCACCCCCGCAGACCCACGCGCGTGCGATCATCCGGATGAAAGTCGGGCAGACTGGTCAAGTTCGGGTGTGGCATGCCGATTGATGTGTACCCGCTGTGACCGCCCGCCCGACCTGGGGGAGTACGACCGATGATGGATGACCTGCTCGAGGAGATGGTCAACCCCGCGCCCGCGCAGGCCGACCGCGCTCGTCGCCGTCGACTCTGGGCGACCGTGACGATCGTCGGGCTGGCCGCCGTCGGGGTGACGTCGCTCACGACGTCCGCGCTGTTCACGGACAACGAGACGACGAGCGACGCGATCAAGACCGGGTCGGTCAACCTCACGATGGACGCGGTGTCGTTCAGCGTGCCGGTCGACAACATGCTCCCGGGTGCCTCGATCGTCGCGCCGATCGAGGTGCGGAACGCCGGTTCGCTGCGGTACCAGTACGCGATCAGCTACGAGGCGGAGAACGGCGCGGGCAACGGGACCGGAGCCCTCACCGACCGCCTGCGGCTCGCGATCTTCACGCGCACCGCGGGCAACTGCACGCTCGACGGCACGACGAGCGCCACGGGGCGGATCGGCCGTAGCTCGTCGACGAACGCCTTCGGCCTCGCGACGAGCCTCACGCCGATCGTGGGCGACCCGGCCGACTACGCCAACGCCGAGAACCGCTTCCTGAGCGCGACCGAGTCGGAGGACCTGTGCGTCCGGATCGACTTCGACGTCGACGCCGACAACACCTACCAGGACACGTCCGCGACGCTCACCCTGAAGTTCGACGCGCGCCAGCTCGACTTCGATCCCTCGCAGCCCGACGAGTCGGGCGTGACCGGTCCCTGATCCACCCACGATGCCCCGACCGCCGCGACACCCGGTGCCGCTCGAGCTCGACCGACGCGACGCCCGCCCGGTCCGGGTCGAGCCGGCCCCGCGGCGTCCCCGCTGGCGCGGCGCGACGTCGATCGTGCTGTGGACCGTCGTCGTCCTGGGCACGCTCACGTTCGCGGTCTCGCTCGCGGTCCCGCTGTGGTTCCAGGCGCGCGACCAGCGTCTGCTGATCGTCACGTCGGGCTCGATGGCGCCCGTGTTCGACGCGGGTGACGCCGTGGTGATGCGCAAGGTCGACGACCCGTCGCAGCTCAAGGTCGGTCAGATCGTCTCGTTCTGGCCGCTCGGCTCCGAGCAGCTCGTGACGCACCGGATCGTCGACCTGGTGACCCTGCCGACGCTCGAGCAGGACGAGGAGACCGGCCGCATGGTCGAGGTCCTCGACCCGGACACGGGCGACCCCGCCGAGAGCCAGTACCTCGTCACGCGCGGCGACGCGAACGCCGAGAACGACCCGAACGCGACGCCGTACACGCGCGTGCGCGGCATCGTGCTCGAGGTGCACCCCGGCTGGGGGTGGGTGCTGCAGTGGGCGGGCTCGGCCGTCGGCCGGGCCGTGATGCTCGTCCCGCCGCTGCTGGCGCTCGGCCTGCTCGAGCTGCTCGCGGTGCGCGACTCCCGGCGCCGCCCGCGCAGCACGACCCCCGACGAGAGGTTCGTGGATGCGTACCTCCAGGGGTGAGCGCCCGGCCGGCGCCGCGACCGGGTTCTTCTCCTCCGACCGCGGTGCGGTGGTCCGGCTCGTCGTGACGCTGCTGCTCGGTGCGTGCGCGCTCGTCGGCCCGCGCGTCGGGCACACCGGCGCGGACTTCACGCACTCCGTCGAGGTGCCCGCCACCTTTCGCACGGCGCCGACGTTCGGCCCCCCGCCCGCCCCGGGCGACGGAGCGGGCGGGGGTGCGGCCGACGAGGGCAACGACGCGGCCGTCCAGCCCACCACGGAACCGCTGCGCGACCCCGCCGGCGGGCCGGACGACCGCTGACCTGCCAGCCGAGCGCCGACCCGCCTGCCGACCCTGCCCTCGACCCTGCCCCGGCCGCCGGTCAGTCGCGCAGCCCGCGGGCGGCGAGCAGGACACCCGCCGGGTCGTACGTGAGCGACAGCTCACGCAGGCGCGCGGCCACGGGCGCGGGGTAGGCACGCTCGAGCCAGCCGGCGCCGGTGGAGAAGTTCGGCATCGCACCGGCACGCGACCACGGCGCCAGGCCCTGGGCGATGCGCCGCGCGTCCCCGCCGACGACGTCGGCCGTCTCCGGGATCGCGAAGCCCGCGGTGAACACCGAGTACGGCGCGTCGCGGTGCGCGAACGCGCAGTCGTCGCCCTCGCGGAGCTTCCCGCCGAGCTGACGCACCTCGACCATGAGCTGCGGTGAGGGCACGTGCGGTCCGACGAGGTCGAGGAACCGCTCGACGGCCTCGGGGCCGAAGTCCTCGAGCAGGAACGTCGACTCCGAGGTCGGCATCGGATCCTCCGGGTCGGCGTGCACGGCGCCGATCGCGGCGTACGGCATCACGGCGACGGAGTCGACCAGCGGCTGCCCGACGGCGCGCACCGCGCGCAGGAGCTCGGCGCCCTCGTCGGGGTCGCCGGTCCAGACGAACCGTACGCACACGACCGTGCGGCCGCGCAGCGGCGGCGGCACGAGCTCGAGGTCCGGCAGCCGCAGCACCGCGAGCGACGTGGTCGCCGCCGCCGGCAGCAGGTCGGCCCACACGCCCCACGTGCGGACCACGGGCGTGGCGTCCTCGGCCGCGAACCACAGCGCGCCGCCGTACACCTGCGCCACGGGCGGCAGGTCGAGCTCGACCGCGGTGACGATCCCGAGCGCACCCTTGCCGCCGCGCAGACCCCAGAACAGGTCGGGGTGCTCGGTGCGGCTCGCGCGGCGCACCACGCCGTCGCCCGTGACGACCTCGAACGCCTCGACGTAGTCCGACGAGAGCCCGTGCGAGCGCGCGAGCGGCCCGACGCCGCCGCCGGTGAGGAACCCGGCGACGCCGACGTGCGGCGACGACCCGCACACGGGTGCCAGCCCGTGCGGCGCGGCGGCCTCGATCACCGCGGACCAGCGCACACCGGCGCCGATGCGCGCCCGGCGCCGGACGGGGTCGACGGTGAGCTCGTCGAGCGCGGCGGTGTGCACGAGCACCGCGCCGGTCATCGCCTCGGTCACGCCGTGCCCGGTGCCCTGCACGGCCACGCGCACACCTGCCTCGGCGGCCAGTCGCAGGGTCGTGGCGACCTCGTGCGCGTCGGTCGCCTCGACGACGGCCACCGGCTGGACGGGCGTCGCGAGGTTCTGGGTGGTCGTGAGGCGCGCGTAGCCCTCGGTGCCGGGGGTGTGCACGCGCGTGACCGCGGCGGTCAGCGCGCGCACGGCGTCGGCGGCGGGGCGGGAGCCTGCGTCGATCGGCGTCGTGATGGTCATGGGTGGTGTCCTTCGTTCCAGAGCCGTGTCGGCCCGTCGGATCCTGGAGCGCCTGGGGGTGGCGCACGGAACATCAGGACGCCCGACCAGGTCGTCTGATACGTCCGGTTCCCGAGCCGCTCGTCAGCACCCGCCCGGCGGTCAGGCGGCGGGGGTCTCGGGCGGTCGCGCGGGGAGGCGGACCGTGACGGTCGTGCCCTCCCCGACGGTGCTCGCGATCGCGAGCGTGCCGCCGTGCGCCTCGACGACGGCCCGGGTGATCGACAACCCCAGGCCCACGCCCGGGACGGCACCCCGTGCGGCCGCGCCCGCCCGGAAGAACCGCTGCGTGAGCTGGTCGATCTCGTCGGGCGCGATCCCCACACCCGAGTCGCTGACCTCGAGCACCGCTCCTGCCTCACCCGTCGCGGCGTGGTCGTCGCGATCCGGCCCCACGGACACCGCGACGGTCCCGCCGGGCTGCGTGAACTTGATCGCGTTGCTCAGGAGGTTGTCGACGACCTGCGCGAGCCGCAGCGGGTCGGCGACGAGCCGCGTCGTCTCGACGTGCTCGACGAGCCGCACCTGCGCGGCCTGCGCGCTGTACGCGGCGGACGCGAGGGCCGTGCGGGCCACCTCGGCCAGGTCCATGTCCTGCGGCGTGATGACGAACCGGCCCGCCTCGAGCTGTGCCGTGAGCAGCAGGTCGCTCACGAGCCGCAGCTGTCGACGCGCGTTGCGCTCCACGATCGCGAGGTACTCGCGCTGCTCGTCGGTGAGCGGGTCGGTACCGTCCTGGACGAGCTCGAGGTAGCCGAGCACCGCGGTCAGCGGCGTGCGCAGCTCATGGCTCACGAGGCTCACGAACTGCTCCTTGAGCGCGGCGGCCTCGCGTTCGGCCGTGACGTCGGTCGCGACCACGACGAACCCGCTGCTGGCGCCGTCGGCGTCGACGCGGCGCGTCACGGCGAGCCGGACCGTGCGCGTCTCGCCGTCGCGTCGCACCCACCTCCAGTCGCGCACGTGCGAGCCGCCGCCGGACGCCGACGCCACGACCGCCTCGAGGAGGCGACGGTCCGCCTGAGCACCCTCACCACGCGCGTCGTGCCCGAACAGGGCCCGGTACCGTTCGGCGAGCTCGGCGGGCTCGTGGAACCGAGTGAGGTTCGCGCGGCCCACGACCTCGCCCTGCGCGAACCCGAGCAGGCGTTCGGCACCGGCGTTGAACACCTGGACGACGCCCGCGGAGTCGGTCGCGATGATCGCCTGCTCGGTCGCGGAGTCGATGACCGAGACGAGCTGCTCGAGCGCCAGCTCGCGCTCGCTCGCCACGCGCGCGATCACCTCGGCGTCGCGCCGGACGATGTCGAGCAGCTCGTCCTGGTGGACCCGCAGCCGGTCGAGCGCGGCGTTGCGCGCGCGCAGCCGCTCGGTCGCCTCGTGCGCGACGACCGCCTGGAGCAGCGCGACGAGCGCGACGACGATCGCGCGGGCGACGGTCTGCACGGTGAACGTCGCCGGCTCGAACACGACCGGCGTGAACACGACCGCCACCACGCCGACGGTGGCGATGACGACCCCGCGCCGGCCGCGCTGCGCTGCGAGCGTGAGCACGGGCAGGAAGATGAGCGCCGCGAACACCGACCCCGGCCCGCCGGTCCCGGTGCGCAGCAGCGCGATCGCCAGCAGCGAGACGACCGGCAGCACGTCCGGGGCCCACTCCGGCCAACGCTGCCAGGGCAGCAGGACGGCCAGCACCGGCACCGCGACCGCGATCGCGGCGGCCACCGCGACCAGAGCGGGATCGGTGACGAGCGACGGGACCAACCACAGGACGATCATCGACAGCGCGAACGCCACGACGAACGGCTGCTGGCGCTCGAGCACGCCCGCCTCGGGGCCGGTGAACCGTGAGACGAGTCGCACGAGACGGGTCCCGGGTCGCCGACGGTCCCGGCCCGTGCGCTCCGCGCTCATCGCAGGGCACCGAGCACGACGAGCACCGCCGCGGTGACCAGCAGGCCGACGAGCGCGACCCACAGCACGCGACGCTCGGCGCGCGCGTCGGCCCGGATCTCGTCCGCGAGCTCGTCCGGGTCGGGCGTGCTCGCAGGCTGGTCGTCGGTGCTCATCCCACCACCCGCCCTGTCTTCTCCGTCTTGTCCCACACCGCCACCGCACCCCGCCACTGCTTGACGTACGCGTCCAGCGTGATCGCGCACAGCACGGGCCCGAAGCCGATGACGTAGAGCAGCGGCACGGACAGGACCCGCAGCGCGCGCACCCCGTCGCACGCGCGCACGAGCGGGGCGAGCAGCATCGCGAGCAGCGGCCACGCGTACAGCGCGAGCTGCCACGCGTCGCGACCCGCGTCCGACATGCGCAGCCCCAGCAGGCCGGGCACGGTGTCCTCCCACAGCCCGGGGAACCACGCGGCGCTCATCACGACGAGCGCGAGCAGCCCGGGGAACGTCAGCCCCTGGAACCAGGACCGGCGGGCGGTCTCGCCGTCGAGCAGCAGCGTGACGGTCGTGATGAACACGTACGCGGCCACGGCGAGCCACCACAACGACCGGAACGCGACGAGCGCGGTGGTCTGCGCCACCAGGTGCAGACCGACGAGCCCGATGCTCGCGGCGACGATCGCGACGGGCAGCAGGTAGACCGAGAACCAGATCACCCCGAACGTCCACGACCCGAGCCGCTGGCCACCGCGCCGCACCGGCCACGGCCGGCGGAACCAGACGTGCTCGAACGTCCCGGTGATCTGCACGTTGCCGCGCGCCCACCGCACGCGCTGCTTCCACAGCGCGCGCACCGAGTCGGGCTCCTCGGCGAGCACCACCGCGGCGGGCTCGAAGACGACGCGTCGGCCGTCGAGCTGCGTGAGGAACGTCGTGTACGTGTCCTCGGCCAGGGTGCTGGTGTCGATGCGGCCCCCGATCGCCTCGAGGTTCGCGCGCGAGTGCAGCTGCGCGCCACCCGCGAGGCACGCCATCGCCCCGAGCACGTTCTGCGCGCGGCGCGCCGCCGCCTGCGCGGTCACGTACTCGTACCCGATGAACCGCGCGACCGAGCCGGGCCGCCCGCTGCCCTCCCGGATGAACGCGGTGACCGCACCGACGCGCTCGTCGGCCAGGTGCCGGGTCATCCTGCGCAACGAGTCGGGGCGGTAGATGACGTCGGCGTCCATGATGAGCAGCGCCTGCATCCAGTCGTCCGCGAGCGCGTGCGCGATCCCGTGGTTGAGCGTGTGCGCCTTGCCCTGGCCGCCGTGCGCGCGACGCAGGTGCACGATCCGGCCCGGGTGCTCCGCGGCCTTCGCGAGGACGACGTCGGGGGTGTCGTCGGTGGACGCGTCGTCGACGACGAGCACGCGCAGCCGGTCCGGCGGGTACTCCAGGCGCATGAGCCGCTCGAGCGACGCAGCCAGCACGGCTCCCTCGTTCCACGCGGGCACCACGACGACGACGCGCGGCAGGTACGGCGCCGCGTCGCGCAGGTGGTTGCGCCACGCGTGCACCGGCACGAGCGCGTACTGCAGGATCCCGGCGAGCACGGGCACCGCGCCGAGCAGGACGAGGACGACGAGCGCGACGACGAGCGCGTCGTGCCCGCTCACGTCGCCGCTCCGCCGCGGGCGTCGGCGTCCGCGAGCAGGCGCGGGTACCGGCCCACGTCGGCGGCGTCGTGCGCGTCGCTCGACGCGACGAGCGCGACGCCCGCGTCGCGCCACCGCTCGACCACGCGCACCCCCGGGCAGTGCCACTTCTCGTTGACCTCGACGAGCGCGCCCGCGGCGACCGCGGCCGCGGCGATCGCGTCGAGGTGCTCGTCGCTCACGTCCTCCTCGCGCAGCCCGATCTTGGGCAGCAGCGACAGCGGGTGCGCGAGCTGGGCGTGCGGCACGCGGCGCAGCGCCGCGACCGTGGCGTCGACGAGCATCGCGAGCACGTCGTCGGGCGCCAGGCCGAGGTCCATGGCCTCGCGTGTGCGGCGCGGGCTCCACGGCCCGTCCGGCCCGGGGAGCTGGTGGTCGGCCAGCAGCACGCGGTCGACGCCGCCGCGCGAGCCGGCCGCCGCGAGCACGTCGGCCGGTGCGTCGACCGCACCCGTCACGTCGAGGATCTTGGCCTCGACCCCCGTCAGCACCGTCAGCCCGTCGACCCGCGGCAGCGCGCGCAGCGCGTCGAGGCGCTGCGGCACGTCGGTCGTCGTGACGCGCACGTGGTCGACCATGCGGATCACGCGCAGCCCGCGCGCGACCGCCGCGTCCAGGTTCTGCTGCGGCGTGCTCACGGCGTCGTCGGAGAACGTCGAGTGGACGTGGTGGTCCTCGTCCAGCCACGGCACGGGCTCGCGGGCCTCGGTCATCGCGGCCTCAGGGACCCGGCTCGGGGGACGGCCCGGCGGTCGAGCCGGCGGGGAGCACGTCGTCGAGCGGCAGGAAGACGTCCTCGAGGTAACGCACGTTGGCGGTCTCGACGAAGTCGACGTGCCGCGGCAGCGCGCGGCCCAGCATCGCGTCGAGGACCAGGGACGGCATGTCCACCCCCGAGGCGATGGTCAGCGGCATGGCTCCCGGGAACCGCGGGTTCACCTCGAGCAGGCCCGGCGTGCCGTCGGCGGTGCGCTTGAGCTGGACGTTGGCGACGGTCGTGAGCCCGATCGCCTCGGCGACGGCGGTCGCGGCGGCGACCAGCGCCTCGTCGTGCACCGTGACGCCCGCGACCGCGACGCCCGAGTCGACCCGCAGCCGCGCGCGCGGGACGGCCGCGACGACGTGCCCGTCGAGGTCCGCGAGGACGTCCACCGAGAACTCGTCGCCGGGCAGCAGCTCCTGGACCAGGAGGTCCTCGTCGGCGTGCACCGCGTCCAGCTCGGTCTGCGACAGCACGACCCGCACACCGCGCGACCCGGCACCCCTGCGCGGCTTGACGATCACCGGGAACTCCCAGCCGGAGACGGCCTGCGGCGTCCCGACGAGCTCGGTGCGCGGCACGTACGCGGTCCGCGCGCAGGCCCGTGCGAGGGCGAGCTTGTCGAGCGCGGTCTCGAGCGTGCGCACCGACGGCGACGCCAGCAGCGTCCCGGCGGCGGCGAGCTCGTCGCGCGCGGCCGCGAGACGCGGCAGCTCGACGTCCACTGTCGGGAACAGCACGTCCACGCGGTCGTCGGCGCACATCGCGCGCACGGTCTCGACGAAGTGGTCGGCGAGCCCCGCGGGCACGAGCCGGCGGCGGTCGGCGGGCACGAGGTAGATGCCGCTCGCCCAGCGGTCCATGTCGGCGGCCAGCACCTCGACGTCGTCGCGGCGCTGCAACGAGCGGATCACCGCGACGCCCGCGGGCCCGCCCGCGCCGGTCACCAGCACGCGCACGCTCATGCCCCCTCCGACCCCTCGTGGACACCGTGCTCGACCTGCGCACGCGCCCCGGACCCCGTCGCCCCGACCCCGCCCGCGGTCCGCACCATCTCGAGCGGCTCGACGAACGTCCCCGTGCCGAACCGCGCCCAGTAGCGCGCCGTCGCCCGGACGAGGTCGGGCGCCATGTACGCGCGGTGCGCCTGCGACGCGAACGCCGCGAGCATCTCGAGCTTGGTGTCGACGTACCCGTCGACCGTGACGAACCGCGTGGGCCGGAAGTCGACCGTGGCCGACGGGCTCTGGAAGCAGCCCAGGGTCGGGACCTGGCGCGCCGCGACCTGCACCGCACGGTGCGTCGCGCGGTGGTCCTGGTGCCGGTCGTGCTCCGAGTGCGTGTAGACGATCGTCGGCCGCACCTGCGCGATCGTCTCCTCGATCGCGGTGATGAGGCCCGCGGCGGGGTCGAGGTGCGTGTCGGCGAAGTCGAGCAGGAACAGGCGCGCTCCGACGACGGCCGCCGCGGCGAGCGCCTCGCCGTGGCGCTCGTCGGTGTCGCCGCCGACCGCACCGCCGGACAGGGTCAGCACCGCGATCGTGTCCCCCGCGTCGCGGTGCGCGGCGAGCGTCGCCCCGACCCCGATCTCGACGTCGTCCGGGTGCGCGCCGACCGCGAGCACGACCGCGCCCTGGTGCGCCTCGCGCCGCGCCCGGCCCCGCTCGGCGATCCGGGTCGCCCGCTCCACGAGGTCGGCGGCGGACAGCGGCTTGACCAGGAAGTCGTCGGCCTCGCGCTGCAGAGCGTCGACGGCGTAGTCGACGCTCGCGAACGCCGTCATCACGACGACCGGCACGCCCGGTGCGGCGCTGCGCAGCTCGCCCAGGAGCTCGAGCCCGGACATCCCGGGGAGCTGGATGTCGGTGAGCACGAGGTCGAGCGCGTGCGTGGCGACGTGGGCGAGCGCGCTCATGGCGTCGCCGACGACCGTCACGGACATGCCCGCGCGGCGCTCGAGGACGGTCCGCACGAACAGTGCGGTATCGGCGTCGTCCTCGACGACGAGCACGTTCACCTGCGCGTCCGCCATGCATCTGCCTCCCGCGGCCATGCCACCATCCCCGAGGGCGGGCCGCAATCCAGCGGGCGTCGCACCAGCAGGGAATACTCACGAGGGGCGGGAGGTTGACGCGGCCAGTACATGCAAACGCATGGATCTGTTCGAGGAACGAGGCGATAGCGATGCAGTTCGGCATCTTCTCCGTCGGCGACGTGACGACCGACCCCACCACAGGCCGCACGCCCGACGACACCGAGCGCGTGCGCGCGATGCTGACCATCGCCCGCCACGCCGACGAGGCCGGCCTCGACGTCTTCGCGACCGGCGAGCACCACAACCCGCCGTTCGTCCCGTCGTCCCCGACCACGATGCTCGGCTACCTCGCGGGCGTCACGAAGCAGATCACGCTGTCCACCGCGACCACGCTGATCACCACCAACGACCCGGTCCGCCTGGCCGAGGAGTACGCGATGCTCCAGGTGATCTCCGACGGCCGGATGGACCTCATGATGGGCCGCGGCAACACCGGCCCGGTCTACCCGTGGTTCGGCCAGGACATCCGCCAGGGCATCCCGCTCGCCATCGAGAACTACGCGCTGCTGCGCCGCCTGTGGACCGAGGACGTCGTCGACTGGTCCGGCAAGTTCCGCACCCCGCTGCAGGGCTTCACCTCGACCCCGCGTCCTCTCGACGGCGTCCCGCCGTTCGTCTGGCACGGCTCGATCCGCTCCCCCGAGATCGCCGAGCAGGCCGCCTACTACGGCGACGGGTTCCTGCACAACGCGATCTTCTGGCCCATGGAGCACACCGCGCAGATGGTGAACTTCTACCGCCAGCGGTTCGAGCACTACGGGCACGGCGCGGCCGACCAGGCGATCGTCGGCCTCGGCGGTCAGGTCTTCATGCGCAAGGAGTCGCAGAAGGCGTGGGACGAGTTCCGGCCGTACTTCGACAACGCGCCCGTCTACGGGCACGGGCCGACGATGGAGGACTTCACGCGTGAGACGCCGCTGACCGTCGGCTCCCCGCAGCAGGTCATCGACCGGTACGGCGCGTTCTGGGAGCAGGTGGGGCACTACCAGCGCCAGCTGTTCCTCATGGACCACGCCGGTCTGCCGCTCAAGACCGTCCTCGAGCAGATCGACCTGCTCGCGACCGAGGTCGTCCCCGTGCTGCGCCAGGAGGCCGAGGCTCGTCGTCCCGCGCACGTGCCGGCCGGACCGCCGTCCCACGCCGAGCGCGTGGCCGCCGCGCGTGCGGCCGGTGAGGTGCACACGCAGCGCGTCGCCGAGGGCGACCACTGGACCGGCCGGACCGCCGAGGACGACGTCGACGCTGCGGACGCGGTGGCACGATGAGCACCTCCTTCCCGATCGGAGCACCCATGGCCGCGGAACGCTCGCTCGTCGTCGTCTCGGCGGGCGTCAGCCAGCCGTCGTCCACGCGCCTGCTCGCCGACCGGCTCGCCGCCGCGACGGTCGACGAGCTCGCCGCCCGGGGCCTGCGCGCGACCGTCACGACGATCGAGCTGCGCGACCTCGCGCACGAGATCGTCAACATGACGCTCACCGGCTTCGCGTCGGGCGCGCTGTCCGACGCGCTGACCAAGCTCGCCGCCGCCGACGGCGTGATCGCCGTGACGCCGGTGTTCACGGCGTCCTACGCGGGGCTGTTCAAGTCGTTCGTCGACGTGCTCGACAAGGATGCGCTCGCCGGGATGCCCGTGCTGCTCGGGGCGACCGGCGGCACCGGCCGTCACTCGCTCGTGCTCGAGTACGCGCTGCGGCCCCTGTTCGGGTACCTGCACGCGGACGTCGTCGGGACCGGCGTGTTCGCCGCGACCGACGACTGGTCCGACGGGGGCGGCGACGACGTCAAGCCGCTGCCCGAGCGGATCCGGCGCGCCGGGCGGGAGCTCGCCGAGGGCGTCGCCGAGCGCGAGCCCGCCAAGCCCGCGGGCCTCTACGACGCGGTCCCGAGCTTCGAGGACCTGCTGGGTCACTGACGCCTCGGGTCACCGAGGATCGCGACGACGGGCCGCGTGCTCAGCGGCCCGTCGTCGAGAAGTGCTGGTAGTCGGTCGGCGAGTCCCAGTACCCGCCCCACCGCCACCCCGCGTCCGCGAACGCGCGCACGACCTCGTCGTCCGGGCGGATCACCCCCGGCGCGGGCGACCGGTCCACGAACGCCCGCCCCGCGCGCGGCGCGACGTGCGAGCCGATCACGTACGGGTTCTCGACCGGGTTGAGGTCGAGCGCGCGCCCGTACGCGTGCTCGGACCACCCCGTGCCGCCCGTGATCGCGCGGCAGTTGAACGCCGACGTGTTGTCCGCGTCCATCGACGCCGTGTCGTCCGCGCCGAAGTCGTCGACGAGCCGCATCGACCGGATCGGGTAGCGCTGCGCGAACAACCGCGCGAACACCCCGACGACGCCCTCGGCGAGCTCCTCGTGCACCACGAGCTCGCCCTCGTGCACCGCGCCGTCGAAGTCGACGTGGCTGACCCGCACGTAGCGCAGGTCCGCGAGCGGCACCGGGCACCCCCGGCGCCAGGAGGCGTGCATGCGCGCCGCGAGCGCGTCGTCGATCGTCGTGATGCTCGAGCGGAACACCGGGCCGGGTTCGGCCGTCGGCTGTAGCGTCGGTACGGCGGGCGTCGCGGGCGTGGCGGTCGCCGCCGGGACCGTCCGTGACGTGCGCGTCGGTGACGGGCGCGTCGGTGACGGGCGCGTCGGTGACGGGCTCGTCGGGCCGGTCGTCACCTGCGCCGGACCGGAGGCGACGCCCGGCCGGCTCGCTCCTGTGTCGTCCCGCGGGTTCGTCGTGCAGCCGACGACGAGAAGCCCGAGCGCGAGCACGACGAACCTGCGAGCGCGCCCCCGGCGGGTCATCGCCCCATCATGGGACGGCACCGCGTCGCGGGCGACCGCAGCGCTGCGGCCGACCGGTCAGCGCAGCACGACGAGGTCGTTCACTCCCGTCTCGGCGGTTCGTGAGCCCCAGATCCGGTCACCGAACGTGGTCATCCAGTCCACGCCGTCGGGCACCGTGACCTCGCCGGCGGGTGTGCCGTCGAAGGTCAGCGCGTGCACCACGGGCGGCTCCGGAGCCTGGCCGTCGACCGGCTCCCGCAGCTCCGTGAGGTACAGCCGCACGCCGTCGGTCAGGACACCGCCCGAGTAGCTCTCGTCGTCCGGCCTCTCGTGCACCCAGCGCTTCTCCCCGGTGCTCCCGTCGCACGCGGCCAGGCCCGAGGCACCGAGCGCGTACACCGTGCCGCGCACCACCTGCACCACGTCGTACGTCGCGACCGGCTCGTCAGGGTCGACCGACCACCGGCGGGTCCCGCTCGCGGCGTCCCACGCCGTGAGCCCGTCGGCGGTCGTGAAGACCACGTCACCGAGCGAGCCGTCGTCGACGAGCCCGGGCACCATGTCGCCCCGCAGCTCGGGGCCGATGGCACCGTCCCGCACGAGCGCCGTCCGCGAGCCGTCGGCGTCGTTGGGCAGGTTCACGACGACCACGTCCCGGTCGGGCGCGTTCCACCCCCTCGAGCTCTCGAGCGGGAGCACCGACCCGTCCGCCCTGACCAGCTGGACGTAGCCGTCCGCGGTCGAGGCGACGAAGACTCCCCCTGCGGACGACACGCTCGCGGGGAAGTAGCTGCCCTCGTCGACCTCCCCCGTCTCGGGGAGGGACCGCTGCCAGCGCTGCTCGCCCGTGGCGAGGTCACGCGCGGTCAGGACGACGCCCGTGCGGTCACGGCCGGCCGTCGCGACGACGCCGTCGAGCACCGCGATCTCCTCCGCGCGCTCGTCCACGTCCCAGGCCGCGACCTGCCGGCCGTCGTCCTGCGCGTGCACGACCAGGCGTGCGTATGTCGCCTCGCGCCACGAGTAGCGGCCGTCGTCGTCCCACACCGTGCCGCCGTCGCTGTCGAGGCACACGACGACGGCGCCCTCGTCCGCCGTCCCGGTGCTGCAGCGCATGTTCTCGCCCGCCTCCGGACTCGTCGAGCTGCCGACGCGCGCGTCCCAGAGCACCGTGCCCGTGTCGAGGTCCCACGCCTGCAGGTGCGGCGTCGAGTCGTCGCCGGTCGTGACGAGGAACGCACGGCGGCCGTCGTCGGCGAGGTCGAGCCAGGACAGGCTCGGGAGCTCGTACGCGACCGACAACGCGTCGCCGAGGGGCGCGACCACCCCGGGCACCTCCTGCAACGCGGCGACCGCGGCCCGTTCGCGCGCGTCGAGCACGGCCTGCCCGGCGACCAGCCCGGCGCCGATGAGCGCGGCGCCAGCGCCGAGCCAGACCAGCCCGCGCCTCGACCTGCGCGGGCCTGCGCCCGGCGGCTGCGTGGGCGATCGGTCGAGCTCCGGCTCGAGGGCGTCCTCGGTCAGCTCGACGCGCTGCAGGTCGCCGCTCATCGCACCCACCCGGACGAGTCCGTCGTCATCGCTCGCGTGCTCAACCCGTTCCTCGGTCTCTGGCTGCCAGGTGCGTGAAGCATCCGATATCTACCATGCGCGCCGTGCTCCTCGACGTCGAACTGCGCGACCGTTCGCTGCCGTGACGCGGACGAGCCCCGGCCCGCCCACGCCGTCCGGTCCGTCGGGGACCGGGGGCGGGCGGCCGGGGCTCGTCGTGCGGCACGTGCCGTGTCACACGGCAGGTGTGGCGTCCGGTGGTGGCGCGGTCAGGTCCGCGCCACCGAGCCGTCGGACGTCAGGGCTGCGGGGTCAGCGTGAACGCGGAGCCGTTGCCGGCCGCCTCCACGTCGAGCTGCTGCGACGCCAGGGTCGCGGACGTGCGCTCGTCGACGTACACGCGGGCGCCGCCCGCCTCCACCACGTCGTCGCCGGGTGCGGGGCCTGTCACGAGAGCGAGGTCGAACGCGCCCGTGTCCTGCTGCGCGATGCGCAGGCCTCCCGACTCGGCGGGCAGGCCGGACTGCTCGGTGAGGGCCTCGACGGCGGTACGGGCGTTGTCGGTCAGGGTGAGCATGAGGCTCTCCTCTCGGTCGCCTGGGGACGGTCGTCGCGGCGCACGTGCCGGTCCCGGTCGTCGCCGGTGCCGGCCGCCGTGCCGGTCGGGCCGCCTTCGGTCGTGACCCACCGTGTGCAGGTCGCCGGCGGTCTGGCAACCGCGCCGTCCGCTGCGCGAGACGGATGCGAAGATCCTGTGACCGGGCTCGCGAGGCCCGCGGGACGGTCGTACGGTGCGCCCCGCACCCTCTCGCCGCGCGTGGGGGACGGCCGTCAGCGCAGCACGACGAGCACGTCGGAACCCTCGTCGCGTCGGGTCCAGAGCTGGTCACCCAGCCGCGAGGTCCAGATCACGCCGGACGGCATCCGGATCTGCCCCTCGGACCGGCCCGCGAACGTCAGGGCCTCGACCGCGGTCTCGCTGCTCGAGGACACCGAGTCCTCCGACAGGACGTAGAGCCGACGTCCGTCGGTCTCCACGGACCTGATCATCCGGTCGTCGGGCGACGCGGCCCGCGACCAGAGCTCGCGTCCGTCCTCGCCGTCGAACGCGACGACGCGGGACATGCCCCACGCGTAGACGTCCCCCCGCAGCACGAGCGCACCGTCGAAGGCCGCCGGACCGACGTCGGCGCTGTTCTCCGCACCCCACGACCACAACCGCTCGCCCGTGACCGGGTGCCACGCCGACAGGCCCTGCGACGTCGTGAACACGAGCCGCCCGAGCGAGCCGTCGTCGACCGACGTGGGCACCGGCTCGCGTTCGATCTCCTCGCCGAGGACGCCGTCCAGCAGGACCTCGACGCTCGCGCCACCGTGCGACAAGAACAGCGCAGGCCCGTCGGCCTCGCCCCAGCTCACCGTCCGCGCGGGAAGCACCTGACCGCTGTACGTGACGACGCGGTCGTCGCCCCGCAGCCCCGAGACGACGACCGCCCCGCCGCCCTGGCTCAGCCACGCGTTGCCCGGGTCGCCGTCGGACGGCTCGCGCGCCGCGCCGAGGAACGTGCGCTCCCAGTTCTCCTCGCCGGTCGCGACGTCGTGCGCCGACAGCCGCACGTCCTCGCCGTCACGCGCGAGGACGAAGACCTGGTCCTCGTGGACCGCGATCCCGTCCACCGGCTCCTCGAGGTCCCACGCGACGAGCCGTGCACCGTCGTCCTGGGCGTGCACCACGACCCGCGCGTACGTGGCGGGCAGCACGACGAGGTCATCGGCCTCGTCCCACTCGTAGCGGCCGTCCGTGTCGAGGCACGCCACCACCGCACGGTCCCCGGCGACCCCCGAACCGCAGTGCACCTGCGCGCCACGGCCGTCCCCGCGCGGGGCGTCGGGCGCGAGCGGCACGTCCCACCGCAGCGTCCCCGTCGCCGCGTCCGTCGACCTCAGGCGTGGCCCGTCGTCGCTCCAGACGACGGTCAGCAGCGTCGACCGGTCCCCCGGGAAGTCGAGCCACCAGGGACTGGCGACCTCGAACGCCACCGCGAGCTCGTCGCCGATCGGGCTCAGCACACCGGGGACGGCCTGCAGCTTCTCGAACACCGCCCGCTCGCGCGCGTCGATCACCGACTGCGCGACCACGAGCCCGCCGACGACGACCGCCGCACCCGCCACCAGGCCCCTCGCCCACCGGCGACGGCGCCGCTCCGTCTCGGCGGTGCGCGGCGAGACCGGCTCGTCGAGGACGCCCTCGTCGAGCTCGACGCGCTGCAGGTCACCGCTCATCGTCGCTCCCTCGCCGCCGCCGCTCGGCGCCTCGCCGCACCCTAGGCAGCCCGACCCCGCCGGGTCCAGGATGGGACGGGTGCGTCATCCGACGCCGCCGGACCGTCCCGACGAGGAGGCCGTCATGGCTGTCGTGCTCAACCCGTACCTCGGCTTCGCCGGCCGCGCGCGTGAGGCGCTCGAGTTCTACCACGCGATCTTCGGCGGCGACCTGCACCTCATGACCTGGGGCGAGGGCGGCCTCGCCGACGACCCGGCGCGCGTCGACCTGATCCAGCACGGTCAGATCAGCGCCCCCGACCTCACGCTCATGGCCGCGGACTCCGGCTCCCCGGAGCAGGAGCAGTCCGGCTCGTCGATCAGCGTCTCCCTCAGCGGGGACGACGAGACGCGGCTGCGCGCCTACTGGGACGGGCTGGCCGAGGGCGCGACCATCACCGAGCCGCTGACCCAGGCGCCGTGGGGCGACACGTTCGGCATGCTCACCGACCGCTTCGGCACCGCGTGGATGGTCAACATCTCCCCCGCCCGGGCCTGAGCCCCGCGCGGCGGTCCCGCCGCGTGCCCGGGGTTCAGCCGAGGACCGCGGCTCGTGTGCCGTCGGCGGACGTCGCGACGAGCGCGCGGCCACGGATCTCGAGGGACCGCCAGCCCGGCGGGGGCTCGAGCACACCCTGCGGGCGCCCGTCGAGGTCGTAGGCGAGCCAGGTCTTGTCCGCGCCGAGCAGCCCGTGCAGCGCGACGTAGAGGTGCTCGCCGTCGGTGAAGAGGTCGGTGACGTACGCCGACTGCGGCGGCGGCACCGACCACAGCACCGTCCCGGTGCGCCCGTCGACGGCTCGCACCTGCGCGGAGTCGCCGCCCTGGTAGACGACGCCGTCGAGCACGACGGTCCCGCTGTCGCGGCCCTCGACCGCCCACAGCGGGCGGCCCGAGTCGGGGTCGAGGCCGCGCAGTCCGTCGTCGACCGTGAGCACGACGTCGGACAGCGAGCCGTCGTCGAGCGTCGGCATCGCCACGACACCACGGAGCTCGAGGTCGTCCAGGCCCGGCCGCAGCAGGATCGTGCCGGCTCCGTGGTCGACGGTGAGCAGCACGATGCGGTCCGACCGCGCCTGCCGCACGTACCCGTCGACGCGCCCGCCGGGCCGCAGCTCGCCGTGCACGTCGAGGAGGTAGACCTGCTGGCCCGCACCGACCGCGACGACGTCCGGCCCGGCGACGAGCTGGACACGCGCGATCCGGGGCGGCGCGCTCAGCGAGCCGAGCTGGAGCGTGCCGGTGCGCGGTACCGGGAAGCTCGCGTCCCACGCGGTGCTTCCGGTCAGCAGGTCCTGCGCGTGGACGTGCACCCGACCGAGCACGCGCCAGGCGACGACCGCCAGGTCCTGGACGACGACCACACGCCCCGCCTGCGCGGGGGTGTCGCGGCGCGCGAGCAGCGCGCCCGTGCGCGCGTCGAGCGCGACGACCTCGGCGCGGCTCGCGCCGGCGGCCTCGTGCAGGCCGCGGGCGTGGAAGCCGAGCACGCAGACGAGCACGTCGCGTTCGTCGGGCAGCACGGACGTCGTGCAGGCGTTGCCCCACAGCGCGACGGCCGCGTCCTCGTCGGGACGCCCTCGCAGCGACGTCATCCACCGGGCGACGCCCGTCGCGGCGTCCAGCGCGACGGCCTCGACGGTCCCGTCCCGCAGGCTCCGGGCACCCACGTAGGCGCCGTCGACCGGTGCGTCCAGCAGCAACGAGTCCATGAGGGCTGCGTCGGTGACCCACCTCACCTGCGGCTGCGACGCGACCGCATCGATCGCTCCCGGTAGCGCGGCACGCGCGGCGACCTTCTCCCGGTACGCCGAGTCGAGCACGGCCTGGACGCCGACCAGCGCGAACACCAGCACCCCGACCACACCCACGAGCGCGACGAGCAGGTGCGCGCGCCGACGACGCCGTGCCTCGCCACCAGGGTTCTCGTCGAGGTGGCCGGCGGGCACGACCGACCGCGCGAGCGCGTCGTCCTCGACGAGCTCGACCCGTTGCAGCGCGGGCTCGCCGCCCATCCTCGGACGGTAACCCCACCGCGCAGTCCGCGCATCAACAGGGTCTCAGGCACGCACCAGGGCGCTGAGGCGGTCCAGGAAGGTCTCCTGTGCGGCGACGACGAGCGCGCGCGCGTCGTCGAGGCGCACCCATCCGACCCGGTCGACCTCGGGCACCTCGAGCATGCGACCTGACCGGGGCGGCCACGGGATCGTCGCGGTGGCGCCGCTGACCGGGGTGCCGCCGGTCCCGTCCGGGCCGACGGGTCCGACGTCCACGTGCAGGTCGGCCGCGTGCCGTGCCCACGCGAGCACCGTCTTGCCGCCCGACTGCCGGACGTCGCCCAGCGGTTCGTCGTCCTGCTCGGGCTCAGGCGGCGGGAAGCCGAGCTCCTCCGTGTACTCCCGCAGCGCGGCCGCGTGCGGTTCCTCGTCGGGCTCGATCACGCCCTTGGGGATCGACCACGCGCGCTCCCGCCTGGCCCAGAACGGGCCGCCCATGTGCGCGAGCAGCACCTCGATGCCCTCGTCGTCCACGCGGTAGACCAGCAGACCCGCACTGCGCACACCCATGCCGCCTCCCGCGGCCAGCATGCCGCACGGCTGCGACCGTCAGCACGGCGGCGTGAGCACACCTGACGTCAGCAGAGGGTGGAGCGGTTCGTGTACGCGGCGTAGAGCCACGAGCTGTTCGCCGCGTACTGGAACGCGTAGATGTTGCCGGTCACGCGCAGGAACGAGACCGTCCGCGAGCCGGTCCCGGCCAGCACCTGGTCGTACGAGCCCTTGGGCGCGAGGCGCAGGTAGTCGTCGGCGGCCCCGAGGCTCTGCGGTCCCACGGATCCGTCGACGGTCAGGCCGTGGTCGGACTGGAACGTCCTGGTCGCCTTCGCGGTGTCCGGGCCGAACGCGCAGTCCACGTCGTCCCACGAGCCGAGGTAGCCCTGCGAGAAGAGCAACGCCTGCCACAGGCCGGCGGCTGCGCTGCGGCTCCTCGTCGACTGGTTGACGACGCCCTCGCCCGCCCAGTCGTTCGTCGGGGATCCCCCGTCGCCGTCCACGTACCCGCTGCCGCTGGGCGTCGCCGATGCCGGGAGGGCACCCACGCCCACCGTCAGCATCGCGACCGCCACCGTCACCGCGAGTCGTCCGGCCGGCCTCATGCTGGTCCTCCAGGTGGTCGCCCGCACAGCGCCGAGCGGCGCCGTGAACAACCTGGCACGGGGGCTCACGTCCTCGTGGACCAACCCGTGGTCGCGCTCCCACGTTAATCGATTCGACCGCTTTACGACCGTCTCCGCGCTCGCGAGGGTGAACGCGTCCCGACCGTCGTCAACGGCCGCCCGGCATCGACGCCCGCGCCCGCCCGCCGCACGGGATCAGTGCACCTCCGTCCCGCACCCGCGTCAGCCCGCAGGTGCGGCGGGCCGTCCTGCGCGTCGCTGCGCCGGCCGCGCCCACCAGCCAGAAAGGTACGGACGATGTCCCATTCGACCCGACGGCGACACGCGTGGGTGGCTCTGGCCGCCCTCAGCGTGTCGTCCCTCCTGGCGGCCGGGATCACCCCCGCGTCCGCTGCGACCGGTGGGGGCTCCCTGCCCGCCACGGTCTCCGTCCCGGCGGCGTCGCCCGTGCGCGCCGCCGTCGACGGCGAGTACGCACAGCGCTTCCTCGAGCAGTACGACAAGATCAAGGACCCGGCCAACGGGTACTTCTCCCCGCAGGGCATCCCCTACCACTCGGTCGAGACCCTCATCGTCGAGGCCCCCGACTACGGCCACGAGACCACCTCGGAGGCGTACTCGTACTGGATCTGGCTCGAGGCGCTGTACGGCCAGGTCACGCAGGACTGGGCACCGCTGAACCACGCCTGGGACACGATGGAGAAGTACATGATCCCCGCCTCGGTGGATCAGCCGACGAACTCCTTCTACAACCCCTCGTCGCCCGGGACGTACGCCTCGGAGTACAGCCACCCGAGCAAGTACCCGTCGCAGCTCAACAGCGGCGTCAGCGTGGGCACCGACCCGCTCGCCAACGAGCTGAAGTCGACCTACGGCAACCCGGACATCTACCAGATGCACTGGCTCGCGGACGTCGACAACGTCTACGGCTACGGCGTGACCCCGGGCACCGGCTGCGAGCTCGGCCCGACGGCGACCGGCACCTCGTTCATCAACACGTTCCAGCGCGGCCCGCAGGAGTCCGTCTGGGAGACGGTCCCGCAGCCGAGCTGCGACGAGTTCAAGTACGGCGGCAAGAACGGCTACCTGGACCTCTTCACGGGTGACGCCCAGTACGCCAAGCAGTGGAAGTACACCTCGGCGTCCGACGCCGACGCCCGGGCGATCGAGGCCATCTACTGGGCCAACATCTGGGCGACCGAGCAGGGCAAGCAGTCGCAGATCGCCGGGACGGTCGCCAAGGCCGCCAAGATGGGCGACTACCTGCGGTACACGCTGTTCGACAAGTACTTCAAGACGATCGGCTGCACCTCGCCGTCCTGCGCCGCCGGCAGCGGCCGGAGCAGCGCGCACTACCTCCTGTCGTGGTACATGGCGTGGGGTGGCGCGACCGACACGAGCGCCGGCTGGGCGTGGCGCATCGGCTCGTCGCACGCGCACTTCGGCTACCAGAACCCGCTCGCGGCCTACGCGCTGTCCACCGACCCGGCCCTGACGCCGAAGTCGCCGACGGCCAAGGACGACTGGTCGAAGTCGCTCGAGCGCCAGCTCGAGTTCTACACCTGGCTGCAGGCGTCCAACGGCGGCATCGCCGGCGGCGCGACGAACAGCTGGGACGGTGCGTACGCCACGCCGCCGTCGGGCACGCCCACGTTCTACGGCATGGGCTACACCGAGGCACCCGTCTACGCCGACCCGCCGTCGAACCAGTGGTTCGGCATGCAGGCCTGGGGCGTGCAGCGCGTCGCCGAGCTCTACTACGCGTCCGGCAACGCGAAGGCCAAGGCGATCCTCGACAAGTGGGTCCCGTGGGTCGTCGACAACATCTCGACCGACGGCGCCGACTGGAAGGTGCCCAGCACGCTCGTCTGGAACGGCAAGCCGGACACCTGGAACCCGACCAGCCCGACGGGCAACCCGGGTCTGACGGTCACCGTCAAGGACTACGGCCAGGACGTCGGCGTCGCCGGTGACACCGCCCGCGCCCTGCTCTTCTACGCCGCGAAGTCCGGCGACACCGAGGCCCGCGACACGGCCAAGGCGCTGCTCGACGCGATCTGGGAGAACAACCAGGACCCGCTGGGTGTCTCCACGGTCGAGAAGCGTGAGGACTACCTGCGCTTCGACGACCCGTACGTCGCGAACGGCAACGGCATCTACATCCCCTCCGGCTGGACCGGCACCATGCCCAACGGCGACGCCATCAAGCCGGGCGTGTCCTTCCTGGACATCCGCTCGTTCTACAAGAACGACCCGCAGTGGTCGAAGGTCGAGACCGCGCTGCGCACCGGCGTGGCCCCGGAGTTCAGCTACCACCGCTTCTGGTCGCAGACGGCCATCGCGGCGGCTCTGGCGGACTACGACCGCCTGTTCGACGACGGCACCACGCCGGGTGACACCGAGGCGCCGAGCGCGCCCACGGGTCTGAAGGCGAGCGGCGTCACCAGCACCTCGGCGACGATCTCGTGGACCGCCTCGACCGACAACGTCGGCGTGACGGGTTACGACGTCTACCGCGGCACGACGAAGGTCGGCTCGTCGACCACCACGTCGTACGCCGACACCGGCCTGACCCCGGCCACCGCGTACTCGTACACGGTCCGGGCGAAGGACGCCGCGGGGAACGTCTCCGCCGCCTCGTCGGCGCTGTCGGTGACGACGGAGTCCGGCACGGTCGTGGACACGCAGGCCCCGACGGCTCCCACGGGCCTGACGGCGGGCACGGTCACCGAGACCTCGGTGGCGCTGTCCTGGACCGCGTCGACGGACAACGTCGGCGTCGTCGGGTACGACGTCTACCGCGGCACGACGAAGGTCGGGTCGGCCACCGGCACGACCTACACGGACACGGGCCTGACGGCCGCGACCGCGTACTCGTACACCGTGCGGGCCAAGGACGCCGCGGGCAACGTGTCCGCCGCCTCCTCCGCGCTGTCGGTCACGACGAAGACCGGCACGGTCGTCGACACCCAGGCGCCGAGCGTGCCCACCGGTCTGACCGCGGGCACCGTCACGGAGACCTCGGTGGCGCTGTCCTGGACCGCGTCGACCGACAACGTCGGTGTCACGGGCTACGACATCTACCGCAACGGCACGAAGGTCGGCTCGTCGACCGGCACGTCGTACTCGGACACCGGCCTGACGGCGGCGACCGCGTACTCGTACACGGTGCGGGCCAAGGACGCCGCGGGGAACGTCTCCGCCGCCTCCTCGGCGCTGTCGGTCACGACGAAGTCGCCGGTCACGACCGGCTCGTGCAAGGTCACGTACAACGCGTCGAGCTGGAACACGGGCTTCACCGCCCAGGTGCGCGTCACCAACACCGGCACGACCACGCTGAACGGCTGGACCCTGACGTTCCAGTTCGCCAACGGCCAGACGGTCCAGCAGGGCTGGTCGGCCGACTGGAGCCAGTCCGGCTCGACGGTGACCGCCAAGAACGCCGCGTGGAACGGCTCGCTGGCTCCCGGCCAGACCGCCGACATCGGCTTCAACGGTGCGCACAACGGCACCAACACCAACCCGGTGAGCTTCTCGCTCAACGGCGCGGCCTGCAGCTGATCACCGGCTGATCGCAGGACGACGGGGAAGCCCCCGGGGACCACGGTCCTCGGGGGCTTCCCCGTCTGCGTACCGCCAGCGGGGCGAGGCGGAGACGACGAAGCCGCCCGCGAGCGCAGGCTCGTCGGGCGGCTTCGTGTCGCGCGGTCCGCCTACCTGCGGCCGCGCATGTTGGCCACGATCGAGACGCCGATCACCGCCAGCACGATCTGGATGATGAGCTCGATCCAGTCGATCCCGTCCGTGTCACGCACACCCAGCAGACCCGCCAGGAGCGAGCCCAGCAGCGCCGCGACGATGCCGACGACGATCGTCAGCCAGATCGGGATGTCCTGCTTCCCCCTGGCGAACAGGCGCCCCAGCGCCCCGATGATCAGGCCGATGATGAGCGCCGAGATGATCCCGGAAATGGTCATGCGAACCTCCAGAGGCCAGACGAACTCGACCTCTGGAACCTATGTGCGCGCGACCGGTACCGCCTGTCGAGCGACCGATCGCACCGATTCGGGTAAACCGTCCGCTCAGCCGACGTAGGCGAAGGTGTCCGGGTCGGGTCCGGTGCGGTGGCCGCGGTCGAGCGCGTCCAGCGCCGCGACGTCGGTCGCCCCGAGCTCGAAGTCGAACAGCGCCAGGTTCTCCTCGATCCGCGAGCGCGTCACCGACTTCGGGAACACGATGTCCCCGCGCTGCACGTGCCAGCGCAGCACCACCTGCGCGGGCGTGCGGCCGGTCTCCCCCGCGATGCGCTGCACGACCGGGTCACCGAGCACCTCACCCTTGGCGATGGGCGACCACGCCTCGGTCGCGATGCCGTGCTCGGCGTCCGCCGCGCGCACCGCCTCGTTGGTGAGGTAGGGGTGCACCTCGATCTGGTTGACGGCGGGGATGACGGTCGTCTCGGCGAGCAGCCGGTTCAGGTGTGGCACCTGGAAGTTGGAGACCCCGATGGCGCGGGCGCGACCCGAGGCGTAGATCTCCTCCAGCGTGCGCCATCGTGCGACGTAGTCGCTCACGGTCGGCAGCGGCCAGTGGATCAGGAACAGGTCGACGTGGTCCGAGCCGAGCGCCTCGAGCGTGCGCTCGAACGAGGCCATCGCGTCGTCGTGCGTCAGGTGGGAGTTGTTCAGCTTGCTCGTCACGAACACCTCGTCACGCGCGAGCCCGCTGGCCGCGAGCGCGTCGCCCACGCCCTTCTCGTTGCCGTAGCCCTGCGCGGTGTCGATGTGCCGGTACCCGACCTCGAGCGCGGTCAGCACGGCGTCCTTGGTCTCGTCCGGCGGGACCTGGAACGTCCCGTAGCCGAGCTGCGGGATCGTCACACCGTTGTTGAGCGTGATCGTGGGGACGGACGTCATCGTTCCTCCTGTGATGGTGCGGTGCTCCAGTCTCACCCCGTTGCGCGGCACGTTCGCGGCGAGCGCGCGGGCGAGGGTCGCGTGCCCTCACGCCGAGAGGTGCACGACCTGCGGCCACACGTCCGCCCACGTGCTCGTCGGTCCGTCGCACACGAAGAGCGGGCTCTGCGACGCCTCGTTGTCGGCACCGGTGTCCACCGGGTCGAGCCGCACGCACCCGCGCATCCAGGTGGGCGCCTGCCGGAACCCCGTCACGACGACAGCGCGCTCGTCGTCCGGCGGCGGCCCCCAGTCCCCGAACCCGTTGTGCCCGCTGGCCACGCGCACGTCGGGCGGGAGCACCCGGGCGTGCTCGAGCGCGCCCGCGTCACCGTAGCTGCCGGTCAGCACCAGCCCGGCGTCGTGCTCGTCGACGACCTGCGCGACCCGTGCGGTGAACACGTCCCACCCGATCATCTCGACCTGGTCCTCCCCCACCGCCGCCCACGGTGAGTCGGCGAACGTGCCCGCCGGCAGCACCGGCAGCGCGCCGGGCAGCGCGACGAGACTCGCGGCCACCGCGACCGCGACGAGTCGCGCCATGCGTCGTGCCGGTCGCGTCGCCGCGAGCGCGCACACCCCGGCCGCGACGAGCGCCGGGTACAACCCCGCCAGGTAGTACGCCTTGCCGCCGGTGACCAGCAGGACGACGACGAGCCCGATGTACGCCCACCCGACCGGCTGCGCCCACCGCCGCGTGCGGTCCCGCAGCAGCCGCACGAGCCCGACCACCCAGACCACCGTCACCACAGGGTTGAGCAGCACGAGCGAGAGCCCGACGAACTCCAGTCGCCCACCGAGCGTCAGGTACTCGTCGCGGATGTCCGCCGCGAGCTCGAGCTGCGGCCAACGGTGCTGCGCCTGCCAGACCAGGTTCGGCAGCCACAGCGCCAGCGCGATCCCCGCGCCCGCCCACGCCCACGGCGAGCGCGCGTGGTGGCGGGTCTCGCGCGTGGCGAGCACGCCCGCGGCGAGCGCGACGAGCAGGAACGCGACGAGGTGCTTGTTCTCGAGCCCGATCCCGGCGACCACTGCGACGACCAGCCACCCGCGCGGGTCGTCGCGCCGCAGCGTCCGGAGCGTCAGCCACACCACCAGCACCCAGAACAGCGTGTCCGTGGTGGTCGTCGAGAGCATGTGCCCGAGGACGAGCGTCACGATCCCGGTCGCGACGAGGACCGCCGTCACGACCTGCTCCGCCCGGCCGCCGCCGAGCTCGCGCGCGGTCAGGGCCGCGACCAGCACGAGCGCTCCGACGACCAGCGCGGGGATCACGTGCAGCCCCCACACGCTCCCGGGCGCGACCTCGTCGGCGAGGCGGGCGAGCAGCGGCGTCAGCGCCGGTTGGTCCGGGTACCCCCACGCGAGCCGATGCCCCGCGGCGACGAAGTAGAGCTCGTCCCGGTGCGCCCCGTACCGCCCCGCGAAGGCGAGCAGCACGACGACGAGCCCGCCGACGACCGCGAGCACAGGCCGCCACGCGATCGGCTTCGGCCCGTCGACGTCCATCTCCTCCTGCATCCGCATCATCCGACGAACGTCGCAGCCGCAGCGGCCAGCAGGGGAGACGCGACGAGGAGGCCCGCTGCGTCGCGAACCGCACCGAGGCACGCGACGACCGGCACCGGCCGCGCCCACGGGCGGACCGGCCGCGGGGGCTCGTCGAGCGGGCGTTCGGCCATCGGGGCCTCCGGATGCCGGGTTCGGGTGTCCGCAACTCTAGGAACCAGGCACACCGCCTGTCCGGGGTTCCGCGGTCATGCGCGACATGCGGCGACCCGCTCGACCAGGCGGTAGCGGCCGGCGGTGTGCTCGACCGCCGTCAGGCCGGCTTCCGAGAGGCGCAGCAGCGGTCGACGACGGTGGTGCTCGCCGTGTCGTCGGCCGGCGACGTCGAGCCCGCGCTGCACCAGGCGCCCGAGCCAGGCGGACGACTCGACGTGGTCCGCGAGCAGCACTGCTCCCTGCGGGTGCACCACTCTCGCGAGCTCGCGCAGCACCACGACCTCGTCGGGCACGCAGCACAGCGCGAACGTGCAGACCACGGTGTCGAAGTGCGCGTCGGGCCACGGCAGGCGCGACGCGTCCGCCTGGACCGCGGTGACCTCGACGCCGAGGTCACGTGCGCGGCCCCGCGCCTCGGCGAGCATCGCTCCGCTCGAGTCGGACACCACCAGCTCGTCGTACCGGCCCTGGAGGTACGGCAGGTTCGCGCCGGTGCCGGCGGCGACCTCGAGCGTGCGGCCCCGCACGCGCTGCGCGACCCACTCGCGGGCGGGAGCCAGCAGGCGCGGCTCGATCCAGGCGGTCGCCCGGTCGTACGTCGCCGCCTGCGTGTCCCAGTACGCCTGCCCCTCCACCACTGCAGCTCCCCTCCCCGCGCCCGGCCAGCCTAGGCGCGGCGTCGGATCGGCCGCCTCGCCGGTACGGCATGCTCACACCATCGGGGCGGTCAGCCCTGCTGGCACTCAGGTCGGCCTGGCGGGAGCGTGTCCGCGAGGACGACCGCGCACTCGAGGGGGACTTCACGCGTGAAGCGAACGGCACGAACCGAGGTGGACCAGCCGCTGGGGCCCGGCTCGACGGGCGAGGGCGTGACCGCGGCGATCGCTGAGCTGGGACCGCCCGAGGCTCTCGCGACCAGCGTCGAACACCCGAGGACGCTGACCGCAGACGACCGGCGTGCGGTGACAGGTGCCGTGGTCACCGCTGTCACGGGCCTGGTGCTGCTGGTGCTGCTGCCGCCCGCTGGGGCGGTGGTGTCCCTGCTCGCACTCGGAGTGGGCGTCTGGCTGCAGGTCAAGTGCCCCGACCTGCGTCGCAACGTGTGGTTGGGCGTGGGCGTCGTCCTGGCTGCGGTGGGTGTGGCTGCGGCTGTCTACTGGTTCGTGCTGGCTCGCGGCAGCTCCACCGAGGTGGTGCTGCACGACCCGGTACCTTCCGCAGCGCCGTAGCGGTCGCGGGTGCGCGTCGTGCAGCCGGCGTACCGACCGTCCGGCGGGCCCCCTCGACGACGAGCGAGCGTGTGGAGAGCCGCACCTCCGGAGTCTGCGTGCGACGGGCGTCGACCCACGCCCTTGCGGCATGCACGGCCGCTCGCGACACTGCGTCGATGCCGCAGAACCCTCGCCCGCTCGTCCGCGTCGCGCGGGCGGCCGACTCCGACCAGGTCTGGCCGCTCGCTCGCGACTTCGCGACGTCGTTCGCCCCGCGGCGCGAGGCCTTCGAGGCGACGTGGCGGGCCTTGCGCTCGGCCCCGGGCGCGCTGGTCGCCGTCGCCGAGTCCGACGAGGTCGTGGTGGGGTACCTGCTCGCCCACCGGCACCTGACGTTCCTCGCCAACGGCCCGGTCGCCTGGGTCGAGGAGGTCATGGTCGCTGACACCGCCGCCGGTCAGGCGTGGGCCGAGACCTCATGCGTCACGCCGAGCAGTGGGGACGCGACAACGGCGCCGCCTACCTCGCGCTCGCGAGCCGACGAGCAGGCGCGTTCTACACCGCGCTCGGCTACGAGGAGTCCGCCACCTTCTTCAAGAAGCCCCTGACCGACGCGCCCTAGACAGACGACGAGCCGGCGCCTGCCCGGGACCATGCTCGTGAGCCGGAGCCAGACGCGGGGTCGTGGCTCAGGCGCCGACGAGCGCGTGCGGACGCGGAGGCGCCCGCCTCGCGCCGTCCGGCAGAACCGGGAACGGGTGGCGCGAGGCGGGCGCATCGTCCGGGCGGGCCTCAGCCCTGACCAGCCTGGACGGGTTACCGCTGCAGGGTCAGCAGACCCGGCCGGTACGGCAGGAGGCCGTAGTCGCCGCCGGAGCTCGGGCTGCGGCCCTGGTACAGCAGCTGCAGGTTGCAGGGGTCGACCGTCATGGTCTGGTCGGCGTTGGTACGCAGCAGCTCACCGTGGCTGATGTCGTTCGTCCACGTCGCACCGGAGTTCGCCTTGCCCGCGAACGGGTTGCTCTCCGAGGTCGCCTGCGGGGTCCACGAGCCGTCGAGCCGGTCGGCCGTGAAGGACCGGAAGTAGCGACCCTGCGAGCCGATGGCCTCGACGATCATCAGGTACTTGTTCTGGTTCTGGAGCTTGTAGACCTGGACGGCCTCGAACAGGTTGTTGGTCGAGTCCGTCATGACCGTCGTGTAGTTCGACCCGAAGCTGCCCGGGAAGTTCCCGATCGGCATGGACGCACGGTAGATGCGGCCGTTGTCACCCGCGAAGAACAGGTACATGTTCTGGCTGTCACCGATCAGCGCCTGGTCGATCGGGCCGGTCCCCGAGTTGGAGATGGAGCCGGTGAACAGCGTCTGCGCCGACGACCAGCTGTTGACGTTGGCGGGGTTCGTCGAGGTCCGGTACGAGAACGCCGGGCCGCCCCACTGGTACGCCAGGACCCAGACGCCCTTCGGTGCGAAGTAGAACAGCGACGGCGCGACCGCGCTGAACGGCATCGCGTTCTGGCTGGCCGAGGCCATCTGCGAGTAGTTGGTGAACAGGCCGAAGTTCATCGAGCCCCACGAGCTGCCGGTGTCGTGCGTGGTGGCGTAGACGAGCTGCTGGCCGTTGTACGGCGCGACCGTGAAGTCCTTCAGGGACGCCCAGCCCGAGCGCGGCTGCGCGAGCACACCGGAGGAGGACCAGCGGTACGACGACGGCAGCTGGCACGTGCCGCCGGGGTTGGGGTTCTGGGTCTGCGTCGGGGTGGGCGACGGCGAGGGGCCGGGGTCGGTGCCGCCGTCCACACGCACGAGCTGCCACTGCTGGTTGTTCCCGCCCCAGCTGGAGTACTGGACGACGTTCGCGCCGTCAGCGGTGGACGCGCCCTGCACCTCGACGGCCTTGCCGGAGTGCCGGCTGATGAGCGTCACGTAGCCGTTGGACGTGTCCTGCAGGCGGAACTGCTGGTTGTTCTGGTTGTAGTCGGTGTACTGCACGATCGCCCCGCCGTCGGACGTCGACCAGTTGTAGACGTCGAGGACCTTGCCCGACAGCCGCGACTTCAGCCGGTAATACCCGTTGCCGGAGTCGACGAACTGCCACTGCTGCTGCGCGCCGTTGTTCCGCGACCACTGCACGATCTTCGCGCCGTCGTTCGTCGCGAGGTTGTACACGTCGAGCGCCTTGCCGCTCCCCCTGTTGAGGAGGACGTACGAGGCGTTGGTGTCCACGGTGGCCGCCGTGGCCGCGGGTGCGACGACGAGCGCGAGGACGCCCGCCGACACGGCTGTGGCCGCCGCGACGAGGACCGCGGCCACCTTGCGGCGGCGCCTCGTCGGGGCGAGATGTGCTGCTCTCATGAGGTGCTCTCCTTTGAGCCGTTCAGGCGCGTCGGGCGACCGTTGCCCGCTGCGGACAGGTCCGACGATCGTCGGTGCAGGTGCGTTGCGCGCCCGTTCGACCGCCGATGTGAGCCTTCACATTGCACCGTGAAAGAGCGCTTTCCGAGAGGTGCGCGACGACCCGAACCGTTTCGGCACCCGAGAGACCGGTTCCGACTTTCGCCCCGAGGCGAGCCGACCTGCCCTCGGGGCCGAGCGCGGTGCGGCGCAGGGTTGTCGACGCCGTCGCGGCGCCCGGTGGCGACCGCCGGCCCCGGGTGCGAGCGTGGAGACGGACGACGAATACGACGAGGAGACGACGATGAGCGAGCAGAGCCAGCCGGACTACGACCCTCGCACCGACCCCGACTCCGACCCGGGCTCGCTGAACCCCCGCACGGGAGCCGCCGCCGCCGGCAGCGCGACCGAGGACGAGGACACCGACGCCGAGGCCGCCAACCTCAACCCGCGCGACGACGGGGTCGCCGACGAGGCCTGAGCTCGTCGACCCACCCCTGCTCCCCTCTCCCGGCCGCCGCCGGTCGACTCCCGACCGGCGGCGGCCGTGTGCGTCCTGGGACCGGCCGCTCCTATTGACAGATCTTGTTGTCAAGAGGACGTTGGTGTCATGCAGGACGTCGAAGTCATCGAGAACGCCAGCGCCGCCGCTGCGGCACTGGACCCGATCCGCGCGCGACTGCTCGCCGAGCTGACCGTGCCGGCCTCGGCTGCCGGGCTCGCCACGCGCGTCGGGCTCCCCCGCCAGAAGGTCAACTACCACCTGCGTTCGCTCGAGGCCCACGGCCTCGTCGAGCTGGCCGAGGAGCGTCGTCACGGCGGACTGACCGAACGCGTGCTGCAGGCGTCCGCGACGCGCTACGTCGTCTCGCCCGCCGCCGTCACCGCGAGCGCCGCAGACCCCGGTTCCGCCGGCGACCGGCTCTCCGCCGGCTACCTCGTCGCGCTCGCCGGCCGCGTGGTGCGCGAGGTCGGCACGCTCGTCCGTCGCGCCGCCGCCTCGGGCGCACGCGTCCCCACGCTCACGATCGACACGCAGATCGGCTTCCGCTCCGCCGCCGACCGCGCGGCGTTCGCCGACGAGCTCACCGCCGCGGTGCTCGACCTGGCCGCGCGCTACCACCACGACGACGGGCGCCCGCACCGCCTCGTCGTCGCCGCCCACCCCGTCCCCGAGGAGGAGACGCCATGAGCACGAACCCGAACGTCCCGTACCGCATGCAGTTCAGCGTCGAGGTGCCCGGCACGCCCGAGCAGGTGTGGCAGGCCATCGCCACCGCACCGGGCCTGAGCTCGTGGTTCCTGCCCACGGTCCTCGAGGAGCGCGAGGGCGGCGCCCTGCGCTTCGAGATGGGCGAGGGCATGGGCTCCGACGGCCACGTCACGCGGTGGGACCCGCCGCGCGTCCTCGCCTACGAGGAGGACTGGGCGACGCTCATGGGCAAGAGCCCAGACGAGCTCAGCCCCATGACCTCGGAGTTCGTCATCGAGTCGAACTCGGGTGGCACGTGCGTCGTGCGCGTGACCACCAGCGGCTTCGGCATCGGCGCCGACTGGGAGCAGGAGTGGTGGGACGACATGCAGCGCGCCTGGATGCCGTCGTTCGACGTCCTGCGGCTCTACCTCGCGGGCTTCGCCGGCCAGCACGCCACCCCGCTCGAGGCCTCCGCGTCCCACCCGGGCGACGAGACGACGCTGTGGACCCTGGTCCGCGACCAGCTCGGCCTCGCCGAGGAGGGCCAGGCGTTCGAGCTGCGCGGCAGCACCGGGACCGTCGAGGGCCTCGGCGACCGCCACGCGCTCGTCCGGCTCCACGCGCCGGTCCCCGGCCTGCTCACGGTCGGCGTTCACGGGGCCGACGAGGGTGAGGTCTCCGTCGGCGTGCGCGGCTACCTGTTCGGCCCGGACGCCGCCACGTACGCGCGCGACGAGCAGCCCGCCTGGCAGACCTGGCTCGACGGCCTCGTCGTCCCGGCCTGAGGCGTCTGCGCGCGCACGACGCACGCGCCGTGCACGCAGGCGACAGAGGTCTGCGCCGTGGCGACACACCCTCGGGACCGGCGGTGCGACTGTGCAGCTGGGCCGACCCGAGCGGGCCGGCCGACACGGTCGGAGGCCGCCCGGCGGCCCACCGGACCAGACGGGTGGACCACCCCGGCCACGCTGGCGGCCCGGGCCGAACGGGACCGGGCGGCCGCCCGGCGCGGACCGCAAGACCGCGGCCCTCGGGGCTGCGCGTCGCCCGCGATGCCTCGCAGGGCGCAGCCGCCACGAAGACAAGGACGGCTGTGCGCATCGCTGCGGCCGAACCGTCGGCAGCACGGCGGACCATGGCGCTCCCCGTCGGCTTGCTCGAGGCAGGCGGCGACGAGGATGCGCTTCGGCGGGCACTCGCTGCGCGCGGCATGACGGTGCGCCTGGCGCGACGCCGGGGTCTACTTCCTGCCCTTCTCGCCCTTCGCAGGGCGACCCGTGCGCCGCCTTACCGACAGGTCGGCCAGGCGCGATCAATCCGCTAGCAGGGCGTGCCCACCGTGCACGGCGGGTCGTCGACGCGGTAGGTGAACTTCCAGTTGTTCGTCGCTGTCCCCTTGACGCCGGTAACTACCACGGGGAAGGTCCACACGCCAACCATCACCTGAGTCTTTGCCCATGGCGTCATGCACCCCCAGTGCCACGAGTAGTAGACCGCTTGGGTCTTCCCGTAAGAACAGAACGCCTTCTCGGCGCAAGTGTCCGACGGTCGTCGCGTCGCCCCGCTGGTGACGGTCCGAGCCCGACCGAGCTGCGTGACTGGGCGAAGGCGAACGGGCACACCGTTTCCGAGCGGGGACGGATCTCCGCCGAGGTGCGCGCGGCGTACGCCGCAGCGCACTGACCACTCGCTGCGCCAACCTCAGGAACGCCCCGCCGGCAGCACTTTCGGCGGGGCGTTCCGCATGTTTACGCGCGTCTCGACTTGCGTTCTGCCCAACAGGGGGGTCGCCAGGGGGATTTTCGGGGTCTGAAGCGCCTGCCGTGATCTGCTTTTGGGCGTTGCCGCTCAACCGGAGAGGCAGCACACCACTCGGAGGGAGCCTGCCCCGGTTTCCCGGACACCTGCCGTGAGGTGACGATGTCACCTTCGAGAGGAGTCCTTGTGCCTGCAGCCAAGCCGCCGGAGTTCCGGCGCCGAGCAGTGGACCTGGCCCGCAGTGGCCAGCAGCCGGTCGCGAAGGTCGCGGCCGACCTAGGGATCAGCGAGTCGTGCCTGCGTCGGTGGATGGCCCAGGACGACGTGGACACCGGCCGTCGGGAGGGTCTGACCAGCGAGGAACGCAAGGAGCTGGTCGAGCTGCGCCGCCGGACCCGGGTGCTGGAGATGGAGAACGAGATCCTCAAGCGCGCCAGCGCCTACTTCGCCCGGGAGAACGTCCTCCCAAAATGACGTTCCGGCTGGTCCGTGAGCTCGCCGAGGACGGGGTGTCCGTCACGGTGCCCTGCCGGGTGCTGAAGGTCTCCAGGTCCGGCTACTACGACTGGCAGGTCCGGCCGCCCTCGGCCCGGTCGCTGGCCGACGCCGAGCTCACCGCGACGATCGTGGCGGTCCACCAGATGTCGCGGTGCACCTACGGGGCTCCCCGGGTCCATGCCGAGCTGCGGCTCGGTCTGAGTCTGGCCTGCGGGCGCAAGCGCGTGGCCCGGCTGATGCGCTCCGCGGGCCTGGCCGGGGTGTGTCACCGGCGCAAACGTCGTGGACAGCGGCCGCTGCCTGCACCGCACGAGGACCTGGTCCGCCGGCGCTTCCCGCCGACAGCCCGGACCGGTTGTGGTGCACCGACATCACCGAGCACCCCACGAACACCGGGAAGGTCTACTGCGCCGCGGTCCTGGACGTGTTCACCCGCAAGGTCGTGGGGTGGTCGATCGCGGACCACATGCGCTCCGAGCTGGTCGTCGACGCCCTGCAGATGGCCATCTGGACCCGCCAGCCCGCGCCGGGCGTGATCGTCCACGCGGACCGCGGAGCCCAGTACACCTCGTGGATCTTCGGGCACCGGCTGCGCTCGGCCGGCCTGCTCGGGTCCATGGGCCGGGTCGCCTCGAGCGTGGACAACACGATGATGGAGTCGTTCTGGTCGACCATGCAGCGCGAGCTCCTGGACCGGCGCACCTGGGCCAGCCGCGAGGAGCTCGCCGCGGGGATCTTCGAGTGGATCGAAGGCTTCTACAACCCCCACCGGCGCCACTCCGGCCTCGGCTACCGGTCCCCGAACGACTTCGAGGACCTTCACACCACCGCTACCGCGGCGGCATGATCAACCAACCCGAACTGTCCGGGAAACCGGGTCAGGCTCCTCTCGCAGCGGCCCGTCGACTCATCGATGGCGGGCAGTCCGTGGTCTCGGTGGCTCGGACGCTCGGCGTTGGTCGCAGCAGCCTGTACCGCGCGCTCGAGCGCGAGCGGGCCACGGCCGGTGCCCGGTGAGCGCACGTATCGCGGACGCCGAGCTTGCCGCCGCCGTCGCCACGTCGCTGTGCGCCAGCGGGATCGACGCGCTGCCGGACCTCGACGACGACGGCACCGTGTGGCTCGCGCTGTTGCTCGACATCCATGCAGGGATCGTGGCGTGGCTCGACGTCAGCGATCTGTCCTATGCGGTCGCGGTCCACCGGGTCGGCGTGCGCCGGGTCATCCCCGACGGCCCGCTGGCCGGCCTCGAGCGTTGTGACGAGGGCCAGGGCGTCGCGGGCCAGATCGTCGCGTGGGTGCTGAGGCAGCGTGCCGGAGCGCATCGATGAATGACGAATCCGTGTCCCCTGCGCCCCTCGAGGAGCAGTATGTGAGCGGGAGCGGCGACGTCCCGACCCGGTCCATTCCGGAGGACTGCCCCTACGCACTTCGGCGCATCCGGGTCTCCGAACTCGGTGGCCAGGAGACGCTTAGGTTCGAGGCGATCCTTTGCTATGGCGGCGTCGACATCGCGATCACCAGCAACGACGGGACGGGGGGCTGTCACTTCGTCCGCCCTTACGGCGGGGCTGACTACGCGGCCCTACGAGCGTTCGAGCTGTACGCCGAGCGATGGGGTACGGCACAGATACCGCCCGTCGCATTCGAGCCGGGCGACGCACTCATTGACGAACTCCTGTGGCAAGCGTTGATCATCTACTTCTGACCGGTCGCACGTCGCGCCCCTGTGCAGTCCTGGACGGTCGCGCGGATTGCAATCGCACACGTCGCCGCGTCGTCATGCTCCCAGAAGCGCAGGACCGTCCACCCGGCGTCACGAAGCACGCGCGTCGTCTCAGCGTCGCGTGCCCTGTTCCGTTCGATCTTCGGACCCCAGTACTCAGTGTGCGAGGCGGGAGCCTTGAAGTGCACGGGGCACCCGTGCCAATAGCAGCCGTCGACGAACACGGCGACTCGCGCGCGAGGGAACACCATGTCCGCCGTACGTCTCAGCGTTGGGATCGGGCGGACTGCGACGGAGTAGCGCATCCCGAGCGCATGAGCAGCGCGGCGGACCGCTAGCTCCGGTGCCGTGTCTCGTGAGCGATTCCCGAGCATCGAGCGGCGGACCCCGGGACTGCTCGCCCAGGACGAATCCATGGTCGCCACCTGGCCAAGCCTATGGCTGCGGCGTCGCCCGCGGCGCGGCCCATGCCTGTAGACGCTGTCGCGTCGCTAGGGTCCCGATCATGACCACGTTCGGCGACGTCGACACACTCTCGATCCACAAGCGTCCAAGCGGCGGTAGAGGCGAGTACGAGCTTGTCGGTCGCCAGGGTCCGCGCGTGGCGTCGGACTTCGAGGGCGTGTCCTTTCAGTTGGAGACGCCCTGGGGTGAGAAGCCGTCGAACCTGCGAGTCGACAAGCAGGGAGGAAAGTTGCGGCTGCGGCTGGTGGAGAGCCGCCGCGATGGACACCTCGCTCCCCAGATGGCGTCCCTCCTCCTCATGCCGCCACCGACGCGGGAAGAGGACCGGATCTCTCGCGCCTTGCCGATCGTCATCGACCAGCGCTACATCCTCGATATCGACATCGTGGTCGTGCGGCAGACGGGTAACAGCGCCTTGATCCGCCCGACCTCATTGGTGAGCAGGTCTGGCGACATCGAGGACGGCCGACTAAGGGAACGTATCGCGTTCGCGACTCGTGCCGCTCAGGTCCGCCAGCTACACAATGCGGCAGACAACCTGCCCGACGGTCTCGCGAGCCTAGTGCGGCAGCACGCGGCACTGGTCGACGGTGCGTCCGAGATCGGCGCCGCTGTGCGCGCGGTTGTCGACGAGATCATCGGCGCGCTGGACTGGTACGACGCGTACTACCTGCCGGGTACAGATCCGTTGCCCGCATTGCGGGTACTGGCCGGCGTGAGCGGTCTCGACGAAATCACTGTCCCGACACCGCCAGAGACGCCGGAGGACGCCCCCGACGTCCGGCTGCGGGCCGAGCACATCTATCGACTGCGGCGCGCGCGCGGCGCAGCCGCCTCAGCCTTCCGGATCAAGGTCCAGGCTGCCTACGACTACCGATGCGTGTTCTGTGGGCTGCGCGCACCCCGTCAGCAGGGGCGGATGAACAGCGGCGTCGACGCTGCACACATCTTGCCGTGGGGTGCGTACGACCTGGACGTCGTTCCGAACGGTCTGATGCTGTGCAAGCAGCACCACTGGGCGTTCGACAACCGCGTGCTCCGCCTTGACCTGGCTGGCGGCATCTATCGAGTCTCGCTGATCGACGACGCGAGGGCGCTGCTCGCGGCAGACGCGCGGACGGTCGAGCTGCTCGACGCGGTGTGCGGCGCGGTTCCGGACGCGCGCCTACCGCAAAGGCTGGTTGACCGGCCAGCGCAGCGCTTCCTGGACGAATACAACGATCTCGTGGTCCACGTCTAGCTAGGCGACGGCCTCAGCGTCCGTCGCGGACACGCTGAAGGCAGAAGCCATGAGGCGCTCTCCGAGCCACTCGATGACGTTGACCGTGACTGCGTTCCCGCAGGCGTGGTACCTAGCCGAGTCGAGCTTTTCGGGGTCGTCCGCGTACTTCGGCAGGTAGGTCCAGCCCTCAGGGAACCCCTGCAGTCGCTCCGCTTCAAGCGGCGTCAGCCTGCGGACGCGACCGTCCGGATAGGAGACGTAGTTTCGCGACCAGTCGGTACCCGTGTGACGGGCCGACTCAGCGTAAAGGCAGTGCGCTAGCTTCTTGACGAAGCCCCGCTTAGGATCTCCAACGCTGATCGCAAAGGGGGAAACAGATTTCTCCCCATTCGGTCGGCTCTTCTCAGAATCCCGGTCGCCGCATTCGGGCTCAAAAAGTACCGCTGCGGCGGCGTCCGGACCTCCAAGAGATCCGACAATGAAGACTCGCGTTCGACTTTGGGGGACGCCGAAGTGTCGACTGTCAAGAACTCGCCACGCCACGCCATACCCGAGGTCGGCCAGCGTCCGAACGACGAGCCCGAAATCTCTTCCTTCGTTGGAAGAGAGGAGACCCGCAACGTTTTCGAGGACGACAACCTTGGGGCGACGCGCTTCAAGGAGGCGAGCAAACTCAAAGAAGAGGCCCGACTGCGATCCGTGAAGTCCACTGCGGGGCCCCATTCTTGCTAGTGAGATGTCCTGGCAGGGAAACCCTCCGGCCCAGATGTCGGCGTCGGGGATGTCCGTTGGTTCGACGTGGCGAATATCCGTGGCCCTGGGAACGTCCGGCCAATGGTGGGCGAGAACGTCCTGGCAGAAGGGCTTGATCTCGCACTGCCAGACCGTCTCCATGCCAGCCCGCTCGAAACCCAGATCGAATCCGCCGATGCCAGCGAAGAAGGAGGCGACCCGGGGCCGCGTCACCCCTTCGGGTAGCAGGTCAGTCATCGGTGGTCCCTCCATCTGGCGTTGCGCGTGTAGCCGCAACTGCGTCGACCATAGCCAAGCGGGAGCCTCGATCCGGGGAGGGCCCACGGTGCGTTCGTCACGTGTCGTGACCCTAGAGATGGGGTCTGACATGCGACGGGTGCAGGTCGCGACCTCGCCAAGCGCGCTTGCAACTGACTCGAGACGCGAGTCCCGGAGTCTAGCCGTCGCGCGCCGGACGACTGGCCGGGCCCTGTGGACTAGGTGTACCCGGTCAGGACGTTGGTGACGTCGTGGGTTGTTGACGACAAGAGAACCTCCGGTTGGGCTGTGGCTTGTCGAAGGCCCACACCCTCCCGGAGGTTCTCGTGGCTCACGCTAACGCCCGCCTCAACTCCTATGGACGCCAGCTGCTGATCGACCGTGTCGTGCACCAGGGTCGACCGGTCGCCCACGTCGCCCACGAACTGGGGATCTCCCGGCAGACCGGGTATCGGTGGGTGCGCCGCTGGCGCATGGAAGGCCCGGCTGGCCTGCTGGACCGGTCATCGAGGCCGCGGTCGAGCCCGACCCGGACCCCAGCGGTGGTCGAGGACGCGATCTGCGCAGCGCGAGCTCGCGAGCGGTCCGGCCCTGACGTGCTCAGCGGTGAGCTCGGTGTCCCTGCCAGGACGATCACCCGGGTCCTGCGCCGGCGCGGCATGCCGCTGCTGCGCGACCTGGACCCGCTGACCGGGCAGGTGATCCGCGCATCCAAGGCCACGGCTGTCCGCTACGAGCGTGACCGGCCCGGCGACCTCGTGCACATGGACGTCAAGAAGCTCGGACGCATCCCCGACGGCGGCGGCTGGCGCGCCAGCGGAGGCACTCTGGCCAACCACCAGGCACGAGTGGACAAGACCCCGATCGGGTTCGACTACGTGCACTCGATGGTCGATGACCACTCGCGCCTGGCCTACTCCGAGATCCTGCCCGACGAGAAGGGCCCCACCTGCGCCGCCTTCCTGGCCCGGGCCGCCGCATACTTCGCCGCCCACGGCATCACCCGGATCGAACGGATCATGACCGACAACGCCTGGGCCTATCGCTACTCCCTACGCGCCGTCGCCGCCGACCTCGGCGCCAAGCAGGTGTTCATCAAGCCGCACTGCCCGTGGCAGAACGGGAAGGTCGAGCGCCTGAACCGCACCCTGCAGACCGAGTGGGCATACAGGCAGGTCTTCACCACCAACGCCGAACGCGCCGCAGCCCTTGCCCCCTGGCTCGAGCACTACAACACTCGCAGGCGCCACAGCGCCCTCGGAGGACTCCCACCGATCAGCCGCCTGTCACCAACCTGATGGCCGGGTACATCTAGATGCGGACTAGCGGCTCAAATGATCTTCGACGCGAGGGTCTGCGACAGCCCTTTGCAGGCGCCTGACCTGCACAAACACCCTGGTGGGCCCCGTGGGGATCGAACCCACAACCCGCGGATTAAAAGTCCGCTGCTCTGCCAGTTGAGCTAGAGGCCCGGGACCGGCATACCGACTGCCACCCTGAGAGAAGGCTCGGGTGGCACTCGGTCGTCGGCCGTCCGCGGTACAGGTTACGGGGGGCGCCCATCAGGACGGGCGCGACTCCAGGTAGCGGCGGATCGTCTCCGCGGAGACGGCGTGGTCGACGACGTCCGGCTCGCCCGACGTTGTCAGGGTGCCGACGACCTCGCCGGCGACGCGCAGCGGCACCGAGCCGCCGTGCGCCTTGAAGCGGTCGTGGTCGACGTCGGGAAGCTGGTCGAAGGGCGTGCCCGCGGCCTCGTGGCGCCGGCGGACCAGCAGCGACGCCTCGCCGAAGCGGTGCACGACCCGCGACTTGCCCTCGAGCCAGGGCAGGTTGTCCGCGCCGGTCGAGCCGGTCAGGGCCTGGAAGACCGTCTCGCCGTGCATCTCGACGCGCACCGCGAGGTTCGCGCCGCGCTCGCGGATGACGGTGACGGCCAGCAGACCGAGGTCCACGGCGTCGTCCTGCGTGAACGCCGGCAGGTCGAGCACGGGCTCGGCCTCGAGGTCGGCGACGGTGAAGGTGGGGAGGTCAGTCACGGGACCATCCTGCGGCATGCCGGCAGGCGACGGCCGCAACGAGGGCGGTCAGGCCGGCAGCACGTACCGGTACATCAGCAGGTAGTGCAGCACGGCGGCGAGCACGACGAGGATGTGCCAGATCTCGTGGAAGCCGAGCACGCCGGGCACGGGGTTGGGCCGTTCGATCACGAAGATGACGAACCCCACGCAGTAGACCAGCCCACCTGCGGCCAGCAGCAGGTACGCCCCGACGGGCAGGGAGACACCGGAGCCGACGAGCAGCACGGGCATCCAGCCCATCGCGATGTACAGCGTGTTCGTCACGTACTTGGGCAGGTCGCGCAGCGACGACCGCAGCGCGATGCCGACCGCGGCGACCGCCCAGACGGCTCCCAGCACGGTCCAGCCGTACGCGTTGCGGAACAGCACCAGCACCATCGGGGTCGTCGTCCCGGCGATGAGGACGAACACCGTTGCGTAGTCGAGCGTGCGCAGCACGCGGTTGACGCGCGGGCCGCCGTCGATGCCGTGGTGCAGCGTGCTGGCGACGAACAGCAGGAGCACGGACGCGGCGTAGACGCTGAGCCCGACGATCTTCCAGATGTCACCGTCGGCGACGGCCTGGGTGACGAGCAGCGCACCGCCGACGAGTGCGAAGCAGCTCGCCGCGAGGTGCGAGATCGTGTTGATCCGCTCGTCGGTGACGTGCACGCTGCCGTCGCGGCTGAGCCGCGGCAGGGCCGTCGCCCCTGGCGCCGCCGTCGTTTGCGCGGACGTGCTCTCCACCGTGCGTTCCTCCCGGTGAGCCGTCGACCAGCTCGTGGCGGAGCCTACCCGCGCCATCCGACTGCCCCGGCGGGATGCAGGGTGCGGCGGTCAGCGCGGTTCGAGGACGACGATGGCGGTGCGGCGCGAGCGGCGGGCGGCGTAGGCGTCGAGGCCGTCGTCGACGGCCTGGTAGGCGGCCCAGAGGCGCTCGCGCTCGGCGCCCTCGGCCTCGCGGGCACGCACGCGCAGGGTGCCGTCGGCGAGCTCGACGGTCGCGTCCGGGTGTGCCTGGAGGTTGAGCCACCACGCGGGCTCGGGGTCGGCCCAGCCGTTCATCGCCATGGTGACGAGGTTCGGTCCGTCCTCGAGGTAGCCGACGATCGCGACGCGTTCGGCGCCGGTTCGTCGTCCCGTGGTGCGCAGGACGATCGTTCCCCACTTGCCGGGCTTGGGCTTCCAGAGCCCGCGGCGCCCGCGCGTGACGCGGTAGATCGCGCGGTGCACCACCCACGCGGTGCGGATGAACCAGCGCGGAGGAAGTCGCTTCGTCGGCGCGTCACCGGTCACGTGAGCCCCCTCGTCGGAATGGGCGCGACACGGCCGACAGTACCGACGACCGCTGCCTGCGCACACCCTTCATCGATGGCGAGACGTTTCGGCTCGTCACGCGAAAGCCAAACGTTTATGTCCGTTGACCGCATGTGCGGCCGGTCAGAGAGTGACGTTCGCCGACCGGCTCAGAGTTGATCCGGCGCTCGGCCGATCAAGGAGGAACGATGACCCCCCCAACCACGCGCAGACGCGGGCGTGGGCTCGGCGCTCGAGGCGCCGCGGGCCTTGCCGTCCTGACCCTCGCGGCGACGATCGCAGCGACCCTCCCGGCCCAGGCTGCCGGCAGCACCCTGCAGGCGGCTGCCGCCCAGAGCGGCCGGTACTTCGGCACCGCCATCGCCGCGTACAAGCTCAGCGACTCGACCTACTCGTCCATCGCGAACCGTGAGTTCAACATGATCACGGCCGAGAACGAGATGAAGATGGACGCGACCGAGCCCAACCAGGGGCAGTTCAACTTCAGCCAGGGCGACCAGATCCTCAACTGGGCCCGCCAGAACGGCAAGCAGGTCCGTGGTCACGCCCTCGCGTGGTACTCGCAGCAGCCGAGCTGGATGCAGCGCATGGAGGGCTCGAGCCTGCGCCAGGCGATGATCAACCACGTCAACGGCGTCGCGTCGTACTACAAGGGCAAGATCTACGCCTGGGACGTCGTGAACGAGGCGTTCGCCGACGGCTCGTCGGGCGGCCGCCGCGACTCGAACCTCGAGCGCACCGGCTCCGACTGGATCGAGGTCGCGTTCCGCACGGCCCGCACCGCGGACCCGAACGCGAAGCTCTGCTACAACGACTACAACATCGACGACTGGTCGCACGCCAAGACCCAGGGCGTCTACCGCATGGTCCGTGACTTCAAGTCGCGCGGTGTGCCGATCGACTGCGTCGGCCTGCAGTCGCACTTCAACGCGCAGAGCCCGGTCCCGAGCAACTACCAGACGACGATCTCGAGCTTCGCCGCTCTCGGCGTGGACGTGCAGATCACCGAGCTCGACATCGAGGGCTCCGGCTCGCAGCAGGCGGACAACTACCGCCGCGTCGTGCAGGCGTGCCTCGCCGTCGACCGTTGCACCGGCATCACGGTGTGGGGTGTGCGTGACAGCGACTCGTGGCGCTCGTACGGCACGCCGCTGCTGTTCGACAACAGCGGCAACAAGAAGCAGGCGTACACGGCGACGCTCGACGCGCTGAACAGCGCGCAGCCGACCCAGTCGCCCACCGCCACGCCGACGCCGACGCAGACGCCCACCGAGGAGCCGACGAGCACCCCGACCCCGACGCCCACGCCGACCTCGACCACGCCTCCGCCGCCGGGCAGCTGCACCGCCGCCCTCACGGTCGTGAACAGCTGGCCGGGTGGCTACCAGGCCGAGGTCAAGATCACCGCCGGCTCGTCCGGGCTCAACGGGTGGCGCGTCACGCTCCCGTCCGGTGTCTCGACGAACAACCTCTGGAACGGTGTGGTCTCCGGCAGCACCGTGACCAACGCCCCGTACAACGGGTCGGTCGCCCCGGGTGGTTCGACCACCTTCGGGTTCCTCGGCAACAGCACCCCGCCTGCAGCGGCCACGCTGTCCTGCAGCTGATCCGCTGCCCCTGACGGGGCGGGAGCACGACGAGGGGCGTCGCACCACCACGGTGCGGCGCCCCTCGTCGTGCTCCCGGGCGTTCGCCCGCCCCCTCCGGTTAGGCTCGGACGTCCGCCCGGAACGGAGCGAGGGAGCACGCCATGGGCCGCCTGTTCATCGACCTGTTCGTCACGCTCGACGGCGTCGCCCAGGCGCCCGGCGGGCCCGACGAGGACCCGTCCGGCGGGTTCCCGTTCGGCGGGTGGCAGGCGCCGCTGTTCGACGACGCCGTCGGCCGTCAGGTGATGGCGGGGATCCAGGCGATGGACGCGCTGCTGCTCGGGCGGCGGACGTACGACATCTTCGCCGGGTACTGGCCGCACCACGCGGACGACATCGGGCGCAAGCTCAACGCCGTCCCGAAGTACGTCGCGAGCCGCGGCACCCCGACCCTCGAGTGGAACGGGTCCACCCTGCTCGGCCCCGACCTGGTCGCCGAGGTCCGTGCGCTGCGCGAGCGGCACGAGAGCACGCACGTGATCGGGAGCCTCGACCTCGTCCAGACGCTGCTCGCCGAGCGGCTGTTCGACGTGCTGACGCTGTGGGTGTACCCGGTGCTGCTCGGGCAGGGCAAGCGCGTCTTCCCGGAGGGTGTGCGCCCGTCCGAGCTGCGGCTGCTCGAGCCCCCGGTGTCCGGCAGCGGCGGCGCGGTGGCGCTGCGCTACGCGCCCACGGGCAACGACCCGCGCACCGGCGACATGACCGACGACCAGTAGCGGCTACAGGCGCTTCTCGAGGAGCACGACGTCGAGCCACGTCCCCGCGAGCGGACCGTGGGTCATGAGGCCGAGCCGCTCGCGCGTGCCGACGACGCGGAAGCCGACCGCCGCGTGCAGCGCGAGGCTCGCGGAGTTCTGCGGGAACACCCCGGACTGCACCGTCCACACCCCGCCCTCACGCGCCGAGACGAGCAGGCCGTCGAGCAGCGCGCGGCCCACGCCTCGGCCACGCGCGTCGTCGCCGACGTAGACCGACGCCTCGATCACGCCGGCGTACACGCAGCGCCCGGACACGGGCGACGCCGCCGCCCACCCGAGGACGCGGTCGTGCTCGTCGAGCGCGACGAGCCGGTGGTCGGCCAGGTGGTCCCGGTCGAAGTCCTCCCAGCTCGGCGCCTGCGCCGTGAACGTCGCCGTGCCCGTCGCGATGCCGGCGGAGTAGATCGCGAGGACCGCGTCCGCGTGCGCCGCGGTCATCGGCGCGAGGCGCACGTCCGTCCCCTGGACCGTCATGCGGACGCCCCGGGCGTCAGGTGCTGCGCGAGGTGACCCGCGAGCTCGTCGGCCGCACCCGGGACGAGCGTGAAGTACGCCCACACGCCGCGCTTGTCACGCGTGACGAAACCGGCCTCCGCGAGCACCTTGAGGTGGTGCGACACCGTCGGCTGCGAGAGCCCGACGGGGTCCGTCAGGTCGCACACGCATGCCTCGCCGCCCTCGTGCGACGCGAGGATCGACAGCAGCCGCAGCCGCGCCGGGTCGGCGAGCGCCTTCAAGGTGCGCGCGGTGCGCTCGGCGTCCTCGGCGCTCATGGGCGCGCCCGTGACGGGCGTGCAGCAGGCGGCCGACGAGGCGACGACCGGCAGGAGGTCCAGTGCCATGACGGCAGGATGCCACGAGGTATTGACAGATGTCGATATCTAGGTCCAGGCTCTGGTCCATCGACACCCGTCAATATCTGGAGGAGCCATGACGCAGGACATCCGCGAGCAGGTCCGAGCCCGTTACGCACTCGCCGCCGTGCAGGGCAGCGGCGACGCCGGGTGTTGCGGCGGAGGCTGCGGCCCGTCCGACGTCGTCGTCGACGAGCGGTTCGGCGCGAGCCTGTACGACGAGCAGGACGCCGCAGCCGTCCCCGCCGAGGCGCTGGCAGCCTCGCTGGGCTGCGGCAACCCGCTCATGGTGGCCGAGCTGCGTGAGGGTGAGCGCGTGCTCGACCTCGGCTCGGGCGGCGGCATCGACGTGCTCCTGTCCGCGCGTCGCGTCGGCCCCACCGGGTTCGCGTACGGCGTCGACATGACCGACGAGATGCTCGACCTCGCGCGCGCCAACGCCGCCAAGGCCGGGGCGACGAACGCCGAGTTCCGCAAGGGCACGATCGAGGACCTGCCGCTCGACGACGCCTCGGTCGACGTCGTCATCTCCAACTGCGTCGTCAACCTCTCCCCCGACAAGCCGGCGGTCCTCGCCGAGGCGTTCCGGGTGCTCGTCCCCGGCGGCCGGTTCGGCATCTCCGACGTCGTCGCCGAGGACCACCTGACGCCCGAGCAGCGCGCCGAGCGCGGCTCCTACGTCGGGTGCATCGCCGGAGCGCTGTCCCGCGCGGAGTACCTCGACGGGCTCGCCGCGGCGGGCTTCGTCGACGCCGAGGTCCAGTTCACGCACGCCGTCGCCGACGGCATGCACGGCGCGATCGTCCGCGCCCGCAAGCCCGAGCCCGAGGAGTCCTGATGCACCCCGACCTGTACGTCGTCGTCCAGCAGCAGCGCGACCGTGAGCTCGCGCGCGAGCTCGAGCTGCGGCTCGCGGCCCAGGAGTGCCCCGGCTGCGTGGTGCGCGCCCGCCGCCGCCTCGTCGGGCTCGCGCAGCGCGTACGCGCACGGTTCGCCGGCATGACCGCGACGGCAGCCCCGGCCTGCTGCCCGGCCTGATCGCACGGCGAGCGAGGACCGCGCCCAGCGGCCCTCGCTCGCCGGTCAGACGTCGACGGGGGCGACGCCGAGCTCGGCGAGCAGCACCTGCACCCGGCGGCGGATCTCGTCGCGGATGGGCCGCACCGCCTCGAGACCCTGACCGGCGGGATCGGCCAGCGCCCAGTCCTCGTAGCGCTTGCCGGGGAAGATCGGGCACGCGTCGCCGCAGCCCATCGTGACCACGACGTCCGAGGCCTGCACGGCGTCGGCGGTGAGGACCTTGGGGCGCTCGGCGCGGATGTCGATGCCCGTCTCGAGCATCGCCTCCACAGCGACCGGGTTGATCTGCTCGGCGGGCATCGACCCTGCGGAGCGGACCTCGACCGCACCACCGGACAGCGCGCGCAGCCACCCGGCCGCCATCTGGGAACGGCCGGCGTTGTGGACGCACACGAACAGGACCGACGGCGTGACCGTCGCGGGGGCGCCGGGGCCCGGCGAGTCGTTCGACATGTCCCCATCGTGGCACGCCAGAGGGGACGGAAGAGGCCTCGACGGCGGGCGCGCAGTGGGAAGGTGGACCACGGCAGGACCATCATCATCCGGTCATTCCACCCGGAGGAGCACGCGTGCCACTCGGGCACCCCGCGACGGACGTCGCCACGGACACGCCGGTGCGTGCGCGTGCCGACGTCGACCGCTTCCGCCCCGACATCCAAGGGCTGCGGGCGTTCGCGGTGCTGGCCGTCGTCGCGGACCACGTCCTGGGCTGGCCGGGCGGTGGGTTCGTCGGGGTCGACGTCTTCTTCGTGATCTCCGGGTTCCTCATCACCGGGCTGCTGCTGCGCGAGTACGAGCGGACGGGGACCATCTCGCCCCGCCGCTTCTACGTGCGACGCGCGCGCCGGATCCTGCCGGCCTCGCTCGTCGTGCTGGTCGCGACCGTCGTCGCCGCCCGGGTGCTGTTCTTCGCGGGGCGGGCCGACGCCGTCACGGGCGACTCGACGTGGGCCGCCGTGTTCCTGTCCAACTGGCACTTCGCCGCGCAGGGCACCGACTACTTCCAGGCCGGCCGGGCCGTCTCCCCGGTCCAGCACTTCTGGTCGCTGTCGGTCGAGGAGCAGTTCTACTTCGTCTGGCCGTGGCTGATGCTCGCCGTGCTGGTCTGGCTCGCGCGCAGGCGACGAGGGTCGTCGGCCCGGCGCGTGGCCGGGGTGCTGCTCGTCGTCGTGTGCGTGGCCTCGCTCGCGTGGGGCTGGTGGGCGACGGCCGACAACCCGACGTCGGCGTACTTCTCGACGTGGACGCGCGTGTGGGAGCTCGGCGTGGGCGCGGCGCTCGCCGCCGGCCTGTACCGGCTCGCGCGGCTCGGCGTCCGGACCCGCACCACGCTCACGTGGCTCGGGCTGCTCGGGCTCGTCGCCTCGCTCGTCGTCATCCGGCCCGAGACCCGTTTCCCGGTGCCGGGCGCGGTGCTGCCCGTGCTCGCAGCCGCCGCCCTCATCGCCGCCGGAGTCGGGGGCGACGGCGCACGCGTCCTGCGCACGCGACCGGCCGTGTACATCGGGACGATCTCGTACTCGATGTACCTGTGGCACTTCCCGGTCCTGGTGCTCGGCGGCGCGGTGTGGACGGCCCGCGGACCCGGTTGGTCCCTGGGCGTGCTCGCCGCGATCGCGGTGGCGTCCGTGCTGAGCTACCACCTCGTCGAGAAGCCCGTGCTGCAGTCCCCGCTGCTCCTGCCGCGCGACCCGGCGGTCCCGCGCGCGGACCAGTGGCGGTCCTGGTGGCGCGCGGGCCTCCCGACGCTGCGGGTCGCGGGGCCGGCCGCCGGGGTCGTCGTGGCGGCGCTCGTCGTCGGCGGGGTGGTCACGTCGACCGCGTCCGGCGACGACGAGGCGCAGCAGCCGCCCGCGACGGACGGCCCGACGCCCGTGTCCGCGGCAGCCGCGCTCAGCGCCCGGCTCGAGTCCGCGGCGCGTGCCTCACGCTGGCCGTCGCTCACGCCGGCGCCCGACGAGCTCGACAAGGACGACCGCGCCGACGAGTGGGTCGAGGACGGCTGCCTGCGGATGGCCACCGTCGACGAGCTCGCCGAGCACTGCACGTACGGCGACGGCCCCCGCACGGCCGCGATCCTGGGCGACTCGATCGCGATCAGCTACGCGCCCGCGATCCGGCGCGCGCTCGGCGACGGCTGGACGGTGCGGATCATGACCGCCGGGCAGTGCCCTGTCGCCGACGTCCCGGTCCGCAACGGCGACGGCTCCGCGTACGAGCGCTGCCCCGGGTTCCGCGACACGACGTTCGAGATCCTGCACGACGAACCCGTCGACCTGGTGCTCGCGAGCGAGTCCGACGACACGACCGACCGGATGGCGGCAGGCGACGACGACGCCGAGCGCCTGGCGATCCTCACCGAGGGCTGGGTCGCCTCGCTCGAGGAGCTCACCGAGACGGGCGCCGAGGTCGTCGTCCTGAGCGCACCCCCGCGCGGCCAGCCGCTCGCCGACTGCGCGACGACGCTCAACGCCCCCACGGACTGCAACGTGCGCGTCGAGCCCGTGCACGACGGCATCAACGAGGCGACCCGCCGCGCGGTCGCGGCGCTCGACGACCCGGACGCGCTGTGGGTCGACGCCGACTCGTGGTTCTGCACGGCGGCCGGGATCTGCCCGCCGTTCGCGGGCACGGCACCCGTGCGTGCCGACCGCATGCACCTCACGGACACCTACGCCGAGTCCCTCGGCCCGGTCCTGCGCGACGCGATCACCCGCCCCCGCGGCTGACCCGCCGCGACGTCAGCCGTGGTGGCCGATCCTGCCCCCGAACCTCGACATCCACCGGTCCGGCACGTTGACGCCCGCATCCACGCCACCCCAGGACGACCCGGGCTTCAGCACGCCGGACACCGTGCGAAAGATCGTGACGCTCCCGGACCGGTTGCCCGGACGGTCGCCTTGCGCGTGGTCGTGATCGGCTCCCACGACGAGGTCGCGCCGCTCGGCCCCGTCCACGTCGAGGAAGGCGACGGCACCGCCGAACCGGTCCCCCCCACCCGGGTAGCCGTCGACGCCTGGGCTCAGCTGCGTGAGCGCGACCGAGCCGAATCCCGTGAGCCCGGACCGCGACCCCTTGAGCACGTACACGGCGCCCGCCCTGACCTGTCCTGCGACGGCCCGCCCTGGTGCACCGATCGCCACATCGAGACGTCCGTCGTCGTCGAGGTCCGTGGCCGCGAGCGACGCCCCGAAGGCGTCGCCGTACTCGGGATGCCCGGGCACGTCTGCGGACGCGAGGTCCACCCACGTGACGTCGTCGAACGCGAACGTCGAGCCTGGGACGTCGAGCACGACGACCACCCCGCTCTGCTCGCTCGACCGCGCGCGAGGCACCCGGTCGACCCACGAATCGGGAGCGCCGACCAGCACCTCGTCGACACCGTCGCCGTCGACGTCTGCGGCCAGGACCGCCGCGCCGAGCTGCTCCAGGTGCGGGGCGCGCGCGTCGGCGCTCAGCGCCTGACCGACCCGCGTGCTGCCAGCCATGCGCGTCGACGCGACCGCCAGGCCGCGCGCGCTCCCGGGCACCAGCAGCACGGCACCCTCCCTGCCGTACGCCCACGAGTGCCCGGGCGCCCCGACCACGAGGTCGCGGTACCCGTCGGACGTGACCCGCCCGATGCTCAGGCTCGTGCCGAGCCGGTCCTCACCTCGGGCCTTGCCCGGCACGCCGGCGGTGCTGCGGTCGAACGCCTGCGCACCCTCGCCCGACAACCCGGATCGCCCGCCGAACAGGACCGCGACCTTCCCTGCACGCTTCGCCGACCCGACCGTCGCGCGGGGCATCCCGACCGCGAGGTCGTCGTACCCGTCGCCGTCGAGGTCCCCGGCCGCGAGCACCTCACCGAACCGCTCGCCCGGGGTCGCCCTGCCGGGCACCCCGGCAGTCGACCGGCTCAGCCGTCGTGCCGTCGTGAGCGTCAGCCCGGTGCGTGATCCGGGGAAGACGAAGACGGCGCCGGAGTTCCTCTTCGCGTAGCTCCCGTCGGGACTCTCGCACGTGCTCCCGACCGCGAGGTCGTCGTAGCCGTCGCGGTCGAAGTCCCCCGTGGCGAGGGCGGACGCGAAGCTCCCGGCACAGCCGCTGCGGGTCGCCTCGGTGATCCCGGCGAAGACGTCGCGCCGCTGCAGCGAGGAGTACCGGACGGCGACCGCCCCGTCGACGACGTGCCCGTCGTGCGTCCAGCCGGGACCGCTGCCCGCCACCGCCAGGTCGTCGACGCCGTCACCGTCGAAGTCGGACACCGTCACGGCGGCGCGCTTCGTCGGCTTCGCGTGCTTGCGCGGCTCGGCGGTGGCCAGGAGGACGGACGAGCCGATCCTGCGCCGTTCCGGCTCGGGACTCGACGCGGCTGTGGCCGCGCCGGGGGTCTGCGTCAGGACCAGCGCGACGAGCGCCGCCGACGCAGCAGTCAGACGAGCAGTGGTACGGCCGGACGTGCGCACGTGTCCCCCTCTGGGCGGTGCCGTCACCGTAGTGCCGCCCGCACCGCGCAACCGACCGCTTCGCGGAGGTTCAGCCGATCGGCCGTGCGACATCGCATCCGCGCGACCGACCGCCGCAGTACCCCGACGGCCCGGTGATCTGGTGGGCGGACCAGGTCACCGGGCCGCAGGCCCGCGCCGTCAGGCCTTGAAGCGGCCGACGAGCTCGTCGAGGTGCTGGGAGTTGCGGGCTAGCTCGTCGGCGGACGAGCGGACCTGGTCGATGTTGCCGACCGTGGACTTCGCGGACTCGGCGATCGAGCGGACGTTGTCCGCGATGTTGGTCGCTCCGACGGCCGCCTCGGCGACGCCCGCGGCCATCGCGCTCGTCGTCGCGCTCTGCTCCTCGACGGCTCCGGCGATGCTGCCCTGGTGGTCGTTGACCTGCGCGATCACCTCGGTCGTCGTCGTGATCGCGGAGACGGCCAGCTCGACGTCGGACTGGATCTGCGCGATCCGGGACGTGATCTCCTCGGTGGCCTGGGCGGTCTGCTGCGCGAGCTCCTTGACCTCGCCGGCGACCACCGCGAAGCCCTTGCCGGCCTCGCCCGCACGCGCGGCCTCGATCGTCGCGTTGAGCGCGAGCAGGTTGGTCTGCTGCGCGATCGTGTTGATGAGCGTGACGACGCCGCCGATCGCGGCGGACGACTCCCCGAGGCGGCTGATCGACTCGTTCGCCTGATCGGTGCTGGTCACGGCCGTGCGCCCCGCGTCGCTCGCTTCCGTGGCGCTGCGGGCGATCGCCTGGATGGACGCACCCATCTGCTCGCCGGCGGCGGCCACGGTCTGCACGTTCGACGAGATCTGCTCGGCTGCGGCTGCGGCGACGGTCGCCTGGTGCGCGGCCTCGCTGGACTGCTCGGTCATGTCCGCGGCGATCACCGAGAGCTCCTGGGCGGCGGCCGACGAGGTCGCCGCAGTCTCCCCGATCTGGCGCACGAGCGTCGCGATGTTGTCGACGAACCGGTTGAACACCTCCGCGAGGTCACCGACCTCGTCGTGGCGGGTGTTCTCGATCCGCTGCGTGAGGTCGCCGTCCCCGTCGGCGATCTCCCGCAGCCGGCCGGTCAGCAGGTTGATCGGGCGCGCGATGCTGCGCGTCAGGAGCGCACCGAGCAGCACGACGACGACGGCGGCCAGCCCGGTGCCGATGAGCACCGCAGCCTTGGTCGTGTTGGCGGTCGCGGTCGCCCTCGTGTCGCGCTCGTCGAGCAGCGCGCGCTCGGCGCCCTCCATCTCGTCGACGATCCGGTTGATCTCGTCCATGACGAGCGTCCCCTGCGCGGTCCGCATGAGCGTCTGTGCGGCCTCGAAACCCTTGGACTTGTAGGTGTCGATGGCCTGCTGCATCTCCGCGAACTTCGAGGCCACCAACGGCTCGAGCTCGGTCAGCCGTTCCTGCTGCTCGGGGTTGTCGGCCGTGAGCTCCTTGAGGTTCTCGACGCGCTGCTTCACCTGGCTCCTCGCCGCGTTGTACGGGGCGAGGTACGCGTCCACACCGGTCAGGAGGAACCCGCGCTGGCCGGCTTCTCCCTCCGTGAGCTCGGCGAGCAACGCCTCGGTCTCGCCCAGGACCACGTACGTGTGGTCGACCTCGTCGCTGTTCTCCACGAGGGCCTGCGTGTTGGTGAAGGACACGACGCCGACCGCGGCCATCAGGACGAGGATCACCGAGTACCCGACCGCGAGTCGTCGTCCGATCGTCCAGCTCCGCCACTTGCGGCGACGAGACGTGCTGGCCACGACCGGGGTTTCGCTGCTCACTGAGCTGCTCCTTTGCGCACAGGGGTGTCGGCCTGCTGATCGGCTGTCCAGGTGCGGTTGTGAGCGCTTGACGGTCACTCGATCGTGGCGGTCGGTACGGTGCCCGGATGACCGTGTGGGAGCTGCGCCTGCCCGTCACGACCCCGCGCCTGACCCTGCGGGGGCACCGGGACGACGACCTCGACGACCTCGTCGTCTTCCACGGCGACCCGCAGGTGACGCGGTACATCCCGTGGCCCGTGCGGACGCCCGAGCAGACGCGCGCGGCGCTCGCCGCCAAGCTCGACCGCACCACCGCGGGGCCGGGCGAGTGGATCATCCTGGCGGTCGAGGAGTCGGCCACGGGCACGGTGATCGGCGAGGTGCTGCTCAAGCACGACGAGGACGCCGAGGTCGGCTACGTGCTGCGGACCGACCGCCAGGGGCGGGGCCTGGCGTCGGAAGCGGTGAGCGCGCTGCTCGACGCAGCCACGACCGAGCTCGGTGTCACGGCGGTCGTCGCGGTCGTCGTCGACGGCAACGACGCCTCCGTGCGGCTGCTCCGCCGGCTCGGGTTCACGCCCGACGGCCCGGGCCCCCGCACGGTCGACGGCGAGCCGACGACCCGCTTCCGTCGCGCCTCCGCGGGAGCGCAAGGGTCCCGCCACCCTTGACACTCCCGCCCGACAGGCGGACGGTCGAACGTCCCGTTTGTCCGTTCACGCGCCCGACACACGATGCCGGACGGGTACTGGGAGGTCTCGATGACGAGATGGAAGACGTTCACGGGAGTAGCGGCACTGTCCCTCGGCCTGGCGGTCGCCGGCGCGGTCCCCGCCTCGGCCCACGGCTCCGACACGTGGGGGCACGGGTCGTCGATCCGCGCACTGCACCGGTCGTGGCACCCGGGTCACCACCACCCGGGCAAGGTCCCCGTGCTGCGCGGCACCACGACGGTCGCCGAGCACCTCGCCGGGCCGCTCACGTTCGACGTGGGCCCACGCGGGTCGCTCGTCGTCGGACAGGCCTTCGCGGCCCAGCTCACCTCGATCCCCCGCGGCGGCGCCCCCGTCAGCTGGTACCAGGGTGACGAGGGCACCGACGTCGCGGCCGTGTCGGTGCACGGCGGCACGACGACGTTCGCGACGCGCGTCGGCGACGAGATGAGCGTGTCGTCGTCGCTGCTCCTGCAGCGCTCGCCGAGGGGCACGATCCGCCAGGTCGCGGACCTGCTCGCGTACGAGCGGGCGGCGAACCCCGACCAGGTCAACACGTACGGCTTCACGGACCTGCCCGCCGGGTGCGCCGCGACGCTCCCGCCGGAGTTCGCGCCCTACCCCGGCGCGGTCGACTCGCACGCCTACGGCTCGGTCACCGTGCACGGCGTCACGTACGTCGCGGACGCCGGCGCCAACGCGATCCTGTCCGTCGACCGTCGCGGCACGGTCCGCACCGTCGCGGTCCTGCCTCCCGTCGAGGTCACGGTGACCGCCGAGGCCGCCGCGCTGTTCGGGCTGCCCGACTGCGTCGTCGGCGAGACGTACGCGTTCGAGCCCGTCCCCACCGACGTCGAGGTCGGCCGGCACGGCGCGCTGTACGTCACCACGCTGCCCGGCGGCCCCGAGGACGGCAGCCTGGGCGCCAACGGCGCGCTGCACAAGATCGACCCGCGCACCGGGAAGATCCGCACGCTCGCCACCGGGTTCGCCGGGGCGACGGGTGTCGCGCTCGACCCGAAGGGCAACGCGTACGTCGCCGAGCTCGTCGGGAACCAGGTGTCCGTCGTGACGGCGCACCACAAGGTCCGCGTGCTGGGCGCCTTCACGCAGCCCGCGGGCATCGAGTGGGCGCACGGCACGCTCTACGTGTCGACGAACGTGTTCGGTGACGGGTCGATCGTCGCCGCCAAGGTCCGCTGACGCACCCACGAAGGCCCCGGTACGACGAACGCTCGACGCACCGGGGCCTTCGTCGTGCCGGTCGCCCGTCCGAGGCTGCGAAACTGCGCAGGACAGACCCCGGACGACGAGAAGGACGACCACCCGTGCACCTCGACCTCGCCGCGGCCCTCGCGGACGCACGCAGCGAGTACGACAAGATGGTCGCGGGCGACTGGTACCGCTACCGGTTCGGACCCGAGCTCGCGGACCTGACGACCGCCACGCAGCGGACGTGCCGCCGGATCACCGCGCTGTACGACGACGACCGCGACGCCGCCGCCGCGCTCTTCCGCGAGCTGCTCGGCACCGTCGGCGACGGCGTGGACTTCCGGCCGCCGTTCTACCTGGACTACGGGCACCGTCTGCACGTGGGCGACCGCACCTTCATCAACGCGGACTTCCTCACGCTCGGCGGCGGCGAGATCCGCATCGGCGCGGACGTGCTCATCGGCCCGAGCGTGCGGCTGTACACCCCGACGCACGTGCTCGATCCCGAGCTGCGGCCGCAGGGCTGGGAGCGGGTGTCGCCGATCACGATCGAGGACGGCGTGTGGCTCGGTGGCAGCGTCGTCGTGTGCCCGGGCGTCACGATCGGGGCTCGGTCGGTGATCGGTGCGGGGTCGGTCGTGACCAAGGACGTCCCGCCGGACGTCGTCGCTGCCGGCAACCCCGCGCGCGTCGTGCGCCGGCTCGACGGCTCACCCGCCTGACGAGGACCTCCGACGAGGGTGCCCGACGAGGGTGCGGTGGCCGTTCGTGACGGCGACCGCACCCCCCGTCGGGCGTCTGCGGTTCAGGCGCGCCGAGCCGGACCGGCTGACCCACGCCGGCTCGCGTCGGCCCGCGCAGGTCAGGCCGGACGGCTCACGCGTCGCGGCGCAGCCGGGCGCCCAGCGCCCACGCCCCGACGACGGCACCCGCCGCCGCGAGGATCAGGTCCTTGAGGACGTACTGCGCGGTGAGCGTCGGACCGCCCGCGGGGAACAGCTCGTCGAAGAACAGCACGAGCGGGGACATGATCCCGACGAGCGCGACGGCCAGCAGGACGAGACCGGCGCGCAGGAACCGGCCGGTGAGCAGCGTCAGGCCGATGACCGTCTCGATGACCGCGGTCATGAGCAGCGCCGCGCTCGGGCCGACGAGGTGCAGCGTGAGCTCGCCGATCGTGCGCTGCGCCAGGTCCTCCGCCGGGCTCACGCCGGGGAAGAACTTGAGCACGCCGAACCCGAGGAAGACGAGCCCGAGCGCGACCCGCAGCGCGGTGATCGAGTACCTCGCGAGGATCTCTGCGAGCGTGTCGACCCCGCGCTCGACGAGCGCCCGCGAGCGCCGCATCAGCGTCTGCGCCGGTGCGGTCGTGGCCGCGTCGCTGCCGGCGGTGGGCGTACTGCTCGACGGTGCGGTCGTCGTCGGGGTCCACGTGTTGGCGGGGACGAGCGCGTCCGCGGCCGGGTCGGCTGCGGGCTTCGTCGGCGTCGCGTACCTCGTCGTGCGGGAAGCCGGACGGAACTTCTGGGAGAGCGCAGGCATGGAGCTGCCCTTCGTGTCGCGGCCCGGGGGCCGAGTGGGGGGAGCCCGGACGGCGCCGTCGAGGCGCGGGAGACGTACCGGGTCGCTACCGGTCGGTAGCTTTCGGCGGACGAGGAGAGCCGCGCCCCGATGTCTGATACGTCCGTTTCCTGATTCACCCGAGCTGGACGCTGGTCCGAGTTCAGCCAGGCCCCAGCTTCACCCGCGCGTCAGCTGAGACCCGTCAGCTCCAGACCTGTCAGCTGAGACCCGGAGCGACCGACTCCTTCGGCACCCACCCGACCGTGCCGCTGATCGCGACCTTGCGCCACCCGCCCGACAGCTCCTTCGGCGACACCTGCGTCCCCGCCTTCGCGACGAACATCGCGGACGCCTTCGCGCTCGGCCTCGTCCGCACCGTCACCGCGTACGCGAGGTGGTACGTCCGGCTCTGCGAGATGTAGTCCGTGTGCACCCAGCCGCGCGTCTTCGTGCCGTTCACCACGGCCCACACCGGGATGAACCCGTTGGTCTTGGTGCCCGGCTTGTTCGTCAGCTTCGTGTTGGGCGCGAGCGTCGCCAGGACGCGGTAGCTCGTCGACGGCCCCGTGCGCAGGTTGAGGTTCGTCGTCGAGTAGTACGTGCACTTCGTCGGTGCGGGCGACCGGCGGTCCGCCGTGGCACGCTGCACGACCGGGAGGCGGTAGCTCGCCAGCCACGTCGCCGGGTCGACCGACGTGCCCGAGCCGTAGAAGGCGTTCTCCCACACCTCGAGGTGCAGGTGCGGGGCGGTCGCCGGGCCTGACGCCCCCACGTCCGCGATGCGCTGGCCGACCTTGATCTTCTGGCCCACGCGCACGTACTTGCCCGGGTTCCACGGGTGCACGTACGCGATCCAGGTCGGCGTGCCCTCGATCACCGAGTGGATCGTCACGTAACCCGCGTTGCCGTTCTTCGGCGCGACGACGTGCGTCACCACCCCGGACGCCACGGCGTAGACCGGCCTGCCGTCGGGCGTGGCCATGTCGAGGCCCAGGTGGAACGTCGACCCTCCCCGCACCGGGATGCACCGCGGGCCCCAGCCCGAGGTCAGCGCGTACGACTCGTCCGTCAGCGGGAGGATCAGCACGCGCCCGCTCGCCGTCCGGCGGCGCGTGACGTCGTCGGGGACCTTCATCGCGGCGTCGTCGGCGACGCTCCTGGCGCTCTGCCCGCCGACGACGGCGTCCGCGGTCGACGAGGGCGGCGGCTCGGTCGTCGCCGACGCGGGCGCGACCCCGACGACCGCTGTGGCCCCGACGGCGAGAGCGACGGCCAGCGCGCCGAGTCGGCGCGACGCGTGCGTGCGGATACGCATGGTGGTGCTCCTTGCCCAGGGGTGTCAGGTACTGGTTCGGCACACAGCCCAGTGACTTGAGCGTTTCGTCGCCTTCCGCCTGCCCGAGCACCAGCGTGCCCGGGTCACCAGGAGGCGGCGACCCGAGCAGCGCGGCTGCTCGGCGGTCATGCCGTCAGCCGTCGGAAGTCAGCGCGTCGCCGGCCGGGCGTGCTCGCCCCGCCACGGCCGGGGAGTCACCGGTCCGCGGTCTCGCGGACGAGGTCGAGCTCGAGCCAGGCGGCGAGGTCGGCGATCTCGGCGTCGACGGCCGCCCGCACGTCGGGCGTCCAGTCGCCGTCCTCGTGCACCGCGTGCACCAGCAGCCGGCCCGCGCGCCGGTCGGCCGTCGCGTCGAGCTTGCCGACCAGCCGGTCACCGTGCAGGACCGGCAGCGCGTAGTAGCCCCACCGGCGCTGCGCGGCGGGCTTGTACATCTCGAGGACGTAGTCGAACTCGAACAGCTCCGCGACGCGCTTGCGGTCGAACAGCAACCGGTCGAGCGGTGCGACGAGCGCGGTGCGCGGCTCGGACGTCGCGTCGAGCAGCTCCGGGTCGACACGCCACGTGCCCCGCACGCCCTCGACCCGCGCGACCACACCCGCGCCTCCCGCGTGCAGCGGCTCGACCCTCGTCGCCTGCGCCTTCTCCCGCAGGATCCCGAGCGACCGGAGCCGTCGTGCGTCGCGGATGCGTCGCGCCTCGTCGAGCGGGACCGGCTCGTCGGGCGGGTAGACGCGCTCGGCGAGGTCCCACAGCTTCTCGCGGCCCCGCCGCCCCGCCGCCGCGACCTCGCCCGCCTCGACGAGGAGACCCAGCAGCATCGTCACGTTCTTGCGGTTGTTCCAGCCCGACGAGCGCCACGGCCGCACGCACGTGTCCGGCAGCTCCGCGGCGGTCAGCGGGCCGTCGGAGCGCAGCAGCTCGAGGATGTCGTCGCGGCAGCCGCGGTTGTCGTCGAGCCACCGGGCGTTCGCCTGCTGCCACGCGGGGGCGTCCGGGCCTCCGGGCCACGCGGCCATCTCGGCCGTCAGCAGCCGGACGTCGTGCGCGGGCATCAGCCGCCCCTGCACCTCGACGATCCGCTGCTGCGCGACGAGGTCCTCGAGCTCGCGCGGGTCGTACGCGGACCCGAGACGGCTGAACAGCACGAGGTCGGCGCTCGGCGCGACCGCGGCGATCGGGTCGTGCTGCAGGAACGTCAGGCGCTCGACCGCGTCCATGACGCCGTCCGGGCGCTGCGCGGTGAGCACCTGCGCCCGGACCGCGAGCCGACGCGCGTCCTGGCGCGTCAGCTCGAGCACGCGCCCGCCGTCCCCGCTCATGCCTTCGCCCGCGCGTCGCACGTGCTCGCGTGACCGGCCCGCCTCATGCGTCGACCGCCTCCTTGTGGCGCCGCCCGCCGAACATCGGCGACGGGAACGAGGGCGCGACCCTGGCGCCCGCGAGCCACTGCGTCAGGCGCTCGACCTCGTCGTCGATCGCTGCCCTGGCCGCGCCGCCGACGTCCTCGAGGAGCGCGAGCTCGACGGTGCCGGTCGTCGCGGCCCACGCGCCGACGACCCGGCCGTCGACCCAGATGGTCGGTCCCGCGTTGCCCACCGAGTCCACGACCTGGCGCGCATGCGGCCCGAGGTACCAGTCGCGCTCGGCCCAGCCCATCGTCGTCGGGTCGAGTCCGGGCAGGAGCGCGACCCACGGCCCGACCGGCTCGACGGGCTCGAGGTCGTCGGGCAGGAGCCACCCGACGCTCTCGGTGCCCTCGAGAGCGACCGGCACCGCGCCGAGCGTGGCCAGCGACCGTCGTACCGCGGTGAGCGTCGAGCCGAGCCACCACTGCACGTCCCGCTCGGTCCCCGGCCCGAACGCGCGCAGCCACCGTGCCACGAGCTCGTCGTGCGCCGCGGACTCCTCCACCGGCTCGAGCGCACTGCCCAGCCACGTCTCCATGAGCGTCCAGGTGGGGCGCGACGCGGTCCAGCCCCCGCGGTTCTCGCCGCGCACGACCACGCCCGCCGCCCCGAGGTACGTCAGGATCCGGGGCATCACCGGGATGACGGTCGCCCACTTCGAGCCCGGCGCGGCCGTGAACGTGCCGCCGGCCTCGGGCAGCTCCGCACGCAGCTCGGTCGCGGTCCGGCAGCGCCCGTCCGCGAGCAGCGCGACGACCTGCGCCGCCACGTCGTCGACCCACGCGTCCGCGTCCCCGAACCGGCCGTCGAGGTCGAGCTCCTTGACGAGCCTGCGGCGCTCCACGCCCGCGACCCGCGCGCCGGGCGAGGCCACGATCGCGGGCAGCAGATCCGTCCCCGCGACCCACAGCGTGCGGCGCATCGCGAGCTGCCGCACGTGCGAGCGCCGGCCGAAGAGCTCGTCGTCCAGGTCCGCCGGGACGAACCCCGGCACGCGCGCCCAGGTCGCGACGTACGGGCCGGACGCATCCGTCCCGTGCAGCGCGACCATGGCGCGCACAGCCGCCTGCACGTCCGGGAGCGGCTCGACGAGGCCGTGCCGGCGCGCGAGCCGCGCACGGCGCTGCGCGGTGTCGACGACGAGCACGGGCTGAGGGCGTGCGCGGACCATCCGCCGATCATGCCCCGAACCACCCACACCCTCACCCACCTCGATCCGACGCCTGCGGCCTGCGCGAGGCCGCCCGCGTGCCCCGTTCAGGCGCTCGGCCGCCCGCTGAGGTGCGTCAAGCCGGCCGCACGGCGCGGCCCGCACCTGAGAAGCGTCACGCCGGACGGACGTCTCCACCCACAGCCGCTGTCGTGGGGCGCAGGCGGGCGCCGCTCACACGCCTGCTCACGTGCGTCAGGCGACGGTTCATCGCTCAGATTCCAACACGCGCCCGGGCCGCCGTGACCGCATTGGCATCGGCGAAGCGCGTGCGTTTGCGTGTGTTCGTGTTCGATCATGCTCGAATGCGCTACCTGTGGTGCCCTTCGCGCGCTACTCTCGCGGTCATGACATGGCTGGTGACGGGCGGGGCGGGGTACATCGGAGCGCACGTGGTGCGCGCGTTCACGCAGGTGGGTCTGGAGCCCGTCGTCCTCGACGACCTGTCCAGCGGGCACGAGGAGTTCGTCCCGCAGGGCGTGCCGTTCGTGCGCGGCTCGGTCGACGACGCCGACGTCGTCGCCGACACGCTCGCCCGGCACGGCATCGAGGGGGTCGTGCACCTCGCCGGGTTCAAGTACGCGGGCGTCTCCGTCGAACGTCCCCTGCACACCTACCGGCAGAACGTCGCGGGCACCCTCACGCTGCTCGAGACCATGGCCGAGCAGGGCGTCGACAAAATCGTGTACTCCTCGTCGGCCGCGGTCTTCGGCACCCCGGACACCGAGCTGGTCACCGAGCAGACGCCCACCCTGCCTGAGTCCCCGTACGGCGAGTCCAAGCTCGTCGGCGAGTGGCTGCTGCGCGACCAAGGGCGTGCGCTGGGCCTCAAGCACACCAGCCTTCGGTACTTCAACGTCGTCGGCTCCGGCACCCCCGACGTCTACGACACGAGCCCGCACAACCTGTTCCCGCTGGTCTTCGAGGCCCTGATCGCCGGCAGGACCCCGGTCATCCGGGGCGACGACTACCCCACGCCCGACGGCACGTGCGTGCGCGACTACATCCACGTCGCCGACCTCGCAGACGCCCACGTCGCGGCGGCCCGCACGCTCGCCGAGGGCGGCACGCTCGAGCCCGTCTACAACCTCGGCTCGGGCGAGGGGCTGTCGGTGCGCGAGATCATGACGGCGGTCGCGGAGGTCACAGGCATCGACTTCACGCCCGAGATCACCGCGCGGCGCCCGGGCGACCCCGCGCGGATCGTCGCCTCCGGCGAGCTCGCCGCGCGCGACCTGGGCTGGCGCATGACGCACACCATCCAGGACATGGTCCGCACCGCCTGGGAGGCCCGCACCACCCACTGACCAGCACCGCCGCCCCCACCACCTCCACCGCCCACCCGACGCGAGCGCCACACTCCCGCACCCACCCACCCTCGTTCCACATCCGCGAGCGCGGCAGAACGAGTCCGAGCGCGGGCGCTACCGAGCCGCGCTCGCGACGGATCTACAGCGCTCGCGACCGATCCGCCGCACTCGCCGCCGGCGAGCCCGGGTCCGATCGCGCTGGTCAGGCAGAGCGAGGATCCGCACGCCGAGCGGCAGCTCAGTGCCGCGCACCCGCAGCGCGAGCGCGGTAGATCGGGTTCGAGCGCGGGCGCTGCCGAGACGCGCTCGCGACCGACCAACCGCGCTCGCGACAGATCTACCGCGCTCGCCACCGGGCCGAGCCTCGGCGGGCGCACCGCTCGCCGTCGCGCACCTGCCACGCGAGCGCGGTAGATCGGGTTCGAGCGCGGGCGCTGCCGAGACGCGCTCGCGACCGACCAACCGCGCTCGCGACAGATCTACCGCGCTCGCACCTCGAGGCGGGCCTGGGGACGGGCGCGCTGGTCACGAGCAGAGATGGGCGCGCGCAGGCCCGCAGAAGCTGCCTGGTGGCGCGCCTGCCAACGAGCGCGGTAGATCGAGTTCCAGCGCGGGCGCAGCAGCCACGCGCTCGTGGCCGATCTACCGCGCTCGCGGCCGATCTACCGCGCTCGCCAGCGGTTTCGCGCTCGCGGCGGTCTGCCCGGGGGCTCCGCCGGACTACCGGGCGCCGGAGGGCGTGGGCGCTCGTGGCTGTTCGGGCGTGCTTGGCGTCGGCGCCGGCCAGGGTGCGGCGCGGGGTCAGTGAGAGAGGTGGGCCGCGAAGGTCTCGAGGGACTTCTCGGTGCCCGCGTAGATGCCCTCGCGGCGCGGCCAGTGGATGACGACGTCGGTGAAGCCCAGCGCCTCGGCCCGCTCGACGCCCTCGACCGCCAGGTCCGGCGACGTGAGCGAGTAGACCGGCGCGCCGTCCAGGCTCAGGTAGCGCCGCAGCGGCTGGCCGCCGGGCCGGTGCTCACGCTCGATCTCGTCGAACGCCGCGACCTGCTCCGCGAGCGCCGCCCACCAGCGCTCCTGCGCCTTCGTCGGCTCGTCGTCGAGGTCCTCCGTCGCATAGGACGCGCCGTACGTCACCCAGCCCTGCCCGTACCGCGCCGCGAGCCGCATGGTCCGCGGGCCTGCGGCGGCGACGACGAACGGCGTGCGCGGGCGTGCGATGGTGCCGGGCACCATGCGCGCGTCATGCGCGGTGTAGAACTCGCCCGCGTGCTCGGTCACCGGCTGGGTGAGCAGCGTGTCGAGCAGTCCGACGAACTCCTCGAACCTCCGGGTCCGCTCGCCGCGGGAGGGGGCGGGGCCGGTCACGGACGCGTCGAACCCCTCGCCGCCGGCACCGATGCCGAGCAGGAAGCGACCGCCCGAGATGTCGTCGAGACCCATGACGTCCTTGGCGAACGGAACGGGGTGACGGAAGTTCGGCGACGCGACGAACGTGCCGAGCTCGATGCTCGTCGTCGCCTCGGCGGCGGCCGCGAGAAGGGGGACCGTGGCGAACCAGGGCTCGTCGGCGAGCGTGCGCCACGCCAGGTGGTCATAGGTCCACGCGTGCGCGAAGCCCCACTCCTCGGCCTGCCGCCACTTGGCCCGCTGTGTCGCCCACCGCTCCTGCGGCAGCAGCACGATCCCGACCCGCACACCCGTCGCCATGCCGCCGACCCTAGCCGCGCCACCCCCACGGCCGCCCGCACCAGGCCGACGCCCGAGCGCGGTGATTCCGCACCGAGCGCGGTAGATCAGCACCCAGCGCGGCTTCGGTACCACCGCGCTCGCGCCCGATCGACCGCGCTCGGAGACGAGGGGCGCGTCGCGGAGACGGGCCCCGCGGCGCCGGTCGATCCGCGACGAGCGCGGTCGCTCTGCACCGAGCGCGGTAGATCAGCACCGAGCGCGGATTCGCTACCACCGCGCTCGCGCCCGATCGACCGCGCTGGGGCACGAGGGGCGGGTCGCGGAGAGGAGTCCCGGGGCGCCAGCCGGTCTGGGCCGGGGGCGGTGGGTCGGCGCCGGGCGCGGGGTGCGGACGGGCGCGCTGGCGACTGGGCTACCGCGCTCGGGGAGGTGCGTGCCGGCGACGCGGGTGGGGTCAGGCCCAGCCGAGGGCGTGGAGGCGGTCGTCGTCGATGCCGAAGTGGTGGGCGATCTCGTGCACGACCGTGATCGCGACCTCCTCGACGACGTCGTCGCGGGTGTCGCAGATCTCGAGGGTGGGGTTGCGGAAGATCGTGATGCGGTCGGGCAGCGACCCGGCCGCCCACGAGTCCGTGCGCTCGGTGAGCGGGACGCCCTCGTACAGGCCCAGGAGGTCCTCGTCGCCCGGCGGCGGCTCGTCCTCGACGAGCACGACGACGTTGTCCATCATCGCGGCGAGCTCGGCCGGGATCTCGTCGAGCGCGTCACGGACGGCGTCGTCGAACTCGTCGCGCGACATCTCGAACACACGCCCATCCTGCCCGGCCACCGAGGGACTCGTCGCCCCACGGGCCTCACCGACGGGCGTGTGAGCAGCGTCGCGAGGGGCCGCTTTGGAGTTCCGGCCAAGTCCCCGTATGCTCTTCCACGGTCAACCGACGCCTCGACGTCTGGGGCGACGCCCTCATCGTCTAGCGGCCTAGGACCCCGCCCTTTCACGGCGGTAGCACGGGTTCGAATCCCGTTGGGGGTACGAGAACGTGTAGTGAAAGATGCAAGAAAGGTCTCACCACGAGGCCCCGTAGCGCAGTTGGTTAGCGCGCCGCCCTGTCACGGCGGAGGTCGCGGGTTCAAGTCCCGTCGGGGTCGCTCGACAATGCCGGTCCTTGTGGCCGGCATCGTCGTTGGAGGCGACTCCACGGCTCTGTAGCTCAGTTGGTAGAGCGTTCGACTGAAAATCGAAAGGTCACCGGATCGACGCCGGTCGGAGCCACCGTACGAAGCCCGCCAGGGAGCAGCCTGGCGGGCTTCGTCGTCTCCGGGCATGCGCGCGGGACAAGTGCGCAGGTGACGACGCCCGCGCGTCCCGTCCCGCGAGAGCCCCGCCTGGCTAGGCTGGCGCCACACCGCAGCCCCTGGAGGAGCCCGTGACGACCGACCGCGGTCCCGAACGCCGCCGATTCCTCGACCGCCTCACCGAGCCGATCGCCGAGCGCGCTCGCGAGAAGCTGGGGCAGGCGGAGGACAAGGTCCGCTCGTCGATCCAGGCCGAGATCGACGCGGTCAGCGCGAGCGTGCGGGCGCGCGCGGTGCAGGTCCGGCCGTCGGCGATCGCGTTCGGCGCGGCCGCACTGCTCACGTTCTTCGGGCTGGCGCTGTTCGTCACCGCGGCGGTCATGGGCATGGCGCACGTCGTCGAGCCGTGGCTCGCGGCGCTGCTCGTCGGCACCGCGCTCCTGCTCGTCGCCGCCGGCTTCGCCGCGTGGGGGCGTAGCCACCTCCCCCGCACGCCTGCGCCTCGTCTGACGGCCCTGCCCGAGCCGACGCACCCGGCCGAGGAGCTCGTCCACCCCTGGGACAACTGAGCGGCCTCGCCGAGCGGTGCGCGGACGCCGACAGCACACTGGGTGTCTGCGCCGCAGGACACGGCAGGACGACGAAAGGCAGCACCGATGACGACGAACGCGCAACCCCAGCGTTCGCTCGGTCAGCTCGTGAGCGACCTGAGCGAGCAGACCTCACGGCTCGTGCGGGCCGAGATCGAGCTCGCCAAGACCGAGATCGCCGAACGCGCCAAGATCCTGGGCGCCGGCTCGGGCATGCTCGTCGCGGCGGGCGTGCTCGCGCTGTACCTGCTCGCCGCGGTGCTGACGACGCTGGTCATCGTGCTCGACCTGTGGCTGCCGCTGTGGGCGGCGGCGCTGATCGTCACCTTGCTGCTCCTGATCGTCGTCGTGGTCCTCGCGCTGCTCGGCGTGAAGGCGCTCAAGAAGGCCTCCCCGCCCGCACCGCAGGCCGCGATCGCGAGCGTGCAGGACGATGTGGCCGCTCTGAAGGGTCCGTCGGCATGAGTGCGGCGGCGACGCCTCCGACGAGGAGCAGCGCGCGCATCCGCACCGGGGCGACGGCCCGGACCGCACACCCGCTGGGAGGAGCCCGATGACCGACGAGAAGCGCCCCGAGCCCTTCACCACCCCGGCGATGCAGGCGATCGAGGCCGAGATCGCGGTGACGCGTCAGCAGCTCGTGTCCACGGTCGACGAGCTCACCGCGCGACTGGCGCCGCGCGCACAGGCCGAGGCTGCCGTGGCGACGGCGCGACGGCTCGCGTCCGACGCGACGAGCGCCGACGCGAGCCCGCAGGACCGTGCGCACGCGCGCAAGGTGCTCGCCGGCGCCGCGCTCGCGGCCGCGTTCGTCACGACGATCGTCGTCGTGCGCATCGCGCGCCGCTCCCGCTGACGGCCGCGAGCCGACACGCGAGCCTGCCGGCTCGCGCACACGCGAAGGCCCCGGGAGCCATCCCGGGGCCTTCGTGGGTCCTGATGTGTGGGGAGCCGAACCGACGCACCTGGCGGAGGCGTCACGCGCGTGGCGTCGTACGAGCTCGCCCGACACCGGCGGCCTGGGGTTCGAGCGTCGGCCTCAGGGGCCGAGCCGTCGACCCGTCCGCGCCGCGGGTCAGGCGGTGCCGCGCTGCTGGGGGATGCCCTGGAGCAGCGCCTGGACCTCGGACTCGAGGTAGCGCCGGTGCCCGCCGAGAGTGCGGATCGACGAGAGCTTGCCGGCCTTGGCCCAGCGCGTCACGGTCTTCGGGTCGACGCGGAACAGGGTCGCGACCTCGGACGGGGTGAGCAGGTTGTCGGTGACTGCGGGCTTGACGGTCATGGGGGTGCCTCCTGGCTATCGGGTGGGCCGGGACTCCCCTTCCCGACGATCACCTGTTCGGTGCAGCTGGTGGCGAGGGCGGCGTCACGAGGGACGTCGCACTCGCGTCACTAGCATGTGTGAACCCGGCATGCGGCGCATTCCGGGACACGATTTCGTTACGAAAGCGTACAACCCGGTCCTCAGAACCGACGAGTCCGCTGGTGAGCGGCACGCAAGGTCAGCCTAAACCGGACTTTTCACCCTCGCTCGCCGAGACCGCGCCGGTGCGCACGGGCCCCGGCGGAGGAGCACTCAGGCCCGACCGGGGGCCCAGGTGCGAGGGGCAGTCGCGGGGCCCGCCGTCGACCACCAGGCCCCCTCGCGCGGGTCGCGAACCGGACGAGCCGGACACGGCGACCGCCCCGGTCGCGCACGCGGTCGTGGGGGACTCGTGCGCCCTGGGTGAACGTGACGCGAGTCGCCCCCTCGCGAGTGGCCGGAATAACGGAATTCCATGTAGCGTTGCCGAACGAACAGACGATTCAGCATCCCGGGGCCGCACGTGTGAGCACGGTGCCGCCCCGCTTCCACGTTAGAGGGGGTCGATGCCATGGGGCGCGGCCGTCAGAAGGCTAAGCAGACGAAGGTGGCGCGGGAGCTGAAGTACTTCAGCCCGGACACCAACTACCGCGCGCTGGAGCAGGAGCTGTCGCGGCACGTCGACCCCATCGAGCGCCGGAGCGTTGCTGCGGTCGACACGGACGACGAGCCTGACGACGACTACCGCCGGTGGCTCGACGACGACCGCTGACCCTCGTCCCGCCGTCGACGGTGGTCCGACCCGCGCGGTCGCCTGACCGACGAGGCGCCCGGACCGGCCTCGTCTGACCGGCCTTGTCCGAGCGAGCGCGCCGGACGACCTCGTCGTCCGGCGCTGTCGTCCGACGATCCGTCGGGCCCGACCCGAGCCGTCAACGGCACCCCGGGGGTGACGCTCGGGACGTGGTCTGACGACCGCCCGTCGTCCGACCACGCAGCGGTCCCACGACGTGCCGTCCGCGACCTGTCGCCTGCCGAGCCCCGCCCGGCAGGCGACAGTCGTCTCAGGGCCGGACGCCCCCGGTTGTCAGGCCGTGCGGTACTCGCCCGTGAGGCGCACTGCGCCGCCGTCGACACCCTTGGTGCCGGACACGAACCCCGGCGCGCCGACGACGTCGCGCGACGGGTCCAGGTCACGCACCGCGCCGAGCTCCCACGCCGGCAGGCCGAGCTCGGCCGCGTGCGCGAGCACGCCGCCCACGGCGTCGGCCGCGACGACGGCGACCATGCCCACGCCGAGGTTGAGCGTCCCCTCGAGGTCCGTCCACGGGACCTGGCCGAGCCCCTGCACCAGGGAGAACACGGGCGGCAGGGTCCACGCGCCGCGATCCACGTCGGCGACGAGCCCGCCCGGCAGGATGCGCGCGACGTTCGCGGCGAGCCCGCCGCCCGTCACGTGGCTGAAGGCGTGCACCCCGGCGACGCCGGCGCGGCGGGCGATCGCGAGGCAGTCGGACGCGTAGACGCGCGTCGGCTCGAGGAGCTCCTCGCCGAGCGTGCGGCCCAGCTCGTCGACGTGCCGCTCGAGGCCCCAGCCCGCCTGCCGGACGACGGCCCGCACGAGCGAGTACCCGTTGGAGTGCAGCCCGCTGGAGGCGAACGCGACGAGCACGTCGCCCGCGCGCACCCGCTCCGGGCCGAGCAGCTCGTCGGCCTCGACGACGCCTGTCGCGGCGCCCGCGACGTCGTACTCGTCGGGCGCCAGCAGCCCCGGGTGCTCCGCGGTCTCGCCGCCGACCAGCGCGGTCCCGGCCACCTGGCACGCCTGCGCGATGCCGCGCACCACGTCCGCGATGCGCTCGGGCACGACGCGGCCGGTCGCGATGTAGTCGGTCATGAACAGCGGCTCGGCGCCGACCACGACGATGTCGTCGACGACCATGCCGACGAGGTCGAAGCCGATGGTGTGGTGGATGTCGAGCGCCTGCGCGATCGCGACCTTGGTGCCGACGCCGTCGGTCGACGTCGCGAGCAGCGGGTGCCGGTACCGGGTGAGGAAGCTCGCGTCGTACAGGCCGGCGAAGCCGCCGACCCCGCCGAGCACGCGCGCGCCGTGCGTCGCGCGCACCGCGTCCTTCATGAGCTCGACGGCCTTGTCCCCCGCCTCGGTGTCGACGCCCGCGGCGGCGTACGTGATCGGCGCGGGGGTGGCGGTCGCGTCGTCGGGCTGGGAGGTCACGGTCGCTCCAGGGGTTCGGCCGGGCACGGGCGCCACGGCGCGGGGTCGGTCGTCGGCTCGGTCGGTGGTGGCTCGTGCGGTGGTGGCTCGGTCGCTCGTCGGCTCGGCGCTCAGGGGTGGTCGAGCGCGGACGCCGCACCGCCGCCGGGCAGGATCGCGACGAGCCCGTCCTCGGGTGCTCCCAGCGGCAGCTCGTTCTGCTCGAGCAGGTTCTTGCCGAGCCGGTCGGCCGGAGGCAGCTCGATCGGGTAGCGGCCCGAGAAGCACGCGGTGCACAGCTGGCTCGCAGGCTGCTCGGTCGCCTCGATGAGGGCGTCCTCGGAGATGTAGCCGAGCGAGTCCGCGCCGAGCGAGGCGCCGATCTCGTCGGGCGTCAGGCCGTTGGCGATGAGCTCGGCGCGGCTCGCGAAGTCGATGCCGTAGAAGCACGGCCACTTCACGGGCGGCGACGAGATGCGCACGTGCACCTCGGCGGCCCCGGCCTCGCGCAGCATCCGCACGAGCGCGCGCTGGGTGTTGCCGCGCACGATCGAGTCGTCGACGACGACGAGGCGCTTGCCGCGGATGACCTCGCGCAGCGGGTTGAGCTTGAGCCGGATGCCGAGCTGGCGCAGCGTCTGCGACGGCTGGATGAACGTACGGCCCACGTACGCGTTCTTCGTCAGGCCCTGCCCGAACGGGATGCCTGACTGCTGCGCGTACCCGACCGCAGCGGGCGTACCCGACTCCGGGACGGGGATGACGAGATCCGCCTCGACGGGGTGCTCGATCGCCAGACGGCGACCCATCTCGACGCGCGCCGCGTGGACCGAGCGGCCCGCGATCGTCGTGTCCGGACGCGCGAGGTAGACGTACTCGAAGACGCAGCCCGCGCGCTCGGCCTGCGCGAACCGCGTCGAGCGCAGCCCGTCGGCGTCGATCGCGATGAACTCGCCGGGCTCGACCTCGCGCACGTAGCTCGCGCCGACGATGTCGAGCGCCGGGGTCTCCGACGCGACGACCCACCCGCGCTCGAGGCGCCCGAGCACCAGCGGGCGCACACCCTGCGGGTCACGCGCCGCGTACAGCGTGCGCTCGTCCATGAAGACCAGCGAGAACGCGCCGCGCAGGCGCGGCAGGACCTCGAGCGCCGTGGACTCGAGCGTGTGGTCCGGGTCCCCCGCGAGGAGCGCCGTGATGAGCGCCGTGTCGGTGGTGTTGCCGCGCGCGAGCTCGCCGCGCCGCTGGCTGCCGTACCGCTCCGCGACGAGCTCGACGAGCTCGGCGGTGTTCGTCAGGTTGCCGTTGTGGCCGAGGGCCACGGTGCCGGCGGCCGTGGGGCCGAGCGTCGGCTGGGCGTTCTCCCAGTTGCTCGCGCCGGTCGTCGAGTACCGGGCGTGCCCGATCGCGATGTGCCCCTGCAGCGCGTTCAGCGCGGTCTCGTCGAACACCTGCGAGACGAGCCCCATGTCCTTGTAGACCAGGAGCTGCGAGCCGTTGCTCGTCGCGATGCCTGCGGACTCCTGTCCGCGGTGCTGCAACGCGTACAGCCCGAAGTAGGTGAGCTTGGCGACCTCCTCGCCCGGAGCCCAGACACCGAAGACGCCGCAGGCGTCCTGGGGGCCTTTCTCGTCCGGGAGGAGGTCGTGGTTCAGTCGTCCGTCAGCGCGGGGGGCCACGCGTCCATGGTCGCACATCGACCGTGGACGCATGGCCCCCCGTTCAGGCACTGACTCAGGTCACCACTTGGCGTTGCGTGCGAGCTCCAGGGCGATCTCCTGCCACCACTGGCCGGCGGCCGGGCCGCCGTTGCACGAGCCGTCGGACTCGCCGGGCAGCTTGACCCACAGCAGCGCGTCGAGACCGGTGGAGTCGTTCACGAGACGCGGCTTGTCGCCGAGCGCACGGCCGCGCGGGTTGCACCACTCGCCGTTGCTGCCGTTGCCGTTGCGCGACGTGTCGATGACGTAGCCCCTGCCGCCGAGGCGCTGCGAGATCTGCTCGCCGTAGCGCTGTGTGTCGGAGGTCGTCTGGTAGTTCGACGTGTTGAGCGCGAAGCCCACCGCGTACTCGAAGCCGATCTGGTTCAGGCGGCTCACCGCGGTGTCGACCGACAGCCAGCCCGAGTGGCCCGCGTCGATGTAGACCCGGCCACCGGCCTGCGTGAGCGACTTCGCGGCGTACTTCAGGAAGCCGACCCGGTCGCCCTGGCCGCTGCAGTCGCCCAGCTGGGCGAGGGCGTCGGGCTCGAGCACGATGATCGGACGGCCGACGATGCCGCGCGCGACCGTGTCGACCCACTGCGCGTACTCGCTCTCCGGCACGCCACCACCCGAGTGCGAGCCGCAGTCACGGCCCGGGATGGCGTAGATGACGACCGAGACGGTCTTGCCGGCCGCCGACGCGCGGCTCGTCGCGTCCCGCATCTGCTGCTGGGACACCGACGGGCTGTTCCAGTTGCCGATCCACACCGACTGCGGGGTCAGCGCGATCTTCGCCAGGAGGTCCTTGGTGCTGCCGGACGCGGCCTGCCAGGCGGCGTACGACTGGTTCTCCGTGTCGACGTACAGGTCGCCCGACGGCTGCGGGGGCGGCGTCGTCGGGGTGGGCGTGGGCGTCGGTGTCTGCGTGGGGGTCCGGGTGGGGGTCGGGGTCTGCGTGGGGGTCGTGGGGTTCGTCGTCGGGACCGTGCCGGTGCACGCGACGCCGTTCACGGTGAAGGAGGTCGGCGCGGGGTTCGCCGAGCCGGACGTGCCGATGAAGCCGAACGACGCGCTCGCGCCGGTGCCGAGCGAGCCGTTCCAGCCGACGCTCGTCGCGGAGACCTGCGAGCCCGACGTGACGACGTCGGCGTTCCAGGCCTGCTGGATCTTCTGCTCGGAGGACGGCCACGTCCAGGCGACCTTCCACGACGAGATGGACGAGCCGAGGTTGGTGACCTTCACGTCGCCCTGGAACCCGCCGGGCCACTGGTTCTGGACGGTGTAGTCGACGCGGCAGCCCTCGGCTGCGGTCGCCGAGCTCGCCGCGACGGTGAGGCCGCCGATCACGAGCGTGGTGGCGGACAGCAGCGCGGCGGCTGCCCGGGTGGACCTGCTACGGGCGGACATGAACGCTCCTCGGTCTGGTGGACACGGTCTGTCCGGCCCTCGGGAGCGGCCACGGGTCGGCGGTGCCGTACCCGTCCAGCGCATCGACGTCGACGCGTGAGCCCGCCCGGGACCGGTACCGACGAGGGAACCCGACCAGTCCCGTCGTCGGCCACACCACCGGGCCGACCTCATCGATTAGGTGCCCGACGCACGCGCTTCGACGGCGCGCGCCGCCGCATGGTGGAGCAGGTCGCCGTCGGCTCAGGCGAGCGGGTCGCGGCTGCGCCGGTCGGCCCGGGATGCGAGCGCGCCCCCGACGAACCCGCCGACGACCGCGCCGGTCAGCCCCATCACCGCGCGGATGGCGCCCTGGCCGTCGAGGAACGAGATGAACCCCTGCCCCGAGGCGACGTCCGAGGCGCCCGCGTCGTCGCTCAGCCAGCCGACGAGGGCCGTGGCGAGCAGCGCGACGACGGCACCGACGACCGCGCCGGCGACGATGAACGCACCGAACTTCGGCGCGCGGCGGACACGCGCGGGCACCGCGACGCGCTCGAGCTCGTCCTCGGCGGGCAGCTCTGCGGCCTCGTCGGGAAGCTCTGCAGCCTCGTCGGGAAGCTCTGCGGCCTCGTCGGAACCGCGCGCGGTCTCGTCGGAACCGCGCGCGGTCTCGTCGGAACCGCGCGCGGTCTCGTCGGACGACTGCGAGGCCTCGACGGACGCCGGCTCGTGCTGCGCCCCCGGAGCCTGCGGCCGGGCGTCGGGCGTCAGGGCGTCCTCGCGCGTGGGCCGCGGGTCCTGCTCGGGGGTCTGGGGGTCGTCCGGCACCCCGCGATCCTAGGCCAGAGCCGGGACGTGCCGACCCGGGGGCGGGGCCGGCACGTCCCGGGGCTCACAGCGCGAAGGCCGCCTCGAAGCCGGCGTTGACCGCCTCGGCGACCTTCGCCGGGTGGACGCAGTCACCGACCGCGTGCACCTTGGCCCGGCCCTCGAGCGCGTCCGCCAGGCTGCGCGCCGCGCGCACGCCGAACGCGGCGACGACCGTGTCCGCCGCGAGCTCGACCGGACCGTCCGGGCCCTGCGCCGTCGCACCCGAGTCGCTCACACGCACCACCGAGTGCCCGGTCAGCACGCGGACACCCGCGGCGTCGAGCCGGCGCAGCAACGTGATCTTGTTGATGATCAGCAGGTCGGCGGCGATCTCGTCGGCCATCTCGACGACGGTCACCTCGTGCCCGTCCTCCGCGAGCTCGAGCGCGAGGTCCACACCCGACAGCCCGCCGCCCGCGACCACGACCCGGCGGCCGAGCCGCGTACGGTCCAGGTGCGCGTCGACGACGTCGACCGCGAGGTCGATCCCGGGGATCGACTGCGGCACCACGGGGCTCGCGCCCGTCGCGACGATGACGTCGTCGACGCCGTCCAGCTCCGGCGAGTCCGCGGTGATCGTCGTGCCCAGGTGGATGCGCACGGGCAGGGCCGCGAGCTGCCGCTCCCACCAGCCGATCATCGAGCGCAGCTCGGACTTGAAGTCCGGCGTCGCGGCGGGCCACAGCACACCGCCGAGGTGGTCCTCGGCCTCGTACAGGTCGACGTCGTGGCCGCGGACGGCCGCCACGCGCGCGGCCTCGAGGCCCGCGGGTCCGCCACCGACGACCGCGACGCGGCGCGGCTGGTCGACGGGCGTGAGCACGCGCTCGCGCTCGAGCCCGACCTGCGGGTTGACCGCACAGCCCAGCGGGAGCGCGAAGAACGCGTTGCCGACGCACAGCTGGTTGCACCGGATGCACGGGCGGATGTCCGCGCGGCGGCCCGCCGCGATCTTGCCCGCCCACTGCGGGTCGGCGATCAGGCCGCGCCCGATCCCGACGAAGTCCGCGTCACCGTTCTCGAGCGCCGCGACCGCGTTCTCGGGCGTGAGGTTGCCGACCGCCATCACGGGGATCGTCAGGACGTCCTTCATCGCGCGCGCCGCGGGCACCATGGGTGCGTCGCCCAGGTAGTACGGCGGGAAGACGTAGTCCATGGCCTCGTACGAGCCCTCGTCGGCCATCATCAGGTCGATGCCGGCGTCCTGGAGGATCCGCGCGATCTCCTGCGACTCGGCGACCCCGCGACCGCCCGGGTAGCGGTGGTCCACCGAGAGCCGGAAGCTCACCGGCAGGCCGGGCGCCGCCTCCTTGACCGCCTGGATGATCTCGACGGCGAACCGGCACCGGTTCTCGGTCGAGCCGCCGTACTCGTCGGTCCGGCGGTTCCACTGCGGGCTCATGAACTGGTCGATCAGGTAGCCCGTGTGGCCGTGGATGTCGATCGCGTCGATCCCCGCGGTCGCGGCGCGCGCGGCGGCCTCACCGAACCGCTGCACCAGCACCCGGATCTCGTCGGTCTCGAGCGGGCGGCACAGCACGTCCGGCGTCGCGTAGTGCGGGTTGTCCGACGCGGAGATCGGCAGCCGCTGCGGGTCGACGACGTTGATGTTGCGGCCGAGGCCCGCGGTGAGCTGCAGCGAGATGAGGCCGCCGACCTCGTGCACCGAGCGCGCGAGCGCGGTCAGGCCGGGGATGCAGTCGTCCGTGTCGACGCGGCACAGGCCGGGGTTGATCTGCTCGTAGTCCTGCGAGACCGCGCTGATCCCGGTCACGACGAGGCCCGTGCCGCCCTTGGCACGCTCGGTGTAGTACGCGATCTCACGCTCGGTGAACAGGCCCTCGTGCGTACCCATCTCGGTCCCCATCGGGGCCATGATCACGCGGTTCGGAAGGGTGAGGGAGCCGATGCGTCCGGGCTGCAGGAGGGGTGAGAAGTCGGTCATGGTGGGGCCTTTCCGGGCTGGCGTGCGGCGCCGGATGCGGCCACGGCGCCTCCTCGAGTTTCTTACCGCCCGGTCGGGATTTGCCGGGACAAGAGTCCCGGCCCCACCCACCGGGCCTGCCCCTCCGCCCGCCGCGTGGGCCGGGGTGGCGCACGGGCGGGCCGGGCGGCGCGCGGTCGGGGTGGTCAGCGGATGCGGGTGGCCTGGAGGGGGAGCCAGTCGGAGAGGTCTGCGCGCTCGCCCGAGGCGTGGACGCGACCGTCCGCGAGCGCGTCCGGCCAGGCCAGCGCGCCCGTGGCGAGCTCGAGCCAGGTCTGCGGGTCGGTCTCGACGACGTTCGGCGGCGTGCCGCGCGTGTGCCGCGGACCGGCGACGGCTTGAACCGCACCGTCGGGCGGGACCCGCACCTCGACGGAGTTGCCGGGCGCCACCTCGGCGAGCTCCTCGAGCGTGAACCGCACGGCGGTCCGGCGGGCGACGACGGACGACAGGTCCGCGCGCCACGCCGCGAGCGCCGCGCGGCCGGCGGCAGGATCGGTACGACGACGAGGTGGCACGGCCCGATTGTCCCCCGCAGACGAACACAGCACCGCACCACTGGGCGGACCGCGCGAGCGGTGCGTGCGCACCGGACCAGGACGCGTCAGCCATGTGTGCGCGGCCGCACCAGGACGCGTCAGCTGTTCATGGGCGGCAGGACCGGGGCGGGTCAGGGGCGTGGAGCGCCGGCTCCTCGTTGGCCGCGGTGGTAGGCCTGGGTGATCCGCTTCCAGCGCGCCTTCTCGGCGGCGGCCAGACGCGCGTCGACCCGGCGCTCCTGGTAGGCGGCCTCACGCTCGAGCTTGCGCCAGCTCGCGAAGCGGCGCTGGTCGAGCTCGCCGCCGTCGAGCGCGGCGAGCACCGCGCAGCCCGGCTCCCTCGTGTGCGAGCAGTCCGCGAACCGGCAGCGGGCCGCGAGCTCGGCGACGTCCGCGAACGTGTGGTCGAGCGCGTCGGCGTCGGCGACCAGGCCCACGGCTCGCAGGCCCGGGGTGTCGATGAGCATCGCGCCGCCCGGCAGCGGGACCAGCTCGCGGTGCGTGGTCGTGTGCCGACCGCGCCCGTCCTGCCGACGCTCGCCCGTGGCCATGATCTCGCGGCCCGCGAGCGCGTTGACGAGCGTCGACTTGCCCGCACCCGAGGGCCCGACGACGACGAGCGTCACCCCGGGGCCGAGCAGCGCGCGCACCGGCTCGAGGCCCTCGCCCGTCGCGGCGGAGACGACGTGCACGTCGACCGCGAGCGCCGCGGCCGCGACGTCCTGGGCCATGCCGTGAGGGTCGGGCACCAGGTCCGCCTTGGTGAGGACGACGACCGGCTGCGCGCCCGACCGCCACGCGAGCGTCAGGAGCCGTTCGACGCGCCCGAGGTCGGGGTCGGGGTCGAGGTGCTCGACGACGAGCACGACGTCGACGTTCGCGGCGAGCACCTGCACGTGCGACGTGCGGCCGGCGGTGTCGCGCACGAGCGCGGAGCGGCGCGGCAGCACCGTCGCGACGAGCCCGGACTCGGGGTCCAGCGCGACGAGGTCCCCCACGGCCACGGTCGTCCGGCCCTCGTCGGAGTCGGCGAGCCCGTCCCGTGCCAGACCGGCGCGCAGCGGCTCGGGCCGGCCGTCACCGGAGTCCGCGAGCCCGTCGTCGGCGCGGGGCGCCTGCACCGGCTCGGCCGCCGCCTCGGCGGTGTCACCGGGGTCGCCGGAGGGACCGGCGGGTACGACGAGCACCGCGGTCCGCTCGGCGCGCACCACGCGCCACTGGCCAGAAGTCACGCCCCGACGCTAGGCCGCCCCCACCGACCCTCTCCAACGATTTCCGGGCCGTCGCCGCCGACGCGACGTCAGAAGCACGCGACGTCGTCGGCGGCACCTGACGACCTCACGCGCACCTGACGACCTCACGCCGGCGTGCCGATGTCGAGCACCGTCGGCCCCGCGTCACCCGGCCGCGTTGCGGGCCAGCTCGAGGGCGATCTCCTGCCACCAGCGGCCCGCCTCGGGGCCGCCGTTGCACGCGCCGTCGGACTCGCCCGGCGCCTTGACCCACAGCAGCGCGTCGAGCGCCGTGCCGTCGTCGACGAGGCGCGGCGCGTCGCCCAGCGCGCGGCCTCGTGGGTTGCACCACTCGCCGTTGCTGCCGTTGCCGTTGCGCGAGGTGTCCACGACGAACCGCAGCCCGCCGAGCGCCGCCGACACCTGCTCGCCGTAGGCGCGCGAGTCGGCCGTGGTCTGGTAGTTCGACGTGTTGAGCGCGAACCCTGCGAGGTGCTCGGTGCCGACGAGCGCGATCCGCCGCGCGGTCTCGGCGGCCGGGTGCCAGCCCGAGTGGCCCGCGTCGAGGTAGACGCGCGCACCGGCCTCGTCGAGCACGCGCGCCGCGTGCGCCAGGAAGCCCACGCGGTCGCCCTGGCCGTCGCAGTCGCCGAGCTGCGCGAGCGCGTCCGGCTCGAGCACGACGATCGGGGAGCCCTGGATCCCGCTCGCCACCGTCTCGACCCACGCCGCGTACTCGCTCGTCTCGACGCCGCCCGCCGAGTGCAGGCCGCAGTCCCGCCCGGGGATCGCGTACACGACGAGGACCGCGGTCGCGTCGGCCTCGACGGCACCCGCGGTGAGCGCCGCGACCTGGTCGCGTGCGGTCGCCGCGTCGACCCAGTCCCCGATCCACGTCGCCTGCGGCTGCTGCGCGATCCGCGCGAGCAGCTCCTTGTCCTGCCCGGCCGCCGCCTGCCACGCCGCGGCGGCCTGCGAGCCCGGCGCGAGGTAGAGCGCGCCCGGGCTGGCCGCGTCGGGGGTCGGGCCCGCGGCCGACGAGGTCGGGGTCGCGTCGGGCGTCGCGGCGCCGGTCGCGGGCGGGGCCGGGTCGTCCGACGACGAGGTGGGCGGGGTCGTCGGGCCGTCGGTGGCGCTGCATGCGGCGAGCAGCACCGCGAGCGCGACGAGGGCCGCTGCGCGGCGCACGGATCTCACGGGGCAGATCCTGCCGTTCCGGCGGGGGTGTCCGGGCGCAGACACGACGAAGGCGGCGAGGACGTGCTCCTCGCCGCCTTCGTGCCTGCTCCGCCCTGCTCGGCGCGTGCTGCGCCGAGTCCGGAGCCTCGCGGACCGGATCAGACCAGGCCGAGGGCCAGCATCGCGTCGGCCACCCGGACGAAGCCCGCGATGTTCGCGCCCGCGACGTACGAGCCGGGCACGCCGTACTCGTCGGCCGTCGCGAGGCAGCGGTCGTGGATGTCGCCCATGATCGCGGCGAGGCGGTCCTCGGTGTGCTCGAACGACCACGAGTCACGGCTCGCGTTCTGCTGCATCTCGAGCGCGGACGTCGCGACACCGCCGGCGTTGGCCGCCTTGCCGGGCGCGAACTTCACGCCCGCCTCCTGCAGCAGCGTCACGGCCTTGGGGGTCGTGGGCATGTTCGCGCCCTCGGCGACGATCTTGACGCCCGACGTGATCAGCGCGCGTGCGTCGTCGTCGTCCAGCTCGTTCTGCGTGGCGCACGGCAGTGCGACCTGCGCGCCGACCTCCCACACCCGACGACCCGCCACGTACACCGCGCCGCGGCGCTCGGCGTAGTCCGAGACGCGCCCGCGCTCGACCTCGCGCACCTGGCGCAGCAGGTCGAGGTCGATGCCCTTCTCGTCGAGCACGTAGCCCTGCGAGTCGGAGCACGCGACGACCTTCGCGCCGAGCTGCTGGGCCTTCTCGATCGCGTAGAGCGCGACGTTGCCCGCACCCGAGACGACGACGCGCTGACCGTCGAACGACTCGCCGAACGTCTTGAGCATCCGGTCGGCGAACATGACGGTGCCGTAGCCCGTCGCCTCCTTGCGGACCAGCGAGCCGCCCCACGTCAGGCCCTTGCCCGTGAGCACACCCGACTCGTAGCGGTTGGTGATGCGCTTGTACTGGCCGAACAGGTAACCGATCTCACGCCCACCGACGCCGATGTCACCGGCCGGGACGTCGGTGTACTCGCCGATGTGCCGGTACAGCTCGGTCATGAACGACTGGCAGAAGCGCATGACCTCGCCGTCGGACTTGCCGCGCGGGTCGAAGTCGGAGCCGCCCTTGCCGCCGCCGATCGGCATGCCCGTGAGCGCGTTCTTGAAGACCTGCTCGAAGCCCAGGAACTTCACGATGCCCAGGTAGACCGACGGGTGGAACCGCAGGCCGCCCTTGTACGGGCCGAGCGCCGAGTTGAACTCGACGCGGAAACCGCGGTTGATCTGCACGTTCCCGGAGTCGTCGACCCACGGGACCCGGAAGATGATCTGCCGCTCCGGCTCGCACAGGCGCTCGAGGACCGCGGCGTCGGTGTAGTCGGGATTGCGGACGAGGACGGGTCCGAGGCTCTCGAAGACCTCGTTGACCGCCTGGTGGAACTCGCGCTCACCGGCGTTGCGCGCGAGCACCTGCTCGCGGGCACGCTCCAGCTGCACCTGCATTGTTCGGCTCCGCTCTGCTCCGCGTACCGGGGATGAAGGACGCGGTCAGGCTAGTGATGACCGGCCGAGCCCGTCCGGGACTCCCGCCCTGTGGACACCGAGGCGTCGGGCCTCGGCTGACGTTCCTCAGTATCACGCGCACCGTCTCGGGGCACCTCTCGGGTACGCAGCGAGCACTCCGGACGGGGAGGAGCCATGCGACCGACGACCGTCCCACCCAGCGGCAGCCCGCCGATCGTGGCCCGGCACGGTCCGGCCGCGCCCCGCAGCACCGTCAGGCCCACCCGCCCGGCCGCCCGGCTCCTCGTCGTCCTGGCGACCCTTGCCGTCGTCGCGGCGTGCGCCGGGCCGCCCGGGGAGCCGACGAGCGCGACGGTGGACGCGGTCACGCAGGCGAGCGGACCGGGCGGGACGCCCGACGAGCCGTCCGACGAGCGCGAGCCCGCGACGCCCCGCGGCGGCGAGGAGCCGCAGAAGCCGCCTGGCCGGCAGCCGGTGGTCACGACGGCACCGCCCGTCGACGGGATCGCGAGCTTCGACGGCGTGGCGTCGTGCGGCACGCTGTTCTGGAACGGCGGCGTCGCGGGCGTCGAGCTGACCGACGGGATCACGTTCCACGTCGAGCGGCTGGAGCTCAGCGGCGACGACTGGCGTTTCGACGACGCCGCGTGCGGCGACCTCGCGTCCGGCGGGGTGTGCGTCGACGTGGACCTGCCACCCGACGGGTGCCGGCTCTCGGCGGTCCCGGTCGACCCCGAGCACCTGGACCTCGAGGCGACGGTCCGCGCACGCGGGTGGCTGCGGTGCGCCGAGACGGTCAGCGACGCCGACTGCGCGCACGCCGTCGAGCTCATGCTCGCCGCACCGGGCGGGCCGCTCCCCCTCGTCGACGAGAGCCAACGTCCCTTCTTCGACGACGGGTCCGACGAGCCGTCCGACGAACCCTCCGACGACCCTTCCGACGAACCGGTTGAGGACCCGGGCGACGACGGGGACCAGGGATGAGCGACGAGCCGCGGCGTGCGCTGCCCGCGTGGCTCCCGGTGGTGACGCAGTTCGTCGCGCCCGCGACGTTCGTCTCGGCGTTCCTCTTCTACTACGGGTACGCGTTCACGCGGTCCGAGCTCTGGTACTTCGGGCTGGACGTGGACACGGTAGGGCTCTCGCCACGCGAGTTCGTCATGCGCTCTCCGAAGTCGCTGGCCGTGCCGCTCGTCGTGCTGACCACGCTGTTCGTCGCGACGGCGGCGGTCCATGCACGGCTCGAGGCGCGGGCACGCGCGCTGCGGGCGGCCCCGGACGGCGTCGAGCGGCTCGCCGAGCGTGCCCGGGCGGCCACGGCCGCGGGTGCGAGCGTCCTCGGGATCGGGGTGCTGCTCCTGCTCGCGTACGCGTGGTGGGGGTCGTGGGTGTGGCTGCCGCTCGTCGCGGCGGCCGTGATCGCCGCGGGCGCCCTCGCGACCGCGGGTGCGCTGCGGTACGTGCCGGACCGGCCGACGGGCGTCGTGCCGGGCCTGTGGGTGCTCGTCGTCGCCGGGGTGCTGTGGGTCGTGTCGATCACGGCGGGCTGGGCGGGCGTCGGGTTCGCGCAGCAGACCGCTCGCCACCTGGACGACCTGCCGCTCGTCGTGCTCGACACGACGACGCCGCTGCGCCTGACGGACACGACGATCACCGTCGAGGACCTGTGCGTCGTCGACGACCCCGACGACGAGGTGGCGCCCGCCCCGGACGAGGCCTGCGTGGCTGCGCAGGCACCGCGCTGGCGGCACCGGGGCCTGCGGCTGCTCGTGCAGGGACCGGACGCGATGTTCCTCGTCCCGTCGTCGTGGGACGCGGGTGCGACGACCGTCATGGTGCCGCGCGACCGGCCCGCCCAGTGGCAGTTCCAGTTCGTCAACCTGCCGCCGGGCGACGCCCGTGGACCGTCCGGTCCCGGTCCATCTGACGAGATTTCCGACTGATCCAGTACACATTTTCAGCGCCGCTGCTATACCCCTCTGCCAGGTCACGAGAACCAGCGCCAAGCCCCGGCTCGCTGGTCGGCAACCCCGGTCACGACGGGGTGCTCCCGGGGAAGACCGGGCCGGCCCGCGGGCCGGCAACCGTGACGGACGAGGGAAGTGCGAGGGCACGCAGATGAGCACGCAGACAGTCCGACCCACCGTGGTGGTGGTGTCCGGGAACCCGCGCGAGGGATCGCGCACGCTGGGCGCCGCCCAGCAGGTCGCGGCCGCGGTCGCCGCGCACGTCGCCGGCGAGGTCACCGCGACGATCGACCTGGCGGGCATCGCCGCCGAGATCCTCACGAGCGACCACCCGCGCGCCGACGCCGCGCGCACCACGCTCGCGGACGCCGACGTCGCGGTGGTCGCGACGCCGGTCTACAAGGCGTCCTCCACCGGCCTGCTCAAGGCCTTCCTCGACCTGTACGGGCCCGACGGCCTGGCCGGTGTGGTCGTCGTCCCGCTCGTCGTGTCGGGCAACCCGGCGCACGCGCTCGTCGGGGAGGTGCACCTGCGGCCCGTGCTCGTCGAGCTCGGCGCGGTCGTGCCGACCCGCGCGCTCAGCGTCACCGAGGCGGACCCCGGCCTTCGCCGAGTTGTAGCCACAGCCCTGCACGTGTGCCGTCGTGAATGCTGTCTGGCTCAGCCACCACCGGTAGCTGACGCGGGCGGTCGAGTCATCGCCCCACCCGCCGCACCCGCTCGTCGAGGCCGCGCTCCACGCTCCTCCGATGGGGCCCCACGCGGTGCCCCCGTGGGCGGCCGCAGCTTCGATCGCATCCTCAGAGCGGCCCGGTACGACCGTCCCATCGGTATAGATCAGCGGTGTGCCGAGCGCCATCTCCGGATCGACTGTCACCGTGGTGCTCTGCTGGGCCACGGGCGGCAGAGAGGCGATTAGTTCCAGGCTCAGCGCGGGGTTCCGCTCGGTCACTGGAAGGCTGCGCAGGTGAGCGGCGGTCGCCGCTGAGGGCCCGTCGTCTGTCGGCGGTGCGGCCGTCGCCTGCAGCGTCCCACCGATCCAGGTGCTCACGACGACCAACTCAGTGGGCAGATCTGCCGCCGGGTGCCTAGACCCCGCGCCCCTGGAAGACGTCCGGGACACCGTCCGCGTCGGCGTCCACCGCCTCCGCCTCCTCGATCGCCCGGTAGGCACGGTTGCGCGCCCGCAGCAGCGCGGACGCCAGCAGCGACGCCACGACCGAGCCCACGAGCACGCCGACCTTGACGTGCTCGGCACGGAGCTCGGAGTCGAACGCGAGCTCACCGATCAGCAGCGAGACGGTGAACCCGATCCCGCCGAGCACGCCGATCGCCACGACGTCCCACCAGCTCAGCGACGGGTCGAGCCGCGCACGCGTGAGCCGGGCGACCACCCAGGTGGTGCCCAGGATGCCGACGAGCTTGCCCACGACGAGACCCGCCACGATCCCCAGCGCCACCGCATCGGTCAGCGCCGATCCCAGGCCGCTCAGGCGGCCGAACGTCACCCCCGCCGCGAAGAACGCGAACACGGGCACCGCCACCCCCGCGGACAGCGGGCGCAGCCGGTGCTCAAAGTGCTCGGCCAGCCCGGGGCCCGCGTCCGGACCGCCCGCGCGCCGGCTGCGCAGCACCGGGACAGTGAAGCCCAGCAGCACGCCCGCGACGGTCGCGTGCACCCCGGAGGCGTGCATGAGCGTCCAGGCACCGAACGCGAGCGGGAGCAGCAGCCACCACGACCGGATCCTGCGCTGCACCGCCAGCGCGAACAGGGCGATCGCCGCGAGCGACCCCAGAAGCGGCACGACCTGCACGGTGTCGGTGTAGAAGACCGCGATCACCGTGACCGCGAGCAGGTCGTCGACGACGGCCAACGTCAGCAGGAAGGTCCGCAGCGCCGCGGGCAGGTGCGTGCCGACCACGGCCAGGACCGCGAGCGCGAACGCGATGTCGGTCGCCGTCGGGATCGCCCAGCCGTGCAGCGCGTCGCCGCCGGCGCGTGAAGCCACCGCTACGTAGATCACCGCGGGGACGGCCATGCCACCCACGGCCGCCAGGATCGGCAGCGCGGCGCGGCGCGGGTCGCGCAGGTCGCCGGCGACGAACTCGCGCTTGAGCTCGAGCCCGACGACGAAGAAGAAGACCGCCAGCAGGCCGTCCGCCGCCCACGTCCCCAGCGACAGGTGCAGGTGCAGCGCGTGCGGGCCGACCTCCAGGTCGCGCAGCGCGGTGTACGAGTCGGCCGCCGGGGAGTTGGCCCAGACCAGCGCGGCGACCGTGGCCAGCAGCAGCAGCGCGCCGCCGACGGTCTCCTTGCGCAGGATCTCGGAGATGCGGCGGGTCTCGGGCCACGAACGGCGCGACAGGAGCGACGGGGCGGAGCTGGGCATGCGCGAGGGTCCTCACGGGTCGACGACGATGACGCCGACCAGACTTCCCGGCACTCCAGCGCCCATCGTAGGGCGTCTGGTCGACGCCGCCGAGCTGGCTCGGTGCCGCAGGCGCCCCGGGCGCCCGAGGTGTCAGCCGAAGTGGCGCGGGAGCGTCGCCTCGAACACCTCGCGGGCCTCGGCCAGCGGGATCGTGAACAGACCCTCGACCTCGAGCGCGGGGCCCGCCTCCTCGTCGTCGGACGCGACCTCGGCCGTCTGGCCCAGCTTGAGCGCCGGCACGCCGCGCGCGACGCACAGGTCCGCGAAGCGCACCTCCTCCGAGCGCGGCACCGCGACGAGCGCGCGCGCCGTGGACTCCGAGAACAGCGCCTCGAACGGCGTCACGCCGTCGCGCTCGCACAGCGCGTCGAGCGACACGCGCGCCCCCACGCCGAACCGCAGCGACGACTCCAGGAGCGCCTGCACGAGGCCGCCCTCCGACAGGTCGTGCGCCGCGTCGACCAGGCCGTCGCGCGACGCGTTCTGCAGCACCGCCGCGAGCGCACGCTCGGCCGCGAGGTCGACCGCCGGCGGCAGGCCACCGAGGTGCCCGTGCTCGACGTCCGCCCACGCGGAGCCGTCGAGCTCGGCGCGCGTCGTGCCCAGCAGGTACACGGCCACGCCCGGGGCCGTCCAGCCCGACGCCACCGCGTCCGCGACGTCGTCGAGCACGCCCAGCACACCGACGACGGGCGTCGGGTGGATGGCCGAGTCGATCTTGCCGGGCTCGCCCGTGCCGTTGTAGAGCGAGACGTTGCCGCCGGTCACCGGGACCTCGAGCACCTGGCACGCGTCGGCCAGGCCGCGGATCGCCTCGACGAGCTGCCACATCGAGTCGGGGTGCTCGGGGCTGCCGAAGTTGAGGCAGTCGGTGACGGCGAGCGGGCGCGCGCCGGTCGTCGCGACGTTGCGGTACGCCTCCGCGAGCGCGAGCTGCGCACCCGTGTACGGGTCGAGCTTGCCGTAGCGGCCGTTCGCGTCGGTCGCGAGCGCGACGCCCAAGCCGGTGGCCTCGTCGACCCGGACGACGCCCGAGTCGTCGGGCTGGGCGAGCGCGGTGTTGCCCTGCACGAAGCGGTCGTACTGCTGGGTCACCCACTCCTTGGACGCGAGGTTCGGCGAGCCGAGAAGCCGCAGCGCGGTCGCGCGCAGCTCGTCGGGGCTCGTCGGACGCGCGAGCGACGCGGACGTGTCCGCGTTCAGGCCGTCCTGCCACGCGGGGCGCGCGTACGGACGGTCGTACACCGGACCCTCGTGCGCGACGGTCTTGGGGTCGACGTCGACGATCCGGTGGCCGTGGTGGTCGATCGTCAGGCGCCCCGTGCCCGTGACCTCGCCGATGATCGCGGTCTCGACGTCCCACTTCGAGGTGATCGCGAGGAACTCCTCCAGCTTGGCGGGCGTGACGACCGCCATCATGCGCTCCTGCGACTCGGACATGAGGATCTCGCCCGCCGTGAGCGTGGGGTCGCGCAGCAGCACGTTCTCGAGGTCGACGTGCATGCCGCCGTCACCGTTCGAGGCGAGCTCGCTCGTCGCGCAGGAGATGCCGGCCGCACCCAGGTCCTGGATGCCCTCGACGACGCGCGCGGCGTACAGCTCGAGGCAGCACTCGATGAGCACCTTCTCCATGAACGGGTCGCCGACCTGCACCGACGGGCGCTTGGACGGCTTGGTGTCGTCGAACGTCTCGCTCGCGAGGATCGAGGCCCCGCCGATGCCGTCGCCACCCGTGCGCGCGCCGAACAGGACGACCTTGTTACCCGCGCCGGACGCGTTCGCGAGGTGGATGTCCTCGTGCCGCAGCACGCCCAGGCACAGGGCGTTGACCAGGGGGTTGCCCTGGTAGCTCGCGTCGAACACGAGCTCGCCGCCGATGTTCGGCAGGCCGAGCGAGTTGCCGTAGCCGCCGACGCCCGCGACCACGCCGTGCACGACGCGCGCGGTGTCGGGGTGGTCGACCGCGCCGAACCGCAGCTGGTCCATGACCGCGACGGGACGGGCACCCATCGAGATGATGTCGCGCACGATGCCGCCGACGCCCGTGGCCGCACCCTGGTACGGCTCGACGTACGACGGGTGGTTGTGCGACTCGACCTTGAACGTCACCGCCCAGCCGTCGCCGATGTCGACGACCCCCGCGTTCTCGCCGATGCCGACGAGCAGGTGCTCCTTCATGGCCGGCGTCGTCTTGTCGCCGAACTGGCGCAGGTGCGTCTTGGAGGACTTGTAGGAGCAGTGCTCCGACCACATCACCGAGTACATCGCGAGCTCGGCGGCGGTGGGCCGGCGGCCGAGGATGTCGCGGATGCGCTGGTACTCGTCGGGCTTGAGCCCGAGCTCGGCGTAGGGCTGCGCGAGGTCGGGGGTCGCGGCGGCGTCCTCGACCGTGTCGTAGTGCTGGTCGCTGCTGGGGCGCGCGGGTGCGGAGGTCATCGGTTCCCTTGGGGCGAGATCGCTCGCGGCCTGCGCTGGTCGGCAGGGCACGGCCGTCGTCGGAGGACGCCCCCAGGATAGCGACGCCCGACGAGCCCCCGGGCCGGTGTCCAGACCGGCGCAGGCACGTCGGCCGGGCCGCCGACGCCCGTGCGCGCACCTCGCGTCGCACCACGCCGCAGCCTGCGGTCGAGGCCTCCGCGACCCTCGTCGCAGGAGCCCGGCCCCGAGCGATCCGGACGCGCGTCCAGTGCGGCGGCGACCTCGCGCCCTGGGCCGCTCACGCGACCGGGTGACACGTGTCTTGCACCCATCGGGTGACCACCCCGGCCCGTACGGCGTTTCGCACCCGACACGCCGATGGGGCAATTGTGCGTTTTGCCTGCTCAGCCCTACAGTCTGGCGCGGCTGGATGTCCGTTTGGTCTGCTTTGTCGAGGATTCGAGGTCCGATGCTCCGCCGCGCCGTCGCTGTCGCTGCCGTTCCCGCCCTGTCCGGCCTGTTGCTGCTCGCGAGCGCCGCGGGCGCCTCCGCGGGCGGGTCGGACGCCCCTGTCCCCTACGACGTCTCCGCGGACGCCCTCACCCTGCCCGCCGGTGACTCGTTCCAGGTCCACGACCACGTCAACGTGCGCTACACGCACCAGGGCCGCACCGGGTACGCGAACATCCACGTGGAGCCCGGCCGCTCGAGCGTCGCGCTCGTCGGGCAGCACAGCGTGCGCTGGCAGACGATCGGCGTCCCGCAGGGCTCGTGCATCGAATGGGTCCAGGTCAGCGGGTACGACGAGCACTTCGGCGAGGGCGGGCAGAAGCCGGTCTGCCACACGACGTGCAAGCCGAACCCGTACCCGCCGTCGCCCTCGCCCAGCCCGTCGCCCTCGCCGACGACGAAGCCCAACCCGTACCCGCCGACGCCGAAGCCGACGCCGTCGCACCCCGCGCCGACGCAGCCGCCGAGCCCGACGCCCACGCCGACTCCGCCCGGGCCCGTCGAGACGCCGTCGCCCGAGCCGACCACGCCCGCGCCGGAGCCGACCACACCCGAGCCGACGACACCCGCGCCGGAGCCGACCACGCCCGAGCCCACGACGCCCGCCCCCGAGCCCTCCGCGCCCGGCCAGCCGTCGGACGAGGAGACGCCGGTCCCGTCCCCCGAGCCGTCGCAGCCCGGTGACGACGACGAGGAGGTCGCCGGACCCACACCGAGCCCGACGCCGAGCATCCCGTCGGAGGTGCTCGTCGACGGTGACGACGACGAACCGCCGCTCGCCGTGACCGGCAGCGACGGCGTCCTGCCCGGGCTCGTGCTCGCGCTGACGGCGCTCGTCGCCGGGGTGGTGCTGCGGGTGATCCACGTGCGTCGCCGCCACGTCCCCGCGCACCGCGTCTGACCCGCGACCACTGAGCGGCAGGTCGACCGGTCACCGGTCGGCCTGCGCTCGGCCGGACGGGTGCTGATCAGGCCCGCACCCGATCAGCACCACGTCCGGCCGTGTGCTCGGAGCTTCCCCGTTCGAGCTCCGAGCCCGGGCGTCCCCTCCTCGTTCGCGCCCGGTCACGAGCCCGACGAGCTCGAGTCTCACGGCTCCGCTCGTCGGGCTCGTGCGCGTCACGAGCGACGTCCGCGCCGCCTGCGCGCTCGCTCGTCAGCGGTACGCGTCCGCCCGGTGCGAGATCCGCACCACCAGGAGCGTGCGGACGTCGGGGTCCAGGGTGAACAGGACGCGGTAGTCGCCGCGCCGCGCCGAGCGCAGCCCATCCAGCTCGTAGCGCAGCGGCTTGGACATGCGTTCGGGGTTGGCGGGGAGCGTCAGCGTCACGAACTCCACGACGGCCTGTGCGACCCGCGGGGGCAGGCGTTCGAGCGAACGCACCGCGCTCGGCGCGACCTGCACCCGCCACGGTTCGGCGGCCTCGCTCACAGGGACGGCAGGCCGAACCGGGCGCGCAGATCCTCACCGGCCGTCGTCGCGCCGTCGGCCGTCGCCTGGCGCGCAGCGGCGACGTCCTCACGCACGCCTGGCTGCGAGAGCCAGAAGAGCGTCTCGTGCAAGGAGTCCAGGTCGTCGGCAGACATCAGCACTGCCGCGCCGCGACCGTGCTTCGTGATCTGGATGATCTCGTGGGTGCGGTCGGCCTCGTCGACGAGCGCCGACAACTTGTCCTTCGCCTCACTCAGTGCAACGGTCCGCATGCGTGCGATGGTAATCCGAAAAATGGCCTACGACTAGCCCAGATACTGGCCACATTGCAGGATCCTTCTCCTGGCCGTTCCCGCGCAACGCATCGTGACGAGCGCCAGGTCGACATCGCCAGCGAGTCGCCTCCCGTGGCTCGGCTACCGTCGGCGCATGCCCGCGCCCTGCTGCGACCTCCGCCTGCGTGCGGCGAGCGCCGTCGCGCTGCTCGCCCTCGCGGCGGGTGGCTGCAGCACCGGTCCGGCGACGCCGGGGACGCAGAGCTCGAGCGCGGACGCGAGCGCAGGCGCCACCGCGAGCGCCGCCGCGTCGCCGAGCGAGCCGGACGCCTCGGCAGATCTGGCCGCCATGGCGCTGCGCGAGGGCGTCGTCATCACGTCGCACGGTGTGGCGCTGCGCGTGCTGGCCGCGAGCACGCCGCGTGTGCTGGACGACAGCAGCGTCCGCGTCGACATCGCGCCGACGCCGAGCACTGCGGCGAGCGGCGAACGCCGCGACACGGGCTCCACCGAGGCGGCCCCTCCCACCCCCGCGCGCACGCTCGTCGTCGCGGCGCCCGCTCCGCTGCGGCTCGCCGTGCTGGGCGACGGGACCGCGCTCGTGCTCGACGGCGACGTCCCGGTCGCGGGTCTGCGCGCCGACCCGTCGGGCAGGCTCGAGGCCCGCGGCGAGGCCGCCGTGCTGGTCCCGCAGGACGAGCCGACGAGCCTGTGGTTCACGGGACGCTCGATCCTGGACCTCGTGTGGGGCGAGCGCGAGGGCGGCCGCTCCCTCGCGGTGACGCCGGCCGACTGGACGCGCGCCGGCGGGCGCGCCGCCGAGGAGCTCGCGGCCGCGCAGCTCGCGGCGGCGGACGCGGAGGCGGGGTCGCCGACCATGCTCCAGCAGCTCGCGTGCCACCAGCTCGGCGCACGCTCGAAGGCCACGTGGAACCTCGAGCCGTGGCGCCCGGACGTGGACCCTTTCGAGATGATCGCTGCGCGCTGCAACCCCACCTGACCAGGCACTGCGCGGACCGGAGGGTCAGCGGGCCTGCTCGATCAGCACGAGCCCGCGGATCACCGGGCCGATGACCACGAGGTACATCAGCCCCAGGAACAGCGCGGTCAGCAGCGTGAACCACACCATGCCCGCGAGCCCGCCCGGCTGGCGCACGTGCCGGACGACCTTGCGGACCAGTGACGACGGGTGCCGCACGTCCCACGAGTTGAGGCGCACGTCGCGGCCGAGGTAGATGCCGAACCCGACGAGCAGCAGGATCCCGACGCAGAGCGCGACCGAGCCGCGGTCCGCGAGCGCCCGGGCGTCGTCGCCCGAGGTCACGAGCACCCACTCGAGCTGCACGACGAACACGTTGAGCACGGTGTTGAGCACGCCGGACATGGCCAGGACCAGCACGAGCAGGACGTCGTACCAGAGCGGCACGCGCTCGTGCGGCTGGCGGTGGCTGAGGTTGAGCTCGGTGATGAGGTAGGCCGCGTTCGGGAGCAGGAGCAGCCAGACGACCGCACCCACGGCGAGCACCACGTACCCGACGGCGGTCCAGCCCTCGTGCAGCAGCAGCACCCAGACGAGCGCGACCACGCCCAGCAGCACGAGCGGCGCGACCGACAGCGCCAGGTTGAGCAGCATCGGGCGGTAGACGCGCGTGCCGAACGCGGGCCCGCGCGCGAGCACCAGCGCGAGCGCGAGGGCGTTCATCAGCACCGCGCCGACCACCAGGCTGGTCAGCACGCGAGGTCCGTCCCGTCACCCACGGTCGCGGCGGTCAGCCCTTGCGCCGGGCGCGGCGGGTCTTGAGCATCCAGCCGACGACGAGTCCGAGCACGAACGTGATCGCGAGCAGGACCCACAGCGGCATGGTGACCGTCGCCCAGAACAGGTGGACGGTGTACTCGTCGGCGTTCTGGAAGATCAGCACGAGCGCCGCCGCGAGCACGACGACCCCGAGGACCAGCCGCCAGGGGACGGGCCTGCGCTCGGCCGGTTGCGCTCCCGTGGACATCGGACCTCCAGTGGTCCGGGCGGTCCCGCGCCGCCCCCTTGCGCGTCATCCTGCCGCGCGCAGGCAGATGCGGCACGTCAGGGCAGGGTGCGGGCGCACCGACGGTTAGGGCGGAGGAGAGTGCCTGCACCCTGGCCGTCGGCGGATCCGTGCGGCCGTCAGCGCACGTGCTTCTCCGGGATCGGCAGACGGCCCGCCGCCCGCTCGGTGCGGTAGTGCGCGCGCGCCTCCTCCTGGCGGACGGCCTCGGCGCCCGACGCGATGGGTGCACGCAGGTGCTCAGGCCCGTAGCCGAACGCGTCGACGAGGTCCTTCGCGTGCGGGCGCAGCCGCACGAGCAGGCGGTCGATGTACGACGAGACGGTGCGTGCACGGCCCGCGGACAGACGGCCGTTGACGAGGTACCACGCGAGGTGGCGCTCGACGAGGGCGAGCCCGAAGAGGTCGCGCAGCCAGGTCAGCACCTGCCGCGTGCCCGGGTCGGCGGTGGCGTGCACACCACGCGTGAACGCCTCCCACAGCACGCGCTCGGCGTGTGCGCGGGCGGCCTCGATGAGCTCGTGCTGGTGGGCGTTGACCAGCGCGGCGGCCTCGGCGGGCGGCAGCTTGGTCGCGGGGCGCAGCGCGGCCGCGAGCTCGGCGACCATGACCTCGACCCGGTCGGTGAGCAGCTCCCGCTGCGTCTCCTCGTCGCGCAGCTGACCCGCGGAACGACGCGCGTCGCCGACGTCGGCGATCGTCTGGACCGCGCGCACCAGCGGGGTGCGGTGCACGGCTCGGTCGGCGACGAAGCGCGCGACGTCACCCGCGCCGCCGGCCTTGAGCGCCTTGGCGTAGTCACCGAGGAGCCGCTTGCCGACGAGCTGGTAGAGCACGGTGTTGTCGCCCTCGAACGTCACGTAGACGTCGAGGTCCTGGTGCAGCCCGACGAGCCGGTTCTCGGCGAGGAAGCCCGCGCCGCCGCACGCCTCCCGGCACTCCTGGATCGTCGTCATCGCGTGCCACGTGGACGTGGGCTTGAGCGCGGCGGCGAGCGTCTCGAGGTCCTCGCGGTTCTCGGGCGTGTCCCCGCGGCCGGAGAAGACCTCGTCGAACGCGGCGAGCAGCTCCTCGTGCGCGAACGTGGACGCGTACGTCTGCGCGAGCAGCGGCAGCAGGCGGCGCTGGTGGCGCTGGTAGTCGAGCAGGACGACCTCGTCCTCGCCCGCACCCGCGAACTGCCGACGCTCGGCGGCGTACCGGACCGCGATCGCGAGCGCGATCTTGCTCGCGTTCACCGCGGCGCCGTCGAGCGAGACGCGACCCTGCACGAGCGTGCCGAGCATCGTGAAGAACCGGCGGCCGGGGCTCGCGATCGGCGAGGAGTACGTGCCGTCGGGGGCCACGTCGCCGTACCGGTTGAGCAGGTTCGTGCGCGGGACGCGGACGTGGTCGAAGTGCAGGCGGCCGTTGTCGATGCCGTTGAGCCCGCCCTTGAGCCCGTCGTCCTCGCCGCCGATGCCCGGCAGGAACTCGCCGGTGGCGGGGTCGCGGAGCGGGACGTAGAACGCGTGCACGCCGTGGTTGACGCGCGGGCCACCCTCGGGGGCGGTGATGAGCTGCGCGAACACGACCGCGGCCGTGCCGTGCAGCGCCGCGTTGCCGAGGTAGTCCTTCCACGCCGCACGGAACGGCGTGTGGATGACGAACTCCTGCGTGGCCGGGTCGTACTGCGCGGTGGTGCCGATCGACGCGACGTCCGAGCCGTGGCCCGTCTCCGTCATCGCGAACGCGCCGGGCACGTCGACCGACATCGCGTCGGGCAGGAACGTGTCGTGGTGGTGCTCGGTGCCCAGGTGCAGGATCGCGCTCGCGAACAGGCCCCACTGCACGCCGGCCTTGATCTGCAGCGACGGGTCACCCGCGACGAGCTCCTCGAACCGCGACAGGCTGCCGCCGTGGTCGTCGGCGCCGCCGAGCCGCGTGGGGAACGCGCGCAGCACGTCGTGGTGGGCGACGAGGTCCTTGAGCTGGTGCAGCACGCGCTCGCGGTGCTCCGCCATCGACAGGCCCTCGATCTTGTGGAAGTCGGGGCTGCCGGCGACGGCGCGGGCCTCACGGCGCAGCGGCGCGTAGGTGCCGAGCAGCTGGTCGGTCAGCGCGGCGACGTCGACGCGCGGGTCCTCGTGGACGGACAGTGCGGGTGAACGGCGGTCGGCCGTGGTGGCGGTCATCGGGTCTCCCGGGTCATCGGATCTCCCATGCGGTACGAGTGGTGCGTTCGCGTGCCAGCAGGCCGACCGGCCCGGCCCAGAGCCAGGCGGCGACCTGCGCGGTCAGGGTGGTGCGGTCAGGGGTGCCGGGCTCGCCGCGGTGCGCCATCCACCACTCGCCCGCGCCGCGCACGAAGCCGACGGCTCCCGCAGCCCAGGCCTCGGCGAGCGCCTCGCGCGAGGCGCGGGCGGCGTCGGCGGCGTCGTCGTGCGGCTCGGCCTCGTCGCGCTGCCCGGGGTCGACGTGCTGCGCGGGCTCGTCCCGCTGCGCGGGCTCGTCCTGCTGCGCGGGCTCGTCCTGCTCGCCCAGCTCACGCGCGAACGGCAGGGCGACGAGGTGCGTCACGGAGTCGAGGAAGTGACCGAGCGGGCCGCCCGACTCGACCGAGCCGTCGCGCGTCACGAACGCGTAGACGTTCGGGGAGGACTCGATCATCTCGAGGTAGACCGCGACCATCGCACGCAGGCCCTCGCGCGGCGTCGGCGCGACGCGCAGCACGCCCTCGAGCGCGCCCTGGATCTGCAGGACGACGGCCTCGGCGACCGCGATCTGCAGCCCCGTCTTGTCCGAGAAGTAGCGGTAGACGATCGACTTCGAGGTGCCCGCGGCGGTCGCGATCTCCTCCATCGAGACGTCCGGCCCGCGGTGGTGGACCGTGCGGCGTGCGATGCGGACGAGCTCGGCCCGGCGGGCCTCGCGGTGGTCGGCCCAGCGGGCCGAGCGGCCGTCGACGACGAAGGGGTCGTCGCGCCGCACGTCGTCGCGTCGCGGGTCCCGCGGGTCGCGCGCAGCGGGGCCTGCGCCGGCGCTGAAGGCGGCGGCGGTGCCGGTGGTGGCCGTCGTCGTCGACGGGCCACGTGTGATCGGGCTCACGAAACCGAAGGTATCAGGTACTGTGGGTTCTGGACACCACTTCGGGACGAACGTCCCTGGACCTGCGGGTCCGACGCTGATCGCGACGACGCGAGAGGAGCGCCATCCGATGGCACTCGAGAAGACGGCCCCGACGAACGTGCCCCGACGCGCGCTGGTGCTCGGAGGCAACCGCATCCCCTTCGCACGCTCGGGCGGTGCGTACGCGCACGCCTCGAACCAGGACATGCTGACGGCCGCGCTCGAGGGCCTCGTCGCGCGGTACGGCCTGCAGGACGAGCGGATCGGCGAGGTCGCCGCGGGTGCGGTGCTCAAGCACAGCCGCGACTTCAACCTCACGCGCGAGGCCGTGCTCGGCTCGTCCCTGTCCCCCACGACCCCTGCGTACGACGTGCAGCAGGCGTGCGCGACCGGCCTCGAGACCCTCGTCGGCCTGGCGAACAAGATCCGCCTGGGCCAGCTCGAGTCCGCGATCTCGGGCGGTGTCGACTCCACCTCGGACGCCCCGATCGTCGTGACCGACCGCCTGCGCCGCGCGCTGCTCGACCTGTCGCGCGCCAAGACCGCCGCGCAGAAGCTCGCCGCGCTCGGGCGCATCCGCCCGAAGGACCTCGCGCCCGTCGCCCCGTCGACGAGCGAGCCGCGCACGCACCTGTCGATGGGCGAGCACCAGGCGATCACCACCGCGCAGTGGGGCATCACGCGCGAGGCGCAGGACGAGCTCGCGCTCGTCTCGCACCAGCGCCTCGCCGCCGCGTGGGACGCCGGGTTCTTCGACGACCTCGTCACGCCGTACCGCGGTCAGACGATCGACGGGAACCTGCGCAAGGACACCTCGCTCGAGAAGCTCGCGACGCTGCGGCCCACGTTCGGCACGCGGCTCGACGCCGAGCCGACCATGACCGCCGGCAACTCGACGCCGCTCACCGACGGCGCGTCCACCGTCCTGCTCGGCTCCGACGAGTGGGCCGCGAGCCACGGGCTCACCCCGCTGGCCGCGGTCGTCGACGCCGAGGCCGGTGCGGTCGACTTCGTGCACGGCGAGGACGGCCTGCTGATGGCACCCGCGTTCGCGGTGCCGCGCCTGCTCGCGCGCCACGGCCTGACGCTCGACGACTTCGCGTACGTCGAGATCCACGAGGCGTTCGCGGCGACCGTGCTGTCCACGCTCGCCGCGTGGGAGTCGCCCGAGTTCGGCCGCGAGCGCCTGGGCCTGGACGGCGCGTTCGGGACGGTCGACCGGGCGCTGCTCAACGTGCACGGCTCGTCGCTCGCCGCGGGCCACCCGTTCGCCGCGACCGGCGGCCGGATCGTCGCGACCATCGCCAAGGAGCTCCACCTGCGCAAGCAGCGCGACGGCGGCACGCCGCGCGCCCTGGTGTCCATCTGTGCGGCCGGCGGGCTCGGCCTCACCGCGATCCTCGAGGCGGCCTGACCATGCCGAACCCGATCACGACGACCCTGTCCGCGAAGCTCTCCGAGCTGCTGGGCTTCTCCCCCGCCGCGCCGCTGCGCCGGTGGGCGCCCGGGCAGCCGCTCGTCGACGGCAAGGTCCTGGTGCTGGGCTCCGGGGCCGGCCCGGACGCCGACGCGGACGCGATCGCCGCGCTGCTGTCCGGCTCGCCTGCCGAGCCGTCGGCCACGCCGGACGCCTCGGGCGACGAGGTCCTCGACGGCTGGGGGCTCGACGTCTACCGGCACCCCGTGCCCGACGAGCGGTACGCCGCGGTCGTCGTCGTGCTCACCGAGGTCGACCACCCCGGCGACCTGCACGCGCCGCTGCTGGCCGCCGCGAGCACCGTGAAGAAGCTCGCGCGCGGGGGCCGCGTCGTGACGATCTCGCGCTCCGCCGCGGACGCCTCGCCCGCGGTCGCGGCCGCGCGGCAGGGCATCGACGCGGTCGTGCGCAGCATCGCCAAGGAGTCGCGCGGCGGGACCACCGCCAACGGCATCGTCCTGGCCGACGGAGTGCCCGTCACCGCCGCGTCGGCCGTGGGCGCGTTGCGGTTCCTGCTGTCCACGCGCTCGGCGTTCGTGCACGGCCAGCTCCTGCCCGTCGACACGACGGCCGGCGCCCTGCCGACCGACTGGGACGCGCCGCTCGACGGCCGCGTCGCGGTGGTCACCGGGGCGGCGCGCGGGATCGGCGCGGCGATCGCCCGCACGCTCGCGCGGGACGGGGCGACCGTCGTCGCGGTCGACGTCCCCGCCGCGGGTGAGCAGCTCACGGCCGTCGCCAACGGCATCCGCGGCACCGCGCTGCAGCTCGACATCACGTCCCCCGACGCGGGCGCCGCGATCCTCGAGCACGCGCTCACGCGGCACGGGCGGCTCGACGTCGTCGTGCACAACGCCGGCATCACGCGCGACAAGCTGTTCGCGAACATGACCGACGCGCAGTGGGACGCGGTGATCGCCGTGAACATCGCCGCGCAGCTCGCGATCAACGAGGCGCTGCTCACGTCGGGCGACTTCACCGACGCACCGCGCATCGTCTCGATCTCGTCGACCACGGGCCTCGCGGGCAACCGCGGGCAGACCAACTACGCGGCCACCAAGGGCGGTGTGATCGGCATGGTCCGCGCGACCGCTCCGCTGCTCGAGCCGTTCGGCGGCACCGCCAACGCGGTGGCGCCCGGGTTCATCGAGACGGAGATGACCGCGAAGATGCCCGCGCTGCCGCGGCAGGTCGCACGGCAGATGAACTCGCTGCAGCAGGGCGGGCAGCCGGTCGACGTCGCCGAGGCCGTCGCGTTCCTGTCCTCACCGCAGGCGGGCGGGATCGTCGGGCGGACGCTGCGGGTGTGCGGCCAGCACGTGGTGGGCGCGTGACGCTCGTCGACCTGCCCGCCGTCCCCGGGCTCGGCGGCCTGTACGTCCGCGGCGCAGGTGCGTCCGGCCGGCTCGCGCTCGCTCGTCGGACGGGCCACGCGCCCACGTCCCTGCCGGACGTCGGCTACCGCGTGCGGGGCGTGCGACCCACGATCGAGCACCTGACCGCGTTCCAGCGGCTCGTCGGCGAGACCGCGACCGACACCCTGCCGGCAGGGTTCGTGCACGTGCTCGCGTTCCCCGTGGCGATCGCGCTCATGGCGCGCACCGACTTCCCGCTGCCGCTCGCCGGGATGGTGCACCTGGCGAACGTCGTCGATCAGCACCGGCCCGTCCGGTACGACGAGACGCTCGACGTGGTCGCGACCGCGCACGGCCTGCGACCCCACCGCACCGGTACACAGGTCGACCTCGTCGTCGAGGTCACCGTGGACGACGAGGTCGTGTGGCGCGGGACGTCCACGTACCTCGCCAAGGGCGTGCGGCTGGGCGGTCTCGTCCCGGACGACGACGAGCGCGACCCGTTCACGCCGCCGCTGCCGACCGGCCAGTGGCGGCTCGGCGCCGACACCGGCCGCCGCTACGCCGCGGTGTCCGGCGACCGCAACCCGATCCACCTGTGGCCGCTGACCGCCAAGGCGCTCGGCTACCCCCGGGCGATCGCGCACGGCATGTACACCGCGTCGCGCCTGCTCGCGGACGTCGGCGCGGCCCGCGGGGAGGCGTTCGTGTGGACGGTGGACTTCGCCAAGCCGATCCTGCTGCCCGCCACGGTCGCGACCGCGACCCGGCGCTCGTCGGACGGCTCGTCGTTCACCATGGCGGCCTGGCACCCCGGCACGGGCAAGCCCCACGCCCTCGCCTCGCTCGTCCCCATCCCCTGACCTCGCGGCTACTGCGGGAGTCCGAGCCCGGTGCCGGAGCCAGCAGCGGGTCGGTCCGGCTGTGCGGGGAGCCAGCCTGCGAGCGCGGCGATGCCGCGGGCGATCTCGTCGGGCGTGCGGCCCGCGGTGCCGACGCGGTGCACCGACGGCGGGCAACCTCGTTCGAGCGCGCGCGCCGCGGCGTCGCTGCGCGCGACGTGCGCGTCCAGCTCGGCGCCGCTCTCGCGCTGCGCGAGGCGCTCGTGGGCCGTGGCGTCGTCGGCCGTGAGCAGCACGGCGGTGACGCGCGGGGTGTCACCCATCGCGGCGGCCAGGTCGTCGGCGTACTGCGGGCTGACCGTGTTCGTGTAGACCAGGCGCCGGTAGCCGAGGTCGCGGTACGCGGACCACACCGCGCGCAGGTTGCGCTCCGCCAGGCGTTCCGCGTGCGGTGCCGGGTGCGCGAGGTCGAGGTAGTCGCCCTCGATGACCGCGTGCCGGACGTCCGCGCCGGTCAGCAGCGCGTGCAGCGCGTGCGCGACGCTCGTCTTGCCGACGCCCGAGCGACCACCGACGAGGACTACGTGCGACCGCTCGTCGTCCGCGGCGCTCGCGCCGGCCCGCGCGATCTCGTCGGGAGCCGCAGCCTCGTCGGACACGGCAGCGTCGTCGGGCACGGGCAGACCCAGGCGCTCGCGGAGCCGCGCGCGGGCCGCCGGCCACTCGTCGGCGACGACCGAGAAGTAGACCGAGTCGCCGCGTGACCCGTCGGGTGCGAGGCGGTGTCCGCGCAGCCGCCCCTCCTCGACCGCGCCGAGCCGCGCCACCGCCGCGAGCGACCGCGCGTTGCGCGCGTCGACCCGCAGCGCGACACGGTGCACGCCCCACACCTCGAACGCGTGCGTCATGAGCGTGAGCTTGCACGCCGGGTTCACGTGCGTGCCCCACACCGCGGGGTCGTAGAACGTGTGCCCGATCTCGAGGCGGCCCAGGCGCAGGTCCACGTCGTAGAAGGAGGTCGTCCCGAGCACCGCGCCCGTCGCGTCGTCGAGCACCGCGAACGCGTAGCGCCCGGGCGTCGCCAGGGCCGTCTCGACGTCGGCCCGCATCTCGGCCTCGTCGCGCGGGGTCGGCGTCGTCATGCCGCGCCACACGCGGTCGTCGACGAACGACACGAGGTCGCGCGCGTGCTGCGGTCCCAGCGGGACGAGGCGGACACCGGGGCCGACGAGCGTGAGGTCATGCTGCACGGGCGCGATCGTGCCACGGCGCGCGGGCCGGCCCGGAACGGATATCGCCGTCGGTCCGTCGTGGCAGGGTGGGCGCATGCTGCTGGAACCCGGTGGGGACTACGACGGCCTGACGCTGAGCGGCGAGCGGTTCGACGCGCAGGACGGCAGCGAGGCGCGGTTCCTCGACTGCACGTTCGAGCAGTGCACGTTCGACGACACGGACCTGTCCCACGCACGGCTCGTCGACTCGTCGTGGACCTCCGTGCGCGCCTCGACGCTCGGCCTGTCGAGCGCGACCTGGCAGGACGGCACGCTGACCGACTGCCGGCTCGGCGCGGTGCAGGCGTACGGCGGGCGCTGGACGCGCGTGCACGTCGTCGGCGGGAAGGTCGACTACCTCAACCTGCGCGACGCGACGCTCGAGCACGTGCGGTTCACGGGCGTCGTGATCGACGAGCTCGACCTGGCGCGGGTCCGTGCGACGCACCTGACGTTCGAGGACTGCCGCGTGCGGCGGCTGGACGTCACGGGCGCGACGCTCACGGAGGCCGACGTGCGCGGCATCCGCGACCTGCAGCACCTCGACGGGGTCGCGGGCCTCGCGGGCGCGACCGTCAGCACCGAGCAGCTCGTCGAGCTCGCACCGGCGCTGGCCGAGCACCTGGGTCTGCGCGTGCGCTGAGCCGTCACCATTGGGCCGGCCTGCGTCAGGCGAGCACCATCCGCATCGCGGTCGCGATCAGGGCCTCGGGGTCGGGCGGGGTCACGTCGACCGCCGCGAGCTGGGCAAGGCCGACGACCGTCGACAGGGCGACGAGCGAACGGCGCTGCGCCTCGTCAGGTGCGTGCCCGAGCTCGACGAGCAGGTCGGCGAGGTAGTCCACGCGTCGCCGGGACACCCGGGCCACGGCCCCGTCGACGCCCTCGGCCGGGGCCTGGACGTAGAGCGTGGCCGGGTCGTGCCGCTGGTGGGCCACGGCGGTGAACAGCGCCTCGAGCCGACGACGCGCGTCGCCCCCGGCCTGCGCGAGCGCGATGGTCGCGTCCGTGCGCTCCTCCTCCCACCGCGCGACCACCGCGGCGACGAGCTCGGCACGGTCGGTGAAGTGCCAGTAGAACGAGCCCTTCGTCGCGCCGAGCGCGCGGGCGAGCGGTTCGACGCGCACGGCCGCGAGCCCGTCACGCTGGAACGTCGCGTAGGCGGCGTCGAGCCACGCCTGCCGGGTCGTCGACGCCTTGACCATGATCCGTACGCTACCGTACGGTCGATTCCATACGGCGCCGTACGGTCGGGGCCGCCGCGACTCACGACACGTTCGAGGGGGACGACGATGACGCAGGCACGCTGGTCGCTCGCGATGCGGGACTTCCCGCCGGACTACGCCGACGTCACGATCATCCGGCTCCCGACGGGCGCGCCGACGGATCCCGGCACCTGGGCGACGACGACCTTCTCGCCCCGCACGGCGCCCGCCTGGGTCCGCGTCGCGCTCGGGCTGCGCCAGCTCCTGGTCCCGCTGATCGGCGTTCCGCGCGCACCGCGGGAGACGTTCGCGGTCGACGAGGTCGTCGCGGAGCCGGCCGGCGGCGAGGCCCTGATCGTCGCCGACGACCGGCACCTCGACTTCCGGTGCGGTGTCGCGGTCGACGCCACCGCGGGCCTCGTCGCCGTCACGACGAACGTGCGGCTGCACAACCGCCGCGGGCGGCTGTACTTCCTGCCCGTGCGCGCGCTGCACCCGGTCGTCGTGCGCAGCATGCTCAAGCGGGCCGCACGCGTGCTGGCCGCCTGACGTCAGTCCAGCGCGGGACCGCACGCCGCCGCGGCGGTCGCGGCCAGGTGGTCCAGGCCGTGCACCTCGATCAGCGGACGCGTGTCGTCGACGACCGCCCAGCACCCGTCGACCACCTCGTACCGCGAACGCGGCCCGTCGGTCACGTAGGCGTGCAGCGCCGCGACCAGGCGGTCGACCGCCTCGCTCGGCGTGCCGACGCCCACCGACGCGCGGATCGCACCCTCGGACGCACCCAGGCGGGACAGCAGCGGGTGCGCGCAGAACCGGCCGTCGCGGACCCCGATGCCGTGCTCGGCCGCGAGGTAGGCGGCGACGAGGCCGGGGTTGTGGTCGGCGACCGTGAACGTCACGACACCCACGGGCTCGTCGGAGTCCGGCCAGATCCGCACGACCTGCACGCCGGGCACCTGCTCGAGCCCGGCCACGAGCCGCGAGCGCAGCGCCGACTCGTGCTCGGTCAGCGCACCCGTCGGCAGCGCGGCGAGCGCGTCGCACGCCTCGGCCAGCGCGATCGCGCCGACGACGTTGGGCGAACCGGCCTCGTGCCGCGCGGGCGCCGGCTGCCACACCGTCCGATCGGTCCGCACGTCGCGCACCGCACCTCCCCCTGCGAGGTACGGCGTGCCCGTGTCGAGCCAGTCGCGGCGGCCCACGAGCGCTCCCGCACCGAAGGGTGCGTAGGTCTTGTGCCCGGAGAACGCCACGTAGTCGGCGCCCGTGCGGGCGAGCGAGAAGCCGCGGTGCGGGACGAGCTGCGCGCCGTCCACGGCCACGCGCGCACCGGCGGCGTGCGCGATCTCGACGACGCGCTCGACCGGCAGCGCCTCACCGGTGACGTTCGATGCCCCGGACACCGTGACCAGCGCGTACGGGTTCGCGGCGAGCTCGGCCGCGAGGGACTCGAGCGTCAGCGCGACCGTCGCGGCGATGGGCAGGATCGTCGTGCGGTGCGCGTGCCGGTCGGACGTGCGCACCCACGGGAGCAGGTTGGCGTGGTGCTCGAGGTCGAGCACGAGCACGCGTCCGCCCGCGGGGACGACGCCCGCCAGCAGGTTCAGGGAGTCGGTCGTGTTGCGGGTGATGACCGCGACGTCGTCGTCCCGTGCGTCGACGAACCGCGCGATGGTCTGGCGCGCGGACTCGTACAGCGCGGTCGAGACCTGCGAGAGGTAGCCCGCGCCGCGGTGGACCGAGGCGTACAGCGGCAGCACCTCGGTCACCCGGTCCGCGACCGCCTGCAGCGCGGGCGCGCTCGCGGCGTAGTCCAGGTTCGCGTAGACGCGCTGCGTGCCGTCCACGAGCGGCACCGTGGTCGTGCCCCCGACGACGGGGAGCAGCGCCTCGACGGGCGCAGGGTCGGCCGTCGCGCTCGTCGGGCTGCCCGACGGGACGACCTCGAGACACGACTGCTCGGCGAGAACGGTCATGGAGGTACCTCCGAGGATCCGGGGACCCCGTGGGGGTGTCCCGCGCTTGCCGTCACCGGTCGGTGCACGGCCTGGTCGTCACCCGGGGCACCCCACCGCGGAGGAGGGTTGCCGGCCAGCGAGCCGGGGCTTCGCGCTGGCGCTCATGACCTGACGGAAAGACTGGCGATCGCGCCGCGCGACTGTCAACGCCGAACCGTGCACGTCTCACAGCGCGGGACGTGATGTTCAACAGGTGGATGCCTGTCCGTTCATGGCGTTACGCTCCTGCCACCATCCAGAGCGGCCGAGAGATCTGGCTCGACGACGCCGCAGCAACCCGCGGTCCCGCGCCTCGAACGAGGCGGGCGACCGGCCGAGGGTGCTACCGCCAGGACCGATGGAGGAGAACATGGCCTACGCAGGCGACCTCACCCCGCAGGAGGCCTGGGACCTGCTGACGTCCGACGAGCGCGCGCTGCTCGTCGACGTCCGCACCGAGGGCGAGTGGCTGCAGATCGGCGTGCCCGACGCGTCGGAGGCGGGCGACCGCGCGGCGTTCGTCGAGTGGCTCACGCCCGCCGGCCCGAACCCCGCGTTCCTCGACCAGCTGGCCCTCGCCGGCCTCGAGCCCGGCGACGGACGCCCGGTGGTGTTCCTGTGCCGGTCGGGCGTGCGCTCCGTCGCGGCCGCGCAGGCCGCGACCGCCGCCGGCTTCGGCCCCGCGTACAACGTGCTGCGCGGTTTCGAGGGCGACATCGGCCCCGACGGCCAGCGAGGCCACTGGGGCTGGCGCGCCGAGGGTCTGCCCTGGCGGCAGGCGTGAGCGCGCGCGTCCCCGGCCCCGGCGACTGGGACGCCCGCCGCGTCGACCGCTCCGCGCTGCGCCCCGACACCCTCGCGGTGCGTGGCGGGCAGGTGCGCTCGCAGTTCGGCGAGTTCGGCGAGGCCCTGTTCCTCACGCAGGGCTTCACCTACGACTCCGCCGGTCAGGCCGAGGCCGCGTTCGCCGGCGACGTCGACCGGTTCCTGTACTCGCGCTACAACAACCCCACCGTCTCCACGTTCGAGGAGCGCCTGCGCCTGCTCGACGGCGCCGAGGCCTGCTACTCGACCGCGTCCGGGATGTCGGCGGTGTTCACCGCGCTCGCCGCGCTCGTCGGCCAGGGCTCGCGGATCGTCGCCGCGCGTGCGCTGTTCGGCTCGAGCGTCGTGATCTTCGACGAGATCCTCGCGAAGTGGGGCGTGCGCACCGACTACGTCGACGGCCACGAGCTCGCGCAGTGGGAGGCCGCTCTGGCCACCCCCGCCGACGTCGTGTTCTTCGAGACGCCGTCCAACCCCATGCAGGACCTGGTCGACATCGAGGCCGTCGCGCGCCTCGGACACGCGGCGGGGGCGACCGTCGTCGTCGACAACGTGTTCGCGACGCCCGTGTTCTCCCGCCCGCTCGACCTGGGCGCGGACGTCGTCGTGTACTCCGCGACCAAGCACATCGACGGGCAGGGCCGCGTGCTCGGCGGCGCGATCCTGGGCTCCGAGGACTTCGTGCGTGGCCCCGTGCAGACGCTGATCCGCAACACCGGCCCGTCGCTCTCCCCGTTCAACGCGTGGGTGCTGCTCAAGGGCCTCGAGACGCTGTCCGTCCGGGTGCGGCACCAGGCCGCGTCCGCGCTGACGCTCGCGCAGTGGCTCGAGGACCACCCGGCCGTCGAGTCCGTGCGCTACCCGTTCCTGCCCTCGCACCCGCAGCACGACCTGGCGCGCCGGCAGCAGACCGGCGGCGGGACGGTCGTGACGTTCACGCTGCGCACGCCGGAGGGCACCACGCCGGAGATCGCGAAGAAGGCCACCTTCGGCGTGCTCGACGCGCTGCGCGTCGTGGACATCTCCAACAACCTGGGCGACGCCAAGTCGATCGTCACGCACCCCGCGACGACCACGCACCGCAAGCTCGGCCCCGAGGGCCGCGCCAAGGTCGGCATCGGCGAGGCGACCGTCCGCTTCTCCGTCGGTCTGGAAGACGTCGCCGATCTCAAGGACGACCTGGCCCAGGCCCTCTCCACCCTGGCCTGACCCGCTCACCGCGGCACGGCCGCTGCGGGTTCAGCCGGTGAGGGCTGCGGTGACCTGGGGAGCGAGGCGACGGGAGGCGCCGACCAGGGCGAGCTCGACGGCGTCGACGCCCGTCCGGCGCACCACCTCGTCGACCTCGACCGCGAGCGCGTCCAGCGGCGCGACGATCATCGTCTCGCCCGGCTGCCAGGACAGGTGGCTGAACGCCGCGGCATAGGCCAGGTGCCCACGCCGGCGCTCGGCGTCCGCCTCGTCGGCGGCGACGACGGTCTCGACCTCGAGCACGACGAGCACGTCGTCGCGGTCCCGGCCCACGGCGGCGACCTCGTCGTCGAGCATCCGGACCAGGGCGCGGACGGCGGCGTACGTCGGCAGGCCGGCGCCGTGGCGCAGACGGATCACGTCGGCGCGCGCCGCGGCGAGGGCGATCGTGGTGGGGTCGAGCGTCGAGTCGTCGATGACGAACTCGGGTCCGCGTCGCGGCGCCGGCTCGTCGTGCGGGGCGCGGACGACGGGACGGTCGACGTGGAGCGTGCGGGGAGCGCGGACGTGCGTGAGGGGCTGAGCCACGGGAGGAGTCCTCGGGTCGTGCGGGGTGCGCAGCGAGGGCCGTCGGGCCGCGGGCGCGCGGGGTCGTCAGCTCAGCGACAACACACCCGGACCGAGAACATGCCGGACAGGCTAACCGCCACCCCGACCCGCTGACCACCCCCTGTCCAGAACCACCCCGCACTTCACCCCCGGGACCCGGTCCTGCACCGGCTTCACCGCTCCGCAGCCTGAGCAACCGCTGCCTCACGCGAACGCCCAGCACCGGCCCAGCGGCTGATCCGGCTACCGCACCCGGGGGGGCGGGTCGGGTGGTCAGAGGAGGGGGCGGGTGAGCCAGAGGGAGATGGCGTCGTCCGTGGCGTCCGTGAACGGACGGGTCGGGCGGTAGCCGCTCGAGAGGTAGAGCGCGACGGCCTCGGGCTGGCGGATGCCGACGACGAGGAGCGTGGACGTGCAGCCACGCGTCCGCGCCTCGTCGTGCGCAGTGGTGAGCAGGGCGCGTCCGACCCCCTGGCCACGCGCGTCGTCGGCGACGTAGAGCTTCTTGAGCTCGGCGCTCCCGGCCGGGTAGCCGTCGCGCGGCGCGCGCAGCGTCACGCAGCCGACGGGTGTGCCGTCGAGCCGCGCGACCCAGGTGGCCAGCTCACCGACGACCTGACGTGCGTCGTCCGACGCGAAGCCGAGGTCCGGCTCGTCCCGCACGAGCTCGGGGTAGGTCCGCATGTTCCAGGCCCACATCGCCCGGCGCAGCGCCACCGCGTCCTCGTCGCCCCACGGCCGACGCTCGATCGTGAGCGTGCCTGCCGTCGTGCGGGCGGTCGCCGGGGCCGAGCCGTCGAGGGCCGCGGGCGTGAGGTCCTTGGCGAAGCAGCGCGACGACGGCTCGGCGACGTACTCCGCGTAGTTCGGGATCGAGCGGTAGCCCAGCGAGAGGTACAGGCCGATCGCCTCGGGCTGCAGGACACCGGTCTCGAGAACGAGCCGCTGCCGGCCCTGCTCGCGCGCGAGGCGTTCGAGCTCGAGCATCACGCGCCGGGAGTGCCCGCGTCCGCGCGCCCGGGGGACGGTGTAGAGACGCTTGACCTCGCCCACGCCGGGGCCGAAGTCGGACGACGCGTCGCGCAGCGCGACGCACGCGACGGGTTCGTCGTCCTCGTGCAGGACGACCATCGCGACGATCGACTCGCCGGTCATCTCGTGGCCGATGTCGTCGTCGCCGTACCGCTCGCGCAGCTCGGCCTGCTGCGCGGCGCGCAGCCGTGTCGCGTGCTCGTCGTCCCAGCCGACGTGGGCGAGCGCGACCGCCATCCTCAGCCGACGAGCGCGCTCAGGACGGAGGTGAAGAAGCGCAGACCGTCCGTGCCGGACCGGGGACCCTTGGCGCCGTCGGGTCCGAAGCCCGGCTCGACCGCGTGCTCGGGGTGCGGCATGAGGCCGACGACGTTGCCGCGCGCGTTGCTGATGCCGGCGATGCCGCGGCGCGAGCCGTTCGGGTTCACGTCCTGGTAGCGGAACACGACCCGACCCTCGCCCTCGAGCTCGTCGAGCGTGTGCTCGTCGGCGACGTACTGGCCGTCCTGGTTCTTGAGCGGGATCGTGATGCGCTCGCCCTGCGTGTAGTCGCGCGTCCAGGCCGTGTCGGCGTTCTCGACGGACAGGACCTGCTCACGGCACACGAAGTGCAGGTGGTCGTTCTTGATCATCGAGCCCGGCAGCAGATGCGCCTCGGTGAGGACCTGGAAGCCGTTGCAGATGCCGAGCACCGGCAGGCCGCGGTTCGCGGCGTCGACGATCTCGCTCATGACCGGCGCGAACCGGCTGATCGCACCCGCGCGCAGGTAGTCGCCGTACGAGAAGCCGCCCGGCAGCACCACGGCGTCGACACCGCGCAGGTCCGCGTCGCCGTGCCACAGCGCGACGGGCTCACCGCCCGCGAGACGGACCGCACGGGACGCGTCCCGGTCGTCGAGCGTCCCGGGGAACGTGACGACGCCGATGCGGCTCACGCCGTGACCGCCGTCTCGTCGGCGTAGACCGCGACGACGTCCTCGATGACGGGGTTGGAGAGCACCTGCTCACCCGCGGCACGCGCGGCGTCGAGCGCCTCCTGCGTGACCTCGCCCTCGACCTCGAGCTCGAACCGCTTGCCCTGCCGCACGCTCGCGAACTGGTCGAACCCCAGCCGGCTCAGGGCGGCGGCGACGGCCTTGCCCTGCGGGTCGAGGATCTCGGGCTTCGGCATGACGTCGACGACAACTCGTCCCACGGGTCAGCTCCTGGTTGCGCGGCGGGGGTGTCGCGGCGAGTCTACCGATCCCGGCAGACCTCCCCTCCCACGCGCCCGCGGCTCGGACAGCGCGGGGCGGTGGACCTCGCGGCGGCCACCCTGCGGCTCAGCGCGGGTCCGGCTGCCCCGGCCCGCCGTCCGGTGCCGCCGACCACGGTCCGCCGTCCGGCGCCGCCGACCACGGTCCGGCGACCGCGCAGCCGCGCGGGGCGTCCACGTCCGGCGCGCGGCCGCGCAGCAGGGCGACGACGTCGACGAGCGCGACGGCGTCCGGCCGCGGACCACGCGTCCGCAGCGCCGCCCGGGCGACGGCCAGGACCGGCAGGACGACGAGGCCCCCGGCGGCGACGAGGTACGCGAACGCCGGCGCACTCGTCAGCTCGAGGCCGAGGACGGCCAGCACGGGGAGCACGATCAGGAGCACGACGAGGGCGGCCGTCAGCCCGGATCGGACGACCACGCGGTGGGGCTGCTCGGGCAGGGCAGGCGCGCCCGCGCGCAGGTGCCTCGTGCCGACCCCAGCCAGGACCGCACCGACGAGAGCGGCGACGGCCAGGGCCGCGCCACCGGCCGGGCCGAGTCCACCCGGAGGGACGGCGGTCGCCTCCACGCACGCCTGGCCGCACCCGCGGACGTCGTAGTGCCCCGGGGCGACGAGCACGACCGTCACGGCCGCTGCGGTCGCGACCACCCCACCGACGAGCACCCACGTGAGTGCCGCCCGCGCCGCCAGACGCGGGCGGGGTCCCCAGCCCCAGCCGAGGTCCCACGCCGTGGGCGGCTCGTCGGGCTGGCGGACGAGGTGCTTCGCGCGGTGCCGCGCACCGTGCAGCGAACGCCGGACGAGCACGACCGGCAGCATCACGAGGGCCATCATCGCGAGCGTCGGCACCCGGGTCACGGCTGCGGCCGCGCCGAACGCGACCGCCGACCACATCCACTCACCGAGCGCGCCCAGCACCGTGCTGCGCTCGTCGTGGACCCAGCCGCGGTAGCGGGCCGGGACGCGCGAGTCGAGCATCCGGTAGGCGGCGCGCGTGCGCAGCGGCGGCCCGGTGCGCAGACGCGTCGCGATCCCGCCCCGGACCAGCCCGGCCGCCTCACGCACGGACACCCGCGGACCCGCTCCCGGCGCGGGGTCGCCGGGCTGCGACGCGACGGCCTGGGCCTCGGCGAGGAACTCGGCGACCTCACGCGCTCGCAGCGCGCGCCAGCGCGGCGGGTAGGCGGCGAGGCACCAGGCGAGCGGGATCCCCCGGGTCATCACGCACCGCCCAGCGCGGGTCGCGCGGCCAGGATCCGCCGCGCGCGCGTCGCGAGGGCCCGCAGCCGCTCGGTCTCGGCGGCGACCTGGGTCATCCCGTCGTCGGTCAGGCGGTAGTAGCGCCGCAGGCGGCCGTCGACGACGACCTCGTCGGACATCAGCGCCCACCCGCGCTCGACGAGGCGGTCGAGCACGCCGTAGAGCGTGCCCGCGCCGAGGGTGATGCGTCCGTCGGACAGCACCTTCACCTCGTGCGCGACGGCGTACCCGTGCCGCGGCTGCTCCGCGAGCGCGAGCATCACGAGATAGGTCTGCTCGCTCATCCCCCGTGCCATGCTCGATATATATCGTCTATCGATATATGGCACAAGCCCCTGGGCGGTCCGCACCGGCACGGTCCGGACGTCAGCCCAGGCCGTCCCGGAACGCCCACCGCCCCGCGACCAGCGTCCCCGCCACGCGCACTCCCCTGAGCCCGCCGGGCTCGGCGGCGAGGGCCACCGGGTCGTCGTCCAGCACGACGAGGTCGCCCGGACCACCGACGCGCAGCCCCAGCGGCTCGCCGTCCACCGACGACGCCAGCGCCACCGACGCCGGCAGCGCCTCGTCGCCGTGGAACGGCTGGTCACCCGGCGCGGCCCGGTGCACCGCGGCGTCGATCGCGAGCCACGGGTCGAGCGCCGCCACGGGCGCGTCCGAGCCGAACGCGAGCGCCACCCCGGCGCGGTGCAGCGTGCCGTACGGGAAGGCGCGCGCCGTCCGGCCCGCCCAGTGCCGGGCCGCCACGTCGCGGTCGTCGAGCAGGTGCGCGGGCTGCACGCTCGCGACGACGCCGAGCGCCGCGAACCGCGCCACGTCGTCGGCCGCCACCAGCTGCGCGTGCTCGACCGAGCCGCGTGCGCCGGTCGCGGCGATCGCGTCGAGCGCGAGTCGCACCGCGGCGTCACCGATCGCGTGCACCGCGACGCGCAGACCGTGCCGCGTGGCGTGCGCGAGCAGCGGGACGAGCTCGGCTTCCGGGACGGACAGCACGCCGTGGTGGTCGGTCCCCGGGTACGGCTCGTCGCACCAGGCTGTGCGGGTGTTGAGCGAGCCGTCGACGATCACCTTGAGCGGGCCCTGCACGACGAGCGAGCCCGCCGCCACGGGGTCGGTCGTGCTCAGCTCCTCACGCACGACGCGGTCGAGGTACGGCTGCCACACCCCTGCCCGCACCCGCATCGGCACGGACCCGGCCGCGACCCGCCGCCGCCACACCGCGAGGTTGTCGGCGATCTCCAGGTCGACGACGCCGACGACACCCCGCGCGGCCGCCGCGGTCAGCGCCTCGTCGACGAGCGCGTCGACCGTCGCGTCGGGCAGGTGCTCGACGCGGCCCTGCAGCGGCATCCAGTCGGTCTCGCGCAGCAGGCCGGGCACCGGGCGCGCACCGAGGAACCGCAGGCCCGCGCTCGACACCCACGCGCAGTGCAGGTCACCGGAGACGAGCACCACGGGCACGTCGCCGGCGACGGCGTCGAGGCCGGCCACGGTCGGCTCGTCGGGCCACAGCCCGTCCCGGAAGCCGTGCCCGACGAGCGGTTCGCCCGCGGCCGGCGGTGCGGCGGCCAGCCGGTCGGCGACGAGCGCGAGCACCTGCGCGGCCGACGTCGCCGACGACAGGTCCAGACGACGACGCACCATCGCCCACTGCGTGAGGTGGGTGTGCTGGTCCCACAGGCCGGGGACGACGAACCGGCCCTCGCCGGCGACCTCGGGGACACCTGCCGCACGCGCGAGCCCGGGCGCGACCGCGGCGACGCGACCGCCCCGCACGAGCACGTCGACGGGAGCGTCGTGCCCGACGCGTCGGACCTCGCGGATCAGCACGTCGCTCACGACCGGCCCCGCCCCGCGACCAGCGGCGTCAGAGCGCGAGCGGGACGCCGGTGAGGCGCTCGTACGCCTCGAGGTAGCGCTCGCGCGTCCGGTCGACCACGTCGGCGGGCAGCGGCGGGGGCGGCGTGTCCGACGCCCGCTCCCAGCCCGAGGCGGCCGACGTCAGCCAGTCGCGCACGAACTGCTTGTCGAAGCTCGGCTGCGGGTGGCCGGGCTGCCACTGGTCGGCGGGCCAGAACCGCGACGAGTCCGGCGTGAGCACCTCGTCGCCGAGCGTGATGGCGCCCGTGGCCGGGTCGGTGCCGAACTCCAGCTTGGTGTCCGCGAGGATCACGCCGCGCTCGCGCGCGATCGCCTCGGCGCGCGCGTAGACCGCCAGGGTCAGGCTGCGCAGCGCGGCGGCGTCCTCCTCGCCGACGACCTGCTCGACGACCGAGTACGGCACGTTCTCGTCGTGCTCACCCAGCTCGGCCTTCGTCGCGGGCGTGAAGATCGGCTCGGGCAGGCGCGAGCCGTCGACGAGGCCGGGCGGCAGCGCGATGCCCGTGACCTCGCCGGACGCGCGGTACTCGGCCAGCCCCGACCCGGTGAGGTACCCGCGCGCGACGCACTCGACCGGGAACATCTCCAGGCGCCGGCAGATCATGGCGCGGCCCGAGAGCTGCGCGGGCACGTCCGTCGAGACGACGTGGCTCGGCACGAGGTCCGCAAGCTGCTCGAACCACCACAGCGACAGCTGGGTCAGGACCACGCCCTTGTCGGGGATGCCCGGGCTCAGCACGTGGTCGTACGCGGAGATCCGGTCGCTCGCGACGACGAGCACCACGTCCCCGTGCGCGTCCCGGATCGCCTGGCCGGCGGCAGTCTCGTCGGGCACGTACAGGTCGCGGACCTTGCCCGAGTAGGTGTGGGTCCAGCCGGGGACGGTCGCGGTGGGGGTGCCCGTGGCGTCGAGAGTCACGGCCCTAGTGTGACGGCACGGCTGCGCGAGGTCACGTCGCGCCCGCCGGCCGGACGGCCCGCGCGTGCGACGAGGCCCGCGGGCGCGTCCGACGAGCTCGGCAGTCGTGCGCGAGCTCGTGCATCTGGACTGCCGAGCTCGCGCATCTGTGCCGAGCTCGCGCATCTGTACCCGGCTCGGCGCAGGCGCACCGCCGCACCGAGCCGGCGCCGTCGGAGCGGCGGGGTCAGACCGAGGCGGCCTTGAGCGCGATGTCGGAGCGGTGCTGCGAGCCGTCGAGCGTGATCCGCGCGACGCCCGCGTAGGCCGCCTCGCGCGCCTGCGCGAGGTCCGCGCCGGTCGCCGTCACGGACAGCACGCGGCCGCCCGCGCTGACGACCCGACCCTCGTCGTCCACCGCGGTTCCCGCGTGCAGCACGTGCACGTGCGGGACGGCGTCCGCGTCCCCCAGGCCCTCGATCACGTCGCCGGTCCGCGGCTGCGCCGGGTACCCCTGCGACGCGACGACGACCGTCACGGCGGCCTCGTCGGACCACTCGAGCGGCGGCAGCGCGCCCAGCGCGCCGGTCGCGGCGGCGAGCAGCACCCCCGCGAGCGGCGTGCGCAGCCGCGCGAGCACCACCTGCGTCTCCGGGTCGCCGAACCGCGCGTTGAACTCCACGACGCGCACGCCCTTGCTGGTCAGCGCCAGCCCGCAGTACAGGACGCCGACGAACGGGGTGCCGCGCCGCGCCATCTCGGCCACGGTCGGGCGGGCGACGGTCTCGAGCACCTCCTCGACGAGCCCGGCGGGCGCCCAGGGCAGCGGCGTGTACGCGCCCATGCCGCCCGTGTTGGGGCCCTGGTCGTCGTCGAGCGCGCGCTTGAAGTCCTGCGCGGGGACGAGCGGGACCACGTCCGTGCCGTCCGAGAGGACGAACAGCGAGACCTCGGGGCCGTCGAGGTACTCCTCGACGACGACCGCGCCGCCCTCCTTCGCGAGGCATGCGCGCGCGTGCTCGATCGCGGCCTGGCGGTCGTCGGTCACCACGACACCCTTGCCGGCCGCGAGGCCGTCCTCCTTGACGACGTGCGGTGCCCCGAGCTCGTCGATCGCGGCGACGGCCTGCTCGACGGTCGTCGCGACGCGCGGCTCGGCGGTGGGCACGCCCGCGGCGGCCATGACCTCCTTGGCGAACGCCTTCGACCCCTCGAGCCGGGCGGCCTCGCCGGACGGGCCGAACACCGGGATGCCGGCCGCGCGCACCGCGTCGGCGACGCCCGCGACGAGCGGGGCCTCGGGACCCACCACGACGAGGTCGGCGGTGAGCTCGCGGGCCAGGTCCGCGACCGCCCGGCCGTCGAGCTGGTCGACCGCGTGCAGCGTCGCGAGCGCGCCGATGCCCGGGTTGCCGGGTGCGGCGTGCAGCTCGGTGACGGCCGGGTCGAGCGAGAGGGCCCGGGTGATCGCGTGCTCACGGGCACCGGTTCCGACGACGAGGATCTTCACGGCCGCGAGCGTACCGGGGTGCGCCGGGCGCCCGCGGCGGCGTCCGTCTCCGTCCGGGGTGACGCGGGGACGCCGTGTCACCGACCGCTTCGGTCACCCGTCGGCGGGGAGCGGGAACACGTCGAGGTAGACGCGCACGCGACGACGGACCACGCCGTCGCCCGCATCCTTGCGCGCCTTGGCGGCGTCGGTGTGCCGGTCGAGCACCGCCTGCAGCTCGACCCCGAGCGCCTGTGCCTCCTCGACCGAGAGGCTCGACGTGGACGAGGTGTGCAGCGCGGCGTCGTCCCAGGGCGCGGCGGTGTCGATCGAGTCGAACCACTCCTGCAGCGTCTCGGCGCGCTCGGCGATGACGGCGCGCAGCGTCGTCTCGATCGCGAGCCGCGCCCCGGGTTCCTGGATGTTGCGCCGGTCGAGGCTGAAGCCCACCGGCCGCCACCAGCGCTCGCGCCCGCCGGGAGCGGCGTTCGGGTCGTCCTCGATGATCCCGTGCCGCTCGAGCTGGCGCAGGTGGTAGCTCGTCTGGCCCGTGCTCTCCCCGAGCGCGCGCGCGATCTGGCTCGCGGTGCCGGAGCCGTGGGCCGACAGGTAGCGGTACATCGCGATCCGCAGGGGGTGGGCGAACGCCTTGAGCGCCTCGGCCCCGAGGGGGTTCGGCAGCTCGACCGCCGGGCCGCCAGGACGCGCCTGCTCGGCCGGCGCAGGAGGCACGGACACAGCCGGGATCGGGGGCACGTCGGCGGTACCGGGCGTGCCCGCGTCGTTCTGACCCTTGCGCTCCGTCATATGCAGAGATACCTTTGCATCGCTTCCTTTGCAGAGAGAACTTTGCATCGAACTCTCTGCATCCTTCCACCAGCGTAACGGGGCAGCCATGACGACGAGCACGCACGCGCCGACCACCGAGCCGACCACCGCGACGACCTCGACGGCCACCACGCCGCCGACCCGCACCACGCCCGGCCCGCCGCCCGCCGACGCGACCGAGACCGCGCCGCTCGAGCCGCTCGGCGGCCGGTTCCTGGCGCTGCTCACCTCGACCGGCCTGGCGAACCTCGGCGACGGCGTCGTGCAGATGGGCGCCCCGCTCGTCGCGCTGACGCTCACACGCTCCCCCGGCCAGCTCGCGCTGCTCGCGGCGGCCACGTGGCTGCCGTGGCTCCTGCTCGGCCTCCTCGGCGGCGTCGTGATCGACCGGACCGACCGCCGCACCGCGCAGGTCGTCGCGCTGGGCGTCCGCGGCGCGCTCCTGGCCACCGGCGCCGCGCTCGCGCTCACGGGCCACCTGACGATCCTCACCCTCGTCCTGCTGGTGCTGGGCTACGGCGTGACCGAGGTGTTCGCCGACCTCGCACAGACCGCGCTCGTGCCCGACCTCGTCCCGCGCAGCCGGCTGCAGGCCGCCAACGGACGCGTGCTGGCGACGCAGCAGGTGACCAACACGTTCGTCGGGAGCCCGCTCGCGGGCGGGCTGCTCGCGCTCGGCACCGGCTGGGTGCTCGGCGTCCCCGCGGCGATGGCCGTGATCGCGGTCGTCGTGCTGCTGCGCGGCATCCCCGGCCGTTACCGCGCCGAGCGGTCCACCCCCACCCGCGCGAGCGCCGACGTGCGCGAGGGCGTGCGGTACGTCGTGCACCACCCGGTGCTGCGCCCGTTCGTGCTGGCCGGCGGCGTCATGAACATGGCGAACACCGCGTACATGGCCGTGTTCCTGCTGTGGGCGGTCGGCCCGGGGTCGCAGGTCGGGGTCCGCGCCGAGCACTACGCGCTGCTCGCGACGCTGTTCGCGCTCGGGGCCATCGGCGGTTCGCTGCTGACCGAGCGACTCGTGCGCCGCCTGCCCGAGCTCGGCGTCATGTACGTGTGCTGGGGCGTGATCGCGCCCATGCTGCTCGTGCCGGTGCTCGTGCCGCGGGTCGCGGCGATCGGCGCGGTCATGGTGCTCCTCGGCGCGACCAACACGATCGGCAACACGATCTCGATGTCGCTGCGCCAGCGCGTCGTCCCGCGCGAGCTGCTGGGCCGCACGTCCGGCGCCGGCCGGACCATCGCGTACGGGCTCATGCCGGTGGGTGCGCTGCTCGCGGGCGTGATCGGCGAGCAGGCGGGCATCCGGCCGGTGCTGGTCGGCGCGGCGGTCGTCACCGCGCTGGCCGCCCTCTACCCCGTGTTCACGGTGCGTCGCGCCACGGTCGCCGCGGCCGAGGCGGCCAACCCGGACCTCACGCCCACCGCCTGACCGACCGCCACCCGCCCCGACGACGGACAAGGCCCGGACCCCTCAGCGGGTCCGGGCCTTGTCGACGCCCGTGCCTGGCTCAGTCGAGCAGGTCGTGCTTGATGATCGTCGCCTCACGGCCCGGGCCGACGCCGATCGCGCTGATCCTCGTCCCGGAGACCGACTCCAGGAACTCCAGGTAGCGCTGCGCCGCGACGGGCAGGTCGTCCCACTCGCGCGCGCCCGTGATGTCCTGCGTCCAGCCGTCGAGGTGCTCGTAGACGGGCTTCGCGTGGTGGAAGTCCGTCTGGTCGAGCGGCATCTCGTCGACCCGCTGCCCGTCCACGTCGTACGCGACGCAGACCGGGATCCGGTCGCGGCCGGTGAGCACGTCGAGCTTCGTGAGCACGATGTCGGTGAGCCCGTTGACGCGCGACGCGTAGCGCGAGACCACGGAGTCGTACCAGCCCGTGCGACGCGGCCGCCCGGTCGTCGTGCCGAACTCGCCACCGGTCTGCCGCAGCCACTCGCCGTCGTCGTCCAGCAGCTCGGTCGGGAACGGCCCTTCGCCGACGCGCGTCGTGTACGCCTTCGCGACGCCCACGACGCGGTCGATCCGCGTGGGGCCGATGCCCGAGCCGGTGCACGCACCGCCCGCGGTCGCCGACGACGACGTCACGAACGGGTAGGTGCCGTGGTCGACGTCGAGCATCGTCGCCTGGCCGGCCTCGAAGACGAGCGTCTTGCCCGCGTCGAGCGCGCGGTTGAGCTCGAGCGGCGTGTCCGCGACGAACGGGCGCAGGCGCTCGGCGTAGCGCAGCAGGTCCTCGACCGTCTCCTCGACCGTGATGGCGCGACGGTTGTAGACCTTCACGAGCAGGTGGTTCTTCTGGTCGAGGGCGCCCTCGACCTTCTGCGCCAGGATCTTCTCGTCGAACAGGTCCTGGATGCGGATGCCGACGCGGTTGATCTTGTCCGCGTACGTAGGGCCGATGCCGCGGCCGGTGGTGCCGATGCGGCGCTTGCCGAGGAACCGCTCGGTGACCTTGTCGACCGTGCGGTTGTACGGCGCGATGACGTGCGCGGCCGACGAGACCAGCAGGCGCGAGGTGTCGACGCCGCGCGCCTCGAGCGCGTCGATCTCGGAGAACAGGACCTCGATGTCGATGACGACACCGTTGCCGATGACCGGGACGACGCCGGGCGACAGGATGCCCGACGGCAGCAGGTGCAGCGCGTACTTCTCGCCGCCGACGACGACCGTGTGACCTGCGTTGTTGCCGCCGTTGAACTTGACGACGTAGTCGATGCGCGAGCCGAGCTGGTCGGTCGCCTTGCCCTTGCCCTCGTCGCCCCACTGGACGCCGAGCACCACGACGGCGGGCATCTGATCACCACTCCTACGCTGCCTGACGGGCCGGAGGGGCACGGGGCGGCAGGTACCCGGTACCTCCGAGAGGGTACCCGACGGCCACGAGGCGGTCAGGCCCGGGCCAGGTCGTGAGCACCCCTGACGGACCGTCGGACCGGGCTCGGCGCCGCTCCCGGCGCGGGCCCGGACGACGACGAGCGAGCGCGGGTCAGCGCAGCCCGGACACCTCGTCGAGGGACGTCCCGGAGTCGACGAGGAGCTGCGCGCACCGCTCGGCCTCGTCGTTCTCCCCGATCGCGTCGGCCGCCTCGGCGAGCGCCAGCACCGAGCGCAGGAAGCCCTGGTTCGGCTCGTGGTCGACTGGGATCGGGCCGCGACCGCGCCACCCGGCCCGGCGCAGCGCGTCGAGGCCGCGGTGGTACCCGGTGCGCGCGTAGGCGTACGCCGCGACGGGGTCGCCCGCGTCCTGCAGCGCGCCCTCGGCGAGCAGCGCCCAGACGATCGACGCGGCCGGGGCCACGCGCACCGCGGCACGCGCGTCGTCGCCGGCACCCAGCGCGGCCCGGGCCTCGGCGTCCGGACCGTCGGCGGGCAGGAGCGTGGGCTCGGGGCCACCGAGCAGGTTCTCGTGCGTCATGGCCTCAGTCTGCCGCGCCCGCTCGCCGATCGCGCAGGCCAGCGCGCCCGAGCCGTGTGCGCGCTCCCACCGGAGGCCGGCCGGGCACGCCCGTCCTGTCGGACGTGCGTCCGACTTCGCGGCGCGTTCGGCGTGCGCAGTCCCCAGGGGGCAACTAGGGTCGAGCAGCCGAGCCACCACACCCCCTGGGGACGGACATGATCGAGATCTCCACGTCGCCGACGAGCACCACGCTCGTCATCACCGGCGACCTCGACCTCGCCGAGCGGGACCAGTTCCCGGAAGTCGCCGCGAGGGTCGTCGGCCTGCGCCGTCAGCTCGTGGTGATCGACATGTGCCGCGTGACGTTCATGGACTCCACGGGCGCGGCGTTCCTCATCGCGCTCGCCGACTCCGCGCGCAAGCGCGGCGGCGCCGCGGCGCTGCGGGGTGCCGACCCGCGTGACCTGTTCGTGCTCGAGGTCTGCGGCGCGCTCGAGATGTTCCGGCTCGACCCGGACCACCGGTGCGAGGACGCCCGGCCCGCGTCCGACTTCTCGGCGCCCGCCACCACCTGAGCCGTCGCCACCTGAGCCCGTCTCGCCGCCTGAGCCGACCGCGATCCTTCAGGCCGCTCGCGCGATCTGCGCGGACCTCGTCGTGCCCGTGCGCGTCACGCCCGTCGCGCGACGGGCGACGTCAGCGGCCCGTGGGCGGCAGCGCACCCGGGCGCACCTTCGCCCACACGACCTTGCCGCGGTTCGACTGCCGCCAGCCCCAGTCCGCGAGCCGCTCGACGATCTGCATGCCGAACCCGCCGACGCGGCCGGGGTGCCCGTCGGTCGTGACGGGCGGCGCCGGGTTGCCGTCCTCGACCTCGATGCGCAGGCCGTCGCCCGTGTCGTAGAGCTGCAGCGAGACGTGGCCGAACCCGTGCAGCACCGCGTTCGCGACGAGCTCGGACACGACCAGCTCGGCGTTCGCGGCGTCGGGCATGTCCCACGCGTGGCACGTGCGGACCACGGCGTGCCGCGCGCGGGCCACCGAGGCCGCCTCGCTCGGCAGCGACCACCGGCGTCGGCGCGGGCTGCGACCGCGCTCCGCGGCGTCCCGCGGGTCGGGCACGCGCACGACGACGACCGCGACGTCGTCCTCGGGGTGGTCCGCGAGGCGGGACAGCAGCTCCTCGCCGATGCCCGCCGAGTCCCGCGCGGTCACGCCCGCGACGACGTGCTCGAGCGCGCGCAGACCCTCGCGCAGGTCGCGGTCGCGCCGTTCGACGAGGCCGTCCGTGTGGTAGACGAGCACGTCCCCGGGCTCGAGGACGAGCTCCTCGGTGTCGCGCTGGCCGCCGCCGAACCCGACGAGCGGACCGCCCGCTCCCAGCAGCGGCGTGACCTGCCCGCCGCGCGCGTGCAGCACCGGCAGGTGCCCCGCGCGCGACCAGCGCAGGCGCCACGCCTCGCCGTCGCGATGCAGCGTCGAGAGCACCAGCCCGGCCGCGCGCGGGATGCGCATCCCGGCGACGAGCTGGTCGACGCGCTCGAGCACGGGACCGGGCAGCGTCACGTCGTACGCGTAGGACCGCACGACCGAGCGCAGCTGCCCCATCGCCGCCGCGGCCTCGACGTCGTGGCCCACGACGTCGCCGATCACGACCCCCACGACGTCCGGGGCGATCTGCAGCACGTCGTACCAGTCGCCACCCACCTGCGCGTTCTCCGAGTTCGGCGCGTAGTACGTCCAGACGTCCAGGCCCTCGACCTCCGCCTGCTGCGGGAGCATCGCGCGCTGCAGCGTCTCGGCGAGGCGGTGCTCACGGTCGTACAGGCGCGCGTTGTCCAGCACGAGGCCGACGCGGCGTGCGATGAGCTCGAGCACGGTGGTCGTCGAGGCGTCCAGCCCGCCCTCGTCTCGCGGCTGCACGACGAGCACGCCGATCACCCGGCGCCGGCCGGGCACCGGCAGCACGAACGCGCGACCCCCGGCGGTGTCGCCGCGACCCGTCACGTCCTGGCTCGACGCCTCGATGCTCGTCTCGCGGGCGATCTGCTCCACGAGCCAGTGCGACGCCGACGCGCGCGGGTGCCGGTGGTCCAGCCAGAGCTCGACCGGACGGTCCTTGTCGCCGTCGAGGAGCTGCTGCACGGCGTCCTGCGGCGCGTGCGCCTCGTCTCCGCCGTCGGCCCGGCGCGACTCGCCGTGCCGGTTGCCACGGCCCGACGGCGGCCGCAGGTCGCTCGACGCGTCGAGCGGGCGCAGACCCCCGTCGTTGACGTAGAACGCCGCCCAGCGCACGACCGTGCGCCGCAGCAGCGCGGCGATCTCGTGCAGCGGCGTCACGCGGTCGGTGACGTCCATGAGCAGGTCCGAGACCTGCACGATGATGTTGACGCTGCGGCGCTCCTGCCGCTCGGCCTCGACGATCCGCGCCTGCTCGGCGTCGTGCGTGAGCCGCTCGGTGCGGTCCTCGAACGCCACGATCCACCGCTCGGGTGCGCCGTCCGGCAGCGGGACCGGCGAGAAGTACACCTTGCACCGGAACACCGAGCCGTCCGCGCGCGGGATCGACAGCTCGGCGACGGTCGGCTCGCCGCGCCCCAGCCGCTCGCGCAGGCGGGCCATCTCCCCGTGCCGGCGCGCCTCGGGCGGCACGGGTCGGCGCTGCCGCTCGCGCGCCCCCGCGGCGTCGTAGCCCATCGTGCGCTCGAAGGCGGCGTTCGCCCAGACGACGTCCAGGTGCGCGTCGCACATCGCGTACGGGACCTGGGTCGCCTCGAGCGCGCGTGCCAGGACGTCGACCGAGGGCGACTCCGGGGTGTCCCCGGGACCACCTGCGCCGGGACTCGCGACAGATCCGGACGTACTCGTCGTGCCCTGGGTGTTGACCGCCACCACCTCCGATCGTCTAGCGTGCCGAACGGGAGCTACGCCATCCGGCGTCGCCCTCGCCGGAAGGAGCACCGTGCGCGACGGTAACAGCACGATGGAGGGCGGGCCTGTCCAGCCGACGGCCGGCTCTGCACGAGACCTGTCGCAACGAGACGGGGAGCAAGGGGGCGTCCACGTGATCGTCGGGGCTGACGCCACGAGGATCGTCCTGTCGGGGGAGGTCGACGCAGATCTCGGGGCAGAGCTGCACGAGGCGACGACGGAGGCCGAGAACGTCGGTCTGCCGATCGAGGTCGACGCCCATCACGTCACGTTCATGGACTCGTCGGGCGTCGCGTTCCTCGCACGCCTGTCGATCCGTTCGCAGCACCGGGTGCGGTTGCTGCGTGTCCCGCCGACCGTGCGCTTCCTCCTCGAGGTGACGCGCATCGGAGAGCTCCTCGACGTGGTCGAGGAGAGCGACGAGCGCGAGTTCCAGCCCGTCGCCCCGGAGGTCGGCACCAGCTGACCCCGGCACCACCGCCGACCGGCGCCCTGCCGGGCCCGGCACCCGCCGGGACTCGGCACCACGAACGCACGAGCCGCGCGGCCCCCACAGGGACCGCGCGGCTCGTCCGTGCGTGACGCGGCGCGTCCGTCAGGCTGCGTGCGTCAGCGGATCTTCTGGCCCGCCGAGCGCAGCTGCTGCGCGGCCTCGACGATGCGGGCGGCCATGCCGGCCTCGGCCAGCTTGCCCCACGCGCGCGGGTCGTAGGCCTTCTTGTTGCCGACCTCGCCGTCGATCTTCAGCACGCCGTCGTAGTTGCGGAAGAAGTGGTCCGCGACCGGGCGGCTGAACGCGTACTGCGTGTCCGTGTCGATGTTCATCTTGATGACACCGTTGTCGACCGCCTCGGCGATCTCCTCGGCCGTCGAGCCCGAGCCACCGTGGAAGACGAGGTCGAACGGCGACTCCTTGCCGATCTCGGCGCCGACGGCCTTCTGGATGTCCGCGAGGATCGACGGGCGCAGCTTGACCGCACCCGGCTTGTACACGCCGTGCACGTTGCCGAACGTGAGGGCCGTCAGGTAGCGGCCCTTCTCGCCCGCACCGAGCGCCTTGACCGTGGCCAGGCCGTCCTCGGCGGTCGTGTAGAGCTTGTCGTTGATCGCGGCCTCGTGGCCGTCCTCCTCGCCACCGACGACGCCGACCTCGATCTCGAGGATCGTGCGCGCGGCCTGCGAGAGCTCGAGGAGCTCCGCGGCGATGACCAGGTTCTCGTCGAGCGGGATGTCCGAGCCGTCGAACATGTGCGACTGGAACGTCGGGTTCTCGCCGCGCTTGACCTGCTCCGCCTCGATGGCGAGCAGCGGGCGGACCCACGAGTCCAGGTTCTTCTTGACGCAGTGGTCGGTGTGCAGCGCGATCGTCACGTCGTAGTTCTTGGCGACCTCGGTCGCGTACGCCGCGAGCGCGAGCGAACCGGCGATGCGGTCCTTGATCGTCGAGCCCGACGCGTACTCCGCGCCACCGACCGAGACCTGGATGATGCCGTCCGACTCGGCCTCCGCGAAGCCCTGGATGGCGGCGGTGACGGTCTGCGACGACGTGATGTTCACGGCCGGGTAGGCGAACTTGCCCGCCTTGGCCCGGTCGATCATCTCCGCGTACACCTCGGGGGTGGCGATAGCCATCTGCTCACATCTCCTGTGGCTGGGTATGGGGTGGTGTCGGCATCGAGTTTGCCACTACCGGGCGATCACGCGTCCGGGACGTCCTTCCCATGGACGTCACGGTCCGTCCACGGGCCCCTCACGGACCGTCCTGCGACACCCTGAGGCGTGCCGTCGGGTCCGACGAGCTCAGCCGTCGAGCCCCGTGCTCGCGGGCAGACCCGCGTGCTGCGTGACCCACGCGTGCATCGCGATCGCCGCCGCGGCGCCCGCGTTGATCGACCTCGTCGACCCGAACTGCGCGATGTGCAGCACGTCGACGGCCGCCGCGCGGGCCTCGTCGGACAGACCCACGGACTCCTGACCGAACAGCAGGACGCACGCCCGCGGCAGCGGGTAGCCCTCGAGCGGCACGGACCCCGGGAGGTTGTCGACGCCCAGCACCGGCAGGTCCTCGGCGTTCGCCCACGTGATGAGGTCGCTCACGCTCGCGTGGTGCTGCACGTGCTGGTACCGGTCGGTGACCATCGCGCCGCGGCGGTTCCAGCGTCGTCGTCCGACGATGTGCACGCGCGCCGCGAGGAACGCGTTCGCGGTGCGCACGACCGACCCGATGTTGAGGTCGTGCTGCCAGTTCTCGATCGCCACGTGGAACGTGTGCCGACGCGCGTCGAGGTCCGCGACGATCGCCTCGAGGCTCCAGTACCGGTACCGGTCCGCGACGTTGCGGCGGTCGCCGTGCGCCAGCAGCTCGGGGTCGTAGCGCGGGTCGTCGGGCCACGCCTCCGGACCTCCCGGCCACGGAGGGACCCCGACCTCGGACTCCTCCACGACGCCAACGTAGCCCGCACGGGGCTGCCGTTCGCGTCGCGGCGGGCCCGTGTCGCGAGCCCGCGCCGCGCTCCCCGCCCGACCGGGCACGCGCGTCGTCGGCGCGACGTCCACACCATGCGCACACCGGACCCGCAGCCAGGTCACAGCCCGCCCCGTAGGGTGGTCACATGCTCACGACGACCGCGCTCGCGGCCATCGCGCCTGCCTCCGGCCCGCTGCATGCCCTCGGACCCGACTTCCTGAACGCCGAGCACCTGATCGAGTCGTTCGGGACGTTCGCGCTGCTCGGCATCGTCGTCGTGGTCTTCATCGAGACCGGGCTGCTGTTCCCGTTCCTGCCGGGCGACTCGCTGCTGTTCACCGCAGGAGCACTCGTCGCGCAGGACATCCTCGACTTCCCGCTGTGGCTGCTGTGCCTGCTGATCTTCCTGGCCGCGTTCCTGGGTGACCAGAACGCGTTCCTCATCGGCCGCAAGCTCGGGCCCAAGGTGTTCAACAAACCCGACTCGCGCTTCTTCAAGCAGTCGTACATCGACCAGACCTACGCCTACTTCGACAAGTACGGCGGGCGCACGATCATCATCGCGAGGTTCGTGCCGATCGTGCGCACCTACGCGCCCGTCGCGGCCGGCGTCGGGAACATGCGCTACCGGCACTTCGTCTCCTACAACGTCGTCGGCGCGCTGCTGTGGGGCGTCGGCGTGACGCTGCTGGGGTACGCGCTCGGCAACATCACGTTCGTCAAGGAGAACATCGAGGCGCTGCTCGTCGCGATCGTCCTGGTCTCCGTCGTGCCGATGGCCGTCGAGGTGTGGCGCTCGCGCCGCGGCCGCACCGCCCCGCGCGACCCGCGGTACGACGAGCCCGACGAGCGCGCCGAGGTCGAGAGGAAGTCGTTCGAGTGACCCGCGAGATCAAGGCCTGGCTGTCCGACATGGACGGGGTCCTCGTGCACGAGGGCATCGCCGTGCCCGGTGCCGCCGACTTCGTGCGCGCGCTGCGCGACGCCGAGCGCCCGTTCCTCGTCCTGACGAACAACTCGATCTTCACGCCGCGCGACCTGCGCGCCCGGCTCGCGACCTCGGGCATCGACCTGCCCGAGGAGGCCATCTGGACCTCCGCGCTCGCGACCGCGAGGTTCCTCGTCGACCAGATGCCCACCGGGTCCGCGTACGTGATCGGCGAGGCGGGCCTGACCACCGCGCTCTACGAGGCCGGGTACACCCTCACCGCCGCCGAGCCGGACTTCGTGGTGCTCGGCGAGACGCGCACGTACTCGTTCGAGGCGATCACCAAGGCCATCCGCCTGATCCAGGGCGGCGCGCGCTTCATCTGCACCAACCCCGACGTGACCGGCCCGTCCGTCGACGGCGACCTGCCCGCGACCGGTGCGGTGGCCGCGATGATCCAGGCCGCGACGCGGCGCCAGCCGTACTTCGTCGGCAAGCCCAACCCGATCATGATGCGCACCGCGCTCAACCGGATCGGCGCGCACTCCGAGACGACCGCCATGGTCGGCGACCGCATGGACACCGACGTCGTCGCGGGCATCGAGGCGGGCCTGCGGACGTTCCTCGTGCTCACCGGCTCGACCCGCCCGGCCGACGTCGAGCGGTTCCCGTTCCGTCCGTCGGAGATCGTCGACTCGGTCGCGGACCTCGTCGACCGGGTGCGCTGAGCCGGGACCTAGGTCCCACGTCCGGACGAGGCTGGTTGGGGAGATTCGCCCGATGACGTCACGTGCGACGACCCCCGCTGCCGGGCGCTCCCGCGACGCCGGCCGAGGTGCCCGCTCGGGCTCGACGAAGCGGCGCAAGCGGCTCGGGCCCGGCTGGGTCCCGCGCGAGCACGGCGCGTGGGCGATGCTCGTCGTCCCGGCCGTCGTCGGGGCGGTGCTCACGGGCGCCACCTGGCGCAACGCGCTCCTGCTGGTCACATGGCTCGTCGCCTACCTCGCGTTCCACGCCACGGGGCTCTGGCTGCGCGCGTCGCGCCGGCCCCGCTACTGGCCGCCCGTGCGGGCGTACGGCGTCGCGCTGCTCGTGCTGGGCGCCGCGCTCGTCGCGAGCGCGCCCGGGCTGCTGCGGTGGGCACCCGCGTACGCGGTGCTGCTCGCGACGAGCCTCGCGTGCTCGGTCCGCCGCGCCGACCGCTCGTGGCTCAACGACGGGGTGACCGTCGGCGCCGCGATGCTCATGACGGTGGTGGCCGCCGGGCTCGGCCACGACGCCGACCCGACCGCCGCACAGCTCGGCGGCACGTGGGTCCCGCCCGGCGCGGGCGACGCCGCGGTGTGGGCCGCGACCGCCGTGCTCGCCGCGTACTTCTTCGGCACCGTCCCCTACGTCAAGACGTTGCTGCGCGAGCGGGGCAACCGCGCGGTGCTGACGTTCTCGATCGCGTACCACGCCGTTCTCGTCGTGATCGCGCTCGCGGTGCTCGTCGCGACGGTCGCCCGCGACGCCGAGCCCGGTGGTGTGGCCGTCTCCGTCGCGCTCGTCGCCGTGGCGGTGGGCCTGCTGCTGCGCGCCGTCCTGGTGCCGCGCCACAGGCCGTGGCCGTCCGCGCAGGCGATCGGGGTCGGCGAGATCGCCGCGTCGACCGTCGTGGCCGTGCTCGCGTGCGTGATTCCCGCCCTCGTCGGCGTCCCGACGGTCGCCTGACCCCGTCCGTCGCCGACCTGCCCGGGGACCGGGCGCCCGCCCCGGCTGCAGCCAGGGACGACGACGGCCGGCCACCCCTCGTGGGATGACCGGCCGCGGGTCGATCGAGCGCGGGGCCTCAGAACTGGACGGTCGGCGCCTGGCGGACCTGCGGGTCCTCGACCTCGAAGTACTCGGCCCGCTCGAAGTGGAACATGCCCGCGATGACGTTCGTCGGGAAGGTCTCGATCTTCGTGTTGAGGCTGCGGACGTTCGCGTTGTAGAACCGCCGCGCGGCCGCGATGCGGTCCTCGGTCGTCGACAGCTCGTTCTGCAGCTGCTGGAAGTTCTCGCTCGCGCGCAGCACCGGGTAGTTCTCCGCGACCGCGAACAGGCGACCCAGCGCCTGCGTCAGCACGTTCTCCTGCGCGGCCTGCTCCGCGACCGACGCACCCGCCCCGGCGGCGGCCGCCCGCGCGCGCGTGACCTCGTCGAACACCGCGCGCTCGTGCGCGGCGTAGCCCTTGACGGTCTCGACGAGGTTCGGGATCAGGTCGTGCCGGCGGTGCAGCTCGACGTCGATCTGGCGCCACGACTCCTGGACCAGGTTCCGCAGCCGTACGAGCGCGTTGTACTGCGCGACGGCCCACAGCAGGACGATGAGGACGAGCGCGACCACGACGATCGCGACGATGGCTCCAGCGGGCACAGGTGCTCCTTCTCCGGGGTAGTCGTGAGCCTAGCGGGCCAGCGGGTCGTGCCCGTGGTCCAGCCAGACATGTCGGGGGACCGAGCCGGCGATCGCGGCGAGCATCGCGATGCGCGCGTCCAGCCGCTGCAGGTTCGTCCGCCCCGACGCCCAGGTCAGGAGCGTCGTCCCCTCGATGCGCCACGCGACGCGACCCTCGCGCAGCAACCGCTCGACGAGGCGCGGGTGCAGGATCGCGTGGCCCACCGCCAGGTCCGTCGCGCGCACCACGAAGCGCTTGTTGAACTCGTCCGACTCGACGTCCAGGTCGACCTTCCCGAACGCGGTGGCCAGGCGCGAGCCCACCGACTCGGGCGTGACCTCCAGGTCCGGCAGGAACGCCGGGAGCTGCAGCGTGAGGACGTGGAACGTGTGCGTCGTCGTCGAGCGGCTGCCGTCGCTGTCGGTGCTCGACGTCTCGTACGAGTACACGAACGACAGGAGGTCGTAGCCCTGGAACGACCCCGCGATCACGTCGGTGACCTTGCGGTTGTCGCCCGTCCCGAACGGCGTGCCACGCCAGCGGCTCACGAGCGAGCGGTCGGCCGCCGGGAGCCGGCGCCAGCGACGCGGCTCGAGCCACGCGTCCAGCGCCTTCTGGTGCTTGCGGTGCGAGATCACGGACCAGGTCAGCAGCCCGCCCATGAGCACGAGCCCGACGACCAGGACGAGCACCACCGGGTTCGGTCCGCTCTCGAGGAAGCCGGCGTCGAGGAACGCGTCGGGCTCACCCACGCCGCGCGTCCGATCGGGCGTCGAGCCACACGTGCCGCGGGATGTGGTCGACGACCGTGTCGAGCAGGCGCAGGCGGTCGTCGAGCACGTCGACCCGCGTGCCCGTCGCGTCCCACGTGCGGATCCAGCGACCGTTGATCTCCCACGACCCGCCCGCGAGATCCGGCTCCAGGAGCCGCTGCGCCAGGCGAGCGTTCAGGATGGCGTGCGCTGTGCGCGGGTCCTCGGCGCCGGCGAAGTACGCGTCGTTGAAGTCCGCGGACTCGATCAGGTGGTCGATCGCGCCGGCAGCCTTGGCCACCGCGGTGCCGACGCCCTCGGGCTGCACGAGCATCCTCGGCAGCGCGACCGGGAGGCGCATCGCCACCATGTGCACGTCTGCCCAGACCTTCAGGCCGTACTTCTCCCGCACCAGGTAGGCGAACGTGAACGAGATCGTGTCGCGACCCTCGCCGGCGTCCCCCTCCAGCATGGCGCCGCCCCACGACGGCCTCCCCGTCACGCGGCACGCCCGCACGACATCGACCGCCATGTGCTCACCGCTCGCGTACCGCGTCTCGAAGGGCGAACCCGTCAGCACCGCCAGCACCGAGTCGTCGCGAGGCGCGTACGCCCAGCCCCGCTCCTGCGCCCACTGCTGCACCGCCCGGGAGAGGACACGGTGCCGCCGGGACTGCGAGGTGTACGCGAGGTAGATGAGCGTGCCCGCGCACAGCCAGAACAGGGGACTCAGCGCGTCGAGGAGCGGCCCGTCCCCCGCGATGCGGCCGACGACGATCACGAACGCGGCGCCACCCGCAGCGGCCCAACCCAGGCGTCGGTGCGTCAGCCACGCGGGCATCGTCGTCTCCCCCTGCGCGCCCGGTCAGGCCAGACCGAGGTCCGTCAGGTCGAACAGGAAGTGGTACGGGACGCCGAGCGCCTCGATCGCCTCGCGCGCGCCCGTGCCGCGGTCGACGATGACCGCGACGCCCGCGACCTCGCCACCGGCCTCGCGCACGGCCTCGACCGCGGTGATCGCGGAGCCACCGGTCGTCGAGGTGTCCTCGAGCACGACGACTCGTCGGCCCGTGACGTCCGGTCCCTCGATGCGCCGCTGCAGCCCGTGGGCCTTGCCCTGCTTGCGGACGACGAACGCGTCGACGTCCTGACCGCGGCTCGCGGCCGCGTGCAGGACCGCGGTCGCGACCGGGTCGGCGCCGAGCGTCAGACCGCCCACGGCGTCGACCTCCGCGGTGCCGAGGCCGACCTCCTCGAGCAGGTCGAGCATGAGGTGACCGATGAGCGGCGCGGCCCGGTGGTGCAGGGTCACGCGGCGCAGGTCCACGTAGTAGTCGGCCTCGCGGCCGGACGAGAGCGTGACCTTGCCGTGCACCACGGCGAGGTCGGTGATGAGCTGGCGGAGCTGGTCGCGCGGGCTGGCCGCGAGGGCGTCATCGGTCACGCCGGGAAGGCTACCGGGGCGGCGCGCTCAGGCGGTGGGTTCGTCCACAGGGTCCTGCCCGCGCTCGATGGCCTTGCGGTACCGGCCCACGGCCCGGATCGCCGAGCGGGGCGCGATCCGCGCGGCCGCCGCGACCGTGCGGTAGCGCAGGCTCGGCGTCGAGATCACCACGCCGCGCCGCACGTCCGCGAGCGCCTTGGCGACCACGTCCTCCGCGTTGAGCCACGCGACCTGCGGGTACGCCGACACGTCGATGCTCCCGCGCTCGTGGAACTCGGTGTGCACGAACCCCGGGCACAGCGCCGTCGCCGTCACGCCCGTGCCCTTGAGCTCGACCGCGAGACCCTCGGTGAACGACCGCACCCACGCCTTGTGCGCCGAGTACGTGCCCGAGGCCAGCAGCGCCGCGATCGACGCGACGTTGAGGATCGCGCCGCGGCCGCGCTGCACCATCGCGCCCGCGGCCGCGTGGGACAGGACGAGCGGCGTGCGGACCATGACGTCCAGCGCCGCCTCCTCGCGCTCCAGGTCGCCGCCGACGAAGCGCTGGTTCAGCCCCAGCCCCGCGTTGTTGACGAGCAGGCCGACGGGGCGCTCCTCGTCGCGCAGGCGTTCGGCGACGCGCTCGACCTGCGCGCGGTCGGACAGGTCGGCGACCAGCACCTCGGCGCGGACGCCCGCGCCCGCCTCGAGCTGCGCGGCGAGCCGCTGCAGACGCTGCTCGTCGCGCGCGACGAGCACGAGGTCGTGCTTGGCCGTCGCGAGCTGCCACGCGAACTCCAGGCCCAGGCCGGCGCTGGCGCCGGTGACGAGTGCGGTTCCCACGCCGCCACCCTACGGACGCCGGGCCGCCCCGGTCATCCGCAACCGCGTGTCGCCGCCGCCGCGTCCGTGGACGCCCGGCCGGCCAGCCTGCGAGCCGACCAGCCTGCGAGGGCTGCGGGCCACGGGCACCGCGGCGGTGTGCGGGCGCCGGGACGTGTGGACGAGCGGGAGGGGGGTGTGGGCGGAGGCTCGTAGGGTGGGCGCGTGCATCCGGACGACGCCCCGCCTCAGGACCGGTTCGCGGACGAGCCGTGGCCCGACGAGCCGCCGTTCGACCCCTTCTACGACGACGCCCCGCCCGACCTCGACGCCTGGTCGCACGGCGTCCCCCACGACGCCGGGTCCGACGAGCTCGCCGCGGCGGTCGCAGCGAGCAGCGGCGGGCGCCGCGCGGGTTCGTCGTCCGGGCGTTCGTCGTCTGCAGGCTCGTCGTCCGCGCGCTCGGCGGGGGCGGCGCAGGGCTCGCTGCTCGGTGGGTCGTCGCCAGCGGTCGTGCGCGCGGCCGCCGCCGCGTCCGGGCCGCCGCTCGAGGTGCTGCGGCGCGTGTGGGGGTACGACGAGTTCCGCGGCGACCAGGCGGAGATCATCGACACGGTCGTCGGCGGCGGGGACGCACTGGTGCTCATGCCCACCGGGGGCGGCAAGTCGCTGTGCTACCAGGTGCCCGCGCTCGTGCGCGAGGGGACGGGCGTCGTCGTCTCGCCGCTGATCGCGCTCATGCAGGACCAGGTCGACGCGCTGTCCGCGCTCGGCGTGCGGGCCGGCTTCCTCAACTCGACGCAGCAGTCGTGGCAGCGCCGCGAGGTCGAGGAGGCGTACCTCGCGGGCGAGCTCGACCTGCTCTACCTCGCCCCCGAACGCCTCAACGTGCCGGACACGATCGAGCTGCTCGACCGCGGGACGGTCGCGCTGTTCGCGATCGACGAGGCGCACTGCGTGTCGCAGTGGGGTCACGACTTCCGGCCGGACTACCTGCGCCTGTCCATGCTGCACGAGCGCTGGCCGGACGTGCCGCGCATCGCTCTGACGGCGACCGCGACCGCGGCCACCCACGCCGAGATCGCCCAGCGCCTGCAGCTCGAGGACGCGCGGCACTTCGTCGCGAGCTTCGACCGGCCGAACATCCAGTACCGGATCGTGCCGAAGGACAACCCGCGTGCCCAGCTGCTCGAGCTGCTGCGGACCGAGCACGTCGGCGACTCGGGGATCGTCTACTGCCTGTCGCGCGCGTCGGTCGAGCAGACGGCCGAGTTCCTCGTCGGCCAGGGCATCGCGGCGCTGCCCTACCACGCGGGGCTCGACCGGCAGGTCCGCGCGCACAACCAGGCGCGGTTCCTGCGCGAGGACGGGATCGTGATGGTCGCGACCATCGCGTTCGGCATGGGGATCGACAAGCCCGACGTGCGGTTCGTCGCGCACCTGGACCTGCCGAAGTCCGTCGAGGGCTACTACCAGGAGACCGGACGCGCGGGGCGTGACGGGCTGCCGTCGACGGCGTGGATGGCGTACGGGCTGGCGGACGTGGTCCAGCAGCGACGCCTCATCGACACGTCCGAGGGCGACGCCGCGCACAAGCGCCGGCTCACGCAGCACCTCGACGCGATGCTCGCGCTGTGCGAGACGGTCTCGTGCCGTCGCGTGCAGCTGCTCAACTACTTCGGGCAGAGCGCGCAGCCGTGCGGCAACTGCGACACGTGCCTGACCCCGCCGGTGACGTGGGACGGCACGGTCGCTGCGCAGAAGCTGCTGTCGACCGTGGTGCGCATGGCGCAGCGCGGGCAGCGGTACGGCGTGGGCCACGTCGTGGACGTGCTGCGCGGCAAGCGCACGACGCGCGTGGCGCAGCTGCGGCACGACGAGCTGTCGACGTTCGGCGTGGGCACGGACCTGTCGGACGCCGAGTGGCGCGGGGTGGTGCGTCAGCTCATCGCCGCCGAGCTGCTCGCCGTGGACACCGAGGGCTACGGCACGCTGCAGCTCGTCGAGGCGTCGGGCGACGTGCTCAAGGGCACGCGGACCGTGCCGATGCGCCGTGAGCCGGAGCGGACGCGGCGCCGGTCGTCGTCCGGCTCGTCGTCGGGCTCGTCGGGCGGCTCCAAGGCCGCGGCGGACCTCGACGGCGACGCGCTCGAGCTGTTCGAGAAGCTGCGCGCGTGGCGTGCGGGAGCGGCCAAGGAGCAGGGCGTGCCCGCGTACGTCGTGTTCCACGACGCCACGCTGCGCGACATCGTCCTGCGGCGTCCCTCGTCGATCGAGGAGCTCGGCACCATCGGCGGCGTCGGTGCGACCAAGCTCGACCGCTACGGCGAGGGCGTGCTGGCGACGCTCGCCGGCTGACGCGCGGCCGGCTCCGCACAAGGGTCCCCGACGCGCGTCGTGCCGTGGTTCGCGTACCTGGCGGGGACGCGCGTCGTGGCTGCCGGAAACGATTTGCCTGGTTGTCGCGCTCGTCGTCCGGTCCGCAGCCTGGACGGACACCGCTCCCGCCGGTGTCCAGCCCCCTGCGGCGACGAGGCCGCGCTGACGAATCAGGTGATCCGACATGACACGACATCGCGCCATGCTCAGGACCGGGCGAGGCCTCGCCGCGGTCGTCGTCGCGGCGGTCGCTCTCGCCGTGGTCCCGAGCGCCGCGCAGGCGCACGGCGGTCTCACCGACCCCGCGACCCGCACCTACGCCTGCTACAAGGACGGCCTGGAGGGCGGGGCGGCCGCGGGCGAGTCCGGCAACATGAAGCCCCGCAACGCGGCGTGCGTCAACGCGTTCACCAACGAGGGCAACTACTCGTTCTACAACTGGTACGGCAACCTGCTCGGCACGATCGCCGGCCGCCACGAGACCATCCCCGACGGCAAGCTGTGCGGCCCCGACGCGCGCTTCGCCTCGTACAACACGCCGTCGACCGCGTGGCCGACGACGAAGGTCACGCCAGGTCAGCAGATGACGTTCAAGTACGCGGCCGTCGCGCGGCACCCCGGCTACTTCACGACGTGGATCACCAAGACCGGCTGGAACCCCGCCGAGCCCATCGGCTGGGACGACCTCGAGCCCGCCCCGTTCGACCGCGTGCTCAACCCGCCGCTGCGTGAGGGCGGCGTCGCGGGGCCCGAGTACTGGTGGAACGTGACGCTGCCGTCGAACAAGACGGGCAAGCACGTGCTGTTCAACATCTGGGAGCGCACGGACAGCCCCGAGTCGTTCTACAACTGCGTGGACGTCGACTTCGGCGGGACCGGCACGACCCCGACGGCCACCCCGACCCCGACCCCCACGCCGACGCCCACCCCGACCGTGACGCCGACGCCGACCGTGACGCCCACGCCCACGGTGACGCCCACGCCGACGCCCACCGGCACGCCCCACACCAGCCCGTCGCCCGTGGTGACCACGACGCCGACACCCGTCCCGGACGGTCAGTGCGAGGTCGAGGTCAGCTCGGTCAGCAGCTGGCCCGGCGGGTACCAGGGCAACGTCACGGTGTTCAACGGGACGATGCAGCCCGTCAACGGCTGGAACGTGACCTGGACGTTCGGCAACGGTGAGACCGTGCAGCAGGTGTGGAACGCGTCGGCCACGCAGGCCGGCGCGACGGTCACGGCGAAGAACCTCAGCTGGAACGCGACGATCGGGCACCACAACGCGGTGTCGTTCGGGTTCATCGGCTCGGGCACCCCCGGTCCGGTCAAGGCGGCGACGCTCAACGGCAGCACCTGCATCGTCCGCTGACGGCCGCGGCCCACAGCCCTGCAGCAGCACCCGGACGGCCCGGCGAGCACGGACGACCGCTCGCCGGGCCGTTCCGCGGGCGCGGACGGGCACCCCGGCGCCGGCCGTTCGACGTGGTCGAGCTGCGCTCCCGGCTCGTCGACGGTGGAGCACTCACCGGCTGAGGAGACGCAGGAGCTCCTCAGCACGCTCGTCGCGCCCCGCGGCGCGCAGGACGGCGACGAGCGCCGACGCGGCCTCGCCGCGCGGCCCGCGTTGCCGCACGACGCCGAATCCCTCGACCGCGGACTCGAGGTTCCAGACGGCGTCGTCGACGCGGCCCTGGCTGTCGTGCAGACGACCCGCGAGCCAGAACGCGTGCGCGGCGTCGGCGACCGCACCCCCGGCCGCGTAGGCCTCCGCGGCGCGCGTCGCCCGCGCGGCGGCGACGTCCGCGTGCTCGGGGCCCAGCGACGCGAGCACGCGCGCGGCGGTGTCGTCGAGATCAGCGCAGGCCCGTCGTCGGATCGAGGCGACGCGCTCGGTGAGGGCGGCACCGGCGGCCGCGGCCGACGGGTCGGGGGCGGGGGCACCCGGTGTGGTCGACGGGTCGTCGGCGAGCTCGTGCAGCAGGCCGTCGACGGCGGCCAACGCGGCGTCGGCGGTGCCGGTCGTCACCGCAACGGGGGACCAGGCGACGACGACCGGGACGACGTCCTGCGGCGGGACACCGCCGGCACGCATGCGCGCGACCGCGCGCGGGTACACGGCGGCCGCACCGTCGTCGTCGCCGAGCTCCTGCGCACAGCGCGCAGCCTCAGCAGTAGCCAGACCCGCGTCGCCCAGTCGCCCCTCGGACTCCGCGACCGCCGCGGCTGCGAGCCATGCGCGTGCTGCCCCCACGAGGTCCCCCTCGCGGGCGAGCCGTTCGGCGCGCGCAGCGGGCGGCTCGTGCGGTTCCGCCGCACCTGCGCCGGCCGGGCCCGAGCCTGCGTGGGACGGGCCGGCGCCCTGCGTCACGGGACCGTCGGGCAGCGGTGTGCCGGCGGAGCCGTGGGACGCCGCAGCGGGCTGCGCGACGAACCCGGCGGGGATGACGTCGAGGTCGAGCACCACGTCGGCGGGTCGCGTCGCGCGCGCGGCGGCCAGCAGGAGCGCGAACCTGTCGGTGCCGTTGCGCGCGTCGAACGCCCGGGCGAGCTCGTCGGCCTGCGCAAGCGCCCAGGCGTGCAGGGTCGCGACATCGGTCGCGGGGACACCGGCGAACGCGACGGGCTCGTCGGCGTGGGAGACCTGCAGGGCGGCGGTGCCTGCGACGACGTGCCGGAGGAAGGCGAACCGGTCGGCAGGGGTGTCGGCGGCGACGAGCAGGTGCGAGTCCGCGGCGAGCGCCCGCAGGGCGCGCACGGGCTGACCGCCACGCGCGAGCAGCTCGAAGCGTTCACCGCGCGCGCCGGCCATGTCCGACTCGGACTGCGCGAGCGCAGCGACGGCGCGTCGGTGCGCGCTCACCGCGTCCTCGGCGCGACCGGCCTCGAGGTGCGCCAGCGCGAGGGTCGCGAGCATGTCGGCGGGCTCGGTCGCGCACGTGACGCCCGCGTCGAGCGTCTGCTCGATGAGCCGGATACCCGCGTCCACATCGCCGCGTCCGATGAGGTAGGACGCGCGGTCGCCCGGGTCGCATGCCTCGCACTGCGAGTACTCGTCGCGCGGTGTGCGCACCCACTCGTCGTACAGCGCGTCGACGTCCGCGGTGCCGCGCGAGCGCGCCCAGGAGAACCGTTCACGGGCCACGGCGTCCCGTCCGAGACCGGCGACCGCGTAACGACGCTCCATGTCCTCGAGCGTGGCCTCGATCTGCGCCGCGGGGACGTTCGGGAAGTCCGAGAGGTGCCCCACCATCCACTTGAACGACCAGAACATGCCGTGCACGTCGCTCGCGTCGAAGTGCTCGGGGCGCTCGTCGTACCAGCGCACGACCTTCGTGAAGGGCAGGTAGGCGCGCTCGACCTCGCCGTTCCAGACCAGTGACTCGACCAGGACGAGCAGGGCGAACGCGCGCGCACCGTCGGGCCCCTCGGCCTCGACGAGCCGCACCTGCTGCTCGGCAGCCTGCGTCCGGGCGGCGCCGTACGGCATGTCCCGCACCCGGACGATCTCTCGGTTCGCGTCGTCCACCGTGCGGCTCATTCGTCCTCCTGCGTCTCGTCGCTCCCCTGCCCGCCGGCCAGCCCGGCTTCGAGCAGCACGCTCATGGCGTCGTTCATCAGCGCCGCCTCGCGGGCGCGCAGCGGTTCTCCGGCGAGCAGCACCGCGGTCACGTACAGCGAGCGCACGCCCGCCGCGAGCACGGGGTCGGCGGGATCGGCGGCGAGGAGGCGGCGCACGGTGGGGTTCGCGTCGTTCACGACGAGTCGGCGCGCGGGCGCCGGGGTGTCGCCGGCCAGGCCGGACAGCACCCCGCCCCACAGGTCGTCGTCCGCGGCGACGACCTGACGCACCTCGCGCGCGTACTCGCCGTCGCGGTCCTGCAGGAGCACGGCGGGCACCTGCAGCGGCTCGAAGCTGCGCGCGACGATCTCGCAGTCGAGCGGCTGGACCACGGTCTGCGCGAGGCGGAGCTGGTCGAGCACCTCGAGCTCGCGGTGCGGCTCGAGCGGGGTGAGCACCTGGGCGACGTCGCCGGCGGTGAGCTCGCGTACCCGCCAGCCGGGCCTGCGCGCGAGCCGGTCGAGCAGCTCGCCGTCGTAGACGTAGCCCGCGTTGACGACGGTCATGCTCTGCGCGCGGGCGACGGGGGCCACGCGCCGGAAGTCCTCGACGCGCGAGGTGAACACCACCTCGCGGTCGTCCTCGCCGCGGACCTGCGAGAGCGTCCTGGTCCCGTCGGTGGTCTCGAACGGCAGCACCTGTGCGACGAGGTCGAGCACCTCGTCGTCGACCAGGGCGAGCGAGCGCAGGGCGAGGTGGTGGGTCGTGACGACCTTCCGGCTCGCGGCGGATGACGAGGTCAGGGTCGCGACCGCCCAGGCGCGCACCTGCCCCGCGAGCGCCTCCTGCGTCGCGAGCAGGGCGTCGTCCGTGTAGAGCTGCTCGCGTGACGCGGTGGGGCGCAGCACGGACGTGTCGACGACGCACCGCACGAAGAACGCCCACTCGGGCAGCAGGTCGTCGACGTGCGCGCCCAGGAGCATGCGCTTGAGGTAGACCCTGTGCCGGCTCGCCGCGCCGGGCGGCACGGCCGTCGGCAGCACGAACGCCACTCCGGAGAGCCCTGTGAGCGGGACGTCGAGGTCGAGGTGGGCGAGCGGGGAGAACCCGAGCGTCCGTTCGCAGTACGCCGCGAGCGCGGCGCTGCGCGCGGTCTCGTCGGCGTACTCGTCGCGCCACGGCAGCACCGGCTCGCTGACACGCCGCCACGCGGTCCCGGAGCCGTCGGGCAGCGGGACCGCGACGGTGACCTCGACGGGCAGCAGCGCACCGAACTCCTGCGCGAGCGCGACGACCATGTCCGCGGCGAGCCAGTGCTCGGCGTCGCGGCGGGCCCGCAGGCGCACGGTGCTGCCGGCGGGGACGTCGGCGTCGTGCGGCAGGACCGACAGGTCGTACCGGCCGTCGGCGTGCCCGACCCACCGCACGGGCGGCGCGTGCTCGTCGACCGCGGAGCGCGAGACGAGCTCGATCTCGTCGGCCACCATGAACGCCGACAGCAGCCCGATGCCGAACTGCCCGAGGAACTCCTCGCGGCCGAGGCCCAGGTCCAGGTCGCGCTTCGAGGACCGCCCCACGGTCGCGAGCAGCTCATCCGCCTGCGCGGGTGTGAGCCCGATGCCGGTGTCGGTGACCTCGAGCGAGCCGTCGGCACCCGGGCGCAGCCGGACGGAACCCGGCGCACCCTCGTCGTGGGTGCGCCGGGCCGTGATCGCGTCGACGCCGTTCTGCAGGAGCTCGCGCAGGTAGACGCGCGGTCCGGAGTACAGGTGCCGCGCGAGCAGGTCGACGACGCCGCGCAGGTCGACCTGGAAGGCCCGCCCTGCCGCGGTTGTCTCCTCGCTCACGCTCAGTCCCGCTCCTCCTGCTCAGCCTTGGCCGCGGCGGCCTGCTGCGGGTACTGCTCGTCGAGGTACTCGAAGAGCTGCAGGCTGGTCGCGACGCTGCACGCGAGCTGCAGGTCGATCTGCTCGTCGCTCACGCCGTGCTCGTAGTCCACGGTGTGCTCGGCGTAGACGCCGACCTCGTCGCCCTCGTCGCGCACGTAGCCCTTGGGCCACAGGCGCGTCGCGTTCCACTCGTTGACGTGCCGGTTCAGCGCATCGAGCTGGTCGATCGCGACCTTGCGGTTCCAGCGCCCGCGCGCCTGCAGGTACTCCCCGCTCTCACCCATGAGGAAGAAGTAGAAGAGGTGGCCGTCCCAGTAGCCGCCGATGTCGCCGTCGTCGTCGATGCCGTAGTTGAGGCCACGCGCGTCGAGGCACGCGGTGACGCGCTCCTTGCTCAGCGGCTCGAGCGCCGGCTGACCCGGAAGCGTGCCGTCCTTCGTGAAGAAACCCATGATCTCCCTCATCCCGTCGCGAGTCCGCGGCCCGTCGACGACCCGGCCTGGCGTGACCCGACTGCCGAGCCTAGACAGAACACCCGACGGGTACGCGCGAGACGGGCCGACGAGTCTGCGCGGCGGCGCGTCCGACCTCACGAGCGGCCGCGGAGCACTGTGCGTTTGCGTGGGCCGTACGGCCCGATAGCCACGGCAGACGCCGTTGAAAACTGGCACGCATGAGGGAGCAGCGCAGGCCGGGTCGCGTGGTCGTCGTCGGGGCGGGGATGGTGGCGCACCGTTTCGCCGAGCAGCTCGTCGCACGCGAGGGCGACTGGCACCTGACGGTCGTCGGCGACGAGCCGTACGCGCCCTACGACCGCGTCCACCTGTCCGACGCGATCACGGGCGCCACGGCCGCCGACCTCACCCTGAACCCGGCCGTGTGGGACGACGAGCGCGTCGAGCTGGTCACGGGGGACGCCGTCGCCTCGATCGACCGCGACGCGCGCACGGTCGCCACCCGGTCCGGCCGCGTGATCGCCTACGACGACCTCGTGCTCGCCACAGGCTCATGGCCGTGGGTCCCGCGTACGGAGGGCGCCGACCTGCCCGGGGTCCTCGCCTACCGCACGCTCGACGACATCGCCCGGATCAAGGACTGGGTCGCCGACCGCGCGGCCGCGCTGGGCCGGCCGGTGCGCGGCGCGGTCGTCGGCGGTGGCGTGCTCGGGCTCGAGGCGGCCGCGGCGCTGCAGCACCTGGGCGCGACCGCGACCGTCGTGGAGTTCGCCGACCGGCTGATGGCGGTCCAGCTCGACGCCGGCGGCGGCGAGGCCCTGCGTGTGCTCGTCGCGGGAAAGGGCATGGACGTGCGCACGACGAGCGCGGCGACGCGCGTCGTGCCCGGTCCCGACGGCACCGTGGCCGGACTGGAGCTGTCGACGGGCGAGCTGCTCGACGTCGACGTCGTCATCTTCTCGACCGGCATCCGCCCGCGTGACCGCCTCGCCCGTGAGGCGGGGCTCGGCATCGGGGAGCGCGGCGGCGTGCTCGTCGGCCCGACGTGCCGGTCGTCGGACCCGCAGATCTGGGCGATCGGTGAGTGCGCGTCGCACGACGGCGAGTGCGCAGGCCTCGTCGCCCCCGGCAACGCGATGGCCGACGTCGTCGTCAGCCAGCTCTTCGGCGGCCCGCGCACGTACACGCGCGCCGCGGACGGCACCCAGCTCAAGGGCGTCGGCGTCGAGGCGGCGAGCTTCGGCGACGTGCTCGCGCTGACCCCCGGCGCGCTCGAGGTCACGTTCGCGGACCCCGTCGCCAGGACGTACCGCAAGCTCGTGGTGTCCGACGACGCCCGCACGCTCCTGGGCGGCGTGTTCGTCGGCGACATCGCGCTCTACTCGTCGTTGCGTCCGCTGCTCGGCCGCCCGCTCGGCGCGGACCCGTCCGCGTTCCTCGCGCCCGAGGGCGGCGCGCCCGTGTCCACGGACCTGCCCGACGACGTCGTCGTCTGCTCGTGCGCGAACGTCACCGCCGGCACGATCCGCGGCGCGGTCACCGAGCACGGCTGCCAGAGCGTGGCCGAGGTCAAGACCTGCACCAAGGCCGGCACCGTCTGCGGCTCGTGCGTCCCGATGCTGACGAAGATCGTCAACTCCTCGCTCGAGCAGGCGGGCGTCGCGGTGTCGCATGCGATGTGCGAGCACTTCGCGATGTCCCGCGCCGAGCTGTTCGCGCTCGTGCGCGCGGGCACCGGACGGACGTTCTCGCAGATCGTCGCGACGCACGGCACCGGCCGCGGCTGCGCGATCTGCCGACCCGTGGTCGCCTCGATCCTCTCGTCGCTCGGCGTCGGCCACGTGCTGCAGCCCGACCAGGCGTCGCTGCAGGACACCAACGACCACCTGCTCGCCAACCTCCAGAAGGACGGCACCTACTCCGTCGTGCCACGCATGCCCGGCGGCGAGGTCAGCCCCGAGAAGCTGCTCGCGCTGGCCGAGATCGCGCGCGACTTCGGGCTGTTCACGCGCGTCACCGGCGCGCAGCGCATCGGCATGTTCGGCGCGCGGCAGGACCAGCTGCCGGCGATCTGGCGGCGGCTCGTCGACGCCGGGTTCGAGTCCGGGCAGGCCTACGGCAAGTCGCTGCGCGCGGTGAAGACGTGCGTCGGCTCGACGTGGTGCCGGTTCGGTGTGCAGGACTCGTCCTCGATGGCCGTGCGGCTCGAGCTGCGCTATCGCGGCCTGCGCTCACCGCACAAGTTCAAGGTCGGCGTCTCCGGGTGCGCACGCGAGTGCGCCGAGGCGCGTGGCAAGGACGTCGGCGTGATCGCGACCGCCGCGGGCTGGAACGTGTACGTCGGCGGCAACGGCGGTTTCACGCCGAAGCACGCCGAGCTGCTCGCCGAGGACCTCGACTCCGAGACGCTGGTGCGCGTCATCGACCGGTTCCTCGCGCTCTACATCCGCTCCGCGGACCGCCTGCAGCGCACCGCGCCGTGGGTCGCGGACTTCCCCGGCGGGATGGCCGAGCTGCGCGCGATCGTCGTCGACGACCGCGACCGGATCGGCGCCGAGCTCGAGGCCGAGATCGAGCGGCACGTCGCGGGCTACGTCGACGAGTGGCGCGCCACGCTCGACGACCCCGCCAAGCTCGCCGCGTTCACGCCGTACGTCAACGCGCCGTCGTCGACCGACCCCGACCTCACCTACGAGCTGCGCCGCGGCCAGCCGGTCCCCGTCACGATCACGGCCCCGCCGCACGGCCTCACCCCGTCGGCCACGACGAGCGCGCCCACCCCGTCGGGCACGACGAGCGCGACCACCCCGTCGGGCACGACGAGCGCGACCACCCCGTCAGCGCCCGTGGAGGTCTGCCACGTCGACGACCTCACGCCCGAGCGCGGTGCCGGCGCGCTGCTCGACGGCGTGCCGGTCGCGGTGTTCCGCCTCGCCGACGACCGGGTCCTGGCCGTGCAGCAGCGCGACCCGTTCTCGGGCGCGAACGTGCTCTCGCGCGGGATCGTCGGCGACCGCGCGGGCCGGCCGACGATCACGTCGCCAATGCACAAGCAGGTGTGGGACCTGGAGACCGGCGAGTGCCTCGACGCGGTCGGCAAGGACCCCCACCCCCTGCGCACCTACCCGACGACGGTGACCGCCGCGGGCACCGTCCTCGTCGCCCCCTGACCCCACCCGCGAGCGCGCCAGAAGCGGCGCGAGCGCGGGCGAACCGGCGCGAGCGCGGTCCTGGCGGGCCCGCGCTCGGGTCCGATCTACCGCGCTCGCGGCCGGGGAGGCGCCAGGGGGTCAGCGGGCGATGCGCCAGACCAGCTCGTGGCCGTGGGGCTCGGCGAAGCCGAGCTGCTCGTAGAGCGCGCGGCCGTGCTCGGTCGCGGCCAGCCCGACGCGCGTCACCTCGGACTCGTCGAAGAACCACTGCATGAGCGCCCGGACGCACGCGCGCGCATAGCCGCGACGACGCGCGTCGGGCTCGGTCGACACGTTGAAGACGTGCCCGCGCCGGCCGGACGGGTTCCACGGCTCGGGCGCGTGGTCGTGGAAGTCACCCGCCGCGCACGCGACCGGCCCGACCGTGCCGTCGGGGAGCGGCCCGTCGACGACGAACGCGACGACGCGCGCCGGCTCGGTCAGGCGCTCGGCGAACCAGCGCTCGCACGTCGCCTGCCACCCCGGCTCCTCCAGCTGGGACACGCCCATCGCCTCGAGCATGTGCTTGCGCAGCCGCGTGAGCGCCGCGGCGTCCTCGACCCCGGCGCGGCGGACCTGCACCTCGACGCCGTCGAGGGTGGGTGCGCTCGTCGCGCCCGCTGCCGACCCTCCGTGCGGCGTCACCACGCGGCACCCGGCAGCCCGCGGCGCGCGGTGCGTCGAGAGGTGGTCGAGCGGTCACGTGCGTCGTGGCCGCAGTAGGCGGGCGCGTGGGTCATCCGTCGTCCTCTCGTCCGGGAACGTGTGCACGCTAGCCCAGGCGTCGCCGGGCGCGCCTACGCGCGCGACGGTGTGGACTCGCGCAGCACGACCTCGGTCGCGACGTGGACGACGCGCGGCGCCGCGGCGGCCGGCTCGAGCACGAGACGCACCGCCGCGACACCGACCTCCTCGAGCGGGATCCGCACGGTCGTCAGCCCCGGGACGACGTCGCGCAGGGTCGTGATGTCGCCGAACCCGGCCAGGGCGACGTCGTCCGGGACGACGAGGCCCGCGGCACGCGCGGCTGTGAGCGCCCCGAGTGCCATGACGTCGTTCGCGGCGAAGACCAGCTCGGGCCGGGGTCCGTCCGCGAGCAGGCGGGCCATGGCCTCGGCGCCGCCCTGGCGGTCGAACGCGCCTACGAGCACGCGCGGCTCGGGCAGCCCGGACGCGGCGAGCTCAGCGACGAACGCCTCACGACGCTCGCGCGCAGTCACGTGCGCGGCCGGCCCGCCCAGCACCGCCACGTCGCGGTAGCCGCGTCCGACGAGCGCACGAGCGAGCGCGCGGGCACCTTCCGCATCGGCGATCCGCACGGCGTCCGTCCCGAGCACGGGCCGTCCGACGACCGTGGCGGTCCCGCCGGCCGACCGGTAACCGGTCAGGACCTCGCGCAGCGCGGAGGTCGCCCTCTCGTCGTCGTACCGGCCGCCCGCGATGACGATCGCGCGGGCGCGCTGCCGCTGCAGGAGGCCGACGACCTCGACCTCGCGCGACGGGTCCTGCTCGGTGCTCGCGAGGATGACCTGCAGCCCGGCCCTCCCGGCGGCGTGCGCGACGCCGCGCGCGATCGTCGCGAAGTAGGGGTCGGCGATGTCGTCGACGACGAGCCCGACGGACGTGGTCCGGCCGCGCGCCATGGCCTGCGCGTTCGCGTCCGGTGAGTAGCGCAGGCGCTCGGCGGCCTCGAGCACGCGCGCGCGCAGGTCGGCCCCGACGGTGCGGTTGGCGCTGCCGTTGATCGCGCGCGACGCGGTGGCGAGCGAGACGCCGGCCTCACGGGCGACGTCACTCAGCGTGACCGGTCCGACCATGCGATGAGACTAGGCGGGTCGATGTTCGCCAGGTGCGGCAATGTGGAACGCGACGTCCGGCACGCCGCGCGGCCGGACGTCGAGTGCCGGCCACGTGCACCCGTGCGCGACCGGCTCACGAGCCGCCCGGATGAAACGCCCTGCACGCGCGTTCACGGAGCGATACGGCAGGTGCGGAGCGGGTCAAGCCGTCGCTAGGGTGGCGGCCCTGCACACGCGTTCAGGACGCCGGGCCGAGCCCGCCGCGGCCTGGCGCCGGACGAGGAGGTCCCTGTGGTCTCGACCCTGCGCGACGTCGCCCTCGCCGCGGGGGTCTCACCCGCGACCGCCTCACGCGCGCTCAGCCATCCCGAGCTCGTCGCCCCGGCACGCCGCGCCGCCGTCGAGCAGGCCGCGCACGCGCTCGGCTACCGGCCCAACCGCGCCGCGCGCGAGCTCAGCAGCGGGCGCACCGGCCACCTCTGCCTCGTCGTCCCCGACGTCGCCAACCCGTTCTTCGCGAGCCTCGTCAAGGGTGTGCAGGCGCGGGCGCGCGAGCTCGGCTACGGCGTGTTCGTCGCCGACGCCGACGACGACCCACGGCTCGAGGCCGAGCTCGTCGCGCAGCTCGGTGCGCAGGCCGACGGCACGATCCTCGCCTCGCCGCGCATGTCCGACGACGCCGTGGCGCACCTGTCCGCGGACCGACCGTTCGTCCTGGTGAACCGTCGGCACGAGGCGCACGCGTCGGTCGTCGTCGACAACACGGACGGCATGCGGCAGGCGGTGCGGCACCTGCACGCGCTCGGGCACCGCCGGATCGGGTACGTGGGCGGCCCGGCCGGGTCCTGGTCCGACGCGCGTCGACGCGACGGCCTGGAGGTCGCGGCGCACGGGCTGCACCGGCTCGACGTCGTCGACCTCGGCCACTTCCCGTCCAGCCGGGGCGGCGGGACAGCCGCCGCGGACGTCGTCGTCGCGTCCGGGGTGACCGCGGTGCTCGCGCACAACGACCTCGTCGCGCTCGCGCTCATGGACCGGCTGCGCTCGCGCGGCGTCCGCATCCCCGAGGAGATCTCGGTCGTCGGGCACGACGACACGGTCGCCGTCCTCGGCAGCCCGCGGCTCACGACGATCGCGGTCCCGCTCGCTCGGCTCGGCCGCGCCGCGGTCGACCGGCTCCTGGACGACGAGCCCGGCCCGGACACACCCCTGCCCGTCGAGCTCGTCGTGCGCGCGTCGACCGCCCCGGCACCCGCCGGCGGGACGGCGGACGCGTACGACGACGAGCTCGAGCTCGAGGGACACCGCGCGTGACCGCACGCCTGTCCCGCGCGACGCTCACCGGTGCGCTGCCACGGCCCGACGTCCGCGGGCCCGCGCTCGTGCCCGCCCGCACGGGCGTCGTGCACCTGGGGCTCGGCGCGTTCCACCGCGCGCACCAGGCGGTGCTCACCGAGGACGCCGCCGCCGTGACGGGCGACGACCGCTGGGGCGTCCTCGGGGTCACGCAGCGCTCGCCGCGCGTCGTCGAGCAGCTCGCGCCGCAGGACGGCCTGTACGGCGTGCTCACCCTCGACACGGACCGGTCGGACCTGCGGGTCGTCGGCGCGCTGCGCGAGGCGGTGTTCCCCGGCACCGGCACGCCGCGCGTGCTGACGACCGTCGCCGACCCGGGAACGCACGTCGTCACGCTGACCGTCACGGAGAAGGGCTACCGCCTGGACCCGCACGGGCGGGCGGACGTGGCCGACGAGCAGGTCCGCGCCGACCTCGCGGCGCTGCGCGACGCGAGCGACGAGGCGGCCCGTTCGGCGACCGGGCTGCTGGTGCGCGCGCTCGACCGGCGCCGTCGTGCGGACGCCGGGCCGCTGACGGTCGTCTGCTGCGACAACCTCACGGGCAACGGAGCCCTGCTCGCGCGCGTCGTCGACGACCTGCTCGTCGCGGCCGGCGCCGACGACCTGCGCGCGTGGGTCGCGGAGTCGGTGCGCTTCCCGTCGACGATGGTCGACCGGATCGTGCCCGCGACGACCGCGGCCCACCGCGAGCGCGCGCGGGCGCTGCTGGGGCTGACCGACGAGGCGCTCGTCGTCGGGGAGTCGTTCACGCAGTGGGTGATCGAGGACGCGTTCGCCGGTCCCCGCCCCGCGTGGGAGCTCGCCGGCGCGACCCTCACGCGCGCCGTCGAGCCGTACGAGCGCGCCAAGCTCCGGCTCCTCAACGCGACCCACTCGCTGCTCGCGTACGCCGGCGCGCTGCGCGGGCACGCCACGATCGCCGAGGCCGTGACCGACCCGGAGCTGCACGCGTGGGCCGTGGCGTTCACCGACGCCGACGTCCTGCCCACGCTGGACTCCCCCGACGGCGCCGACCTGGTCGCCTACCGCGACTCGGTGCTGCGCCGCTTCGCCAACCCCGCGACCGGGCACACCACCGTGCAGGTCGCGATGGACGGCTCGGCCAAGCTCCCGCAGCGCGTGCTGGGCACGGTCCGCGACCGGCTCGCGGCCGGCGCGGTGCCGGAGCACGCGGCGCTCGTCGTCGCGGCCTGGATGGCGTACGTGCGCGCGGCCTGCGCGGGCGACCTCGTCGTCACGGGCCGGACCGTCCCCCTCGACGACCCGCTCGCCGACGAGCTCGCGACCGCAGCGGCAGGCCCGCTCACCGGCCTCGCCGACCGGCTCCTGGGCGTCGAGGCGGTCTTCGGCCAGGACCTGCGCGACCACCACGCCTTCCGCTCAGCGGTGACCGCCGCCCTCCGCACGCTGACCCGCTGAGGTACCCGGCGCCGGTCCTGACCGGCCGGAAGCCCGCGCGCGACTCGTCTCCCTCGCGTCGAGCACAGCACCGGCCGCGCGGTAGCCCTCGGTCATGCGGCGACGGACGGCGCGCGCGTCCGTGAGCACCGAGACGCCGTCGCGCAGGAGGTCCCCGCCCGACGGCAGCTCCACGAGCTCGACGTCGGCCGGAAGTCGGTCCTTCTCGGCGCCGTACTGGTGGCGCCGCGCGACCTCGTAGGCGAGCCACCGCGCGCTGCGGACCGAGGAGGCGGCTCCGAGCGGCGCGTCGGCCCCCGCGGCGCGCAGCACCACGACCCGCCGGGCCCCGAGCTCGGCGGCTTCGCGGAGCGGCACGCCGCGCACCAGTCCACCGTCGACGAGAAGCGCACCGTCCAGCGGGACTGCCGGCAGCACGCCGGGCAGGGCGGCCGTCGCCAGGAGCGCCTGGACGAGGTCGCCCTGGCGCAGGACGACGGGCCGCGATCGTCGCAGGTCGGTCGCGACGACCGCGAGCGGGACCGCGAGGTCCTGCACCCGCACACCGGGTCCGAGCAGCTCGACGACGGTGCGGGCGAGGAGGCGCGCCCGGAAGTGCTGGGCCGCGCGCGTCCGCGAGGAGAGCCAGGGAGCGAGGGCGCCTGCCATGGTGGCGAACCGGAGCCACGTCGCCTCGAGCCGGTCGAGGGTCGCCACGGTCGGGTCGCTCGCGAGCACCGCGCCGTTGACGGCCCCGATCGAGCTCCCCACGACGAGGTCCGGCACGTAGCCGCGCTCGAGGAGGGCACGCATCATGCCGACCTGGTTGGCTCCGCGCAGCCCTCCGCTCCCGAGGACGAACGCGGTCGAGCCACCCGTCTCAGCCAACGCGCACCCCGATCGTCGTCGCGAAGACGAACAGTGCCGCCACCTTGAGTGCCTCGGCGACGCCCCACGCCCACCCGCGCACGCTCCGGGTCAGCCACAGCGCGGACAGTCCCGCGAGCGCGATGGCCGCGGCCTCGGCGACGCCGTCGAGCCACGTGACCGCGGCCCAGACCACGGACGCCGCAGCGGCGACCGCGCCGGTGGCAGCGACCAGGGGACCCGGTCGCGTCACGTCGGCCACGGCTCGGTCGCCCCGCGCGTCGCGCGCGTCCATGAAGGCCTCGCGTCCGGCGGTGAACAGCACGACCTGCGCGAGCAGCACGAGGACGTCCCGGTCGAACGCGCCGCCCGCGAGCACCGGGACGAAGACGACCGACGAGAACGCGACGACGGTGACCGACTCCTTGACGACCCAGCGCGTGCGCAACCACCGCGCGTACACGACGAACAGCGCGGCGTATGCGAACAGGTAGAGCACGAGGGGTCCCGAGCCCGTGCCCAGGGCGGCGGCAAGGCCGAGCGCCGTCGCGACGCTCGACGTGACCGCCACGGCACCGGGCCGGACGCGGCCCGAGGGGAGCGGACGGTGCGGCGCACTCACGCGGTCGACCGGCAGGTCGACGAGGTCGGCCGCGGCGTAGCCTCCGGCCAGCACGAGGCACAGGGCGACGAGTGCGGCCACCGGCAGCGGGTCACCCGCCAGGACCGCGGCCGTCGCCGCGAGCACGCCGCTGAGCAGGACGACGGGGGTCCTGACGACCCACAGCATGTCGACGAGCGGGCTAGTCACGCTCGTAGTACTTGTCGACGGCGTCGTCGAGGTCTCTCAGGCCTCGCTGCGAGAAGATCCGGTGCCGGACGACGATCGACTTCGTCTGCACCCGCACGATCAAGTAGAGGGCGAACCAGACGTCGAACACGATCAGGTTCAGCTCGGTGAAGTGCTCGACCTCGGCCGCCGTGGGGACGTCGGTCGACGGCACCACCCAGTGGGCGATGGCGTAGATGGCACCCGTCGCGATCAGCACCTGTGTCACGAGCAGCAGGACGAGGCGATAGGTGTGCCGCCGGCAGTTCGGGATCCACACCTTGACGAGCGGCCGGTGGATCGGGTTCTCGCTGTCCGTGGAACGGGCGAGCTCCCAGAGCCTCACGAGGTCGAGGCAGTAGAGCAGGAGCGTCACGAGCACGATCGTCGCCGGCTCGGCCTGCACGACGATCGTCGCGACGACCAGGCCGACCTTCACGCCGACGTCGATCGAGTGCCCGACGGTCGTGAGCTCGGTCGCGCGGGCGTACGCCTCGTAGTACCTGTCGTAGGCCGCGTTCAGGACGATGATGTACGACGCCGACACCGCGCCGACGAGCCCGCCCTGGTAGTCCTCGAACGCCGACGGGACCGAGAAGCCCGGCCAGTACCTGTCGCCGAAGAACACGACGGCGCCCGCGACGGCGACGAGGATGTTGAGCGACAGCACGAGCTTGGAGAGCGCGGAGACGGCACTGCCCAGGCCCGTCCGCGCGTTGAGCTCACCGACGGCGGTGTGCTTCACGGTGTCCCTCCTCGCACCCGGCGGGCGAGCACCGAGGACTCGGCGCACACGCTGTCGAGTCTCCCAGCGCCCCCGCGCAGCGTCGATGCGCGGACCGGACATTTCACCCGGGCGACATCGGGCACCCCAGGGCTCCGACCTGGACCCGGACACCGCTGGGGAGCGCCGGGGCCGTCGCTCCCCAGCGGTCAGCGGTCGACGCGGGGCGAGCCGCCGGCGGCGAGCTTGAGGACCTCGGCCTTCGTCGCCATCGAGGTGTCGCCCGGCGTCGTCATCGCCAGCGCGCCGTGCGCCGCGCCGTACTCCACCGCCGTCGCGAGGTCGACGCCCTCGAGCAGCCCGTAGATCAGGCCGGACGCGAACGAGTCCCCGCCGCCCACCCGGTCCAGGACCTCCAGCCCCTCGCGATGCGTGGCGTGGACGAGGCCCTCGCCGCGTGACCAGGCGAGCGCGCCCCAGTCGTTCACGGTCGCGGACCGGACCGTGCGCAGCGTCGTCGCGACGACCTCGAGGTGCGGGTAGGCGTCGCAGACACGCTCGATCATCGACGCGAACGCGTCGACCTCCAGGTGCGACAGGTGCTCGTCGACCCCCTCGACCTCGAAGCCCAGGGCCGCGGTGAAGTCCTCCTCGTTGCCGATCATCACGTCGACGAACGGCGCGACCTGACGGTTGACCTCCTGCGCGCGCGCCTGCCCGCCGATCGAGCGCCACAGCGAGGGCCGGTAGTTGAGGTCGTACGAGACGACCGTGCCGTGCCGGTGCGCGGCCTGGACCGCGGCGAGGACCGTCTGCGCCGACGTCGCCGAGAGCGCGGCGTAGATGCCGCCGGTGTGCAGCCAGCGCACCCCGAGCTCACCGAACAGGTGGTCCCAGTCGACGTCGTCGGCCCGCAGCTGGGACGCCGCGGTGTGGCCACGGTCGCTCACCCCGACGGCCGCGCGCACCCCGAAGCCACGCTCGGTGAAGTTCAGGCCGTTGCGCACCTCGCGGCCCACGCCGTCGTACGGGACCCACCGGATCAGCGACGTGTCGACACCGCCGGCCAGGATGCAGTCCTCGACGAGCCGTCCGACCTCGTTGTCCGCGAGCGCGGTGACCACCGCGGCGCGCAGCCCGAACGTCCGGCGCAGGCCGCGTGCGACGTTGTACTCGCCGCCGCCCTCCCACACCCGCAGCGCGCGCGTCGTGCGGATCCGCCCCTCGCCCGGGTCGAGCCGGAGCATGACCTCGCCGAGCGCGACGACGTCGTAGCGCGTGTCCTGAGCGGAGCGGAGGTCGAGCCGGGTCTGCGTCATGTCCTACTTCCGGTGTCGGTCGATCCTGGCGAGCGCCCGCGTGGGCCTGCCTGTCACGTGCGGGCGAGCGGGCGGAGGTGGTCGGCCAGGGCGACCGCGTCGACGACGAGCGTGCGCAGCGCGTCGTGGGCGCGGTCGCCGACGAGGTCGCGCGGCACCATCCAGGAGCCACCGACTGCCGCGACGGCCGGCAGCGCGAGGTACTGCGCCAGGTTCGCCGGGCCGACCCCGCCGGTCGGGACGAAGCGCATGTCGGCGAACGGCGCCGCGAGGGCCTCGATCGCCGCAGCCCCGCCGCTGGTGCCCGCGGGGAAGAACTTGACGGCGTCCAGGCCGAGCTCGATCGCGGTCTGCACCTCGCTCGCGGTCACCGCCCCCGGCAGCACCGCGACCCCGTGCTCGTGGCACCGCTCGACGACCGCCGGACTCGTCCCCGGCGACACGACGAACTGCGCACCGGCCGCCACCGCCACGTCGACCTGCGCCGTGGTGAGCACGGTTCCGGCGCCGACGAGCACGTCGCCCCGGTCCGCGAGGGCCCGGATCGCGTCGGCTGCTGCGCGAGTCCGGAACGTGATCTCGGCGACCGGCAGCCCGCCGGCGACGAGCGCCGCACCCAGGGTCGGGGCGTCGGCGGCGTCGTCGATCACGACGACGGGCACGAGCCGATGCTGCGCCAGCTCGTCGAGCGCTCCCACCGGACCTCCGTTGCGCTAGCCGCAATGTGCATATCGCTACCCGCAACATCCTCGCATGGCCCGTACCGCCGGTCCACACCCCCCGCCGCACGCGGCGCCTCTCGCCCCGCCACCGCTCGACGCAGGGATGGATGCAGCCGACGTGCACGCCACGCGTGCCCAACCTGCCTTCATCCCTGCACGCAACGGGCCGGGGACTCGCGTGGGGCGGCGCGGTGGGTGCGAGCGAGTCAGGTGGCGGGCGTTCGGTGACCGGCCCGGTGCCGGGCAGGTGGGCAGTTCGGGTGCGGGCTGCGGGGGCGTGGGCGGGCGTCGGACGTCGACGGGGTGCGGGGCTTCAGGGTCTCGTGGCGGGGGTGGGGGTCAGGGGTGGGCGGTGGGGAGGTGGAGGGTCGGGGGGAGGAGGGGCGGGAGGGTCGCGAGCATGCGGCGGTGGATCTCCGCGACGCGCTCGTCGTCCAGGCGCTCGACCGGCGCGGTCACGCTCACGGCCGCCACGGGGACGTCGCCCCGCAGGACGGGGACCGCCACGCACCCGATACCCGGCTCGTTCTCCTGGTCCTCGACGGCTCGGCCCAGCGTCCGCGCACGTTCGAGCTCGACCCACACCCGGTCGACGTCCGCCGCGGGCGCGTACCCCGCGAGCTGCGCGCGGTCGATGCCGCGGAACGCCAGCAGCGCCCGGCCCATCGCGGTGCGCACCGCGGGGATCGCGCGGCCCACCTGCGACCACACGCGCACGGCCCGGGCGGGCTCGACCTTGTCGAGGTAGACGATCTCGGTGCCGACGAGCACGCCCAGGTGCACGAGCTCGGCGACGTCCCGTGAGAGTGCGACGAGGGCCGGGTGCAGCGACACGGAGAGGTTGTCGCCGGCCAGGTACGACTCCCCCAGCGCGATCGCCGCACCACCCAGTGCGTACGCACCGGTGGTGGCGTCCTGCGTGACGAAGTCGCGGTACCGCAGCGCGGCCAGGGTGCGGTGCGCCGTCGTCTTGTGGATGTCGAGGCGCGCGGCGACCTCGGCGAGGACGAGCCCGCGCGGGCCCGCGTCTGCGAGCAGCGCGAGCGCCTGCAGCGCGCGGTCGACGCTCTCGATGGGCGACGAGTCCGCCATCACGCCCCGCCGGGAAAGCCGAGCTGGCGCCACGCCTCGTACGTGGCGACCGACGCGGCGTTGGTCAGGTTCATGGACCGACGTCCCGCGAGCATCGGGATGCGCAGCTGCTGCACGACCCGCGGGTGCGCGAGCACCTCGGGCGGCAGCCCGGTCGGCTCGGGGCCGAACAGCAGCACGTCGTCGTCGCGGTACTCGATCTCCGTGTACCAGCGGGGCGCGCTCGTCGTGAACGCGAGCACGCGCCCGGGCAGCGCGGCCAGCAGCGCCTCCAGGTCCGGGTGCACGACGACGTGCGCGAGGTCGTGGTAGTCCAGACCGGCCCGCCGCAGCTTCGCCTCGCTCAGGTCGAACCCGAGCGGCTCGACGAGGTGCAGGGTCGAACCGGTGCCGGCTGCCAGGCGGATCGCGCTGCCCGTGTTCCCGGGGATGCGCGGCTCGAAGTAGACCAGGTGGAGCACGCGCCCATCCTCGCAGGCCGACCCGCCCCTCGAGTCCGTGACCGCTCCGCGAGCCCCCTCCGGCGGCTCGTCGTGCGGTGCTACCGTCGCCCCGGACACAGGAGGACCACATGACGACGACCGGGCAGGACGGCCCGTACGCCGACGTGGACGTCGTGACGCCCGCACACGGCATGAGTGCCACGAGCCCGACCCACGACGCCGACGGTGGCGGACGCGGATCGCAGACCACGATCGCCGCGATCGCCGCCGAGGCCGGTGTCTCCGTCCCCACGGTCTCCAAGGTGCTCAACGGCCGGTCCGACGTCGCCGCCGCGACGCGTGCGCGCGTCGAGGAAGTCATCGAGCGCCACGGCTACCGGCGTCGGCGGTCGGCGTCCGGCACCGGGTCCGGGCTCATCGAGCTGGTCTTCCACGAGCTGGACTCGCCCTGGGCGCTGCAGATCATCAAGGGTGTCGAGACAGTCGCCGGCCCCGCGCGGGTGGGCGTGGTCCTGTCCGAGCTCGGCGGTGAGCACCGTCCGCCGCAGGAGTGGCTCGACGACGTGCTGGCCCGCCGGCCGCGCGGTGTGATCTTCGTGCTGTCCGAGCTCGACGCGGCGCAGCAGGCGCAGCTCAAGAGCCGTTCGATCCCGTTCGTGGTGGTCGACACCGCAGGTGAGCAGCCCGCGGGCGTGCCGGTCGTCGGCTCGCAGAACTGGGCGGGCGGCCTCGCGGCGACCCGGCACCTGCTGCAGCTCGGCCACCGGCGCATCGGCGTGGTGTCGGGCCCGCGGGACGTGCTGTGCTCGCGCGCACGCGTCGACGGCTACCGGTCCGCGCTCGACGAGGCCGGGCTCGCGTACGACGCCGACCTGGTCCGATGGGGCAACTTCTTCGTCGACGGCGGGTACGAGCACGGGCACGAGCTGCTCAGCCGCCCCGACCGCCCGACCGCGATCTTCGCGGGCGCCGACTTCCAGGCGCTCGGCGTGATCCGCGCGGCCCGCGAGCTGGGACTGCGGGTGCCCGAGGACGTGTCGGTGGTCGGTTACGACGACCTGCCCGTCACCGAGTGGGTCCAGCCCGGTCTGACGACCGTGCGGCAGCCGCTCGCGGACATGGCCGCGACCGCGGCGCGCATGCTGCTCGAGATCGCCGGGGGTGCGCGCCCTGCGAACCTGCGGATCGACCTCGCGACCGAGCTCGTCGTCCGCAGCAGCACGACCCCACCTGCCGCCTGAGCGGACCGGCCCGACGCGCGTGAGCGCACGACGCCGGTCAGCACCAGAGGCCGCTCAGCGCACGAGGCCGGTCAGCACACGAGGCCGGTCAGCGCACGAGCTGGGTGCGCGCGAGCTCGCGGTAGAGCCGCGACGTGCGCAGCAGCTCCTCGTGCGTGCCTTGGGCGACCAGGCGTCCGCGGTCCATCACGAGGATCACGTCGCTGTCGACGACCGTCGACAGGCGGTGCGCGACGACGACGAGCGTGCATCCCGCGGACTGGCTGTCGATGAGGTCCCGCACACGCGCCTCGTTGAGCCCGTCGAGGTGCGACGTGGACTCGTCGAGCAGCAGCGTCGTCGGCCGGGCCAGCAGCGCGCGGGCGAGCGCGAGGCGCTGACGCTCGCCGCCCGAGAGCATCACGCCGCCCTCGCCGACCTGCGCGTCCAGCCCGTCCGGTGACCGGTCCAGCACGTCGAGCAGGTTCACGTCGGCGAGCGCGGTGCGGCACTCGGCGTCGGTCGCGGGGACTGCGAGCGTGAGGTTGTCGCGCAGCGTGCCGGCGAGCACCGGGGCGTCCTGCTCGACGTAGCCGACGCCGGCGCGCACCTGCGAGCGGGTGCGCTCCCGCACGTCCTGGCCATCGACCTTCACGACGCCCGCGACCGGGTCGTACAGCCGCACGAGCACGTTGAGCAGGGTGCTCTTGCCGGCGCCCGACGGCCCGACGACCGCGACGCGCTGCCCTCGTCGGACCGCGAACGTGAGCCGGTCGAGGACGGCGGGGCCGTCGTCGTAGCGGAACGAGACGTTCTCGAGCACGAGCGCCAGGTCCGGGTTCGGCCGGGCTCCCGCGAACGCGAGCCTGGTCGCGCCCTCGTCCTCCTCCGGGACGTCGAGCACCTCACCGATGCGCGAGAGCCCGCCCAGCGCCTCGCCGACCGCACCGACGGTCCCGACGATCCGGCCCAGCGGCAGGATCAGCAGGAACAGGTACAGGATGAACTGCACGAGCTCGGCGACCGTCAGGTGGTCGGTCGCGACGCGCCAGCCACCGAGGCCCAGCACGGCGAGGAAGCACACCTGCGTCGCGATGCTCGACAGGGGTGAGACGAGCGCGGTGACCCAGGCGACGTCGAGGCCGACCTTCCACGCGTGGTCGACGCGACTGACGACGCGCGCCGTCTCGTTCTCCGTCGCATTCGCGGCGCGCACCGTCCGCACGCTGCGCAGCGCACGGTCGGTCGCGGTGCCGAGCTCGCCGACCGCGCGCTGCAGCCCGTGGCTCGAACGCTCGAGCTGCTGCGTGACCGCGGCGACGCACGCCACCGCCACGAGCGCGACGACGAACGCGACGAGCAGCAGCATCGGGTCGAGCAGCAGCATGGCGATCATCGCGCCGAGGAGCGTGAACACCCCCGCGATGCTCTCGACGAAGCCCTGCGTGAGCGCGGACCGCACCACGCTCGTGTCGTTGGCGACGCGCGCCACGAGGTCTCCCGTGCGACGACGGTCGATCTCTGCGACCGGCAGCCGCAGCAGGTGCGCGACGAGCCTGCGCCGCGACGCCCGCACCGCACCCTCCGCGGTCCGCTGCACCAGGTAGTGCTGCACGCCGCTGAGCACTCCCCCACCGACGACGACGGCCGCGAGCACGACCAGCAGCCGTCCGACCGGCTCCCCGTCCGCGACGAGCTCGAGCACGCGCCCGACGAGCGCAGGCTGGGCGAGCGTCGTCGCCGCGGTCAGGACGCCGAGCCCGAGCACGACGCCGACGAACCCGCGCTGCACCCCGACGAACCGGAACAGGTCGACGAGGGTCGCACGCCGGCTCGTCGCGGGCGTCGGCGGAGCGACGACTGGCTGGGCCTGGGCCTCCTGGACCGCGGTCATGCGGGCACGTCCGCGCCGCGCGGAGGGAAAGGCGCGCGTAATGCGCCGGCGCCGCAAGGTCGTGCGAAGAATGGCATGTGGTGTATTCCCATAACCTGCCCCGGTCGTCGTGCCGACGAACATCGAGGCAATTGTGCGCGTGTCAAATAAACCGCACTCGACGCACGCCCCATCGCTTGGAACCTGATCCGCCCCACGCTCGTCCCGCGCATCACGACTGATCAGCACGGACGATCGTGAAGGCGACCGGCCACCGAGACCATGCCCGCCTGGACGCGCTCTCGCCGTCGAGCGCACCCCGAACGCTAGAGGTTCGGGCAAATAGGGTCAATGCGACGCACGCCGAATGAGACAGCGATTCCTCGACTGCAGTGAAACGCCCCGCGACACGCCGTGCGACACGTGTCGCACGTCCGGCGCACGTCCGTATGGCGGGCTCAGGCTCCGTCCGCGTCCAGCCCCAACGCGTGCAGCGCCTCGTCGACGACCTGCGCGGGCGGCGGCCCGATCGGGACGACGACCCCGGCCTCGTCGGCCTCCAGCGGCTCGAGCGTCGCGAGCTGCGACGGCAGCAGCGACGTCGGCATGAAGTGGTCGGTGCGCGCCGCCATGCGCATCGCGATGACCTCGGGATCCCCCGCGAGGTGCACGAACCGCACGTCGCCCGCCGCGCCGCGCAGCACGTCGCGATAGGCGCGGCGCAGCGCCGAGCACGTGACGACCGTGCTCACGCCCTCGGCGTCCCGCTGCGAGATCCACTGCGCGATCGACGCGAGCCACGGCGCGCGGTCCTCGTCGGTCAGCGGTGTGCCCGCCGCCATGAGCGCGACGTTCGCCTCGGGGTGGAAGTCGTCCGCCTCCGCGAACGTCCAGCCGAGCCGCTCCGCGAGCAGGAGCGCGACCGTCGTCTTGCCGGAGCCGGCGACCCCCATCACGACCAGGTGCTGCATGGCCGCAATCCTGTCAGTCGCGACGGCCGCAGGTGCGCCACGGCCACCGGAGCCGTCAGGTGCGGTCGGCCAGCACACCCCGCAGGGCCGGCAGCTCGGTGGGTCCGAACGACACGTTGACCCGCGGCGTCACCTCCACCAGGTCGCCCGTCACCTTCGCGGTCACCGTGAGCACCGGGGTGTCCTCGAGCGCACGGACCGTCACGACGTACTCGTCGCGCGCCGTCCACACCGCGTGCGCGAGGACGGGCTCCGGTCCGGGCATGCCGGGGTAGCGCGGCGGCACCACCCCGAGCGCCGGCTCGTCGTGCCCGACGACGAGCGCGACCGACTCTCCCTCGTGACGCAGCTCGAGGCGGTCGTGCTCGTCGCCGAACGTGACGGTGGCGTGCGTGACACCGAGCGGGTTCGGGTCGAACACGACCCGTCGCCCGTCGAGCCGCGCCGCCACGGGCGACGTCGCGTCACCCTGCGGCCACGTCACCTGCAGGTCCGCGAACGCACGGTCCAGCTCGGCGCGTCCCTCGTCGTCCGGCGGGAGCGGCGCGTCACCGCATGCGGGCAGCAGGTGCTCCCACACCGCGTCGAGCGGGGCCTGCATGTCGCGCACCGCCGACGACATCGCGACGACCACGTCCTGCTCGGGCAGCACCAGGCAGAACTGCCCGAACGCGCCGTCGCCGCGGACACCGTGCCGCGAGCGCCACATCTGGAATCCGTAGCCCTGCGCCCAGTCGCTGCGCTCGTCGCCAGGGGCGGTGCCCGGCGGGACGTGCGCCTGCGTCGCGAGCGCGACCCAGCCCTCCGGCAGCAGCCGCCGCCCGCGCCAGACGCCGTCCCGCAGCAGGAGCTCACCGAACGCCGCGATATCCCGGGGCGCCGCCGAGAGCCCGAACCCGCCCACGGCGTGACCCTCGGGCGAGACCTCCCACGTGGCCGGGCCGAACCCGAGCGGGTCGAGCACCCGCGGGCGCAGGTAGTCGAGCAGGCCGCAGCCCACCGCCCGCTCGACGAGCGCCGCGAGCACGTAGGTCGCCGAGGTGTTGTAGAGGAAGTGCGTGCCCGGCTCGTGCGCGAGCGGCGCCGCGAGGAACGCGGCGACCCACCGCCGGGACGGGAAGATCTCCGGTTCGACCTCGTGACCCGAGCGCATCGTCAGCAGGTGGCGGACGGTCAGCCGCCCGAGCCGTACGCGCTCGTCGTCGGACAGCCCGCTCGTGGGGACCTCGTCGGGCACGAGGTCGACGACCGCGTCGTCGAGCCCCAGCCGACCCTCGGCCACGGCGAGTCCGACCGCGGTCGCCGTGAACGTCTTGCTCAAGGAGTACAGCGCGTGCAGGCGGTCGGTCGCGTACGGAGCACGGGCGCCCTCGACCACGACGTGCCCGTGCCGCACGACGACGAGCGAGCGCAGCTCCTGCTCGGGCAAGCCGCGCGCGAGCGCGTCGACGAGCGCCGCGACGCCGCGCGGGTCGATCCCCTGCTCCTCGGGTGTGCTGCGCGGCAGCACCGGGCGGTCGCCGGCGGCCGTCCCGTCCTGCGCGTTGGGTCCGTGGTCAGCGTCGTTGCTGGTCATGTCGCGATCCTGGCACCTGCCGCCGACACTGTGCGCGGGCCGTTCGTCCGTCGAGCACCGATCGGCGTCACGGATCGGGCCAGCCGCACGCGGTGCCGATGTACGCGCGGATCGCGCCCCGCAGCGCGTCCCCGGGCGGCAGGTAGACGACCTCCTGATCGACCCCGTCGACCCGCGCCCGCACGCCCAGGAACGTGCCGCGCTTGTCCTCGGCGACCGCGTGCGCGTCGCAGCGCGCGGGCTCGAACGCGAGCGTCACCTCGGCCGGTCCGTCCGCCGAGTCGAGCGTCAGCGGCCAGGACGCCGCACCGCCCGACGGCGTGAGCAACGTCGTGCCGTCGACCTGGAGCACCTCGACGCGCGGCCCGCCCGGCACGGGCTCGAGCCGCAGCGTGACGGATCCCGTCAGCCGGCCGCCGTCGGTCGGCTCGGTGAGGACGACGTCCGGGTCGAGGGTCAGGCGGGCACCGGAGGCGACCGTGAGCGCCGCGCAGTCCTCGCGCCGGATGCGGGTCAGCACGCCGTTCGGGTCCTCCGGCGTGCCGCGCCACGAGCCGGAGCGCCCGTCGTCGGCCACGACGTCGAGCTCGACGCTCGCGTCACCCGCCGGCGCGCTCGTCGGCCCGTCGCACCGGGGCGCTCCGAGCGCGACGGACAGGTCGCGGTCCACCCCGCTGCGGACGGCCCGTTCGCGGGTCGAGACCGCCCTCCCGGTGGCGCCCGGAGCGACGAGGCGCGCCTCGACGACGGTCACGTCGACACCCGAGGAGTTCGCGACGCGTACCTGCACCACCCGCCGCTCGCGGTCGAGCCGCGCCTGCGCGATCGACACACCGAGCCCCGCCAGCACCTCCGCGGGGAGCGGAGAGGACGGCGTCGCAGGGCTCGTCGCGGCGCCTGTCGCGGACCTCGGCGTCGGGGCCTCGTCGTCCGCCGGGCTGCACGCCACGCCGGCCGTCCCGACGACCGCCGCGAGCACGACGGCGACGATCGCCCGCCGTGCTCGCCAGGGGGCATGCCGGAGCCGTGGCGCGCGCCGCGCACGGACGGCGCCGTCACCGGGTCGGCACGCACGCGGGTCCACGACGACGATGGTGCTCCCTCGTCCGTCACCGGTCGAGCCCCGGCCGGTCGCGACAACGGCACCGTCGGTCGTCAGCGACGGGGTGAGTCGTCACCTCTCGCTGACGACTCACCCGATTGCTGACGACCCCGCATGACGCCGCACGACTCTCGCCCGTCAGCACGGCTGCCGGGGCCCGCGACGGGGCCGGACACGCGACGAGGGCCGGAGCGCGTCGGCTCCGGCCCTCGTCGGTGGTGCATGCGGTGCGTCAGGCGGGCTGCAGGCCCGAGCCTCCGTCACCCGACGCCGCGATGGGCGGCGCCGCGGGCAGGTCCCGGCCGGAGCCCGGCGTCCCCGCGGACGCCCCGACGGGAACGGGCTCGCGGTCGACCGTCCCGCGCGGGACGCCGCGGAACGTGAACTCCCCGAGGAGCCCCTCGCCCTCGGCGTCGACGATCACGAGCTGACCGGCCTTGAGCTCGCCGAACAGGATCTTCTCGGACAGCGCGTCCTCGATGTCCCGCTGGATCGCACGGCGCAGCGGCCGAGCACCCAGCACCGGGTCGTAACCCTTCTCCGACAGCAACTTCTTGGCCGCGGGCGTGATCTCGATGCCCATGTCCTTGTCGCGCAGACGCAGGTCGAGCTTCGCGATCATCAGGTCGACGATCTGGAAGATCTCCGGCTGCGAGAGCTGCGGGAAGACCACCACGTCATCGACGCGGTTGAGGAACTCAGGCCGGAAGTGCTGCTTGAGCTCGTCGTTGACCTTCGCCTTCATGCGCTCGTAGTCGGTCGCGAGCTCGCCACCGGCCTGGAACCCCGTCATGACGCCCTTGGCGATGTCCCGCGTGCCGAGGTTCGTCGTCATGATGATGACGGTGTTCTTGAAGTCGATGACGCGGCCCTGCGAGTCGGTCAGGCGACCGTCCTCGAGGATCTGCAGCAGCGAGTTGAAGATGTCCGCGTGCGCCTTCTCGACCTCGTCGAACAGGACGACGGAGAACGGCCGGCGACGCACCTTCTCGGTGAGCTGACCACCCTCGTCGTACCCGACGTACCCGGGGGGCGAGCCGAACAGACGCGAGACGGTGTGCTTCTCCGAGAACTCGGACATGTCGAGCTGGATGAGCGCGTCCTCGTCACCGAACAGGAACTCCGCGAGCGCCTTGGCGAGCTCGGTCTTCCCGACGCCCGTGGGGCCGGCGAAGATGAACGACCCACCGGGACGCTTCGGGTCCTTGAGGCCCGCCCGCGTGCGGCGGATGGCCTGCGAGAGCGCCTTGATGGCGGCGTCCTGGCCGACGACCCGCTTGTGCAGGTTCTCCTCCATGTGGAGCAGACGGCTGGACTCCTCCTCGGTGAGCTTGAACACCGGGATGCCCGTGGCGTTCGCCAGCACCTCGGCGATGAGCTCCTCGTCGACCTCCGCGACGGCGTCGAGGTCGCCCGACTTCCAGGCCTTCTCCTTCTCGACGCGCTTGAGGCCGAGCTGCTTCTCCTGGTCACGCAGACGCGCGGCCTTCTCGAAGTCCTGCTCGTCGATCGCCGACTCCTTGTCGCGACGCGTCGCGGCGATCTCCTCGTCCAGCTCGCGCAGCTCCGGCGGGGCCGTCATGCGACGGATGCGCAGACGCGCGCCCGCCTCGTCGACCAGGTCGATCGCCTTGTCCGGCAGGTAGCGGTCGTTGACGTACCGGTCCGCGAGCGTCGCGGCCGCGACGAGCGCGCCGTCCGTGATCGAGACACGGTGGTGCGCCTCGTACCGGTCACGCAGACCCTTGAGGATCTCGATCGCGTGCTGCAGGTTCGGCTCGCTGACCTGGATCGGCTGGAAGCGACGCTCCAGGGCCGGGTCCTTCTCGACGTACTTGCGGTACTCGTCGAGGGTCGTCGCGCCGATCGTCTGCAGCTCACCGCGGGCGAGCATCGGCTTGAGGATCGACGCGGCGTCGATCGCGCCCTCGGCCGCACCCGCGCCGACGAGCGTGTGGATCTCGTCGATGAACAGGATGATGTCGCCGCGCGTGCGGATCTCCTTGAGCACCTTCTTCAGGCGCTCCTCGAAGTCACCGCGGTAGCGCGAGCCGGCCACGAGCGCGCCCAGGTCCAGCGTGTAGAGCTGCTTGTCCTTGAGCGTCTCGGGCACGTCCCCGCGCACGATGTCCTGCGCCAGACCCTCGACCACGGCCGTCTTGCCGACGCCGGGCTCGCCGATCAGCACCGGGTTGTTCTTGGTGCGGCGGGACAGCACCTGCATGACCCGCTCGATCTCCTTCTCGCGCCCGATGACCGGGTCGAGCTTGTTGTCGCGCGCGGCCTGCGTCAGGTTGCGCCCGAACTGGTCGAGCACGGCCGAGCCCGAGGGCTGACCCTCCTGCGGCCCACCGGCGGCGACCGGCTCCTTGCCCTGGTAGCCCGACACGAGCTGGATGACCTGCTGGCGCACGCGGTTGAGGTCCGCGCCCAGCTTGTTCAGCACCTGGGCGGCGACACCCTCACCCTCGCGGATGAGCCCGAGCAGGATGTGCTCGGTGCCGATGTAGTTGTGGCCGAGCTGCAGCGCCTCGCGCAGCGACAGCTCCAGCACCTTCTTGGCGCGCGGCGTGAACGGGATGTGCCCGCTCGGCGCCTGCTGCCCCTCGCCGATGATCTCCTGCACCTGAGCGCGCACGGCCTCCAGCGAGATCCCGAGCGACTCGAGCGCCTTGGCCGCGACACCCTCACCCTCGTGGATCAGGCCCAGGAGGATGTGCTCGGTGCCGATGTAGTTGTGGTTGAGCATCCGCGCCTCTTCCTGGGCGAGGACGACCACGCGACGGGCTCGGTCCGTGAATCTCTCGAACATGTGCACTCCTCACGAGCGGCGTGCTCGTCGTCCTGTCCCGGCTTCGGTGGGGAGCGCCGGGGCCGACGACGATGCGGCGTTGTTCGATGCTAACGGCGCACCCGTGGCCGATAGGCCCGTGTTCGCCGCAGGCGTGAAACCCCGCCCCGACCGGCCTGCGCCCAGCACGAGGACGGTTGTCCACATCCCCGACCGACTACCCGGCCCACCACGTGTCCGCGCTGGGTAGTTTCCGCGCATGCTCCGGACGCGCGCGCTGCTGACGATCGCTCTTGCGGCACTCACCCTCGCGGCCTGCACCTCCCCGAGCCCGGACCCGTCCGCGAGCGCCGCAACCTCGCATTCGGTGTCGGTGACACAGTCACCGCCTTCGACCTCCATACCGGCACCGCCGACTCCATCCGCGACCCCGGCCACCGACGCGCAGGACGCGACCACGCCGCCCGCCCGCCCCGAAGCCCTAGACGGTCCGGCCAGCGAGGAGAACGCGAAGGCGGTCGGCCGGTACTTCATGTCTCTCTTCCCGTATGCCGTCGCGACCGGGGACCTCGAGGCTTGGGACGCACTCAGCGGACCGTCCTGCAAGTACTGCCAGAGCCTTCGCGACGCAGTCGCCGAGATCCACGATGCCGGGAACCGCGGCACGGGCGGGGCGTTCGAGCTCGGGTTCACCTCGGGCTTCGCGCTCGGGAACGGTGAGTTCATCGTGGGACTCGAGTACTTCGAGACCCCGTCTCAGACGGTCGCTCCGGACGGGACGGTGGTGGCGGACTATCCCGACCGGAACTCGATGAAGGCCAACATCAGTCTGAGCTGGACCGGCTCGTCCTGGGTGGTCAACGGCGTCGACGTCGAGACCTGGGGCGAACCGGAGTGAGGAGGCGTCGCGGCTTGCTCTCATCGCCGGGTCACACGTGCTCACGCTGTTCGCGACCGCAAGCGCGGCCATCGCACCACGAGAACCCGCACAGCAGGCACGACGACACGGGCCCTCCTCATGACGCGCGTACTCGAACATGTCCACCGCGGACGGGGGTTTTCCACACCCGGACGGACCACCCGGCCCACCATGTGTCCGAGTTGGATAGTTTCCACGCGTGCTCCGGACTCGCACGCTGCTGACGATCGCTGTCGCGGCACTTGCCCTTGCGGCCTGCACCTCCCCGAGCCCGGACCCGTCCGCGAGCGCCACCCCGTCGAGCACGGCCACCTCGGCGACGCAGTCGGCCCCGACCGCACCGGCATCAACTCCCACGCCGACCCCGGCCACCGACGCGCAGCGCGTGTCCACGCCACCCGCCCGCCCTGAAGCCTTGGACGGCCCCGCAAGCGAGGAGAACGCGAAGGCGGTCGGCCGCTACTTCCTCTCGTTGTTTCCCTATGCCGTGGCCACGGGGGACCTCGCCGCCATAGATGCCCTGAGCGGCCAAGGGTGCAAGTACTGCAAGCACCTCCGCGGCATCGTCACCGAGATACACGACGCGGGCAATCACGGCACCGGAGGCGCGTACGAGCTGGGCTTCACGTCGGGGATCAGGAAGGACGACGGGGACTTCACCGTCGGCATCGAGTACGTGGAGACGCCGTCGCGCACGGTCGCGCCCGACGGTTCGTTGGTCGAGGACTTCCCAGACACCTACTCGATGAAGGCTGTTCTCAGACTGCACTGGTCGGGATCGGCGTGGACCGTAGAGGCGGGGAAGGCCACAGAGTTCGGCGGGAAGAAGTGACGAACCCGCGGCGAGTGGCGGGCACGCTCGCCGGTGCACTCTTCGTCGTCGTTCTAGCGGTGACTCCGGGTTGGGCCGGCCCACGACGGGGTTCGCCGCTCACCGGCGCTCTCACCTCCTGAGACCTCCCTCGGGAAGATCAGGGACATCCCGCCTCCACGGGAGCCGATCTCCAGCCCTTCGAGGACGTCGCAGCGGACACCGCGCTCAGGGGCCCTCCCCGCCGACGTGTCGTTCACGCTCCACGACGGCGGCGTCGTGATCCTCGCGAGCTGGCTCGACAGCGATGAGCTGCGCGGTGGCGCTTCGCAGCGGCTCGTCGACCTCGTCAAGTCGATGACCCCCGCCGCCGTGACCCACGGGAGGTCGCCGCGGACGGTGCACCACCAGCCGCGAGGCGACGCTCCGGGGCGGGCGCGAGGACGGTTGTCCACATCCACACGGACCACCCGGCACGTCGCGTGCCCGAGTTGTGTACTTTCCACCCATGCCCCGCCGATCGCTCGCGCTCCTGCTCGCGCTCGCGTTGTCGACGCTCACGGCCTGCACCGGCGCGCGCGCTGACCCTGTCGACGCCACGCAGTCGGCGGCACCAGCGACCGCCGCCGCGGACCCGTCCCCGGCCGCACTCCAGCCGACCGCCAGTGCGACGGATGTGCCGACCGGCGCGGCCCTGGACGTCAGGGTTCCACCGGCACGACCCGCCGCGCTGGAGGGTCCGCCCACAGAGGAGAACGCGAAGGCCGTCGCGCGCTACTTCCTCTCGCTCTTCCCCTACGTCGTCGCTACCGGCGACCTGGAAGCCTGGGATGCCCTCAGCGGCGAGCCGTGCTCGTACTGCTCGAGCGTTCGCGCTTTCGTCTCGGAGATCCACGACGCCGGGAACCACGGCGAGGGCGGCGCCTTCGAGCTCGGGTTCACGTCCGGGTTCGACGTGGGCGCCGGAGAGTTCGTCGTCGGCATCGAGTACATCGAAACGCCGTCACAGACGGTCGCGCCAGACGGCACCGTGGTCGAGGACTTCCCCGAGACGCTCTCCTACAAGGCCAACTTCAGTCTGGCCTGGACCGGGAGCTCGTGGGTCGTGAACGGCGTGCAGGTCGACGACTGGGGCAAGAACCCGTGAGGTGGGGCCGACGAGCCTCCGCAGTCCTGGTCTCGGGGGCGGTCCTGCTGGCCACGACACCCACCGTGGCCTCTGCGAAGTCACAGATGGGGGAGGACAAGGTCGTCCTTGTCGACGCATTCGAGGGCGAGCAGGAACTGCGCGCGTGGAATGCACAGCCTGATCCTCTGCGGCAGTACGCACGTGCACCGCTGTGCAACGTGAACTCGGAGTACCTCACCCCAGCCATTGGTGGTCCGTGCGCTCCTCCAAATGGCACGGTTCACGTCCCGTACTGCGAGGGCGACACTCCCGTCGAGCCCCTGTGGGTCCGTACACGACCCTCACCCACCAGTAACGAATGGTCGCTATGGCAGATGCGCGCTGGGTGGGCGTGCCCTGACGACCTCCTACCAACGTTGACCGAGCAGGACCTTCGACGCCTCACCATCGAGCCATTGGAAGCGCATCGCCAGCCAGCCGGCGCGGAGGCGCTGGTCAACAAGGCCCTGATCGTCTACGCCAATCCGCAGCACCGCACGTTCCGCACGTCGCTGCTGGACTACGGCATCGACGTCGACGCCTACCCGGTCGAGTACGCATGGGATTTCGGTGACGGCACGACGCTGGTGACTGATGACCCCGGCGCTCCCTATCCGGCGTTCGACGTCACGCACACCTACGCCGACGAGCTGACCGCCCACGTCACGATGACCACCACGTGGAAGGGCAAGTACCGCGTCGACGACGACCCCGACCGCGAATGGCGCGACATCCCGGGCACCGCGTTCACCACCACGACCTTCGAACCGTTCGACGTCGTCGAGCTTCGCAGCCGGCTCGTCAGCTAGCTCGCCCCTGACAGGTACCCCGGCTGACTCAGGGAGACCCCACCTGACAATGGGGGGTATCCCGGATAGTCCCCGTTGCTCCTGATTCGTCAGTGTGTGTCGTGGCGCCCCGCTCGTGGGCGCGATCCCACACTTCCGACACCGATCAGGGGACGTGTCATGGCCAAGGTCGCCGGGTGGGTCACCCACCGTTACGTGAAGTACGTCGTCATCGCGTTCTGGCTGGGGGCACTCGCGCTGCTCGGCCCCCTCGCCGGCAAGCTCACCGACGCGCAGGACAACGAGGCCGCGAGCTGGCTCCCGAAGGACGCGGAGTCCACGCAGGTGCTGGAACGCGCGTCGGCGTTCGTCCCGGAGGACACCGCACCAGCGGTCGTCGTCTACGAGAGACCCGGGGGCCTGACACCGCAGGACCAACAGGCCATCGCCGACGACGTGCGCGCGTTCGGCGCCGTCGAGCTGCTGGCGGGAGAGGTCGTCGGCCCGCAGATCTCGCAGGACGGTGAGGCGGCGCAGGTCATCGTGCCCGTCGCCATGGACGACTGGGACCTCGCGATCGACGTGGTCGACGACCTGCGCGCCGCGGGCGCGGACAACCCCGACGGGCTCGAGCTCCACGTCACGGGTCCGGTCGGGGCGTCCGCAGACTCCGCCGAGGCGTTCGAGGGCATCGACTCGACGCTGCTGTACGCGGCGGCTGCCGTGGTCATCGTCATCCTGCTGCTCACCTACCGCAGCCCGGTGCTGTGGCTGCTGCCCGTCGTCTCGGCGGTGGTCGCGCTGACGGTCGCGCAGGCCGTGGTGTACCTGCTCGCGGAGAACGCCGACCTCACGGTGAACGCGCAGAGCGCGGGCATCCTCACCGTCCTGGTGTTCGGCGCGGGCACCGACTACGCGTTGCTGCTGACCGCCAGATACCGCGAGGAGCTGCGCAAGCACGGCGACCGGCACGCCGCCATGGCGGTCGCGCTGCACCGGGCCAGCCCGGCGATCATCGCGTCCGGTGCCACGGTCGCGGCCGGGATGATGTGCCTGCTGTTCGCGACGATGAACTCGACGGCCGGCCTCGGGCCCGTCGCGGCCGCGGGCATCGTCGTCTGCCTGCTCGTCATGCTCACGCTGCTCCCCGCGCTGCTCGTGACGTTCGGCCGTTGGGTGTTCTGGCCGCGCGTGCCGCACCTGGGCGACGCCGAGCCGACCGAGCACGGGTTCTGGGCGCGCGTCGGGGACCGCATCGCGCTGCGTCCGCGGCGGACCTGGGTCGGCACGGCCGTGGTCCTCGTCATCGCGTCGTTCGGCGTGCTGCAGCTCAACGCCACGGGCCTGTCGACCGAGGAGTCGTTCACGAGCGAGCAGCCGTCGATCGTCGGAGAGAAGGTGCTCGTCGAGCACTTCACGGGCGGCGTCGGCTCGCCGGTCATGGTCCTCGCGAACGCGGAGCAGGCCGACGAGGTCGCCGCAGCGTTCGAGGGCGTCGAGGGCATCGACCCGGCGAGCGTCACCGAGCCCGTCGTCGTGAACGGGACCGCGTACCTGGAGGGCACGCTCAGCAGCGAGCCGGACTCCGACGATGCCTTCGACACCATCGACCGCGTCCGCGACGCGGTGCACGCGGTGCCGGGTGCGAACGCGGAGGTCGGCGGCGAGACCGCGATCAACCTGGACGTGCAACGGGCGTCGGCGCGCGACAACCTCGTCGTGATCCCGATCATCCTGCTCGCGGTCCTGCTGATCCTGGTGGCGCTGCTGCGGTCGATCGTCGCGCCGCTCGTGCTCATGGGCACGGTGGTCCTGTCGTTCGGTGCGGCGCTCGGCGTCTCGGCGCTCGTGTTCCGCAACGTGTTCGACTTCGCCGGCGCGGACTCGTCGTTCCCGCTGTTCGTCTTCGTGTTCCTCGTCGCGCTGGGGATCGACTACAACATCTTCCTCATGACGCGCGTGCGGGAGGAGGTGCAGCGCGTCGGCCACCGCCGCGGCACGCTCATCGGCCTCGCCGCGACGGGTGGCGTCATCACCTCGGCCGGGCTGGTGCTCGCGGGCACGTTCGCGACGCTCGGCACCCTGCCCGCGGTCGCGTTCGCGGAGATCGGGTTCGCCGTCGCGTTCGGCGTGCTGCTCGACACTCTCGTCGTCCGCTCGGTGCTCGTCACCGCGCTCAACCTCGACATCGGCCCGCGCATGTGGTGGCCGAGCCGCCTGGCTCGCCGCCCCGAGGCGGAGCCCGCGGCCGCCGTCGATCGGGTACCCGAACCGGTCGCCTGATTTGAACACTCACGCGCCGACGCCGGGGCCCTCTGCTTGTCCACAGACAGGCGGAGGGCCCCCGCGCGACGTCCGGATTGGGTACTTTCGCGCGCATGTCGCGCGCCCCCGCCTCGCTGGTCGTGGTCCTCGCTGTATCGGTCTCGGGAGGCTGCGGAACGGAAGTCCCGGAGCCTGCGTCGACGGCCACGCTGAGCATCTCTGCGTCGCCGACCCCCTCGCCCACGTCGAGTCCGACGCCCGAGGCCACGCCAGAACCGACCGCGAGCAGCGGACCGGACCAGGACATGTCGACGCCGCCAACACGCCCAGCCGCGTTCAACGGCCCTGCTACCGAAGAGAACGCGAAAGAGGTCGGGCGGTACTTCCTGACGCTGTTCCCCTACGCCGTCGCCACAGGCGATCTCGGTGCGTGGAACGAGTTGAGCGGCACGGACTGCACCTACTGCCAGAGCGTTCGCGAGCTCGTCGCGGGGATCCACGATCCAGGCAACCACGGCACTGGCGGGGCCTACGAGCTGGGTTTCGCGGGCGTGTCCGCACTTGGTGGCGACAGGTTCGTCGTCGGCATCGAGTACGTCGAGACCCCGTCCCGCACCGTCGCCCCGGACGGCTCCATCGTCGAGGACTTCCCAGACACGTACTCGATGCAGGCCCAGATCGAGCTGAGCTGGTCGGACGGTAAGTGGACGGTTGACGGCGTCCAGGTCGACGAGTGGGGCGACAACGGATGACGCACGAACAGTCGGTGCGACTGCCCCGGCGGCGCTCGTCGTGCTGGCGGCCGCAGCTGGCAGGCGACGAAGCAGTGCTGACCAGCCTGCTGATCGTCGTGGAACGGGGCCCCGCGCCGGACGCAGAGCCGGTCAGCCGGTCCGTGTCCGGGCCGGTTTCGTTCGCCCTCATGTCGCGCGCGACGGGCTGGTTCGTCCTCGTCATCGCTGTGTTGCTCGCGGCAGGCTGCGCGGCGCGCGCCCCACAGCCCGCCAAGGCAGTCACCGCGAGCGCTCCGACAGCGGCACCGTCCCGGACGTCGAGTCCGACGCCCGGCCCGACTCCGGAGCCGGTCATGACCAGCGGGCCGGACAAGGACGTCACCGTCCCGCCCAGTCGCCCTGCCGCACTCGAGGGCCCGGCTACCGTCGAGAACGCCGCCCTCGTTGCGAAGTACGTCGTCCAGCTCCTCCCCTACGTGATGGCCAGTGGCGACACCGCGCAATGGGAGGACCTGTCTGGCCCGGACTGCACGTTCTGCGCCAGCGCACGAGACCTCGCGGCGGAGGTCGCCACCAAGGGCGAGAGGATCATCGGGGGTGCGATCGACGTCGGCCTCGGGCACGCTTCGGCTGCCGAGGACGGCGTCTTCGCCGCAAGCGTCGACTTCGTCGAGCACCCGTCCCGGCGCCTCGCGGCCGACGGCTCGGTCCTGAAGGACGACCCGGATGCCACGGCGATGCGAGCCCACATCGACTTGCGCTGGAGCGCCGGCGCATGGGTGGTCCAGGGCGTGTGGACCGACTGATCGCGCTGTGGGGCGGCGCCATGCGCTCTCAGTAGGTGTAGTCGGGGCCTTCCGCCCGCGCCCACGGAGAGTCGGGCTGGAGCGACCAGACGCGTGCCCGATCCGCGCTGCCATACGGCTGCACGCTCACCTCAGCGAGCAGGAGCCGGTCCGGCAGGTGCTGCTGCGCCCAGGCGATCACCGCGATGACGTCCCGCGCGCCCGCGAACACGTACGTCGCCTCACCCGCGACGTCGTCGAGCCCGCCCTCGACCGGTCCGGTCAGGAACGTCACGAAGTAGGTGGGCCGCACGTCGGCGACCCTGCCCTCGGGGAGCCGCCCCAGCACGGGCTCCGACTGCATGCCATCCATGGCCGTACACAACCACGCGGCACGTCGCCTCGTCCGAGGCGATCCACAGCGAGCGCCCATACCCGGACCGGAGTCGTCGTACCGTCGTCGCATGGCACGTTCCATCGCGACCACCACCGCGGTCTCCCGCGACGAGCTGCTCGAGTTCGTCCGCCCCCGTCACCACCTGCTGCTCGTCACGACGCGCGCCGACGGCCGTCCGCAGGTCTCGCCGGTCTCGGGCGGTGTCGACGACGAGGGCCGCATCGTCGTCTCGACGTACCCGGGCCGCGCGAAGACCCGCAACGCCGAGCGCGACCCGCGCGTGAGCGTGTGCGTGCTGTCCGACGACTGGAACGGCCCGTGGGTGCAGGTCGACGGCACCGCGCAGGTGCTGCACATGCCCGAGGCCGAGGACGCGCTCGTCGACTACTACCGGTGCATCGCGGGCGAGCACCCGGACTGGGACGAGTACCGCGCGGCGATGCGGCTGCAGGGCAAGAGCCTGCTGCGGATCACGCCGGAGCGGTGGGGTCCGCTCGCGACGGGCGGGTTCCCCGCGGACGTCGCGGCCCGGCTCGACGCGAAGGGCTGAGCGCGTGCCGCACCATCACGACGACCCGACGATCACGGTCCTGACCGGCGCGGGGATCTCGACGTCGTCGGGCATCCCCGACTTCCGGGGCCCGCAGGGCGTGTGGACGCGCGACCCGGCCGCGGCGGACCTGCTGGAGATCGGGGCGTACGTCCGCGAGCGCGACGTGCGCGTGCGGGGCTGGCGCGCGTGGGCGGAGCACGCCGTGTGGCACGCCCGGCCGACGGCGGCGCACCGGGCATTGGCCGAGCTCGAGCGGGCCGGCGATCTGATCGCGGTCCTCACACAGAACTTCGACGGCCTGCACCAGGCCGCGGGCTCGTCCGACGAGCGCACGGTCGAGCTGCACGGGTCGCTCGCCACGACCTCGTGCCTGCGGTGCCAGACGACGTGGCCGACGACGGACGTGCTCGCGCGCCTGGCCGACGAGCCCGACCCCGCGTGCCCGGAGTGCGGCGGCATCCTCAAGCCGGACGTCGTGTACTTCGGCGAGCAGCTGCCCGACGACGCGCTGCAGCACGCGGTCGCGGCGGCCACGGACGCCACGACGTTCGTCGCGATCGGTACGACGCTGACCGTGCAGCCCGTCGCGAGTCTCGCCGCGCTCGCGGTCGACTCGGGTGCGCGCCTCGTCGTCGTGAACGCCGAGCCCACGCCGTACGACCACCTGGCCGACGAGGTCCTGCGCGACCCGATCGACGTGGCCGTCCCCGCGCTCCTCGACCGCCTGCGCTCCTGACTCTCATCCGCGTCTCATCCGGAGCAGGCACGATGGGCGCATGGCGGGGCGTGTGCGGACGGGGCTGGCGTTGCTGCTCGTCGCGCTCGCGCTCGCGTCGGCGTCGTACGCGTTCGGGGTCGCGCTGACACCGCCCGGGGACCGGTCGATCGGCGACGCCGTCGTCGTGACACCCCCGCCGCCGACCACCGAGCCGACGCCGGACACCACCCCGGCACCGACCTCGTCGTCGACCCCGACGACCTCCCCGACGCCTGCCTCACGCCCGGGCCGGCCCGTCGACCTCCCCACGCCGCGGGACCCGGACGACGACGATGACGACGACGATGACGACGACCGCAAGGGCGGGTCCGACGACGATGACGACGACTCGCACGACGAGCCGGACGGCGACGAGTCGGACGACCCGGATGACTGACCGCCGCCCACGCCGCGCCAGGACGGTGCGCGCCAAGGTCGTCGCGGTGGCGCTCGCGACGACCGCGCTCGGCCTGCTCGGCGCCGGCCTGACCACGTACGCGATCCAGCGGCAGGACGTCGACGACCGCATCGAGGGCGAGCTCACGCGCGCCGCGCAGCAGTTCCGCCGCATCGCGCAGGCCAACGCGGACCTGCCCGTCGACGGCATCCTGCGTGCGGCGATGCAGCAGACGCTCCCCGACCCGACCGCCGGGAGCATCGCGCTCGTCGACGGCACACCCGCCTGGTACGCGCCGACGACCGTGACGGTGCGCCTCGAGGACGACCCGCAGCTCGTCGCGCTGCTGCGCCAGGTCCCGGCGGGCGATCAGGCACGTCTGCGGACGGTCACCACCGACCTGGCGCAGTACCGGGTGGTGACGGTCCCGCTGGTCGTCGACGACCCCGGCCAGCCCGCGGGCGTGTTCGCGGCCGCGACCGTGCGGGACCTGGAGATCACGCGGCTCAACGAGACGTGGCTGACGTACACGTACGTCGCCGCGGGCGCGCTCGCCGCGACCGGGGTGCTCGCGTGGCTGCTGCTCGGGCGGGTCCTGCGGCCGCTGCGCGCGCTGCGGGACAGCGCCGCGCGCGTCGACGAGGGCACGCTCGACGAGCGCGTGCCCGTGACCACCGACGACGACGTGGGCGAGGTCGGGCACACCGTCAACGCGATGCTCGACCGCCTGCAGGCCAGCATGTCCGCGCAGCGCCGTCTGCTCGACGACGTCGGCCACGAGCTGCGCACACCGCTCACGGTGATCGGCGGGCACCTCGAGCTCATGGACGTCGACGACCCCGCCGACGTGCGCGCGACGCGTGAGCTCGCGCTCGACGAGGTCGACCGCATGCGCCTGCTCGTCGACGACCTGCTCGTGCTCGCCGTCGCGGACCGGGAGGGGTTCGTGCGCCCCGTCCCCACGCACGTGGGCGTCCTGACCGACGAGGTCCTCGACAAGGCCACGGGCCTCGGACCGCGCACGTGGCGCGTCGACAAGCGCGCCGACGCCGAGCTGCTCGTCGACCCTCGTCGGCTCACGCAGGCGTGGCTGCAGCTCGCGAACAACGCGGTGAAGTTCTCCGCCGACGGCACGACGATCACGCTCGGCTCGGCCGTCGCCGACGGGACCTTGCGGCTGTGGGTGCGCGACGAGGGCGTCGGCATCGCGCCCGAGCGGCAGGCGCGGATCTTCGAGCGGTTCGAGCGGACGCCGCAGTCCGCGGGCACCGAGGGCGCCGGGCTGGGGCTCGCGATCGTCGCGGCCATCGCGTCCGCGCACGGCGGTGACGTCGGGGTCTCGTCGGAGCCGGGGATCGGGTCGACGTTCGTCGTGACCGTCCCGGCCGTCCCCGTCGCGTCCGGCGGACCGTCGGACGACGAGCAGGTGGACGACGAGCACGTGGACGACGCGCGTGTCGACGACGCGCGTGTCGACGACGAGCAGGTGGACGACGAGGTCGCGGTCGACGGCGTCGCGGGTGACGATCGGGTGGACGACGAGGCTGCCGGCGACGAGCGCGCGGGTCGGCGGCGGCGCGACGGAGGGGCGACATGAGCGGCGTGCTGGTGGTCGAGGACGAGGCGCGCATCGCGTCGTTCGTCGCGAAGGGACTCAAGGCCGCCGGCTACGCGCCGACCGTCGTCGGCACCGCCCGCGAGGCTCTCGACCTGGCGCTGACCGGCGACATGGACCTCATGGTCCTCGACATCGGCCTGCCCGACGGCAGCGGCTTCGACGTGCTGCGGGAGATCCGCGCCGCGGGCTCCCGCCTGCCGGTGATCATCCTGACCGCGCGCAGCTCGGTCGAGGACACCGTCGCGGGGCTCAAGGGCGGCGCGGACGACTACATGCCCAAGCCGTTCCGGTTCGAGGAGCTGCTCGCGCGCGTCCGGCTCCGGCTGCGCACCGAGGCGGACACGCGCGACGACACGACCCTGCTGCAGCGCGGCTCGGTCACGCTCGACCTGCGCTCCCGCCGCGCGACCGTCGACGGCCGCGCCGTGGACCTGTCCGCGCGTGAGTTCGCGCTCGCGGAGACGTTCCTGCGCAACGCCGGCACGGCGCTGTCCCGCGAGCAGCTGCTCTCACGCGTGTGGGGGTACGACTTCGACCCGGCGTCCAACGTCGTCGACGTGTACGTGCGCTACCTGCGCACCAAGCTCGGGGCGGGGCTGATCACGACCGTGCGCGGCGTCGGCTACCGCTTCGAGGCGTAGCCCGGGCGTTCTCTCCGGGTGCGCGGCGCCGCTCAGGCCAGGAACGCCTCGGCGGCGGCCAGCATGCGCTCGGAGTCGTCGGCGGGTGCGGCGGGGTCGGGCGGCAGCGCGCCCGCGGCCAGCGACAGCAGCACGCCCGCCACGCGGACCCGCAGCGCGCCCTGGTCGACGATCCCGGCCGCCTCGGCCGTCCAGCACTGCGCGACCGCGACCAGCTCGGGTGTCAGGGGGCGCACCGCGTGCAGGTGCGCGAGCAGGCACGCGACGTCGTCGACGAGGTGACCCGGCCCGGCGGTGTCCACGTCGAGCAGCCCCGAGACCCGGCCCGTCCCGTCGACGAGGAGCTGGGCCTCGTGCAGGTCGCCGTGCGTGGGGACCACGGGCCCCGGGTCCGTCGACCGCAGCCCCGAGCGCACGCCCGCCGCGACGGCGTGCGCCCGCCCCGCGAGCGCCGGCCGCACCTCGAGCGCCCCGGCGTACGCCCGGGCCCGCGACGACCACGGCCGGCGCATCGGCAGGTCCAGGACCGCGGCAGGGAACTGCGCGACGACGGCCAGCACGTCCGCGAGCGCCAGGGCCGTCCCGGCGACGAGGGCGTCGAGCAGCGGCGTGCCGTGCAACGCCTCGAGCACGACGAGCCCGTCGTCGGCCGCGTGTGCGACCCGCGGGACCGGCACGCCCGCACCCCCCAGCAGCCGGTGCCGGGCGACGACGTCCGCGGCGTTGCCGTCGGCCGGGCGCAGGACCTTGACGAACCACGGCACGCCGTCACGCTCCGCCCGGACGACTGCGCGCCGCAGCGGCCGGTAGCCGACGAGCTCGAGCGCCGTCACCGGCCCGCTCCCCGGCAGGCTCGGTGCGACGAGCGCCGGGTCGCACGCGCGTCGCAGGGCCGGCAGGACCGGGTCGTCGGGATGCCGCCACACCACGACGGTCCCCGCCGGCCCGCGCGCGACGAGCGTGCCCGGCACGTCCCGCGGGCACGAGCGCGACGACGACGCGAGCAGGTACTCCTGCGCGCCGCCGCGCTGCTGGACGACGTAGCCCACCGTCACGCCGTCGCCCGGCCGGTGGTGCACCGCGTCGACGCGCCACGACGCGAGCTCGGCACCGGTCGTGCCCAGCGCCGCGGCGAGCAGCTCGCCGATCCCGGTGTCCGTGAGCACCGCGAGCGCGGCGGCCTCGTCGGGCACGTCGTCGTGGCGCCCGTGCCCAGGTTCGTCGGCGCGGTCGTCGTCGATCCCCCGACCGTCGACCGAGCCGTCGAACCTGCCGCCCGACCCGGGCCCGGCGCGACCCGGGGAGACGCGGGGCTCGACCAGACGCGGCCCGTCGGACCACGGGTCGTCGACGACGGGACCGTCGGCGGGTGCCGAGGCAGCCCGACGCCCCCGCCGGTCGCGGGGGGACGGGCGCGCTGCGCCGCGCGCCGGCTGGGGCGTCATAGGGGCAAGGCTGCCAGGACGATCAGGCGTCGTCATGTCCGGTTCGTCCGATGGTCCATCGCTCGAGGTCGTCCGCGCAGGGTGTCGTCGACGCTCGCGGTCTCGTGAGCGCTGCGCTCAGTCGTCCGCGCTCGGGGCGCTGACGGGGCTGGCCGGGCTCGCGGGGGTCGCGGGGCTGGCCGGGGTCACCGGGCTGGGGGCCGACGCGGGGGTCGGCGCGGTCACCGGGCTCGGCGCGGTCACGGGCGAGGCGGCGCTCGGCGGCGTGGGGGCCGTCACCGGGCTGGCGGCGGTGATCGGGCTCGCGGGCGTGGCGGTGCTCGCGGGCGTCGGGGCCGTGGCCGGGGTCAGCGCCGTGACGGTCGTGACGACCGACGAGTTCTGCGTGCGCGACGGGTCGGTCGCACCGGGCGACGGCGTGGCCTGCGCGGACGGGGCGTCAGAAGGCGCGGTCGACGCGGCGGTCGTCGCCTCGACGCTCGGGGCGTCGGTGGGGACGGCGGACGTCGTCGGGTCCGGGGTCGGGGTGCTGGGGCTCGCGCTCGCGGCGAGCGCGCTGCCACCGGCGACGGCCACGGCGCTGAGGGTGCCGGAGATGATCCAGACCGAACGGGGGAGGGAACGCATGGTGGGCCTCTTTCGTCGTGCCGCGGCCTGCCCGCGACACCACCGAGGTTCGACGCCGTCCATGAGGCCTGCAGGAGGGCCGCATGAGAGACCTCTCATGCGCTCGGCTCCTCGACGTCGGTCCGGCTCCTCGACGTCGGTCCGTGGGAGCGTCAGGGACGGTCGTTAGGCTGCGGCGGTGAGCATCGACGCGGACGCGCAGGCCGACGAGGGCACGCCGGGCCCGCCCGGCACGGTCCGGACCGCAGCCGCGCAGCCGGCGGCTGTGCCGGACGACGCCGTCCCGCAGCAGTCCGCCCCGCAGGATGCCGGGCCGCACCACGCCTCGCGACCCCCGCGCCGGCGAGCGCGACGCCGCCTGCTCGTCGCCGCCGCGCTCGTCGTGCTGCTGCTCGTCCCGCTCGCGTGGGTGCAGGGCACCGGCCAGGCCGGGCTGCGCACGCTCGAGACCGTGGACGACGCCCCCGTGGCGCTCGTGTTCGGGGCGGGCCTGCGCCCCGACGGCTCCCCGTCCACGTACCTGCGCCGCCGGCTCGACGCCGCGCAGTCGCTGTACGACGCCGGGAAGGTGTCCGTCGTCCTCGTGAGCGGTGACAACGGGTCCGTCGGGCACGACGAGCCGACCGCGATGCACGACTACCTCGTCGGCGCGGGCGTCCCGAGCGCGTCGGTCGTGCTCGACTACGCGGGCTTCGACACGCACGACACGTGCGTCCGCGCGCACCGCGTGTTCGGCGTCGACGCGGCGGTCGTGCTCACGCAGGACTACCACGTGCGTCGCGCGGTCTTCTCGTGCACCGCGGCGGGCATCGACACCCAGGGCGTCGGCGTCTCGTCAGCCAGCGTGCAGCCCGAGCAGCTCACGCAGTGGAAGCTGCGCGAGGTCGCCGCGTCGTACAAGGCGTGGTGGGACGGCCTCACGGGACGCGACCCGGTCTACCTCGGGCCGGCCGAGACCGGCGTGCAGGACGCCCTGCGCGGCTCCTGAGACGATCGAGCCGTGCCCGACCACACCTCCCCCACCTCCATCGCCCCGACGAACCCCAGCAGCGAACGCCCTGGCGCCGGCCGGACCAGCGCCACGGCCCGCGACGCCGACGACGTCCTGACCGCCCTGCGCACCACGCTCGACGCCACCGACGTGCGGCTGGTCGCGCTGGACATGGACGGCTCCCTGCTCGACGACGACAAGCACATCCCCGACGGCTTCTGGGACGTGCTCGACGCGCTCGTCGCCCGCGGGGTCGTCGTGTGCCCCGCGTCCGGGCGTCAGTACGCGACGCTCCGTGAGCAGTTCGGGCGCGACGACCTGACGTACATCGGCGAGAACGGCGCGATCGTCGTGCGCGACGGCACCCCGCTCACCGTCGCGGGGCTCGCGCTGGAGAGCGCCCGCCGCGCCGTGCACCTGGTGCGCGGCGCGGTGCGGGACGGCGCGGACCTCGGGACGGTGCTGTGCGGCATGCGCTCCGCGTACGTCGAGCGCTCCGACGAGGCCTTCCTCCAGCACGTGCGCCCCTACTACCGCCTGCTCGAGCACGTCGAGGACCTGACCGCCGTCGACGACGAGGTCCTCAAGGTCGCGGTGTACGACTTCGCCTCCGCCGCGCAGGGCGCCGGCCCCCTGCTCGCGCCGCTCGACGGCCCCGACCGCGTGCTCGTCTCGGGCGAGAACTGGGTCGACGTCATGGGGCCCGACGCCGACAAGGGCCACGCGCTGCGCGCGCTGCAGGCCGAGCTCGGCGTCCCGCCCGCGCGGACCATGGCGTTCGGCGACTACTTCAACGACGTCGGCATGCTCGAGGCCGCGCACTGGTCCTTCGCGATGGCCAACGCCCATCCGGACGTCCGCGCGGGCGCGCGCTTCGTCGCCCCGTCCAACGACGACGACGGCGTCGTCCGCACCCTCCGCGCCGCCTTCCGGCTCCCCTGACCGCCCCCGCCACCAGAGGCAGGGGTTGTTGCGGCGGACGACGGTGGTTGCCGGATCGGGGCTGAGCCGTCCGTCGCGCGGCCGCGTGGCCGCGGTGGTGGGCATATGTGCTGGTGAGGTGGGTTCGGGGCGTCTAGCGTGAGGCGGGTGAGCGAGACGGAGTCGGGGGCGCAGCTCGTCGGGGCACAGGACGTCGCGGGTGTGGTGATCACGCCCGGGGCGAGCGCGGACCGGGACCACCGCACGCTCGTCGCGCTCGAGGCGGCGCTCGCGCCGCTGCCCGTGCTGAGGCTGAACTTCCCGAACCGCGAACGCGGCAGCCGCGCACCGGAGCGGGCCGAGGTCGCGATCCCCTACCTGCGCGAGCGCGCAGACGCGTGGGCCGCCGAGCTCGGCGTCGACCCCGGACGACTCGTGCTCGGGGGACGGTCCTTCGGCGGGCGCATGGCGTCGATGGCAGTCGCCCAGGGCCAGCCCGCCGCCGCTCTGCTCCTGCTCTCCTACCCGCTGCACCCGCCCGGAGAGCCCGAGCGGCTGCGCGTCGAGCACCTGCACGACATCGAGGTTCCCGTGCTCGCGGTCAGCGGCGAGCGCGACCCCTTCGGCTCGCCCGACGAGCTCGCGCAGCACCTCGCTGCGCTCCGCGGACCCTGGCACCTCGTCACCGTGCCGGGCGACCACAGCCCCCAGGACCCGCCCGTCGTCGCCGCGGTCCAGCACTGGCTCGGCCGCCCACCCGCCTGACACCCAGCGCCCGACGCCCGGCCCGCGCCCGGCCTGCGTCCGCCTCGCGAGATCGGCACTTCCGCGCGACCTCGTGCATCCGGACTGCCGAGCTCGCGCGAACCTGCCGAGCTCGCGCACCCGACCTCGCACGCGGGGTGCCGAGGTCGTCGGGCGCGGCGGGGCAGCGAGCGGGGAGGTCAGGCGGGGCGGGTGGTGAGCTCGCGCTCGAAGGCGGCGAGGGCCGGCGGGGAGAAGAGGACGAAGCGCGCGAGGGAGATGCCCTGGGGCCGGCCGTCGGTGGTGCGGTCCTGGTCCGTACCCACGGCCCACGTGCGCACCGAGGCGACCGCGATGCGCGCGACCTCGTCGAGGTCCCAGCCGTAGACACCCGCGCTCACCGCGGGGAACGCGATCGAGTGGGCACCCAGGTCCACCGCGACCTCGAGCGACGCGAGGAAGCACCCCGCGAGCGCGGCGGGGTCCCGCTCGCCGGCGTGCCAGTTGGGCCCGACGGTGTGCACGACCCACCGCGCGGGCAGCTCGAACGCGTCGGTGGCCACGGCGTGCCCGACGGGCAGACCGTCGGGGTACCGCGACGCGCGCAGCTCGCGGCAGGCGGCCAGCAGTCCGGGGCCGGCTGCGGCGTGGATCGCGCCGTCGACTCCCCCACCGCCCAGGAGCGAGGAGTTCGCCGCGTTCACGACGACGTCGACGTCCTGCTTCGTGATGTCTCCGAGCACCGCCTCGATCCGCATGCCTCCATCGTCACCCGACGAGGCGGGTGGGCGCCGGACGTCGGTCCCACCGCACGCGACCGGGCCGCCGCGACTCAGGCGGGGCGCGTGCCGCGGGGCGCCTGCCGCAATCCCGGCCGACGACGCGACAAGGCCCCTCGGACGCTTACTCCGAGGGGCCTTCGCCGAGCACCAGGCTAGGTCGCGGCACCCACCGTCCGGGTGAACGACACGCGTCGTTGTCCACAACTTCGGTCCACAGCCCTGTGTTCAGCCCATGTTCGCGCAGGTCGACCTGTGCACAGAGGTGTGGAGCAAAATGTGGATAAAGAAATCCTCTAGAGCCTCTTGCGGGGCCTGGCGGCCAGGACTAGAAATCTCACATCGGCCTCGACGGATCGGGAACCGACAGGGAAGAACCCCCTCGGGGGAGCGGACCTGACGGCCCCGGGACGACGAGGTCGGGCCGACCGGAGAACGGGCGACCACACCGACGGGGCAACCCGAAGGCTCGCGGATGACGCCGCGAGGGTGGCTCCGGACCGGGAGGCCGATCGCAGTCCCCCCGCCCGCGGCGGGCCGGTTCGCCGGCGCGTCGGGTGTCGGGATGGAGTCGCACGTCAGAGCGGCGCCGTCGCACCACCGGGCCTTCGGGCTCGGGAGCCGCCAGGCTCGAGAGCAACGAGGATCGTGCACCTCACGGTGGACGAACCGCACGGGGCGCGCACCGCAAGGCGCGTGGACCGCGTGGCTCACGGGATCTGACAGCTCACGGATCGCGAGGTCCTGAACCGCAAGGCTCGGGCTCTCACGGTTCACGGGTTCACCGGTTCGTCGGGCCTCGGTCCGCGGACCATCGGACCCGCGAGCTGCGGTCCGCGGTGTCGACACGGTCGAGGAGGGTTCGCCCGACGAGACCGATGGCCTGTGATCGCACGAGAAGGCCCCTCGGACGCTTACTCCGAGGGGCCTTCTCCGTGTTCGGCGAGGTCGCGCACCGCGGGACCGGCACGCCAGGTGGCCGCGCCGCCGCGACGCGCGTCGGACGACGCCGGACCCCGGCCGGGCTGGGCGGGCCCGTCAGGAGACCTGGTCCGGGACCGACTCCAGCAGGATCGTCACCGGCCCGTCGTTGACGAGCTCGACGGCCATGTCCGCACCGAACACCCCGGTCGCGACGTCGAGCCCGCGCGAGCGCAGCGCGTCGACGACCGCCTCGACGAGCGGCTCGGCGACAGGCCCGGGAGCGGCCGCGTTCCACGTCGGGCGGCGGCCCTTGCGCGTGTCGCCGTAGAGCGTGAACTGGCTGACGACGAGCACGGGCGCCCCGACGTCGACCGCGCTCTGCTCGTCGCGCAGGACCCGCAGCTCGGCGACCTTGCGGGCGATGAGCTCGACCTGCGCGGGTCCGTCGCCCGGCGTGACGCCGACGAGCACGACGAGGCCCGGCCGGTCGATCGCACCGACGACCGTCCCGTCGACCGTGACGGACGCGCGGGTCACGCGCTGCACCACGGCCCTCACCGCACGACCACCCTCACACCGACGACCACCCGCAGGACCGGACCCCCGACCGTCCTCACAGGCACGGCTCCACGACGCCGACCGGCTCACCGTGCCCCAGCACGGGCGTCGCCCCGACGGGCTCGACGAGGGCCGGGTCCACGCCGGCGACGACGAGCGCGGCGGCCAGCACCGCGGCGCGCGGCCGCGCGGACCCGTCGCTGATCTTGAGGGCGACGGCGCCGCCGTCGGGCAGCCCGGCGGCGTAGACGCCGTCGGCCCCGTCCTTGGCGACCAGCCCGGGGACGGCCTGCATGAACCGGGTCGCGTCACGGCCCGTGCCGGCGACGAACCACGGGTGGGCGCTCATCGCGCGGGCGACGCGTCCCTCGGGCGTGCCGGCGTGGCCGGAGTCGTGCGGTGCGCGTCCGAGGTGCGCGAACGCGCGGGCGAGCCCGGACAGCGTCGTCGAGAACAGCGCCGCGCCGCACCCGTCGACCGTGGTGTGTGCGACGGGGACGCCGGTGAGCTCGGCGACCGCGTCGTGCAGCGCACGCTGCAGCGGGTGCTGCGGGTCGCGGTAGCCCGCGAGCGGCCAGCCTGCGGCGACGCACGTGGCGAGCATCGCGGCGTGCTTGCCGGAGCAGTTCTGCGCGATCGGCTCGCGCCCGTGCCCCTGCTCACGCCACGCCCAGGCCGCCTCGGGGTCGAGCGGCCAGTCGGGGGTGTTGTCGAGGTCGGTCTCGCTCAGGCCGTGCGCGGCGAGCAGCGCGCGCACGGCGTCGACGTGCGCGGGCTCGGCGTTGTGGCTCGCGCTCGCCAGCGCGAGCCACTCGTCGTCGACGTCGAGCCCGTGCCGCAGCATCCCGACGGCCTGCAGGGGCTTGAGCGACGAGCGCGCCCAGATCGTCACGTCGGGGTCGCCGAGCGTGAGCCGGACCTCGCCGTCGGGGGCGAGCACGACGAGGTGGCCCGTGTGCACGGACTCGACGAGCCCGCCGCGCACGACCCGCGCGAGCGGGACCGCGTGGGTCGCGACGTCGTGCGCCGGGCCGCCGGTGGGGGTCGTCATCACCAGCCGCCCGTCGACCCGCCCGGTCCACGGCCCGGGCCGCGGCGCTTGCGCGAGTACGGCGCGACGGCCGGCTTCACGTCGACGAGGTAGACGATCGCGGCGACCGCGGAGAGCAGGCCGAGGAACGGCAGGAGCTGCAGCGGCGGCAGCGCGAGGAACGCCAGGAACGTCGCGACCGCCAGGATCAGGAGCCAGAAGTTCTTGGTGCGCTTGCCCGCGGACGGGAACGCGCTCGCGGGGCGCAGCAGCAGGTCGACGAGCGCCCACACGCACAGCGCGAAGATCACGAGGAGGAACAGCAGGTACAGGATCCACTGGAGGCTTCCGACGATTCCCACGCGCTGAGCCTAAGGGCCGCACGCCCCGCACGCAGTCACGCGCAGGCCCTCACCTGCGACCCTCGGCCGCCGGCAGGCAGAGGTCCGAGCCGTCACGGGACGACGCGCAGCCCCTCGGCCCGGGCGGCGGCGGCCAGGTGCTCGTCCCACGCGACCACGACGAGCTCGTCGGACCGCAGCGCGAGCGCGGACGCGAGGTGCAGCGCGTCCGCGGCCCGCAGCGCGTGGTACCCGACGAGCGTCGCGGCACCGGCCGTGACGGGCTCGTGCAGCTCGACGACGTGCAGCGCGGGCCACAGCCGCTCCCACTGCGCGAGCGCGGCCCGCTCGGTGCCCGCGTCGATCACACCCGCGCGGCGTCCGCCGGCCAGCAGCGCGCGGACCTCGGTGTCCGCGAGCCGGGAGGTCGCGACGAGGTCGGCGCCGGACCACAGCGCGGCGGCCAGCTCGCTGCCGGTCTCGGTGACGCAGAGCTTGGCGAGCGCGCTCGTGTCGAAGTAGCAGACGGCCATCAGCGACGCAGCCGCCGCACCAGGCTCGACACGCCCTGCCGCCCGGCGTCGGCGCTCACCGGCTCGGCGGGCTCGCGGGGCGCGGTGGCGGGCGACAGGAGCCCGTCGCGCTCGAGCCGCGCGAGCAGGTCGGCGGAGTCGATGCCGGTCAGCCTCGCGACGGGGATGCCCCGGTCGGTGATGACGACGTCCTGCCCTCCGCGTGCCGTCTCGATCCACTGCTTGAGCTCTGCGCGCAACGCGCTGACCGCGACCTCCACGGCCCCGACGCTACCGGGCTTCTCGTGTCCCCGGGCACGTGTCACGCGCCCGGGCGGCGTGCGGGCCGACCCCGCTCAGATCTCGGGGAGCGCCGCGCGGGCCGCGCCCGGGTCCTCCCCGGCGGCCTCGAGCAGGTCGACGACGAGCGAGCGGTGCAGCAGCACGAGGCTCTGCACCTGCCAGTCGGCGGGCGCGATCGCGAACGGGTCGAGCGCCCCGGCCGAGACGAGCAGCGCCCCGCGGGCGCGCGCCGGGTCCCGACCGCTGCCGAGCGCGGACGCGAGGTCCGCCGCGGCGGACGCGGTGATCTCGATGCGCTGTGCCGCGGAGCGCAAGTCGTGCGTGGTGGGCGACTCGAGCAGGGCGAGCGCACGGCGCGTCATGACGCGCGTGTTCCGCATCGCCCGGTCGACGAGCACGGACGCGGCGACGAGCCGCGACAGCTCGCCCTTGTGCCGGCGGTGGGCGGGCGACAGGCGCACGAGCTCGCGCGCGTTCGTGGCGGTCTCGTGCCACTCGTCGAGCCGTGCCTGCGACGCGCGCCCGCGCACGAGCACGTCCTCGACGTCCGCGACGGACCGCGCCGCGAGACCCTCGGCGAGCTCGTGCAGGACGACCGCGACCTCCTGCGTCGCGCGCTGCGCGAGCGACCGCGGGTGCCGCCGCGGGTCGGAGGGCGTGAGCACGGCGACGGCGAACGCGACACCACCGCCGACGAGCGCGTCGGTCCAGCGCCCGAACGGTCCGCCCGTGGCGGTGAGCGTGGGGAGGCCGACGATGATCATGGCCTGCACGCCGGCCTGCGTGGTCAGCAGCGCACCACGGTCGACGAGCCGCGCGAGCATCGCCGCGACGAACAGCACGACCGCGACCTGCCACAGCCCGGTCCCGATGACGTGCACGAGCGCGTCACCGAGCCCGACGCCGATCGCGACGCCGACGGCGATCTCGGCGACCCGGCGCAGCGACCGGTCGGCGGTGAAGCCGAGCGCGATCCACGCGCAGACGGGCGCGAAGAACGGGTACGGGTGGTCGAGCACGTAGCGCCCGATGCCGAACGCGATGCCCGCGGCCACCGACGCCTGCAGGATCGGGAACCACGCGGCGCGCACGCGGTCGATCCCCTGCCGCACGCGCACGCGCGCGACGAGGCGCACGTCGTGCCAGCCGCGGCGGGGCGGCTCCGGGTCTGCGGTCTGTGCCATCAGCGGCTGGGTGCCGTCAGCGCCGTCAGAGTGCAGGGTGCACGCCCAGCCCGCGGGCGAGCGGGCCGCGCGGCGCGGGGCGGTCGGTCGAGACGCCCTCACCGGGCACGACGACCTCCTGCGCGGCGCTCACCGCACCGCCGTCGCACGCCACGAGCAGCGGCGCGTCGACCGCGAGCGAGCGCTTGACCACGGCGAGCGCGACCGGCCCGAGCTCGTGGTGCCGCGCGACGCTCGTCACGCGCCCGACCTCGCGGCCGAGCTCCCCCGCGACGTCCGTCGCCTCGTGCACGCCCGCGCCGGGCTCGGGGATCAGGTGCCCGGACCCGTCGAGGTGCAGCATGACGAGCCGGCGCGGCGGCCGCCCGAGGTTGTGCACGCGCGCGACGGTCTCCTGCCCGCGGTAGCAGCCCTTGTGCAGGTGCACCGCGGTGCGCAGCCAGTCGAGCTCGTGCGGGATGGTCCGGTGGTCGACCTCGGTCGCGGCGCGGGGGCGCCAGGCCTCGACGCGCAGCGCCTCGCTCGCCCACGTCCCCGCGAGCGACCACCCGGCTGCCTCGCGCGCGGCGACCTCGTCGGTCAGGCGCTCACGCGGCACGAGCACGAGCCGCCACGCGCGGTCCGAGCCGGGGTGCTCCTCGTCGGGCGGGCCGTAACGCGTGCCGCCGGGGACGACGTGCGGCCACGGGTCGCGCCACGTCACGGGCTCGTCGGGACCGCCCTCCGCCGAGACGGGCTCGCCGAGCGCCGCCCACTCGTCGGTCACGTCGGCGATCTCGACGCGCAGCATGAACTTCATGCGGTCGAGCCACGCGGCCAGGCCCTGCGGCGTCTGCGTGACGAGCCACGTCGCCCCGCCGTCGTCGATGACCGCCGCGGCGTGCTCGACGTGCCCGTGCGGGCTCAGCACGAGCAGCTCGGTCGACGTGCGCGGCGGCAGGTCGGCGAGCTGTGCGGTGGTGATCGAGTGCAACCAGGTCAGGCGGTCCGGCCCCGCGACGCGCACGACGCCGAGCTGGGACTGGTCCACGACCGCGCCGCCGCGCGCGAGCGCGCGCTGCTCGGCGGTCGGGTCGCCGTAGTGCCACGCGACGCCCGCGTCCGGCCCGGCACCCGCGACGGCGCCGCGCCGCGCGAGCAGCGGGCTCGTGTGCCGCACGGGCTCGTAGGCCGGCGCCTCGTCGGCGGGCGTCCGCCCACCGGCGGTCTCAGCAGCGGAGGGCCCGGTCATCAGGACGCGGCGTCCTCGACGCGCGCGAGCCGTGCGGAGGCGTACGACTGCATCGGCTGGCCGAACGCCGCGAGGTCCTGCGCCCACATGAGCTCGCCGTTCACCAGGCCGTACAGGCGGGTCGCGGCGCTCACGTCGGCGCCCGACGCGGTGCGGGCGATCACGTCGGACGCCAGGTCCACGCGCCCGTTGCCCACCGCGCCGACGTACACGGCCACGTGGCCGGACGGGTCCGCGAGCAGGACCTCGACCGGGAACTGCTCGTCGGCCAGGCCCTCGGGGCGCTCGGGCGGGACGCGCCAGTAGCCGGACTCGGTCGACCAGACGGGACCGTCCTGCGCGGCCGGGGCGCCCTGCTCGTCGGACGCGGTCTCGTCGAGTGCGGACGCGTCGTCCGGGGCGACGACGAGCCGGATGGTCGACGTGTACGACAGGTAGGGGCCGCCGTCGTGGTCGAACACGACGTCCTGGACGAAGGCGGTCTCCTCGACGTTCGGGTAGCCGACGACCCCCTGACCGGACCAGTGGCCGACGAGCCAGGCGAGCGGGTAGACCTCGGGAGCGAGCCCCTCGGGCAGGACGAACGCCATGCGTGTGCCTTCCATCAGGGTCCGGCTCCGCGGCCCGGCGGCCGACGGGAGGCGGACCTCGAGCGTCAGTGGATCAGCGCGTCAGCGCGTCAGCCCTGCGACCGGAACAGGCGGTACACCACGAGCCCCGCCGTCCAGGCGATCGCGAGCGTCGTCAGGACGAGCAGACCGATGAAGAACCCCTCGAGCGCTGTCATGCGCCGATCCTAACGATCTCGGGGCGGTCGGCTGTTCCCGAACGTCCGGGGTGCACCCGACCAGTTCAGCCACGGTCCGGCCGAACGGCCGACGAGCACGTGCGTCAGTGGACGATCAGGTGGCGGCCGACGGGCGCGTCAGCCCACCAGGACGCGGCCGACGACGTAGACGAGGATCCCGGTGACCGTCACGGGCAGCACCACGGCCGCGACCGACGGCAGCTTGCGCGCGAGCGACTCGAGCGCGTCGAACAGCACGTGCAGCGACGAGACGAGCACACCCACGGCGGCGCCGAGCACGAGCCCGGCGAGCAGGTCGATGTCCGGCAGCAGCAGCGTCGCCAGGACGCCCGCGGCCGTCGCGGCGGCGGTGGTCACGAGCGCACCGCGCCACGAGGCAAGCGGCAGCGCGACGACCGCCGAGCCCACCGCGAGCGCGAGCGCCCCGACGACGACGATCGGCTCGCCGCCCGGGGTCCGCCCGATCGCGACCCAGCCGGCGACGGCGACCGCGAGCAGCGTCCCGGTGACCGTGCCGGCGACCGACTCGACCATGCGCTCACGCCCGCCCCGCCGCAGCAGCTCGTTGACGAACGCGAGCAGGATGGACGTGGCGAACACGACCGGCAGGTACCGCAGGTACGGCTGGTCCTGCACGGAGTGCACGGCGAGCACGCCGCCGACCCCGCCGATCGCGATGACCGCGGCCGAGCCGGGCCGGAACGGCAGGTTCGCGAGCGACGGCCAGCCGACCGCGAACGCGAGCGCGAGCAGCGCGGCGAGCACGGTGACGGGCAGGCCGCCGAGGTAGCCGGCGACGGCGACGAGCGCGGCGAGGGCGGCCGTGACGACGGCGCGCGTGGCGAGCTGCATGCGACTACCGCCCCGCCGGAGCCGCCGCGGCGGTGCGGCGCACCGGTGCGGGGGCGAGCTCGAGGCTCGGCGTCGTCGTCAGGACCTGGGGGAGCACGGCCGACAGTCTCGCAGATCCCGCGCCGTGAGCCTGCTCGCGGACGGTGCCACGACGAGGCCGGGGCACGCGGTAGCGTGTCCCCACTCGCCGCAGGGAGGTTCCACGGTGGCAGACCTTCTGCTCCTGACCCCGGCGTCCGGTGGATCGGCACAGGTGCTGCCGGCGCTCGGGCTGCTGTCCCACCGCGTGCGCGTGCTGCCCGTCGAGCCCTCGGCACTGGTGGACGCCCCCGACGCGGACATCGTCGTGCTCGACGCGCGCCGGGACCTCGTCACCGCGCGCACCACGTGCCGTCTGCTGCGCGCGACGGGTCTGGCGGTCCCCCTCGTGCTGGTGCTCACGGAGGGCGGCCTCACGGTCGTCACCGCCGAGTGGGGCGCCGACGACATCGTCCTCGACTCCGCGGGGCCCGCCGAGGTCGAGACCCGGTTCCGGCTCGTCATGGAGCGGGCGGCGGTCGCGGGCTACGACGACGCGCCGCAGGAGATCTCGTCGGGTGAGCTGACGATCGACGCGGGTGGCTACACCGCCCGTCTGCGCGGCCGCCCGCTCGACCTCACGTACAAGGAGTTCGAGCTCCTCAAGTACCTCGTGCAGCACCCGGGTCGCGTGTTCACGCGCGCCCAGCTCCTGCAGGAGGTCTGGGGCTACGACTACTACGGGGGCACCCGCACGGTGGACGTCCACGTGCGTCGGCTGCGTGCCAAGCTCGGTCCCGAGCACGAGCAGCTCATCGGCACCGTCCGCAACGTCGGCTACCGCTTCGACCCGCCGAAGGACCGGCGGCCGGCGGGTGAACGTGACAGCGTCTCCGAACCCGCGGTCTGACGGCCCCCGCCGCGACGTACCGACCGAGCACGAGCAGACCGCGCACGACGAGCAGGCGGCGCACGACGAGCAGGGCGCACCACCCGGGACGCGCGCGACGCTGTTCGCCCGGCTGACCCCGGGCAGCGAGCGCAACCTCGCCGACACCCTGCGCGGCGAGCGTGCCGGTGGCGTGCTGCTGCTCGTCGGTGCCGTCGTCGCGCTCGTGTGGGCCAACGCCTGGCCCGCGGCCTACGCCACGCTCTCGCACACCGTCGTCGGCCCGAGCGCGCTGCACCTCGACCTCACGCTCGCGCAGTGGGCGACCGACGGCCTGCTGACGGTGTTCTTCTTCGTCGTGGGGCTCGAGCTGGCCCGCGAGCTGACCGTCGGCGAGCTGCGGCACCCGGCGACGGCGGTGGTCCCGATCGTCGCGGCGGTCGGCGGCATGGTGGCGCCCGCGCTGCTGTACCTCGCCCTCAACGTGGGCCGGACCGGCGGCGCGACGCAGGGCTGGGCCGTCCCCACGGCGACCGACATCGCGTTCGCGGTCGCGGTCCTCGCGCTCGTCGGCCGCGGTCTGCCGCCCGCGCTGCGCGCGTTCCTGCTCACGCTCGCGGTGGTCGACGACCTGCTCGCGATCCTCGTGATCGGCACGGTCTACACCGAGGACCTCGCGTGGCTCCCGCTGCTGGGCTCGGTCGTGTGCGTCGCGGCGTTCGCGTGGCTCGTGCGGCGACGCCGTGCGAGCGCGTGGCTGCTCGTGCCGCTCGGGGTCGTCGCGTGGGCGGCGCTGCACGCGTCCGGGGTGCACGCGACGCTGGCGGGAGTCGCGCTCGGGCTCGTCGTGCCCGCGAGCCCCGAGGCGACGGCCCGCGCCCGCGGCCTGGCCTCCCCGCCCGAGCAGTCGCTCGCGGAGGAGTGGGAGCACCGGTGGCGGCCGTGGTCGGCCGGGCTCGCGGTGCCCGTCTTCGCGCTGTTCGCCGCGGGGGTCACGGTCTCCGCGGACGTCCTGGCCGACGCGCTGGCCGACCCGGTCGCCCAGGGCGTCGCGCTCGGGCTCGTCGTCGGCAAGCCGCTCGGGATCCTCGCCGCCACCTGGGCGGTCGCGACGTTCACACGCGCACGCCTCGCACTCGGGCTCGGGTGGGGCGACGTGATCGGCGTCGGCCTCGTCGGCGGCATCGGGTTCACCGTGTCGCTCCTGGTCGCCGAGCTCGCGTTCGGCGACGGGTCCCCGCACGACGAGCACGCGGTCCTCGCGGTGCTCGTGGCCTCCCTCCTGGCGGCCCTCACCGGCGGTACGGTGCTCGCAGCACGTGGTCGGCGCCGGCTGCGCAGCGACCCGGCCGGCGCGGCGTCCGACCACCCGGTCCCTGACGAGCCCGACGGGAGCCGCCGTCCGCACCCGTCACCGCCGAACGGATAGGTTCACGACGATGACTGCCGTCGACTCCGCCACGCTCCTGCTCGACGGACCGTGGCAGCACCGGTTCGTCGCCGCCAACGGCGCGCGGTTCCACGTCGCGGTCGCCGGCCCCGACGACCGTGACACCCCCCTCGTCGTCCTGCTGCACGCCGTCCCCCAGTTCTGGTGGGCCTGGCGCCGGCAGCTCGACGCGCTCGGCGCCGCGGGGTACCGCGTCGCCGCGCTCGACGTGCGGGGCACGGGCGGCTCCGACAAGCCCCCGCAGGGCTACGACGTGCCGACGCTGACCGCCGACGTCGCGGGCGTCGTCCGCTCGCTCGGGGCGAGCTCCGCGGTCGTCGTCGGGTGCGGCACCGGCGGCTCGATCGCGTGGGCCATGCCCGCGCTGCAGCCTGCGACCACGAGCGCCGTCGCCGTGCTGTCGTCGCCGCACCCGCTGGACGCGATCCGACGCCCCCTGTCCGCGTTCCGGCCCGCGGCCGTGCGCCGCCTCGGCTTCGTCCAGCTCCCGTCGCTGCCCGAGCGGCGCCTCGCGCGCGGCGACCTCGCGCACCACCTGCTGACCGAGTGGGGCGGGGGGCCGTGGCTCGACCACGCGACCGAGCGCACGTACGTCGAGGCGCTGCGCGTGCCGTTCGCCGCGCACTCCCAGCTCGAGCAGCTGCGCTGGCTCGGCCGCTGCGGGCCGCGGCCCGACGGCCGGCGCTTCCTGGCCGCGCTGCGGTCGTCCCGCGCCGTGCCGGTGCTGCACCTGCACGGCGCGCGCGACGGGCTCGTGCCCGCGCACGGCGTCGCGCTGAGCCGCGAGGCGCGCGCCCTCGTCGGCTCCGACTACACGTACGAGCTCGTCGCCGACGCGGGGCACTTCCTGCCCGAGCAGGCGACCGAGCACGTCAACCGCACGCTGCTCACCTGGCTCGGACGCGTCGCGCCGCTGTGACCTCGAGGCTCCGCGAGACCCGGCCCTCAGGAGCAGCTACCCCTTGAGCAGCGCCGCCGCGCGCGCCGGGTCGGTCTCGCCCTCGCCGTACGACGGGCACAGGGCCGCGACCGGGCACGCACCGCACGCCGGCCGACGCGCGTGGCACGTGCGACGCCCGTGGAAGATCAGCCGGTGGCAGGCCATGGTCCAGTCCTTGCGCGGCAGCAGCGCGCCGAGCTCACGCTCGACGACCAGCGGGTCCTCGCTGACGGTGTAGCCGAGGCGCCGCGACAGCCGCAGCACGTGCGTGTCCGTGGTGACGCCCGGGACGCCGAACGCGTTGCCGAGCACCACGTTCGCGGTCTTGCGGCCCACGCCCGGCAACGACACGAGGTCCTCGAGCCGGCCCGGCACGCGCCCGTCGAACCGCTCGACGAGCGCCTGCGCGAGCCCCGTGATGGAACGCGCCTTGGCCCGGAAGAACCCGAGCGGCTTGAGGATCTCCTCGAGCTCGTCGGGCGCGGCCGCCGCGAGCTCGGCCGGACCCGGGTACCGCGCGAACAGCTCCGGGGTCGTCGCGTTGACGCGCACGTCGGTCGTCTGTGCGGACAGCACGGTCGCCACGAGGAGCGTGAACGGGTCCGTGAAGTCGAGCTCGCACCGTGCGTCGGGGTACCGCTGCGCGAGCAGCCGGTCCACCCGCCGCGCCCGGCGCGTCAGTGCCAGAGGGGTCTCCACGTGCACAGGGCTCTCCACGTGCACAGGGCTCTCCACGTGCACAGGGCTCTCCACGTGCACAGGGCTCTCCACGTGCACAGA
>NZ_BJUA01000003.1 GCF_007989825.1 Cellulomonas persica | reverse complement strand
TGGCCGAGGCGTCCGTGCCGGCACTCATGCCGAGCTCCCGGACGTCACGACTGCACGCACCCGCGTCAGCGGGCGTCGTGCTCGCTGCGCAGCGCCTCGGCGTACTGACGACCGTTGTAGGCACCGCACGACGGGCACGCCGTGTGAGGCTTCTTGTCGGCCTTGCAGTTGGGGCACTGCGTGATCGTCGTGGCAGTGGTCTTCCACTGCGACCGACGCGCACGGGTGTTGCTGCGCGACATCTTGCGCTTCGGAACCGCCACGGCTAGCTCTCTTTCGTCTCGTCGTCCTGGCTCACCAGACCGCTCAGGGCGGACCAGCGAGGGTCAAGCGTCTCATGCGAATGGTCAGGGTCGTCCGCCAGGGGCGCTCCGCACTCGGAGCACAGACCCGGGCAGTCGTCACGGCACAGCGGCTGGAACGGCAGAGCCGGCACCACCACGTCCCGCAGCGCGGTCTCCAGGTCGATCAGATCGCCCTCGAGCTCACGCACGTCCTCGTCCTCGTCGCCCGCCTCTGTCGCGGCGGCCTGACGCTCGGGGTACACGTACAGCTCCGTGAGCGTGACGTCGACGTCCTCGACGACCTCGCCCAGGCAGCGCACGCACTCCCCGACCGCCCGGCCACGGACGGATCCGGTGACCAGGACCCCCTCCATGACGGCCTCGAGCCGCAGATCCAGCTCGACGTCCGTCCCTTCGGGGATGCCGATCACCTCGGTACCGAGATCTGCAGGAGCGGCGACGGTGCGCTGCACGGTCCGCGTCGATCCCGCACGTCGACCGAGCTCGTGGGTGTCGAGCACGAAGGGCGAGCGGGGATCGAGGTGAACTGGGCGCTGCACGGCCGTCCCCTCGTTCGTGGTGCTTGCTTCTGCGATCTCGGCCCGCCGACCGGCAGGACCAGCGTACGACTCTACAGGTCGGTGCGAGGGCCTCCCAAATCGCACCGACGTGACCGCGACCACGCGCCGGCGCGTGCCGGGCGTGTGCGGACGCCTAGGTGTCGGCCCGCGTGTCGGAGCCGAGCCGGCCCGCGAGCTTCGCGCGCCCTGCCTGCACCTGCGCGAGCACCTTGCCGAGGTCGATCTCGAAGTCGGCGAGACGCCGGTCGCAGTAGTCGTCCGCGTCGCGCCGCAGCTCGTCAGCGGTGCGTTGCGCCTGCGCGACGATCTCGGCGGCCTGCTCCTGCGCCGCCGTCACGACCGCCTCGCGCGAGACCAGCTCGGCGGCCTGCGCACGCGCGCGCTCGAGGATCAGGTCGGCGTCGTGCTGCGCGGCCTCGCGCGCCGCGTCCGCGTCGGCGAGCACCTGGTCCGCACGCGTCAGCTGGTCCGGCAGGACGTCGCGCGCCTGCGCGACGAGGTCGAGCAGCTCGGCACGGCTCACGAGCACCGACGAGGACATCGGCATGTTGCGTGCCGCGACCACGGCCTCCTCGATCGCGTCGAGCACGCCCGTCAGGCCCTCGGTCCGCTCTTCCGCCTCGCTCACGACGTCCTCCTGTCTGCTCCCGCTCGACCGTCCACGGCGCGGGGGTGCACGGTCCAGCCTCGCACCCGCCGGCCCGGGCTGCGCCTCACGCGCGCTGCGCCCACGCCGCCCGCACGGCGTCCGCGACCCCCGGCGGGACCAGGTCGTCGACCGGCCCGCCGTACCGCGCCACGTCCTTGACCAGCGACGACGCGATGTGCGCCAGCCCGGGGTCGCCGACGACGAAGACCGTCTCGACACCCGTGAGGTGGCGGTTCATGAGCGCCATCGGCAGCTCGCCGTCGAAGTCGGCCCCGCCGCGCAGCCCCTTGACCACCGCGGACGCACCGACCTCGCGCACGAAGTCCGCCAGCAGGCCGGGCACCACCTCGACCCGCACGCCCGCGTCCGACGCGAACGCCGCGCGGGCCAGCGCGACACGCTCGTCGACGGCCAGCAGCGGCGACTTCGCGGAGTTCCGCGCGACCCCCACGACGACCTCGTCGAACATCGAGCGCGCGCGGCGCACGACGTCCACGTGGCCGAGGGTCAGGGGGTCGAACGACCCGGGGCAGACGGCGAGGCTCACGTGCGTCAGCGTAGGCCAGCGGCCTGCGGCGCCCGGTGCATCGCGCGCAGCGTCGCCGCGTCGTCGAGCGGCACGTCGCCCACGCCGACGAACCCGAGGCGCTCGTAGAGCACGACGTTGCGCTGCTCGGCCGTGCACAGCCAGGCGGTCAGGCCACGCTCGTCGGCCGCCGCGAGCCCGCGGTTGACCAGCAACGAGCCCAACCCGCGACCCTGCTGATCGGGGCGGACGGCCAGCAGGTGCAGGTAGGTCGCCGTCTCGGCGGGCGCGAGGCCGGCCGTGCGGCCGAGCGTGGCGAACACGTGCGCGGCCCGCTCGGGACCGACGACCGCCGTGACGACCCCCGGCACGGACGGCAGGGACTCCAGCACGGGGTGACCTTCCGGGATCTGCGGCGGGCGCCACGCGGCCACGGCCGCCACGCTGCCGTCGACCTCGACCACCTCGACCTTCCCGACCGCGACGTAGCGGTCGATGAGAGCCCCGAACCAGGCCGCGACGACGTCGTCCCGCGTCGCCTCGTCGGGCAGCACCCACCGGACCAGCGCGTCGTCGTGGAACGCGTGGGCCAGGACGGTCCGGATGGCCGGGACGTCGTCCGCGCGCGCCTCGCGCACCGTGCGCACCTGCGTCATCCGTGCACCCCCTCCTCGTGGTCGCCGGCGCCCTGCGCGTCGGCGTCCGTGGGCTCGTCCGGCTCGGAGAACCACACGGCGGTCTCGCCGTAGGACCGCGCGTCGAAGCGGCTCAGGCCGGCGGGCCAGTCGGGCTCCGGCGCACGACCGGAGCGTTCGACGACGACGACCGCCCCCTCGGTCAGCGTCCCGACGAGCCCGCGCAGCACGGTCCCGAGGTCGGCCTCGGACAGGTCGTAGGGCGGGTCGATCAGCACGAGGTCCCACGGCGCCAGCGGCGGTCGCTCGACGAAGCGCTCGGCCCGCTCGGCGGCGACGACGACCCGGTCCCCCACGCCGAGCGTCGCGACGTTGCGTCGGCACACGTCGGCGGCCTGCCGTGCCGTCTCGACGAGGGTGACCGCGGCGGCGCCGCGGCTCACCGCCTCGAGCCCGAGCGCCCCCGAGCCCGCGTACAGGTCCAGGACCCGCGCACCGGCGACGACGTCGAGGTGCTCGAGCCGCGAGAAGAGCGCCTCGCGCACGCGTTCGCTCGTCGGACGCGTGCCGGCGCGCGGGACCTGCAGCACGCGTCCGCCGACGCTGCCCGCGACGATCCTCGTCACACCGTCCTCCCCTCCCGACCGGCGGCCACGCACCGGTCGGCGCGCGCCTGGACGCCCTGGCCCGCGCGCCGAGCGACGCGCGGTGTGCGCACAGCCTGGCCCACGACCCGCCGGGACGTCACCTCGCGACGGGCGCGCGCGGCGGTCTCGTCAGGCACGGTCGATGAACTCCTCACGCTCGCCCGCGAGCAGCGCGTCGATCGCGGCCCGCAGCGCCGGGTACGACTCGAGCTCGGGGTCCTGCTCGACGACCGCGCGTGCGTCGGCCCGCGCCTGCTCGATGAGGTCGCCGTCACGCGCGACGCGCAGCAGCCGCAGCGACGAGGCCGCGCCCGACTGGGACGCACCCAGCACGTCGCCCTCACGGCGCTGCTCGAGGTCGAACGCCGCGAGCGCGAACCCGTCGAGCGTCTCGGCGACGGTCGTGAGCCTCTGGTACCCGGGGCTGCCCTCACGCGCGCCCGAGACGAGCAGGCACACGCCGGGCGCCGTGCCGCGGCCGACCCGGCCGCGCAGCTGGTGCAGCTGCGAGACGCCGAACAGGTCGGCGTCGAGGATGACCATCGCGGTCGCCTCGGGCACGTCCACCCCGACCTCGACGACGGTCGTCGAGACGAGGACGGGCGCGGCGCCGGACGCGAACTGCGCGAGCGCGCGGTCCTTCTCCTCGGCGGGCAGCCGCCCGTGCAGCACGCCGATCTCGAGGCCCGCGAGCTCCGGCAGCGCGCGCAGCTCCTCGACCACGTCGAGGACCGCCCGAGGGGGTCGCCTTGGGGCGGAACCGGCCTCGCCGAGCGTCGCGGGCTCGTCGGCCACGAGGTCGGCACCGTCGGCGTCGTCGCCCGAGATCCGCGGGCACACGACGTACGCGCGGCCGCCGGCGTCGACCTCCTCCCGGACGCGGCTCCACGTGCGCGCGAGCCAGGCCGGACGGTCCGCCGGGACGACGAACGACGTGATGGGCGACCGACCCGCGGGCAGCTCGCTGAGCACCGACGTCTCGAGGTCGCCGAACACCGTCATCGCGACCGTGCGCGGGATCGGTGTCGCGGTCATCGCCAGCAGGTGCGGCTGGGCGGCGGCCTTGGCCCGCAGCGCGTCGCGCTGCTCGACGCCGAACCGGTGCTGCTCGTCGACCACCACGAGCCCGAGCTCGGCGAACTGCACGGTCTTCTCGAGCAGGGCGTGCGTCCCGACGACGATGCCCGCGGCGCCCGACGCGGCGTCCAGCAGCGCCTGACGCCGGGCGGCCCCGGTGACCGCGCCGGTGAGCAGCGCGACGCGCGTGCCCTGCTCCGCGCCGCCGAGCATGCCGCCCTCGGCCAGGTCGCCGAGCAGCGTGCGCAGCGAGCGCGCGTGCTGCGCGGCGAGCACCTCGGTGGGTGCGAGCAGCGCCGCCTGCCCTCCGGCGTCGACGACCTGCAGCATCGCGCGCAGCGCGACGACCGTCTTGCCGGAGCCCACCTCGCCCTGCAGCAGCCGCTGCATGGGCACGGGACGGGCGATCTCGCGGGCGATCTGCTCGCCCACCTCCCGCTGACCCGCGGTGAGCTCGAACGGCAGGCGCTCGTCGAACGCGTCGAGCAGGCCGCCGGCCTGCCGCGGCCGCGCGACCGCGGGCTCGGCGGCCGCCCGCGCGCGCCGCCGCGCGAGCTCGGCCTGCAGGACGAACGCCTCCTCGTAACGCTGCCGGCGCTGCGCGTGCACCCAGTCCTGCTCGGTCTCGGGACGGTGCAGCCGCCGCAGGGCCGGGAGCAGCTCGCCGAGCTCGCGGGCCTCGCGGACCTGCGGCGGCACCGGGTCGGGGACATCGCCCTCGCGCAGCGGGCCGAGCACGACCTGCACGGTCGCCGCGATCTTCTCGCTGTCGAGCTGGGCGCTCGCCGGGTAGACGGGCAGCGGCCGCTCGGCGTGCTCGATCACGCCGTGCTCGTCCTCGCCGTCGAACCACACCACCGCCGGGTTGGCAAGCTGCGCGCGGCCGTTGAACCACCCGACCTTGCCCGTGAACAGGCCCCGGCGCCCGGGCCGCAGGTCGCGCTCGAACTTCTTGGCCATGCCCTCGCGCTGCGCGAAGAACGCGAGGTGCAGCACCGCTCGACCGTCGGTGACCTGCGCCTCGACACGCAGCTTGCCCGACGAGCGCGAGCGCAGCACGCCCGACGCCGACCGCACCTCGGCCACCACGGAGGCCTTCTCGTCGATCTCCAGGCCGGCGATGTCCGTCAGCCGGCTCGGGTCCGCGTAGCGACGCGGGTAGTAGCGCAGCAGGTCGCCGGCCGTCCGCACGCCGAGCGCCTCGAACTTGGGCCCCATGCGGGGCGCGACCTTCCCGATGGGCCGGTCCAAGCCGTCCGAGCGCACGACCCCGTCCGCGTACACCTGCGCGTCCTCCTCTCAGTCCACCGCGACGAGCACGGCCGGGGCCGTCGCATCGCTCAGGATCGTCGGCTCCAGGCCGTGCGCGGCCGCGGCCGCCTCGACGCGTGCGGCCAGGTCGTCCTCGAGCGGTCCGGGCACGACCACCGTCAGGCTCTCCGGGCGGGACGGCGCCGCGTGCTCGTCGGCGGGCGCGGCCCCGACGAGGTGCGCCACCGCCTCGGCGAGCGACGCGCGTGCGGTCGCGGGTTCGAGCGCCGCGACACGCACGCGGCCCGTCGCGAGCGCCGCCGCGTGCACCTGCGCCGACCCGTCGCCCGTCACGAACGCGAGCGTCGCGACCGCCGCGCGCGCCTCGTCGTCGGCCCCCAGCAGCTCGACGCCGTCGAGCTCCAGCAGCGCCTCGAGCTCGGCCCCCGTGACGGCGCCTCCCGGCAGGACCAGCACGTCGCGGCGCCCCGTGTCCTCGACCGCGCGGCGCACGTGCGCCGCCGTCACCGGCTCCTCCGGGCAGCGCACGACCACCACGGCGCCGGCGGTCGCGTACCAGGACGCCAGACCGGGTGAGGCGGTCACCACGACGAGCCCCCACCCGGCCCCCGGCCCGGCGTCGACCCCGAGCTCGACCACGTCGAGACGGCGCACGACGACCTGCTCACGCCGGCCGAGCGCGCACGCCTCGATCGCGGCGGCCGGCTCGTCGGTGTGCACGTGCGCGTGCCACCACCCGTCCGCACCGACGACCGCGACCGAGTCCCCGACCTGTCCGAGCGCGCGGCGCAGCGCTTCGGCCAGGTCGCGCGGGCCGTCGTCGCGCACGACGAGCATGACCTCGAACGCACCGCCCTGGGCCGCGTGCCCCGCTCCGCACTCCTGGGGTGCGGGTTCGTCGTGTCCGGAACCGCGCTCGGGGAGCCACGCCACGGGGCCCGGCGCTGCGTCACCCGCGACCCCGGCGACGAGCGCGTCCACGACGACGAGGAGGGCGCACGCGCCCGCGTCCGGGACGTGCGCCCGCCGCAGCACGGGATGCGTCGCGCTGATCCGCGCGAGCGCCTGGTGCCCGGCCGTCGCCGACTGCGCCAGCACGGTCGCCGTCGGGGCGCCCGCGTCCGCACCGAGCACCGCGGCGTCCGCCACCTCGTCGGCGAGCGTGAGGACCGTGCCCTCCTGCGGGTCGGCCAGCGCCTGCCGGGCCGCCCGCGCGGCCGCACGCAGGGCGTCGGCCAGCACGACGCCGGCCCGCTCGTCGGGCCCCGCGCCCGTGACACGGCGCGCGAACCCCGCGAGCCACTGGCTGAGGATCACGCCCGAGTTGCCGCGCGCGGCCAGCATCGCGCCGCGCGCGAACGCGGACAGCACGTCGGCCGCGTCGGGCCCACCCGTCTGGTCGGCGCGCACGCGCACCTCGTCGACCGCGCGCGCCCCGCCCTCGAGCGTGAGCCAGGCGTTGGTGCCCGTGTCCCCGTCCGCCACGGGGAAGACGTTGACCGCGTCGATCCGGCCGCGCGCCTGCGCGAGACCCGCGCGCGCACCGTCGACCCAGGCGATCGCCTGTGCGACCTCCAGCGTCACGCGCACCTCCCCGTCCCCCGGTCACGTCTCCGTCAGGTCCTGCCGCACAGCCTGCCGGACGAGGGCGACCCACGACGCCGCACGACCGCCCGGTGAGCCGTGCGGCAGGACTGCGGCGCATCTCACCCTGCCGCACACCGCCCACATTTGGGGCGCCTGCTCGCGATGGGCTAGTCTTGACCGGTTGCCCGACGGGTTCGGGCGCCCGGGATGGACCGCATGCACGCCCCCATGGGGCTCAGGTCCGTCCACCAGACTTCGCCGCGGATCCCGCGGCTGTTCATGTTCGACCAGAGCAACAGGAGAACACCGTGGCCGCCACCTGCGACGTCTGCGCCAAGCGCCCGAGCTTCGGGCACAGCGTCTCGCACTCGCACGTCCGCACGAAGCGTCGCTGGAACCCGAACATCCAGCGCGTCCGCGCGGTCGTCGCGGGTACCCCCAAGCGTCTGAACGTGTGCACCTCGTGCCTCAAGGCGGGCAAGGTCCAGCGCGCCGTCTGAGCTCGCGCTCGCACCACCACGCACGTCCACGCAAGGCCCGTGAGGATTTGTCCTCACGGGCCTTGCGTCGTGGTGCCCATGTGGCAGGGTGACTCCATGGCCGAGCAGATCGAGGAGCTGACCATCCGCCCCGCGGGTCCCGTCGACGCCGACGCGATCGCCGCGGTGCACGTGCGCTCGTGGCAGGAGGCGTACGCCGGGATCATCTCGCAGCGTTACCTGGCCTCGCTCGACCCGCAGGAGCGCGCCGTGCGCTGGGCCCAGCACCTCGAGCAGGGCCCCGCCGACGGCGTGCGCACCTGGATCGCTCAGGACGGCGCGCGCCTGCTCGGCTTCGCGTCCGTCGGCCCCAGCCGCGACGAGGACGCGCGGCGCGGCGAGATCGAGGTGTACTCGATCTACCTCGAGCCCTCGACATGGGGGCACGGCGTCGCGCGCGAGCTCATGCGCACGGTCATCAGCGAGTCGGGTGAGCACACGCCGATGAGCCTGTGGGTGCTCGCCGCGAACGAGCGCGCGCGGCACTTCTACCGCCGGCACGGCTTCCAGCCCGACGGCGTCGAGCGTTACGAGGACCTGGGTGGCGAGGAGCTGCTCGAGGTCCGCTACCGGCGCGGCTGACGCGAGCCCCCGGCACCGGCGGCCTATGGACGCCGGTCCCATGACCCGAGGCCTACCGACCGGCGAAGTGGTCCCAACCGGGCGCGGTCGTCGGGGCGGCGCCGTCGAGCGTGACGTCCGGCTCGTCGCCCTCGCGTGCGGCGACGCGCCCGACGGGCCGGAAGGGCGCAGGCAGCGGCGCGTCCGCGGGGAACGTCGCGAGCAGCCCGTGGTCCTCTCCCCCGCCGAGCACCCATGCCCAGGGGTCGCCGCCGGTCACCGCCGCGGCCTCGGCCAGGTCGGCGACGTCCGCGGCCAGCGCGTCGGCGTGCAGGTCGAGCCGCACGCCGCTCGCGCGCGCGAGCCGTCCGGCGTCGCGCAGCAGCCCGTCGGACACGTCGAGCATCGCGGTGGCACCCGCACGCGCGGCGTCCGGCCCCGCGTCCAGCGGAGCCGACGGACGCAGGAACGTCCCGACGAGCCGGACGTGGGCCTCGTCGTCCGAGCCCGCCCGCCCGACGCCACCCTGCCCGACGCCACCCTGGACACCGCCGCTGAGGCTCTCGGTGACAGGACCGCCGAGGCCGCCGTCGAGGTCGAGCAGCGCGAGACCCGCCGCGGACCGTCCCAGGGTGCCGGCGTGCGCGACCACATCACCTGCGCGCGCGCCCGAGCGCAGCACCGGGGCGCGACCCTGCAGGTCACCGTGTGCCGCGACGCTCACCACGACGAGCGGGCTGCCGGACAGGTCCCCGCCGACCACGCCCACGCCGAGCGGCGCGCACACCGCGGCGAGCCCGCGCGCGAGGCCCACCACCCACGCCACGTCGAGCTCGGCCGGCACCGCGAGCGTCACGACGAGGCTCGTCGGCACGGCACCCATCGCGGCGACGTCGGCGAGGTTCTGCACGGCCGCTCGGCGGCCCACGTCCTCGCCGGACGACCACACGCGCCGGAAGTGCCGGTCCTCGACGAGGACGTCGGTCGTCACGACGAAGCGTCCGTCGGGCGCGGCGACCACCGCGGCGTCGTCGCCCGGGCCGACCTGCGTCGCGGCGCCTCGCGGCAGCTCGGGGACGATCAGGGCGAGCAGCTGCTCCTCGGTCAGGTCGGCGACGCGCACGACGTCACGCTAGTGCCCGCCCGCGGACGTCGCCGACGCGTCCGCACGTGCGGCACCCCACAAGCCCGACCCGGCCCCGACGGCCCTGACGGCCTCGCGGACTGGTTACGGTGGTGCGCGTGCCCTCCGCCCGTCGTCTCATCGCCCTCGTCGTGCTGCCGGCCACCCTCGCCGGGTGCGCCTCGGTGGTCGCGACGAAGCCGGGACCGTTCGCGACGGACCCGGTCTGCGCGCAGGTCGTGCTCACGACCCCCGACGAGCTCGCGGAGGGTCTGACCCGGCGCGACACCGATGCGCAGGCCACGACCGCGTGGGGTGACGGCTCGGGCGCCGTCGTGCTGCGCTGCGGCGTCGAGCCCCTCGCTCCGACGACGGACCGCTGCCAGACCGTCGAGGCCGCGGACGGCACGTCCGTGGACTGGGTGATCGTCGCCTCCGACCCGGACGACGAGCAGGCGAGCGACTGGACGTTCACGACCTACGGCCGCGTCCCGGCCGTGCAGGTGCTCGTGCCGGCCGAGGTCGCCCAGAAGCACCCGTCGTCGTTCCTCGACCGCTTGGGCGCCGCAGTGTCGCTCACCGAGCGCGAGCGCGGCTGCCTGTAGGCCGAGGCGTCCCGCGCGCCCGCCCGTGGACCGGCGGGCGCCGGTGGCTCAGCGCAGCCCGGTGGGCCGCTCGAGCGCGAGCCGGACCAGCTCGTCGACCAGCTCCGGGTAGCTCAGGCCCGACGCCTCCCACATGCGGGGGTACATCGAGAACGGCGTGAATCCCGGCATGGTGTTGATCTCGTTGACGACGACCTCGTCGTCCGGCGTGACGAACACGTCGACGCGCGCGAGGCCCTCGCAGCCGAGCGCCTCGAACGCCTGCACGGCGATCTCCTGCACCCGCTGGGTGACCTCGTCGGACAGGTCGGCCGGGCACGCGAGCCGGACCGCGGCCTCGTCGAGGTACTTCGCCTCGAAGTCGTAGAACGTGTGCTTGCCGTGGTCCACGACGATCTCGCCCGGGAGCGACGCACGGGCGCGCTCGCCGTGGTGGCCGCCGAGCACGCCGCACTCGATCTCGCGCCCGACGATGCCGGCCTCGACGACGACCTTCGGGTCGTGCCGCTGCGCCTCGGCGATCGCGGCGGGCAGGTCCGCGAGGTCGTCGACCCGCGTGATGCCCAGGCTCGAACCCGCGCGCGCGGGCTTGACGAACAACGGCAGGCCGAGCGGACGGATGCGCTCGGTCTGGCCTTGCGGGTCACGGTCGTACGCGCCGGGGAGCAGGACGACGAAGGGGCCGACCGGCAGGCCCTGGCCCGCGAACACGAGCTTCATCATGTGCTTGTCCATGCCGACGGCCGAGGCGAGCACACCGTCGCCGACGTACCGCACGTCGGCCAGCTCGAGCATGCCCTGCAGCGTGCCGTCCTCGCCGAACGGGCCGTGCAGCAGCGGGAACACCACGTCGACCGCGCCGAGCGGGAGCGGCACGTCCCCGTTCGCGACGAGGTGCACCTCCCGGTCCGACGACGACTGCGGGAGCTGCACGTGCGCACGCGCGTCCTCGACCTGCGGCAGCCGGCCCTCGGTGATCGACCAGCGGTCCGGGTCGTCGTCGGCGAGCACCCAGTGCCCCTCGGGCGTGATCCCGACCGCGAGGACGTCGTACCGGTCGCGGTCCAGCGCCCGCAGCACGCCGCCGGCCGTGGCACAGCTGATCGCGTGCTCACCGGAGCGGCCGCCGAACAGCACCATCACGCGGGGACGAGCCGGGATGCCGGTCCCCGGGTCGACGCGCGTGGCCTCGGGCGCGGCGGCGTCGGAGGTCGTGACGTCGGCGGCGACGCCGGGCGCGGTGTCGGACACGGTGTCGGACGCGGTGTCGGCAGGGTTCGGGGGCAGCACGGAGTTCATCGGGGACGACCCTACCTGCCGCGTACGCTGGCGCCGTGACCTCGCCGACCCCTTCCGCAGGCATCCCGCACACCGTGAGCCCGTCCACGCTGGTCGTGTCGGCCGGGCGGCCCGAGCGCTCGCCGGGTGCGTCCCTCAACCCGGCCCTCACGCTCTCCTCGACGTACGTGTCGCAGGGCGTCCCGGCCGCCGACGAGCCGATGTACGGCCGGATGGACACGCCCGCGTGGCACGCGTTCGAGGAGGCCCTCGGCGCGCTGGAGGGCGGCCCGCTGCCCGCCCTCGTCTTCGGCTCGGGCATGGCCGCCATCGCCGCGGCGCTCTCGCTCGTGCCGCCCGGCGGCCGGCTGGTGCTGCCGCGGCACTGCTACCAGGTGACGCTGGGCTATGCCGCGGACCTCGCCGAGCGCAGCGGCGTGGGCGTCACGCTCGTCGACATCGCGGACACCGACGCGGTGCTCGCGGCCGTGCGTGGTGACGACGACCGTCCGGCGGACCTGCTGTGGGTCGAGACACCGACGAACCCGATGCTCGAGGTCGCCGACCTGCCCGCGCTCGTCGCCGGTGCCCACGAGGCCGGTGCGCTCGTCGGCGTCGACAACACGTTCGCGACGCCGCTCGTGCAGCGCCCGTTCGAGCACGGCGCCGACGTCGTCGTCCACTCCGTCACCAAGTACCTGGCCGGGCACAGCGACGTGGTGCTCGGCGCAGCGCTCGCGACCGATCCCGCGCTGCACGAGCGCCTGCACGCCTACCGCACCATGCACGGCGCGATCGCCGGCCCCTTCGAGGTGTGGCTCGCGCTGCGCGGGCTGCGCACCCTCGCGCTGCGCGTCGAGCGCGCCCAGGCCAACGCGCTCGAGCTCGCCCGGCGCCTCGCGGAGCACCCGCGCGTCGCCGAGGTGCGTCACCCCGGCCTGCCCGGCGACCCGGGCCACGCACGCGCCGCGGCGCTCATGGACGGTTACGGGGCGATCATCGGCCTGCGGCCGGCCGGTGGCCCGCAGGCCGCCGACGCGCTCGTCGCCGCCGTGCGCCTGTGGGTCCCGGCCACGAGCCTCGGCGGCGTGGAGTCGACGCTGGAGCGGCGTCGTCGGTTCGCGACCGAGTCCGTCACGGTGCCCGAGGATCTGCTGCGCCTGAGCGTCGGCATCGAGGACGTCGAGGACCTGTGGCGAGACCTCGCGGACGCCCTCGACCGGCTGGAGGTCGGGACGTCCTGCGTCAGCCGGTGACGACCTCGGAGCGGCGCGGGCGGGACAGCAGCATCGGGGCGAGCTGGTCGACCGGCAGGCCTTCGTAGAGGACCCGCACGACGGCCTCCGTGATGGGCATCTCGATGCCCAGTCGACGCGCGAGCTCGAGCACCGGGCGGCAGGTCTTGACCGCCTCCGCGGTGCCACCGGTCGCGGCGATCGCCTCGTCGAGACCCATCCCGCGGCCGATGTGCCCGCCGAGGGTGTGGTTGCGCGAGTCGGGCGACGCGCACGTCGCCATGAGGTCTCCCATGCCCGCCAGGCCCGGGAAGGTCTCGGGTGCGGCGCCGAGCGCGAGGCCGAGCCGCGTGATCTCGACGAGCCCGCGCGTGATGACGGTCGCCATGGTGTTGTAGCCCAGGCCACGGCCCTGCGAGATGCCCACCGCGAGCGCGATGACGTTCTTCACGGCGCCGCACAGCTCGACGCCGACGACGTCCGGGTTGGTGTACGGGCGGAAGTACGACGACGCGACCGCACGGGCCACGAAGGCGGCCGTGTCCGGCGACGTGGACGCGACGACCGTCGCGGTCGGCTGGTGGCGCGCGATCTCGCGGGCCAGGTTCGGCCCGGACACCACGGCGACACGCTCGTCGGGCAGGTCGAGGGTCTGCGCGACGACCTCGCTCATGCGGCGGTCCGTGCCGAGCTCGACGCCCTTCATGAGCGAGACGACGACCGCGTCGTCGCGCAGCGCGCCACGCAGCGGCGTGAGCGTGTCCCGCGCGACCTGGGACGGGACGGCCACGGCGACGATGCGCGCCTGCGCGATCGCCTCGTGCGCGTCGGTCGTCGCGGTCACGGACGCGGGGAGGTCGATCCCGGGCAGGTACGCCTCGTTGCGGTGCTGGTCGGCGATCTGCCGCACGACCTCGGCCGACCGGCCCCACACGGTCACGTGGCAGCCAGCGTCGGCCATGACCGCGGCGAACGTCGTCCCCCAGCTGCCCGTACCGAGGACCGCGGTCCGCAGCGGCGCGCCCTGCTCGTCGGTGCCCGTCACGGCAGCTCGGGCCGCGCCGCGTGGTCGCCGCCCGTCCGCTCGGCGTCGGGCTTGCGCATGTCGTAACGCACGGCGGGTGCAGCCTCGCCGCGGATCTCGACGAGCAGCGCGGTGATCGCGTCCATGACGCGCTCGGTGGCCTCGCGCAGCGTCGCGGTGTCCTGCGGGCGGTCGTACAGGTCGTCGAGGACGACGGGCGGGCCGGCGACGACGGTGACCTTCTTGCGCGGGATCGGCTTGAGCAGCTTCTTGTAGCGGCCGAGCAGGTTCTGCGGCCCCCACTGCGCGACGGGGATGACGGGGGCGCGCGTGCTGAGGGCGAGCCGCGCGACGCCGGTCTTGCCGACCATCGGCCACAGGTCCGGGTCGCGCGTGAGCGTGCCCTCGGGGAACACCGCCACGACCTCGCCGTCCGCGATCGCCTTCTCGGCGGCGGCGAGCGACTCCCCCGCCGCCGCAGTGTTGCGGTACACGGGGATCTGACCCGTCGCACGCAGCACCGGCGCGACGACGGGCACCTTGAACAGGGACGCCTTGGCCAGCACGCGCGGCACGACGCCGTTGTCCCAGAGGAAGTGCGCGAACGTCAGGGGGTCGACGTTCGTCATGTGGTTCGACGCGACGATGAACCCGCGATCCGTCGGGAAGTTCTCGACGCCGTGCCAGTCCGTCTTCGTCGTCGCCTTGAGCAACGGACGGACGATCCTGGCGACGTTGCGGTAGGCACGGTTGGAACGAGCAGGCGGACGCACGACGAGCAGGCTACCCGGTACCGGCGTGACGGGATCAGTCGCGGCTGAACTCGGCACCGAGTGCCGTCAGCTTGTCCATGAAGTGCTCGTAGCCGCGGTCGATCAGGCTGATCCCCCGCACCTGCGACGTGCCCTTCGCGGTGAGCGCCGCGATGAGGTGGCTGAAGCCGCCCCGCAGGTCCGGGACCTCGATGTCGGCGGCCGACAGGGGCGTCGGCCCGCTGATCACGGCCGAGTGGTAGAAGTTGCGCTGACCGAAGCGGCACGGCCGCCCACCCAGGCACTCCTTGTAGACCTGGATGGTCGCGCCCATCCCGACGAGCGCGTCGACGAACCCGAAGCGGTTCTCGTACACCGTCTCGTGCACGATCGACAGCCCCTTGGCCTGCGTCAGGGCGACGACGAGCGGCTGCTGCCAGTCCGTCATGAAGCCCGGGTGCACGTCCGTCTCGAGCTGGATCGAGCGCAGGTCGCCGCCCGGGTGGAAGAAGCGGATGCCCTCGTCGTCGACGACGAACTCGCCACCGACCTTGCGGAACGTGTTCAGGAACGTCGTCATCTCGGGCTGCGTCGCACCGCGCACGTAGATGTCACCGCCGGTCGCGAGCGCCGCCGACGCCCACGAGGCCGCCTCGATGCGGTCCGACAGCGCCGTGTGCTGGTAGCCCTCGAGCCGCTCGACGCCCTCGATGCGGATCACGCGGTCGGTGTCGACCGAGATGATCGCGCCCATCTTCTGCAGGACGTTGATGAGGTCCATGATCTCGGGCTCGATCGCCGCGCCCGACAGCTCGGTGATGCCGTCGGCCCGCACGGCCGTCAGCAGGAGCTGCTCGGTGGCGCCGACGCTCGGGTACGGCAGGGCGATCTTCGTGCCCTGCAGTCGCCTCGGGGCGCTCAGGTAGATGCCCTGCGGGCGCTTCTCGACCACCGCGCCGAACTGCCGCAGGATGTCGAGGTGGTAGTTGATCGGCCGGTCGCCGATCCGGCAGCCGCCCAGGTCGGGGATGAACGCCTCGCCGAGGCGGTGCAGCAACGGGCCGCAGAACAGGATCGGGATCCGGCTCGAGCCCGCGTGCGCGTCGATGTCCGCCACGTGCGCGATCTCGACGTCGCTCGGGTCGAGGTGCAGCGTGCCCGAGGCGTCGTCGGCGTCGACCCGCACGCCGTGCAGCTCGAGCAGCCCACGGACCACCGCGACGTCACGGATCTGAGGGACGTTGCGCAGGACGCTCGGCGTCTCACCGAGGAGCGCGGCGACCATGGCCTTCGAGACGAAGTTCTTGGCGCCCCTGACCGTGATCTCCCCGCGGAGCGGGTTGCCACCGTTGACGTACAGCAGATCGTTCACGCGCCCATCCTCGCCTACCCGCGGCGCCGGACCCGCTTGTCGGGCACACGGCAACCGTCCTCGCACGACACCTTCACAGACCGCAGACCACTCCGCGATCGCAGTGACGCACCGGCGCGCTCATGCCGCCCGCCGCCTACGCAACCGACGGCTGCCCGAAGTTCTTCCCCCCGGGTCTGCCGGCCCGCTCACGGTAGCGCGCGCACGCCCTCTCGGGACGCGTGAGCCCGGTGCGCGGGTGGCGCACCGGGCTCACGTGGTCGTTCGTCGACGCGACCCGCTCAGGCGGGCCGGCGGCCGATCGCCACCTCGACGGGACGGGCCGCCTTGATCTCGACCGGCGGCAGGTGCTTGGCCGGCAGGGTCGCGGGACGCCACGACTCGCGGTTCGCCTCGAACGCCGCGATCTCGTCGACGTGCTGCAGCGTCAGGCCGATGTCGTCCAGGCCCTCCATGAGGCGCCAGCGCGTGTAGTCGTCCACCTGGAACGGCACGACGACGTCGTCGCACAGCACGGTGCGCGCCTCGAGGTCGACGGTGATCTCGGTGCCCGGGCGGGTCTCGAGGATCTTCCAGATGAGCTCGATGTCCTCCTGCGCGAGCTGCGCGGCGAGCAGGCCCTGCTTGCCCGAGTTCCCGCGGAAGATGTCCGCGAACCGCGACGCGAGCACGACCTTGAAGCCGTAGTCCTTGAGCGCCCACACGGCGTGCTCACGCGAGGAGCCCGTGCCGAAGTCCGGACCGGCGACGAGCACCGAGCCCGAGCGGTACGCGTCCTGGTTGAGGACGAACTCCGGGTCGCCCCGCCAGGCGGCGAACAGCGCGTCCTCGAAGCCCGTGCGGGTCACGCGCTTGAGGTAGACGGCCGGGATGATCTGGTCGGTGTCGACGTTGCTGCGACGCAGCGGGACGCCGACGCCGGTGTGCTGGGTGAACTTCTCCATGGGTCTGCCTTCTCTCGTCTCGTCGTCCGGTCAGACCGTCTGGAGCCCGGCCACGTCGGTCAGGGGCGAGCCGTCGGGGACGGGCTCGCCCGTCGCGAGGTCCCCGTACGACGAGAGCGTGCCCCGGATCGCGGTCGCGGCCGCGACGAGCGGGGACACGAGGTGGGTGCGGCCGCCCTTGCCCTGGCGGCCCTCGAAGTTGCGGTTCGACGTCGACGCCGAGCGCTCCCCCGGCGCGAGCTGGTCGGGGTTCATGCCCAGGCACATCGAGCAGCCGGCGTTGCGCCACTCGGCACCGAAGTCGAGGAAGATCTGGTCGAGCCCCTCGGCCTCGGCCTGCAGACGCACGCGCGCGGAGGCGGGCACGACGAGCACGCGCACGTCGTCGGCCTTCTTCTTGCCGCGCACCACCTTGGCGACCGAGCGCAGGTCTTCGATGCGGCCGTTGGTGCACGAGCCGATGAAGACCGTGTCGACCTTGATCTCGCGCAGCGGCTGCCCGGGCGTCAGGCCCATGTACTCGATCGCACGCTCGGCCGCGACGCGCTCGTTCGCGTCGGCGATCTGCTCCGGCACCGGGACGCTGCCCGACAGCGGCAGGCCCTGGCCGGGGTTCGTGCCCCACGTGACGAACGGCTCGAGGTCGCTCGCCTCGAGCACGATCTCCGCGTCGAAGACCGCGTCGTCGTCCGAGCGCAGCGTCGACCAGTACTCGACGGCCGCGTCCCAGTCGGCACCCTCGGGCGCGTGCGGGCGGCCCTCGAGGTACGCGAACGTGGTCTCGTCCGGCGCGATCATGCCGGCGCGCGCGCCGGCCTCGATCGACATGTTGCAGATGGTCATCCGCGCTTCCATCGACAGGCTGCGGATGGCCTCGCCGCGGTACTCCAGGACGTAGCCCTGGCCGCCGCCCGTGCCGATCTTGGCGATGATCGCCAGGATGATGTCCTTGCTCGTCGCCCCGGGCGGGAGCTGGCCGTTGACCGTGATCGCCATCGTCTTGAACGGCGCGAGCGGGAGCGTCTGCGTCGCGAGCACGTGCTCGACCTCGGACGTGCCGATGCCGAACGCGAGTGCGCCGAACGCGCCGTGCGTCGAGGTGTGCGAGTCGCCGCAGACGACCGTCAGGCCGGGCTGCGTGAGGCCGAGCTGCGGACCGACCTGGTGCACGATGCCCTGGTCCGCGTCGCCGAGCGAGTGGATGCGGACGCCGAACTCGGCGGCGTTGTTGCGCAGCGTCTCGATCTGCGTCCGGCTCGTCGTGTCGGCGATCGGACGGTCGATGTCGAGCGTGGGCGTGTTGTGGTCCTCGGTCGCGAGCGTGAGGTCCGGGCGGCGGACGGGACGGCCCGCCAGCCGCAGGCCCTCGAACGCCTGCGGGCTCGTGACCTCGTGGACGAGGTGGAGGTCGATGTAGAGCAGGTCGGGTGCTCCGTCAGTGCCTCGTCGCACGACGTGCGCGTCCCAGACCTTCTCTGCCAACGTGCCGGCCATGTGGTGCGGTCCTGTTCTGCTCATCCGGGTGGGGGTGCCCCGGTTCTGCGGCCAATCGGGCTGACTTCCGGTGTCGGTACTTGCATCTCAGCCTGCGAGACACCAATATCGGCCTATGGACAACTCTAGCGGAGTCGGCGTCCTGGACAAGGCAGCGTCGGTCCTCAGTGCTCTCGAGGCCGGTCCGGCGACCCTTGCGCAGCTCGTGACCGCCACCCATCTTGCTCGCCCGACGGCGCACCGGCTCGCCGTCGCGCTCGAGCACCACCGCCTCGTCGCCCGCGACATGCAGGGCCGGTTCGTCCTCGGACCGCGGCTCTCCGAGCTCGCCACCGCCGCCGGCGAGGACCGCCTCCTGGCCGCCGCTGGACCTGTTCTCGCCGCCGTGCGCGACCATACCGGCGAGAGCGCCCAGCTCTACCGCCGTCAGGGCGACCAGCGCATCTGCGTCGCCGCGGCCGAGCGACCGATCGGCCTGCGCGACTCGATCCCGGTGGGCGCGACCCTGACGATGCAGGCCGGCTCCGCCGCGCAGGTGCTCCTCGCCTGGGAGGAGCCCGACCGCCTGCACCGGGGCCTGCAGGGTGCGAAGTTCACCGCCACGATCCTGTCCGGCGTGCGCCGCCGCGGCTGGGCGCAGTCGGTGTCCGAGCGGGAGGTCGGCGTGGCATCGGTCTCGGCGCCCGTGCGCGGACCGTCGGGGCGCGTCGTCGCGGCGGTGTCGGTCTCCGGTCCCCTCGAGCGCCTCACCCGCCAGCCGGGCCGCCTGCACGCCGCGGCCGTGGTCTCGGCCGCGAACCGGCTCACGGAGGTGCTGCGCCGCACGGCGGAGTGACGAACAGCACGTCGCGCGAACGGCCCCGGGTCAGGACGACCGGGGCCGTTCGTCCGTCCGGGACACCTCGTCGCTCCTCGGGTCACCCTGGCCCGAGGAGCGGTCACCCTGGCCTGAGAACGACGAAGGCCCGGTCACCTGGGTGACCGGGCCTTGCGCTGTACCCCCGACCGGATTCGAACCGGCGCTACCGCCGTGAGAGGGCGGCGTGCTAGGCCGCTACACAACGGGGGCCTATCGCCTGCGTGACCCGTGGGCCTCGCTTGCGTGTGAACACTTTACCCGAAGTTCGGAGTGCTCCGAACTCGCAGGTCAGCGGTGCTCGCGCTGGGGTACCAGGACTCGAACCTAGACTAACTGAACCAGAATCAGTCGTGCTGCCAATTACACCATACCCCATGGGGGTATGACCCCCGGGTCGATGAGCCAGCCGCGACGAGCGCGGCACAGCCCCGATCGGGCGTCGTACCGGGCGTGAACGATACCTGGTCGCGTGGCCGGTCACCAAACCGCGCGTCAGCGCGGCAGCTCCCCCAGCTCGGCGACGTCGTACCAGAGCAGGTCCGCGTCCGCGACGCGCTCCGCTGCCGCCTCGTCCCCCGCGAGCGCCGCACGCACGTCCTCGCGCAGCGCGGGCTCGTCGACGTGCACGCACGCGATCGCGTCGCGCCCCACGCGCGTCACGAGCTCGACCGCGCTGGGCCCGGCGTCGAGCGAGCCAGCCTCACGGACGGCCTCGGGCGGCACGTCGACGATCACGACGAGGCGCAGCGGCGGTGCGTCGGCGCTCTCGCCCACCAGGGCCAGGCTGTCGTCCGCCGCCGCGAGGTGCGCGGAGAACTCGAGCCCTTCCTCGTCCTCGTCGGGCAGCGCGGCGCGCAGAGCCGGCGTGACCGCGTGCGCGACGCGCGGCGTGAGCGTCACGGCGCCGTCGGCGTCGGGATCCAGGTCGTCCAGCGTGGCAGGCAGGTAGAGGCGCACGCCCTCAGTCTGCCCCGGTCACGACACCGATGTGTCGCACGCCACCGGGACACGCTCAGGCGAACGAGGCGGGCACCGCGGGCCGCGACGCGAGCGCATCCGCCGGGGCCCGTCCGGCACCGGCCACGCGAGCGGCGAGCTCGACGATCGCCCGGCGTGCCGGTGAGCCCGGCGCGATCTCGCGCAGCGTGCGGGCCTCGAGCACCGCCGCGTCGAGGCTCGCACGGTCGTCGGGCACCAGGACGGCGTCCCGTACGCCCGCATAGCGCTCGAGCGCCCGCGCCACGGCACGCGCCGGCTGCGGCCCCGCGACCGAGGCACGCACGCGGTTGACCACCACGTGCCGCGGGCTCACGCCGAGCTCGGCCAGGTCGGACAGCGAGCGCACGAGCCGCTGGATGCCCACGGGATCCGCCGCGCCCACCACGACGACCTCGTCGGCCGCCGCAAGCGCGCCCAGGGTGGCCGCGTTGCGACGCGGCGCCCGGGTGTCGTAGCTCAGGACCTCGTCCTGCTCGACAGAGAAGCCGCAGTCCACGACGACGACCGCCGCGAGCCGTCGCGCCACGACCCATACCGCGTCGAGCGCCGTCGCCGCGAGCTCGGGCCAGCGGTCGGCGCGCGTGATGCCCGAGAGCAGTCGCAGGTCAGGGGCCACATAGGGCGCCAGCCGCGCGAGCGTCACGAGGTCGAGCGAGCCCTGACCGGCCGCGCGCGCCGCCGCGGCGAGGCCCGGCGCCTCGTCGAGCACCCCGAGCAGCTGCGCGAGGCAGCCGCCGTAGGTGTCGGCGTCGACGAGCAGCGTGGCCGTCCCGGTCGCCGCGACCTCCGCCGCGAGATGCAGCGCGACCGTCGAACGGCCGGGGGCACCCGTGGGCCCCCAGACGGCCACCACGCGCCCGCGATGGGTCACCGGCGCCGCCGCGTCGTCCCACGGATCGCCCTCGCGCTCGAACGCGTGCGCCGTGGTCGAGCCCCCGTGCGCCGACGGCACCGTCTGCGCGAGCATCGCCACACGGTCGGCGAGCGCTGCCGCACCCGCCGGGTCGGTCGGGCCCTCCACGACGAGGTCCGCGTCCGCCACGCGCGCACGCTCGGCGGCGGTCGTCCGCTCGGGGTCGAGCAGCACGACCACGGCCACGCCGGTCGCGCGCAGTGTCGCCACCGCCGTCAGGTCCACGTGCTCCAGGTCGGCCGAGAGCACCGCGACCCGGCCGAGCCCGGCCTCGGCCGCGGCCTGCAGCTCCGCGAGGTCCGCGCAACGGCGGGTGACCCGCAGGCCCGGCCCGTCGTCGAGCGCGCGTACCACGAGCACCTCACCGGCGCCCCGCACCGCGCACAGGACACCGACCGACGCACCGCGCGCCGTCGCCTCGCTCACGAGCGCGCCCCGCCCGGGACGGGGAGCACGTCGAGCGAGCCGTCGGCCGAGAGCGCGGCCAGGAGCGGCTCGAGGTCGTCGGCGGGCACCAGCACGTGCACGACGCTCGACCCGCTCGCGGCGAACGCGCCATCGGGCCGCCTGACCTCGGCGACCGTGACCGCCGTCGCCAGCGCACGCGGCTCGAGCTCGTCGGCCGGGACGTCCGCCGCCGCCCCCGTCGGGCGCGCGGGCGTGAACCACACGTCGACCACCGCGCCGCGCACGACCTCGTCGGACGGTGCCGCGCGGACCGGGACCGCCACAGGGCGCAGCGCGACGTCGTCGGCCGTCCCGAGAGCGCCCACCGGCACCAGCTCGCCCTCCCCGACCGTGCGGAGCACCACGGCATCCTCGGGCAGCGGCTCGAGCGCCGAGAGGTACCCGCCGCTCGCGAGCTCGGGGAGCCTGACCTCGACGACCACGAGCGCGTCCGCCTCGACGGCCGTCCCGGGCACCAGCACGTCGCGCGTCGCGTACACCGGCACGGTCGCCTGCGCGGATCGCACGGCCCACGCACCGAGCGCGACCGCTGCCGCCACCAGGGCGATCCCAGCGAGCAGGCGAGGGTCCCGCCATCCCGGGCGTCGCAGCCGCGCGGCCGTCGGCGCAGGCAGGTCGAGCAGTGCGGTGTCCACGAGGGCTCCTTCGTCGAGAGGTCCAGCGGCACGCATCCTGCCGTACCCGGACGGACAAAGGGGGCGAATCGCGACGGCTGTGGATAGCGCGAGACGCCCCCTCCCGCGTGCCAGACTGCGGGCATGCCGCAGCGGTACCTCTCCCTCGCCGACGTCGCCGAGATCCTCGGGGTCTCCGTCGGGCAGGTGCGCACGATGGTGACCACCGGTGAGCTCGAGGGCTTCCAGATGGGCGGCCGCAAGATCTGGCGGGTCGGTGTGGACGACCTCGAGGCCTACGTCCAGCGCGCCAAGGCCCGCACCCGCGAGCGCATCACGAGCGGCGCGGGCTTCGACGACGAGGGCGACGCCGAGGGCTGAACCCGGGCTCGCCGGGCCCGGGCCGGCACCGACGCTCGCGCCGCCGCCGGCGCACGGCTCAGCCCGACCGGACGACGACGAGCGCGTCGAACGCGAACGTCCACCCGGGGGTCCCACGCTGCGCGTGGGCGGGCGTGACGTCGACGTGATCGGCTCCGACCCGTTCGAGCCTGCCTGAGACGCTCACGCCGTCGGCGTCCACGCGCACGGAGACCCGGTCCCGTGCGAGCGCGCGCAGGGTGTGCCCGAGTGTGAGCCGGCGCTCCACCTCACCCGCGGACGGTGCGGCGTGGGGCGCGAGACCGACCACGGCCGTCACCGCCCCGACCGGCACGAGTGCACGTCGCACCGCGTCGGGCGCGAGCAGGACCCACTGCGGCGCGGCGTCGACGACGACCCCGTCGACGCTCTGCCCGTCGCGCAGCACGAACCGCGCGGGCGCCCCGCGCGAGGCGCGCAGGCGATCGGCCAGGCGTACCTGCGCGCGCTCCGCGCGCGTGAGCTCGGCGACCTCGTCGCGCAGGTCCTGTGCCGCCGCGGCGGCGAGCCCGGCCTCCAGGTCAGCGAACAGCGACTCCCACCGCACGCCCCCACCGTAGGGCGCGCGAACCCGGCCCGTGGGCCGGTTCACGCACCGGACGGCACGCCGACGCGCGACGACAGGCCCCCAGGACTGGACAGATCGGACACGCGTGGACTACACCTACGATCATCAAACGGCATCAAACATCATCATCGGCCGTGATCCAGGGGGAAGACGATGGCACGATCAGGTCAGCGCAGGCTGGCGACACTCATGGCGCTCGCCGCCGGCTCGCTCGGCGCGGGGCTGCTCGCCGTGATCCTCGGCGCCGTGGCCCTGGCCGCCGCACGACCGGGCCGGCCCATCGCCGTCCAGGACCTCGTGAGCGTCGCCGTGGCAGCGCTCGGGGCCGCGACGGCGGCATGGCTCGCCGCGTCGTGCGCGCTCGGGTGGGCCTGCCTCGCCGGTCGGGTGGTCGGCGCGCAGTGGCGCGCGGGAGAGGCCGTGCTGCGGCGCTGCGCACCCGTCGTCGTGCGTCGTGCCGTCGCCGGGGCGGTCGGCGCGAGCCTCGGCCTGGGTCTCGTCGCGACGGGCGCCCACGCGGCGCCGGCCGTCGAGGGCGTCGGGGTCGCGACTGCGTCGACGACCACCGCGTCCGAGGCCGCGTGGGACACCGCGCCGGCGACGGGCTCCGACGACGTCGTCGGCGTGGTCCTGGACACCGGGTCGGACGGCTTCGCCGGTGCACCGTCGGCCGGCAAGGGTCGCGACACGGGTGTGGCACCGGCTCCCGCCGCCGTCGCCGCCCCGGACCCCGCCGCCCCTTCCCTGACCTGGCAGGTCACGACGCCCGAGCCCGGGCCCTCCGAGGACGTCGAGGACGAGGCGCCTCGGTCCGGCGCCGGCGACCAGCAAGGCACGGCGCCGGCTCCGGCACCCGCGACCGGGCCGACGCCCGGGGACGCCCGTTCGGAGGCGTCCCTCGTGCCCGAGCTCGCCGCGCAGAGCACGGCCGACGGCCGGACAGCAGGTGCCGTGAGCACCGGGGCCGACCGCGGTGCCGACGGGCAGCCCGCCGGGCAGACGGGCGACGCGCGCGACACCCTGGAGCGGGTCGTCGTGGCGTCCGGCGACTCGTTGTGGTCGATCGCCGCGGCCCACCTGCCCGCCGACGCGACGACCGCCGACATCGCCGCGGCGTGGCCCCGCTGGTACGAGGCCAACCGCACGGTCATCGGCGACGACCCCGACGTGCTGCTGGTCGGCCAGTCGCTCGAGGTGCCGATGGAGACCGCCCGATGAGCGCGCTCACCGTCGAGGCCGCCTCGACCCTCGAGGACACGCTCGCGGCCGGCCTGTCGCGTCCCCGCCCCCGTCCGGGCCCGCACCCGCGACGGCCCGCGCTCCCCCGGGTCCACCCCGTGCCGGAGGTCGGCCCGGCCCTCGTCCCGATCCCCACCGTCGAGCACGACCTGCGGCCCGCCCACACCCTGCGCACGCGGATCTCCGTGCTGCGCGGCGCGGACCGCACCCACGTCGAGGAGGCGGCTGACGAGCAGCCGGCGGCCGTCCCCGTCGACCACCGCTCGCTCGTCGGCTCGCTGGCCCTCGCGAGCGTCGAGTCGCTCGTCGGCAGGCGCTCGGTGGCCCAGCTCGCGCGCTGGCTCACGCCCGGGGTCTACGACGCGCTGCACGCCCGTGCCACGGCCTCCGCGCGCGTGCTGGGCCCGCGGACCGGCGGACGCACGGTCGTCGTGCGGAACGTGCGCACGTGCCGCGTGGGCGAGCGGGTCGTGGAGGCCAGTGCGGTCGTCGACGACGGGCTCCGTGTACGGGCCCTCGCGCTGCGGCTCGAGGCCCACCGGCGGTCGTGGCGCGTCACCGCGCTCGAGATCGGCTGACACCGCGCCCGTACCGCCGCCGAGGGCATCCGGCTGAGCGTGTCCGCGGGAGACCCGGCACCCCAGGCCGATCCATCCGCGGGCCGGACACGCGGTCGCGGCTGTGCACAGGCCGGCGAGCGCAGCTCACCCGCCCAGCGGCCCGCAGACCCGGGCTCGCCCGCCCACCGGCCCGCAGACCGGCGCTCACGCGCCCACCAGTCCGCGCCCGGGCGAATGCCACACGCTCGACCGGTGTGCGGGCGGGTCGACGCGTTCGGCGGCCTGCACGGACGGCCGCGGGCTGGCATGGCGTTCCCGGGCACGGCGGTGTGCGGACACCGTCGCGCCGGGGAACAGCGACGCCGCCGACGGTCAGTACGTCGGCGGCGTCGTCGTGCTCAGCCGCTCAGCGCGCGAGCGCGCTGGTCGGGCGTGGGCGTCAGCGCTTCTTCTGCTGCTTCGCCGCGCGGCGGCGTGCCTCGCGGTTGCCCGCCTCGGCGGCGGGAGGCGCGGCGGGCTCGCCGTCGGCCGCAGAGGCGTCCACGGTGGCGTCGCCGTCGACCGACGGGGCGGAGTACTGCAGCGGCACACGACGCTCGGGGCCGTCGATGCCCTTCGCGACGATCCGCGGCCCGCCGCCAGCCGTCGCCGCCGCCGAGTCGGCCGTCACCGCGGGCGCGTCCTCGTCGGCCTCGGCGCCGTCCTCGGTCTGGACCTGGACCTGCAGGTTGTACAGGTAGCCGACCGTCTCCTCCTTGATGGCGTCGGTCATCGCGTTGAACAGCTGGAAGCCCTCACGCTGGTACTCCACCAGCGGGTCACGCTGCGCCATCGCGCGCAGGCCGATGCCCTCCTTGAGGTAGTCCATCTCGTAGAGGTGCTCACGCCACTTGCGGTCCAGGACGGACAGGGTCACGCGACGCTCGAGCTGGCGCATGTTCTCCGAGCCGATCTGCGACTCCCGCTCGGCGTACGCGACCTCGGCGTCCGAGAGCAGCTCGCGCAGCAGGACCTCCGAGGTCAGGCGCGTCGGGCCGCCGACCTCCTCGACGACGTCCTCCGGCGTGATGGACACGGGGTAGACGGCGCGCAACGCGGTCCACAGGGCGTCGAGGTCCCAGTCCTCCGGACGACCCTCGGCCGTCGCACCCTCGACGTACGCCGAGAGCACGTCCGAGCGGAAGTGGCCGACCTGCTCGTGCAGGTCCTCGCCCTCGAGCACGCGGCGGCGCTGCTCGTAGATGACCTCGCGCTGACGCGACATCACGTCGTCGTACTTGAGGACGTTCTTGCGGATCTCGAAGTTGCGCGCCTCGACCTGCGACTGCGCGGACTGGATGCCGCGCGTGACGATCTTCGACTCGAGCGGCAGGTCCTCGGGGAACCCGGCACGCGTCATCATCGACTCGGCGAGGCCGGAGTTGAACAGGCGCATGAGGTCGTCCTGCAGCGACAGGTAGAACCGGGACTCGCCGGGGTCGCCCTGACGGCCGGACCGCCCACGCAGCTGGTTGTCGATGCGGCGCGACTCGTGGCGCTCGGTGCCGAGCACGTACAGCCCGCCCAGCTCGACGACCTCGTCATGCTCGGCCTTGACGGCCTCGCGCGCCTTCTCGAGCGCACCCGGCCACGCGGCCTCGTACTCGTCCGCGTTCTCGGCGGGGTCCAGGCCGCGCTCGGCGAGGTCGGCGACCGCCATGAACTCGGCGTTGCCGCCGAGCATGATGTCGGTGCCGCGGCCGGCCATGTTCGTCGCGACCGTGACGGCGCCCTTGCGGCCCGCCTGCGCGACGATCGACGCCTCGCGCGCGTGCTGCTTGGCGTTGAGGACCTCGTGCGGGACGCCGAGCTTGCGCAGCTTGGACGAGAGCAGCTCCGACTTCTCGACGCTCGTCGTGCCGACGAGGACCGGCTGGCCCTTGGCGTGCCGCTCCACGATGTCCTCGACGACGGCGTCGAACTTGCCGGCCTCGCTCTTGTAGACGAGGTCCTTCTGGTCGATGCGCTGCATCGGACGGTTCGTCGGGATCGGGACGACACCGAGCTTGTAGGTGCCCTGGAACTCGGCGGCCTCGGTCTCGGCCGTACCGGTCATGCCCGAGAGCTTGCCGTAGAGCCGGAAGTAGTTCTGGAGCGTGATCGTGGCGAGCGTCTGGTTCTCGGCCTTGATCGCCACGCCCTCCTTGGCCTCGATGGCCTGGTGCATGCCCTCGTTGTAACGACGGCCCGGCAGGATGCGGCCGGTGTGCTCGTCGACGATCAGGACCTCGCCGTTCATCACGACGTAGTCCTTGTCGCGCTTGAACAGCTCCTTGGCGCGGATCGCGTTGTTGAGGAAGCCGATGAGCGGCGTGTTGAGCGACTCGTAGAGGTTGTCGATGCCCAGGTAGTCCTCGACGCGCTCGATGCCGGGCTCGAGGACGCCGATGGTGCGCTTCTTCTCGTCGACCTCGTAGTCGCGCTCCGGCTGCAGGCGGCGCACGACCTTCGCGAACTCGCCGTACCAGCGGTTCGCGTCGCCCGAGGCCGGGCCGGAGATGATGAGCGGGGTCCGCGCCTCGTCGATGAGGATCGAGTCGACCTCGTCGACGATCGCGAAGTTGTGGCCGCGCTGCACGAGCTCCTCGGTGCTCCACGCCATGTTGTCGCGCAGGTAGTCGAAGCCGAACTCGTTGTTCGTGCCGTACGTGATGTCGGCGGCGTACTGCTCGCGACGCTCGGACGGCGTCATGCTGCCGAGGATGCAGCCGGTGGTCAGGCCGAGGAACCGGTAGACGCGCCCCATGAGCTCGCTCTGGTAGCTCGCGAGGTAGTCGTTGACCGTGACGACGTGCACGCCCTTGCCGGTCAGCGCGTTGAGGTACGCCGGCAGGGTCGCGACGAGCGTCTTGCCCTCACCGGTCTTCATCTCGGCGATGTTGCCGAGGTGCAGGGCCGCACCGCCCATCAGCTGGACGTCGAAGTGGCGCTGACCGAGGGTGCGCCGCGACGCCTCACGGACGGCCGCGAAGGCCTCCGCGAGGATGTCGTCGAGCGTCTCCCCCTCGGCGAGCCGAGCCTTGAACCGGTCGGTCTCCTCACGGAGCTCCGCGTCGGTGAGCGACTCGAACGCATCCTCCAGGGCGTTGACCTGCTGGGCGATGCCCGACAGCTTCTTGAGGATCCGACCCTCACCGAGCCGCAGGACCTTCTCGAGAATCGCTGACACGCATGACTCCTGGTGTAGATGTCCCGGGCTCGGACGGCGCGGGGTGGCGCGGGAGCCCGGCGGCGCCGCCGAGCGCGACCATCCTAGGCGAGGCTGACGTGCGTGGGCGCAGGACGACCACAGCGGCGACGAGCAACATCGCGCCGCCCACGCCGAGAACGCCCAGGTGCTCGTCGCGCATCGTCACCGCGAGCACCGCGGCGGTCACCGGTTCGAGCAAGGAGAGCACCGTCGCGGACGTCGGGGAGACCGTCCGCAGCCCCGTGAAGTAGGCGCTGTACGCCGCGGCGGTCGGGACGGCGGCGAGGTAGACGAGCCACGCCCACCCGGCCGCGTCGGTCGGCAGCCGGAGCCCACCGGGGCTCGCGGCCGCGTACGGCACGAGCAGCAGCCCGCCGAGGGTGAACGCGAGCGCGGTCACCGCGAGCCCGTCCAGCCCGGGCACGGGGCGCGCGTTGACCCCGGTGATGCCGGCGAACGCACCCGCGGCGACGAGGGCGAGCAGGACGCCCCACGCGTCGACGGCGTGGCCCGTCCCCTGCCCCAGCACGAGCGCGGCGAGACCGGTCAGCGCCAGGCCGAGCGCGGTCGTCGTCGTGCGCGACGGCCAGGACCGGGCCCGCGCGGCGGTCACCGCGGCGACCAGCAGCGGCGCGGTGCCGAGCGTGACGAGCGTCGAGACCGCCACGCCGGCTCGCACGACGGCCTCGAAGTACGCGGCCTCGAACAGCGCGATGAGCACCGCGGTCGCCGCGACGCGCGTGACCGCGGCACGCGTCCGCGGCAGTCCCCTCAGCCGGCCGAGCACCGCCAGCACGACGAGCAGCAGCCCACCGCCGCCCAGGAGGCGGTAGTCGGCCACCGCCCCCGACGACAGCCCTGCCGCCTCCCCGAGCTCCGCGCCCGCGAGCCCGCCGGTGCCCCACAGCACACCGGCGAGCGCGACCAGCGCGAAGTCGCCCCGGCGGGTCACGCCTCGATCCCGGCGGCCTCCACGTCGGCGGGGGCGCCCACCGCACGCGTGAGCGCGTCCATCAGGTCGCCGCCGATCCCGTCGGTGCCGAACGTGACCTCGTCGAGACCCTTCCACCGCGCGACCAGGGCGAGCTCGGCCGCGAGGGCGAGCGCGACCTCGCCGTCGCTCGGTGCACCCGGACGGTCGCGCGCACCGGGCGCGCGGTGCGCCGCCTGCACGACGAGCCGGCCCGTCGCGCGCGCCGCCTTGAGGTCCACGAGCGCCTCGATCGCGTCACCCAGCAGGAACGGCAGGACGTAGTAGCCCCAGCGCCGCTGCGCCGCCGGCACGTAGATCTCGATGCGGTAGCGCAGGCCGAACAGCTCCTCGACCCGTCGACGCTCGAAGACGAGCGGGTCGAACGGCGACAGCAGCGCGGCCCCCGTGGCGCGCCGGGGCAGACGCGCGTCGACGTGCCGGTACACCTCGCGGTCCCAGCCCGTCACGGCGGCGGGGACCAGCACGCCGTCCTCGACGAGCGCGCGGACCGCGCGGCCGGCCGCCGCCGTGGAGAGCCGGAAGTAGTCGGCGAGGCAGCGCAGCGTGCCGATGCCGTGCGCACGCGCCGAGATCTCCACCAGGCGGCGCGTCGCCTCCTCGTCGTCGGGCACGGGCAGCGCCGCGACGGCCGGTGGCAGGACGCGTTCGGTCAGGTCGTAGAGCCGCTCGAACGCGGCGGTGCGTCCCGCGACCGCGACGTCCCCGGCGAAGAACAGGTACTCGAGCGCGCTCTTGGCCACCGTCCAGTTCCAGCCCCAGTCCCCCGTGGGGCGCGGGAAGCGCTCGGCGAACAGCGCGTGCGCCTCCTGCGACGTGATCGGCCCCCGCTCGGCGACGACGGTGCGCACCTCGTCGAGCACGGGCGACTCGCGCAGCGGGACGCCGTCGACCTGCGTCCCTCCGAGGCGCGCGCGATCGGCCCGCCGTCGCCACTCGAGCAGCTGGTACGTCGCGGGCGGCACGTACGAGGCGACGTGCGCCCAGGACTCCATGAGCCGACGGGGCGAGCGGGACGCGGCCCGGTCGAGCAGGGCCGGGTCGTACGGGCCGAGGCGCGAGAACAGCGGCACCTGGTGCGCGCGGGCCAGCACGTTGACCGAGTCGATCTGCAGCAGCCCGACCTGGTCGATGACCTTCTGCACGTGACGCATGGTCACCGGCCCGTCGGGGCGCGGACGGTGCAGACCCTGCGCGGCGAGCGCGATGCGCCGCGCCTGGGCGAGCGTGTACCGCTCGCCGACGGGGACGCTCGGCAGCGCCGACGTGCTCGGGGTGCGCGTGGTGACCACGGGCACATCCTGCCCGGCCCCACCCACACGCGGCCGCGCGGACCACGGAGGGGCACGCGGGGGCTCGGACGACGACGCCCGGACACGACGACGCCCGGCCGGGACAGCGTCACCGGCCGGGCGTGTCAGCCACGGGAGCGCCTGCGCGGCGCGCGGGTCAGCCGACCCGGGCCTGCGCGGCCACCGGCGAGTCGAGCTTGATCACACCGTAGCTCCACCCGCGCCGACGGTAGGCGACCGCAGGCTGCGCGGTCTCCGCGTCCACGAACAGGAAGAAGTCGTGGCCCACCAGCTCCATCTCGTAGAGCGCGTCGTCGATCGTCATGGGCTGAGCCTGGTGCGTCTTCTCCCGGATGACCACGGGCGAGTCGCCGAGCGTGACCTCGACCGACCCGTCGGCGGCGACCACCGGCTCCTGAGCGGGGGGCTCGGCCTCGGGCGGGCGCACGTCCACGGGTGTCAGCGGAGTGTGGTTGCGATGATCCTTGCGACGGTCCCGCGAGCGGCGCAGGCGCTCGAGCAGCTTGGCGAGCGCGAGGTCCAGCGCGGCGTACCTGTCGTCGGCGCACGCCTCGGCGCGGATCACGGGTCCCTTGTCGATCACGGTGAGCTCGACACGCTCCGAGCTGTCCGCCTGGCGAGGGTTGACCTCGTGCGAGACGAGGACGTCGATCCGCTGTGCGCGGGGGGCCAGCTGCTCGATCTTCGCGAGCTTGTCCTCGAGATGCGCCCGGAACTTCGGGGACACCTCGGTGCGCCGGCCGGCAACCACGATCTCCATGTGAGCCTCCTGGGAGGTGAGGGGCGGCTCCACGCCGCCCGGTGAGTCTGCGGTCGTGGCCCTGGGGAGGGCCGCTGTCAGCACCACCTCCTCGCATGCGCCGCACGCCCCCGGAGGGACGAGCGCGACGCCATCGGCTCTGATTCACCACGCTAACGCGGTGCAGCGTCCAAGACCACTCTCGGCCCGTCCGGCGCGGCCGGGTCGGGCAGAAGGTCCCGGTTGGTCCCCCACGCGGGCGCCGGCAGCTCGTCCGCACGAGCGCGTGGGCCTGGCGTGGACGCGAGCGTCGCCGCCGCCAGGGGTACGGCGCCCGCCGCGACGAGGGCTCGCGCGGCGCCCGCGAGCGTCGCGCCGCTCGTGAGCACGTCGTCGACGAGCACGACCGCGCGGCCGCGCACGGTCTCCCGGTACCGCGCGGCGAGACGCACGCGGGCCGCCGACCGTCCCCGGTCGCGCACGCCCAGGCCGACCTGGTCGGCCCCGGTGCGCCGCAGCGCGCTCAGCTCGTCCGCGGGGACGCCCGCCGAACGCAGGCCTGCGGCCACGCCACGCGCGAGCTCGTCGGCGTGCGCGAAGCCTCGCCGCCGCCGGGCGGCGGACGTCGAGGGCGCCGGGACGACGAGCACGCCCGCCCCGGCGGGCAGCGCGAGGTCCGCCGCCAGGGCGACGCCGACGCGTGCCGCCGCGCGCACGAGCGGTGCCGTGAGATCTCGTCGGCCCCGGTCCTTCCACGCGATCACGACCGCACGCGCGGGTCCCACGCAGTCGGCCAGGGTGCGCACCGGGAGCGCGTCGGCGTCGATCGGGTCGAGCCGCCCGGCACGCTCCTCGCAGCGCCACGGCTCGACGTCGAACGGCGCCCGGCACGCGCCGCACCACGCCTCGTCGTCGAGGCCGCACCCGGCGCACTGCACGGGCAGCACGAGGCCCGCGAGATCGCGCCACACCGCCCGCAGGCCCGACACGGCACGGCGGGCCGTGCCGGTGCGGGCCGTGCCGGTGCGGGCCGTGCCGGTGCGGGCCGTGCCGGTGCGGGCCTGCGGTGCACGGGTCGGGTCGGTGCGCATGCCGTGGATCCTGCCCCGACGAGACGACCGTGCACCGGCGCCCTGTGGACGACCGGGGTCCAGCACCCGCCTCACGAGGCGCGACGCAGCCGGGAACTGCGCGACGCGCCGTCGTGTCGGTTTCGGGTGAAACGTCCTGGTCTGTACTGTGTGCGCCGACCGGGGCCGCACGGCGGCCAACCGGGGACCGGCCGGACGACCACGGCGGCGGGTGACCAGCACCACCTGACCACGCGACGACGACACGACCCGGAGGGCCGCGCATGCCGGCGAGAGCGAAGAGCATCCTGATCTGGATCGGCGTGATCTTCCTCCTCTACGCCGTGGTGCGGAACCCCGGCAAGGCCGCCGACGTCGCGCGGTCGATCTGGGACTTCATCTACGCCGCCTTCGCGGGCTTCGCCCAGTTCTTCAGCAACCTGGCGTCCTAGCGGACGGCGCGGACGGGAGGTGCCGTGACGGCGGACGACGCGACGACGATCGTCATGTCGCACCGGCTGCTGCGCCGCTACGTCCTGCCCGGGGAGCGCGTGGTGCTCGCGGCCCGGTGGCACTGGGCCAAGCTCGTCGAGCCGGCCGTGACGACGTTCGTGGTGCTCTGCCTGTGCGGGTGGCTGTCGTTCGCCCTGCAGCCCGCGTTCGGCGACGGAGCGCTCGTCGTGTGGTGGCTGTGGTTCGCGGCGCTCGCCCGGTTCGGCTGGTGCCTGCTGGTGTGGCGCGTCGAGTGGTTCGTCGCCACCGACAAGCGGATGCTGCTGCTCACGGGCCTGGTGACCCACCAGATCGGCATGATGCCGCTCATGAAGGTCACGGACATGCGGTACTCGCGCTCCGTGCTGGGGCAGCTGCTCGGCTACGGGCAGTTCCTGCTCGAGTCCGCCGGTCAGGACCAGGCCCTGCGCCAGATCAACTGGGTCGCCCACCCGGACGCGACGTACCGCGACCTGTGCGCGCTGATCTTCACACCGGTCGAGACGCCGCCGTCGGACGGCGAGGACGACGCGGGACCGGCACCGGCGCGTGGCCCCCGGCAGCGGCCCGCCAGCCCCGCGCTCGCGCCGCCCTCCCTCGCTTCCCCTTCTCTCGCTCCGTCGTCTCTCGCTCCCTCTTCTCCAGCTCCGCCGGCCCTCCTTCCGACGACCGCACGCGGGCGCGTCCCGGTCGTCGTGACGGACGACGACGAGCCCGACCCGACGGCCGGGTGGCACGACGACGAGCGCTACGCGCCCGAGGACACCCAGCCGGTCCGGGTCACGCGCCGCACCGCGCCGCACCCACCTGCGCCTGCGCGAGGTGTGCCGGAGCCGCCGGCACCGGAAGCGGCACCGGAAGCAGCGGCGGTGGACGACGAGGAGAGCGAGCCCTCCTGGTACGTGTCCGAGCCGACCGGACGGTTCGTCGACCTGGGCTCACCGCGGACCGACGACGACGGCGACGGTCAGCCCGGGTAGCTCGGGTCCCGCACGCCCTCGACGTCGGCGACCGTCGCCCACGTCGTGCCGACGAGCTTGTGCAGCACGCCGTCGGTCGTCGCGAGGTAGACCACACGGCCGCCCGCGAGCGCCGCGATGTCCGGCACCTCGGCCTCGGAGGTCGTCGGCCCGAAGACGGGCACCCGGTGGACGAGCGTGGCCTCGTCCTTGCTGCGCCCGACGACGCCGAGCACCGACTCCTCGAGCCAGACGACCTCGGTCGCGTCCTCCAGCACGGCCCCGACGCGCACGGGCTCACCGAGCTTCTGCGGCGTGCCCTCTCCGTCGCGGACGACGGGGAACACGTTGACCCACACGCCGTCGGCGCCGCGTGACACCACCGCGAGCCGTGTCGCGTCGCGCGCCATGCGCAGCGCGACGACCGTGCGGCCCTCGAGCCAGTCGGCCGCGACGACCACGGGGTCTCCCCCGTCCTTGACCGCGATCACGCCCTCGCCGCCGCGCGCCGTCCACGCCCAGCCGAGCCGGTCGACCGACGGGGCGACGAGCCCGGTGCCGGACACGAGCACGTGCGAGGGGTCGTCCTCGCGGGGCACGGTGACGAGCGCGCCGCCCGCGTCGAGCATCACGCGGACGTCGCCCTCCTCGTCACGGGCCGGGGCGCGGGCGCCCGCGGGCAGGGCCGCGACGCCGTCGACGGCGACGAGGCCGTCCTCACCGAGCGCGACGAGCCGGTCGTCCTGGATCATCTCGACCGGGCCGTCGGGCAGCCCGCCGCGCGTGACCTCCCGCTTCTCGACGAGCGGCACCGCACCGGCGGTGACCTTGACCTGCCGGACGCCCGCGACATGCACGAGCGAGGCCTCGAACTGCGCGACGACGCTCGCGGTGTCGGCCTCGAGCAGCGTCTTGGCGGGGTCGAGGGGGACGAGCGCCGAGCCCGAGCCGTCGATCACGACCGTCCCCGCCTGGAGCTCGACGCCCTCGGGGATCGCGGTCGTCACAGCGTCCCGCAGCCACGGCGACGGTCCGGCGAGCAACGCGCGCGCGACCCAGGTCTGCAGGTTGTGCGCCGGGAACCAGCGGGTGTCGGGGACGAGGAACGAGCCGTCAGCGGACAGGAAGTACAGCGGCGACGAGCGGAACTGCTTGTCGAACGCGGCCTCGGTCAGCACCAGACCGTCCTGCGCGGACGAGATGCGCCACTCGCCCGTGCTGTCGCGCACGAGCTCGTACGTGACCGTGGTCTCCGCACCCCCGGGCGCCTCGGTGTACCGCCCGACCGAGTCCACGCGTGCCGCGAGCGGCACGGTCGCGGTCACGGCGCGGGACTGCGTGTCGACGACCACGGGTGCGTCGGCGACGAGCACCTCCGTGAGCGGCTCCCACGAGCGCTTGGCCGCGCCCGTGAGGAACTCCCGCGCGGTCGCGAACTCGCTGTCGAAGCCCGCGGCGCCGGCGAGCTGGAAGCCCTCGACGATCTGCTGGGGCGTCGCGCCCGGGCGGGGGCCCTCGGCGAGCAGGTCGACGTCGCCGTTCTCGACGACCGTGCCGTCGCCCTCGCGCACCGGGCCGGCCGTCGGGATCGACGTGCAGGCACCGAGCGCGAGCACGACGAGCGTCCCGACGGCGAGCACGCGCGCGCGGCGGCGCGAGGGGCCCGGGTGACGCGTGGTGCGCGGCGTGCTCATCGGACCTCCTGCCGCTGGTGGGTGTCGGCCGGCTGCTCGTCGACGAGGTCGGGCAGCGCCGCGGGATCGGTGCGCGACCGCGTGACGACCTGCACCGCGCCCGTCGTGGGCGGCTCGTCAGGGACGAGCTCGAGCGGCGAGTCCGTGAGCCGGATGCCCGCGCGGCGCGGGAGCGTGAGCCGGAAGCTCGCGCCGCGGCCGGGCCTGCCCCACGCCTCGAGCCACCCGCCGTGCAGGTGCGCGTCCTCGAGCGAGATCGCCAGGCCCAGCCCGGTGCCGCCGGTCGTGCGCGCCCGCGCGGGGTCGGCGCGCCAGAAGCGGTCGAACACGTGCAGGGCCTCCTCCGCGGTCATGCCGACGCCGTGGTCGCGCACGGTGACCGCGACCGCGTACCGGTCGGCCCCGACCTTGACCTCGACGGTGCTGCCCTCGGCGTGCTCGACGGCGTTCACGAGCAGGTTGCGCAGGATGCGCTCGACGCGGCGCGGGTCGATGTCGGCCACGCACTCGGTCTGCGCGAGGTCCACGCTCAGCCACGATCCGCGGCGCCCGGCGAGCGGGAACGTGTGCTCGACGGCCGCGAGCACGACGTCGCGCACGTCGCGCGAGTCGGCGTCCAGCACGGCCGCACCCGCGTCGAACCGGCTGATCTCGAGCAGGTCGGCGAGCAGGTCCTCGAACCGGTCGAGCTGCGTGGCCAGGAGCTCGGCCGAGCGCTTGACGGCGGGGTCGAAGTCGTCGCGCGACGCGTGGATGACCTCGCCGGCCATCCGGATCGTCGTCAGCGGCGTGCGCAGCTCGTGCGACACGTCGGAGACGAACCGCCGCTGCAGCGCGGAGAGCTCCTCCATGCGTCGGATCTGGTCCTGCAGGCTCGCGGCCATCTCGTTGAACGAGCTCGCGAGCGTGGCCATCTCGTCCTCGCCGCGCACGGGCATGCGCTCGGCGAGGTGCCCGTCGGCGAGGCGCTCGGCGACCTCGGCGGCGCGCCGCACCGGTCGCACCGCCTGACGCGTCACGAGCCACGTCATCCCCCCGAGGAGGACGACGAGCGCGGCCGCGGCGGCCGCGAGCGTGCGCAGCAGGAAGTCGAGCCGGTCCTGCTCGGCCTGCAGGCTGTAGAGGAAGAACAGCTGGTAGGTCCCCGCGAACGGCACGTTCACGTCCTGGCCGACCATCACGGCCGGCTCGACGCGCCCGTCGACCTCCCAGGCCACCGACTGCCAGCGCTGGCCGCCCTCCGCGGTCGCGTGCTGCAGCTCGGGGCTGACGAGCGGGATCAGGACGCGCGCGGACGCCGCGTTGCCCACGGAGTCGGCCGACGACTCCCCCGGTGCGCGCAGGAGGAAGACCTCGCGCTCACCCGCACCGCCCGAGCCCTGCACGGTGGCCACGTCCTGCAGGAGGCGCTGCACGTCGGACGCCGTCTGCGCGTTGGAGGAGTCGAACGTCTTCTGCGCCTGGCTCGTGCCGCGCGCGCTCTCCGCGAGCAGTTGCTCGACGCGCCCGGTGAAGAGCCCCTCCTTCATCCGGTCGCCGACGTACAGGCCGATCGCTCCGAGGGCGACGAGGCCCATCGCGAGCGTCGTCGTGATGACGCGGACCTGCAGCGACGAGCGCCACGCGTGGGCCCAGCGACGCAGCCGCCGCCCCACCCGCGCCCGCACCAGGCGGCCGGTCCCCTTCAGCCGCGGCACGTCGGGCACCCCCCGGCAGGTACGACGAGCGTCACGTGGGCGTCACGCCCGCCTTGTAGCCGACGCCACGCACGGTCACGACGATCTCGGGCTGCTCGGGGTCGTTCTCGATCTTGCTGCGCAGGCGCTGCACGTGGACGTTGACGAGGCGCGTGTCCGCGGCGTGGCGGTAGCCCCACACCTTCTCGAGCAGCACCTCACGCGTGAAGACCTGCCACGGCTTGCGGGCGAGGGCGACGAGCAGGTCGAACTCGAGCGGGGTGAGCGACACGGGCCGGCCCGCGCGCTCGACCCGGTGACCCGGCACGTCGATCGTGACGTCGCCGATCGTGAGGTGCTCGGGCGCGGGCTCGTCGGTCCGGCGCAGCCGTGCGCGCACGCGGGCGACGAGCTCCTTGGGCTTGAACGGCTTCGAGATGTAGTCGTCGGCACCCGACTCCAGGCCGAGGACGACGTCGACCGTGTCGCTCTTGGCGGTGAGCATGACGATCGGCACGCCGGACTCGGCACGGATCAGGCGGCACACCTCGTTGCCGTCCTTGCCGGGCAGCATGAGGTCCAGCAGGACGAGGTCCGGCTGGGTCTGCCGGAACACGCCCAGCGCCTCGTCGCCGTCCTCGCAGAAGACCGGGTCGAAACCCTCCGACCGCAGCACGATGCCGATCATCTCGGCCAGCGCGATGTCGTCGTCGACCACCAGCACTCGTCCCTTCATGGCGGCATTGTCGCACCGTCAGCCGTGCACTCCGGGCGATCACGCGCGCGCGACCGGGTGGAACTGTCCGTCCGCGACCTGCGGCGTGGCACGATGAGGGCGCGCTCGGCCCTGCCGCGCGCGCAGGGACGACCGGGCGGGTGCCCGGCACGGACGCGAGGGAGCCACGCCACGATGACGGGCCCGCAGGACGCCGACCAGACGCCGACGTGGGCTGCGCCCGGTGGGGCCGGACAGCCCGCCCGCCCCGCGCAGCCCGACCAGCCTCTGCCCCCCGCCGACCAGCCCGCCACCGCGCAGCCTCCTGCCGCGCAGCCTTCTGCAGCACAGCCGCCCGCCGCTCCGAGCTCGTGGGGCACGGTCCCGCCGCCCGCGCCGTACCCGGGCCAGAGCGCGACCCAGCCGACGTACGGCCAGCAGCCGCAGCCTCCGTACGGTCAGCCCGCGCCGTACGGTCAGGCGCCGGGCTACGGCCAGGGCTACGGCCCACCGCAGGACCACGGGCAGCCCCCGCCGTACGGCCAGGTCCCGCCGGGCTACGGACCGGGTACGCCCGGCTACGGACCAGGTGCGCCGGGCTACGGCCCGGGTGCGCCCGGCTACGGTCCCGGCGCCTGGCAGCCGCCCGTCGCGCGGCCGGGGATCATCCCGCTGCGCCCGCTCAACCTGGGTGAGATCCTCGACGGCGCGTTCCGCGCGGTGCGCGCGAACCCGACCGTCATGTTCGGCCTGTCACTGCTCGTCATCGCGGTCGCGGTGCTCCTCAAGGCCGTCCTGACGTGGTACGTCGGCGGGCTCGTCGCCGGGGAGTTCACCGACTGGGCGGACTCGCGCTCGCTCGACACCGGGCTGGACGGCGACACCACGTCGGTCCTCGGCTCGAGCATCGCCCAGCTCGTCACGCTGCCCGTGTCCGCGCTCGCGTCCACCGTGCTCACGGGTCTGCTCATCGTCTCGGTGAGCCGCTCGGTGATCGGCCGCAAGGTCTCGATCTCCGAGGTGCTGCGTTCGGGCCGGGTGTGGCACGTCGTCGGCTTCACGCTCCTGCTCGGGATCGCCACCACGCTCGCGACGGGTGCGCTCGTCGGCGTCGCCGTGCTGCTCGCCCGCTCCGAGAGCTGGGGCCTGTTCGCGCTCTTCGTCGTCCTCGCCGTGCTCGTCGCGATCGTCGGCGGCGTGTGGATCACCGTCCGCACGCTGCTCGTGCCCGCGGCGCTGATGCTCGAGGAGCGCAAGTTCTGGCCCACGGTCGCGCGCGCGTGGCGCCTGACCCGCGGCAGCTTCTGGCGGCTGTTCGGCATCTACCTGCTGACCAGCGTGCTCGTCCAGATCGTCGCGCAGATCATCCTGTACCCCGTGACGCTCGTGCTCATGTTCGTCTTCCCGTCGACCGACCTGCTGAGCTTCGGCGCGATCGCGGTGACCTCGGTGGGCGAGATCCTCGCGCTCACGCTGACGACCGTGTTCATGTCCTCGGTCGTCGCGCTGCTCTACATCGACACGCGCATGCGGCGTGAGGGCCTCGACATCGAGCTCCAGCGCGCCGCGGAGCAGGCCGCGTGACCTGTTCGGCGCTCGCGGTCCGCACGGTCCACGACGCCGTGCGGACGACGCTGCGCGGCGAGCCGCCGCTCACGCCCGACGCCGAGACCGCCCGGCGCTGGGCGCTCGAGGAGCTCGCCCAGCCTGAGTACCGCGACCAGCGCTCGATCCTGCAGCGCGTGCTCGAGTGGTTCATGCGGCAGTTCGAGGACGTCCAGGACAGCGTGCACCTCGACGGCCCGATGGTCGCCCTCGTCGTCGGCGGTGCGATCGTCGTGGCGCTGCTCATCGCCTGGTGGGTCGCCGGTCCGGTCCGCAGCGGGCGGGCGTCGGCCGCGCGCACCGTCCTGGCCCACGACGACGAGCGCACCGCCGCGCAGCTGCGCGAGGCCGCCGACGCCGCGGCACGCGCGGGCGACTGGGAGACCGCCGTGCTCGAGCGGTTCCGCTCGGTCGTGCGCGACCTCGAGGAGCGCGCGGTGCTGGACGAACGCCCCGGGCGCACCGCGCACGAGACGACCGTCGACGCCGGGGCGCGCCTGCCCGACGTCGCGGGCGCGCTCGGTGACGCGGGCGCGCTGTTCGACGACGTCGCGTACGGCGGCCGGCACGCCTCGGAGGCCGACGACGCGCACCTGCGGGCCTGGGCCGCGGCGATCGGCTCGGCGCGCCCCCTCACGCCGGGCACGACGAGCGGGCCTCGCGGCCCCGTCGAGACGGTGCCGCGATGACGACGACCACGCCCGCACCCGCACCGCCCACGGGCGTCGTCGGCGACGGCACGACCGCGCGCTCGCGCGCGTCACGACGCTGGCGGCGGGCCCGGTTCCCGCTCGCGATCGGCGCGGTCCTCGTCGTGATCGGCCTGCTCGCGGCGCTGCCCGAGCCCCGGACGTCCTCGACGCCCCTGGCTCCCGACAACCCCGCACCCGTCGGGTCGCGCGCGCTCGCGCAGATCCTGGGCGACCACGGTGTCCGGGTCGAGTACACGCAGCGGTTCGCCGACGTGCTCGACGCCGACCGGCCCGGGCTGACCGTCGCGGTGCTCGGCGACACCATGCTCCTGGACGACCAGGTCGAGGCGCTGCGCGACATGGACGCCGACCTCGTGCTCGTCGACGCGCCCTGGGCGGCCTCGGTCGTCGCGGGCGTCGAGGCCGGCTACTCGGATGCGGGCGACGACGAGCGGTCCCCCTCGTGCGACGACCCGGATGCGCTGGCGGCGGGCACGATCGTCACGTCCGGCACGCTGTCCGCGGGAGCGGCCTCTTCCGGCGTGACGCTGTGCTTCCCCGCGTCGGGCGACCCTGCGGGCACGGGCGCCTACGCCGTGACCGAGGTCGACGGCCGACGCGTCGCCGTGCTCGCGGGAGCCGAGCTGCTCACGAACCGCTCGCTCGCCACGGCGGGCAACGCAGCCCTCGCGCTGCGGGTGCTCGGCCGCGGCGAGGACCTCGTCTGGTACATCCCCTCCTGGCAGGACCCGTGGAACGGGTCGACCTCCGACGACGACGCACCCACCTCGACGATGCCGCCCTGGACGGGCCCGCTGATGCTCATGCTCGGCCTCGTCGCGCTCGTGGCCGCCGTCTGGCGCGGGCGCCGGTTCGGACCGCTCGTCGTCGAGCGGCTGCCCGTCGTCGTGCGCTCGGGCGAGACCACGCGCGGGCGTGGGCGCCTGTACCGGCGCGGTCGGGCGCACGGCCACGCCGCCGCCGCCCTGCGCGCCGCGGCGGCCTCCCGCTGCGCCACCCGGCTGGGGCTGCCACGCTCGGCGGGCGCGGCCGAGCTCGTCGACGCGATCGCCCACGCCGTCGGACGCGACCCCCGCCAGGTCGCCGACCTGCTGTACGGACCACCACCCCACGACGACCCCGGCCTGGCTCGCCTGGCCGCGTACCTGGATGACCTGGAGAGCGAGGTTCACCGATCGTGACCGACGACGCCACCGTGCCCCCGAACCCGGCGGGACCCCCACCGGCGCCCGTGCCCACGCCGCAGGTCCCTGCGCCCGCGCCGACGACCGGGCTGCCGGTCACGCCCCCGATCGTGCCGACCGTGGTCCCGACGACGCCGTCGCCCTTCGGCACGCCGACGCCGGGCCCTGCTCCGGCGCCGGCGGCGCAGACCCCGAGCGTGCAGACCCCGGACGCGCCCACCCCCGACGCGCCGGCCCCCAGCGTCGCGCTCCGGCAGGCGCTCGCCGGGGTGCGGGCCGAGGTCGCCAAGGCGGTCGTCGGGCAGGACGCGGCCGTCTCCGGGCTCGTCATCGCGCTGCTGTGCCGCGGCCACGTGCTGCTCGAGGGCGTCCCCGGCGTCGCCAAGACGCTGCTCGTGCGGACGCTCGCCGCGAGCCTGGACCTCGACACCAAGCGCGTGCAGTTCACGCCCGACCTCATGCCGGGCGACGTCACCGGCTCGCTCGTGTACGACGCGCGCACCGCGGAGTTCTCCTTCCGCGAGGGCCCCGTGTTCACGAACCTGATGCTCGCTGACGAGATCAACCGCACGCCCCCCAAGACCCAGGCGTCGCTGCTCGAGGCCATGGAGGAGCGTCAGGTCTCCGTCGACGGCGTGCCACGCCGTCTGCCCGACCCGTTCCTCGTCATCGCCACGCAGAACCCCGTCGAGTACGAGGGCACGTACCCGCTGCCCGAGGCACAGCTCGACCGCTTCCTGCTCAAGCTCACGCTGCCGCTCCCGGAGCGCGAGGACGAGGTCGAGGTGCTCGCGCGGCACGCCGCGGGCTTCGACCCGCGTGACCTGGCGGCGGCGGGCGTGCGACCCGTGGCCGACCGGACGGTGCTCGAGCGCGCCCGCGCCGAGGTGCAGCAGGTGCAGGTGGCGCGCGAGGTGCTGGGGTACGCGGTCGACGTGTGCCGCGCGACGCGCCAGTCGCCGTCGCTGTCGCTCGGGGTCTCGCCGCGTGGCGCGACCGCGCTGCTGGCCACCGCGCGCGCGTGGGCGTGGCTGTCCGGCCGCGGCTACGTGACGCCCGACGACGTCAAGGCGCTCGCGCACCCGACGCTGCGGCACCGCGTGCAGCTGCGCGCCGAGGCCGAGCTCGAGGGCGTGACCGCCGAGACCGTGCTGGACACCGTCCTGGCGTCGGTCCCGGTGCCCCGCTGACGGGCCGGCAGTGGCGCTGACCTGGCGGGCCGTGCTGCTCGCCGCGCTCGGGATCCCCGTGGTCCTGCTCGTCCCGCTCACCGGGACCGTGATCGTGTGGGCCGCGTTCGTCGCCGTGGCGTGCACGGTCGACGCGATGCTGGCGGCCTCGCCGCGGCAGGTCGCCGTCGCGCGTGACGTGCCGACCTCGGTGCGCGTCGACGAGCCCGCGTCGTGCACGGTCACGCTCACGAACGTGGGCCGGCGGCGGCTGCGGGCGCGCGTGCGCGACGCCTGGCCGCCGTCTGCGGGGGTCCTCGCGGCCGCCGGCGTGACGCCCGGCGCGGACGGCACGCCGCGCACGCACCCCGATCGCCACGACGTCGACATCGCACCCGGCGACGCGCGTCGGGTGCGGACCGCGTTGCGCCCCGTGCGACGCGGGGACGTGCACGCGGACCGCGTGACGATCCGCGCGTTCGGCCCCCTCGGGCTCGCGGGACGCCAGGCGTCCGTCACCGTGCCCGCACGCCTGCGGGTCCTGCCGCCGTTCCGCTCGCGCCGGCACCTGCCGTCCCGGCTGGCCCGCCTGCGCGAGCTCGACGGGCGCGCCGCCGTGCAGGTCCGGGGCGCCGGGACCGAGTTCGACTCGCTGCGCGAGTACGTGATCGGTGACGACGTGCGGTCGATCGACTGGCGCGCCTCGGCGCGCCGCGCGGACGTCGTCGTCCGGACGTGGCGGCCTGAGCGGGACCGACGCGTGATGATCGTGCTCGACACGGGCCGCACGTCGGCAGTGCGCGTGCTGGACGAGCCGCGGCTCGACGCCGGCATCGAGGCCGCGCTCCTGCTCGCCGCGCTCGCGCAGCACGCGGGTGACCGCGTCGAGCTGCTCGCGTACGACCGGCGCGTGCGGGCGCGCGTCGCCGGTGCGTCGGGCCCGCGCCTCATGCCCGAGCTCGCCGACCAGCTGGCCGTCGTGCGCCCCGAGCTCGTCGAGACGGACTGGCCGGGCGTGGTCGCGCAGGTGCGCGCGCGGATGTCGCAGCGCGCGCTCGTCGTGCTCGTCACGGCGCTCGAGCCGGCGGTCGTCGAGCACGGCATGCTCGACGCCGTCCCAGGGCTCGCCGAGCGTCACCAGGTCGTCGTCGCGTCGGTGACCGACCCGGAGGTCGCCGCGCTGGCGCGCGGACGGGCGGATGCGACGGAGGTGTTCGACGCGGCCGCCGCCGAGCGCGGGGCGCTCGAACGCGCCGCGGTCGCGGTCCGCCTGCGCCAGCGCCGCGTCGAGGTCGTCGAGGGTCTGCCCGACGAGCTCGCGCCGCGCCTCGCGGACACCTATCTCGCGCTCAAGGCGGCGGGCCGGCTGTAGCAGCGGGTCTCAGCCGCGGCCGGACCCGAGTGCCGGTCCGGAGGGCCGGACGGGGCCGGGTCGGCTCGCATCCGCTCGGGTCGGCCGGGTGCGTCAGCCCGCGACGGCCAGCGAGTAGCCGGCGCGGTCGGCCTCGAGGTCGCCCGTCTCCCCCGCGCGCACCGCGCGACGGCCGAGCACCAGCGTGTACACCCAGAAGGCCGCGAGCGCGGCCGCGCCGATGAGGATCTTGACCCACCACAGCAGGTCGGACCCGGTGACGAAGCCCTCGACCAGGCCCGACAGCGCGAGCACCCCGACGAGCCCGATCGCCGCGGTGAACAGCGCACGCGCCTCCTCGGCGAGCGCACGCCCGCGCGTGCGCGGACCGGGCGCGAGCCACGCCCAGAACACCTTCAGCCCGGCGGCGCCCGCGACGAACACGGCGGTCAGCTCGAGCATGCCGTGGGGCGCGATGAGGGTGAGGAACACGTCGAGGGCGTCGTGCGCCGCCATCATCCCGCCGATGTTCCCGACCGAGACGGCGTTGGCCCACATGAAGTACACGGGGCCGACGCCCGTGATGCCGGTCCCGATGCAGAGCGCCGTGAGCAGCGCGTTGTGCGTCCACACGGTCGCCGCGAACCCGATGCCGGGGTCGTAGTAGGACGCGAACGCGTTGTCGACGTACTCGCGCTGCGCGGCCGGCGGCATGAGCGCGTCCAACGCGTCGGGGTTCGTCGCGACCCACACGCCGGCGACGACCGCGACCGCGAGGAACGCGACCATCACGCCCACGGTCCACCACCGCAGGCGGTAGAAGACCGCGGGGACGGTCGAGACGACGAACCGCACGACGTCGCGCCACGACGGCTCGTGCGTCCCGGCGATCGCCGCGCGCGCCCGGGCCACGAGCTGCGACAGGCGCGTGACCGTCTCGGGGTCGGGTGCGGCCGACCGGATCGTCGACAGGTCCGTCGCGGCCGCCTGGTAGAGGCGCACGAGCTCGTCCGCCTCGGCGCCCGTACGTCGTCGCGCGCGGGTCAGCTCGTCGAGCCGCTGCCACGACGCCGCGTGCACCGCCTGGTAGGCGTCGAGGTCCATGCGCTCAGCCTGCCATCCCTGCGACCGGCTAGGGTGCACCTCGCGATGGTCACCTCGCCGCGAGGTGCACCGGACGCACGACGAGGAGGACCGCGTGGACACCATCGTCATCGGCGAGGGCGTCGAGCTCGACGCCCGGCCGGCGTCGGCCGTCTCACGTCTCCTGGGCGCGCTGATCGACCTCGTGGTGCTCGCGGTCGTCCTGATCGTCATCGGCGTGGTCCTGGCGAGCGTCATGCGCTCGGCGGTCTCGGAGGCCGTGGCGAACGTGGGTGGCACGCTCGCGATCGCCGCGGTCCTGATCGTGCTGCCGACGACCGTCGACACGCTCACGCGCGGACGCACGCTGGGCAAGCTCGCGGTGGGCATCCGCATCGTGCGCGACGACGGCGGCCCGATCGTGTTCCGCCAGGCGTTCGTGCGCGCGCTCGTCGGTGTGGTGGAGCTCTGGCTCACGTTCGGCTCGATCGCGCTGATCTGCTCGATCGTCCACCCGCAGGGCAAGCGCGTGGGCGACATCCTCGCCGGCACGTACGCGGTCCGCGTGCGGGGCGGTGCGCGCCCGCGCGAGGTCCTCGTCATGCCGCCGCACCTGGCGGCGTGGGCGCGCACCGCCGACATCGCGCGCCTGCCCGACGGGCTCGCCCTGTCGGTCCGGCAGTTCCTGGGCCGGGCGCCGCGCCTGCACCCCGCGTCGCGCGTCGAGCTCGGCACGCGCCTGACGCACGAGGTGCAGCGCTACGTGCGGCCGCTGCCCGCGCCCGGTACGCACCCGGAGGCCTTCCTGGCTGCCGTGCTCGCCGAGCGCCGCGACCGTGAGCTCGTCGCCGAGCACCGCGCGAGCGCACGGCGCGACCAGGAGGCCGCGCTGCTGCACCGGCTGCCGCACGAGGTGCCCGACCCGCCGTCCTGACACCCACCGCCGGGAGCACAGCCGCGCCCGGCGACCCGCGGCGAGAGCGGGAGCTACTCGCGCCGCAGGTCGGGCTCGAGGTAGATCACGGTCGCGCTCGGCTCGGCCGCGCGCACGCGGGTCTCCGCGCGGTCGATCGCGTGGGCGACGTCGCCCGCGGACGTCGCGGCAGGCACCTCGATCTTCGCCGCGACGAGGATCTCCTCCGGTCCGAGGTGCAGCGTGCGCAAGTGGATGACGGACGTGACGCCCTCCCCCACGAGCGCGCCCCGGATGCGTGCGACGGACTCCTTGGTCGCCGACTCGCCGAGCAGGAGCGAACGCGTCTCCATGGCGAGCACGACGGCGATCACCACGAGCAGCACGCCGATGCCCGCGGTACCGACCGCGTCCCAGCGGCCGTCGTCGGTCACGAGCGTCATGCTCACGCCGAACAGCGCGAGCACGAGGCCGATCAGCGCGCCGAAGTCCTCGAGCAGGACGACGGGCAGCTCGGGCGCCTTCGCCGTCCGGATGAACGACACCCAGGACTGCGTGCCGCGCACCTGGTTCGACTCGTGGATCGCGGTGCGGAACGAGAACGACTCGAGCGTGATCGCGACCAGGAGCACCACGACGGGCACCCAGTGCCACGACTCGATCGGGTGCGGGTCGGCCCACTTGTGCCACGCCTCGTACAGCGCGAACAGGCCACCGAGCGAGAACAGCACGATCGAGACGATGAACGCGTAGAGGTAGCGCTCACGCCCGTACCCGAACGGGTGCTCCTCGTCGGCCGCGCGCCGGGCACGCTTCCCGCCGACCAGCAGCAGGATCTGGTTGCCGGAGTCCGCCAGCGAGTGCACGCCCTCGGCGAGCATCGAGCTCGAGTGCGTCAGGAGGTACGCGATGAACTTCGTGATCGCGATGCCCAGGTTCGCCGCGAGTGCCGCGACGATCGCCTTGTTGCCGCCCGAGTGCGCCATGCGCCCGTTCCCCTCTCCGTCAGGTCCCGGGACACCCTAGCGGCGCTCAGGCAGGCGTCGCCGCCGACTCCAGGAGCACCGGGATGCCGTCCCGCACGGGGTAGCGCAACGGACGCTCCGGATCGGTCGAGACGAGCACCGGGTTGCCCTCGTCGTCGGTCCCGTCGACGAGCGTCGCACCGGTCACGGGGCAGCGCAGCAGCTCGCGCGCCCAGGACTCGAGCCCACCCGGGACGGCCGTCAGGTCCTCGCTCATGCCGTGGCTCCCGTCTCGTCGGACGTCTCGTCGGAGCCCTGGTCGGGCTCCTGCGCGTACGCGGGCTCGCCCTGCCGGACCAGGGACAGCACGTCGTCGCGCACCTTGATCATGATGTCCTCGTCGGCCGCCTCGACGTTGAGCCGCAGCAGCGGCTCGGTGTTCGAGGCGCGCAGGTTGAACCACCACTGCGGGTGGCCGTCCCAGTGCGAGACCGTCAGGCCGTCGAGCTCGTCGACCTCGACCGGGCCCGCGCCCTGCTGCGTGACGTACGCCTCGACGACGCGGCCCCGCGCCTCGGGCACGGACGTCACGCGCGAGTTGATCTCGCCCGACGCGACGTACGGCTGGTACGCGTCCGAGAGCGCCGACAGCGGGTGCGGCTGGCTGCCGAGGGCGGCCAGCACGTGCAGCGCCGCGAGCATGCCGGTGTCCGCGAAGAAGAAGTCGCGGAAGTAGTAGTGCGCACTGTGCTCGCCGCCGAACACCGCCTCGTGCTCGGCCATCTGCGCCTTGATGAACGAGTGGCCGACGCGCGTGCGGACGGTCGTGGCACCCGCGGCCTGCAGCAGGTCCGGCACGACACGCGACGAGATGAGGTTGTGGATCACGGTCGGCGTACGCCCCGCGGCCTGCTCGCGCGCGACCTCCCGCAGCCCGACGAGCGCGGTGATCGCCGACGGCGAGACCGGGTCGCCCTTCTCGTCGACGACGAAGCAGCGGTCGGCGTCGCCGTCGAACGCCAGGCCGATGTCCGCCCCGTGCTCGACGACCGCGTGCTGCAGGTCGACGAGGTTCGCCGGCTCGAGCGGGTTCGCCTCGTGGTTCGGGAACGTGCCGTCGAGCTCGAAGTACAGCGGGACGACCTCGAGCGGCAGCTCCGGCAGACCCGCGGCCGTGCCGAGCACCGCCGGCGCGGTGAAGCCGCCCATGCCGTTGCCCGCGTCGACGACGACCTTGAGCGGACGGATGCCGGACAGGTCGACGAGCGAGCGCAGGAACTGCGCGTACTCGGTCAGCATGTCGCGCGACGTGACCGAGCCGCGCTCGTCGTCGGCGACCTGCGGCACCTCGCCGCCGAGGTAGTCGCCCGCGAGGTCGCGCACCGCCGCGAGACCGGAGTCCTGGCCGACCGGGCGGGCACCTGCGCGGCACAGCTTGATGCCGTTGTACTGCGCGGGGTTGTGGCTCGCGGTGAACATCGCGCCGGGCACGTCGAGGCGGCCCGACGCGAAGTACAGGCCGTCGGTCGAGGCCAGGCCGATCGTCACGACGTCCACGCCGCGCGCCGTCAGGCCGTCGGCGAAGCCCGCGACGAGCTCGGGGCCGGACGGGCGCATGTCGTTGCCGATCACCACGGTCGGGCGGCTGCCCGCGGGCGTCTCGGGGATCACGACGACGTCGGCGAAGGCGGCGCCGATCGCGCGGGTCACGTGCGCGTCGAGCTCGTCCGGGACGACCCCTCGCACGTCGTAGGCCTTGATGAACGCGGACAGGTCGACTCGTTCGGCACTCACCGCGGCATCGTATCGGGCCCGCACGCCCCGCTCGTGCGCGCGGCGCCCCGGCACGGCGACAGCACGTCCGTCGCGGAGCCGGTCAGCCCAGGCCGGTGACCTCGGCGCGGGAGAGCGGCGTGCCGTCGCCCTCGAGCGCGAACCAGTTGGTGACCTCGCACGAGGGGCACGACACGAACGTCGCCTGCCGGCCGTCGGGCAGGGCCATGCGGATGCGGGTCAGCCGGCGCTCGCCGCAGCCCAGGCACGCCTCGGTGCCGGGCGGAAGCGGTCCCTGGGCCTGGCTGATCGAGCCCAGGGACTCCCGTTGAGCGGCGGCACGAGCGCGGGCCGCATCCCCCTTGCGGCGTGCCACGCGCTAGACCGTTCCCTCGGGTGCGGAGTCGGGCCCGGTGCCCCGCAGCACCCGCAGGTGCCCGCGACGCGGCGCGTCGGCCAGCGCGGCCGGTTCGGGGACCACCGCGGTCGGCCGGGTCGCCGCGACGGGCTCGGGCGTCCGGCCCGCCTCGCGGACAGCGTCGGCGAGGGCCAGCAGGTCGTCACGGCTCGGCGCGAGCGGCTCGAACTCGGGCAGCAGCCGGACGACCTCCCACCCCCGCGGGGCGGTCAGGCGCTCGGCGTGCGGGACGCACAGGTCGTACGAGTGCGGCTCGGCGTGCTGGGCCAGCGGACCGAGCACGGCCGTCGAGTCGGCGTAGACGTAGGTCAGCGTCGCGACCGCCGGGCGGCCGCACGCGGTGCGCGAGCACTGCCGTACGGATCTCACGGGGCGAACCTACCCCCAGTCGGCCGCACCTTCTGCCGTCCACGCCGTGCACGGTGCCGCGCAGCCCCGGATCGCCCGGCCGTGCAGCTCCACCGGGCGCCTCGACCACGGGCGGCGCGGGCACGCACCGGGCGTGGACGCGAGTCGTCAGGCGGATATCGTGCACACGGTGAGCGCACGCCTGCCCGATCGACGAGCACACGACCCCGCCGAGCGCGACGCGCCGGGGCCGGTCCGGCCCGTACGCCGCCGTGACCGCCGGGGCCGCGGGCCGCGCGGTCCGCTCATGCCCGCGACGATGCCCGCGTACCGCACCCGTGCGCAGCGGTTCGACGACCTCGTGCTCGACGCGGTCGAGCACCTCGAGCGGCGGTGGGCGCGTCAGCTGGAAGGCACCGAGTTCGCGGTCGAGGACGTGCCGCCCTCGAACCCCGCACCGTGGGAGCACGGCGGAGTCCCGCTGGGCCGCTACTTCCCCGCGGACTCGGGGCTCCCCGCGCGGATCGTCGTCTACCGGCGCCCCGTCGAGGCGCGCGCGCACGACACGCTGGACCTCGCCGACCTCGTGCGCGACGTCGTCGTCGAGCAGGTCGCCCACATGCTCGGCCGCTCTCCCGAGGACGTCGACCCGACGTACCGCGACGACGGCCGCTGACCCCCGACCGTTCAGCGCGTCCCGAGCCGCGGGTCCTCGCGCACGGTCGTCGCGGTCGTCCCGACCTCGCCCGGCACCGGGACCAGGACCGAGAGCAGGACGCCGTCGCCGCGCGCGACCTGCGCGACGAGCCCGGCCGCGAGCCACGCCCGGCTCTCGTCCGGCACGACCTGCACACCCGTCAGCCGCGTGCCCTCGGGTGCGAGGTCCGCGAGCGTGAGCGCGACCGAGCGCCCCACGGGCAGCTCGACACGCTCCTCGACGACGACCTCGCCGTCCGAGCCCAGCAGGCGCACGTCGGCCGCGGCGACGCCCTCGCGGTCGAGCTCGGCCGAGCGCGCGACCGCACCCAGCACGAGCGTGCCCCGCGCGCGGTCGGGCAGCGCGAGCACCGACTCGTGCGACACGTCGTCGGGCGTCGGTGCCACCGAGGCGACCCAGGCCCGCTCACGCGTCGGCACGCTCGGGTCCTGCGCGGTGGGCTCCCCCGGCCGGGCCAGCATCGCGGCCGCGACGACCGCGTGGTCGGCGTCGACGACGAGCGTGTAGGCCCCCTCCGGCAGCCCGCCGAGCGGGACGTCCGTCACGACCCCGGGCTCGAGGGCGAGCGACTCGGCGCCCGGCAGGTCCTCGACGCCGTCCGGCCCCAGGAGGCGCACGCGCGCCGTCGCGGGGCTGCGACCGGTGACGAGCAGCCGCAGCACGCCCGCGTCGCTGTCGTCGACGTCGGTGGCGAGCACGGACACCCCGGGGATCACCTGACGGCGCGCGGGCTCGGCGCCCGCGACGACGAGGTCGGTGCCGGTCGGCGTGAAGCCGTCGAGCGTCGAGTCCTGGACGAACGCCGTGACGCGGCCGCCCGTGGCCGCGACGTGCACCGCGACGCGGCGTTCCTCGGGGGCGAGCCCGCCGAGCACGACGACCCGCTCGGCGCCGGGCGCGACCAGGTACTGCTCGGTGTCGAGGTCGACCTCGCCCGTCGCCCCGTAGACGTCGAGGTGCACGACCGCGGGCGTCGAGCCGGCGTTCTGCAGCACCAGCAGGGCGGTGGCGCCGAGCTCGGTCGAACCGCCGACGAGCCACGCGTCGGTCGTCGGCGCCTGGCACGAGGCGGCTGCCAGGCCGCGCAGGTCACCCGCGGTCACCAGCGCGGAGCTCGCGGCGGCGAGCGCCGCGGGCAGGTCGGTCGGCTGCGCCTCGACCACGACTGGGCCCGGGGCCTCGCGGACCACGCTGGCGTCCACGCCCTCGGTGAGGTTCGCGAGCGTCTCCGCGCCGGGCAGGTCCACCAGCGCGCCGCCGCCGCTGGACGTGGCGACAGCCACGAGCGACGTGAGCGGGTCCACGGGCACCGGGTCGAACGCCGCGTCGGACTCGCGCTCCTCGGGCAGGACGAGCGGGCCCGCGCACACGAGGCGCGTCGGCGAGGGCGGCACGTCGACGACCGATCCCTCGGACACCGTCTCGCCCGTCGCGGGCGACGGCTGCTGCAGCCCCCACCCGACGGCGGCGACCACGAGGGCCGCGACCGCCGCCCCCGAGACCAGCCGGACCACGCTCGTCGCCGCGCTCATCGGCCCGCCCTCCGTCGTCGCACCGGCATCGCGAGCAGCACCGTCAGGCCCAGCACGAGCGCCTGCGCCGCGAGCCACGTGGTGCGCTGCGGCGCCTCGTGCTCCACGACGAGACGGCCGCTCGCGGCCGGGACCTCGAACGTCTGCCGCCAGCCGTTCGACACCGCGCGCAGCGACCTGCCGCCGAGCGTCGCGCGCCAGTGCGGGTCGGCGCGCTCGGCGAGCACGAGCAGCCGCGGGGTGTCCCCCGCCGCGATCCGCGTGTCGATCGAGCGGCCTCGGGCCTCGACCGCCACGGCCGCCGTGCCCGGGTCCAGGGTGTCCGGGCTCGTGGCGTCCCCTCCGGCGACCAGGCGCGCCCACGCGGTCACGACCGGTGTCGGCTCGCCGCCGCCGGAGGGCAAGGCCGGCTGGACGCGCCACAGGATGCCCGACGCGTTCTGCGTGACCCGCTCGAGCCCCGCGGTCGCGTCGAGCTCGCCGACGAGCGCGTCCCGCGCCCGGTCGGCTGCCGCCTCGTCGTCGTCGGACAGCCCGGCGGGCAGCACCGGGACGAGGACGTCGCTCACCGCGAGCGCCGCGAGCGGGCCCGCCACGTCACCGCTCGCGCCCGTGGCGATCCGCGCGACGAGCGCGTCGATCTCCTGCGTCGCGGCGTCCGGCTCGGCGGCACGCGGCGCGTCACGGCGCCCGGTCAGGTCGAGCGTGCGGACCGTGGCCGCGAGGTCGACGAGCTGCGGGCCGTCCGCGCGCAGCAGCTGCCAGGTCACCGCGCCGTCGCTCGCGTCGCGCGCGAGCGCCAGGATGCGCGACGCGTTCGCCGAGCCCTGCGCCTGGCGGCCGACCGCGGGGACCACGGTGCGGTCCAGCGCGGTCGCGCTCATCGCGGTGCCGTCGCGCACCTGCACGCTCCAGCCGCCGAGCCAGGCCACGGGGACGACGACGGCGGCGACCGTCACGACGCCCACGACGAGCTGGCGCCAGCCGAACGAGTGCCGCGACAGGCGCGTGAGCATGCCGTCCGCGCCGAGCAGCGCGGCTGCCAGGAACCCGAGCATCGCGAGCGAGAGCGCCGGACCGGTCCAGCCGTAGGCCGCGACGCCGTCGTCCAGGCCCACCGGCACGAGCGCGACGAGCGTCGCGGCGCCGAGGCCGAGCGCGGCGACCACCCAGCCGAGCCGCACGCCGCGCGCGACGTCACCGCGCAGCAGCGCGAGCGCGGCCACCGCGACGACGACCGCACCGAGCGCGAGCGGCCAGAACCGGGCGAGGTCGTCCGGGACGGACTCCGGCACGAGCGCCGCCGCGGCCGACGGCAGCCCGAGCAGCCGCTCGACCGCGCCCTCGGGTGCGGTCGCGACGGTCAGCCCGGGGTCGGCCACGAGCAGCCGCAGGCCGTCTCGACCGCGCGAGACGGCCTCGACGAGCAGCGGGCCGAGCACGACGAGCGTGGGACCGAGCGCGAGGACGAGCCGCCGGCGGTGCCGCGGGGCGCACACCGCGGCGACGAGCACCGCGAGCACGCACGGCACGAGCAGCGACGGCGCGCTCGCGACCGCTGCGGCGAGCGCGAGCGACGCGGCCGCGGCGGCCGTGACCGAGCCCGTCGGGCGAGCGGCGCCGACCCAGTCGGCCGCCTGCGGCTCCGGCGCGGGGGCCCCGGCCTGGCCGGGCTCGTCGACCTCCGTCCCGCTCGCCGGGTCACGGCCCTCGCCGTCCTCCCGCACGTCGTGCTCGTCGCGCCCGACGGGGACGGTGCGCTCCTCGTCGCGTGAGTCCGACGAGGACTCGGACGAGGACTCGGCGGACGCGTCGGGGTCGGCGCCGGACGCGGTCACGCCGGTCGACGAGGTCGCCGGGGTCGTGCGGGAGGTCCTGCGGGCGGACCGACCGAGGTCCGCGAGGTCCTCGTCGTCGCCCGGGACGATCACCGTGCCCTCGCGATCCTTCCCGCGGCGGGCCGTCGCGACACCCGAGAGCACGAGGTCGACGCGCTGGACGCCGACGGCGCGCGCGAGACCGAGCGCGACCCACGGGAGCAGGACGTGCGCGAGCACGGGCCCGAGCCGCCCGTCGGCCACGCCGAGCAGCAGCGCGGGCGCACCCGCCCAGACGACGGCCGCCCACGCGCGCAGCGTCACGGAGCGGGTCGCGGCACCCGCCGCGACCCAGGCGCCCAGACCTGCGAGCAGCACGGAGCCGAGCACGACGAGCGCGACTCCCGCGTCCGGCCGCCCGCCCGCGAGCGTCGCCGGCACGACGAGCACGCCGAGGAGCGGGTCCGCGGGTCCGGCCGCGCCGACGCCGCCGGACACCCAGCTCGAGGTCGCTGCGTCCCACACGTCCCCGACGCTCTGGGCGAGCGGGAGCAGCGCACCTCCGACGAGCCGCGCGCCGCTGCCGACCGCGGCCACGAGCGGCCCGAACGCGACCGTCGACACCGCCACCAGGCCGACCGTCACGGCGGCGAGCCCTGCCCGGCGCCTGGTCGCGAGGGCCGCGAGCTCGCGCAGCTCGAGCTCGGACGGCGCCTGCACCACGCGGCGCTCCTCGCGCCGCGCGAGCCGCCTGTCGCGCGCCTGGCGCCACACGTCGCGCCACGTCGCCTGCAGCGGACGCAGCGCGCGACGCCGCAGGCGCCTGGTCGCCCGCGCGCGACGCCGCGCCGCGGCCACGGCGCCGGGACGGGCGAGCGCGGCCAGCGGGCCGCGCAGCTCGTCGACCGCGAGACCGGGCTGCTTGGCGGCGACCTGGACGAGGGAGCGCACGACCGCACCCACGAGCGCGAGCACGACCACGAACGGCACGAGGACCAGCGGCGCGGTGACCAGCCGCTGGTGCGTGAGCGCGCGCCGGCGCGCGGCGAACGAGCGGCGCGGGTCGGCGCTGTCGTCCTCGCCGTCCCCGTCGTCGTCGACCCCGGACGGCGCGACCGACCGCAGCCCCAGGTACCCGGCCTGCGCGTGCCGGACGACGGCCGCGGGCACGACGACGACGCGGTGCCCCGCGAGGCGTGCGCGACGCGACAGGTCCAGGCCGTCGCCGTAGGGGCCGAGCGCGGGGTCGGGACCGCCGAGCTCGTCCCACACGTCGCGCCGCACCAGGGCGCCCGCGAGGCCCACACCGAGCACGTCCTCACGCGCGTCGTGCTGGCCCTGGTCGAGCTCGCCGGGCTCGACGTCGGTCATGCGACGCCCGGAGCGCGCGGTGCGGACACCGACCTCGATGAGCCGGACCGGGTCGGTCCAGGTGTGCTGCTTGGCGCCCGCGACCACGACGGACGGCGCGCGGGCCACGGCGCGCGAGAGCTCGGCGAGCGCCGTCGGCTCGGGTGCGCTGTCGTCGTGCAGCAGCCACAGCCAGGTCGTCGACGGACCGTCGTCGGAGGCGAGCGCGGCCCGCACGGCGTCGCCGAACGTGCGCGCCGCGGGGGCCTGCAGCACCTGCACCTGCGGCGCCGGACCGCCGACGACCGCGAACGCGCGCTCCACGACGAGCGGCAGCGGGTCGCCCACGTGCGCCTCGGCGACGTCGACGACGAGGACGCGTGCGGGCCGCCGGGCCTGCCCCGCGAGAGCCGCGAGGGTCGTGCGGAGGTACGGGGTGGTCCCACGGGTCACGAGGACGGCGGTCACCGACGTCGTCGTCGGGATGGCCCCGGTCGTGGGCGTCGACGGGACCGCGGTGCTCGTCGGGTGGTCCACGGGCGGACGGGTCGCGTTCATGCTCGGGCCATGATGCACGCCCGGCCCGTGCGCGTGGGGAGCGACTCGCCACGCCGTCCGGACCGGACGGACGGGTCGGTCGACCGGGTCGTCACCTCGTCGTAGCGACCCTGCGACCGACGCGCGCTCAGACGACGCGCCGCTTGAGCTTGCGACGCTCGCGCTCGGACAGCCCGCCCCAGATGCCGAACCGCTCGTCGTTCGCGAGTGCGTACTCGAGGCACTCGGCTCGGACGTCGCAGCCCGTGCAGACCTTCTTGGCCTCGCGCGTCGAGCCGCCCTTCTCGGGGAAGAACGCCTCCGGGTCGGTCTGGGCGCACAGCGCGCGCTCCTGCCAGCCCATGGGCCCGTCGTCGTCGGGCGTGCCGAACAGCGACAGGACGTTCGAGGGAGTCTGGGAGACGGGCGCCGCCGGGCGGTGCGCGTCAGTTGGGAACTCGGAGGTGGCCCCGTCACCGTCGAGCAGGTTCCACATGCGTGCCTCCGGCTGATGCTGTTTCTCGGTCAAGGCTCGACCTGAGCGACGCCCCGTCGTCGACCGCCGGGAGACGGTCAGGGCTGCCGCGCCGTGGTGCTCGCGCTCGTTGTCATCGGACAATCTGAATTACACGCGTGTCGTTCGTAGCAGTCAACCGGAGCCATGGTAGTTGTCCCGATTTGTCGGGTGAACTTCTTGCGATCGCCGCCTCGAAGCGTGTCGATCACACGCCTAGGGTGGCGCGCATGACCTCCGAGCGCGTTCCCGCGCCCAGCACCGCACCGACCGACGTGCCCGCGATCCTGCGCCTCCTGACGGCCGACCCGGGGCGTCCGCGGCTCACGTGGTACGGCGACGACGGCGAGCGCGTCGAGCTCTCCGGCGCCGTCCTCGAGAACTGGGTGAACAAGACCACGAACCTCCTCGTCGAGGAGCTCGATGCCGGACCGGGCACGCGCGTCGGGCTCGAGCTGCCCGCGCACTGGCGCACCGTCCTGTGGGCGCTGGCGGCCTGGCGCGCGGGCGCCACCGTCGTCCTGCCGGGTCCCGACGGACACGCGCCGGGCGACCTCGACGTGCTGGTGACGAGCCGGCCGCAGCCCCCGGTCGCGGCGGGGCGCGGGCCCGCGCTCGTCGTCGTGACGCTCGCGGCGCTCGCGCGCCGCGCGGTCGACCGGGTACCCGCGGGCGCGATCGACGCCGCGGCCGCCGTCATGACCTACGGCGACCGGCTCGGCTGGGTCCCACCCGCCGACCCGACGGCTGACGCGCTCGAGCGGGCCGACGCCGCGGCCGTCACGCACGCCGGGCTCGCCACGTGGTGGACCGCGGGCGAGCCGCGCGAGCGCGTCCTGCTCGCGGCCTCGAGCGACGTCGGCGCGTGGCTCGCGCAGGTCGTCGGGTCGCTCGCCGCGGACGGCTCGCTCGTGCTGCTCTCCCCCGCACGCACCGCGCCGCCGGCCGACACGCCGACCGCGGCCGACGACCAGCGCGAGGACGCACAGGGTCGTGCGCGAGCCTGGCTCGCACGTCTCGCGGCCGACGAGCGCGTCACGCGCGAGCTGGTCGGGACGTGACGAGGACGACGTCCCCGACGGGGCGTCGCCTGGGACTCCGGTCCCCGGCGACGAGCGCGCCGTCGGTAGGCTGTGGCAGGTCCGGCCGTCGCCGGAACGCCCCCGAGCGGAAAGCTGGCTGGTGAACGTACGCATCATGGCGTCCGCGGACGTCGACCCCACGGCGACCGTCGGCGAAGGCTCCTCGATCTGGCACCTGGCCCAGGTGCGCGACGGAGCGACGATCGGCGAGTCCTGCATCATCGGGCGCGGCGCCTACGTCGGCTCGGGCGTGAGCGTCGGGGACAACTGCAAGATCCAGAACTACGCGCTGGTGTACGAGCCCGCCGTGCTCGAGCCCGGCGTGTTCGTCGGCCCCGCGGCGGTGCTGACCAACGACGAGTTCCCCCGGGCGGTCAACCCGGACGGGACGCCCAAGAGCGCGCACGACTGGCAGGCCGTGGGCGTCACGCTGCGCGAGGGCGCCTCGGTCGGCGCGCGTGCCGTGTGCATCGCACCCGTCACGGTCGGACGCTGGGCGACGGTCGCCGCCGGCGCGGTCGTCACGAAGGACGTCCCCGACTACGCGCTGGTCGCGGGCGTGCCGGCTCGCCGGCTCAAGTGGGTCGGCCGGGCCGGCGTCCCGCTGCAGGACCAAGGAGATGGGACGTACCGCTGCCCCACCACGGGCGAGCTGTACGACGAGCACGAGGGTGTGCTGACGCGACGCGCGTCGGCGGACGAGGAGCTGCACGCATGACCGGAACGACTATCCCCGCGGCCAAGCCGCTGATCGGTGACGAGGAGCGCGCCGCGGTCGACCGCGTGCTGCGCTCCGGCATGATCGCGCAGGGCCCTGAGGTCGCCGCGTTCGAGCGTGAGTTCGGCGAGCAGCTCGTCGGCGGTCGGACGTGCGTCGCCGTGAGCTCGGGCACCACGGGTCTGCACCTCGGCCTGCTCGCCGCGGGGATCGGCCCGGGCGACGAGGTGATCGTGCCGTCCTTCACGTTCGCCGCGACCGCCAACTCGGTGGCGCTGACGGGCGCGACGCCCGTCTTCGCGGACATCGACCCCGAGACGTACTGCCTGGCCGCCGACTCGGTCGCGGCCGCGATCACCGAGCGCACCGCGGCGATCATGCCCGTGCACCTGTACGGGCACCCGGCCGACATGACCGCGCTCGGCGCGCTGGCGCAGGCCCGCGGCGTCCAGCTGTTCGAGGACGCCGCGCAGGCGCACGGCGCGACCTGGCAGGGCGCTCCGGTCGGCTCGTTCGGCACGTTCGGCATGTTCTCGCTCTACCCGACCAAGAACATGACGTCGGGTGAGGGCGGCATGGTCTCGTGCGCGACGCCCGAGGTCGTCCGCCAGGTGCAGCTCCTGCGCAACCAGGGCATGGAGCGGCGCTACGAGAACGAGGTCGTGGGCTTCAACTCGCGCATGACGGACGTGCACGCCGCGATCGGGCGGGTCCAGCTCGGCAAGCTCCCGGCCTGGACCGCGAAGCGGCAGGCGAACGCGACGTTCCTGTCCGAGCACCTCGAGGGCGTGGGCGTCCCCCACGTGGCGCAGGGCGCGACGCACGTGTGGCACCAGTACACGATCCGCGTGCCGCAGGACCGCGACGGCTTCGCCCAGGCGCTGCTGGCGGAGCACGGCGTCGGCTCGGGCGTCTACTACCCGATCCCGAACCACCAGCTGCCCTCGTTCGGCCTCGAGTTCGACCTGCCGGTCACGCGTGAGGCCTGCGAGCAGGTCCTGTCGCTGCCGGTGCACCCGTCGCTGAGCGACGAGGACCTCGAGCGCATCGTCGCCGGCGTCAACGCGGTCGCGAAGGCGGGTGCCTGATGGCCGACCTGCGCGCCGGGCTCATCGGCCTGGGGATGATGGGCCGGCACCACGCGCGCGTGCTGCGCTCGCTCCCGGGCGTCCAGCTCGTCGCCGTGGCCGACCCCGCGGGGGACCCGCACGGCGTCGCGAACGGGCTCCCCGTGGGCTCGTCGGTCGAGGACCTCATCGCGGCAGGCGTCGACTACGTGACGGTCGCGGTGCCGACGACGTTCCACGAGCAGATCGCGATCACGCTCGCCGAGGCGGGCGTGCACGCGCTCGTCGAGAAGCCGCTCGCGCCCGACACGCCGTCCGCGCAGCGCGTCGCCGACGCGTTCGCCTCGCGCGGGCTCGTCGGAGCCGTCGGGCACATCGAGCGGTACAACCCCGCGCTGCAGAACCTGCGCGAGCGCCTCGCCGCGGGTGACCTCGGCGACGTCTACCAGGTCGTGACGCGTCGCCAGGGACCGTTCCCGGCGCGCATCGCCGACGTGGGTGTCGTCAAGGACCTCGCGACGCACGACATCGACCTGACCGCGTGGGTGACGCAGTCGCCGTTCGTCTCGGTCGCCGCGCAGACGTCGCTGCAGAGCGGACGCCAGCACGAGGACATGGTCGCGGTCGTCGGCAAGCTCGCCGACGGCACCGTGACGAGCCACCTCGTGAACTGGTTGTCCCCGTTCAAGGAGCGCGTCACGGTCGTCACCGGTGAGCGCGGCGCGTTCGTCGCCGACACGCTCACGGCCGACCTGACCTTCTACGCCAACGGCACGGTCCCCACGACGTGGGAGTCCATCGCCAAGTTCCGCGGTGTGAGCGAGGGCGACGTGGTGCGGTTCGCGATCCCGAAGCCCGAGCCGCTGCGCACCGAGCACGAGGCGTTCCGCGACGCGGTGCTCGGCAAGGAGGTCGACATCGTCACGATGCAGGACGGTCTCGCGACCGTGCGCGTCGCGGAGGCCGTGCTGGCCTCGGCGGCCTCGGGCACGACGCAGCTCGTCTGAGCGACCCGCTCGGCAGACCCCGGCAGCACGAACGCCCGGTCCCCTCGGGGGCCGGGCGTTCGTCGTGCGGTGGCCGCGCGTGCGCGGCGGGGCGTGCCGCCCCGGTCAGCGCTTGACGGTGACCGCGAAGAGCGTGGAGCGCAGGCCGAGCGCGAGGCGGAACTGGTCGCCCGTGACCGTCGTCGTGCCGCCCGTCCCGGTGATCTTCACCGACGTCGCGCGGCCGCCGTACGCGCCCTTGCCGTCGCGCGTCACGCTCACCGACGTGACCGTGCCGACCGACGGGTACGCCCTGGCGAGAGTCGCCTTGCTCACGGTGACACTCCACGCGAACGTGTCGTACGGGTCCGGCTTGGCCTTGAGGTACGGCTGCGAGCCCCGGACGGAGTAGCCCCCGTTGGACGCGCTGAACTGCGCGAACGCGGGCTTGCCGCCGTAGGTACGGATCTTCCCGGCGGTGGCGCGCACCGCCGCGTCGGTCGCCGCGGTCGTGTGCGTCGCGGTCCGCCGGCCCTTGAGGTCGTACGACGCGGCGCCCTTGAACACCTGGCAGGACGTCGTGTCGCACGTGTCCCACCACCACGGGCGGTACCCGCCTGCCTGCTCGTAGGAGGCGTAGGTCCGGGCAGCGATCGCCTGCGCGCCGAGTGCCTGGGCGTGCCAGTACGAGGGCATCTCGGCGGGGACCACCGAGCGCAGGTACGAGCGGTAGCTGGACGTCAGGGTGACGTTCACGGTGCGCGTCGCGGCGTCGGTGAGGTCCGCGTTGAGCGCGCCGACGTACTCGGTCGCGGTGGAGCCCACGACGTTGCGCACCGTGTAGTCCGAGTCGGAGATCGTCACGCGCGTGGCGCCCGTGAGCGTCGCCTTGATCGCCGAGCTCGTGACCGTGGTCCACGTGCCGCCGACGCTCGCCTGCAGGCGCCAGCCCGAGCTGAGCCGGCTCACGCGCCAGCGGGACGGCGTCGCCTTGCGCGAGCCGCTCGTGACGGTCGTCGGCAGCGACACCAGCGAGCCCGTGCGGCCGGCGACCGGGTCGGAGCCGCGGATCCGCAGCCCCTTCTCGGCGACGACGTCGAGCTTGCCGTCGGTGTCGCCGCGCAGCCACACGTCGAGCGTGCGCGTGTCCGACGCGCTCGCCGGCGAGGTCCCCGGGTAGTAGACGGCCGCGATCTTCTGCGCCGACTGGCCCTTCTTCGCGCGGCCCTGAGCGCCGTACTGCGACAGCCCGATGCCGTGGCCGAACCCGCGGCCCTCGATCACGAGGTCACCCGCAGCCGCCGGGACCGCGCGCCCCGAGGCGGTGGCGAGCAGGCCGGACCTCAGCGCCGACTCGAGCGCGACGGCGGAGTCGGGCCCCGCACCGTCCGGACCGGCCGCGTCCGCCGACGCCGCGGGGGTGGCCGCGGACGCCGGGACGGCGAGTGCGGCGGCGAGCAGCACCGCCACCGCGGACGCGCCCGCGCGCGCTGCCGCGCCTCTGCGCGCGCTCACGGCCGACGCTCCTGCAGCACGGCCGCGACGCGCCGTGCGGCGTCCCCCGCCCCGTACGGCGTCGCCTGCGGCGACGCACCCGCTCCGCGCAGGACGATCTCGTCCAGCCGCGCGAGCTCGGCGATGGTGGGCACGAGCATGTTCCACTCCCCCTCGAGCGTCTCGACCCACTCCGTCTCGGTCCGCAGCGTCGTGCACGGGCGCCCGAGGAGGTAGGCCTCCTTCTGCAGTCCGCCCGAGTCTGTCACGACACCGCTCGCCCCGAGCACGGCCGCGACCATCTCGTGGTACGGCAGCGGGTCGGCCACGACGATCGAGCCACGGTCGAGGGCGATGCCGTGCTCCGCCGCCTTGGCGCGCAGCCGGGGGTGTGCGAGCAGCAGGACGGGCACGGGCAGGGCGGCGAGCGCCTCGACGATCGCCGCCAGGCGCGCGGAGTCGTCGGTGTTCTCCGCGCGGTGCAGGGTCGCGACGACGTGGTCGCCGTCGGGCGCACCCGGTGCGCGCGTGCCCGCGGCGAGCACCGCGTCACGCACGCGGAAGCACACGTCCGTCATGACGTCGCCGACGAGCTCGGTCCGCGCGGCGAGACCCTCGGCGGCCAGGTGGTCGACCGCGACCTGCGTGGGCGCGAGCAGCAGGTCGGCGGCGTGGTCCGTCAGGACCCGGTTGTGCTCCTCGGGCATGCGGCGGTTGAACGACCGCAGCCCGGCCTCGAGGTGCGCGAGCGGCACGTGGATCTTGACCGCGGCGAGGGCGGCCGCGAGCGTGGAGTTGGTGTCGCCGTAGACGAGCACCCAGTCGGGGCGCTGCTCGGCCATCACCGACTCGAGCGGGCCGAGCATCGCGCCCGTCTGGGCGCCGTGCGAGCCCGAGCCGACCGCGAGGTGCACGTCGGGCGCCGGGATCCGCAGGTCGGCGAAGAACACGTCGGACAGCTCCGGGTCGTAGTGCTGACCCGTGTGCACGATGACGTGCTCGACGCCCGCGTCCCCGAGCGCCTCGGCGACGGGAGCGAGCTTCACGAACTGCGGGCGCGCCCCGACGACGGACAGGACCTTCACCGCAGGGCCTCGACCACGGCGTCGGGCACCGCCCCCGCCCCTCCTGCGACGAGCAGCTGCGGCACCTGCCGGGCCGCGAGCCACGTGATCGTCGGCGCGGGTGCGCTCGACCCGGCCGTCAGGAGCGTGAGCCGGCCCAGCACGCCACCCGTGAGCGAGTCGACGAGGTTGGCGTCCTTGCCCGACGCGAGCAGCACCGCGTCGCTCCCGACGCGCGACTCGTACGCGGTGGCGACCGCGGCCGCCGTCGCGTACCGGTCGTCGCCCGCGAGACGGTTGAACGTCAGCCCCGCGGCGCCGAGCGCGGCCGTGACGTCGGCCGTGACGACCCCGGTTCCTCCGACGACCGTGGCCGTCCTCGCCCCGAGCGCCGTGATCGCGTCCTGGGTCGCCTTCGGGACGGCGCTGCGCGGCACGAGCAGGATCGGCTGCCCGCTCGCGGCGGCGGGGCCGCCCGCCGCGGCAGCGTCGACGAGGTTGGCCGCGACACCCGATGCCACGACGACGCTCGTCGCCTTGCCGAACGCCTTCGCGACCGCCGCAGCCGTCGCGTAGCGGTCGTCACCCGCGAGCCGGGTGACCTCGAGGCCTGCGCTGCGCAGCGCGTTGACCACCCGCGGACCGAGCACTCCCTTGCCGCCGACGAGCGTCGCGCGCGTCGCACCGCGTCGGGCGATCTCGTCGAGCGTCGCCTTCGGGACCGTCGTGCTGGTCGCGAGCAGGACGGGGGCCTTGAGCGAGCGCGCGTACGGCGCGGCCACGAGCCCGTCGACGAGCGACTTCTGCTCGCCCGAGACGATCACGACCTCGCGTCCCGTCGGGAACGCGGCCCGGCCGATCGCGGCGGCGGTCTGGTACCGGTCGTCGCCCGCGAGCCGCTGCACGGCCGACAGCGACCCGACCGAGAAGTACGCCGACCTCAGGCCCATCTTGGTGCGGACGCCGTCGGTGGTCACCTTGGTCTGCAGCAGCGCGGACCTGCCCGTCGACGAGGTGGCGCGCAGCTGCATCACCGCACCCGAGCTCGCGCGCTGGGTCACCGTGAGCGTGGCGACGTCGCCCAGCGACGGGAACTTGGCGCGCACCTGCGCCTGCGTCATGGTCGTCTGCCAGCTCGCGTACGGGTTGCGCACGCGCGGGTCGACGGACCACCTGTCGTCGCGGCTGCGCAGGTAGCTCAGCGTCGCGCTGCCCCACACGTCCTCCGAGTTCGTGGTGCGGCCACCCGTCGACGACGAGTAGTAGGTCTCGGCGAGCTTGCCGCCCGGGGCCACGACGACCTGCGCGCCGTTCTTGTTGCGGGTCGCGTCGACCGCAGCCACCCAGTACGTGCCGTACCCGGGCTCGGCCTCCTTGTTCCACCCGGTGAACTTCTGGTCGGTCGTCTCGTCCGTGAGGTGCGCGTTGAGCCCCGACCGGACGCCCGCCTCGACCTTGCGGTAGGCATACGTGCGTGCCGCGATGGCCTGGGCCTGCAGCGCGGCAGCGGGCCAGGAGGACGGCATCTCGGCGATCCCGTAGAGGTACTCGCTGTTCAGCCGCAGGGTGTTGACCACGTTCGTCCCGCCGCTGAGCGGGCCGAACGAGAGCATGCCGCGCGCGTAGCGCACGGTCCCGCTGCCGGCGTTCGCCAGCGGGACGCTCACCAGCCCGCCCGACCAGCTCAGGCGCAGCTCGGACCACGTCGACGGGTTGGTGCGGTACTCCACACCGTCGGCGACGACGACCACACGCGCCGTGCCGCTCGCGCTCGAGTAGGTGAACGTCAGCGAGCTCGCCTTGATCGTGTGCGTCGTGCTCGGCGCCGTGCCGAGCGTCCAGGTGGTCGACGAGTCGCGCGACACGGTGACCGAGCGGACGCCCGTGAGCACCTGCACGCGCAGGAGCGGGTCGTCGGTGCGGCGCGTGACGGTCGCCGGCTCGTAGTAGTGCTCGAGGATGCCCGCACCCGAGTAGCCGTCGAGCGCCATGCCGTAGGCGCCGTACTGCGACATGCCCAGGCCGTGGCCCCATCCGCTGCCCGTGAACGTGAACGTCGACGGGACCGCGGCGGCGGCGCGCACGCTCGACGTCAGGGCGCCGCGCTCGGTGCCCGCCGCGGGGACGTCGGCGGCCCCGGCCGCGGGCGTCATGAGGCCGACGAGGAGGGCGACGACCGCCCCCGCGACAGCGCCCCTCAGTGCGCGGCGACCGTGCCCGGCCGCCGCGTCGTGCTCCTGCGTCATCTCACCGCGCCGATCAGTAGTCGTGCCGTGGCGGGGGTGATCGCCCCCGGCCCGCCGGCGAGGTCCAGGTCCTTCGTGCCGACCGAGGTCAGCCAGCGCTGCACGTCGGTGTGCCCGCTCGCGCCCGGGACCAGCACGACGAGCCGTGCGAGGGCCCCGGCCGTCACCGAGTCGATCAGGTGCGCGTCCTTGCCCGCGGCGACGACCACGCGGCTCGTGCCGACGCGCGAGGCGAAGCCTTGCGCGGTCGCGAGCGCGGTGCCGTACCGGTCGTCGCCCGCGTAGCGCACGACCTTGCCCTTCGTCACGAACTCCACCTGCTCGGCGGTCGCCTCGGAGACCGCGCCGGTGCCACCGACGATCGTCGTGCGCGTGACCTTCCGGTCGATGATCGCGCTGCGCGTCGGGGTCGGGAGCTTCTTGCGGGTCGTGAGCAGGACGGGCTGCTTGGTCCCGGCGGCCGCGCCGCCCGCGGCCGCTGCGTCGACCAGGTGCGCCTGCTCGCCCGACGCGAGCACGACCTGCGACGAGGCGGGCATCGCCCGCGCGACCGCCGCCGCGGTGCCGTACCGGTCGTCGCCCGCGAGGCGCTGCACGTCGTCGACGCCCAGACGGCGCAGCTCGCGCGAGAGCGCGGTGCTCAGCACGCCCGTGCCGCCCACAAGCCAGACCTTCGACGGCGAGCGCCGGAGGATCTCGTCGCGCGTCGCCGCCGGCAGCGCGTCACGCGCCGAGAGCAGCACGGGCGCGTTGCGCGACCGGGCGAACGGACCTGCGACCAGCCCGTCGACGATCGACGCCTGCGTGCCGGCGACGATCACGACCTCGTCGGAGCCGGACGACCGCGCGCCGCCGAGCGCGACCGCGGTCCCCCACCGGTCGGCGCCGCCCCAGCGGGACAGCCCGCACGTCTCCTTGCCCGCACCGCCGGACGGCAGACGCTCGACCCAGACGGAGTCGCTCAGGCCGTGCCGCGTCGTCGTGATCTTGTAGATGCCCGCGGACGCCCGCGACCCGCTGTCACGGTTGCCGTCCCACGCGACGTCGACCCAGCCGCGGCCCTTGCCGGACAGCGTCCGCACGATGCCGCCCGCGCACGCGGACCGCACGGTCGCCGTCCACGCCGTCGTCGAGGCGTTGTAGGCCTGCGCGACCACGGCGCTGCCCGGCGTCGCCCACGTGACCGCGCCCCGCGAGACGACGCGGTTGACCTGGTCGGCGGCGTAGGAGCGGATCGTGCTCAGCCGGTCGTACGTCTTCTGGCCCGGGCACGCGGTCGACGCCACGTCGCGGTGCCCCATGATCACGGGCAGAGACCCCGTCCAGCCGGGCTTGCGCACCGGGTGCGTGCTGCCCTCGCGCGCGGTCAGCACCGTCGTGCCGAGCGGGTCCCGCGCGAACGTCGCGAGCTTCCAGGCCGCGACCTGCGCGACCGAGCGCATCGCGGCGTCGGGCGGGGCCGAGCCGGTGAACTCGCCGATGATGGCGATGCCGATCGTGTTCGTGTTGAAGCCGCCCGAGTGCACGCCGAGCGGGATCTTGTCGATCGAGCCCTTGCGGCCCTCGTACACGGTCCCGAACCGGTCGACGAGGAAGTGGTAGCCGACGTCACTCCAGCCGCGGCCCTTGACGTGGTACTCGTAGATGCCGCGCACGAGCGCGGGCGCCTGCGCCCTCGAGTAGGTGTTCGCGTTGACGGTGTGGTGCACGACGGCCGCCTGGATGGTCGAGCTCCAGTCGATCGCCTTGCGGATCGACTCGTCGGCGTGCCACTGCTCACGCGTCACGAGCGCGGGTCGCAGGCGCGCGGGGCTCACCCCGGCGGTCGCCGCCGCCTCGACGTCGTCCACATCCTGAGCGGCTGCGCTCGCCTCGGCGGCGGCCGCGTCACCGGCCGCGTCCGGCGCGGTCGTGACCTTCGCGTCGGCCAGGTCCTCGACGCCCGCGTCGACGAGCGTCGCGGCCAGCCCCGTCGGGGCGATCCCGCTCGCGGTCTCGACCCGCACCTGCAGCCCGTCGGCCCCGGTCCGCACGTACGGCGTGGTGCCGGGCCGCGCGGCCTTGGCCTCCGCGGTCCCCGCGTCGGGCGCCTCGGGGTCGATCTCGAGCTCGGTCCAGCTCGACCACGCGTCGTCGTGCCGCGTCCGCACGAGCACGCGCCCGACGTCGACGCCCTGGTCCCACGTGACGCCGACGACGTCGAAGTCGGTGGTCGCGCGCGCCGGCGTGAGGACGGCGAGGCGCCCCGCCTGTCCCGCGTGCTCGTCGTCGACCTCGACGGGCAGCGCGAGCGCCGCGCGGCTCGCGGTGTCGACCCTCGCGGACAGCGCGAGCGTGGTGGTGCTGACAGGGGCGTCGGGTGCGACGGGCACGCTGAGCCCGGACCCGGTGGCGCCTGCCGCGATGCCGGCCCCGGTGCCGGTCATGCTGCCGGTCGAGCTGCCGCCGGGCGACGCGGTCGCCGCGGGCGCGAGCGTGGTCAGCAGCGCGGCGACCACCGCACCGGCCAGGATCGGTCGGCCGCCGTGCGGCACAGGTGCTCCGCGAGGTCGCATCGAGGTGCCCTTCACTGCTGAGACTGGTGCCCGAGCGCCGCGGGAAGGGCCCGAACCGCCGTCACAGTAATTCACACCTGTCACACATGCACGTTTCACCGGGCCACCGGCGAGCCGCGTCACCGTGCGGAACGGGCCCCTGCGACGAGCCTCGAGACGAGGTCCAGGTCGGCGTCCTGGACGACGGTGGCGCCCGGGCTGCGCTGCGCGATCCGTTCGGCGAGCGGCCTGCCCTGCGCGTGTCCCCAGGTCACGAGCACGGGATCCGCGACGAGCGCCGCGGACTCGCGGGCGACGACGCGCGCGAGCGCCCCCGGATCGATGCGCGCGTGGCCCGGGCGGCCCACCACCTGCTTCCACCGCGCCGACAGCCGCTGCTGGCGGCGTAGCGCGGCGTCGACGGCCTGCGGGCGGCCCGCGGCCCGCGCCACCGGCCCGGCGGCACGGATCAGCGTGCGCGGCACGGCGTCGAGCACCCACTTCTCCATGCGGTGGCTGAGCAGCCGTGCCCGGACGGGGCTCACGTCCACGCGCTGCACGCGGTGGTCGAGGTCCAGCTCGTCGGCGAGCTCGTCGGCCCGGTCGGCGACGAGCACCGCACGCGCGCCACGCCGCACGGCGTCGCGCACCACGCGGGCCGCGCCCGGCACGGCCGAGCCGTGCAGCGCGACCGCGACGACGAGCGGCGCATCGGGCGCGGGCTCGTCGACGGGCGCACCACGCAGCGCGTCCGCCAGCACGGCCGCCACCGGTCCCGTGCCGAACCGCACCGCGAGGTCGTCGCGCACGAGCCACGGCCGGGCACTCGCGCGTCGCTCCTCGAGGTCACGCACCGCCGCGATGACGTCGTCCACGCCGTCGCCCACCGGGACCAGGCGGGCCATGCCCTCGTCCTGCGCGACGTCGAGCGTGCGCACCCCACCGCGCGTCGCGGTCGCGACCACGGGAAGCTCGCTCGCGAGCGCCTCGACCGCCGTCAGGCCGAACGTCTCGGCGACCGACAGGTGCACGAGCACGTCCGCGTCGCGGTAGAGCTCGCCGACCTGCGCAGGCGCGACGCGGCCCACGAACGTCACCGCGTCGGCGACGCCGAGCTCGGCCGCGAGCGCGCGCATGCGGTCGGCGTCGACGCCTCCGCCGGCCACCGTGAGCGTCGCGGTGGGACGCTGCTCGTGCCACGCCGCGAACGCGCGCACGAGCCGCAGCACGCCCTTGGCCTCGAGCAGGTTGCCGACGTACAGCCAGCGGTGCAGGTTCGTCGGCGGGACGTCCCCCGGCACGAAGCGCTCGACGTCCAGCGGGTTGGGCACGGTGTGGACCTTGTCGGCGACGTCCGGGTAGCGCTGCTGCAGCGCGCGTGTCGTGTCCTGGCCCACGGCTGTGACCAACGCCGCCTCGCGGACCGTCCGCGCGTACATCGCCTCGGACTCGGGCAGCGCCCAGAGCTTGTTGAGGTAGGAGGCGTGCTCGCTCACGACGACGCGCGTGCGGTCGCCGAGCAGGTCGACGACCGCCCAGCCCGTCGGCATCCCGACGTGCACGTGCACGACCTCGGCCTCCGCGAGCGCCTGCGCGTACGGCGCGAGCGCGTCCCGGACGAGCTCGGCGACGCGGGCGCGCGGCGTCAGCGGGTCCATGGGCACCGGCAGGTGCAGCACGTCGAGGCCGTCGACGACGCCGCGCGAGGCCGCGACAGGCTCGGCGTCGAGCGCACGCACCTCCGTGTGCACCACGAGCGGGTCCGGGAAGTGGGACAGCAGCGCGCGCGTCGTCTCGCGCACGAACGCGCCGCCGTAGGGGTTGCTCGCCGTCGGGTACCACGGCGTCACCACGACGAGCCTGTCGCGCACGTCGGAGGCGATGAGCGCGGGCTCGGCGTGGACCACTCGACCTCCTGGGGGCACGGCAGCGGCGGCGCTGCTGCAGGGGGGACATTCGAACCCTGACCGGCTCGAAGCCGTCGTTAGTATAGGGAGGCCGTTCGCCCGGGTTGCCCGGACTCATCTGCCCGGGCTCGCCGGCCGCCCACCGCCGTCTGCACCTTGAGGATCCTGTGAAGATCGCTGTCGTCGCCCTTGGCAAGATCGGCCTCCCGCTGGCCGTCCAGTTCGCGTCGAAGGGGCACGACGTCGTCGGCGTCGACGTGAACCCGCAGGTCGTGGCGCTCGTGAACGCCGCCACCGAGCCCTTCCCGGGCGAGGCGCACCTGCAGGAGAAGCTCACCGAGCTCGTGCCGGCGGGCCGGCTGCGCGCGACGACCGACTACGCCGACGCGATCCCCGGCGCCGACGCCGTCGTGCTCGTGGTGCCGCTGTTCGTCGACGACGCGACGTGGCAGCCGGACTTCGGCTGGATGGACGACGCGACGCGCTCGCTGGCCGCGCACCTGACGCCCGGCACGCTCGTGTCCTACGAGACCACGCTCCCGGTCGGCACCACGCGCACGCGCTGGAAGCCGCTCATCGAGGAGATCTCCGGCCTGACCGAGGGTGAGGACTTCGACCTCGTCTTCTCCCCCGAGCGCGTGCTCACCGGACGCGTCTTCGCCGACCTGCGCCGCTACCCGAAGCTCGTCGGCGGCCTGACCGAGCGCGGCGCGCAGCGCGCGACCGAGTTCTACGAGGCGGTCCTCGACTTCGACGAGCGCCCCGACCTCGAGCGCGCGAACGGCGTGTGGGACCTCGGCTCGGCCGAGGCCGCCGAGCTCGCGAAGCTCGCGGAGACCACGTACCGCGACGTCAACATCGGCCTGGCGAACCAGTTCGCGCGGTTCGCCGAGCGCGAGGGCATCGACGTGCAGGCCGTGATCGACGCGTCGAACTCGCAGCCCTACAGCCACATCCACCGGCCCGGCATCGCCGTCGGCGGCCACTGCATCCCGGTGTACCCGCGCCTGTACCTGTTCAACGACCCGGACGCGACGGTCGTGCGGGCCGCGCGCGAGGCGAACGCCGCGATGCCCGCGCACGCGGTCGCGCTGCTCGAGGCAGCCACCGGCCCGCTGACCGGGCTGCGCGTCGTCGTGCTCGGCGCGGCGTACCGCGGCGGCGTCAAGGAGACGGCGTTCTCGGGCGTCTTCCCGACGGTCGAGGCGCTGCGCGCCGCGGGCGCGACGCCGCTCGTGCACGACCCGCTGTACTCGGACGAGGAGCTCGCCAAGCTCGGCCTGGACGCCTACCACGTGGGCGAGCAGGTCGACGCGGCGGTCGTGCAGGCGGACCACGCGGAGTACCGGACCCTCGGCGAGGCGGACCTGCCGGGCGTGCGCACGCTCGTCGACGGCCGCGGCGTCACCGACGCCGCGCTGTGGCCCACGGTCACCCGTACGGTGATCGGGCGCGCCTCGCGCGCCTGACGCGACCGCACCGCAGCCGCCAGGACGCCCCCAGGACGACGGGACACGAGTGAGCACCACCAACGACTCCGGCGCACGTCCGCACATCGCGATCGTCGCGATGTTCTTCCCGCCCTCACGTGCGAGCGGCGTGTACCGCCCGCTCGCGACCGCGAACCTGCTGGTCGAGATGGGGTGGGACGTCACGGTCGTGACGGCCGACCCCTCGTTCTTCGACGACATCACGGGTTCGCGCGACGACAGCCTGCTCGCCGCGATCGACCCGCGCGTGCGGGTCGAGCGGGTGCCGGTGCCCTCCCAGCACCTGCAGCGTGACGTGCGCAAGATGTCACGCCTGCGCGCCGACATGCCGCTGCTCGCCACGGCGGGCGCGCGGATCGGTCAGAAGGTGTTCCCCGACAAGTACGTGACGTGGCTGCCGGGGGTCGTCAAGCGTCTGGCGGGCGTGCACCGCCGCCAACGCGTCGACGTGGTGCTCGCGACCGGGAACCCGTGGACCGCCTTCCGCGCCGCGTACGACTTCGGCCGGCTCGCGCGCGTCCCGTACGTCATGGACTACCGGGACTCGTGGACGCTGGACCAGTTCAACGAGCGTCCGGCGTTCGCCGACGACTCCCGCGAGGTGGCCGCCGAGCGGCGCCTCATCGAGGCCGCGGCGCGCGTGGTGCACGTCAACGAGCCGATGCGTGCGTGGCACGCCGAGCGCTACCCGCGCGCCGCCGACCGCATGCTCGTCGTGGAGAACGGCTTCGACCCCGAGCTGCTCGGTGAGGTGAAGCAGGAGGTCCCTGCTCCGGACCGGCCGCTGCGGTTCGGCTACCTCGGAACGATCACGAGCCACCTGCCCCACGCCGCGACGTGGCACGGCTGGAACCTCGCGCTCGGCACGCACCCGGAGCTCGCGGGCGCGACCGCACACCTGTACGGCCACCTGGGCTTCTTCCCGCGCGACGCGCAGGCGCTGCGCGCGATGATCCCCGGTCCCGAGGCGGGCGTGCTCCTCGAGGGTCCGGTCGCGAAGGCGGACGTGCGCGCGGCGTACGAGTCGCTCGACGTGATCCTCATGATGATCCCGTCGTCACGCTTCGTGACCGCGGGCAAGACGTACGAGTGCCTCGCGACGGGCAAGCCGGTCGTCGCGATCCACACGCCCGAGACCGCGGCGACCGAACCGATGCGCGGGTACCCGCTGTGGTTCCCGGTCCGCTCGGTCGACGGCCCGGCGGTCGCGGACGCGCTCGTCGACGCGGCGCGCGCGGCGCGCAGCGCCACGCCGGAGGTCTACGCGGCAGCGCGCGCGCACGCCGACACCTACCGGCGCGAGAACCAGGTGCGCGTGCTCGACGCCGCGCTGCGGGAGGTCATCACACGTGCTTGAGGGCAAGCGACTCGTCGTCACCACACCGTGGTACCCGGTCGAGGGCCGGCCGTACGACGGCATCTTCGTGCAGGAGTCGGTCGCCGCGCTCGGGCACCCGGCCGAGCTCACGACGATCGTGCACGTGCGCAACCTCCCGCCGGGCGCCGAGGCGGGCGTGACACGCTCGACGACGCCGTACGGCGAGCTCGTCCGCATCGACCTGCCGGTCGACCCGATGAGCCCGCGCGTCGACACCGCCCGCCTGCAGCGTGAGGCGCTGCGCCGCGCGGACCTGCCCGAGCTGCGGGACGCGGACGTCGTGCACGCGCACGTCGGCATGCCGACCGGCTGGGCCGTGAGCGGTCTGCTGCGCCCGGACCAGCAGCTCGTGGTCACCGAGCACGCGACGTACCTGCGCACCGTGCTGCGGCTGCCCGAGGGCGCGAAGCTGTACGGCGAGCTCATGCGCCGCGCGCAGTGGTACCTCGCGGTGTCCGAGCTCGAGGCCCGGCGGGTCCGCGGCCTCTACCCCGAGCTCGGGTCGCGCGTGCGGGTCATCGCCAACCCGGTCGACGACGAGCGCTTCACGCTGCGCGAGCGCACGCCGACGAGCCTGGACCGGTGGGTGTTCGTCGGGAACCTCATCGAGCGCAAGGGCGTCACGACCCTCGTGCGGGCGTTCGCGCAGTGGGCCGACGAGCGCCCGCGGACGGCGCACCTCACGCTCGTCGGCGGCGGACCCGACCGTGACGAGCTCGTCGCGCTCGTCGCCGAGCTCGGCCTGCAGGACAAGGTCACGTTCCACGGGCACGCGAGACCCGACGACCTGCCCGGGATCTTCGCCGAGCACGACGTGCTCGTGCACCTGTCCGCGTTCGAGACGTTCGGACTGACCGTCGTCGAGGCCGCGATGTCGGGCCTGCCGGTCGTGGTGACGACGAGCAGCGGCCCGCAGGAGACGCTCTCCGACGCCGCGGCGTCGGGCATGGCCGAGTACGTGGGCCTGCCGGCCACGCCCGAGAGCACCGTCACCGCGGTGCACCGCCTCGAGGACGCGCTGCCCACGGCCGACGCCGCGGCCGTCCGCGAGGTCCTCGTGAGCCGGTACGGCGCGCAGCACTACGGCGAGCGCCTGCGCCGTGCGCTCGCCGGACGGCCGCCCGTGCCCGCGCCCGCGGCCGATGCACCGCTCGTGCTGTGCCTCGCGAGCACGCAGCTCGCCGCCCGCCGCCTCGTGCGCGTGCAGTCGGAGGCGCTGCGCGCCGGCGCGCGCGTCGCGCTCGTCACCGCCGCGGAGAACAACGGGCCGCAGACCGAGCCGTACGTCGACGTGCTCGACCTCGGCCCGCAGGTCCACCGCGGCCCCGCGCACCTCGTGCCGCACGTGATCGTCGACGTCGTCCCGAAGACGCTCGTGCGCGGCGTGCGCCGCGGCTGCACCCTCGTCGCCTCGACGTCGACGCCGCTGCGGGCTCCCGCGCAGCGCGGCGTGAACCTGACGAGCAAGGTGCTCTCGAAGCACCACCAGCTCGCGCGCCGCGTCGAGACCGTGCTCGACCGCCGGGTGTACTCGCACATCGGTCCGGCACGGATCGCGCGGCACGTGGTCGACGAGCACGGCGCGTGGCTCGACGCGCACGTCCCCGACGTGATCGTCATGGGCGACGAGGCCTCGGTGCCGCTGGCGTGGCGGCTCGCGCAGCGCTACCCCGACGCCGAGATCGTCGGAGCGGTCTCCGACGCGGTCGTGCGCGACCTCGTCGCGACCGCGCGCGAGCGCGCCGCCGCGGCCACGCAGGGCTCGAGCGCGGCCCCGGAGCCGACGGCGCCGACGCAGGACTGACGGCGGCGGCGCAGGGCGACGGGTCGACGCAGGGCGACGGGTCGACCGGCGGAAGGTGCGGCTCAGCGGTCCGCGGGCGCCTCGAGACCGAGCGCGTCGACGAGGACCGACGCGCTGCGGCGGCCGTCGTGCAGCGCGCGGACGAACGCAGGCCCCCGCGCAGCGAGCTCGCGGGCGCGCGCGCGGTCGGTGACCACGTCCCGCAGCGTCGCCTCGAGCCCGTCGGGGGCCGTGTCCCGCACCGGCAGCGCGTGGCCCGTCGCCGCGACCTCGGCGCGCACCTGGGCGTCGACCTGGCTCACGACGACGCGGCCCGCGGCCATCGCCTCGCACGCCGCGACGCCGTAGATGCCGAGCCGGAACTGGTCGAGCACCACGTCCGCGCCGCGATACAGGTCGCGGACCTCGTCGGCCGGTACACCCGCGACCTCGCGGTAGGTGAGCAGCCCCTCGCCCTCGAGCGTCCCGACGGCGCGCTCGACGAGGTCCGTGCCCTTGAGCGCCCGGTTGCTCGGGGCGTGCACGACGAGCGGTCGGTCGCGTGCGAGCAGCGGCTCGTCGCTCGACCACGTGTCGGCGTCGACGATGACGGGGCACCAACGCGCCCCCGGCCAGACGGGCAGGAGGTCGGGGGTCGAGACGAGCACCGGTCCGTCGAACGCGGCGGCGCGGCGACGGTTGCGCAGCGCCACGGCCTCGAGCGAGCGCGTGCGGGCGTCCGCGGTGCCGAACGGCGAGTCGGGGTGCGTCGCGGCGTGGACGCTGGGCACCCGGATGTCCGTGCCGTGCCACAGCAGCGCGACCCGCACGCCGTGCGCCTGCAGCGCGTGCGCCTCCGCGACGGGGTCGTAGCCGTGCAGGCGGCCGAACAGCGGTCGGCCCGCCTCGATCACGACGGCCTCGACCGTCTCGACCACGCGGTCGAACACGCGGCGCTGGTAGGCGCGCGACGCGCGGTGCACGGCCGTCAGCGGTGCGCGGTGGTCCGCGCCGAACCGGAAGCGCGGGTCGGCGGCGAACGCCCAGCAGACCGCCGGGACGCCTGCGCGGTCGAGCGCGGACGCCCAGGCGAGCCCCTGCCCGGCGAAGTTGGCCGGTCCGACGAGCACCCGCGCGGGACGGCCCGAGCGCGGTGAGACCAGCGTCGGCACGTCGCAGGCGTCGGCGGTCCACGGCGTGCGCGCCCACTTCGCGACGTCCAGCGCGCGGTCGAGCCGCGCCGGGAGCAGGTGCCGACGCGCGGTGACCGCCCCTGCCGCCCCGGCCGCCAGGTCGCGTGCTCGTCGTGCCACGCCCACGTCGTCCTCCGCTCTCGTCGGCCCAGGTCGTCGGCCCGGGTCGTGAGCCCAGGTCGTGAGCCCGGCGACCATCCTCCCCGATCGCGGCAGGTCTGACCGGCACCTCGCGCGAGGCGCCGGCTACGGCCCTCGCGGTAGGCCGGGGCACGCGCCGACGGGCACGTCTGGTCGCGTAACCTCGGGGGCGGCCCGACCCCGCGCACCCCGAGGAACGATGACCAGACCGCCGCACCTGCTGTACCTCGCGTGGGGCTTCCCCCCGTCGCGCGCCGGCGGCGTGTACCGCGCGCTCGCGACCGTCAACGCGTTCGCCGACGCCGGCTGGGACGTCACCGTCGTGACCGCGTCGCGCGAGACGTTCGAGCGCTACACCGGCGCCGACGCCTCGCTCGAGGAGCGCGTCGACCCGCGCGTCGTGGTCCGCCGCATCGGCTTCGACTGGCCCGCGCAGGACACCGACATCCGCCGCTACAGCCCGCTGCGGGTCGCGCTCCCCCCGGTGTGGGCACGCCTGCGCCGGCTGAAGGACGAGCGGACCTTCCCCGAGCCGTCGTACGGGCCGTGGCGCGCTCCGCTGGCCGCGGCGGCACGCGCGGTGCACGACGACAAGCCGGTGGACCTCACGCTCGCGACCGCGAACCCGCACGTGACGTTCGCCGCCGCGCACGACCTGTGGCGCGCGGCCGGCGTCCCGTACGTCATGGACTACCGCGACGCCTGGACGCTCGACGTGTTCTCGGGCCGCACGACGACGAGCGCGCGCTCACGCGTCTCGCGCTGGCAGGCCAGGCTCCTCGCCGACGCGCGCGAGGTCTGGTTCGTCAACCGCCCGCTGCGCGACTGGCACGCGCGGCACTTCCCCGCGGTGGCCGACCGCATGGTCGTCGTCGAGAACGGCTGGGACCCCGCGCTCCTGCCGCCGGTCCCGCCGGCCGTGCCGCACGACGGCGGTCTGCGGTTCGCCTACCTCGGGACGGTCACGCCCAAGGTCCCGCTCGGCGAGCTGCTCGCGGGCTGGCGCGCCGCGATGGCGGACGGGCGCCTGCCGGCGGGGTCGACGCTCACGCTCGGCGGTCACCTCGGCTACTTCGCCGTGCCGCAGGGCCCGCTCGCGGAGGTCCTCGCCGATGCCGCGACCGACGGCGTCCGCTACGTCGGACCGGTGGCCAAGGCGCAGGTCGCCGACTTCTACGCGAACGCGGACGTGCTCGTCCTGGCGCTCGGGACGGGTCGGTACGTCACGAGCGGCAAGGTCTACGAGTACGTCGCGACCAAGCGGCCGATCGTCGCCGTGCACGACCCGGCGAACGCCACGACCGACGTGCTGGCCGACCACCCGCTCGTCGCCCGGATCGACGCGGTGACCGCCGACGAGGTCGCGCGCGCCCTCGCCGAGGGTGCCGCACTCGTCGATCGGCAGGACGAGCAGACCCGCGCGACGCTCGACGCGCTCGCCGACCGCCTACGCCGCGACCGGCAGCTCGCACCGCGCGTCGCCGCACTGCGCCCGCGGGAGGACGCATGAGCACCGCCACCGTCCTCGTCGTCGCCGCGCGGCACGCCTCCGACGACGCCATCGAGGCGCACGCCGACGCGCTGCGCGCGGCCGGAGCCGAGCTGACGGTCGTCGACCTCCGTCCCGCACGGCTCGCCGAGCGTGGCGCACGCTCCGCGCTGCGCGCGGTCCGGGAGACGGCCGACTCGTGGGCCGCCGCGCGACGCCTCACCGCCGACCACCGGCAGCTCGTCGCGCACGCCGACCTGGTCGTCGCCGCCGACAGGACCGCGGTCGCCGCGGTCTGGCGCTGCCGACGCTGGAACCCCCGCGCCGAGCTGGTCAACGGGGTACCGGCCGCGCTCCAGGCCCTCGGCGCGCGCTGACTGCGACGGGCAGGCTCGTCCAGCCGGACGAGCGAGGCCGTGCACGATCCGCGCCGGGGGCGACGTCGGACGTCAGGCGCCCCGGTCCGCGCCCTCGTCGGGGGTCGTGGGCGCGTCCGGCACCAGACGGGCGATCGCGTCGGCGAACGACGCGAGGTCCTCCCCCGCGACGTACGAGTCGGCGGCCGCGAGGGCCGACGTGCGCAGCCGCTCGTGCTCGGAGCGGTCCGCCGCCCACGCGCGCAGGGCCTGCGCGGCCTCCTGCGAGTCGGCCACGACGACCCCGGCACGCGTCTCCCGCACCACGGCAGCGCTGCGCGGCAGGTCGGTCGTGATGACGGCGAGCCCGCAGGCGAGGTACTCGAACAGCTTCGACGGGATCGCATCGCGGAAGGCGGGCGTCGCGTCCAGCATGAGGAAGCCCACCCACGCGCCGCGCGCGAACGTCCACGCCTCGCGCGGAGGCTGGCGACCGTGCCACCGCACGACGCCGGACAGCTGCGGCGAGGCCAGGCGCGCGAGGAACTCCTCGCGGTCGGCGGGCGCGATCGGCCCGACGAGGTCGAGCTCCCAGCCGCCCGCGGCCTCGACCGCGTCGAGCATCGCGAACAGCCCGCGGCTGCGCCGCAGGTCGCCGATGTAGACCGCGCGCGGCGTCGGCCCCGGGTCGGTCGGGGCGGGCAGCATCGAGGTGTCGGCGAGGTTGCGCACGACGAGCCGGCGCTCGGCGTCGGGCATGAGGTGGTCGTCCGCGACGACGAGCAGGTCGGCGCGCCGCGCGGCGCGCGAGCCGAGCCGCGCGGAGACCGCAGCGACCGCGCCGCGCAGGCCCGACGCCCAGGCGCGGTCCTTGAGCAGCAGCTCGTAGTCCTCGTGCACGTCGGTCACGAGCGCGGTGCGTCGGCCGCCCACGCGCCGCAGCCGCTGCGCGAGCCGTGCACCCGCCGCCGAGTCCGGGTCGAGCGCGACCACCACGTCGCCGCTGGTGCGCAGCGGCAGCGTGAGCGCGTACCAGGCGCGACGCGTCACGCCCCGGCGCGGCCACGTGCGCGTGCGCGCCCCGGGCGGGCCCGAGCCGGCCGCCCCGAGGCCGAGGACCTCGACGCGCAGACCGGCACGCTGCAGCGCAGCCGCCTCGCGGTGCAGACGCGCGTCAGCGACATCGTGACCGGAGGTCACGATGCTCACCTGCGGCCTCACCGCGTGGTCTCCATTCAGAGATCTTCGAGGGTGAAGGCGTTCTCGCCGACCTCGAGGAAGCGCGTGTAGGCGTCACCGCATGCCTGCGGGGTGCCGCGCATCATGAGTCGGCCTTCGTGGATCCAGATCGCGTCGTTGCACAGCTCGCGGATCGACGCGAGCGAGTGGCTGACGAGGAACATCGCACGCGCCGAGGACATGAGCTCGTCCATCTTCGCGGCGGCCTTGTTCTTGAACCTGGCGTCACCGGCGGACAGCGCCTCGTCGATGAGCAGGATGTCGGGCTCCATGTGCACCGAGACCGCGAACGCCAGGCGCTGGGCCATGCCCGCGGAGTAGGTGCGCAGCGGGAGGTCCATGAAGTCGCCGAGCTCGGCGAACTCGGCGATCTCCTCGGCCCGCTCGGCCACCTGGGCACGCGTCAGGCCCTGCGCGAGGCCGCCCAGCATGACGTTCTCGCGGCCCGACAGCGCCCCGTTGAAGCCGACGCCGAGCGACAGCAGCGAGCTGATCTCGCCGCGGACCTCGATGCGTCCGCTCGTGGGCGGCAGCACGCCGGCCAGCGCGCGCATGAGCGTCGACTTGCCGGCACCGTTCGCACCGATGATGCCGAGGGCCGTGCCCTCCATGACGTCGAACGTCAGGCCCTGCAGCGCGTGCACCTCGCGCACGGCACGCTCGCCGCGACCCAGGCGCACGATGGCGCTCTTGATCGTCGGCACCTTCTCGAACGTCGTGCGGTACGTGATCGTGAGGTCCTGGACGCTCACCGCGGGCGGGGCGTCCGGGTCGACCGGGTACGTGCGCTCGATCCGCGGCTTCGTCACCGCGGCCGCCGGGGCGGTCTCAGGTGCGGGCGCGTCCTCGACGGGCGCGTCGGCGGGCGGCTCGTCGCCCGGCTGCGGCGTCGCGGCCTGCGCGGCACCGCCCTCGTCCGACACCGCACCCTCGCCCGACACCGCGGACCCGTCGGCGGCCGGGGCGTCGGCCGCGGGTGCCTCGACGACGGCGGACGAGTCGGTCGCGGCCTGCGGCTCCGCGCCGGGGGCGTCCGGAGCAGCGACGGCGGGGTTGTCAGCGGCGGCCTGCGCGTCGGTCCGACGAGCAGCACCCTGCGTGTCCATGTCAGAGGCGGACAGCGAACTCACGCTCCCTCGACATGAAGAGCAGCGACCCGGCGACGGCGGCGATGAGCGCCCACGCCGCACCGGCGAGCCACACCTTGGGCTCGGGGACCTCGTTGAGCAGGGCGAGCTGCGTCCAGCCGCCGATCAACGAGAACAGCGGGTTCCCGACGAGCATCAGGTGCGCGAACCGCTGCCCGTGCCCGCCCAGGTCGTCGATCGTCCACAGCACCGGCGACAGGTAGAGCCAGATGCGCGTGAAGAACGGCAGGAAGCTCGACGTGTCCCGGAAGTAGACCTGCAGCGTCGCCATGATCGCCGCGAGCCCGAAGCTGAACACCGTGAGCATCAGCAGGAACACGACCGACAGCACCATCTGCCAGCCCCAGGGCTCGTCCGTGAACGCCTTGATCACCAGGAACACGGGAACCGTCGGCAGGAACCGGAAGAACGCGGTGCGCACGGCGGCCAGCGGCATGAGCAGGCGCGGGAAGGCCATGTTCATGATCAGGCGTCCGCCGCCGGTGACGGAGGTGGCGCCCTGCTGCAGGCCGCCCGCGACGAGCTGGAACACGAACAGTCCGCACACGATGTGCGCGAGGCGGTCCACGCCGCCGCCGCTGTTGCTGATGATCGCGACGAGCAGGTAGTACACGAGCGCCATGAGCAGCGGGTTCAGCACGAGCCAGAGCTGCCCGAAGACGGTCTGCGTGTGGGCGGCCCGGATGCCCGACCGCGAGAACTCGGCGGCGAACGGGAGGCGGTGACGCAGGTCGCTGAAGTACGGCCCGAACTTGGGCAGGCCGGCGCGGTGCGGCTCGTAGACGCGAAGCTCGCCCCGACGCGGGCGCACGGCTTCCTGGGTGGGCATGTCTGGCTCAGTCCTCCGCCGAGTGACGGTTGATTCCCTCGCCCGCGGCGGATCGGGCCGGTCGGGACGCATTGGCCGGATCAGGATAGAGGACGGACGCCCGCGAGCCGCCAGCCTCGCGCCCCACACCTCGCAGGAAGCCCGAGCCCCAGGCGACGTGCATGGTCGCGATCGCGGCGGGCAGGCGCAGCCGCGCCGCGGGTCGCATGCCGCGTCCGACGACGACCGACCCCGCGAGCACGCCGACCACGTACGCGGCGGGCACCGCGGCGCCCGCGACGAGCCACGTCGGGCCCACGGTCGCCCCGACCACGCCCAGCACGGCGCCGCCGACGATGCCGACCACCGCGGCCGGCGGCGTGAGGTACCGCAGCCCCGCGGTCTCGGGGTGGTGCCGCACGACCTGGCGTCGCCACTGCCCGCTGCGGAAGAACTGCCGGGCGAGCGAGCGCACGTCGCCGCGCGGGCGGTAGGTCACCGCGAGACGCGGGTCGAACCACACGACCTCACCGTTCTCGCGCAGCCGGTGGTTGAGCTCCCAGTCCTGCGCCCGCACGAAGTGCTCGTCGTACCCGCCGACGCGCTCGAGCGCGTCCCGGCGGAAGACCCCGAGGTAGACGGTCGGGGCCGGACCGGCCTCGCCCCCCGTGTGGAACGACGCGGCGCCGATGCCGAGCCTGCTGCTCATCGCGCGAGCGACGGCCTCCTCGAACGGCGTGGTGCCCACGGGGACCATGAGGCCCCCGACGTTCGCGGCCCCTGTCTCCAGCAACGCCTCGACCGCGACGCGCACGTAGTCGCGGTCGATCTCGCTGTGCCCGTCGACGCGCACCAGCACGTCGTGCGCCGCCGCGGCGACCGCGATGTTGAGCCCGCACGGGGTCAGGCCCGTCGGGTTGTCGAGCACGCGCACGCGCGGGTCGCGTGCCGCGATCTCGTCGGCGATCGCGCGCGTGCGGTCGTGGCTGGGCCCGACCGCGACGACGACCTCGAGCTCGCCGGGATAGTCCTGGTCCAGCACCTGCTCGACCGCGGCCGTCAGGTGCCGCTCCTCCTCACGAACCGTGAGGAACACCGAGACCGCAGGAAGAGCGACCGGAGGGGACGCGTCCGACGGCGGCGAGACCGGGGAGAGGTCATGGGTGCCGTCGGGGGCCGACGGGCTGGTCGAGGGGGACATCGCGGACCAGGCTAGCCCAGCCGAACCCCCCGGAGGTGCGCGCCTGGGGACAGCCGGGCGACGCGCGCCGACGAGGCCGGGCGCTCGGCCGCCACGCGTCCGCCGCACCCGCGGCAGGGAGGGGGGCGGGCGCGCGTGCGCGGATCTTCACGAGCTCTCCACCGCGTGGTCGCAGGAGTTCCCGCGCGCACGGCAGGACGCTCCTAGCGTCAGCCGCGTGACACGCCATCACGGGCCGGCCGACCGCGAGCCCGCCGACCACGGGGCTCCGCAGCACGAGACCCCGGGCCCGACGACGACCAGGCACGCCCGCGCGCGCCGCGACCGCCGGGCGTGGCGCGTGGTGGCGCTGACCGCGCTCGCCGCCGTGACGTTCACGGGCACCGCGGCGCTCGCGTTCGTCGCCCGCCTCGAGGGCAACATCGAGCACGTCGACCTCGACCCGCTGCTCGGCCCGCGCCCCACGCAGGCCGCCCAGGAGGTCGACCCCGCGGCTGGCCGCGCCCGCACGATCCTGCTGCTGGGCTCCGACTCGCGCGACGGCAGGAACGGCGCGATCGGCGGCCGGGTCTCGACCAGCATGCGGTCGGACACGACGATCGTGCTGCACGTCTCGGCGGACCGGTCCCGCGTCGAGCTCGTGTCGATCCCGCGCGACTCGATGGTCTCGCTCCCGGAGTGCACGACGACGAGCGGCGAGACGATCCCGGCGCGCGACTACCGGCAGTTCAACGAGGCGTTCGCGCGGGGCTGGGACCACGGCGGGGACCTCGAGTCGGCGGCGGCCTGCGCGTGGCGTGCGGTCGAGGCGACCACGGGCGTCGTCGTCGACGAGTTCATGCTGGTCGACTTCGTCGGGTTCCGGGACATGGTCGACGCGATCGACGGCGTCTGGATCTGCGTGCCCCGGGACATGGACGACGACAAGGCCAAGCTGCACGTCAAGGCCGGCTACCAGCGGTTCGACGGGCCGACCGCGCTGGCGTTCGCGCGCTCACGTGGCTTCCAGGGCAACCTGGGCATGGACGTCGGACGCATTGGCAACCAGCAGCGACTCCTGGCGGCGATGGCCGACAGGGCGCTGTCGGACGACGTGCTGACCGACGTCCCGGCCCTCATGCGCCTGCTCGACGCCGGCACCCGCTCGCTCACGACGTCGATGGGCACCACCGACATCGCGGGGCTGGCCCGCAGCCTGCGCGGCGTCGGGAAGGGCGACATCACCTTCCTGAGCACCCCGACGGTCCCCGACCCGGACAACCCGAGGAACCGCCTGGTGTGGTCCGACGAGGCCGCGACCGTGTGGGACAACCTGGCCCGCGACCTGCCGGTCCTGACCGGCACGTCGCAGGACCCGGCGCGCGACCGCCCGACGGCGGGTACGACGCCGCCCACCGCCGGCGCGACGCAGGCACCCACCCGGACCCCGGCGAGGACCGGCGCGACCAAGAAGGCGGGCCGTGAGGCGTTCACCCTCGCCGACGAGACCGCCTCGTGCTGAGCGCTGCGTCCTGCGGTGTCCGGATCGCCCGCTGACCTGCACGGATCGTGACATCCGATCTGCACAACTTCTCCACCGCGCGCCTGCGTTGGCTCCCTCGCTCGTCCGACCGCCGTCCCTAGGATCGACGCCGTGCCTGTCCGCCACATGTCTGCCGAGCGCCCTGCGAACGCCCGTCACGCGCGCAACCACCGCCGCGGTCGGATCCTGCAGAGCGTCGCCCTGGTGACGGTCGCGCTCCTCGCCTTCGGCGGGACCGCGGCCTACTCGGTGTACCTCAAGCTCAACGGCAACATCGACTACGTCGACGTCTCGGGCCTGCTCGGGCCCCGGCCGACGGTCACGCCCCAGGCGGGCGAGGACCCCAACGCCGGGAAGGCCGTCAACATCCTGCTGCTCGGCTCCGACTCTCGGGAGGGCGAGAACGGCGCGATCGGCGGCCGGGTCGCAGGCGGCATGCGCTCCGACACCTCGATCGTCATGCACATCTCCGCGGACCGTTCGCGCGTCGAGATGGTCTCGATCCCCCGCGACTCGCTCGTCGCGATCCCCTCGTGCCGCACGACGAACGGCGACACGAGCGCGAGCAGCCGCGCGATGTTCAACGAGGCGTTCGCACGGGGCTGGGACAAGGGGCTCGACCTCGCGTCGGCCGCCGCCTGCACGTGGCGCACCGTCGAGGCCACGACGGGCGTCACGATCCACGACTTCGTCCTCGTCGACTTCGCGGGCTTCCAGACGATGGTCGACGCGATCGGCGGCGTCGACATGTGCATCCCGACCGACATGGACGACAAGAAGGCGCGCCTGCACATCGAGGCCGGCAACCGGCACCTCGACGGCAAGACCGCGCTCGCGTACGCCCGGTCGCGGCACAGCCAGGCGGGCGACGGCTCCGACATCGCACGCATCGGCAACCAGCAGCGTCTGCTCGCCGCGATGGCCTCGCAGACGCTCTCGAAGAACGTCCTGACGGACTGGACCGATCTGCTCGGGCTGCTCAACGCCGCGACCAAGTCGGTCACGACCTCGATGTCGACCTCGGACCTCGCCGGGCTCGCCTACAGCGCCCGCGGCATCCGGACTGGCAACATCACGTTCATGACGATCCCGTGGGGGGCGGCACCCGACAACAAGAACCGGGTGGTCTGGACGTCCGAGGCCGACATCATCTGGTCGAACATGGCCAACGACGTCCCGATGCTCACCGGCACCAAGGACGACCGCGCGAACCAGCCGACGAAGGAGCCCACCAAGGCCCCGTCGAGCACGGCGAGCGCCAACCCGACCAAGGAGCCGACCGCCAAGGCCACGCGCAAGGCGGGCCGTGAGTCCTTCACGCTCGACGACGACACGGGCAAGTGCTGAGCATGCGTCGCGACGAGCCCGGCACGCCGCCGAGCTTCGCGCCCGGCGGTGGCGCCTCCCGGCCCACCGCACGTGACGCGGTCGCCGTGGGTCACGACGACGCCCGTACGCCGGGCCGTCCGGCTCGTCCGACGAGCGCGCGCACGCCCGACTCCGCAGCCGAGGCGCGCACGCAGCGCTCGTCGGCACCTGCCGCGCCGCGCCGCGCGTCGTCGCCCTCGTCGCGCCAGCCCGCTCGCACGGGCGGGACCCCGCCGTCGTTCTCGCCGGGCAGCGCGCAGGGCACGAGCGGTGCGCAGGGCACGGGTGGCGCACAGAGCGCTGCGCGCACGGGCCGGAGCACCGCCGGACGCCCCGCAGACGCCCGGCCGGCGGGTCGGACCGCGAGCGGCCACGCGACCGGACGTGCCGCGGGCGCTCCCCCGTCGCGTCCCGCCTCGGCTCGCGGCGGTCAGCGGTCGGGCCCGCAGGGGCCTGGTCAACAGGTGCCGGGCCAGCAGGGTCCCGGCCGGCAGGGTCCGGGGCAGGCTCCGCCGCGGCGCAAGCGCCGCCGCCGCCTCGTGCTCGCCGTCGTCGCGCTCGTGCTGGTGCTCATGCTCGCCTGGCCGATCGGTCTGGTGATGTGGGCGAACGGCAAGATCGAGCACGTCGACGCGCTGTCCGGCGCGACCGGGACGCCCGGCACCACGTACCTCATCACCGGCTCCGACTCGCGCGCGGACGGCGGCGTCAAGGACGACGGCACCGCGGGTCAGCGCAGCGACACGATCCTGCTGCTGCACGTACCGAGCAGCGGCCCGACGGCCCTCATCTCGCTGCCGCGCGACACGTACGTCGAGATCCCCGGGAAGGGTCCCGGCAAGATCAACGCGGCCTACGCGTACGGCGGCGCTCCCCTGCTGGTCGAGACGGTCGAAAAGCTGTCGGGCCTGACGGTCGACCACTACGCCGAGATCGGCATGGCGGGCGTCAAGCAGGTCGTCGACGCCGTCGGGGGCGTGCGCCTGTGCTACGACCGCGACGTCGACGACAAGGACTCCAAGCTGAAGTGGAAAGCCGGCTGCCACACCGCGGACGGCACCAAGGCGCTGCAGTTCGCGCGCATGCGCAAGTCCGACCCGCTGGGTGACATCGGCCGCGCCGAGCGGCAGCGCCAGCTCGTCAAGGCCGTCCTGGCGGACGTCGAGCCGCGCGAGCTCGTGCTGCACCCGAGCCGTCAGGTCGACCTGATCGACGCCGCGACCGGCACGCTCACGGTCGACGAGTCGGCCGACATCATCGATCTGGGGCGGCTCGCGCTGGCGTTCCGCGCCGCGAACAGCGACGCCGGGATCACGGGCACGCCGCCGATCGCGAGCATGGACTACCGGCCGGGCGGCGTCGGCTCGACGGTCCTGCTCGACCCGGGCGCGGCGCCCGAGTTCTTCCGGCAGATCCGCGACGGCGAGCTGAAGCCCGGCAAGGTCGGCGGCGTCTAGGCGCTCGGCGCCCGGCCCCCGGTGGGCCGACGGGTCAGGCTCGTCCGGCCTGCCGGGGTCGACGCTGCCGGGGTCGGCGGTCGGGCTAGAGCTCGAGCTGGCCGAGCAGGCGCAGCTCGTCGGGGCGGACCCCGTCGCGCAGCGCCGCCACGGACACCGGCACCACCGAGCGCACGCCGTACGCGTGCACGATCGACTGCGTCCGGTCGGCCAGGTAGTCGCCGTAGGAGTCCTGCGGGTTCACGCACGCGTACATCGCCCGCGGCATGACGGTCTCGACCGCGTACGAGCGCGAGCGGAAGGGCCCGAGCTGCCCCGAGTCGACCAGGAACAGCGGCCGGAACCGACCCGTGGTGAGCTGCACGCGCTCGATCGCGTCCGCCACCACCTCGGTGTCCCCCGGCTCGAGGCCGAGCGCGACGACGAGCACGATGGGCCAGCGCCGACCCTGGTGCGGCAGCAGCATGTGCCCGCCGCGGATGTCGACGCGCGGCTTGCCGTGCAGGTGCCGCGAGCCACCCGCCTCGACGCCGAGGAGCACCTTGCCGGCGTCCTTGACGCGAGGTGCGCGGCGGCCGACCGCGACGACGACCCGGCGCGCGGCGGGGAACGCGAGCACCCGGCGGGCAGCGCGCTGCACGCGGCGACCGGCGCTCATCGGTGCACCCCGATCAGACGCTCGACATGCTGCATGGCCTCGCCTGCGCCGTTGGCCGGATACGCCTCGAGCGCGCGCGCCGAGGCCGCGGCGGCCCACGCGGGGTCGGTCACGCGGCGCAGCGCGTCGGCGGCCGACTGCGCGGTCACCTCGGCGACCGCCACGGCCCAGCCCTGGGCGTCGGCGTACGCGGCGCGCGCGCCCTGGTCGTCGGTGGTCGTCGCGAGGTTCGGCACGACGACGGACGGAACACCGGCCATGAGCACCTCGTGGAAGCTGTTGTAGCCCGCCGCGACGACGGCCGCGTCGAACGCCCGCAGGTAGCGCGCGAGCGGGTACACGGACAGCGGCGTGACGTGCTCGCGCAGGGGCCCGCCGCGCCGCTGGATCGGCGGCTTGGTCGCGTACGTGACCCAGCCGCCGGGCAGCGCCGCGGCCGCGTCGGCGAACAGGTCGAGGTCGGACGCGATGTCGTTGATGTTGCCGGCCCCCAGGCTCAGCAGGAGCGCCGGGGCGTCGGGGTCCATGCCGAGCTCGGCGCGTGCGGTCGCGCGGTCGAGCAGGTCGGCGGTGTCCAGGAGCGTGATCGGGCCCACGTGCGTGCTGTCCCCGCGGCCGACCAGCGGTCCGCGGTCGGCGGCTGCGGCGACCTCGCCAGGCTCGAGCACGAGGTCGAAGATCGCGCCGCGCGACAGGAACTTCGTCGTCGTCCCTTCCCGCCACATCCCGCGGCGCGACCAGACGAAGGCGATGTCGGGGAACTTCGCGCGCGTGGAGACCATGCCCACGTACGGCATGGTCCCGTCGAACACGACCGCACGCGGACGGTAGCGGCGCAGCACCTCGGCGAACCGCACGGGGAACAGCTCGTTCCACTCCTCGACCGAGCAGCCGAGGTCCCCGCGCGACGGGCAGTACTCCCACGGGTGCCCGTACTGCTCGACCACGCCGACGGCCTGCGAGAGCGAGAAGAACATCGGCTCGATGCGCTCGTCGGCCCGGTTCGCCATCGCGAGCAGCCGCGTCAGGTGCCCCATGCCCGCGCCGTTGCTGCTGACGAACATGACGCGCTCACGGCCGGCCGGACGCTGCCGGGACGGGACGGTGCGCGGCTCGTCGGACGGCGGGCCGATGAGCGCGGCCAGGCGCGCGGCGTGCGACTCGTGACCGTGCGTCGCGCGCACGAACTGCTGACCGATCGCGGACTGCGCGAGGTAGGCGTCGCGGTCGCCGGACAGCCGGGTCACGATCTCGCGCACGCCCGCGGGCGTCGTGTAGAGCGCGGCGTCGCCGAACACGGACCGGAAGTGCTCCGGCAGGATCGCGACCGCGCCGCTCGCGAGCGCCTCCATGATCGTGCGCCCGTACGCCTCGACGAGGTCGCTGCGGTGGAAGTAGACGAAGAAGTCGAGCCCGGCGACGAAGTCGCGCGGGTCGCGCGCGCCGAACTCCTCGACGGTCCACGAGGCCGGCACGTGGCCCACGACGTCGGCGACCGCGTCGGCCCCGCCGAGCACCCGTACGCGGACGGAGCCGTCGTCGGGGTAGGCCGCGAGCAGGTCCGCGGCGCGCTCGGGCCACTTGGCCGCCGACGAGCGCGAGTGGCGGCCGATCACGGGGATCGCACCGGGCGCGACGCCCGTGCGCGGCACGGCCCACTCGTCCACGTCGAGCAGGTTGAGCCAGTCGGTGCCGGCGAGCTCGATCTGGTCGCGCACGGACTCGAGCCCGGGCCGGACCGCCGGACCGATCGGGTACCAGGTGGGGCGCACGCCGAGCCAGTCGGTGACGGCCTGGTCGGTCACGGCCACGTCGTAGTGCTGGACGCGCGCCGCGTCCACGCGGACGTGGTTGGCGAGCATGATCGCGCGGTCGGCCGTCACGGGCAGGTTCGCGGGCACGGCGTCGAACACGGTCGCGTTGCGCAGCACGGCGAGCGTCGCGTGCACGGGCGTCCCGGCGACGACGAGGTCGGCGAGACCGTCGTCGAGGCAGCGCCGCAGCCGGGGCTCGATGCCGAGGCCGCGGTTGGCGAGGCTGCTCGGCACGTGCAGCAGCGCGGTGCGGTAGCCGGCGGCGGCCTGCGCGCGCAGCTCCTCGGCCATGCTCGCCGTGGTGCCGCCGGGAAGACGCAGGTCCGACGCCAGCAGGACGTCGTAGTGCTGGGCTGGGCTCACGACGTCCTCTCGTCAGGGTGAGGCGCCGACGCGGCGTCCTCGAAGATGCCCGCTGATTGTACGGTGGGCTGGCCTGGGCTGATTTGCCGCCCGCGCGACGCAGTGCGGACAATCGCTGCGCACCCGACCCGAGGAGGACCTCCCGTGACGCTGCCGACCGGCGACGACGCCGTGCGCACGCCCGCGAAGCGCGCCACCGACGCAGCCGGGCCGGTCGAGCTCTCGACGACGGGCGCGACGATCACGGGCGACCTGTACCTGCGCACGCCGCCGACCCCGCACGCGGGCGGCAAGAGCACGCGCTCGAGCCGGCTCGTCCTCGAGTCGTACACGCGCTCCAACACGGCGAACAACCGCTCGGGCGACGTCATGGAGCTGCGGTGGCGCCACCCCGCGGCGAAGGCGTTCATCGGGTGGTGGGACTACACCGATCCCGACAACCCCGTCATGAAGGCGTGGATGGGCGCGCACGACGAGGCGAACGACGGCGGTCGTCCGCACCGCCACTTCTCGATCGAGGTGGCGAACGCCGCCGGTCTGATGAAGACGCGCCTGGCGATCCCGTACGGCGAGGACCACACCAACATCACCACGTCGAACGCCGACTTCACGGTGCACCGCGCGACGCTGCGCCTGTCCCGGACGCGGCTCGAGTTCGCGGTCGACCGCCCCGGCGCGCCCGCCGACCAGCGCTGGTCCGTCGAGATGTCGCCGGCCCCGTCGAACGACCTGGTGGTCTCGGCGCACGAGGACGAGACCGGCGAGCAGCGGCGCGTGCTGCGGATCAGCCGTCGCACCGGCGAGGTCCGGTTCGACGGCGACGCACGCTTCTCGGCGGGCCGGGGCCCGATCCTCAAGGACAAGGTGGCCGACCACCTGTACCGGCTCTCGGTCGTCCGCGGCAAGCTCAAGCTGGAGAAGATCTAGTGGACGTCGACGCGAACGTCGTCATCACGCACCTGACGAACAAGCTCGCGCAGCAGGAGGTCGAGCTCGCGATGCTGCGCGCCGCGCTCGACGAGGCGCTCGACCGCGCGCAGGCCGCCGAGGCGCGACTGGCGGAGCAGGGGCCGCACGAGTGACCGACCCGACCTCCCGACCCGCCCAGCGGCCCGACGAGGACGTCTACCCCCGCGACTTCACGCTGCTGGACTCGCTCGAGCAGATCGCACCGAGCTCACGCGCGGTCGAGGCGCACGCGCTGCGCACCCGGTCGCGCTCGATGCGTGCCGTGCTCGCGCACCGCGCGACGCGCGGGCAGATGCGCTACGAGGACCTCGTGCGCCGCCTGCGCACCGCACCCGCCGCGCTGCCGGACGACCTCAGCCCCGGGGGCCTCGTCGCGCTCGCGCGCGTGCTCGCGCTGCAGACGGGCGAGCCGTACGACATGGAGTCCGCGCGGCTGCTGTTCGCCCAGGTGCCCTCGAACCGGCTCAAGCCCGCCGACCGCCTGTTCTACGCGCGTCTGCTCGAGACGCTCGGAGACGCCGCGGCCGCCGCCGAGCAGCTCGCGCAGATCCCGCCGAGCACGCCGGGCCGCCAGTACCTCGAGCTCGACCTCGCGAACCCGTTCACGGGCGGCCCGTACGCGGACGCCGCCGCGTGGGACGCCGGCTGGGAGGCGCTGTTCACGCGCTACGGCCTCGAGGTGCCGCGCGTCGGTCCAGGCGACGACGACCCGCTCGACCGCCTCGTCGTCGACGCGCCGCCGCCCGTCACCGACGGGCCCCTGGTCACCATCACGGTCACGACGTGGCACCCCGGCCCCAAGCTGCTCGGCGCCCTGCGCTCGCTCGCGGAGCAGTCGTGGCGCAACCTGGAGATCCTCGTCGTCGACGACTGCTCGGGTCCCGAGTACGAGGACGTGCTCGTGCAGGCCGAGGCGCTCGACCCCCGGATCCGCGTGCTGCGCCAGCCCGTCAACGGCGGCACGTACCTCGCGCGGAACGCGGCTCTCGCCGTCGCCAACGGCGAGTTCGTCACCGGCAACGACGACGACGACTGGTCGCACCCGCGGCGCATCGAGCACCAGGTGCGGGCGTTCCTCGACGACCCGACGGTCACGGCGACGCGCGTGCTCGCGTACATGGTCACCGCCGACCTCGAGATCGACCGGATCGGGCAGCCCGTCTCCGGGCGGCACGCCGCGACGTACATGGCCCGGCGCGACACGCTGCGCCGCTGCGACGGCTTCGTGCACGCCCGCAAGGGCGCCGACACCGAACTCATGCGCCGCGTCGAGGCGTTCACGGGCCAGCCCGTGCGCGACATCAACGTGCCCCTGGCGCTCTACCGGCTCGACGTCGCCTCGCTCTCGCGCGGCGAGTTCGGTCCCGGCTGGCACCACCCGGCCCGCGCCGCGTTCTGGGCGTCGGCCGGGCGCGCGCACCAGGTCATGGTGCGCGACGGCCTCGACCCCGCGGAGGCGGGCCGTTCGGTCGTCGTGCCGCGCCGCTACGAGCCCGTCAAGGTGCGCCCCGACCGGTACGACGTCGCGGTCGCCGCGGACTGGCGCACGAGCGACTCGGCACGCCACCCGGTGCTCGACGAGGTCGACGCGCTGCGGGGCGCGGGCCTGCGCGTCGGGCTCGTGCACCTGCCCGACAACCGCTACCCGGTGCGGCGACGCCTCGAGATGCACCCGTCCGTGCAGGACATGATCAACGCACGCACGGTCGACCGTCTGCTCCTCGACGAGGACGACGTCGAGATCGGCACGCTCGTCGTGGCCGAGGCCGGGCTGCTCGAGCTGCCGCCCGCCGAGACCTCGCTCATGGACGTGCACCGCGTGCTCGTGCTCGTCGACCAGGAGCCCACGGACCCCGCGCACGGCGTGGCCGCGTACTCGGTGCGCGACTGCACGCGCAACGCGGAGCGTATCTTCGGCCGAACGCCCTTGTGGGTGCCGCGCGACGAGCTCGTGCGCGCGTCGCTCGTGGCCGAGGCGTGGGTCGGCCTCGAGCTCGCCGAGCACGACGTGCCGATGCTCGCCGACCCTGAGCGGTTCGCCGTGCCGCGCACGCTGCCGCGCTCGTCGACCCCGGTCGTCGGGCAGCGCGCCGACGACCGCCGGGACTGGCCGCCCCAGGCCGACGAGGTGCGCCGCCTCTACCCCGTCGACGGCTCGCTCGACGTGCGGCTGATCGGCTCCCCCAAGCGCGTGCGCGCGATGCTGGGCCGCCGGTCGGTGCCGCCCGGGTGGCTCGTCTACGTGCGCGACGAGGTCACGCCGCGGGAGTACCTCGGCCAGCTCGAGTTCTACGTCGACCAGTCCGGCCCGCTCACGCGCATGCGCACGACGCATGCCGCGGCGCTCGCGTCGGGCGCCGTGCTCGTCGTGCCCGAGGTCTACCGCCCGGTCTACGGCGGCGCCGCGGTGTACGCGGACGCGCTCGAGGTCACGGACGTCGTGCGACGCCTGCACGCCGACCCCGCCGAGTGGCTCGCGCAGTCGCGCCGCGGTCAGCGCTTCGCGGCCGAGCGGTTCACCGTCGCGCGGTTCGTCGACACCCTGCGCCCGCTGCTCGACTCGAGCGTGGTCGCGGGGACCGGCGCTCAGCCGTCCTGACGGCTCGCGGCGCGCAGCTCGGCGACCTCACGGCGCAGCTCGGCGCGCTCGTCGGCCGACCGCAGCCGCTCCGACTCGAGCGCGGCGACCACGCGGCGCTCGATCGCCTCGAGGCGCAGCACGAGGTTGTTGCCCTGCCGCTCCTCGCCGTCACCCTCGAGACTCGTGTCGTCGAGGAACGCGCTCAGGCGACCCGCGATCACGTTCTGCCGCTCCGCCGACAGCCGCAGCATGTGCTGGGAGTCACGTGTGCGGAGCCACACGTCGACCGCGACGGCCGCCACGAGCGTGACCAGCAGCGCGACCAGCGCCAGCGCCGCCTTCTGCTCCCCCGCGAGGGCGAGCACCGCGGCGACGACCCCGAGCACCCCCGCCGCCGCGACGGGAAGCAGGGCCTTGACTCGTGCGCGCACCGTACAGTTCCTCTCGTCCGTGGGACGCGGCCCGCCTGAGGTCCGGCCGCCCGCGTCGAGGCTACCCGCCCGCAGGGGCACTCCCTCCCGCCCCGTAGAATGCCGCGGTCACCCGAACGAGGAGTTGCATGGCCGCCACGTCGACCGCCCACGTCGAACCGCTGACCCCGCAGGGTCCCGAGGCGGCGTCGGGCAAGCACCGTTCGACCGCGTTCCGGCCCGACATCGAGGGCCTTCGCGCGGTGGCGATCGGCCTCGTGCTCATCTACCACGCGGGTGTCGACTGGGTCCCCGGCGGGTTCGTCGGCGTCGACGTGTTCTTCGTGATCTCGGGGTTCCTCATCACGTCGCTGCTCGTGCGGGAGATCGAGCGCACCGGACGGGTCGCGCTCGCGCAGTTCTACGCGCGCCGCGCGCGCCGCCTGCTGCCGGCCGCGGCCCTGGTCCTGGTGGCCGCGGCGCTCATGACCTGGTGGCTGCTGCCGATCACGCAACGCCGCGTGTTCGGCCTGGACATCGTCTCGGCCGCGTTCTACGTCGTGAACTGGCGCCTCGCGGACCGGTCCGTGGACTACCTCGCCGAGGACGTGGCCGCCTCCCCCGTGCAGCACTTCTGGTCGCTCGCGGTCGAGGAGCAGTTCTACATCGTCTGGCCGCTGCTCATCATCGTCGGCCTGCTCGTCGCGCGCCGGTTCTCCACGCCGCTGCGCCCGACCCTCGGCGTCGCGCTCGCGCTCGTCGTCGTGCCGACGTTCGCCTGGTCGGTGCACCAGACCGCGGCGTCCCCCTCGACCGCGTTCTTCGTGACGAGCACGCGCCTGTGGGAGCTCGGCATCGGCGCCGCCGTGGCGGTCGGCGCGCTGTGGTGGAAGCGGCTGCCGCGCGCCTTCGCGATCGTCCTCGGCGTCCTGGGCGCGCTCGGACTGGCGTACTCGGGCTTCGTCATCGACGCGCAGGACCCGTGGCCCGGCTCGCTCGCGATGGTCCCCGTGCTCGCCACCGCCGCCGTCATCATCGCGGGCGTGTCCGCCGCCGACACCGGCGTGAACCGCCTGCTGGCCTGGCGACCGTTCGTGTGGGTCGGCGGGATCTCGTACTCCTTGTACCTGTGGCACTGGCTGTTCATCGTGGGCGGCACCGCGCACTACGGCGAGCTCGGCGCCAAGCGCGGACTGCTGCTCACCGCGCTCGCGTTCATCCCCGCCTGGCTGTCGCACAAGCTCGTCGAGAACCCCGTGCGCTTCTCGCCGCGGCTCGCGCGCTCCAACGGCCTGTCGTTGTCCCTGGGCGGCAACCTCTCGCTCGCCGCGGCGATCGCCGGCCTCGTGCTGTGCCTGCCGCTCGTCACGGCACGGCCCACCCCGGTCGCGGCCGACCCGACCAAGCCGTTCGGCGCGGCGGCGATCGCCGCCGACGAGCAGGGCGCCGCGAACCTGTGGAAGCTGGACACGGCCGACTCGATCACGCCCGCGCCCGAGCAGGCGACGGCCGACGTCCCCGACGCGTACGACCGGGGCTGCCAGGTGTCGCAGGACTCGAGCGAGCCCGTCGAGTGCGTGTACGGCGACGAGAACGGCGACGTGACCGTCGCGCTCGTCGGCGACTCCAAGGCCCTGCAGTGGATCACCGCGCTCGACGAGATCGGCAAGGAGCGTGGCTGGCGCGTCATCACGCACACCAAGTCGACGTGCGCGTTCACCGCGGCCGACGTCCTGCGGGACGGCAAGCCCTACGACACGTGCAACGAGTGGAACGACGCGGTCACCGCTCTCCTGCTCGAGCAGAAGCCCGCGCTCGTCATCACCTCCCAGAACGCGGCACGCGCCGCTGCGGCCGGCTCGGGCAGCAGCGCGGGCACGTCGGAGGCGATGGTCGCCGGGCTCGAGGAGCGCTGGGGCGAGCTGAGCGACGCCGGGATCACGGTCGCCGCGATCGCCAACAACGCCGCACCCGACGACGAGGTGTACGAGTGCGTGGCCCAGCACCCCGACGCGCTGTCGACGTGCGCGTTCGAGGCGACGTACCCGACCCGTGAGGTGCAGAGCGCGGCGGCGAGGGCGACCGGCGCCGTGGTCCTCGACCTGTCCGAGCTGATCTGCCCGGGTGGGAAATGCCCCGCGGTCATCGGAGACGTGCTTGTCTACCGACAGGGCTCGCACCTGACCCGGACCTACGTCTCGACGCTGACCGAGCCCCTGCACGCGCAGCTGGTCAGCGCACTGGCGGCGACGCCCGCCGCTCCCCTGATGGAGGACTGAGTGTCGATCTCGAGCACGCAAGCGCCGCCGGAGTCGGACCGTCGACCGCTCGTGGCCCTGCAGCCGCCGGCGCAAAGGCTCCTGCACGACTACGCCGACGTGGTCTCGCGGCGGTCCTCCTCGGCGCTCGAGAACACCGCGCTGCGCTCGCGCTCGTACGGCGCACGCGAGCTGCTCGCCTACCTCGCCACCGGCGGCACCGCTCGCCTCGACGAGGTCGTCGCGCGCCCGTCGCTCGCCACCGACCACCGGTGGCTCGCGTCGCTCGGGCGCGTCGTCGCGCTGCAGAACCTCATGCCCGACGACCAGGCCGTCGGCATCGAGCTGCTCCGCGAGGCAGTCCCCGGGCTCCCCGAGCGCGACGCCCGGCCGTACCGCAAGCTGCTCGCCGAGCTGCTGTTCGCACGCGAGGACTACGTCGGCGCGCGCGAGGTGATCCAGCACAGCAAGTTCCTCAAGGAGACGGGCTACAACTACCTCCGCATGGACCTCGCCAACCCCCAGACGGCGAGCCCGTTCGCCGACGAGGAGGAGTGGGTCCACCGGTTCCGGCGCCGGTTCGAGCGCGCGGAGCTCATCAAGCCCGTGCTGCGCACCGACGTCACGGGGTTCGAACGGCTCGCCGCGCCCGACGACCTGCCGGCGGTCGACGGACCGCTCGTGAGCGTCGTCATGACCACGTTCAAGCCGGAGCTGCCGTACGTGGTGCACGCCGCGACCTCGGTGCTGCGCCAGACGTGGACCAACGTCGAGCTGATCGTCGTCGACGACGCCTCCCCCGCCGAGTACGGCGACGTGCTCGACGCGCTGGCCGCGCTCGACCCGCGGGTGCGCGTGCTGCGCATGCCGACGAACGGCGGCACGTACCTCGCGCGCAACGCGGCGCTCGAGGCCGCGCGCGGCGTCTTCGTCGCGAACCAGGACGACGACGACTGGTCCCACCCCGAGCGCATCGAGCGCCAGGTGCGACCGCTCCTCGAGGATCCGTCGATCCCCTCCAGCATCGGCTGGTGCATGCGCACCGACGAGCGGCTCGTCGCCCAGCGCCCGGGCTACGCGCACGTGTTCGCGAACGTGTCGTCGCTGCTGTTCCGACGCGACCTCGCTCTGGCCGTCGGAGGGTTCATCCCGACGCGCCGCGCCTCCGACACCGAGCTCATGATGCGGCTCGACCGGTACGCCGAGCAGCCGCACGTCGAGATCCGCCTCCCGCTGTCGGTCATGCGCGTGCGCGCGGGGTCGTTGTCGAGCCCCGACTTCGCACCCGGCTGGAACCATCCCGCCCGCGTGGCCTACAAGGACGCCTACCGGCACTGGCACGCCAACACCCAGCCGAAGAACCTCGTGATCGGCTCGACGCCCACGCAGGCCCAGGCGCCCGTCCCCGTGCCCGTGCGGTTCCAAGTCACGCCCGCCGCTCCGCGCCGGTTCGACGTCGTGCTCGCGGGCGACTGGCGGTTCCTCGGTGGCCCCCAGCGCTCGATGCTCGAGGAGGTCGCCGCGCTGCGCGCCGCGGGCCGGACCGTCGGCATCCTGCACCTCGACGCGCTGCGCTTCATGAGCACCGACGACCGGCTGCTGTGCGAGCCCATCCGCGCGCTCATCCACGCGGGCGAGGTCACGCGCGTGCTCGAGGACGACGAGGACGTCGTGGAGCTGCTCGCGCTGCGTTACCCGCCGCTGCTGCAGTTCCCGCCCGCGCACCCGTCGAAGCTGCAGGTCGAGCGGCTCGTCGTCGTCGCCAACCAGGCGCCGAGCGAGCGCGACGGCAGCGACCTGCGCTACGTGGTGCAGGACGTCTCGGCGCACGCCGAGGCCGTGTTCGGCCGTCGCGCGCTGTGGGTCCCGCAGGGTCCGACCGCGCGCGCCGCGATCGAGGACGACGTCGCGCCGGGCGAGCTCGCGGACTACGACTTCCCCGGCATCATCGACGTGGACGAGTGGCGGTCCGAGCGCACCTCGTTCCGCTCGGACCGGCCGGTGATCGGCCGCCACTCGCGCGACAACGCGATGAAGTGGCCCGCCGACCGCGAGACGCTGCTCGCGGCGTACCCGGCCGACGGCTCGGTCGAGGTCCGCGCGATGGGCGGCCGCAAGGCGCCGAGCGAGGTCCTGGGCGCACCGACCCCGCCGACGTGGCTCGTGTTCGACGCCGACGAGATGCCGGTGCGGACCTTCCTGAACTCGCTCGACTTCTTCGTCTACCACCAGCACCCGGAGGCGTACGACGCGTTCGGGCGTGCCGTCCTCGAGGCGCTCGCGACGGGTCTCGTCGCGATCCTGCCCCGCGAGATGGAGGCGACGTTCGGCGACGCGGCGCTGTACGCGACCCCGGCCGAGACCAGCGAGCTGGTCGAGCGCTACTACGCCGACCCCGAGCTGTACCGCGCGCAGTCCGAGCTGGCCGTGCGGCGGGTCGAGGAGCGGTTCAGCCGCGCGAGCTACGCCAAGCAGGTCGCCACGATCCTGGCGTCCTGAGGCGCGTCCCGGACCGAGGCACGTCCCGGCCGCGCAGCACCCGGTCGCGGGCGCGACCGGGACGGCCGGGTGCTACCGGCGCGGCCGCAGCACCGCGAGGCGCGACACGCCGGCGTCGACCTGCTCGAGGTCGAACTCGCGGCACCACTCGTCGACGATCTCCTGCTCGTCGGGGCGGTTGGCGTCATCGAGCAGCACGACCGCGTCCGGGCTCAGTCGCGAGATGAAGTACGGCAGCGCGAAGGACCGGTTCTTCTGACCCGTGTGCCCCGGAGGGCCGTCGACGAGCAGCAGGTCGATGCCCTCGAGATCCTCGAGGACAGCGGTGTCGTACCAGGACGCGCCGTCGGGCCGCTCGGTGAGCTCCGCGAGCCGGACGTCCACGACGTCGTCGAGGCCGTGCCGGGAGACGGACTCGCCGGTGAGCCCCGCGAACGTGGGGTCGTGGTCGACGCTGACGACGCGCCCCTGCCGCTCCCGCTGCTCGTAGCCGAGCCAGATGGTCGAGGTGCCGCCGCCGAGCTCGACGACGAGCCGCGGCGCGCGGGCGCGGACGATGTCCAGGAGGTGCCCGATCGAGCGGGCGTCCATCGCCCACCGGCCGCTCGGCGGCAGCAGGGCGTTGCGGTCGACACCGGGGACGATCTGGAGCAGAGCCTCGACCTGGCGCGTCTCGTCGCGCGCGACGGTCGTCAGCGCGTCGACCGTGCGCTTGGTCTCGCTCTGGACCAGCTCGCCCTGCTGCGCGAAGGCGGCGGTGAGCTCACGGTGCCGCTCGGCGGCCTGCAGGCGCTCGGCCTCGAACGAGCCGATGACGCGCCGCTCCATCTGCTCGACCTGGCCATCGGGCCCGAGGACCCGCTGCACGGGCTCGCTGACGGCGTCGACCAGCGACGCGCTGACCGCGGCGAGCTGCTCGCCGAGGGCGGCGACCTGCCGCTCGAGGTCGGCCGTCACCGTGCGCGACGAGGTACCGGGCGACGAGGTGCCGGGCGCTGCGGCTCCGCGCGCTCGGGCCAGCGCCCCGACCTGCCGCGACAGCTCGCGGTCGCGCTCGGCCGCGCGGCGGAACAGCACCGTGGACTCGCCCGCACGTCGGCGCAGGTCGAGGAGCAGCACCACCCCGACACCCGCGAGCACGACCAGGACGGCGTCGACCAGCCGGCCCCATCCCGCCAGGGCGCCCAGGAGCCCCGCCACCACGACGAGCCCGACGCCCGCCACCATCACCAGCAGTCGTCGTTGCACGACGGCCACCTTACCGGTGCGCCGAGGCGGCCTCGACGAGCGGTGTGAGCCGTTCGTCGAGGAAGGGCGTGGTCGACAGCGCGTACGTCGCGGTGAGGTGGTGGGCGTCCCGCCAGACCAGCACGTTGCCGATCACGGGTGCGCACCGGTCGGCCGGGCAGACCACGTCGGTGAGGTCGACGAGCGCCGCGTCGGCGACGCGGGCGACCGCCGCGTCCTGCCATGCCCGCGCGGACTTCGCCACCGCGCGGTCGCGCGGCACGGCGCACGCCGACAGGTGCTCGGGGTTCTCCCGCACGCATGCGCGCATGTCCTCGTCGAGCCACGGGGTGTCGACGATCGGGAGCACGCGGGTCCCGGTCTGCGCGACCGCGCTCCACGTGCGGACCATGCCGTCGACGATCGCCGCCTCGTCGCGCAGCGGGCCGTCGTCGGTCGCCAGCGCGTACCGCCCCGTCGAGACCGGGATCAGCACGGTGGGCGGGTCGGCGCGCAGCGCGTCGACGACGTTGCGGGACCACGCGGTGCACGACTCGTAGGCGCCGTCCTGGGCGCCGTTCCACACGCTGACGTCGGCGAACAGGCACGCGGACTTGGTGTACGTGCGCAAGAGCCAGCCCCGCTCCTGGGCGACCGCGCGCAACGCGGGCTGCCACTGGGCCGCGTGCGAGTCCCCGACGAGCGCGATCACCGTGCTCGAGCCGGCCGCGCCGTAGGTACACGAGAGCGCCTCGTCGTCCGCCTGGTTCTGGTGGCACCCCTCGACGTACGGGTCGGCCGCGTCGTGCGTCGCGCTCGCGACGGGCGGCGTGAGCCACGGCACCTCGTCGACGACCCGGCCCGCGTCCGACGCGCTCGGGTCCGGGCGCAGCACACCGGCCCCGAGCAGGTCCGACGGGCCCGCCACGACGCCGGCAGCAGCGAGCCGGGCACCGAGGACGTCGCTCAGGGTGCGTGCGTAGCTCGCCGTGAGCCGCCCGTCCGGCCGGTACCGCAGCACGCCGTCGGCCACGGCCGGGCACCACCCCTCCGAGCACATCCGGTCGGTGAGGTCGACGACCGGCACGAGCTCGCGCCGCGCCGCGGCGGCCAGCGCCCCCTGGACCTGCGGCGCGTCGAACCCGCAGTCGTCGAGGTCGCGCGGTCGCTGCGCGACGCACGCCGGCAGGTCCTGCGACGGCACGCCGAGCTCGCGCACCGCCACGACGTCCTTGCCGGCCTTCTGCAGCGCGCGGACCGTCTGCCGCAGCTCACGCACCAGCACGGCGCGGTCCGGCTCGTCGCAGCCCGCGCCGGTGCACGCCGTCGTCCCGGCCGAGCCGACGAGCAGCACGTGGCTGATGCCGGGGTCGTGCGTGAGCCGTCGCAGCCGCGCGTCGTACGGCCGACCGCAGTCGACGCGGTCGCCGCCCGCGGTGGTGACCGCGGCGTCGACGAGCTGGCAGCCGTCGCGCAGGTCGGTCGTCAGGCGCCAGCCGTTCTCCTCCGCGAGCACCGCCAGCGCGGGCAGCAGCGCCTCGGCCGCCGCGTCCCCGACGACGGCCAGGGAGGGCTGCGCGTCGGGCGCCCCGAGCTCGCACGCGACCGGGGTGGCCGCCCGCGCACCGGTCAGGCACCGCCGGCCGTCGACCTGCGGAACGTCCTGCGCGGCCTGCGTGGGGACCGGCGAGACGGGGACCGCCGGGTCGTGGCGCGCCGCGACCAGGAGCCACACGACGACGGTCGCGAGCAGGACCGCGACGCCGATCACCGCGGCCTTCCCGCTGCGTCCGCGCAGCAGCCGCCGGCTCACGTCCTGCATCGCCTCGTTCGTCCTTCGTCCGTCGTGTGCAGGCGAGCCATCGCGCCCTGACAACCGCACCAGGGTAGTTCGCCCACGGGTGCGCCTGGTCCCGGACAGGGCTCAGGTAGCATTCTTCGACGGTGCCGGGCCACGCGCGCGGCCGCCCCGACTCTCACTCCGATGGGAAGACTCCTCACCATGCCTGCAGATCTCGTCATCGTCGGACTGGGCTACGTCGGACTGCCGCTCGCACAGGAGGCGAGCCGCGCGGGTCTGTCGGTGACCGGGTTCGACGTGAACCAGGCCGTGGTCGACGGGCTCAACTCCGGCGTCTCCCACGTGGACGACCTGTCGGACGCCGACGTCGCCGCGATGCGGGCCGCGGGCTTCCGGGCGACGACCGACGAGACCGAGCTGGCGGGCGCGCAGACGATCGTGATCTGCGTCCCGACCCCCCTGTCGGAGGACGGCGGTCCGGACCTCGGCCCCGTGCGCTCCGCGACCGCGACGGTCGCGCGCAACCTGCAGCCGGGCACACTCGTCGTGCTCGAGTCCACGACGTACCCGGGCACGACCGAGGAGCTCGTCAAGCCCGCGCTGGAGGCCGGCGGCCTCGAGGTCGGCAAGGACATCCACCTGGCGTTCTCCCCCGAGCGCGTCGACCCGGGCAACCCGGTGTACGGCATCAAGAACACGCCGAAGGTCGTGGGCGGCTGCACGCCGCTGTGCACCGAGCGCGCGGTGACGTTCTACGGCAAGTTCATCGACACGGTCGTGCCGGCGTCGGGCACGCGTGAGGCCGAGACCGCCAAGCTGCTCGAGAACACGTTCCGGCACATCAACATCGCGCTCGTCAACGAGATGGCGCGGTTCTGCCACGAGCTCGGCATCGACCTGTGGGACGTCATCCGCCTGGCGAAGACGAAGCCGTTCGGCTTCCAGGCGTTCTACCCGGGTCCGGGCGTCGGCGGGCACTGCATCCCGATCGACCCGAACTACCTGAGCTACAACGTGCGCAGCCGCCTCGGCTACCCGTTCCGGTTCGTCGAGCTCGCGCAGGAGATCAACGCGACGATGCCGCGCTACGTCGCGAGCCGCGCGCAGAACATCCTCAACGACGACGGCCTGGCCACGAAGGGCGCGCGCATCCTGCTCCTCGGCGTGACCTACAAGCCGGACATCGCCGACCAGCGTGAGTCGCCCGCGGTCGACCTGGCCAAGTCGCTCGCCGAGCTCGGTGCCGAGGTGCGGTTCCACGACCCGTACGTGACGAACTGGGGCGTGCACGGCACGACGATGCCGCGTGAGGAGGACCTCGAGAAGGCGGTCGCCGAGGCCGACCTCGTCGTGCTGGTGCAGAACCACAAGGTCTACGACGTCGACGCGCTCGTCGGTGGTGCGAAGCGGTTCTTCGACACCCGCGGCGTGGTGAGCCCCGAGAAGGCACATCGTCTGTGACCGGACGCCGGTGGCCCGCCCTCGAGGTCGACCCGCCGTGGTCAGCCTCGCAGGTGGCGGAGCTCGCCCACGAGTACGGCCTCGAGCGGGTGGACACCCCTCCGGGACTCGTCCGTTACCTGCGTCAGCTGTGGGAGCGGCGTGCGTTCGTCATCGAGCTGGCGACCGCGCGTGCCTACGAGCGCAACCAGAACAATGTGCTCGGCCAGTTGTGGGCCGCGCTCAACCCGCTGCTGCTGGCCGGCTCGTACTTCCTCATCTTCGGGCTGCTGCTGGACACGTCGCGCGGCGTCGACAACTACCCCGCGTTCCTCTCGGTCGGCATCTTCATCTTCTCGTTCATCGCGGCGAGCGCGACGACCGGGGCGAAGTCGATCACCAGCAACCTGTCGCTCGTGCGCAGCGTGCGCTTCCCGCGCGCCGCGCTGCCGGTCTCGGTCGCGCTCGCCGAGTTCCTGCTGCTGCTGCCCGCGATCGGCGTGCTGCTCGTGCTGCTGCCGATCGTCGGCGAGCCGCCGCGCTGGGAGTGGCTGCTGCTGCCGGGCGCGATGGCGCTGCTCTTCGGCTTCTGCGCGGGACTGTCCATGATCTGCGCGCGGCTCGTGCTCGACGTGCGCGACGCGACGAACCTCATCCCCGTCGCGGTGCGCCTGCTGCGCTACGTCTCGGGCGTGTTCTTCTCGATCGCCGCGTACGCGGGGCACGGCGCGCTGAGCCTCGTCATGCAGTACCAGCCCGTCGCGCTGTTCCTGCAGCTCGTGCGCTCGTGCCTGTTGTCGGAGGTGCCGCAGGACCCGCTGCTGTGGCTGTGGGGCGCGGTCTGGGCCGTCGGCTTCCTCGTCGTCGGCGCGGTCGTGTTCTGGCGCGCGGAGGGCCGCTATGGCCGCGACTGACGTGACCGGCACCGGTGTCCCGGTCCCGCCCGGGCGTGTGCCGTCCATCGTCGTGCGCGACCTGCGCGTGACGTACAAGGCGTACGGCGGCAAGCGCAACGCGCTCGGCGACGAGGCCGAGGGCCGGCTCGGCCGCGCGCTCGACCGCGTGACGCGGCACGTGGGCACCGTCACCGAGGTCCCCGCGGTGCGCGGGGTCAGCTTCGTGGCGTACGAGGGTGAGTCGATCGGCGTGATCGGCCGCAACGGCTCGGGCAAGAGCACGCTGCTGCGCGCGATCGCGGGGCTCATCCCCACCGCCGGCGGCGAGGTGTGGGCAGGCGGCGACATCGCGCTCATGGGTGTCAACGCGGCGCTGTCGAGCGCGTTGTCCGGGGAGCGCAACATCATGCTCGGCGGCCTGGCCAAGGGCCTGAGCCGTAAGCAGGTCAACGAGCTGCACGACTGGATCGTCGACTTCGCGGGCATCGGCGACTTCGTCCACCTGCCCATGCGCACCTACTCGTCGGGCATGGCCGCGCGCCTGCGGTTCGCCATCTCGGCGTCCACCGCACCCGACATCCTCATCATCGACGAGGCCCTGTCGACCGGTGACGTCGAGTTCCGTGCCAAGAGCGCGGCGCGCGTCGAGGAGATCCGGCAGCAGGCTGGCACCGTGTTCCTCGTGAGCCACTCGACGGCGACCGTGCGCAAGATGTGCGACCGCGCGATCTGGATCGACCGCGGCCTGCTGCGCATGGACGGCCCCACCGACGAGGTCTGCGACAGCTACGAGCGCGTCATGCGGGCCATCCGTCGCAAGAAGCGGCTGCGGGGGTGAGCGCGGTGCGAGTCCTCGTGGTGACGATCGTGCACGACCCGCGCGACTCCCGGATCTTCGCGCGCCAGATCGCGGCGATGCTCGACGCGGGGTGGCACGTCACGTACGCCGCGCCGTTCTCCGCGACCGGCGCCCCGGTCCCCGAGCTCCCGCGCCTGCGGGCGCTCGACCTGCCCCGCGCGTACGGGCGTCGGCGTGCCGCCGCGTGGCGTGCCGCGCGGCGGCTCGTGCACGCCGAGTCGCCGCGGCACGACCTCGTGCTCCTGCACGACCCGGAGCTCGTGCTCGCGACCGCGTCGCGCAGCACGCCGGCGGTCGTCTGGGACGTGCACGAGGACACCGCGGGTGCGATCGAGCACAAGGGCTGGCTGCCGCGCAGCGCGCGCGGGGTCGCGTCCGCGGCCGCGCGCTGGCTCGAGCGCTGGTCCGAGCGGCACTTCGACCTCATCCTGGCCGAGCACGCCTACCAGGACCGCTTCTCGCAGGCGCACACGGTCGTGCCCAACACGGTCCGCGTCCCCGCCGACGTGAGCCCGAGCGGCGGCTCCACCGTGCTGTACGTCGGCTCGATCACCCGCGTCCGTGGCGGCCTCGACCTCATCGAGGTCGGCCGTCAGCTGCGCAGGCGCACCGACGGCGCCGTCACGTTGCGGCTCATCGGTCCCGCCGACGAGCCGACGACGACCGCGCTGCGGGCCGCCGTCGAGGCGGGCGACGTGCGCTGGGACGGGCGGCAGTCCTCCGAGGTCGCGATGAAGGCGCTCGACGGGGCGCTCGCGGGGCTGAGTCTGCTGCACGACACCGCGAACTACCGCGCGAGCCTGCCGACCAAGGTCGTCGAGTACATGGCGCACGGCGTGCCGGTCGTGACCACTCCCCTGCCCCTCGCGCAGGCGCTCGTCGAGCGCGCCGAGTGCGGCTTCGTCGTGCCGTTCGCGACGCCGTCGGTCGCGGTCGACGCGGTCCTGCGGCTGCTCGAGGACCCGGACCTGCGCGAGCGCATGGCGCAGTCCGGGCGGGCCACCGCGGTCGCCGAGTTCGACTGGTCGGTGCAGAGCGCGGCCTTCCTGGCCGAGCTCGAGCGGGTCGTCGCCAAGCACCGGACGCGACGAAGCACCACGCCGTGACCTCGGCGACGATGACCGTCCCGCGCGAGCGGGACCGTCCGTCGGGTTCGAGCACCACCGGCTCAGCCCCGCCGGGTTTCCGGCGTGACATCCAGGGGCTGCGCGCGGTGGCCGTCGCGCTCGTCCTGCTCTACCACGCGGGCGTCCCCGGCCTGCCGGGCGGATACGTCGGCGTCGACGTCTTCTTCGTCATCTCCGGCTTCCTCATCACGGGACTGATCGTCCGCGAGATCGAGCGCACCGGACGCCTGTCGCTCACGCGGTTCTACGCGCGCCGCGCCCGCCGCCTGCTGCCCGCGACCGCGCTCGTGTTCGTCGCCGTGGCGGCCGTCACGGCCGCGGTCCTGCCCGTCTCGCAGTGGCGCGACGTGGCCTCAGACATGGTCGCGTCCGCGCTGTACGTCGTGAACTGGCGGTTCGCGGACCTGTCCGTGGACTACCTGGCCGCCGACACCGCCACCAGCCCGCTGCAGCACTTCTGGTCGCTCGCGGTCGAGGAGCAGTTCTACGTCGTCTGGCCGCTGCTGATCGTGGGCCTGCTCTGGTGGGCGCGGCGGCGCTCCGGTCCGTTGTCGCGCGGCCGGCTCGCGCTCGGTCTGCTCGTCATCGCCGTGCCGTCACTGGCCTGGTCGGTGCACCTCACCTCGGCCGACCCGGGACGGGCGTACTTCGTGACGACGACGCGGCTGTGGGAGCTCACCGTGGGCGCGCTGCTCGCGGTCGGGCTGACCCGGGTCGGACGGCTCCCGCTCGTCGTGCGCACCGCGCTGGGCTGGGCCGGCATCGCCGCGATCGCCGCCGCGGCGGCGCTGTTCGACGTCAGCACGCCGTTCCCCGGCCTCGCTGCGCTGCTGCCCGTCCTGGGCGCTGCGGCCGTCATCGCCGCGGGGACGGGAGACGGCCGCGGCCGGCTCGCGCCGCTCGAGCTCGCACCGATGCAGGACGTCGGCGCGCTGTCGTACTCGCTCTACCTGTGGCACTGGCCCGTGCTCATCGGAGCGCAGGCGTTCTGGGGCACGCCCGGTGAGCCGCTGCGGGTGCCCACCGCGCTGCTCGCGATCGGGTTCTCGGTCGTGCCGGCCTGGCTCGCGTACCGGGTGGTCGAGCAGCCGTTCCACACGTCGACGCTGCTCGCCGCGCCGCGACGCGCGCTTGCCGCGGGGCTGGTCTGCATCCTCGTCGGCCTGGTCGCGGCCGGCGCGCTCGTCCTCGCGGCGGACCGCCGTCTGGCGACCGAGCAGGCCGCGGCGCAGACCCTCGGCCAGACGCACCCCGGCGGGCGCGTGCTCGGTCTCGACGAGCCGCCCGCCGACTGGGCTCCCGACGACCGCAGCCCCACCGGCTACCTCCCGACCCCGAGCCTGATCGGCGACGACGTCGGCGCGCTCGCCGGTGAGAAGTGCATCGGTCCGGTGCGTGCCGAGGACGTCGAGCTGTGCGACTACGGCGACCCGACCGGCCCGACGATCGCGGTCGTGGGCGACTCGAAGATGCACCAGTGGCTCGACGCGCTCCAGCAGATCGCCGACCGTCGTGGCTGGCACCTCGTCACGATGCTGCAGTCGGCGTGCCCGTTCGCCCACGTGACGGTGGTCGACCGCGAGGACGCGCCGAACGACGCGTGCCGCCGCGTGAACGACGTCCGGATCGACGCCGTCCTCGCGGACGACGCGATCGACCACGTCCTGCTGTCGCAGGCGAGCCAGGTCGCGTGCGCCTCCCCGGACTCGTGCGCCCGGCAGAGCCGCAAGGTCATGCGCGGCGCGCTCGAGGACGTCCTGCGGGACCTGACGGACGCGGGGCGTCGTCCGGTGGTCGTCGCCGACAACCGCAAGCCCGACACCGACATGATCGCGTGCGTCGCGTCGCACGAGGACGACGTCTCCGCGTGCGAGTTCCGGCTGGCCGTCGAGAAGCGCCCGACGCTGATCCAGGCCGCCGAGCGCACCGGGACGCCGGTCGCCGACATGCAGCCGTGGATCACGCCGGGCAACCACGGCTGGCCGGTCATCGGCGGCGTGACGGTGTACCGGCAGGGCTCGCACATCACCGCGACGTACGCCCGGTCGCTCACCGACGTGCTCGAGCAGCAGCTCGTCGCCGCGGGGCTCCCCTGACCCGACCGCTGCCCTGACCCGACGCTGCCCGATTTCGGCTGCGCCGACCCGCGGGACGGATCGCGCCGGTCAGACGCCCGGCGTGGTCAGGCCTGGAAACCCGTGGCGGGACGGCCCGACGTCAGCCCGCGCAGGCGCTCGCCCTTCGCGTCGGCCTGCGCGCGCAGGTCGTCGCTGAACGCCGCGAGCCGCTGGGCCAGGCGCGCGGACTCGTCGTCCGTGCCCGAGGCGAGGATGCGCGCGGCCAGCAGCCCGGCGTTGCGCGCGCCGCCCACGGACACGGTCGCGACGGGGATGCCCGCGGGCATCTGCACGATCGACAGCAGCGAGTCCATGCCATCGAGGTACCGCAGCGGCACGGGCACGCCCACGACGGGCAGCGTCGTCACCGACGCGAGCATGCCCGGCAGGTGCGCGGCGCCGCCGGCACCCGCGACGATCACGCGCAGCCCGCGCGAGGCCGCCTGCCGCCCGTACGCGATCATCTTGTCGGGCTGCCGGTGCGCCGAGACGACGTCGACCTCGACCGGGACGCCGAGCTCCGCGAGCACCTGCGCGGCGGCCTCCATGACCGGCCAGTCGGAGTCCGAGCCCATCACGATGCCCACCTGGGCGGCTGCGGTCATCGAAGTCTCCTTGTCGTCGCGCGTCAGAGTGTCTCACCGCGCAGCAGCGCCGCCGCGGCGAGCGCGCGGGCGCGCACCTCGTCGAGGTCGTCGCCGCTGACGTTGACGTGACCGAGCTTGCGGCCCGGCCGCACGTCCTTGCCGTAGAGCTGCACCTTGGCGCCGGGGTCGAGCGCGGCGACGAGCGGGAGCGCGGCGGTCAGGTCGGGCAGCGTGCTGCCGAGCACGTTCGCCATCACGGTCCACCGCGCGCGGGGCGCCGGGTCGCCGAGCGGCAGGTCCAGCACGGCACGCAGGTGCTGCTCGAACTGGCTCGTGACCGAACCGTCGATGGTCCAGTGACCCGAGTTGTGCGGGCGCATGGCGAGCTCGTTGACGAGCACGCGGGGCGCCTCACCGGGACCGCCCGGCACCTCGAACAGCTCGACGGCCAGCACGCCGACGACGCCGAGGCCCTCGGCCACGCGCACCGCGACGTCGAGCGCCTCGTCGCGCGTCGCGTCCGCGAGGTCCGGCGCGGGGGCGACGACCTCCGCGCACACGCCGTCGCGCTGCACCGACTCGACGACGGGCCACGTGCGCACCTCGCCCGAGGGGCGGCGCGCGACGAGCACCGCGAGCTCACGCGTGTACGGCACCTTCTCCTCGACGAGCACCGGGACGCCGTCCGGCAGCGCCGCGGCGGCGAGCCAGTCGTCGGCCTCGTCGGACGACGAGACGACGCGCACACCCTTGCCGTCGTACCCACCCCGCGCGGTCTTGACCACGGCCGCACCGCCCGGCTGGTCCGCCAGGAACGCCGCGAGGTCCTCGCGGCTCGCCACGGGCGCCCAGCGCGGGCACGGGACGCCGAGCGCCGTGAGGCGGCGTCGCATGACGATCTTGTCCTGCGCGTGCACGAGCGCCGCGGCGTCGGGACGCACCGCGACCCCCGCGGCGACGAGCCGGTCCAGCAGCGCGTTCGGCACGTGCTCGTGCTCGAACGTCAGCGCGTCGGCGCCCTGCGCGAGCGCGGTGATCGCGGCCTCGTCGGACGCCTCGCCCACGGGGGCGTCCACGACGACCTGCGCGGCCGAGCCCGTGGGGCTCTCGACGAGCACCCGCAGGTGGATGCCGAGCGCGGTCGCCGCCGGCACCATCATGCGGGCGAGCTGTCCGCCGCCGACCACGGCGACCAGGGGTGCGTTCACGGGCGACCACCCTAACCGAGTAGGCCGGGACCTGGGTCGGCCCGTCCGACGGCGACGCGGGCTATCCTCACAAACGTGACGACCGCCGTGCTCACCCGCCTGCTGGGTCCCGACCACCGGGCCCGGCTCGCCGAGCTGGCGCGCTTCCTGTCGGTGGGAGGCGTCGCGTTCGTCGTCGACATGGGCCTGTTCAACCTCCTGCGGTTCGGCCCGGGCGAGCTGCTCGCCGAGAAGCCCATCACCGCCAAGGTGGTCTCGACCCTCGTCGCGACCCTCGTGTCGTGGGTCGGCAACCGGCTGTGGACGTTCTCGCAGCACCGCACGCAGCACCGCGGACGCGAGCTGCTGCTGTTCGTCGTCGTCAACGGGCTCGGGCTCGCGGTGGGCGCTGCTCCCCTGGCGTTCTCGCAGTACGTGCTGCACCTCGACGGCCCGGTGCCGGACAACGTCGCCAACCTGCTGGGCATCGCGCTCGGCACGGCCCTGCGGTACGTGGGCTACAAGCGCTGGGTGTTCACGGGTGACGTGGACGACGACGTGCCGTCGGCCGACGAGCGCGCGACCGCGGAGGCCGTCGTCGCTCTCGCGGTGCAGCCGGTCGTGCCGTTCGGCGCGGTGGTCGCGGCCGACGAGCTGTACGAGCAGCACCACCTCGAGCACGAGCCCGAGCCCCTCCCCTGACGGTCAGGGAACGCCCGCCTGCACGACGCGGCCGGCGCCGCGCGCCATGAGCAGACCCTCCGCGGCGGGGACGAACGCCGACTGGCCGGCCTCGAGCCGCAACGTGCCGTCGTGCTCGCCGCGCACCTGCACCGTGCCCTCGAGGCACAGCAGCACGCGCGGGCCGCGCCCGGGCAGCCGGACCTCGTCGGACTCGTCCTGCAGCTGCGTGACCGACAGCTCGAAGTCGTCGACGGGCGCGTAGAACACGTCGGTCGACGTGAACACGTGCTCGGGGGCGATCCGGATCGGCGGGGCGGCGACCGTGTCGAGGTTGTCGAGCAGCTCGGGCACGTCGACGTGCTTGGACGTCAGGCCCGCGCGCAGGACGTTGTCGGAGTTGGCCATGAGCTCGACCGCGAAGCCCTCGAGGTAGGCGTGCACCGCGCCCGCCGGGACGAACAGCACCTCCCCCGGCTGCAGCGTCACCGGGTTGAGCAGCACCGACGTCACCGCGCCCGGGTCGCCCGGGTACTGGGCGTGCAGGCGGATGACGGTCCGGTCGGTGCGCGGCGAGGGCGAGCCCGCGTCGAGGCGGCGCTGGCACGCGTGCGCGAGCGCGGCGACCTCGTCGGGGTGCGGCCGGGTGGCCGGGGCGAGCAGCCACTCGAAGGCCGCACGCACACCCCCGGGCGACGGGTCGCGCGTCAGGAGCTTGTGCAGCTGCTCCGCGAGCGAGGACTCGAGCCCGACGAGGAGCTCGGCCGCACGCCGCGGCGCCCGGAACCCGACCATCGCGTCGAGCTGCGACAGCGCGAACACGAGCTCGGGCTTGTGGTTGACGTCGCGGTAGCTGCGCTCGGGGGCGTCGATCGGCACCCCGGCGCGGTCCTCACGCTCGAACCCGACGCGCGCACGTTCCCGCGACGGGTGCACCTGCAGCGAGACCGGGGACGCCGCCGCGATGAGCTTGAGCAGGTACGGCAGCTCGCGGCCGAACCGCGCGACCACGTCGTCGCCGAGCACCGCGTGCGGGTCGGCGCTCACGAGCGCGTCGAGCGTCGGCGCGCTCGCCCCGACGAGCCGAGCCGGCGCCAGGGGGTGCGCACCGAACCACGCCTCGGCGACCGGCCGGTCATCGGCCGCGAACCCGAGCAACGCCGGGATCGCGTGCGTCGATCCCCAGACGTAGTGCTGGAGAGCGGGTTCGAGGCGGTACATGCACGTCCTTCCGGGCTCGTCGCGAGCGCTTACAGTACCCAAACCCGCCCCCGCTCCGGGGCGCTCCGAGGTGGCCCTCAGCGGCGCCGACGATCGGGGCGCGACGAGACGACCGCGCCCAGAGGGAGCACCACGTCGGGCCGCAGGGACGCGGGCACACCCGAGAGGAACAGCGCGAAGACCGCCGGCCTGCGCTGCGCGAGCTCGAGCCGGCCGCCGTCGGCGGACGCCAGGTCGCGCGCGAGCGCGAGGCCCAGCCCCGTGCCCTTGCCCGAGGTCACGTCGCGCTCGAAGATCCGCCCGGCGAGCTCGTCGGGCACGCCGTCACCCTCGTCGGCCACCTCGACGACGACCGTGCCGGACGGCCCGCCCGACCGCGAGCGGACCGTCGTCGTGCCCGCGCCGTGCCGCAGCGAGTTCTCGATGAGCGTCGCGAGCACCTGCGCGAGCGCGCCGGGCGTCGCGAGCACCTGCGTGGCCCGGTCGACCTCGACGACGAGCCGGCGGCCCACCGCCTCGAACGTGGCCGCCCACTCCTCCTCCTGCTGGTGCACGACCTCGAGGAGCTGCACGGCCTCGGTCGTGCCGCCCTGCGCGCGGCGAGAGGACATGAGCAGGTCGTCGACCACGCGGACGAGGCGCTCGACCTGCTCGAGGCTGATCCGCGCCTCCTCCCGGACCTGCGGGTCGTCCGAGGCGAGCATGATCTCCTCGAGCCGCATCGACAGCGCGGTCAGCGGCGTGCGCAGCTGGTGCGAGGCGTCCGAGGCGAACTTGCGCTCGGCCGCGAGCCGCCCGGCCATGCGGTCGGCGCTGCGCGCGAGCTCGGACGCCACGAGGTCGATCTCCTCGACGCCGGACGGCTCGAGCTGCGGCCGCACCTGCCCCGACCCGAGCTGCTCGGCCGACGCCGCGAGGTACACGAGCGGCGCCGCGAGCCGGTTCGCCTGCCAGATGGCCATGGCGATCCCGGCCGCGAAGGCGACGACCGCCGCGATCACGACGAGCGCGATCACGCGCGCGCTGAGCCAGAACACCTCCCACCAGGAGACGTACAGCACGACCATCGCGCCCTGGTCGGAGACCGCCTCGACCGACTGGCTGCGCCCCTCGACGCGGGTGCCCGCCTGGTACACCGTGCCGTCGGGCGCGTGCACGACGACGGAGGCGGGAACCTCGCCGTCGCTGCCGTCGGCGAACGGCTCGAACATCTGGTCGTTGAGCTCGATCCCGAGCCCGATCCGGAAGTCCACCGCACGGGCCGCGGACTGGGCCCGGGTCTCGAGCCGCTGCAGCTCGTTCTCGCGCACGAGCTGTGCCCCGAGGAAGGCCAGCGGGAAGCCGAGCAGGACCACCGCGACGGTGACCGCCGCGATCGTCGCCTGCAGGACGCGACGACGCACGCGCCGTCGGTCCTAGATCCCGGCGGGCACGGGGCCGGTCTCGAACCGGAAGCCCATGCCGCGCACCGTGGAGATGTAGCGCGGGGCGTTCGCGTCGTCGCCGAGCTTGCGGCGCAGCCACGACACGTGCATGTCGAGCGTCTTGGTCGAGCCGGTGGGGTCGGAGTCCCACACCTCACGCATGAGCGTCTCGCGCGCGACGACGTTGCCGGCCGACGCGACGAGCACGCGCAGCAGGTCGAACTCCTTCGCGGTCAGGTGCAGCTCGCGCTCGCCCTGGAACGCGCGGTGCGCCGCGACGTCGACGCGCACGTTCTGCGCGTGCAGCTCGTCCTCGTCGCCGGCCTCGACCGCGGTGCGGCGCAGCAGCGCCCGGACGCGCGCGAGCAGCTCGGCGAGCCGGAACGGCTTGGTGACGTAGTCGTCGGCGCCCGCGTCGAGGCCGACGACCAGGTCGACCTCGTCCGCACGCGCCGTGAGCACCAGCACCGGCGTGGTCAGGCCCTGGTTGCGGATCGCGCGCGCGACGTCGAGGCCGTCCATGTCCGGCAGGCCCAGGTCGAGCACGACGAGATCGGCCGTGGCCGCCCCGTCGATCGCCCCTTGACCGGTACCTTGCACGCTCACGTCATAGCCTTCACGTCCGAGCGCCCGCGCCAAAGGCTCGGCAATAGCGGGATCGTCTTCCGCCAGAAGCACCTGGGTCATTCGCCCATGCTAGGTCACGCTCTGGTATCCGCCGCCAGGACTCGCGACCCACGCACCGTGTGAGGTTCGTCGGTGCGCACGTGTCCGCTGCGCACCCTCAGTCGCACGCGCGGCACTCCCGGGTCCGACCGCAGGCGCACGACGGGGCCGCGGCGCCGCCCTAGGCTCGCGGGGTGAGCATCTGGGACCGCCTGCTGCGCTGGGAGGACGCGCACCGGTTCGCGGTGGACGCGACCGGGGCGATCCTGCTCTTCTTCCTGCTCGGCCCGCTGACGATGGCCGGCTCGGGCCTGCCGATGTCCGGCGACGCGCTGCTGCTCTGGGCGCTCCTGCTCATCGGGCCCCTCGCGTGGCGTCGCGTGCGACCCACCGCGTCCGCGGCCGCCGTCTACCTGGTCGCGCTCGCCCAGCTCATCACCGTGCCCGGCATCCTGCCCGCCGACCTCGCCGTGCTCGTCGCGCTGTACTCCGTCACCGTGCACGGCCCGCGCTGGGCGTACCGCGCGGCGATCAGCGGGGCGCTCCTGAGCAGCGTCCTGCTGCCGCTGCAGCTCGTCGCCGACTACTACGCGCCCGCGGTCGTCGTCATCTGCATGCTGGTCGCGACGAGCTCGTTGACCGTGTTCGCGTTCGGGCTCGTGCGCCGCTCGCGGCGCGAGACGCTCGAGGCGCTCGTCGACCGCGCGGAGCGGCTCGAGAAGGAGCGCGACCAGCAGGCGCAGATCGCCACGTCCGCCGAGCGCGCACGCATCGCACGCGAGATGCACGACATCGTCGCGCACTCGCTGTCCGTCGTGATCGCCCAGGCCGACGGCGGGCGCTACGCCGCGCAGGTCGACCCCCGGGCCGCGACACGGGCGCTCGAGACGATCGCCGAGACGGGCCGCGCCGCGCTGACCGACATGCGCCGGCTGCTGGGGGTGCTGCGCAGCGACGACGGCAGGCTCCGGGCGACCGCCGACGGGCCGGGTGTGCTGCCCGACGCGAGCCCCGCGCAGACCACCCCCCAACCCGGCGAGGCCGACATCAACCGGCTGGTCGAGCAGGTGCGGCTCAGCGGTGCGCACGTGTCGCTCGTCCGCATGGGCGAGCCGCACCCGCTGCCCCCGGGCGTCGGGCTGGCGGTCTACCGGATCACGCAGGAGGCGCTCACCAACGTGCTCAAGCACGCGGGCCCGTCGCCGCGGGTGACGGTCGTCGTGCAGTGGTTGCGCGACGCGATCGAGCTCGACGTCGCCGACGACGGGCGCGGCGCGTCCGCCGACTCCGACGGGCTGGGCCAGGGCCTGCGCGGCATGCAGGAACGCGCGGCGATGTTCGGCGGCGAGGTCACCGCGGGTCCGCGCAAGGGCGGCGGCTTCCGCGTGCACGCCCGCCTGCCGTTCCCCCGCCGAGGCGTGCCCGGCTCCGCCGTCCCGGGCTTCGGGACGTCGCGCTCCGACGCCCCGGCCACGACCGCGGGCGCCACTGCCGCCCCTGATGCTCCCGCACCCCCGGACGACGTCCCGCGTGCGGCCGCGGCCCCCACGACGGCGACGAAGGGTCCGCGCGTGTGACGGCACCCCCGCGCGCCGACGAGACTGTCCCCGCCACGGGCGCGCCGCGCGCGACCACCCCCGACCCGCAGCAGGAGAACGACCGATGACCGACCAGCCGAACGGCACCACGACGCCCGGCGCCACGACGACCGGCGCCGCGACGCCCGCCGACGGCGTCGTGCGCGTCGCGCTGGTCGACGACCAGCAGCTCGTGCGCGCCGGGTTCCGCATGGTCATCGACTCGCAGCCCGACCTCGAGGTCGTGCTCGAGGCCGGGGACGGCGCCCAGGCGGTGCGCGCGCTGGACCCGGGCGCGGCGACGGCGCTCGGCCGCGTCGACGTCGTCCTCATGGACGTGCGCATGCCGACGATGGACGGCCTCGAGGCGACCGCGCAGATCGTCGCGCGCGGCACGTCCGAGCACCCCGCCCCGCGCGTGATCGTGCTGACGACGTTCGACCTCGACGAGTACGTGCTCGCCGCGATCCGGGCGGGGGCCAGCGGGTTCCTGCTCAAGGACGCCCCGCCCGAGGAGATGCTCGCGGCGATCCGCACGGTCCACCACGGCGACGCGGTCATCGCGCCCTCGTCGACGCGCCGCCTGATCGAGCACCTGGTCACCGCGCTGCCCGAGCCCGCGACCGAGGACGGCCAGCCGAACGCGGCGCAGGTGATGGTCGCCGAGCTCACCGAGCGGGAGCGCGAGGTCCTGCTGCTCATGGCACGCGGCCGCTCGAACACCGAGATCGGCCGCGACCTGTTCGTCGCCGAGGCGACGGTCAAGACGCACGTCGGCCGGATCCTGGCCAAGCTCGGCGCGCGTGACCGCGTCCAGGCCGTGGTGACCGCGTACGAGGCCGGTCTGGTGCGTCCCGGCTGCTGACGCCACCACGGGGGTAGCGGCAGGTCATCCCGCGGGATGACGCAGGTCGCGCACGTCGAGACCGGGGGGCGACGAGCCCGCGTCCGGCTCGTTCCTAGCCTGGTCACGTACCGATCCCGACACCACCCGAGGAGCACCGTGTCTTCTTCCACGCCCGCAGCCGTTCCCGTGCCCGGCACGCCCGGAGCGGTCCCCGCCTCGTCGGCGCGCGGCCTGACCAAGACCTATGGGTCGGGGGCCGCCGCGGTGCGTGCGCTCGACGGTGTCGACGTCGACTTCGCGGCCGGCGCGTTCACGGCGATCATGGGGCCGTCGGGCTCCGGCAAGTCGACGCTCATGCACCTGCTCGCCGGGCTCGACCTGGCGACGTCCGGGTCCGTGCGCCTGGGTGAGACCGAGCTGACGTCGCTCGACGACGACGCCCTCACGCACCTGCGTCGTGACCGGATCGGGTTCGTCTTCCAGTCCTTCAACCTGCTGCCGATGTTCACCGCCGAGCAGAACATCACGCTGCCGCTCGAGCTGGCCGGCGCACGCGTCGACCGCGAGTGGCTCGACCTGCTGACTGCGACGCTCGGCCTGGCGGGACGCCTGACGCACCGCCCGAGCGAGCTGTCCGGCGGTCAGCAGCAGCGTGTCGCGATCGCGCGGGCGCTCATCACGCGCCCCGACGTCGTGTTCGCCGACGAGCCCACGGGGAACCTCGACTCGCGCTCGGGCGCCGAGGTGCTCTCGTTCCTGCGCCGCTCGGTCCGGGAGCTGGGTCGCACGGTCATCATGGTCACCCACGACCCGACGGCCGCCGCCTACGCCGACCGCGTGGTGCTGCTCGCCGACGGCCGGATCGCCGGCGACATCGCCGAGCCCACGCCCGAGTCCGTGCTCGCGGGCCTCGAGGCCCTGCGCACGCTCGAGGCGCCGATCGCCGACGGGGTGAGCGCCTGATGCTCCGCCTCACCCTCGCCCAGATGCGCCGCAGCCTGGGCCGACTCACCGCGGCCGCGATCGCGATCGCGATCGGCACCGCGTTCGTCGCGGCGACGCTGCTCACGGGCGGCGTCATCAAGCGTGCGAGCTACGACTCGGTGACCGCGAGCTTCGCCCAGGCGGACCTCGTGGTCGACGGCGACGTCATCGGGCTGCTCGACGAGATCGCCGACGTGCCCGGCGTCCAGGCGGTCGACCCCGTGCTCGTCGGCGGTACCGAGATCCGCAAGGGCGCCTCGCGGTCCTGGCAGATCATGCTGCCGGTCGCGTCCGAACCCGCGCTGTCCTCGCTCACGGTCGTCGAGGGGCGCGAGCCGCAGGAGGACGACGAGATCGCCCTTCCCCGCTCGGTCGCGAAGCGACTGGACGTCCAGGTCGGCGGCACCGTGGAGGTCTCGTGGACCACGTGGCCCGAGAACGCCGACCCCGAGTACCACACGACCGACGCGACGGTGTCGGGGTTCACGACCGACCCGGGCGGGGCCTGGACCGGTTTCGGCGGCGCCACGCTCGCGACCCGGGACTCGATGCTCACCTGGACGAACCTCGACCCGGAGGCGGCCGGCGCCGACGGCGCGCTGATCAGTGCGCCGAAGAACACCCCGGCGGTGCACGAGGCCGTCCGCACGATGCTCGGGGCGGCGACAGCGGACCGGGAGGACGCCGAGCCGGTCGAGGTGCTCACGCGCGACCAGGCCGCCGAGGCGCAGATCGAGGAGACCGGCGACGGCAACAACTTCGTCGTCGCGGCGATCCTCGGCTTCGCGGCGGTCGCCCTGATCGTGGCCGCGCTCGTCATCTCCAACACGTTCCAGGTCCTCGTCGCGCAGCGGGCCCGCACGCTCGCGCTGCTGCGCTGCGTCGGTGCCGTGCGCGGTCAGCTGCGCCGCTCGGTGCTGCTCGAGGCCGCGATCCTCGGTGTGGGCGCGTCGGTCCTCGGTGTGCTGCTCGGGACGGGCGTCGCGCAGGGGGCGCTGTCCGTGCTGGGCCGCATGCAGGACGACATGCCGCTGCCGGCGTTCGTCCAGCTGACGCCGTCGGTCGTGCTCGTGCCGGTGCTCGTCGGCGTGGTCGTCACGGTGCTCGCGGCGCTCGTCCCGGCGCGTGCGGCGACGCAGGTCAGCCCGATCGCCGCGCTGCGACCGATCGACGCACCCGACGTCGCCTCGCGCGCCGGCAAGCTGCGGCTGGGCTTCTCGCTCCTGCTCTTCGTCGGCGGGACGGCCGTGCTCGCGATGGCGCTCGTGGGCGCCCACGCGCGGCCCTCGGAGGCGCTGACCTGGCTGGGGCTGGGCATCCTCGGTGGCAGCGTGTCGTTCGTCGGTGTCCTGGTCGGCGCAGTCTTCTGGGTCCCGCTCATGGTCGCGCTCGTCGGCCGCCTCCTCGGCAAGGCCGGCCCGGCCGCGCGCCTGGCCTCGGCCAACACCGTGCGCAACCCGCGCCGGACGGCGGCGACGAGCACCGCGCTGCTGATCGGCGTGACCCTGGTCGCGCTCATGTCGACGGGCGCGGCCAGCGCACGCGAGTCGCTCGCCGCCGAGCTCGACGCCCACTACCACGTCGACATCGAGATCAGGAGCGCGTCGGAGGGCGTCGAGCCGCTGTCCGCGGACGTCGCGCGGACCGTCGCGGGCGTCAACGGCATCGAGAGCGCCGTCGACGTGCCGAGCGCCGAGGTGTCGTTGGGTGACCAGTGGTACACCGCACGTGCGCTGACCCCCGAGGTCGAGGCGGTGCTCCGCGACGGCCGGATCGCCGCGGCGGCGGGCGACGACCGCATCGTCGTGGCCGCCGACGTGTGGGACGCGAGCCAGCCGGTCACTCGGATCGACCCGTTCACCGGGCAGCCCATGGACGTCGGCGAGCCCCGCGTCCTCGACCCGGTCGTCGTGGACAGCGGTCGCGAGAGCACCGCGTACCTGACCCCCGCGACGTTCGACGCGATCGTCGGCGACGACACCCCGACGACGACGGTCTGGGCGCGCATCGCGTCCGACGCCGACGCGGTCGCGGTGGTCGAGGCGGTCCGCAACGAGCTGGCCGACGAGTCGGTCGCGATCGAGTCGCCGATCTCGCTGCGCACGCAGTACGAGCAGCTCATCGACACGCTGCTGGCGATCGTCGTGGGCCTGCTGGCCGTCGCGGTCGTGATCGCGCTCGTCGGTGTGGCGAACACGCTGTCGCTGTCCGTGATCGAGCGGCGCCGCGAGTCGGCGACGCTGCGCGCGATCGGGCTCACCAAGCGGCGGCTGCGGCTGTCGCTGGCGGCCGAGGGCATGCTCATCTCGGGCGTCGGCGGCGTGCTCGGCGTGGTGCTCGGGGTGCTGTACGGGTGGGCCGGCTCGGCGATCGCGTTCGGCGCGATGGGTGAGCCGCGCCTCGCGGTGGACTGGGCGGACGTGGCGGTGATCGTCGCGGTCGCGCTCGGCGCCGGCCTGCTGGCCTCGGTCCTGCCGGCTCGCTCGGCCGTGCGGACCTCACCCGTGGCGGCGCTCGCGGTCGACTGACCGCGCACCGCGCGAGGGGCGTTCAGCGGCGCTTCGGAGTACCGGAGGGGGTACCCGGGGCGCCGCTGGCGTCCTCGCGCGGAGCCGTCGTCACGGCGACGACCGCGGGCAGGAGCAGACCGACGCCGACGACCGCCGCGGCGACGAGGACACCCCACGCCCACAGGCTCGACTCGACGCCGAGCCAGCCCACCGACAGCACGACGAGCATGATCTGCCACGTCATGACGGGCGAGCGCGCCCACCGGCGGCCGCGCCACAGCCCGCGCGCGGACGCCGCCAGCACGAGCGCGACGCCGAGCCCGAAGACGACGAGGAACACGGTCGCTGCGGGCCGGACGGACACCCCACGCACGAGGTCGACGGCCCAGGCGACCGCGAGGCCGACCGCGGCGGCGGCCTCGAGCAGCGTCAGGAGGCACACGACGACGAGCGCGGCCGGGCGGCTCGGGTGGGCGGAGGCGGGCGTCGGGGAGCTCACGCGCCGAGCCTACGGGGAGCCGGGCGCGCGCCCCGCGACGCGTCTCAGTCGTCCGGTCGGGCGGCTCGCCGGTGCCGACGCACACCCGCCCCCGCGTGGCGACACCGACACGCCGACGTGACCCATACCACGTCCGGACACGCCGTTCGACCACATCTCACTCGCCGTCGGCCCCCAGACCCGTCCGAATCGATCCGACCCGGGCGAAACACGCTCAGACCACTGTGACCAACGCCTCAGCCGTCATGAAGTCGAAACCATCTCGTAACCCCTTGTGCGAACGAAGATCGGGTGTGAGTCTTGATGCAGCAGGTCTTCCGCCCAGCCCCCCAACGCATCGTGCATGACGTCACGCGCGCCCTCACCCGGGTGCGGTCGTCGTCGTGCGCCCAAGGAGAGTTCACATGGATTGGCGCCACCGCGCAGCGTGTCTCGACGAGGACCCCGAGCTGTTCTTCCCGATCGGCAACACGGGTCCTGCCCTCCTCCAGATCGAGGAGGCCAAGGCTGTCTGCCGTCGTTGCGACGTCGTCGACACGTGCCTCAAGTGGGCGATCGAGACCGGTCAGGACGCCGGCGTGTGGGGTGGCCTGTCCGAGGACGAGCGTCGCGCGCTCAAGCGCCGCACCGCGCGTCAGCGCCGCGCCGGCTGACCAGCCGCGCACCACAGCTTTCCGAAGGGGTCGGCCGTCTGGCCGGCCCCTTCGTCGTCCCACCCTCGTGGGCCTCGTCGTCCCACGCCCGCGGGCCGCACGCGCGTCGTCCCCGACGGCGTGCGCGTCAGCCGACGTGGGCGGTCAGCCGACCTGGGCGGCGTCGCGTGACGTGCGCAGCTGGACCCGCACGACGACCGCCGTGCCGCCCTCGGGCCGTGCCCGCCACTCGATGCCTCCGCGCAGCTCGTTGGTGACGAGCGTCTGGACGATCTGCGTGCCGAGCCCCGAACCCGCGCCGCGGCCCTCGGGGATACCCGAGCCGTCGTCGGCCACCGTGACGGTGAGGTCGTCGTCCTCGCGCTCGACGAACACCTCGACGCGCCCCGACTCGCGCCCCTCGAACCCGTGCTCGACCGCGTTCGTCACGAGCTCGGTCAGCACGAGCGCGAGCGCCGTGGCGTCCTCCGCCCGGACCGAGCCGAACGTGCCCGACACGGTCGTGCGGACGTGCGCACCGGCCGAGGCCGCGTCCGCCGCGAGCCGCAGGCTGCGCCCGACGAGGTCGTCGAACGGGACGCTCTCGTCGATCGTCTGCGACAGCGAGTCGTGCACGAGCGCGATCGTCGCGACGCGTCGCATGGCCTCGGTGAGCGCGTCGCGCGCCTCGGGCGAGGTCATGCGCCGCGACTGCAGCCGCAGCAGTGCGGCGACGGTCTGCAAGTTGTTCTTCACGCGGTGGTGGATCTCGCGGATCGTGGCGTCCTTGGTGATGAGCTCGCGCTCGCGGCGCCGCAGCTCGGACACGTCGCGGCACAGCAGCACCGCGCCGATGCGCTGGCCCTCGTCCGTCAGCGGCACCGCGCGCAGCGAGAGCGCCACTCCCCCGACCTCGACGTCGGTCCGCCACGGCGCGCGCCCCATGAGCACGAGCGGCATCGACTCGTCGACGGTCGCGCGCTGCTCCGGGATGAGGTCGGCGGTCACCTCGACCAGCGACCGGCCGACGAGGTCCCCGAGCGCTCCGAGGCGGTGGAAGCACGACAGCGCGTTGGGGCTCGCGTACAGGACCTCGCCCTCGGAGTTGAGGCGCACCAGCCCGTCGCCGACACGCGGCGCGCCGCGGCGCGGGCCGGTGGGCGCGTCAGCCGCCGGGAAGTCGCCCGACGCGATCATCCCGAAGATGTCGTCGGCCGCCTCGACGTAGTTCAGCTCGAGCCGGCTCGGCGTGCGCGCGCCGCCGAGGTTCGTCTGCCGGGCGATCACGGCGATCGGACGACCGTCCCGCACGACGGGGATCGCCTCCTCGCGCACCGCGTACGAGCCGAACCACCGGGGCTCGCGCGAGCGCAGCTGACGCCGCTCGTCGAGCGAGCGCTGCAGCTGCGGCCGCTGCCCCTCCGGCGCGCGCGAGCCCACCACGTCGTCGTAGTGCACGGTCGCCCCGGTCGAGGGCCGGCACTGCGCGATCGCGACGAAGTCGCCGTCGGTGGTCGGCAGCCACAGCACGAGGTCGGCGAAGGCGAGATCGGAGACGACCTGCCAGTCGCCGACGAGCAGGTGGAGCCACTCCAGGTCCGCCGGGGGCAAGGGGCCGTGACGCTCGACGAGCACGCTCAGGGTGGACACGCGCTCAGCCTACGGGCGCCACTAGGCTCGACCGCGCCGCGCGACGCGGCACCGAACGAGGGGGTCGCTGTGCACCTGTCGGAGATGCTCGTCCTGCCGACCGACCCGCGCACGGCCGCGCGGCTGCTCGCGGACCCGGGCTACGTGCGCGAGAAGGTCGAGGCCGCCGGAGCGACGTGCGAGCAGGTGGACGTCACGCACGACGACGCGCACGCGGACCCCGCGCCCGCGGGCGACGCGACACCGGGCGCCGGGGACGACGTGGGCGCCTTCACGGTGACCACCCGGCGCGCTCTGCCGACCGACCAGATCCCGGCGCAGGTCCGAGCGTTCGTCGGCAACCGCATCGAGGTGCGTCAGGTCGAGGCCTGGGAGGCACCGGACGACGAGGGGGCGCGCGTCGGGACGGTCGTCGTCGAGGTCGTCGGCGTCCCCGTGCGCCTCGCCGGGCGGGTCACGCTCGTCGCCCACGGCGCCGCGCGGACGGCCGTGCGGTACGACGGCGAGGTGCACGCCGCGATCCCGTTGTTCGGCGGCGCTGTCGAGGAGGCCACGGCGGCGGCGATCCGCGGGGCGCTCGCCGCGGAGGAGCAGGTCGCGCGGCATCGGTTCGCGTAGAGCGCCCTGGTCACACGCGTCACCGACGGCGTCCGACGTCAGGTCACCCGCGCGGGTGCACGTGGGGCCGTCGCGGGCTGGTCACGGAAGCGGTTCCACGCCGTAACGATTCGGTAACGTGGGAACCGTGGAAGTTGCCTCTGACCTGCGGTGATACTCCTGTGGGATCGCTACCACGACCTTTTCGGACCCGGACCTCCTTGACACCCCGCGGTCGCCCGACGACAGTGTCACCCAGCGCGTGGGAACGCTCCCGCACACTGCGGAGGGGAGCGCTTCCAAGCGGGGTCTCTCAGACCCACGCTGACGTGGTCCCGGCGGCGAAGAAGCCGGGGTCCGCGAAGGCGACAGGTGAGGTACGGCATGGCTGCCGTCCGACTGACAAGGGAGTCACAGTGCGCAAGACCACTCGAAAGTTCCTGGCCGTCACGGCCGGGGTCGCGAGCATCGCCCTCCTGGCGACCGCTTGCTCCGACGACAACGGCGGCAGCGGCACCCCGACGAGCGGCGAGACCAAGGGCGGCGACGACTCGACGCCGATCACGCTCACCGTCGCGACGTTCAACAACTTCGGCTACACGGACGAGCTGCTCGCCGAGTACTCGAAGGACCACCCCAACGTCACGGTCAAGCAGACGATCGCTGCCAAGTCCGAGGACGCTCGCACCAACCTGACGACGAAGCTCGCCGCCGGTGGCGCGGGTCTCGCGGACGTCGAGGCCATCGAGATCGACTGGCTGCCCGAGCTCGTGCAGTCGGGTGACAAGTTCCTCGACCTCAACTCGGCGGACGTCGAGGGTCGCTGGCCCGAGTTCAAGACGAAGCCGGCCACGACCGCCAGCGGCGCGCTCATCGGCTACGGCACCGACGTCGGCCCCGAGGCGATCTGCTACCGCCAGGACCTCTTCGAGGCTGCCGGCCTCGAGAGCACGCCTGAGGCGGTCGCGGAGCTGCTCGGTGGCGACGGCGCCACCTGGGAGAAGTACTTCGAGGTCGGCAAGCAGTTCGTCGACAAGTCGGACAGCGCCTGGTTCGACTCGGGCAACGCGATCTACCAGGGCATGGTGAACCAGCTCGAGACCGCGTACGAGAACACGGACGGCACGCCGATCGCGCTCCAGGACAACTCGGCCGTCAAGGGCCTGTTCGACACGGTCACGGGCGCGGACGTCCAGGAGCTGTCGGCGCACCTCGGCCAGTGGTCCGGTGACTGGGACGCCGCGTTCCAGAACAACGGCTTCGCGACCATGCTCTGCCCGTCCTGGATGACGGGTCCGATCGAGGAGCGCGCGGGCGGCGTCACCGGCTGGAACATCGCCAACGTGTTCCCCGGCGGCGGCGGCAACTGGGGCGGCTCGTACCTGACCGTCCCGGCGGCCGGCAAGAACGCCGAGGCTGCCAAGGAGCTCGCCGCGTGGCTGACCTCGCCCGAGATCCAGGTCAAGGCGTTCCTCAACGCGGGTAACTTCCCGAGCCAGACCGAGGCCTCGTCCGACCCGGCTCTGACCGCCGCGACGAACGACTTCTTCAACGACGCCCCGACCGGCAAGATCTTCGCCGACCGCTACGCGGCCATCACGGTCACGCCGTTCAAGGGCCCGAACTACTTCTCGATCCACACGACCGTGACTGACGCCATCACCAAGGTCGACGTCGACAAGTCGGCGGACCCGGCTGCTGCCTGGCAGGGTGCCCTCGACGCGTTCAACGCGCTGGGTCTGTGACCCCGGTCGGGTCAGGTGCTCCGGCGCCTGACCCGACCAGCCGAGTGGCCGACTGACAACCGGTCGGCCCCCGGATCCGAGCGGCGCCCGGCAGGTGTGCCCTCCCCCTGTGGGAGCAGGGCAACCTGCCGGGCGCCGCGTCCACTCACGCCGTCCATGAGGTGGTCATGTCCGTCCAGTCACCCGTCGAGCCCGAGAGCGATCTCGCGCCGGCACCGCGGCAGCCCCGCCGCGTGGGCTTCTCCCAGACGCTCAGCCGCTGGGACGTCAAGGTCTCGCCCTACCTGTACATCTCCCCGTTCTTCATCCTGTTCTTCGTCACGGGCCTGTTCCCGATCCTGTACACGGGCTACGTCTCGGTGCACAAGTGGCAGCTGCTGCAGGGTCAGGGTGACTTCGTCGGCTTCAAGAACTTCACCGACGTGTTCGACCAGAAGGACTTCTGGCTCTCCCTGCGCAACACGCTGTCGATCTTCATCCTCTCGTCGGTCCCCCAGGTCATCGCCGCGATCCTCATCGCCGCGCTGCTCGACCAGAACCTGCGCGCCAAGACGTTCTGGCGCATGGGCGTCCTGCTGCCCTACGTGGTCGCGCCCGTCGCGGTCGGCCTGATCTTCGGCCGCCTGTTCGCGGACCAGTCCGGGCTCATCAACTCCTGGCTCGGCGCGATCGGCATCGACCCCGTCCTGTGGCACGTCGACCCGCTCGCGAGCCACATCGCCATCGCGTCCATGGTCAACTTCCGGTGGACCGGCTACAACGCCCTGATCTTCCTCGCAGCCATGCAGGCCGTCCCGCGCGAGCTCTACGAGGCCGCGATCATCGACGGCGCGGGCCGCGCGCGGCAGTTCTTCTCGGTGACCATCCCCCAGATCCGCGCCACGGTCATCTTCGTCGTCATCACCTCGACCATCGGTGGTCTGCAGATCTTCGACGAGCCGCGCGTGTTCGACGCCACCGGCGCCGGTGGCGCCTCGCGTCAGTGGCTGACCACGACGCTGTACCTGTACAACACCGGCTGGAGCGGCCAGTACAACCTGGGCCGAGCGGCCGCGATCGCCTGGCTCCTGTTCCTGCTCATCCTGGTCATCGGCATGGTCAACTTCTGGGTCACGAAGCGCATCTCCACGGGTGACTCGAACCTGTCGAAGAAGGAGATCAAGGCAGCACAGAAGCGGTACGAAGCGCAGAGGAAGCAGTCATGAACTCCATCCCCGCCATCGAGCAGGTCGCCGGGCGCGGAGCTGCGCGCGCCGCCGCCCGCAAGACCGGCCGCAAGGTCGGCGGCTACGACCGCCGTCCGGGTGTCCTCAACTACATCCTCCTCGGCCTCGTCGTGGTGATCGGCCTCGCGCCGCTGTACTACACGCTCGTGATCGGCTCGTCCGACACGGTGTCGATCGCCCAGAAGCCGCTCCCGCAGTGGTACCCGGACGCGAGCCTGTTCACGAACTTCAAGAACGTGATCAACGCCGAGTCGTTCAGCTTCTGGCAGGCGGTCGGCAACTCGGTGATCATCGCTGTGGTCGTCTCGGCCTCGACCGTGCTGCTGTCGACGCTCGCGGGCTTCGCGTTCGCGAAGCTGCGGTTCCCGGGCCGCAAGGGCCTGCTGGTGTTCGTCATCGCGACGATGGCGATCCCGACGCAGCTCGGCGTCGTCCCGCTGTACATCATCATGTCGAAGCTCAACTGGATCGGGCACCTGCAGGCGGTCATCGTGCCGTCGCTCGTCGGCGCGTTCGGCGTGTTCTGGATGACGCAGTACCTCGAGGAGGCACTGCCCTACGAGCTCGTCGAGGCCGCGCGCGTCGACGGTGCCTCGATGTTCCGCACGTTCTGGTCGATCGCCCTGCCCGCCGCCCGGCCGGCAGCCGCGATGCTCGCGCTGTTCACCTTCGTCGCCCAGTGGGTCAACTTCTTCTGGCCGTCGATCGTGCTCAACAACCAGAACCCGACGCTGCCGCTGGCGATCCGTCTGCTGCAGCAGAACTACTTCGTGGACTACTCGTTGATCATGGCCGGCGTCTTCCTCATGACGCTGCCGCTGCTCATCCTGTTCGCGTTCGCCGGTCGCCAGCTGGTGGCAGGCATCATGGCCGGAGCAGTCAAGGGCTGATCGCCGACGGTCGGGCCGGCGACGACGCCGGCCCGACCCCGGGCCACCGGCGCCACGCGCCCCGCCCGGGACGACTGTCTGGCACACGAAAGGGAACTGACCGATGGTGGTCGAGAACTCACCCCTCGCCCTCGACGGCGACCGCCCGTCTGCGCCGACGCTCGAGCAGGTCGCAGAACGTGCGGGTGTGTCCCGGTCGACGGCATCGCGCGCCATCAACGGCGGGCTGCGGGTCTCCCCCGACGCCCTGGCCGCGGTGGAGGCCGCCGTCGCCGAGCTCGGGTACACGCCCAACCGGGCCGCCCGCTCGCTCGTGACGAAGCGCACCGACTCGATCGCGCTCGTCGTGCCCGAGCCCGACGAGCGCGTCCTGTCGGACCCGTTCTTCGCCGGCACCCTCAACGGCTTGAGCACCGCGCTCGCCGACTCCGACATCCAGGTCGTGCTCGTGATCGCCCGTCCCGGCGAGTCGGAGCGCACCGTGCGCTACCTGCGCAACGGGCACGTGGACGGCGCGATCGTCGTGTCGCACCACCGGACCGACGACCTCGACCGGGTCCTGCTGACGTCGCGCCTGCCCAACGTCTTCGTCGGCCGGCCGCTGTCCGTCGACCCCCGCGAGGTGCACTTCGTCGACACGGACAACGTCGCGGGTGGCGAGCTCGCCGCGCAGCACCTGATCGAGCGCGGCGCCACGCGCATCGCGACGATCGCGGGCCCGCAGGACATGTCCGCGGGTGTCGACCGCCTCACGGGGTGGCGCTCCGCCGTCCGGAGGGCGGGCCTGTCCGACGACGCCGTGCTGCACGGCGACTTCACGCTCGCGTCCGGCGCGCGGCTGGCCCACGAGCTCGTCGAGAAGTACCCCGACGTGGACGGCGTGTTCGTCGCGTCCGACCTCATGGCGGCTGGTGCGCTGGCGGCGTTCGCCGAGATCGGCAAGGACATCCCCGGCGACATCAAGGTCGTCGGCTACGACAACATCGGCGTCGCGGCCTCGACCACGCCTCCGCTGACGACCGTGGTCCAGCCGGTCGTGTCGATGGCGCGCGCAGCGGGCAACCGGCTGCTCGCGCAGCTCCACGGCGAGCAGCTCCCGCGCGAGCCGCTGATCTTCGCCCCCGAGCTCGTGGTCCGCGCCTCCGCCTGAGGCCAAGGTCAGCCCGGGGCTCCCGCGCACGGTGCTGGGGGCCGTGCGCGACGCGCCCCGGGCCTGTGCTCGTGCGTGAGCGCGGGCGTCGGTGGCAGAGTGGCCGCGTGACGTCACCGTTGACCACAGCCCTCGCCCAGCTCGCCTCCGCCGTCGAGATCCTCGGCTACTCCCCCGGCCTGCACGAGATGCTGGCCACGCCGCGCCGCGAGATGCACGTCGCCGTGCCCCTGCGGCGCGACTCCGGCGAGATCGTGCTGCACCGCGGCTACCGCGTGCAGCACAACATCTCGCGCGGCCCCGGCAAGGGAGGCCTGCGCTACGCCGCGAGCGTCGACATCGACGAGGTGCGCGCCCTGGCCATGTGGATGACCTGGAAGTGCGCCGTCGTCGACGTCCCGTACGGCGGCGCCAAGGGCGGCGTCACGATCGACCCCCGGCAGTACTCGCAGGCCGAGCTCGAGCGCGTCACGCGCCGCTACACCTCCGAGATCATGCCGATCATCGGTCCTGAGCGGGACATCATGGCGCCCGACATCGGGACCGACGAGCAGACCATGGCGTGGGTCATGGACACGTACTCGGTCAACCTGGGGTACACGATCCCGGGTGTCACGACCGGCAAGCCGCTGCCCGTGGGCGGGTCGCTGGGGCGTGCGACGGCGACGGGGCGCGGCGTCGTGCACGCGGCGGCCGCCGCGCTCGCCGACGACGGCGTCGACCTCGCGGAGGTCCGTGCCGCGGTCCAGGGCTTCGGCAAGGTCGGCTCGCACGCGGCGCACTGGCTCCACGAGGCGGGCACGCGCGTGGTCGCGGTGACCGACGTCGACGGCGGGACGCGCAACGACGACGGGCTCGACGTCCCGGCGCTCCTGGCGCACGTCGCGACGGGCGCGTCGGTCAGCTCCTTCGAGGGCGGGACGCCGGTGTCGAACGACGAGATCTTCGCGCTCGACGTCGACCTGCTCATCCCCGCCGCGGTCGAGGGCGTGATCGACGCGGACACCGCGACGGGTATCAAGGCGCGCTGGGTCGTCGAGGGCGCGAACGGCCCGACGACGCCCGAGGGCGACCGCGTGCTCGCGGACCGCGGCATCGTCGTCGTTCCCGACATCCTCGCGAACGCCGGCGGCGTCGTCGTCTCGTACTTCGAGTGGGTGCAGGCGAACCAGGCCTACTGGTGGACGTCGGAGGAGATCGCCGAGCGCCTCGCGCAGCGCATGCACGCGGCCTACGGAGCGGTCGCGGAGACCGCACGCGACCAGTCGCTCTCGCTGCGCGACGCGGCCCTCGCGATCGGCGTGCGCCGCGTCGCCGAGGCGCACCAGATCCGCGGCCTCTACCCCTGACGCCCGCTGTCCGGGCCGGGGCTGGTGGCGGGCGCGGGCTCACGGGTCCGCGTCCGCCCGCATCCCCCCGGGTTCAGCGCCGGGCTGCCGCGTCGACGCGCGTGAGCACGAGCCGCTCGCCGGTCGGCGCGACGAGCTCGACCACGGGCGCGGGAGTGCCGGCGGCGCGGTCGAGCAGCGGGTCCGCGACGCCGTGCGGCGAGCCCCCGGCCGTGCGGAGCACGAGGCCCTCGCCGAGCAGCCGCAGCAGCTCGGCCTCCTGACGCATCGCGGCGGGCGGGCCGGCCATGAGCGTCGAGGCGATTGGGCCGAACGCGAGGCGGTCGCCGTCGATCGACCACGTCCCGCGCAGGCGGTTCACGCCTCCGGTGCCGAAGACCTGGCCGTCGCCGTCGAACGTGAGCGACGCCAGGCGAGCAGGCTCGTCGCGTGGGCCCTGACCCTGCCCGTCGCCCGCGGGGTCGTGCGTCGAAGCGTCCGGCACGACGGCGTGCGTCCGCACGCTCACGCGCCACTCCCCTACGAGTCGCAGCATGTGCCGATCATGGCACCGGCCGCGCGGATCAGCCCACCGGCTGCCGGTCGGCCCACGCCTCGAGGGTCGTGCGCGGGCCCGTGTAGAACGGGATCTCCTCGCGGACGTGCAGTCGCGCCTCGACCGCCCGCAGCTCGCGCATGAGGTCGACGATCCGGTGCAGCTCGGGCGCCTCGAAGGCGAGCAGCCACTCGTAGTCGCCGAGCGCGAACGCCGACACGGTGTTGGCGCGCACGTCCGGGTAGTCGTGCGCGGCGTGGCCGTGCTCGACGAGCATGCGGCGGCGGTCCTCCTCGGGCAGGACGTACCAGTCGTACGAGCGCACGAACGGGTACACGCACAGGTAGTCACCCGGCTCCTCTCCCGCGAGGAACGCGGGCACGTGCCGACGGTTGAACTCCGCGGCGCGGTGCAGGCCGACGACCGACCACACGGGCAGGAGGTGGCGACCGAGGTCGCTGCGGCGCAGCCGCTGGTAGGCGCCCTGGACCTGCTCGACGGTCTCCGCGTGCCACCACACCATGAGGTCGGCGTCGGCGCGCAGACCCGCGACGTCGTACCAGCCGCGCACGACGAGGTCGGCGTCCTGCCCGACCGCGGCCAGCGCCTGCGCGACGAGGTCGGCGCGCTCGTCGTCGTCGGCGGGCAGCACCTCCTCGAGGGCGAAGACCGACCACATCGTGTAGCGGATCGTGGAGTTGAGGGTCTCGTGGTCGACGTCGGTCACGCGACGGTCCTTCCGTGCAGGGTGGGAGACGAGGGCGGCGCCGGGACGGCGCTCAGGTCAGGACAGCGGGTCGACCGAGCACGCCGCGGGTCGGCCCGAGTCGACGCCGGCCTGGCGTCGGCAGCAACCGGGTCGGCACACGTCGTACCGCGCGGGCAGCGCGCCCACGGTCGCGGGCTCGGGAGGGGTCTGGCCCGCGTCGACGGCGCGGGCGGTCGCCGCACGCTCGAGGATCAGGTCGACGAGGCCGCGGACGAACGGCTCGCGCGTGCCGACCGAGTCGGCGCGCACGGCCGTCATCGAGAGCGCCTCGGCGGTCTCGAGCGCCTCGGTGTCGAGGTCGTAGACGACCTCCATGTGGTCGGAGACGAACCCGATCGGCGAGAGCACGACGGAGCGCACGCCACGGCCGGCGAGGTCGGTCAGCAGGTCGTTCACGTCGGGCTCGAGCCAGGGCTGGCTGGGCGGGCCGGACCGCGAGCAGTAGGCGAGGTCCCACTCGACCGTGCGGCCCAGCCGCTCGCCCACCGCCGCGGCGACGGTCGCCGCGACGTCCAGGTGCTGCGCCGAGTACGGCGCGGCGACGAGCCCGGAGGCCTCCTCCATCGTGTCCGGGATGGAGTGCGTGACGAACACGAGCCGTGCGTCCTCGGGGACCTTGCCGAACGCCTCGGTCACGGCGTCGACGTTCGCCGCGACGAAGCCCGGGTGGTTGAAGTACGGCCGCACCTTGTCCAGGACCAGCGGCTGCTCGCCCGCGGCCAGCCCGAGCTCGGCGCCCAGCTCCTCGAGCGCGGTCCAGAAGTCCTCGCGGTACTGCCGGCAGCCCGAGTAGGACGCGTACGCGCTGGTCACGAGCGCGAGGACGCGACGGGCGCCGTCGGCGTGCGCGGCTGCGAGCGCGTCCTTGGTGTACGGCGTCCAGTTGCGGTTGCCCCACACGACCGGCAGGTCCACGCCGCGGCGCTCGAGCTCGGCGGTCAGGGCGGCCTGCAGCGCGAGGTTCTGCTGGTTGATCGGGCTCGCGCCGCCGAAGTGGTGGTAGTGCTCGGCGACCTCGGCGAGACGCTCGTCGGGGATGCCCTTGCCGGCGGTGACGTTGCGCAGGAAGGGCAGCACGTCGTCGGGGCCGTCGGGGCCGCCGAACGAGGCGAGCAGGAGGGCGTCGTAGGGCGCGGCCGGGCTCAGGCTGGTCTCGTGAGGCACGTGTCGATCATCGCACCGCGCCCTGCGGCGGCACCTGCGGGCGGCGGGCACGGCGACGTGAGATCGAACGGACACTTCGTCAGGATCCCCGTCGGCCGCCGGCCGTCGACCGCAGGCCGCCACCGGCCCGTCGTCAGCGCGACGCGGGCCGTGCGCCTCGTCGTGTCAGCGCGCGGGCTGCAGGACGAGCGCGTCCGCGATGGACTGCGCCCACTGCTCGACGAGCTCGAAGTTGCGGTGGTCGCCGGCACGCGCACGGGCGCCCGCGATGATCGCGCGCTCGGCGAACGACAGCGCGGCGATGTCGAGGCGGCCACGGAAGCTGCGGTGGCCGCGCGCGCGCAGCGACGCGCCGAGCGCGGCGAGCTCGTGCGGCGAGTTGGCGGCCGCCGCGGGCTGGGTCGCCAGACCCGACGAGAACAGCCAGACGAACGGCGGGTTGCCACCCTGCTCGACCCGCTCGGCGAGGGCGCGTGCGGCCGGCAGCCAGTGACCCGTGTAGACCGCCGAGCCGAGCACGAGGGCGTCGTACCCCTGCGCGTCGACCAGGTCCTCGGGTTCGCGCAGCTCCACGCTGTGCCCCCGGGAACGCAGCACCTCGGCCACACACTCGCCGATCCCCCATGTGCCACCGTGGCGCGACGCCACTGCGACGAGCACCTTCATGCCGCACCTCCCCTAGTTCGTCCTCCATGGTGCGGGCCCTGCTCGGGGGGCGCGTGGGCCCTCGGTCCTGACTTCGCGTCATCTCAGTCTGCGACTGCGACCGGTCCAGCATCCGGCACGGTGCGGCGTCCAGCGTCCCGGGACGCGGGGGCCGGGCGATCAGGGGATGGAGGCCTGGCGGGCGCGCAGCGTGTCCGTGAGCCGACGAAGCGTCGCGAGCTCCTCGGCGTCCAGCGCCCCGCCGACGAGCCGGTGGATCTGCTCCACGTGCCGCCGGCCGATCGCCCGCTGCTCGCGCGCACCCTCGTCGGTCAGCGTCACGACGACACCGCGCCCGTCGTCGGTCGCGGGTGACCGCACGACGAGGCCGCGCAGCTCGAGCCGCTCGACGAGCCGCGACAGGCTCGGCTGCGTCAGCAGGCTCTCCGCGCCGAGGTCACGCAGCCGCGCGGCGCGTCCCTCGCAGCGCGAGAGCGTGAACAGCACGTCGTACTCCCGGACCGACAGGTCGCCCCACACGTCCTCGTGCGTGAACCGGCGCATGAGCGCGACCTGGGCGCGGAAGAGCGACTCCCACGCCTGGGCCGACTCGCGCGGCGTCGCTGCTCGTCCGACCGTCTCCCCCACACGCTTCCCCTCTCGCGTCCCGAGGCACGACTGCCCGCGCCCACTGTCGCACGCCGCGGGCCGATCAGCGTCTAGCCTGGGGCGATGAGCAGCGAGGCGGGCAGCCGGACGGGTACCGGGACGACGTACGTCGTCGTCGACGGCGAGAACATCGACGCGACCCTGGGGACCGCGATCCTGGGCGCGCGGCCCGCGCCCGACCAGCGACCGCGCTGGGAGCGCGTGCTCGCCTTCGCGCAGCAGCAGTGGGGTCAGGACGTCAAGGGCCTGTTCTTCCTCAACGCCTCGAACGGCTCGCTGCCGATGAGCTTCGTGCAGGCGCTCCTCGCGATCGGCTTCCAGCCGATCCCGCTGTCGGGCGAGGCGCACGAGAAGGTCGTCGACATCGGCATCAAGCGCACGCTCGAGGCGATCGCCGGGCGTGCGGGCGACGTGATGCTCGTGAGCCACGACGGCGACTTCGCGGGTGAGCTCGCGACGCTCGTCGAGGACGAGTCGCGGCGGACGGGGCTCATCGCGTTCCGGGAGTTCACCTCGACCTCGCTGTCGGGGCTGATCGCGCAGGGCCTGCAGGCGTTCGACCTCGAGCACGACGTGCAGGCGTTCAACGTCTCGCTCCCGCGGGTCCGGATCATCCCGCTCGAGCAGTTCGACCCGACGCGCTACCTCTGAGCGGGTGCGTGCGGGACCTCGTCGTCGCGTTCGGGGAGGGGCTCGTCGCGGTGCGATCGCGACGGGCCCCGCGAGGGTCACAGGTCCCACCCCAGGTCACGGGACCGTAACGGTTACCTGATACTCCTGCTGCAGTTACCTAGTACCGCCCCTCCTTTACCTAGTACCGCATGGTCACGGTAATCGGCCCGCTGGTAGACAGTCGCGCGGCCGGACGTCGACGAGGACGACCGGCCCCGGAGTCCCCGGCCGAGTCCACGACGAGGTGGTCGATGAAGCGGAACGTGCTGGCGGGGGTTGTCCTCGCTGTCCTCACGACGGCGGTGGTCGCGCTGTCGCTCCTGGGTGCCGACGTGGCACCCGTCGTCCTGCTCGGCGCCGCCCTCGGTGGCGCTCTCGGTCTCGTGCCGGGCGGCACGGTCGTCAGCCGGGTCGCCGGCTTCCTGGCCGGTGCCGTGATCGCCTGGGTCGGCTACCTGCTGCGCGCCGCGGCCCTGCCCGACTCCACGGCCGGCCGCGCCGTCGCGGTGCTCGTCGTCCTCGCCCTCGTCGTCGGCGTGGTCGCCGTCGCCCATGGCCGCGTCCCGCTGTGGCCGCTCCTGCTCGGCGTCGCGGCGGTCGTCGGTGCGTACGAGCGCGTCTACGCACAGGACCCGACATCCGTGGTCACGACCTCGATCGCGACGGTCAGCGGCGTGCTGCTCGCCGCCGCGATCGGCCTGCTCGCCACCGTGTTCCTCGGCCCCACCGACGAGCCGGCGCAGCAGGACGAGGCTCCGGCCGTCGACGACGCCGACGCGCTCGTGCACGGGCAGCCGCTGCCCTCGTCGGTCCACGCCGAGCCGCGCCGTGCCGCTGCACACACCGTGCTGCGCGAGCCGCGCACCTTCTCGCCCGACGTCGCCACCCCCCGCCCCTCGCTCGCCCTCGACCCCCGCCCGGAGGCCTGACGTGCGTCGCATCCTCCCCGTCGTCGCCGTCACCGCGACGCTCCCCCTCGTGCTCGGCAGCTCCGCGGGCGCCGCCGACGACTCGGGCGATGTCACCGTCGTCAACACCGAGACCGTGCAGGCCAAGCTCGACGCGACCGGCGCGCTGCAGGAGGCGCGCGTCTACGAACAGCTCGCGCTGTCCGGCCGCGGCACCGCGACCATCGCCAACCCGGTCTCGACGAGCGGGCTGCGCAACCTCGACGGGTTCGGCGCGTTCCGCGTCGAGGACGGCCGCCTCGTGACCCAGGTCGAGGTCGACGGCGAGCGGCGCCTGCGCACGGTCAGCGACTTCGACGGCGACCTGCCGCTCGGCGTCGACATCCGCTACACGCTCGACGGCACGACCGTCGCACCCGGCGACGTCGTCGGGCGGTCCGGGCTGCTCGAGGTCCGGTACACGGTCACCAACCTCACCAGCCGCGAGGACGAGGTCACGTTCGACGACGGCCGCGGTGGTACGGCGACCGCGACGGCCACGACCGTCGTGCCGATGATCGGCCAGCTCGTCACGACCCTGCCGCCGTCCTTCACGGACGTGCAGACGGCCGAGGCGGGGGTCGCCGGCGACGGCCGGGGCGGCACGCGACTGACGTTCCAGATGACGCTGTTCCCGCCGATCGGCTCGCCCACGGCGGAGTTCGGCTACTCCGCACGGATCTCGCGCGGCGTCGTGCCCGCCGCCTCCCTGACGTCGATGCCGGTCTCGCCGCTGGACTACCCGTCGTTCAAGGGCGGCTCGGCGAGCTACGCGTCGGGTGCCGAGTCCGGCGTCGACCTGACGAGCGGCGCGATCACGATCAACGACAACCTCCTGCGGCTGCACGACGGCGCCGCGACGCTGCTCGCGGGGCTCGTGCAGCTCGACGAGGGCGCCGGCACGCTGCGCGACGGGCTCACGCTGGAGGCTGCACCGGGCGCGGGCGACCTCGCGGCCGGTCTCAACGGCAAGATCCTGCCCGGCTCACGCACGCTGGCCGACGGGCTCAACGACCAGCTCCTGCCGGGGGCCTCGACGCTGAGCTCCGGCCTGGTCGACCAGCTCGCACCGGGGGCCAAGACGCTCGCCGACGGGCTCAACGACCAGCTCGCGCCCGGCGCGGCGACCCTGGCCGACGGTCTCACCGACGACGCCGCCCCGGGTGCCGCGAAGCTCGCGGCCGGCCTGAACGACAGCGCCGCGCCGGGTGCCGCCGAGCTCGCGGCAGGCGCGGCCGCCCTCGACGCCGGCCTGGCGAGCGCCGCCGCCAAGGCACCTGCGCTCATCGCCGGCCTCACCCAGGTCGACGACGGGCTCGCGAAGGTCGACAAGGGCCTGGCCGACCTCTCCACGCAGATCGGCACGCTGCCGACCAAGGCACAGCCGCTGCGCGACGGCATCGCGCGCCTACGCGCGGGCATCGGGTCGACCGCCGCACCCGCCCCGGGCGAGCAGCCCTCGCTGCTGTACGCCGTCAACGCGGTCCGCAGCCAGCTCGGCGCCGCGGCCACGACCGCGGGCGACACCGTCGACTCCATCGCGGATCTCAAGGCCGGGGTCACGAGCCCGACCACGGGACTCGCGGCGTTCACGTCGATGCTCCCCGCGGGTGCGCAGGCGTCCTACCAGGCGGGCCTGGGCAACGTCGCCGGTGGTCTCGACCAGCTGAGCGCGGGCATGAGCGACTCCGCGTCGAAGCTGAGCACGGCGGCCACGACGCTCGCCGCCGTCCAGTGCGGACTGTCGTCGGCCACGCTCCCCGGCGTGTGCAGCACCGCCAAGCCGGGGCTGCTCGAAGGTCTCGCCGGCCTCGACGCGGGGCTCCAGGACCTGACGACGAAGGTCGTCGCCTCGGTCCAGGGCGGCGTGGGCTCGGCGACCGACACGCCCGACGACGAGACGCTGCGCGGCGGCGTCAACGGGCTGCGCGCGGGCGTCGGCACGATCCAGGGCGGCGGCGGTGACCTCGTCGCCGGTCTCGGGAGACTGGGCGACGGCGCGTCGAAGCTGAGCACGGGCGCCGGTGCGCTCTCGACCGGTCTCGCGGATGCCGCCTCCGGGTCGAAGGACCTCGCCGACGGGCTCGCTGGTGCTGCCACGGGTGCCGCGGCGATCTCCGAGGGTCTGGACGGCGCGGCGGCCGGGTCGACGAAGGTCGCCGACGGCCTCGGGGCCGCCGCGTCCGGCTCCGAGAAGCTGCTCGCGGGTCTGCGGTCGGCTGCCTCCGGCTCGTCGACCCTCGCGGCCGGGATCGGCACGGCCGCGGCCGGGTCCACCACGCTCGCCGCGGGCATCCAGCGCGCGGCCGACGGGTCCGAGCTCCTCGCCGAGGGCCTGGGCACGGCCTCGGAGTCCGCGCCGCAGCTCGTCGACGGCGCCCAGCGCCTGTCCGACGAGGGCACGTCGCAGCTCGTCGAGTCCGGGGCGCAGACCGCGGCGACGTTCGGCACCGGGTACGCCGTCCTGGCGGCGGGCGCCCAGCGCGCGGCCGACGAGGGCATGGCCTACGGGGCGCCCGAGGGCGCGACCGGCGCCACGGCGTACTCGATCGAGATCGCAGGCGCCGACGGCAGCGGGGCGACGAGCATCGGCAAGGGCGTCGCCGCCCTGGCTCTGTTCGCCGCCGCGGGCGTGGTCGGCACGGTCGTCCGGCGGCGCACGGCCTGATCGCCCGCTCGTGCCGCGACGCGCGGCCTGCCCAGCACGGCACCGACCGACGGGGCGCCCGGGAGCTGATCCTCTCCCGGGCGCCCCTCCTCGGCAGGGTCGGCTGACGGCACGCAAGGCTCGTCAGGAGCGGCTGACGAGGACCCGCGTGGTCAGGAGAGGGACTCGGCGTACCGGCGCAGGGCCAGGTGCGCGAGCCGCTTGTCGGGCGCGAGCGGCGCGGACACGACGTCGGCACCCGCCTCGAGCACGCGGTCGTAGAAGTACCCGGGTGCCAGCAGGTAGGACGCGACGACGACCCGGCGGTCGTCGGTGCCGCGCGCGAGCTGCACGGCGTCGGGGACGCGCGGGAGAGCGCCCGCACCGTAGCCGACGACCAGCCCGGGGCCGCGCTCGTCGGGCGGTCCCACGTGCCGGCCGAGCAGCGTCGCCAGCTCCTGCGCGACGGCCTGCACGGCGGCCGCCGCCGCCGGGTCGCGCGAGCCCGCTGCGGCGAGCACGAGGCTGTCCTGCGCGGTCAGCCCCGCCTCGTCGAGGCGGTCGGCGAGGATCTCGACGAGCGACGTGTCGGGTCCGAGCGGTGCGGCCGACCGCGCGCCGGGCAGGTCGACGGCCCTCGTGATGTCGACGCTCACGTGGAAGCCGACCGACAGCAGCAGTGGCACGACGACGGCCTCGCCGCCGGTGCCGACGACCTCGGTGACGACGTCGGCCACCGCGGGCGTCTGCACGTCCACGAACGCCTCGCGCACGTCGAGGTCGGGGCGCAGCGCGACCGCGTCGGCCAGGATCGAACGGACCGCGGCACGCCCGTCGTGGTCGTCGGTGCCGTGCGAGCAGCCGATCAGGACGGGCGGGCGCCCCGCGGGCGCACTCACAGCGCCGCCAGCTCGAGCCGGTAACCGCGCTTGACGACCGTGCGGATGAGCCCACGCGAGCCTGTCGCCTCCCGGAGCCGGGCGATCGCGACCTCGGCGGCGTGCGGGTCGCGCGAGTCCCCGGGCAGCGCCGCGAGCACCTGGTCGCGCGGCACGACCGAGCCTCGCGCGTGCGCGAGCAGCCGCAGGATCTCCAGCCCCGTCGGCGTCAGGGGCAGCACGCGCTCGCCGAGCACCGCGGCACCCCGGTAGACGCGCAGGGGTCCGGCGATCGTCTCGAGCGCCTCGAGACCGCCGTAGTGGTTGACGATCAGGCGCACGAGCGAGCCGAGCCGGCCGCGGTCCGGCACCAGGGGCTCGATGCCGCGCTCCTGGAGCGGAAGCGCGGTGACCGGTCCGACGGCGGCCATGACGACCGCGCCGTCCCGGCAGCGCGCGACGATCTCGTCGGTGACGCCCTGCTCGTCGGCGGCGCTGAGCCACGCGCTCGCGCCCGGCGCGGACGTGAACGCGACCGCGTCCACCTCACCCGCCGCGACGGCGCGCACCGACGCCGCGACCGCCGCGGGGTCGGGCGGCGGACCCCAGCGGTACACGACCAGGCTGCGCACGCGCGCGCCCGCCGCGACGAACGCCGCGTCGAGCCCGTCCGAGCCCGCACCGTGGTGCTGCACGACGATGTCGCGCCCCGTCACGCCCTCGTCGAGCAGGACCTGCGCGACCTCCGCGCTCGTCTCGGACTCCGCGACCCAGTCCGGCGTGAGCCCCGCGGCCTGGATCGCACCCCGCGCCTTCGGGCCGCGCGCGACGATCCGCGCACCGCGCAGCGCCTCCACGAGGTCGTCGGCCAGACCGGCGACGTCCGCGGCCTCGACCCAGCCGCGGAACCCGATCCCGGTCGTCACGACGACCGTGTCGGGCGGGTCCGCGATGACGTCGCGCGTCGCCGCGAGCAGCGCCGCGTCGTCGATGTGCGGGATCATCCCGAGCGCGGCGGCGTGCCGGACGGTCGCGCCGCGACGCGTGAGGGCGGCGGTCAGCTCGTGGGAGCGGCGGTCCGCCGTGATGAGCACGACGCACCCGGCCAGGGTCTGGTCGATCCCGGGGTCGGAGGGTCTGCTCGTGGTGGCGGCGCTCACCACGCCATTGTGCGGTCTGTGAGGTCCGATGCGTCGGGTGAGTCCACCGGCCGCGGTGCGAGCAGCCCTTCCGCCGCGACCTCGCCCAGGACGAGCACCGCCGGCGCCCGGACGCCCTCGGCGAGCGCGGTGGCCTCGAGCGTCGCGAGCGACGCGCGCGTCACGCGCTGCGTGGGCGTCGTGGCGCGCTCGACGATCGCCGCGGGCGTCGTCGCCGGCACACCGAACTCGAGCGCGCGCGACGCGAGCTCACCCAGCGCGGAGACGCCCATGAGCACGACCACCGTGCACGTGGCGTCCCGCAGCCCCACGAGCGCGGCCTGCGACCAGCCGTCGTGACCGTTCATGACGTGCAGCGCGCCGACCGTGCCCCGGTGCGTGAGCGGGATGCCGGCCGCGGCGGGGGCCGCGAGCGCCGAGCTCACGCCCGGGATCACGCTGACCGCGACGCCCGCCTCACGGCACGCCAGGACCTCCTCGCCGCCGCGCCCGTACACGAACGGGTCGCCGCCCTTGAGCCGCACCACGACCCGACCGCGCTGCGCCTGCTCGACGAGGATGCGGCCGATCTCGTGCTGCGGGACCGGGTGGTTCCCCGGCGTCTTGCCCACGTCGATGACCTCGACGTCGGGCGCGAGCTCGTCGAGCACGTCGACCGGGCCCAGCCGGTCGGTGACCACCACGTCCGCCTCCGCGAGCGCGCGGCGTCCTGCGAGCGTCAGCAGCCCCGGGTCGCCCGGACCGCCGCCGACCAGCACCACGCGACCCTCGTCGCGGCGCCGCTTGCCCCGCACGTCCACGTGGCCCTCTCGCAGGTGGTCCGCGAGCACGTCGCGCACCTTCTCCGCGAGCGCGTCGCGCACCACCGTGGTCCGGCCCGGGTCGGGCGCTCCGGTCGAGACCACGCCGACGAGCACGTCGCCGAGGCTCGTCGTCGCGGGCGTGCGGGCCGTGCCGCCCGCCACGCGACCCGCGTGCACGCAGAACACGCGACGCTGCGACGCCCAGGCGGCCACCTGGTCGTCGGTCGCGCGGTCACCCGTCGCGGTGAGCACGAGCCACGCGTCGTCCAGGTCGTCCTCGCGGACCTCGTGCGACCGCCACTCGACCTGCCCCCACCGGTGCGCGTCGCGCAGCGGCTCGCACAGCGCGGGCGCGACGACGAGCACGCGGGCTCCGTCCGCGACGAGCGCCTGCACGCGGCGCGCCGCGACGGGACCACCGCCGACGACGAGCACGCGCCGACCCGTCAGGTCCAGACCCAGCATCGTCGTCATGCGCCACCCCCTGCCGGCCCGTCGGACACGGCCGGTCCGCCGACCTCGACGATCCCATCGACGACACGTACCGGCCAAGTCCGCAGGTCAGCAGCCAGACCCAGGACGGGCGCCTTGCCGACCGGGTCGAGGCACGCACCGGTCCGCAGGTCGAACACCTGCTTGTGCATCGGCGACGCGACGGTCGGCACGACCTCGTCGGCCACGTGCCGGGTGCCGACGATCCCGCGCGACAGCACGAACGCGCCGCAGAACGGGTCCTGCTGCTGCACGGCCAGGACCGAGTCGTCGACCAGGCGGAACAGGGCGAGCTGCTCGCCGTCGACGAGTGCCGCGGCGCCGCGCTCGGGGGCGAGGTCGTCGAGACGGCAGACCGCGGTCCACGTCGCCGTCACCGCGGGCGGGGTGTCCAGGACGGTCATGCGCGCACCTCCAGGGTGGTTCCGGCGACGAGCACCGGCTCGCCGCGCTCGGCGGCGGCCCGCTCGTCGGCCGTGGCGGGACGGGCCTGCCCCCGCTCGGGGACGTAGGCCAGGGACGGGTCGGCGGTGTCCGGGGCGTTCACGAACGAGGCGAACCTGCGCAGCTTCTCGGGGTCCTCGAGCGTCGCGCGCCACTCGTCCTCGTACTCCTCGACGTGCCGGGCCATCTGCGCGTCGAGGTCGGCGGCGATCCCGAGCGAGTCGTCCAGGACGACCGCACGCACGCCCTCGAGACCGCCCTCGACCTCGTCGACCCACGGCGCGGTGCGCTGCAGCCGGTCCGCGGTGCGGACGTAGTACAGCAGGAAGCGGTCGATCGTGCGGATGAGGGTCTCGGTGTCGAGGTCCTCGGCCAGCAGCCGCGCGTGGCGCGGGGTGAAGCCGCCGTTGCCGCCGACGTACAGGTTCCAGCCCTTGTCCGTGGCGATCACGCCGACGTCCTTGCCGCGCGCCTCCGCGCACTCGCGCGCGCAGCCCGAGACGCCCAGCTTGATCTTGTGCGGGCTGCGCAGCCCTCGGTACCGCAGCTCCAGGAGGACCGCGAGCGCGACCGAGTCCTGCACGCCGAACCGGCACCAGGTCGACCCGACGCACGACTTCACGGTCCGCAGCGACTTGCCGTACGCGTGCCCGGACTCGAAGCCCGCGTCGACGAGCCGCTGCCAGATGAGCGGGAGCTGGTCGATGCGCGCACCGAACAGGTCGATGCGCTGACCGCCGGTGATCTTCGTGTAGAGCCCGAACTCCTGGGCGACCTCGCCGATCGTGATCAGCCCCTCGGGCGTGACCTCGCCGCCCGGGATGCGCGGGACCACCGAGTACGAGCCGTCCTTCTGCAGGTTCGCCATGACGTGGTCGTTGGTGTCCTGCAGCGCGGCGCGCTCGCCCTCGAGGACGTGCGCGGGCGCGGTCGTCGCGAGGATCGAGGCGACCGCGGGCTTGCAGATGTCGCACCCGCGCCCGGCGAGGTCCGTGCCGAACCGCGCGACGACCTCGGTGAACGACGTCACGCCCGCGACCCGGATCGCGTCGTAGAGCTGAGCCCGCGACAGCGCGAAGTGCTCGCAGAGCGCCGACGACACCGTGATGCCCTGCTTGGCGAGCTCGGTGCCCACGAGCTTCTTGACGAGCGGGAGGCACGAGCCGCACGACGTGCCGGCCTTCGTGCACGCCTTGACCGCGCCGACGTCCGTGCAGCCGTGCTCGGTGACCGCGCCGCGGATCGTGCCCGCGCTGACGTTGTTGCACGAGCACACGCTCGCGTCGTCGGGCAGCTCGAGGTCCGGCGCCCCCGCGCCGCCCTCGGGCAGCAGGAACGCCGCGGGGTCGCCCGGGAGCTCGCGACCGAGCATCGGCCGCAGGCTCGCGTACGCGGACGCGTCCCCGACGAGGACGCCGCCCAGCAGGGTGCGCGCGTCGTCGGACAGGACCAGCTTCTTGTAGACACCGGCGACCGGGTCCGCCCACACGACCTCGAGCGCACCCTCGGTGGTGCCGAACGCGTCACCGAAGCTCGCGACGTCCACGCCCGCGAGCTTGAGCTTGGTCGCCGTGTCCGCGCCGGGGAACTGCGCGGCGCCGCCCAGCAGACGGTCGACCGCGACCTCCGCCATCGCGTAGCCCGGGGCGACCAGGCCCACGCACTGGCCCTGGATGCACGCGACCTCACCGACCGCCGAGATGTGCGGGTCGCTCGACAGGCACGAGTCGTCCACGACGACCCCGCCGCGCTCGCCGATCACCAGGTCCGCAGCGCGCGCGAGCTCGTCGCGCGGCCGCACACCCGCCGCGACCACGACCACGTCCACGTCGACGCGGCCACCGTCCGCCATGTCGAGCCGCCCCACGCCACCGCGGCGGTGCGGACGGATGCGCGTCGTCATCGCGTTCAGGCGGACGCCCACGCCCAGGCCGTTGATCAGCCGCCGCAGCGCCTCGCCGCCGCCCAGGTCGATCTGCGTCGACATCAGGTGCGTGCCGACCTGCAGCACGGTCGCCTGCGCCCCCAGCGCCTGCAGCGCCCCCGCGGCCTCGAGCCCGAGCAGACCACCGCCGAGCACCGCGCCCCGCACGACCGGCTTCGTCGCCTTCAGCTGCTCGACGTAGCCGCGCAGCGCCGCGACGTCGTCGACCGTGCGGTACACGAACACGCCCTCCAGGTCCGCGCCCTCGATGGGCGGTACCCAGGCCGACGAGCCCGTCGCGAGGACCAGGTGGTCGTAGGGCTCCGTGCGACCGCGCTCGGTCGTCACCGTCCGCGCGGCCCGGTCGATCGCCACGACCTTGTCGTCGCGGCGCAACGAGACCAGCGGGTCGTCCCACAGGCTCGCATCGCCCAGCGCCAGGTCGTCCGCGTCGCGGCCGGAGAAGTAGCTGGTCAGGGCCACCCGGTCGTACGGACGCCGCGGCTCCTCGGCCAGGACGGTGATGCGCCAGCGGCCGTCGGCGTCACGGTCGCGCATGGCCTCGACGAGGCGCTGCGCCACCATTCCGCCGCCGACGACGACGAGGTGCTGGGTCACGGGATGCTCCGTCCGACGGGTGACGACGACAGCACCGACCGTACGAACGGCGTGTTACCGGCAGACGTGTGCGTGCGTTTCCCCACCGCAACCTTTCTCGCACACCGGCGGGAGGCGGGATGTGAGACGGGCGCGCGCTCTCGGTCGCCCGACGCACATGCAGTCGGGTCTGGCGCACGCATGTCCGGTTCGCGTAGAATCGAACACGTGTTCGACGCCTCTGCTGCTCACTCCCCCGCCACTGTGCTGGCCGGAAGCGCGCTGCCGCGGCCGGTCGGTGCGGACGTGCTGGCCGCGTTGCAGGACGTCGCCGACGACCTGCGGGTTCTCGCGGTCGCGGCACGTGAGGCCGCGCGGTGGGACGGTGCGACGAGGGCGGCGTGCGTCCGCGTGCTCGACGGGCTGGAGGCGCTCGTCACCGCGGCGCGCGCACCGGTCCTGGTCGCGCAGCACGCGGCGGCTGCGGCGGTCGGGGCGGAGAGATCGTTCGTCGACACCCGCGCTCGCCTCACCGGGACGACGAGGTTCGGCGCGGCCCGGCAGGTCGGCTCGGCGCAGGCGATGACCGCGCTGCCCCAGGTCGCGCAGGCCGTGCTGGACCAGGCGATGCCCACCGGCCACGTCGACGTGCTCGGACGTGTCCTGGCCGAGGCGAGTCCCGAGGTCAGCGCCGCCCTCGCCTCCCCGGCGACGCAGGAGCACCTGATCGACCAGGCGCGCCAGACCGACCAGCGCCAGTTCGCGCGCACGGTGGCCGCGCTGGTCGCCGCGCACGACCCGGACGCGGTCGAGGATGCACGCGAGGCCTCGCGGCGTGCGCGCTTCCTGACCGTGACCCACGGGCACGACGCCACGTTCCTCAAGGGGCGCCTGGACCCGCTCGCCGGGCAGGTGCTCGCCCGGGCGCTCGAGGGCACCGGGCACCGCGCCGATCCTGAGCGCACGGGCGACCAGGCGCGGGCCGACGCACTGACCGCCCTTGCCCAGCACACGCTGAGCCAGGGCCGGCGCCTTATGCCCGACGGGGACGCCCGCCCCGCGGGTGCCGCCGCTGCGCCAGACGCGCGTGCCGGGGTGCATCCCGCGGACCGTGGGGGTGGACGGGACGGGTGTCCGGACGCGCCGCAACCTGACGGCGCGACCGCCGCACCGGCCGCGCAGGTGAACCTGCTCGTGCCCGCTGAGACGTGGCTCGAGGTGCGCCGCCATCAGCAGGCTCGCCGTGGTCGTCGCCCCAGCGGTGTCGGCGTAGCGGCGCCGACAGTGTCCGAGCAGCGTGCGGTCCCGGTGCCGGCCGAGGCAGCGCCGACCGCGACGCCCGCGGTGGCGCCCCCCGCCGTCAGCGACGACGGGGTCGTGCTGACGCGGACCGAGCTCGCGGCCGCGCTGTGCGACTGCGCCATGACGCGCGTGGTCATGAGCGAACAGGGTCTACCTCTGGACGTCGGCCGCAGTCGACGGATGTTCACGCCTGCGCAGCGCACGGCCGTGATCGCGCGCGACCGGAAATGCGCCTGGAACGGCTGCTCGACCACCGCGCGTCACAGTCAGCTGCACCACATCCGGTGGTGGCACCGCGACGCCGGGCGCTCGGACCTCGACAACGCCGTACTGCTCTGCTCGTTCCACCACCACGAGGTCCACCGCCTCGACCTCGACGTCCGCCGCCTGGGACCACCAGGGCCGGCGGATCCACCTGAAGGACGGTCGCGAGCGGACGCGCCTCGCGTGCAGCGACGAGGAGACGTGCTCGGTGAGCAGCCGGTGTCCGGCCGGCTGCTCACACCACTGCCCGGTCCACAGCTCTACGTCTTCGTGGACCGCGCAGGGCGTGAGGTCAACGGCGTGACCAGAGACAACGGCGCGACGAGAGACAACGGCGCGACAGCGCGGCGCGCCCCGGGTCCACCGGACGTGCCGAGCTCAGTGGCGCAGGTCGAGCCGGTGATGTTGGCTCGGGGTGCGTGATGGTGGCTGGGGTGCGCGATGGTGGCTCGGGCGCGTGATGGTGGCTCGGGGTGGGCGCCGACGATGAGGCTCCCGGAGGCGGCGCACGTCGCGGAGGACCGACGTGCGGCGCAGGTGCGCGGGCAGCACGGCGACAGGACCGCTGCGGCGTCGACCGCGTCGAAGGCGTGGTCGAGAGGCGCGGGAGAACCAGAGGCGAGAGGAGCGTCGGTGGCACGGGACGTGGTGGTGGGGTTGTTGCGGGCGGTGAACGTCGGCGGGCGCAAGCTCACGTCGGCGCAGCTGCGGGAGACCGCCGAGCGGCTCGGGTACACGGACGTGAAGACGTACGTGAACTCGGGAAACGTCGTGCTCGCGTCGTCGGTCAGCGCCGCGCAGGTCGCCGACGCGCTCAGCGCGGCGCTGACCGCCGAGGCGGGGTTCGCCGTCCCCGTGATCACCAGGACGGCGCGCGAGTGGCACGCGATCGTCGAGGCGCTGCCGTTCCCCGACGAGGCACGCGACGACCCGTCGCACCTCGTCGTCGTCACCTGGGACGGATCCGTGTCCGCGAGCGCTCAGTCGTTCGACCCCGCGCGCTACGGGCCGGAGCGGCTGCAGTGGCGCAGCCACGAGCTGTACGCCTACTACCCCGACGGCCAAGGTCGGTCGAAGCTCACGCTGCCGATCCTCGAGAAGGCCGCCGGCCGACGCGGGACCGCGCGCAACTGGAACACGGCGCTCGCGCTCGACGCCCTCGTCCGCGAGCGTGAGTGAGGAACAGCAAGGAGCCCGGCCTGCCACCCGGTGTGACCGGTGGGCGTCGTCGACGCGGATGGCGCGGCGCGCGGCGAATGGTCTGGCACCGGCAGGGATCGTCTGATGGGATCGAGCGCATGTCCGAGCTGACCATCGACTCCTTGTCCAAGGCGTACGGGCAGGTCCAGGCCCTGCGCGACATGTCGTTCGAGGTGCGCGCCGGCGAGATCTTCGGCTTCGTCGGGTCCAACGGCGCCGGCAAGTCCACGACGATGCGGATCGTCTTGGGCGTGCTCGCCGCCGACGCCGGCGAGGTGCGCTGGAACGGCACGCCGCTCGATCTGCACGTGCGGCGCCGGATCGGGTACATGCCCGAGGAACGCGGGCTGTACCCGCGCATGCGCGTCGGCGAGCAGCTCGTCTACCTCGCCCGGCTGCACGGCATGTCGAAGTCCGCGGCCGTCGAGGCCATGGAGCACTGGACGCGCGTGCTGGGGATCGAGGCGCGGCGCGGTGACGAGGTGCTCAAGCTCTCGCTCGGCAACCAGCAGCGCGTCCAGCTCGCAGCCGCGCTCGTGCACTCCCCCGACATCCTCGTGCTCGACGAGCCCTTCTCCGGGCTCGACCCGGTCGCGGTCGACGTGATGAGCCAGGTGCTGCGCGACCAAGCCGCCGCGGGCGTCCCCGTGATGTTCTCGTCGCACCAGCTCGAGCTCGTCGAGCGGCTGTGCGACCGCGTGGGGATCGTGCGCTCCGGCTCGATGGTCGCCATCGGTGGGATCGACGAGCTGCGCAGCACGCCCGAACGACGATGGGTCGTCGAAGGGCCGACGCCCGACGGCTGGCTGGCCCGCGTGCCCGCGGCGCGCCTCGTCTCGTCGGAGCCGGTCGCCGGCACGGGCACGGTGTACCGCAGCGTCGTCGAGGTCACCGACGCCGGTCTCGCCGAGGTCGACCAGGAGCTCCTCGGCGCGGCCGTCGCCGCCGGACCGGTGCGCGAGTTCGCCCGGGTGCGCCCGTCGCTCGTCGAGCTGTACCGCCACGTCGTCGCGAGCGACGACTCCTCCGCCACCACCGACCGCACCCCCGCCGAGGTGACCGCATGAGCACGCCCACGTCGACGCGACCCGCCCCCGCCGCGACCGGCGAGCTCAGCACGGGCGCCGCGATCCGTCTCGTCGCCGGCCGGGAGATCTCGACCCGGGTCCGGACGAAGGCCTTCCTCTGGACGACCGCGCTGTTCGTCGCCGCCGTCGTCCTCGGCGGGCTGCTGCTCGACCTCGTCGGCGGGAACGACGACGCCACGAAAGTCGGCTTCACGCCCGAGGCATCCGCTGCCGCGACCGCGTTCGAGGCCACCGCCACGGGCATGGGCGTCACGGTCGAGACGACCGACGTCGCCGATGCCGCGGCGGGCGAGCAGGCGCTGCGCGACGGCGACGTGGCGCTCGTCGTCACCTCGGTCGACCCGACGTTCGACGTCCAGGTCGAGACCGCCGTCGGCGAGACGATGCAGCCCGTGCTCACGGCGTTCGCCCAGCAGCTCGCGCTCGCGTCCGCCGTGACCGACCTCGGCGGCGACCCCGCCGACGTCTCCGAGCAGATCGCCTCGGCCGCGCCGCAGGTCGTCGCGCTCGAGCCCGAGCCGGAGCGCGACGGGGGCCAGATCGTCGGCGGCTTCATCGCCGGCATCCTGCTGTTCATCTCGCTCATGACCGCGGGGCAGCTCGTCGCCCAGGGCGTCGTCGAGGAGAAGTCGAGCCGGGTCGTCGAGCTCCTGCTGGCGTCCGTGCGGCCCGCTCAGCTCATGGCGGGCAAGGTGCTCGGCATCGGCGTCGTCGGGCTGCTGCAGGTCGTGCTCGTCGTCGGCGCGGGGGCGGGTACCGCGACGGCATTGGGACTGCTGGACTCGTCTTCGCTCGACCTGGGGTCGACCGCGGTCTGGGCGCTGATCTGGTTCGTCGTCGGGTTCGCGATGTACGCGCTGGTCCTCGGCGCGCTCGGGGCGCTCGTGTCCCGGCAGGAGGACGTCGGCTCGGTGATCGGCCCGGTCATGACGCTGATGATCGTCCCGTACGTCCTCGGCATCTCCGTCCTGCCGTGGGACCCGACGAACGAGCTGGCGACGTGGCTGTCGTTCGTGCCGTTCTGCTCACCGATGCTGATGCCGATCCGGATCGCGCTCGGCGCCGCCGAGACCTGGGAGGTCCTGCTCGCGCTCGGGCTGTCGCTCGCGCTCATCCCCGTGCTGGTCTGGCTCGCGGGCCGGATCTACTCCGGTGCGGTGCTGCACTCCGGTGGTCGCATGAAGGTGCGCGAGGCCCTGCGCCGCGGCTGACCGCGACCACGGCCCGACCACGACGCGCGCCTGGCGTCCGTCGCCGGGCCCGCGTCGTCGGGTCCGTGCGGACTAGTTTGGGCGCATGGCCACGCTCTTCACCAAGATCATCGACGGCGAGATCCCCGGACGGTTCGTGTGGGCCGACGACGTGTGCGTCGCGTTCGGGACCATCGCCCCGATCACCGACGGTCACGTCCTCGTCGTCCCGCGCGCCGAGGTCGCCGAGCTCACCGCGGCCCCCGACGACGTGATCGCGCACCTCGCGGTCGTCGCGCGCACGATCGGCGCGGCGGTCAAGGCCGAGTGGGACGCGCCGCGCGCGGCGCTGCTCGTCGCCGGCTTCGAGGTGCCACACCTGCACCTGCACGTGCTCCCGGCGTGGGACGAGGCCAGCCTGACGTTCGCCAACGCCCGCACCGACGTCCCCGCCGACGCCCTCGACGCAGCCGCGGAGCGTGTGCGCTCGGCGCTGCGCGCTGCCGGCCACGGCGACCGCGTCCCCCGCTCGCTGGCCTCGCCCGCGCTCTGAGCGCCTCGGTCCGAGCGGACCGCCGGGTCAGGCCGCGGGCGCGTCAGGGGTGTGCGCCATCGCAGCGGTGAGCGGCGTGCGCAGGGCGCGCGTGGGGCGCAGCGGTCGGACGAACGTGCGCAGCGCGGTCGTGAGCACCAGGACGGGCAGGACGACGATCAGCAGGCCGAACGGGACCGTCGCGAGGACGTCGCCGCGACTGGTCCCCGCCGAGAGCACCGTCCACGCCAGGACGGCACCGGCCGTGGCGAACGAGCTCCAGAGCCACGACACCTGACGAAGCAGCGCCGTCGGCAGCAGGTGCCCGACCAGGACGAGCACCAGCAGCGCGCCGACGCCGCGTGCGAGCACAGCCGCGCCCTCGGCGTCCCACGAGACCCGGGACGAGGTGAGCGCCGCGAACCACACCCCTGCGCTCACGCCGAGCGCCACGGCGTGCTTGCCGCCGTCGACCACGAGCGCACGCGTCGTCGGTCTGCCGGGGCGCTCGCGCTGGTCCCTCATGGCCCCAGCGTGGCAGTGACAGGCCGCGCTGTCTGCCCGTCGGCGACGCGACGACGGTCACAGCACCGGCCTGCCACCGAGCCGGCGCACCCGCTCCGACACGCGCGCACCCCAGATCCGCAGCACCGAGACCCCTGGTCCTCACGCGGTTCTGGTCGGAGCATGGGGTGATGACGACAGCCGCTCCGGAGGGAGCGACGCCCGCCCCCGGCGCGGCGCACCCGTCCACACCGCCCGCGCCACGCCCGTCCGACGGTCCGGCGCGCGCACCGGCATGGGCCGCGGCGCTCGCCGGGCTCGCCGCGGGCGTCGTCACGGTCGGGGTCGGGTCGCTGGTCGCGATCGTGGCCGGGGCGCCGACGGACCCGCTGGTCGCGGTCGGGGCGGCCTTCGTCGACGCGACGCCGGCGTGGCTCAAGGAGGTCGCCGCCTCGACGTTCGGCACGGCGGACAAGGCCGTCCTGATGATCGGCGAGGCCGTCGTCCTCGCGGCGCTGGCGGCGCTCGCCGGGGTGCTCGCCGCGCGGCGCTGGGCGTGGGGCGCCGCGGTGGTCGTCGTCCTCGGGCTCGTCGCGATGGCGGCGGCGCTCGGCCGGCCGGACGCGTCCTGGACGGCCATGATCCCGTCGTTCGCGGGCACCGTCGCCGGGCTGTGGACGCTCAAGGCGCTCGTCGACCGACTCCCTCGTGACGTGACCCGACCGCGACGACAGCGACGCGCCGACGACCCGACAGGGCGCGGGGAGGACACCGGGCCGACCGACGTGCCCGAAGGCCAGGGGCGGTCGGCGGACGACGGTCCGGCGACGGAGGTCACGCGCGGGACCGACCGCCGGCGGTTCCTGCAGGCCGCGGGCGTCGCGACCGCGCTCGGGCTGGTGGCGGTCGCGATGGGCCGGCTCGCCGGCGCGGCGGGGCGCGCGGTGACCGCCGTGCGGGACACGATCCGCCTGCCCGCCCCGCGGACCGCTGCGCCGGCGGTCCCGGCCGGGGTCGACGTCGGCGCGGACGGCGTGGGGCCGTGGGCGACGCCGCCCGACGACTTCTACCGGATCGACACCGCGCTCGTCGTGCCGCAGGTGGACCCGACGACGTGGACGCTGCGCGTGCACGGGCTCGTCGAGCAGGAGGTCGAGCTCACGTGGGACGAGCTGCTCGCGTCCGACCTGGTCGAGGCGTGGGTGACGTTGTGCTGCGTGTCGAACCCGGTGGGCGGCGACCTCGTCGGGAACCAGAGGTGGCTCGGGCTGCCGGTGCGCGAGGTGCTGGCCCGCGCCCGGCCGCTCGGCGACGCGGACATGGTGCTGTCGCGCAGCGCCGACGGCTGGACGGCGTCGACCCCGCTCGCGGCGCTGACCGATGACCGGGACGCGCTCCTGGCGGTCGGGATGGACGGTGCGCCGTTACCCGTCGCCCACGGGTTCCCCGTGCGGCTCGTCGTGCCGGGGCTGTACGGGTACGTGTCCGCGACCAAGTGGGTCACCGAGCTCGAGGTCACGCGGTTCGCGGACGCGACGGCGTACTGGACGGATCGCGGGTGGTCGCCGCACGGCCCGGTCAAGACGCAGTCGCGGATCGACGTGCCCGGTGACGGCGCGCAGCTCGATGCGGGCGAGGTCGTCGTCGCCGGGACGGCGTGGGCGCAGCACCGCGGGATCACGCGCGTCCAGGTGCAGGTCGACCGCGGGCCGTGGCAGGACGCGACGCTCGCCGACTCGGGCGGGATCGACTCGTGGCGGCAGTGGCGCTGGACGTGGACGGCCACCGAGCCGGGCCGGCACGAGCTGCGGGTGCGCGCGTTCGACCCCGACGGACCGCAGACGGGTGCGGCCGCGGGTGTGCTGCCCGACGGCGCGACGGGGTACGACTACGTCCAGGTCCAGGTGGGTTGAGCGCGGGGCCCCCTCGCCCGTGCTCAGTACACGTCGCGCACGTAGCGGCGGGTCGTCGTGAGGTCCTTGACGTAGGCGTCGGCCGCGTCGGGCGACAGGCCGCCGTGCGTCGCGACGATCTCGCGCAGCGCCGTGTCGACGTCCTTCGCCATGCGGGAGGCGTCCCCGCACACGAAGAACGACGCGCCGTCCTGCAGCCACGCCCACAGCCGCGCGCCGTGCTCGCGCATCCGGTCCTGCACGTACACCTTCGACCGCTGGTCGCGCGAGAACGCGGTGTCGAGCCGGTCGAGCGTGCCGTCGGAGATCATGCGGGACAGCTCGTCGCGGTAGTAGAAGTCCGTGGCCCGGTGCTGCTCGCCGAAGAACAGCCAGTTGCGTCCAGTGTGCCCGGCGGCGGCGCGGTCCGCGAGGAACCCGACGAACGGCGCGACACCCGTGCCGGGGCCGACCATGATGGCGGGGACGTCCGCCGCGGGCGGGTGGAAGTGCGCGTTCGGCTGGACGTGGACGGGGACGAGCGTGTCGAGCGGCGCGTCGGCCAGGAAGGTCGAGCAGAGTCCGCCGCGCGCCGCGCCCGACGGCGACGTGTAGCGCACGACGGACATCGTGAGCGCCACCCGGTCAGGGCTGACGCGTGCGCTCGACGAGATCGAGTACTGCCGCGGCGCGATGCGGCGCAGGACGGCGACGAGGTCGGCCGCGGGGACGTCCGGGGCGAGCTCGGCGACGACGTCGACGGCCTGCCGGCACCAGGTCCAGCGCGCCAGGTCGCTCCCGTTGCCGGGCCGCAGGACGCGACGCAGCTCGGCGTCCCCGGACCGCTCGGCGACCAGCGTGAGCAGGTCGTGCGACACGCGCGTGATGTCGAGCTCGGTGGTCAGCGCGTCGCGCAGGCGCATGCCCTGGCCCTCGACGTCGACCTGCTGCTCCGGGTCCCATCCGGTGACCGCGAGCCACTCGTCGACCAGGGCGTCCGAGTTCGTCGGCCGGACCGACAGCGCGTCACCCGCGCGGTAGGTGACGGCGCGCGGGCTGTCGGCGACGTCGAGGACGATCTGCCGGACCTCCTTGGCAGAGCCGGGCAGGGACAGCAGGCGGTTCTCGACGAGCCGCGCGGTGCCCGGGCGCTGACGTGTCGCGCGCGCGGGGCCCTCGGGCGCCGCGGCGACGTCGACCGGGCCCGCGGCGGTGCGCGGCCCTGCGGGTGCGCCCTGCCCCTCAGGCGCGGCGTGCGTCGGCTCCGGCGCACCGTCGGGCGCGAGGGTCCGGACGACCGCGTCGATCCAGGCCTGCGCACGGTCGTCGTCCCCGGGCTCGACGTCGACGCGGTCGACGAGCCGCGACGCGCCGAGCTCCTCGAGGCGGTGGTCGAGCCGGCGGCCGTGACCGCAGAACCGGTCGTAGCTCGAGTCACCGAGCGCGAGCACGGCGAAACGCGACCCGTCGAGCCGACGCGCGTCGGCCGCGGCGACCGACTCCCAGAACGCCGTGCCGTTGTCGGGTGCGTCCCCGTCCCCGAACGTGCTGGTCACGAGCAGGAGATCGGCGCCCGTCGGAAGGTCCGAGGGCAGGCAGTCGTCCATCGCGACGCAGCGCGGGTCGAGACCCAGCGCGCCCAGGCGCTGCGCCACCGTCCCCGCGAGCTCCTCGGCCGTGCCGGTCTGGGACGCCCACAGCACCACGACCTGCCGCACGCGCCGGGCCGTGCCCCGGCCGTCGGCCCCGTCGCCCGCCCTGCCCGCGCGCGGGTCGGGCGTGCGCGAGAAGAGTCCCGCGAGCAGCCCGTCGACCCACAGCGCCTGGTCCGGGTCGAGGGGCGCGGTCGGCGGCAGCACGGGAGTGCCCGGCGCTCCCCCGCCCAGCCCGGCGAGGAAGCCCGCGAGGTAGCGGCGCTCGTCGTCGCCGAGGCTCGGCGGGGTGAGGCCGTCGAGACCCAGCGCGGCCCCCAGCGCGCGGATCGCCAGCGCGCCGGGGGTCAGCCCGCCGCGCGTGCGGGCGTCGTCGTCGGGGTCGAGCGCCGAGGTCACCACCCCGGACGACGAACCTGCGCCGTCGTGCGCGGCATCGTCGAGCACTGCACCGTCGAGCGCCCCGCCGACGCCCGCCGGCTGCTCCGCGCCCGCCGCGCCGGGCGGTGTCGCCACCGGCGTGACGGCGACCGCGCACACCTTGAGCTCGGGCTGGAACGAGACGGGGTCCACGGCGTCGCTGGTCACGGCGTTCACGGCGAGGTACTCCCCGAACAGGTCGTTCCAGTGGAAGGGCGCGAACAGCGCGCCGGGGCGCACGCGGTCCGTCACGACCGCGGGCAGCACCGCCCGGCCGCGTCGCGACGCGATCTCCAGGTGCGTGCCGTCGCGCACGCCCAGCGCGGCGGCGTCGGACGGGTGGATCTCGACGAAGGGTCCCGGCGCGAGCCTGGTGAGCTTGGCGACCTTGCCGGTCTTGGTCAGCGTGTGCCACTGGTGCTGCACGCGACCGGTGTTGAGCACGAACGGGTAGTCGTCGTCGGGCAGCTCGGCGGCGGGCAGGTGGGGCCGCGCGTGGAACTGGGCACGGCCCGTCGGGGTCGGGAAGTGCAGGCGCGGGCGCGTGCCGTCGGGACGCTCGAGCAGCGGCTGGCTCACGCCGTCGTTGAGGTAGCGGATCGGGTTGCGGCGTGGCGATCCGGGGGCGGCCGGCCACTGCACGGACCCCTCGCGCAGACGTTCGTACGTCACCCCGCGCAGGTCGTAGCCGGTGCGCGGGTTCGCGAACGCGCACAGCTCGTCGAACACCTCCTGCGACGACGCGTAGTCGAACCCGTCGTAGCCCATCGCGGTCGCGACGCGCGCGATGAGCTGCCAGTCGGGCAGGGCGTCCCCCGGCGGGCGCAGCGCACCGCGCGCGAGCGTGAGGTTGCGCTCGGAGTTGATCATCACCCCGTCGGACTCCGACCACAGCGCGCCCGGCAGCACGACGTCCGCGTACGCGTTGGTCTCGGTCTCCGCGAACGCGTCCTGCGTCACGACGAGCTCGGCGCGTTCGAGCCCTTCGATGACCGTGCGTCGGTTCCCGACCGAGGCGACCGGGTTGGTGCACACGATCCAGCACGCCTTGATCTCACCCGCGGCCATGCGCTCGAACATGTCGACCGTGCCGCGGCCGGTGAAGTCGGCGCGCAACGTCCCGGGCGCCAGACCCCAGACCCCCTCGACGAACGCGCGGTCGTCGGCGTCGAGAATCGACCGCTGCCCCGGCAGGCCCGGTCCCATGTAGCCCATCTCGCGCCCGCCCATGGCGTTGGGCTGCCCGGTGAGCGAGAACGGGCCGGACCCGGTGCGGCAGATCGCCCCCGTCGCGAGGTGCAGGTTGACCAGGGCGTTCGTGTTCCAGGTCCCGTGCGTGGACTGGTTGAGACCCATGGTCCAGCACGAGACCCAGTTCGCGGCGCCCGCGATGAGCGCGGCTGCGGCCCGCAGGTCCGCCTCCGGCACGCCCGTCAGGCGCGCCACCTCGTCGGCCGGGTAGTCCTCGAGCATCGCCTCGACGGCGTCCCAGCCGTCGGTGTGCTCGCTCACGAACTCCTCGTCGAGGCCGCCCGCCTCGACGACGAGCCGCAGCAGCCCGTTCAGCAGCGCGATGTCCGTACCCGGCCGGACCTGCAGGAACAGGTCCGCCTTGTCGGCGGTCGCGGTGCGACGAGGGTCGACGACGACGAGCTTCGCGCCCGCCTTGACGCGGTCCAGCAGGCGCAGGAACAGGATCGGGTGGCAGTCGGCCATGTTCGCGCCGATGACGAGGAACACGTCGGCGTGGTCGAGGTCGTCGTACGACCCGGGCGGCCCGTCCGCTCCGAGCGAGAGCTTGTAGCCCGTGCCCGCGCTGGCCATGCACAGGCGCGAGTTCGACTCGATCTGGTGCGTGCGCACGTAGCCCTTGGCGAGCTTGTTCGCGAGGTACTGCGCCTCGAGGCTCATCTGCCCGGACACGTAGAACGCGAGCGCGTCCGGTCCGTGCGTCTCGACGACCTCGCGCAGGCGGCGGGCGACGAGGTCGATCGCCTCGTCGAGATCCGTCGCCTCGGGCTCCGCGCCGCGCTCGGGACGCACGAGCGCACGCGTGGCGCGCCCGCCCGCGGCGAGCATGTCGGCACTCGTCGCGCCCTTGGTGCACAGCCGGCCGGCGTTCGCGGGGTGGGACCGGTCGCCCCGCGCCGAGCGCGCGACGCGGTTCCCCTCGTCGTCGCGCGCGACGTCGAGGACGATGCCGCAGCCGACGCCGCAGTAGGAGCACACCGTCGCGACCTGCTCGAGCGACGGCGTGCTCCCCTGCGGAGCAGTGGTGGTGGTCGTCAAGGGGCCTCAGATCACCGTCTGGCCGAACGACGACCCGCGCCGCGAGTACACCGCCCACGTCACGAACGCCATCACCGCGTACATCCCGACGACGACCCACAGGGCCGCCTGGATGTTGCCGGTCTGCGACGTCGAGATCGCGAAGCCGCGCGGGATGAGGAACCCGCCGAACGCCCCGACCGCTCCCGCGATGCCCAGGCAGCCGGCCGCGGACCGCGCGCGCCGTGCCCGGTCCTCGTCGTCCGTGGCGCCGTGCCGGAAGACCGCGGGGATCATCCGGTAGACCGAGCCGTTGCCCGCACCCGTCGCGACGAACAGCACCAGGAACGACGCGAGGAACGCGCCGAAGCTGTGGGACCGCAGCGCGGCGATCGCCGAGACCACGCCCGCCGCCATGACCGCGAACGCCGCGATCGTCACGCGTGCGCCGCCGAGCCGGTCCGCGAGGATCCCGCCGAGCGGCCGGGCCACCGAGCCGACGAGCGCACCGAGGAACGCCACCGACGCCGTGATCTCGGGGAACGTGCCCTTGATCAGCGTCGGGAACACGCCCGAGAAGCCGATGAACGAGCCGAACGTGCCGATGTAGATGAACGAGATGATCCAGGTGTGCCGCTGACGGGCCGCCACACCGTAGGACCGCGGGTCGGACTTCGCGTGCGACAGGTTGTCCATCCAGCGCCACGCCAGGACCGCCGCGAGGATCGCGAGCGGCACGAACATCAGCCCCGCACGCTCGAGCGCGACGCCCGCACCGGAGACGATCACGAGCGGCACCGCGAGCTGGACCGCGGCGGTGCCGAGGTTGCCGCCCGCGGCGTTGAGCCCCAGGGCACGGCCCTTCTCACGCTCCGGGTAGAAGAAGGAGATGTTGGCCATCGACGAGGCGAAGTTGCCGCCGCCGAGCCCGGCGAGCGCGGCGACCCCGAGCAGCACGCCGAACGACGTGTCCGGGTTCTGCACGACGACCGCGAGGCTGATCGTCGGCACGAGCAGGAGCAGCGCGGACACGATGGTCCAGTTGCGGCCGCCGAACAGCGGCACCGCGAACGTGTACGGGATACGCAGGGTGGCGCCGACGAGGCTCGGCACCGCGATGAGCCAGAACATCTGGTCCACGCTGAGGGCGAACCCCGCCGCGGGCAGCTGGGGCACGACGATGCTCCACAGCGCCCACACGGCGAAGCCGAGGAACTCCGCGAAGATCGACAGGATCAGGTTCCGCCGGGCGATCGGCCGCCCGACGGTCGACCACTGCCCCTCGTCCTGCGGGTCCCAGCCGTCGATCCAGCGGCCGGGACGGTGGACGAGCGGCGCACCAGGAGCGGCGACCGGTGTCGGGACGGCGGTGGGGGTCGACGCCTGCGGGTCGACGGTCGCGAGCGGCTGCGCCATGGGGGCCTCCGGGGCTCGGTGGGGGCTCGGACGTGCCTGACGCTAGGAACGGGATGTTTCGGTACCGGTGGTCCCGCTGTTGCGTCGCGGGAACCTTTCGCGCACGGGTCGCCCGACGCGCGTGTGAGAAGTCGCCCGACGCGCGTGCGGGACGAGGGCCGACGCGCGTGCGGGACGGGGGCCGTCAGACGGCGCGGACGCGCACGTCGGGGGCCGCGACGCGCAGCCGGACGGGACTGCCCGGCCGCAGGTCGAGCGCCACGGCGCTCGCCGCCGCGACGTCGACGAGCACGTCGTCGGTCGTGCGCACGCGCAGGCCCCGCGGCCCCCGCTCGACGTCGACGACGACGGCGTCCCACGCGAGCTGGGCCCGGCCGTCGCGCGCCGACACGTCGTCGGCACGCGCGTCGGCCGCTCCGTCCCCCGGCCGGTCCCCCGTCCCGTCGGCAACGCCGCAGATCCGCACGTCACCGGGTGAGAACGTCAGCTGCCACGCGTCGTGGGTGGAGAAGGTCACGCCAGCCGACGCTTTCTCCACCCACGAGGCGAAGGCGTCGGCGGGGACCGTCAGCGCGAGCGACGGGGAGCGGAGCAGGGCCGGCGCGCCGGCACCTGCAGGGGTGATCGGAGTGACGCGCAGGAGGTTGAGGTCGGCCAGGGCGGCGGTGAAGGGGTGGACCGGGTCCGTGAGGACGGTCACAGGGTCGCCCTGCTCGACCACGTCGCCGTCGTGCAGCACGACGACGTGGTCCGCGAGCGCGAGCACGTCGACCACGTCGTGCGTGACCAGCACGGTCGGCACGCGCGCGGCGCGCACGTGTTCGCGCACCACGTCGCGCAGCTCGGCGGCGGTGCGCACGTCGAGCTGCGCGAAGGGCTCGTCGAGCAGGAGCGCGTCGGGGCGGGCCGCGAGCGCGCGCGCGAGCGCCACCCGCTGGCGCTGACCGCCCGAGAGCTCGTCGGGCCGACGACGCGCGAGGTCGCCCAGCCCCACGGCCTCGAGCCACGCCGCCGCCTCGTCGCGCGCGTGCGCCGGCCGCACCCCCGCGGCGCGCGGCCCGAACGCGACGTTCTCGAGCACGTCGAGGTGCGGGAACACCAGCGGGTCCTGCCCGAGCAGCCCGACCGACCGCCGGTCCACGGGCACGTGCACGTCGCGTTCGCCCGGCATCGTCCGGGTCAGCACGCGGTCCCCCACGCGCACGTGCCCGCGCTCGACGCCGAGCGTGCCCGCCAGCAGCGCGAGGAGCGTCGACTTGCCCGCGCCGTTCGGCCCGAGCACCGCGGTGACCCGCCCGGGCTCGACCGCGAGCGCGGCCGCGAGCGTGAACGCACCACGCCGCACGTGCACGTCCGCGACCAGCGCACCGCGCGCTGCGTCGTCCGGCTGCCCACCCGGCCCACCGCGGGCGCCTCCACCGGGACGCCCCACGGCACGCCCCTGCCCGCGCCCGATCACCGTCCCGTCGAGGTCGCTCATGCGCCCGCCATCCGGCCCGGTCGCCATGCGCGGGCGACGAGCAGCACCGCGACGGCCGCGACGACGAGCAGCAACGACAGCGCGACCGCGGCGCCCTGCGTCACGCCCGCGCCGTTGAAGGCTGCGTAGATCGCCAGCGGCATGGTCTGCGTGACGCCCGGCGTGTTCCCCGCGAACAGGGCGGTGGCGCCGAACTCGCCGAGCGCCCGCGCGAAGCACAGCACCGTCCCGGCCAGCAGCCCGGGTGCCGCGAGCGGCAGCGTCACGCGCCGCAGCGTGGTCCAGCGCCCCGCGCCGAGCGTCGCCGCGACGGTCTCGAACCGCGTGCCGGCCGTCCGCAGCGCGCCTTCGAGCCCCAGCACCAGGAACGGCATCGCGACGAACACCTGCGCGATCACCACCGCCGTCGTCGTGAACGGGATCGTCACGCCGAACCACGCGTCCAACGAGCGCCCGACGAGCCCGCGTCGGCCGAGCAGGTAGAGCAGCGCGATGCCGCCGACGGTCGGCGGCAGCACGAGCGGCAGCGTGACCAGGGCGCGCAGCACGTCGGCGGCCCAGCCCGTCGCGCGGGCGAGCACCAGGGCCAGCGGGACCCCGAGCACGAGGCAGCACGCGGTCGCGGCGAGCGACGTGCCGAGCGACAGCGCGAGCGCCTGACGCGCGGCCTGCGACGACACGTCCTCGGGCAGCGTGGCCCAGCTCGCGCGCACGACGAGCGCGACGACCGGCATCACCAGCAGTCCGACCGCGAGCGCGGCGGGCAGCCACAGCAGCCGCGGCGCGCCCGGCCCGCGCACGCTCGTCGTCGTCACCTGCGCCCCCTCGCACGTCCGGCCGTCGCGCAGCGAGGCGTCGGGGCGGGCGCCGTCGGGACGGATGCGGTCGGTGCGGATGCGATCGGTGCGGATGCGATCGGTGCAGGTGCGGTCGGGGCTGCTGCGGTCGGGGCAGGGCGCGGCATCGGTCAGCCCGCCTCGGAGGGCGGGGCGAAGCCTCGCGCGGCCAGGAGGGTCTGGCCCTCGCGCGAGACGAGGAAGTCGACGAACGCACGCGCGACGGCCGGGGCCGTGACGTCGGTCAGCACCGCAGCCGGGTAGGCGTTGACGGCCTCGGACGACTCGGTGAAGTCGACGCCCTCGACGGCGTCGCCGGCCTTGAGTACGTCCGTGCGGTACACGAGGCCCGCGTCGGCCTCCCCCGCGGTCACCTTGGTGAGCACGGCGGTGACGTTCTGCTCGAGGCTCGCGGGCACGAGGGTCACGCCGGCGGACTCCAGGACGCTCGCGGCGGACGCGCCGCACGGCACCTGCGCCGCGCAGACCACGACCTTGCCGCCGTGCGCGGACAGCGCCGCCAGGTCCGCGAGCGAGGTCAGGCCGTCCGGGTTGCCCGCCGGCACGACGATCTGCAGCGTGTTGGTGGCGACGACGGCGGGCTCGCCGTCGACCAGCCCGGCGTCGGCCACCGTCTGCATGCTCGCGGGATCGGCCGTGACCAGGACGTCGGCATGCGCACCCTCGACGAGCTGCGTCGCGAGCGTCGAGGAGCCGTCGTACGTCACGCGCGCGAACGTCACACCCGGGTGCTGGGCGGTGAACGCGGCCGCGAGCTCGTCGATCACGGGCTCGAGGGACGCAGCGGCGAACACGGTCAGCTCACCGCCCGGCGCGTGACCGGCCCCGGCCGACGACGCCGGCGCACCCCCGGCGGGCGCGGACGACGAGCCGCACCCCGCGAGTACCGCGGCGAGCGCGACCGCAAGCACGGGCGCGACCGCGAGCACAGGGCCGAGCGCGGCGCCTGCGACCGTACGCCGCCTCACCGCACCCCGCTGGTGGTCTCCACGACGACCGTCGTCGCCTTGACGACCGCCGAGGCGCGCGAGCCGACCTCGAGCCCGAGCTCCCGCACCGCCTCGCTGGACATGAGCGAGACGACGCGGAACGGCCCGCACTGGAGCTCGACCTGCGCCATCACGGTGTCGGCCGTGATCGCGGTGACGAGCCCCGAGAACCGGTTGCGCGCCGACGAGCGGTGCGCCGCGGGGTCGTCGGGCGCAGCCGCGCGCTCGACCGCGAACGCGGCGAGGTCGGCACCGACGATCGCGGCGCGTCCCGCGGCATCCGTCGTCGCGGGCAGCGCACCGGCGTCGACCCACCGGCGCACGGTGTCGTCGCTGACGCCGAGCAGCTCGGCGGCCTCGCTGATCCGATAGTGCGTCACGGGACCCCACTCTAGGGCCGCATCTGCGGCGCGCGCGATCGTCTCGGCACGCACCTGCGACGCATCGACGGCGTCGCCGCCGGCGGCCGCCGGTCACGCCTCGTCGTCGCCCGCGCCCGCGCGACGGACCGCGCCCAGGTGCCTCGTCCTCGACTCCCGGCGACCGCACGCGTGCGGCGCGGTAGCGTCCCGACATGGGGACGAAGGGGAAGAAGGCGAAGAAGGCGGGCCGCGCCGCCCAGAAGATCCCGGACGCGGTCTACGAGGCCGAGCTGTTCCGCCTGCAGACCGAGCTCGTCAAGGTCCAGGAGTGGACCAGGGCCACCGGGGCGCGCATCGCGGTGGTGTTCGAGGGCCGCGACGCAGCCGGCAAGGGCGGCACGATCAAGCGGATCTCCGAGTACCTCTCACCGCGCACCGCGCGCATCGCCGCGCTGCCCACGCCCACCGAGCGCGAGAAGACGCAGTGGTACTACCAGCGCTACGTCGCGCAGCTGCCCGCCGCTGGCGAGATCGTGCTGTTCGACCGCTCCTGGTACAACCGCGCGGGCGTCGAACGCGTCATGGGGTACTGCACGCCGCAGGAGTACGCGACGTTCATGCGCCAGACCCCGATCTTCGAGCAGATGCTCGTCGAGGACGGGATCCTGCTGCGCAAGTACTGGTTCTCGGTCTCGGACGAGGAACAGCTCCGGCGGTTCCGCTCCCGCCTCGCCGACCCGCTGCGCCAGTGGAAGCTGTCCACCACCGACCTGCAGTCGATCTCCAAGTGGGAGGACTACTCGCGGGCCAAGGACGAGATGATGGTCCACACCGACGTGCCCGCGAGCCCCTGGTTCGTGGTCGAGAGCGACATCAAGAAGCACGCGAGGCTCAACATGATCGCGCACCTGCTGTCGACGATCCCGTACACGGACGTGCCGCACGAGAAGGTCGTCCTGCCCGACCGCCCCGCACCGTCCTCCGGCTACGAGCGCCCACCGCGCGAGCTGTCCACCTACGTGCCGGACCACGTCGCCTCCCTGCGCGGCGACGCCGAACGCGACCTGTGACGGCGAGCTCGACCAGCACGAGCGTCGGGCCGGCGCTGCGCGTCCGCGTGCCGTCCCTGACGCCGAACGTGCGGGACTTCCTGCGCACCGAGGCCGGGTCGGCCCTCGTGCTGCTCGCCGCGACCGTCATCGCCCTCGTGTGGGTCAACTCCCCCTGGGAGTCGGCCTACCACGCGCTGTGGGACACCACCGCGGGGCTGCACGTGGGCGACTGGTCGCTCGACCTGACGCTGCACGGCTGGGTCAACGACGCGGCGATGGCCGTGTTCTTCACCGTCGTCGGGCTCGAGATCAGCCGCGAGGCGACGCGTGGTGAGCTGCGCGACCGGCGCAGCGTCGCCGTGCCCGCGATGGGGGCGCTCGGCGGGCTCGTCGTGCCGGTGCTGCTGTTCCTCGCGATCACGGCGGGCACCGACGTGCGGCACGGGTGGGGCGTGGTGATGTCGACCGACACCGCGTTCCTCGTCGGGATCCTCGCGCTGTTCGGGCCGGCGTGCCCCGACCGGCTGCGGCTGTTCCTGCTGACGCTCGCGATCGTCGACGACATCGGCGCGATCACCGTCATGGCCGTCTTCTACACCGACGACGTCGACCTGATCGCACTCGGCGTCGCGGGCTCGCTCGTCGTCGCGATGCTCGTCCTGCGCTGGCTGCGCGTGTGGCGGCTCCTGCCGTACGTGCTGTGCGGCGTGGCGCTGTGGGTCGCGGTGCAGGCCTCCGGCGTGCACGCGACGCTCGCGGGAGTGGCCGTCGGGCTGGTCGTGCCGGCGACCGCACCCCGTCGCGAGGACGTCGAGGCCGTGCGCTGGTACGCGCGTGACCTCGTCGAGGAGACCACGGCGGACCGCGAGCGCCTCGCCGAGCTCGCCGCGCGCGCGGCCGTCCCCGCGGGTGACCGGCTGCAGCGCATGCTGCACCCCTGGAGCGCGTTCGTCGTCGTGCCGCTGTTCGGTCTGGCGAACGCGGGCGTCCGGCTCGACGCGGAGTCGCTCGCCGACGCCGCCCGCTCCCGCCTGACCATCGCGGTCGTCGTCGGACTCGTCGTCGGCAACGCGATCGGCATCAGCGGCGCGTCCACGATCGCGATCCGGCTCGGCATGGGCGACCTGCCCGGACGCGTGCGCTACGGGCACCTGCTCGGTGGCGCCGTGCTCGCGGGCATCGGGTTCACGATCTCGCTGTTCATCGCCGAGCTCGCGTTCGACGACGAGGAGCACCTGGGCCAGGCGAAGGTCGGCATCCTCGCCGGGTCGTTGCTGGCCGCCGCGACAGGCTCGGTCCTGCTGCGCTGGCTCGGCGAGCGGCTCCCGCTGTGCTCGCCGCCGCGCGAGGCGCCGACCTCACTCCCGCCGCTCCCCTGGCGTGCCCCGGAGTCGTCCGGCGCGGCGTCCGGGGGCTCGGCGTCTGTGGGCTCGGCGTCCGCAGAGTCGGCGTCGGTCACGGACCTGGACGACGAGGCGTCCGGCGCCGGCGGTCAGGCCAGCGGGTCGTCGGCGCCGTAGGCCGGGACACGGAACCGACGCGCGTCCTCGCGCACGATCACCTCGGCGGCGGCCTGCAGCGACTCGACCGTGTCCGCACCGGCACGCACGAACCGGCCGGACAACGCGTCGAGCTCGCCGTCGCCGAACGCGCGGACCAGCGCGACGACCTCGTCGACCGACGTCCACGCCGTGCGGTCGGCGTGCACGGGCATCGCGGCGGTCATGTCCGTCGCCACGACGCCCGGCGCGAGGTCGAGCGTGCGGATGCCGCGGTCGCGGTACTGCGCGTCGAGCAGCGCCGTGAGCCGGCCGAGCGCGCCCTTGCTGATGCCGTAGCCCGTGTACGACGTCTGCAGGTTGTAGCCCGAGCCCGAGTTGACCTGCAGGAGCCGTCCCTCGCCGCGCGCGAGCATCGCGGGGAGCACGGCGTGCGCGACGAGCATCGGGCCGCGCACGTTCGTCTCGACGACACGCCAGGCGTCCTCGACGTCGTCGGACGCGAAGTCCGTCTCGTCGTGCTCGATCACGCCGGCGTTGTTGACGACGAGGCCGATCGCACCGAGGCCGTCCTCGGCGCGTGCCACCGCGTCGGCCACCTCCGTCGCATCGACGAGGTCCGCAGCCGCCACGACGACCGTGGCCGCGGGCGCCTCCCGCGCGATCTCCGCCGCCGTGTCGTCGAGGTGCGCGCGGGTCCGGCCGACGACCGCCACGTCGTACCCCGCACGCGCCAGCCCGAGGGCGATCCCGCGCCCGATGCCCCTGCCCGCCCCCGTCACCAACGCCGTCCGCATCACCCGCCCACCCTGCCACGCCGGGTCGCGGCGCACGCAGCCGAGGGCGCCGGCACGGCTACCGGGTGGTCAGCCGGACGTCGCGGTGCGCAGGGCGGGGGCGGTGATCGGGCCGGTGTAGCGGGTGCCGTCGACGAACAGCGTCGGGGTGCCGGCGACGTCGTGGGCCAGGCCGTCGAGGTAGTCGGCCTCGACCGCGGGCGCCCAGCGTTGCACCGCCTCGCCGACGACCTCGTCGGGATCGATCCCCGCGTCGCTCGCGTACCTGCGCAGGTCCGGGTCCGCGAGGCGGTCCTGGTGCGCGAACGCCGCGTCGTGCAGGTCCCAGAAGCGACCGTGCGCCGCGAACGCCTCGGCCGCGAGCGCCGCGGTGAGCGCGTGCGGGTGGATCTCGAACAGCGGGAAGTGCCGCCACACCAGACGCACGCGACCGCCCGAGTCCTCGACGACCTCGCGCAGCACGGGCGCGGCCGCGCGGCAGTGCGGGCACTCGAGGTCGCCGAACTCGACGATGGTCACCGTCGCCGTCGGCGAGCCGTACGCATGACGCATCGGGTCCGGTGCGTCACGGTCCGGTCGCAAGGGGTCCGTGGGCATCGGGTCACGCGGCGCGGGGTCGACGGGCACGGGCCCACCGTAGGACCCCCCAGCTACGGTGACGAACCATGACGCCACCCGCCGCCGCTCCCCCGCCGACGTCCACGACGCTGGTCGTGCGAGTGCCGTTCGACGCGGCCGCGACGCTCGCCTACCTCGCGACGCACGTGGTCCCGGGCGTCGAGCTCCTGACGACCGACCCGGCCGACCCGGCCGTCGGCACCGTCGAGCGGCTGGTCCCGGACGGCGACGGCGGCGTCGGGCGCCTCGTCGTGCACCTCGCGGACGACGAGGTCCGCGCCCACGTCGTGCCGACGGCGAGCGGCCGCGCGGGGTGGACGCAGGAGCAGGTGCGCGAGCTGCTCGCGCGGTGGTTCGGGCTGGCGGACGACCTGGCGGACGCCGTGTCGCACCTGCGCGACGACGAGGTGCTCGCACCGTTCGTCGCCGCACGCCCGCGCCTGCGCGTGCCGGGACACGTCGACGCGATCGAGGTCGCCGCGCAGACGGTGCTCGGGCAGCAGGTCTCGCTCGCCGCGGCACGCACGTTCACCGGGCGGCTCGCCCAGGCGCTCGGGACCGTGCACGCCGGTGGGCTCACCCTCTTCCCCACGGCCGCGCAGATCGCGGACGCGGACCCCGGCGAGCTGCGCGCGGCCCTGCGCGTCCCCGCGAGCCGGTCGCGCACGCTCGTCGGACTCGCGCGCGCGTGCGCCGACGGGCTCGACCTGCACGCGACGGACGACCCGGCGGGCACCCGCGCACGCCTGCTGGCGCTGCCCGGGATCGGGCCGTGGACCGCCGACTACCTCGCGCTGCGGGCCACGGGTCTTCGCGACGTGCTGCCCGCAGGCGACCTGGTGCTGCGTCAGGCGCTCGGCCTGGACAAGCCGCGCGACGTCGAGGCCCGCGCGCGGGCGTGGTCGCCGTGGCGCGCGTACGCCGCCCAGCACCTGTGGTCCGGGACGGTGCTCGCGCGGCTCACGCGAGCCGCTTCTCCAGCTCGACCTCGCTCGACGGCTCGTCGGGGGTCGTGACCAGCGTGAAGCGACGCTCGCGCAGCAGCGCGAGCGCGTCCGTGCGCGCCGGGTCCACGGCGACCTGCAGCCGCGCGAACCCCGCGGTCGCGGCGCTCGACTCGAGCGCCGCCAGGGCGCGCCGGATCCGGTCGCGGCGACGACGCCCGGGGACCGCCCAGACCCCCGTGAGCTCGGCGACCCGCGCGTCACCCGGTCGGGCCGGCCCATGCGCGACGCGCGCGTGGAACGAGCCGCCCGCGACCGGGACGTTGCGTTCGAACACGACGACGACGTCGTCGACGGGTGCGCCGGCGGGCACCTCGTCGGGCGTGGGGGCGTCGCCGAGCAGCGGCGTCGCGCGGACGGGGAGGTCGAGGACCTGGGACACGGTGTACTCCTCGAGCACGGGGCGGACCGCGGGTCATGCGGTGCGCGGGTGTGGGACTGGTTCGGTGGGCGGACGCCGCCCGGCTGGACCGGGTCGGGCAGGGCCGCGGGTCGGTCGCGAGCCTCGGTGGTGACGCCGGTGCCGTGAGTCGGTCGCCTGGGAGCCGGCCGGAGGATCGGGCTCGGTGGCGGGCGGCGGAGCCGTCGAGCTCAGATGCGGTGGCTCGCGGTCGGCGCCGGGTCGACCGGGCGGGCGCGTGCGGCGCGGTGCGGGGTGGCGCGTTCGGCGTCAGCAGGGACAGCGGAACGCGCGGAGGTATCGCCCGTCGGCGATCATCGACCACGCGCATACGGCACGGGAACGCGCGGGATGCTCCCGTCGTCCGTGCATGGCGCGTACCTCCGCTGTGCGGCTCCCGTGAGGGGGCTCCGAGCCGGGCCGTAGGTCGACCCGTCGTGCGGACCGTACGTCGGCCCCAGGACCGGGTCAACCGGATTCATGGGCCTTCTCATCCCTCAGTCACCCCGTCGGCCGAGCGGCCGACCGAGCGCCACGGGAGCCGTGCGGGCTGCGATCCGATGACGACGACGTCACGATCGGGCCACTGTGCGCCCGCACGACACCCGCAGTCCCTACGGTCGGCACCATGACCACCACCCGGCGCCGACCTCGTCCGTCCACGCTGACCTGGGCATCTGCGGTGATGCTCGTCGGGCTGCTGCTCGCCGGCTGCTCGGCGAGCGCCGAGTCCGGCGACCAGGCGCCCGCCGGCGGCGTCGCGGCCGACACCGACGGTGGCGGGAGCGACAAGGGCGCGCAGGACGAGTCGGCGCCGGGCGGGACGTCCGGCACGTCGAACGAGGCGCGTCTCGTCGTGCAGACCGGCACGGTCTGGGTCGAGTCCGAGGACCCGATCGCGACGGCGCGCGCGCTCGTGGCGCACGTCGAGGGCGCGGGCGGCCGCATCGACTCACGCTCGGAGCAGGCCGCGAGCGAGACCGAGGTCGCCGTGTCGTCGATGACCGTCCGCGTACCGGCGGACAAGGTCTCCTCGACCATCGACAAGCTCAAGCAGCTCGCGCAGGTCACCAGCATGGACCTGCAGGTGGAGGACGTCACCGACGCGGCGCAGGACCTCGACGCCCGGATCCACGCGCTCGAGCTCTCGGTGGAGCGCATGGAGACGCTCATGGAGGGGGCGACGAGCACGCGCGAGCTGCTCGAGGCGGAGACCGCGCTGTCGTCGCGCCAGGCCGAGCTCGAGTCGCTGCAGTCGGAGCGTGCGCGCCTGCAGGGCCGCGTCTCGCTCTCGACGCTCGAGGTCACGATCTCCGGGCCCGGCACGCTCGAGCCGCAGGAGGAGGAGCAGTCCGACACCTTCCTGTCCGGTCTCGAGGCGGGGTGGGAGGCGCTGGTCACGACGATCTCGGTGACGTTGGTGGTGCTCGGAGCACTGCTGCCGTGGCTCGTCGTCGCCGGTCTCGTGGCGCTCGTCGTCGTGGCCGTCCGACGCCGCCGTCGTCGGCCCGCACCGCCCGCGCCCGAGGAGCGCGAACCGGTCGCGGTGGGCGCCCCGGACCCCTCCGGCCCGAACGCCTCACGCGAGGGCTGAGCGGCTCGAACCCGCAGGTCACGGGCGAGATTCGCCCGCACGGGCGAGGTGCTGGTACCCCGTCACCCGGATGATCACTCGGTTGGGCCGCGCGGGCGACGACGCGCACGCCCTACGGTCGAGCGGACCTGGCGGGAGGCGAGGGCTGTGAGCACCGTGCGCAAGGACCCGCGGTGGCGGGAGGCCGAGAGGTTCGCCGAACGTCACGCGCGCCTGGTGCTCGCGCGGCTCGACGCCCACGTGACCGCGGCGCCCGAGGAGGGCGCCCTCGACCTCGTCGGCGAGGACCTCGCGGCGTTCGTCGAGCACTACCGCTCGCCGGTGTCGCGCGAGACGGTCGAGCGGCTCCACCGCGCGGCGGGCGGGCGGACGGCCGTGTGCTACTCCCGCGCCGGGTACAGCAAGACGGCCGTGCTGTGGGCCGACGAGCGTCGCGTCGCGCTGTTCGGCTACACCGACGCCGGTCATGCGGCGCCGCTCAACGCGTTCGCGAGCGAGCTGGTCGCGCGCGCGCAGGTCGAGTCCGAGCACCACGTCCGCGTCGCGGCGGACGTGGTGACGCGCCACCAGAGCGCGCTGCGGCACGAGGCGGAGCGGCGCGAGCGCGAGGCCCACGCGGCGGCGCTGCGCGCCCAGCAGGCGCAGGAGGCGGCCGAGCGCGCTCGTCGGCGGCGGCGCGAGCTCGACGAGGCGACGCTCGGGCGCACGCTGTCGCTCCTGCTCGCGCAGCGCATCGACCCGACCGCGCTGCACTCCACCGTCCAGCGGCTGGCCCTGTCGGGCGTCGTCCAGGCGGTCGCTGCGGGCGCCGGGCGGCTGTCGCTCGCGGAGCGCCCGCACGCGGTCGCGCTCGTGCGCTCCATGTTCGACGAGGCCGCGGGTGCGCTCGAGGTCGCGACGCCTCCGTGGGCGCAGTCCACGCCGCAGTACCGGGCCGCGCGCGTCGCGCTGTACCGCGCGCAGGACGCGCTCGACGCGGCCGACGGGCTCGGGGTCGCCGGGCACGTCGCGCCCGAGGACGTCGCCCGGCACCTGCACGAGGCGGAGAGATGCTGGCGCGCCGTGGTCGCCGAGCTCGTCAAGGCGCAGGGCGCCCCGCTGATCGACATCCCGCACCCGCGTCCGGCGCTGCGGTGACGACGTCGGCGCGCTGACACTCGGACGTGCGGCGCCGGACCGCGCCGCGCCCTCGTCCGCCGTCCCGGCTCCCGCGCACGGGCGGGCCTGTCATGATTCCCCGGTGGCTGTGACGGACGACACGACCAAGACCCCCGACGGGGCGAGCACGCCTCCCGCCGAGGACCGCGCCGACGAGCGCGCGAAGACCGCGGCCGACGAGGACGCCGCGCCGGTCGTCGCGAGCGAGCCGCTCGCCCCGCCCGAGCCCCGCGGGGCCGCCGCGTGGGGCGGTCCGCTCGTCGTCGCGCTGCTCGCGGCGGCGACGTATGCGACCTTCTCGGTGCTGCAGTGGCGTCGGTTCGAGTCGCCGTCGTGGGACCTGGGGATCTTCACGCAGCTCGCGCGCCGGTACGCGCACGTCGAGGCGCCGATCGTCACGATCAAGGGCGACGGCTTCAACCTCCTGGGCGACCACTTCCACCCCCTGCTCACGCTGCTCGGCGTCCCGTACCGGGTGTTCCCGCACGCGCTGACGCTGCTGATCGTCCAGGGGCTGCTGTTCGCGGCGTCGGTGTACGTGGTCGGCCGGCACGCGGTGCGGCTGCTCGGCGCACTGCAGGGCACGCTGGTCGGCGCCGCGTACGCGGTGAGCTTCGGGCTGGTCGGTGCGGTCGCCGCGCAGTTCCACGAGATCGCGTTCGCGGTCCCGCTGCTCGCGCTGTCGCTCGTCGCGCTGCTGCGGGAACGCTGGCTCGCGGCTGCGCTGTGGGCCGCGCCGCTCGTCTTCGTCAAGGAGGACCTGGGGCTGACGGTCGCGGCGCTCGGCCTCGTGCTGTGGTGGAAGATGCGCGGCCGCGACACGCAGCGGCCGTCGCTCGGGCTGTGGCTGACCGGCTGGGGCTTCGGCTGGACCGTGCTGTCGACCGCGGTGCTGATCCCGGCGCTCAACACGCAGGACCAGTGGGACTACGGGTCCCGGATCGACGTCGGCGCGATCGTCACGCACCCGTGGACGGCGATCACGCTGCTCGTCGACGACGGCAGCAAGGTCGTCACGCTGCTGCTGCTCGTCGCGATCACCGGGTTCATCGGGGTCCGGTCCCCGATCCTGCTCGTCGCGCTGCCGACGATCATGTGGCGCTTCTACGCGGACAACGGCTACTACTACGGCCACACCTGGCACTACAGCGCGGTGCTCATGCCCATCGCGTTCGCCGCGCTGCTCGACGGTGTGCTGCTCGCGCGCCGCTCGCCGCGCGGGTGGCTGCGCCGCTACTCGTTCGCGGCGGCACCCGTCGCGGTCGCGGTCGCGGCGATGCTCGTCCCGCAGCTCGACGTCGCGCGGCTCGGACGTCCCGACGACCTGTGGGCGCAGTCGTCGCGCGCGGTCGAGGCCCGTCAGGTGCTCGCGACCATCCCCGACGACGCCGTGGTGGAGACCGACATCGGCCTCATGTCGTACCTCGTCGACCGGACCGACGTGTTCTACGTCGGCAACACGGGCAACCCCGCGCCGGACTACGTGCTGATCGACCAGTACGGCGGCGGCTGGAACCCGGCGCCGAACGACGCCGCGCAGGACGCGCAGGACCGGTTCCCCGGCACGACGTTCCGGATCGTCTACAACGCGGGCGGCTACCAGCTCGCGCAACGCACGAGCTGAGCTCGGCTGCGGCGTCTCGTCGTCGTCGCCTTGCCTCCTGCGGGATGCTTCGGCGATCGTCGTGACGTGACCACGTCCCCCACCACGGGCACCTCGCCCCGCGCGACGCCCTCGACCGCACCGGCTGGAGGACCCGCTCCCGCGCCGACGGCCCGGCACATCGTCGTCAAGTACGTCGCGCTCGCCCTGATCTGGGGCTCGAGCTTCCTGCTCATCAAGGTCGCGCTCGAGGGCCTCTCCCCCGCGCAGGTCGCGCTCGGCCGGATCGTCCTGGGCGCGCTCGCGCTGGCGGTCGTCGCGACCGTCACCCGGCGCCGCTGGCCGAGCGACGCGCGCAGCTGGGGCCACCTCGCCGTGACCGGCGTGCTGCTGTGCGTGCTGCCGTTCCTCGCGTTCGCGTGGGCCGGGCAGCACCTGGCGTCCGGGCTGTCGTCGATCCTCAACGCGACGACCCCGCTCATGACCGCCGCCGCCTCGGCCGCGCTCCTGCCCGCCGAGCGCCTCACCCGCCGCCAGGGCGTCGGCCTCGTCCTCGGGATCACCGGCGTCGTCGTGATCGTCGGTCCGTGGACCTACCTGGGCGAGCTCGCGGACGCCGCTCCCCTGCCCGCGGTCCTCGCGTGCCTCGGCGCGACCACCTGCTACGGGCTCGGCATGACGTACCTGCGCCGGTTCGTCACTCCGCTGCGCCTGCCCGCCGAGACCGTCGCCGCGGGCCAGGTCGGCTCCGCGGCGGTCGTGATGCTGCTCGTCTCGCCGTTCATCGCGCGCGAGCCCGTCACGCTGTCGACCTCGGTCGTCGTCAGCCTCGTCCTGCTCGGCGTGCTCGGCACCGGGATCGCCTACGTGTGGAACACGCAGGTCGTCGCGACGTGGGGGGCGCAGCGCGCCTCGACCGTCACCTACCTGACCCCGGTCGTCGGCGTCGCGCTGGGCATGGCCGTGCTCGGCGAGCACCTCGAGTGGCACGAGCCCGTGGGCGGCGTGCTGGTCGTCGTGGGGGTCGTCGTCGCGCAGGGCACGCTGCGCCTGCGGCGGGGTGCGGTGCGGGTCACAGGCTGACGATTTGGACACCCAGCGGCCGTGTCGTAAGGTTGTCGAGCCGACGCGGGGTGGAGCAGCTCGGTAGCTCGCTGGGCTCATAACCCAGAGGTCGCAGGTTCAAATCCTGCCCCCGCTACTCACGTGACGAAGGCCCGGACCACCAGGTCCGGGCCTTCGTCGTCTCCCCCACCGCCGGCAACCACACGCAATGCCGACGAGACCCGCGCAACCCTGGTTGCAGACGCGGATCGCTGCAACTAGAGCTGCAGCGCGTGAGGATCAGGGCGAGCGCCAGGAACCACGGCGTCGCCGACGCGGACATCCCCCACGCGATCGAGCACGACGTCCGCGCGTTCGACAGCGGCGAGGTGCTCATGATCATCGGCCCGGCACGCAACGGGGCGATGCTTGAAGTCGGCGTCGTACCCGACGACGCCGACCCCCGGACCATCCACGCGATGCCCGTGCGTCGGAAGTTCTGGCCGTGACGAGGAAGAGGGCAGCGACGTGAAGAACGCGAAGACCACCACCAGGAAGGCCCCGCGAGCGCTGGGCGAGAGCTCCGCCGCGAGGTCGGCAGACACCGGCCGCCTCGTCCGGCAGCGCACGGCCACGAACACCAGGGCGCGCCACGCGGACACGGACGACGACGCCGCACGACTCGCCATGCTCGAGGGGTTCGACCCTGCCAAGGCGACCGTGCGCGACCGGTCTGCGGTCGCGCACATCGAGGCGGCCGTGCGGGCCAAGCGCGCCGCCGAGCAGGACATCGAGAACGCCGTCATCGCCGCGCGCGCGAACGGCGTGACGTGGACCGAGATCGGCGCCGCGCTGGGCATCACTCATCAGGGCGCGATCAAGCGGTACGGACACCGGCGGGCCGTCGGGTAGCGGCTGCGCGTCGAGCAGGACCCGCCTGACGACCGGGCCCACACCAGCGGACTCCGCCGCCCCCGCGCGCGTCGCTCGCCACCCGGGAGCGTCCCGCCAGGCCGGGCGGCTACTCGCTGCGGATGTCGACGTCGAGCGACTCGAAGGCGGCGACGGCACGCAGCCGTTCAGCGGTCAGACCCGCCCTGGGCACCCGCAGGTCGGCGAGGAAGCGGACCGTGGTGCCGGTCGCTCCCGTGGGCTCCACCGGGAGCAGGTCGCTCGTCGGGATGCCGTGCTCGTAGCGCTGGGTCCAGGCGCCGTCGGTGCGGGCGTTGGTGTGTGTGAGCCAGACGCTCAGCGCGGCGACGACCGAGATCCCGCGCCGAGGGTGGCCGTCGGGCAGCAGCACGTCGTGGCCCGTGTCGAAGAAGCGCACGTCGCGGGTGGCCATGACGGGCTTGCGGATCGGCTCGCCCGTGCTGAGCTGCCGCGTGTCCGTGCCGCGCCCGCCGTCGGCGACCGAGACCGACCCGTCCGCGTGCAGCGTCACGACGCACGTGCCGCGCCGCCCGCGCTCGGCCGCCTCCTCGTCGGCGTAGGCCATGACCTCGAGCACGAGGTGCAGCGCGCCGCCGGGCGCATACGCAGCCGGGTCACGACGGATCGCCTCGAGGTGCGCGAGGTCGACCGTCACCGCCCAGTCGTGCGTCGTCGTCACCCAGGTGGCCGGGTCCGAGGTCGTCATCCGCGCATCCTTCCAGCACGCACGAGGCACCGCACGGGTCTTCGGGGGTGTCGGGCGGGCCACCAAATGTGATATCACTTTGATATCGCGCAGGAGGCGCGGTGACACGATCCTCAGGCGGACACCATGACCGACACCGTCCCGCCGCAGAGCTCCGAGGGCGGCGACCCCGCAGGCAGGCCGGTCGGCCACGCCGGCGCTCGCGTCGACGTCGAGGAACGCTCGGCGTGGACCGTCGGGGCAGGCGGTGCGGCCCTCGTCCTGCTGCTCTCGGTGGGTCTCGCGGTCGCCTCGATCCCGTTCTTCGCGGCGGCCGACGCGGGCCAGGACGGGCTCGCCGCGGTCGGGATCCTCGCGATCCTCCTCGCGATGCTCGGGTTCTCCGGGCTGACGATCGTCTCTCCCGGGCAGACCAAGGTCGTCCAGCTGTTCGGCCGGTACCTCGGCACGGTCCGGCGCACCGGCTTCGTCATGACGGTGCCCCTGACCACGAAGAAGCGTGTCTCGGTCCGCGTCCGCAACTTCGAGACCAACGAGCTCAAGGTCAACGACGCCGACGGCAACCCGATCAACATCGCCTCGATCGTCGTGTGGCAGGTCGCGGACACCGCCAAGGCCACGTTCGCCGTCGAGGACTACGCCGACTTCGTGCGCGTGCAGTCCGAGTCCGCGCTGCGGCACGTCGCGATGGCGCACCCCTACGACCACGCCGACGACGGCGAGCAGTCGCTGCGCGGCGCCACCGAGGTCGTCTCGGGCGAGATCGCCGCTGAGGTCGCCGAGCGCGTGGTGATCGCGGGCATCGAGGTCATCGAGGCGCGCATCTCGAACCTCGCGTACGCACCGGAGATCGCCCAGGCGATGCTCCAGCGTCAGCAGGCCGGCGCGATCATCGCGGCGCGTGAACGGATCGTCGAGGGTGCCGTCTCGATGGTCGAGGACGCGCTGTCGCGGCTCGAGCAGGACGGCGTCGTCTCGCTCGACGACGAGCGCCGTGCGGCCATGGTCTCAAACCTGCTCGTCGTCCTGTGCGGCGACAGCCGCGCGACACCCGTCGTCAACACCGGCACCCTGTACGCGTGACGGACGACGAGGCGCTCACGCCGGACCGGGCCACGCCCGCCCGGCGTGAGCGCAAGTCCGTGCTCCTGCGGCTGGACCCCGCGGTGCACGACGCGCTCGCGCGGTGGGCGGCCGACGACCTGCGCTCCCTCAACGCCCAGGTCGACCTGCTGCTGCGGCGGGCGCTGACCGAGGCGGACCGCATGCCGCGAGACGCCCGGCCGCCGCGGCGTCCCGGGCGACCGCCGTCGTCCGACGACGCGGGCTGACGGTCGTACGCCCCCGGCGCACGACCGTCGCCTCAGCCCGCGCCGCTGGTCGCGAGCGCGAGGACGTGCGCGTCCGAGCCGGACGGGACGACGAACTCGACGGTGCCGCCGCCCAGCAGCAACGTGACGCGCTCGGCGCCCGCGTAGTCGGCGTCGGGCTCGACCTGGACGCCCCGCAGCCGCGCGAGCGGCACCACGAGACGGGACGACGAGTGCACCGGCGCGGCGCCCCGCACGAGCCAGTCGTGACGCCCGAAGACCTCGAGCACGCGCTCGTCACCCGCGACGACCGCACCGTGCAGCGTCATGGGCGAGACCGCGTGCATGAGACGGCGCACCGCGGTGCGCACCCCGCTGCCCGACGGCGGCACGACGCGACGCCCGTGCCAGGCCCAGGCCCGCAGCTGCGGGCTGCGGCGGGCCACCGCGAGGTAGTCGCTGCGCAACGACAGGTCCGCCGCGCCCACGTCGACCTGCTGATCGGGGACGCCTCGCGCGGCGACGGCCGTGAGCAGCGCGCGCCCCGTCGGGCTGGGCTCGTCCCCCGCCAGCGAGGCGCGCAGCAGGTGGATGAGCCGGTCGACGTTCGCCCGCGCCGAGCCGCTGTACCGCAGCGTGACGCGTGTCCCGTCGGCCCGGTGCACCGTCAGGGACGCGTCCAGCATGTTCACGACGTCGTGCACGGCGACGACGTCCACGAGCGCGGTGGTCGTCACCTCGTACGCGGGCCTGGCGCCACCGGGCACCGGTCGCTCCCGCCCGCCCGGGTCTCGGCGTCCGGTCACGCGGCACAGGACCGTCAGACGCTCGGGCTCGAGGACGACGACGTGGTCGTACAGGTCCATGTCGGGCCTCGCGTCGCGCCGCGCGATGTTGCGCGGGACCTTCAGCACGAGGTCCGCCGCGGCGAAGTCGACCGGGTACGACCGGTACAGCCGGGGCAGCTCGTCGTCGCACGTGACCTCGTCGACCCACGGGCCGAACATCGCGTACTCGCTCGTCGCGATCGCGTCGTGCGTGCTCGGACGGGGCGCGGACTGGTCCACGTCCGCACGCTACGTCCCGGCGCGACCTCGGCGTCAGGACCAGGGACCCGCCCCAGCCGATCGGCCGGCGTCCGCTCCGCGGGGTCGGGCGGGTCGACGGGCGTCAGCCGGACCGGCCGGCCTCACGCGGTGCGCAGGGGCTTGCGCTCGTAGAGGCGCCGGGCCCAGAGCCAGCCGCCCACGCCGATCACGACGATCCACGCGAGGCTCAGCCACGCGTTCGACCCGACCGGGGTGCCGAACAGCAGGGACCGCAGCGTCTCGATGAACGGCGTGAACGGCTGGTGGTCGGCGAACCACTGCATCCACGACGGCATCGACTCGGTCGGCACGAACCCGCTGCCGAGCAGCGGCAGGATCATGATGGGCATCGGCAGGTTGCTCGCGCTCTCGACTCCCCGCGCGTAGACGCCGAACGCGACGCCCAGCCAGCACAGCGCGTAGCTGACCAGCGCGAGCAGCGCGGCGGCGCCGAGCCAGCCCCACGGGCCGGCGGGAGCGCGGAACCCCATGAGCACCGCGATGAGGGTGACCGCGACCGTAGCGAGCAGGAGCTGGATGAGGTTGCCGAGCACGTGCCCGCCGAGCACCGCGGAGCGAGCGATGTTCATGGTGCGAAAGCGCGTGATGATGCCCTCGCTCAGGTCCTGCGCAACGGAGATCGCGGGACCCGTGACGCCCCCGGCCACGGTCAGCAGCAGGACACCCGGCACGACGTACTGCAGGTAGGAGTCGGTGCCGCTGGTCGGCAGCCCGGCGCCCATCGTCCCGCCGAAGACGTAGACGAAGAGCAGCAGGAAGACGACGGGCAGCGCGATGAGGTACGCGATCATCGGGTAGCGCATCGCATGGCGGATGTTCCGGCGCAGCATGATGCGCGCGTCGGTGAAGCCGATCGCGCTCATGACGCGACCCCCTCTCGTGCGTCGACGTCGTGGCCGGTCAGGGCGAAGAACACGTCGTCGAGGTCGGGTGTGTGGATGGTGAGCGAGCGCGCCTCGACGCCGTCGCGGTCGAGGCGGTCCATGACGTCGCGCAGCGAGGCGAGGCTGCCGTCGCTGGCGACCTCAAGGGCGAGCGTTTCGTCGTCGGGCTCGCCCGAGCCGAGTGCCACCGCGGCCGCGCGCAGGACCGTCGGGTCGTCGAACTCGAGACGGATGCGGCCACCCGGCACGAGCCGCTTGAGCTCGGCGGGGGTTCCCTCCGCGACGATCACGCCGTGGTCGAGCACCGCGATCCGGCCGGCCAGCTCGTCGGCCTCGTCGAGGTACTGGGTCGTGAGCAGGATCGTCGTACCGGCCGCGGCGAGCTCACGGACGACCCGCCACATCTCGGCGCGGCTGCGCGGGTCGAGGCCCGTGGTGGGCTCGTCGAGGAACACGATCTGCGGGCGGGCGACGAGCGTCATCGCCAGGTCGAGGCGGCGTCGCATGCCGCCGGAGTACGTCGCCAGCGGCTTGCGCGCGGCGTCGACGAGGTCGAACCGCTCGAGGAGCTCGGCGACCCGGCGCCGGCCCTCGCTGCGACCGAGGTGGCGCAGGTCGGCCATGAGCTGCAGGTTCTCCTCCCCCGTGAGCAGCCCGTCGACGGCCGAGAACTGTCCTGTGAGCCCGATGGCCGCGCGCACGGCGGCAGGCTCCCGCACCACGTCGTGCCCCGCGATGCGGACCTCGCCGGAGTCGGGCGCCAGGAGCGTGGACAGGATGTGCACGGTCGTCGTCTTGCCCGCGCCGTTGGGACCGAGCAGCGCGTACACGGTGCCGGCGGCGACGTCGAGGTCGATCCCGTCGAGCACCACGTCGGTGCCGAACGACTTGCGCAGTGCGTGGATCGCGATGGCCGAGGTCATGGCGACACGTCCTCTCGTCAGGGGTGGAGGTCAGAGCTGGGGGTCGTACCTGTCGACGGTGATGGAGCCGTAGCCCGTGCGGACGTGCACCTCGAGCGTCTCCTCGTCGGGCTGCGGACCCGCGTCGTCGGTGAGCTCGGTGCGGACCGCACCGTGCCGGGAGGCGACGTCGAGCCACACCGCGGTGCCGCGGCGGACACCGACCCGGACGTTCCCGTAGGAGCCGTCGACCTTGAGCACACCGCGCACCGCGTCACGCACGCGGACCTTGCCGTAGGCCGACCGGATCGTGGCTCCAGCGCCGAGCGTGCCGAGCTCGATCGACCCGCTCGACGAGGCCACCTCCGCGGGGCCGGCGACCGCCTCGACGACCACCGGGCCGTCGGAGCCGGTCAGCCGCAACGACCCGCCGACGCGGCCCAGCCACGCCGAGCCGGACTTGAAGCCCACCTCGGCGTCACCTGTGACGTCCGTGATCCGCAGCTCGCCGTGCCCACCGGAGACGGTCAGCCGCTCGACGGAGTCGACCGCGAGCTCGCCGTAGGCGACATCGGCCCGGACCACGCCCAGGCGACCGGCCAGGTGGGTGCTGCCGTACTTGTTGGCGGTCTCGACGTGCGAGCCCTCGGGCACCTCGACGACCACGTCGACCGAGTCGCCGGGCCCGAAGATCGCGAGCCGGAACGGGCCGGTCACGAGCACGCGGTCGCCTACGCGCTCGACCTTGACGCCGTTCGCGGCCGACCGGTCGCCGCCCCGCTGGGGGTTCGACGGGCTCACGCGCACCTCGACGTCGGTGCGGCCGCTCGCGACGACGTCGATCCGGCCCATCTGGATCTCGACGCGGACCTGCGCGGGCCCGTCGAACGCGAACGTGGTCACCGGACCCACCCCGTGAACGACGAGCCGCGCGACTCGCGCACCGTGCGGCGCGGTTCGAGCGCGAGGCCGACGGCGCGCACGAGCCAGGTGTTGAGCGAGATCCCCTCGGCGGCGGCTGCGGCCTCGGCGCGGACCTTGAGGCCTTCCGGCAGGCGCAGGGTGGTGCGCGCCGTCGAGCCGTCGTCGGCCTCGTCGCCTGCGTCCGCCACGGGCGCCGCCGGCGTTGCGGCGGGCACCCGTCCTGCAGCGTCGTCGAGGGTCGGCATCGTGACGGCGAACTGCACCTCACGGCCACGCAGGCGCACGTCGACCGAGCCCGGGGCGAGCTCGCGCGTGATCTCCCCCGCGGCCTCGGACAGGACCTCGAGGATCGCCAGCCGTGCGGCGGGCTCGAGCGCGGTGACGAGCCGCTCGGCGCGCTCCTGCGCCTCGGCGTCTCCGGCCGCGCCGGCGGCCACGAGCTGCCGCTGGAGCTCTTCGACATGGTGCGCGATCTGCATGACGCCACTGTGACACCATGTTGGCGTCATTGCAACGCCATGCGCAGCCTGCGATATCCCGTCGCGAGCGTCGAGGAGACGCAGACCGTCGCCGTCCCCACGACGAGACGAGCGTCGCGGCACCGGACGAGGGGCCCGGACGTCCTAGCCGATCGGCTAGGACTTTGCTCCCGGGGGCGCCTTCACCTGCAGGTCTAGCCTGGCCACACCTACCGACGACTCCCCGAAGAGGCGACCATGAACTCCACCCTCGTCCTGGGCGGCACCGGCCTGCTGGGCTACCACACCTCGCTCGAGCTGCTGGCCCGCGGCTACTGCGTCTCGACGCTCTCGCTCCCCGTCGAGGGCGAGTCGTTCCTGCCGTCCGAGGTCGACGCGCACTGGGGTGACGTCACCGCGATGTCCGACGCGGACGTCCTGGCGCTCCTGCGCGGGAAGCACGCCGTGTTCTACGCGATCGGCGCCGACGAGCGCACGATCCCGTCGGCCCCCGCAGCCCGCTTCTTCTACGAGGCGAACGTCGTACCGACCCAGCGCGTCGCGCGTCTTGCCCGCGAGGCGGGCGTGGCCAGGTTCGTGCTCTACGGCTCGTACACCGCCGAATGGGCCGAGCAGTGGCCGGACCTGGACTACCGCGGGCGCAACGGCTACCCGCGGACCCGCCTGCTGCAGGAGGAGGTCGCCTGCCTCGAGGGCGAGGGCGCGATGGACGTCATGACGCTGCGCCTGCCGTACATCTTCGGGCTCGTCCCGGGTCAGCGACCCCTGTGGCAGATGTTCCTCGACATGGACGCCGCGCAGGCGGGCCCGGTCGCGGTGCTCGGCGGGTCGACGTCGTCGGTCACGGTCCGGCAGGTCGCGCAGGCCGCGGTCGGCGCGATGGAGCACGGTGAGCACGGCGGCCGCTACCCCATCAACGCGTACGACCTGACCTACCTCGAGCTCCACCAGCTGTGCTGCGAGGCGCTCGGCCGCGATCCGAAGGACGTCGTCGTCGTGCCGCTCGAGGCGATGCTGCCCGCGTACCAGGAGGCGGACGAGCAGTCCGCCGCCGCGGGGGTCGAGCACGGCATCCACCTGCCGGACTCGGCGCGCTTCCAGGACCGCGCCGCGGTGAGCGACCCGGCCCTCAGCGCGGTGCTGGGCATCGAGCCCGACGACGTGCCCGCCGCCATCCGCGAGTCGCTGCAGTGGTGCATGCAGCACCCGCGGACCGCCTGACGTGCCGCGCGGAGACGCCGCGCCGGAGCGGCTCGTCGCCTCCGCGCTGCGCCTGTTCGCCCGGCACGGGGTCGCCGGCACGTCGCTGCAGATGATCGCCGACGACCTCGGCGTCACGAAGGCGGCGGTGTACTACCACTTCCGCACGAAGGACGCGGTGGTGCACGCCGTCCTCGCGCCGGCGTTCGCCGGTTTCGCCGAGCTGCTCGACGAGGTCGAGCGCCACCCGCAGCCGCAGCGCGCGGCGCTGCTCGTCGACGGCCTGGCCCGGCAGGCGGTGCAGCACCGCGCGCTGTACTCGGTGGTGCTGCGGGACGTCGCCGCTGCGCAGCTCGGGCGGCGGTCCGCGGCGCACACGGGGCTGTGGGACCGCCTGCGCGCCACGCTCGCCGGGCCCCAGGCCGACGGGGGCACGCTCGTCGGTGCCGCGATGTTCCTGTCCGGGCTCGTGGGGCCGGCTGTCGACCCGGACGTGCTCGCGCTCGACGACGACGTCCTCGAGCGGGCGATCCGGTCGGCCGGGCGCAGGCTCCTCGGGCTCGACGGCGTCGACGCGACCGACGCGCCTCGGCGCTGACCGCGAGCTGCCGCGTCGCTCTGCGGCGCCGGCTCCCGCGGGATCAGGTCTGCGGCTTGAGGTGGACGACGAGCAGGGCGACGTCGTCGTCGGGCGCGCCGCCCGGGGTGAGCCGCTCGAGCAGCTCGTCGACCAGGCGCTCCACGTCGAGCAGGGAGACCGAGCCAGCAGGAGGCTCGGCGAGCGGCAGCGCGTCGCGCACGGCCGCGAGGAGGCCGTCGATGCTCGCGCGCAGGTTCTCCCCGCGCCGCTCGACGAGCCCGTCGGTGTAGAGCACGACGGTCGACCCGCGCGGCACCTCGAGCGTGTGGTCGGTCCTCGTCGTGGTGGGGTCCAGGCCGAGCACGAGCTCGTACGGTCGGCTCTCGAGCAGCGACACCGTCCCGTCGGCCGCGATGAGCACCGGGGGCGGGTGGCCGGCGTTGGTCCAACGCAGAGTCGTGGTCCCCTGCGCGCGCTGCTCGTCGCTCTGCTCGAGCCGCATCAGCACCGCGGTGGCCATCGCGTCGATGCGCAGCGCGCTCGTCGCCGAGTCGAGGTCGCTCAGCACCTTCGCGGGAGCACCGTCGGAGGTGTGCGCGATCCCGCGCAGCAGCGTGCGCAGCTGGCTCATGGCGGCTGCGGCGGGCGTGTCGTGCCCCATGACGTCGCCGATCGCCACGACGGTGTGCCCGCAGGGCTGCACGAACGCGTCGTACCAGTCGCCGCCGACCTGAGCCGCCTCGGCCGCCGCGACGTACCGCACGACGACGTCCAGGTCGTCGGGCTGCGCGGGTGCCGCGAGCAGCGAGCGCTGGAGCCCGACCGCGATGTCCCGCTGGCCCTGGTAGAGCCGGGCGTTGTCGAGCGCCATGCCCGCGCGGTCGGCGAGCTGGACCAGCAGCGTCACGTCCTCGGGGGCGAGGTCCGGGTTGTCCTCGTCGAGGAACAGCGTGATCGCCCCGACCGTGCGCTCGCGTGCGCGCATCGGGACGGCGTACGCGGTGCGCGGCGCGAGCTCGCGCAGCACGTCGCGCGCGGAGCCGGTCAGCACGCGGCCGATCGACTCGGTCGCGTCCGGCACGATCACGGGCTCACCCGTGCGCAGCGCACGGAACAGGTAGGAGTCGGCCGAGAGCGCGTTGATCCGCAGCGACGCGTAGGTCGTGACCGTCTCGCGCAGCGCCGGGTCGTGGTGCCACGCGGCGATGTCGCGCAGCTGGCGGTGGTCCTCGGACATCGTCACGAGGCACCACGTGCCGAACGCGGGCACGATGTGCCCGGCGAGGCGGCGGACCGCCTCCTCGGTCTCGAGCGTCGAGCTCAGGTCGTCGCTGACAGCCGCGAGCAGCGCGAGCCGCCGCGACGAGGCCTGGGCGAGCTCGTGCGCCGCGCGCGCCTCCTCCTGCGCCGCGTGGCGAGCCGTCACGTCGTCGAGGTACACCGACAGCCCGTCCGGACCCGGCCACGCCAGCGCCTCGAACCAGCGCCTCAGCGTCGGCGAGTACGCCTCGAACGCGCGCGGCTTGCCGTCGGCCGCGGCCCCGCGGTAGTTCTCCGCGAACTCCGTTCCGGCGGCCTTGGGAAACAGGTCCCACATGACGGCGCCGAGCAGCTCGTCGCGCGGCATCCCGAGGAGCTGCTGCGTTGCGGAGTTGACGTAGGAGAACCGCCACTCGTCGTCGAGCAGGAAGAACGCTCCGGGCATCGTCTCGAGCACGCGGTCGACGCGTGCCTCGGCGTCGTGCTCGGTCGTCGTGTCGTACGCCGCACCCAGGAGCCGGACGGCGCGCCCGTCGGGCCCCGCCAGGACGAGCCCGCGTGCCTTGACCCACCGGATCGTCCCGTCGCCGCGCACCGCGCGGTACTCCGCGACGTACGACGAGGCGTTCTCGATCGCCGCCCCGAGCGCTTCCTGCACGCGCGGGACGTCATCGGGGTGGACGAGCGCCTGGAACGCCTCGATCGTGCTGCCGAACTCCTCGCGGCTCACGCCGAAGATCTCGAGCAGCTGGTCGTCCCAGTCGAGCCGACCGGTCGTCAGGTCCCAGTCGAAGCTGCCGACCCCGCCTGCGCTCACCGCGAGCTGCCATCGCAGCCGGTCGGTCTCGTACCGCGCGGTGAGTGCCGCCAGCGCTGCCTGCGCCTCGGACGGCTCGTCGAGGCGGCCGGGCTCGGTCATGTCGACCATCCACGCCCCTCTCACCGCCGTGTCTCCACGAGCAGGATAGGGGCCGGTCGGCCACAGCGTCGCAGGCTCGAACCATACGGCCTCGTTCGTCCCGTGTGCTAGAGGCCACGTGATGGACCCGCGGCGACCACGACGTGGATGGCGATGCGGTCAGCCAGCGAGACGTTCGGCGCCCGAGCTCTCCGGCTCGACCGGGTCGCTGTGCGGCGCGTGCCGGACGACGGTCATGTGGCCGCCCAGGTAGCCGCTCGCCCCGAGCACGCTGCCCGCGACCAGCGCGACGGCCACGCCCGCCGTCCGACGGCCACGCCGGCGCAGGAGCCAGGAGGTCCCGTACAGCGTCGTCGCGACGACGTTGAGGGCGGCGTGGGCGACCCCCACCCGCCGCACGGCCGGGTCACGGACCTCGGTCGTCGCCCAGTCCACGAGCCCGGTCAGGGCGGTCGGGGCGACGGCGAGCACGCCCATCCCCAGCAGCCGGTCCGCGGCACGGTGACCGGCGACCGGCGCCAGCAGGTCCAACGCGGTCGACGAGACCCACAGGCCGATCGGGAGGTCGGTGAGGAGCGGATGCGCCGCGTGGCCGATCGGCGCACCGCGCAGCAGGGCCGCCACCCGCGGCGCTCCCAGCAGCGGCGCGGCGAGCCCGCGGGCCGCTGCGGCGGGCCTGTCGAGGGCGGGCGTCGTCTCCAGGCGCGCGACAGCGTCCCTGAGCGCAGCACCGAGCCGTTCCAGGCCGTCCTGCCCGGGTACGCGAGCGTCCGTCGTCATGCGTCCTCCTGAGGCGGTCGGACCGGTCCAGGACCGGTCGGCGGCGACGACGTGGTGCGCTCCGCCGCGCGGTCGGCACCCGTCATCGTCACCCGGACGAGCGCGTCGCGCACGCCGGTCGGCTCGACGTGCGGGACGCCGCGGACGTGCTTATGGTCGATCGGCGGCAGGCCTGACGGAGGGCCCTCCGCACACCCCCTGCCGATGCCGCACAACCTGCGGCGAGGTCGACGACGAAAGGGTGATCGCTGTGGGATTTGACGACAAGGTCGAGCACAAGGGCGAAGAGGTCAAGGGCAAGGCCGAGGAGCTGGCCGGGAAGGCCACGGGCGACCGCGACCTCGAGGCCGAGGGCAAGGGTGACCAGACCGCGGCCAAGATCAAGCAGGTCGGCGACGACGTCAAGGACGTCTTCCGCTGACGGGGAGGAACCACCTGCGCCGCGTGTGACGCGGCCGTCGGAGACCCGCGAGCGGGGTTCAGCGAGAGCTGGCCGAGCAGCCGACACGGGGACGCCCAGTGCGGGCGAGCCCGGTCGCCGCACGCGGGTCTCGCCCTGTCCGGGCACCGTCCGTGCAGTCCGGGCACCGTCCCGGCAGGACGCCAACCCAGGAGGAACCATGAACGACGCCGTACGACCCGCCCAGCAGCAGGACCCGCCGGGCCTGACCGCCCCAATGACCCCCCAGCCCGACCACGGTGAGCAGAGCTACGTCGGTCACGGGCTGCTCGAGGGCAAGCGTGCCCTCATCACCGGAGGCGACTCCGGGATCGGCCGTGCCGTCGCGATCGCCTATGCCCGCGAGGGCGCCGACGTCGCGATCAGCTACCTCCCGGAGGAGCAGGAGGACGCCGACGAGACCGCGCGCTGGGTCCGGGAGGCCGGCCGCACGTGCGTGCTGGTGCCGGGGGACATCCGCGACGAGCAGACCGCGCGCGGTGTCGTGACCGACGCCGTCGAGGGTCTCGGCGGGCTCGACGTCCTGGTGAACAACGCCGGCTACCAGATGGCTCGTCGGGACTCGTTCGCGGACGTCACGACGGACGACCTCGACCGCGTGATGAAGACCAACCTCTACGCGCTGGTGTGGATCACGCAGGAGGCCGTGCCGCACCTGGGCGAGGGTTCCGCGATCGTCAACTGCTCCTCGATCCAGGCGTTCCAGCCCTCGCAGTCCCTCGTCGACTACGCCTCGACCAAGGCCGCGATCAACAACCTCACGGTCAACCTGGCGGCCGAGCTCGGCGAGAAGGGCATCCGCGTCAACGCGGTCGCCCCCGGGCCCATCTGGACGCCGCTGCAGCCCGCGACGCAGCCGCCCGAGAAGGTCGAGAAGTTCGGCCTGGACACGCCCCTGGGCCGGGCGGGCGAGCCCGCCGAGGTGGCGCACGCGTTCGTGTTCCTGGCCTCCCCCGTGACCGGCTCGTACGTGTCCGGCACGGTGCTGGGCGTGACCGGCGGGAAGCCGGTCTTCTAGGACCGACGCGCGTGCAGCTCGCGCGGCGTGCCCGACGTCTCGTGTCGGGCACGCCGTCGCGACGTCAGCGGCGTGCGTCCTCCCCCGCGACGAAGTGGTCGAGCAGCGCCTGGAACTGCGCGTGGGCTGAGGCGGGCGTCAGCTGCCACGTCGCCAGCACGGCGTCGTCGACGAGGCGCACGCGGCCCGCCGCCTCCGCGACCAGCTGCGCATGGGCCGCTCGCTCGACGGCGACGAACCAGTACGCCGCCTCCGCGATCGTCGCCCCGAACGTCGCGGCTCCGTGCGCGCGCTGGATCAGCACGCGGGCCGTCGGGCCGATCGCCTCGGTGATCGGCTGGTCGAACGACTCGCGCAACGCCTGGACCGGCGCCAGCCACGCCGCGTCGGTGGTGATCGGGTCCAGCAGGCCACCCGCGCTCGACCACGCGAAGATGTACGGCGCGTGCACGTGGAAGCCGGCCGCGAGGTCCGGTCGCGCGCGGTGCACCTCGACCTGGCTCTGGTAGCCGGCGGCCGAGTGCCGCCCCTCGACGACGGCGCCGTCGGCGTCGACGAGCACGAGGTCGTCCTCGGTGACCGCCGCGAACGGCAGCCCCGCAGGGTTGACCCAGTAGCGCTCCTGCGGGCCGGGGTCACGCACGGTCGCGTGCCCGGCGAGGCCGAACTGGTACCCGTGCGCACCGAACCAGCGCAGCGTGGCGGCCAGGTCGCGGCGGATCGTCGCGCGCTGCTGGTCGAGGTCCTTGGCGGTCGGCGTGCTGTCGGTGGCGGTGCTCGTCGTGAGCGTCTGCGTGGTCATGGCTCTCCAGCGTTCGTCCGGCGTCGTGGACGCGGCACTGCGCGCGCTCCAGGGACGCACTCGGTGCCCGCCCGACGCGCGTCGGACGCCGCCCCGCCCGCCGAGCCATACGGCGGAGCACCCGCGCCGAACGACACCGGAGCGCATCCGAGGTGTCAACCAGGTCGCGGCGCCGTCTTGCCGCATGAGACCGCGCCGCGCGGAGTGCGCGGCTCGTCGCGGCGTACCGGTCCTTCCAGGTGCGGTTCCGCACGTGGCAGCAGACGATGCACCCATGCGACCGCGCTCTGGACCTTCCCCGGTCGCGGTCGGCGTCGCCTCGGTCGTGCTGGTGCTTGCCGGCTGCGCGTCCGGGCCGTCGTCGGCCGACGACCGCGCGGCCGAGAACCTCACGGCCGCGCTCGACGAGGCCGCCTCGGGTGTCGAGGTCGCCACCCTCGTCGTCCGGCTGGTCGACGACGACCGGACGACGACGCCCGTCGCGGACGTCACGCTGCGCGACGCCCTGCAGGACGTCGGCGGCGCGCACGACCGACTCGCGCTCGACGTGCCCGTGCAGTCCGAGCACGACGCGCGCGACCGCGCGCTGACCGCCGTCGCGGACGCGACCCGCGCGGTGGCCGACGCTCGCTCGTGGGTCAACGGGGTCTCCCCCAGCACCGCTGCACAGGTCGACGAGGCGCTGCGTGCGGCCGCCGACGCGATCGAGTCCGTCACCGCGGAGCTCGGCGGATGAAGAAGATCTTCGCGGTCGCCCTCGGTGTCCTCACGGCGATCGGCGGGTTCGTCGACATCGGCGACCTGGTGACCAACGCCGTCGTCGGCGCGCGGTTCGGCATGTCGCTCGTGTGGGTCGTCGTCGTGGGCGTCGTCGGGATCTGCCTGTTCGCGCAGATGTCCGGACGGGTCGCCGCGGTGAGCGGCCGCGCGACATTCGAGATCATCCGCGAGCGCCTCGGTCCCCGCGTGGGCGGCGCGAACCTGGTCGCGTCGTTCCTCGTCACGGTCCTGACGCTGACCGCGGAGATCGGCGGCATCGCGCTCGCGCTCGAGCTCGCGAGCAGCGTCGAGCGGCGGCTGTGGATCCCGTTCGCGGGGCTGGCCGTGTGGCTCGTGCTGTGGCGCGTGAAGTTCTCGGTGCTCGAGAACGTGGCCGGGCTGCTCGGGCTCACGCTCGTCGTCTTCGCCGTCGCGCTGTTCCAGCTCGGCCCGGACTGGGGCGAGCTCGTCGACCAGGCCGTGCACCCACGCGTGGTCGAGGGCGAGGGCGTGCCGACGTACTGGTACTACGCGATCGCGCTGTTCGGGGCGGCGATGACGCCGTACGAGGTGTTCTTCTTCTCCTCCGGGGCCCGTGAGGAGAAGTGGACCGCGAAGGACATCAAGCAGTCCCGCGTCAACGTCGTCGTCGGGTTCCCGCTCGGCGGTCTGCTGTCCATCGCGATCGCCGGGTGCGCGGCCGTCGTCTTCCTGCCGCGCGCGATCGACGTGACCTCGCTGTCCCAGATCACGCTGCCCGTCGCGATGGCCGGCGGCAAGCTCCTGCTCGCGCTGGTGATCCTCGGCATCGTGGCCGCGACGTTCGGTGCCGCGCTCGAGACCGCGCTGTCCACCGGCTACACGCTCGCGCAGTACTTCGGCTGGTCGTGGGGCAAGTTCCACCGCCCCGCGCAGGCCACGCGGTTCCACACCGCGATGCTCGTCGCGGTGCTCGTCGGCACCCTGGTGCTGCTCACGAACGTCGACCCGATCGCGGTCACCGAGTACTCGGTGGTCTTCTCCGCGATCGCGCTGCCGCTGACGTACCTGCCGATCCTCGTCGTCGCGAACGACCGCGAGTACATGGGTGAGCACGTCAACGGCCGCACGACGAACGCGCTCGGCCTGGTCTACCTCGTCATCATCGTCGCCGCGTCCCTGGCGGCGATCCCCCTGATGATCGCGACAGGAGCAGGCGGATGAGCCCACGGCTGCGGCGCCACGAGCGCCCCTTCCCGCCCGACGAGCAGCTGCCCGACCCGCCGCAGCCGGCCGGGCTCGTGCTCGACGCACGCCTGCACCTGCTCGACCGTCAGCTCGACGACGTGGAGGGCACCCCGGTCATGACGATCGACGACCTCGAGCTCGAGACCGACGCCGACGGCCTCACGACGGTCGTCCACCTCCTCAGCGGACCCGTGCTCGCCACACGCATCTTCGGCGGCCGCCCGCCGCGCGACCGGTGGCACCGCGTCGCCTGGCGGCACGTCGCCGACGTCGGCACCGTCGTGCGGCTCGGCATCCGCGGCGACGGACTCGACGTCCTGTGGGTCGAGCGGTGGCTGCGCGACCATGTCATCGGCCGGATCCCCGGAGGCCGTCATGCTCCTGAGTGACCTGCTCGACGCACCCGTGCACGACGCCGACGGCCGCGCCCTCGGCTTCGTCGTCGACGTGCGACTCGTCCTCGACGGACCCCTCGACGGCGTCCTGGCCGCACCACGCCTGCACGGCCTGCTCGTGAGCCCACGCACCGGATCCTCGTTCCTCGGCTACGAACGCACCGACGAGAACTCCCCCGCCCTGCTCGCCCGCTGGCTACGCCACCGCCACCGCGGCACCTTCCTCGTCCTGTGGGACGACGTCCTCCCACCCGACGAGACCCACACACCGCCCGCACCAACCATCACTCTCCGCCATGACTACCGTCGCTGGAGCCCAGCCCTCCCACAGCACTGAGCTGACCCCGATCGGCACAGGTCGACCGCCATCCTCGTCGCGCGCTTCCGCATCTCGTCCGGGTAGTTCATCGGTGCTGCCGTGACTCTCATCCTCCGTGGGTTGAGAGACTCCATCGGAACCGGGGCGGTTCACTCGACGGCTCAGGGAAGTGTCAACGAGCCAACGGGGTCCTCGTCACATGCCCACCGCGGCGGCGGGGACACAGGCCACGGCGGCAGCGAGCCGCGCCAGCGAAGCTCGCTGCACAGGGCCCTTCACCCCTCGAGGCTCACTGCCGCCCGCACCCGTGTTCACGTTCTTCCGAGGGATGGCGGAGGGCACTCAGAGCCCGCTCAACGACCTCGCGCAGTTCCTTCGGGCCGCAGTAGGGTGCACCCGCCCCCGGCGCGTACATGGAGAGCATGTAGACGAGTTCTTCGAGACGCTCGTCGCCGAGGTAGTCGTCGAGTACCACACCTTCGAGAAGGCTCGCCGCCTGGCGTGACTCGTCCCCCTGCAGCACACGCTGTGCGGCCGCCTCGAATCTCGATGTCGGGTTCACGGAACCATCACCGTGACGATGTGCTGGCCCGATCCTGAACCGCGGACCACCACGAAGCTCTTCCCCTGACTGACACGGACAGTGTCGCGCAGTGGATCGTAGCGGAGAGCGGTCGGGCTATCGAGGATGTCGTCGACGCGCGAGAGAGCTGTCGGCCCGCGCCCGGCCGCCCCGTTGACGATGCGGTCCGCTGCGTGTGCGCTGACGGTACGTCCGCCTGGCGTCGTCGCGAAGCCCTCACCCGCTTGGCCGAGTAGGTTCCGGGACGCGGCTTGAGGCGAGTACGGAACCACATCGGGACTGCTGCAGGGCTGGTTGACACTCCATCTGTGGGACGAGGTCCCGCTGGAAGGATGTCGCTGTGCCCAAGAAGTTCCCGCCTGAGTTCAAGCGTGACGTCGTGCGGGTTGCCCGTCGTGGCGATCTGAGCCACGCCGAGGTCGCGGCCGACTTCGACATCTCCATCGAGTCGGTGCGGCGCTGGATCCGCCAGGCCGACATCGACGACGGCGTCGTGGACGGCAAGACCACCAGCGAGCAGAACGAGCTGGTCCAGTTGCGGCGGGAGAAGCGCCGGTTGGAGATGGAGAACGAGATCCTGCGCCGCGCCGCGGCCTACTTCGCCGCCGGCTCGCTCCCAAAATGAGCTACCCGCTGGTCCGTGACCTGGCCGCCGAGGGCATCCCGGTGCGGTTGACCTGCGGGGTGCTCGGCCACTCGAGGCAGGCGTACTACGCCTGGCTCGCGCAGCCCGTCGGCGCCCGGGAGCTGCAGGACGCCTATCTGACCAACGCGTTGCTCGACGCCCATGGCGACGACCCGGAGTTCGGCTACCGGTTCCTGACCGACGAGCTCGAGCGCGCCGGGCACGACGTCGGCGAGCGTCGCGTCTGGCGGCTGTGCTCGCAGCAGAGGCTGTGGTCGACGACCGTGCGCAAGGGCCGGCGCGGCAACGGCAAGTCGCCGGGGCCAGCGGTCCACGACGACCACGTCCAACGCAACTTCGCCGCCGCCGAGCCGGACCAGGTCTGGGTCACCGACATCACCGAGCACCCCACCGCCGAGGGCAAGCTCTACTGCTGCGCGATCAAGGACCTGTTCAGCAACCGGATCGTCGGCTACTCGATCGACGAGCGGATGACCGCCCAGCTCGCCGTCACCGCGCTGCGCACCGCGGTCGCCCGCCGTCAGCCAACCGGTGTCGTGGTGGTGCACTCGGACCGAGGCTCGCAGTTTCGAGCCCGGAGCTTCCGGGCGGTGCTGACCGCTGCCGGTCTGCAGGGATCGATGGGTCGGGTCGCGTCCGCGGGCGATAACGCCGCCATGGAGTCCTGGAACGCGCTGCTCCAGAAGAACGTCCTCAACCGTCACTGCTGGGCGACCCGCGACGAGCTGCGCGACGCGATCGTGTTCTGGGTCGAGCGGACCTACAACCGTCGCCGGCGCCAGCGCGTCCTCGGCAAGCTCACCCCGGTCGAGTTCGAGCTCGCATTCACCGCTCAGAACGCCGCCCTTGCGGCATGATCACCACTCGCCCGGTGTCAACCGACCCTGCAGCAGTCCCGACGTCAGCGGGTCGGCCTCAACACGTCGTCGACAGACGCTCTCTACTCGGCACGGAAGTTCGCGACGTTCACGAAGTACACCCGGTTCAGCCCCGCATCCTCGGCGCCGAAGGAGTACCGGCGCTCGTCGAGCAGCAGCTCCTCAGCCAACTCACGAGGTGCAGGGCTCGGGTCCGCCGACCACTGCCCGAACCACACCTGGATCCGGTCCTGCGCCAAGAGGTCGGCCAGCGCGCGGGAGACGAGACCGACCGCTTTCCCTTCCTCGACAAGCGGGCGTACCTCCGGCGTGTCGAGGATCTCGGGAAGAGGGATCCAGTCTTCGAGCCCGAGTTCCAGCAGCGCTTCGTGCAGTGGTGTCAGGCCGGTCATAGTGCCTCCAGGGGGATTCGCTGGCCCGCGTTCGGCCCGCCGAAGAAGCGTAGGTAGGGCCCGGCTTTCACCCCTGACTGCCCCGTAACTCCCTCGGGCAGAACGCGGAACCCAACGGAGCGGTTGGTGCCCGGTGCGTAGTAGCGCGTCGCAGGATTCGCGGCGCCCGCCCTGCCCGGCAAGACTTCGTAGCCGGCGTTTCTGGCCAGGTCGTCGACTTGGCTCGCCGTCAGGCCGTCCATCGCTGAGGGGGTCGTGACGACGTCGGTCGAGGCGACGACGGACCTCGCACCTCCGCCTGCTGCTTCTGCGGCCTGGCCGCAGTTGTGGACGAGGGTAGCGGTGTTGCCGGCGAGCACGTAGTACGTGTGCAGATCGGTGATGGTGAGGTTGTGGGCCGGGGCGTAGCGGCTGTTGGCCACGTCCAGGCCGTCGATGGTGGCGGTCGTGCCGGTCGCCGTCAGGACTTCCTCGCCCGGTGTCAGGTGATCGGCGCGTTCGAACTGCTGGTCGGTGACGGACCAGAACGGGTAGTCCTCGGAGGTCCGCAGGACCGCGCCGTCCACGACCAGGTCGACCAGTGCGTCGTCGTGCACGTGAACGGCCTCGACGGGCTTCCCGGCTTGTGTCCCGTCGACCGGGTCGGCGGCCAGGACCTCGTCGCCTACCTCGATCTCGGCGATCGGCTTCGTCGTGCCGTCAGCAAGCAGCACGCGTGTGTCCGCCGCGAACGACATCAACGCACACGCGCCACCCTCGAGCGCGTCGTCAGCGGACGAGGCCGCCTTCGACCCCGCCGAGCGGGCGGTGCTGGTGGCGCGCTTGGCGACTGTCTTGACCGCGTCGCCCGCCTTCCTGGCCGCGGAAGCGACCGCACCGCCGGCCTTGGCGGTTGCCGTGCGCACACTGTTCGAGACGGACGCGGCGAGGGTCTTGGCGATCGGGGCGACGGCCTTGCCGATCACGCCACCCGCAGCACCCAAGACCCCGCCGACGACCATGTCGGTGGCCAACGAGTTCCACGAGAAGGCCTGGGTGTGCTGGACCTTGGACTTCCACAGGTTCGTGACCGCACCACCGACCGCCCAGCCGCCGCAGCGGCACAGCGGACCGACTCAGCTCCCCACCTGCCGGAGGTCAGGCGGTCGGGGTGGGCTCCGGGGTCGGGGTGCCGCCGGGGATGCCCGGGTGGCGGCGCTCGAGCTTGGCGCCCTCGACGTCGACGTCCGGCATGACGCGGTCGATCCAGCTCGGCAGCCACCAGGCCTTGTCACCGGCGAGGTGCAGGACCGCGGGCATGATCAGCATGCGCACGACGAACGCGTCGAGCAGCACGCCGAACGCGAGCGCGAAGCCGAGCGGTCGGATGACGGCGAGGTGGGAGAAGATGAACCCGCCGAACACCGAGATCATGATGATCCCGGCCGCGGTGACGACGGCCCGGCCCGCGTGCAGGCCCTCCATGACCGCGTTGCGCGCGGGGATGCCGTGCGCGTACGCCTCGCGCATGCCCGAGGTCAGGAACAGCTGGTAGTCCATCGCCAGGCCGAACAGGATCCCGACGAGCAGCGTCGGCAGGAAGCTGAGGACCGGGCCCGGGTTCGAGACGCCGAACACGTCCGCGAACCAGCCCCACTGGTAGACCGCCGTCACGCCACCCATCGCCGCGAACAGCGAGAGCACGAAGCCGCCGGTCGCGACGATCGGCACGAGGAACGAGCGGAACACCGCGATGAGGATGAAGATCGACAGGCCGATGACGACCGCGAGGTAGACGGGCAGCGCGTCGGCGAGCTTCTCGGAGATGTCGATGTCCGCGCTCGCGTTGCCGGCCACGGCGAAGGTGCCCTCGCCGCCGTCGACGGCCAACGCGCGCAGCGTGTGGACGAGCTCGGTGGTCGTCTCGCTGTCGGGGCCGTTGGCCGGGACGACCTGGAAGACGAGCATGTCGCGCTCGTCGTTGGTGCCCACGGGGGCGACGGCGACGACGTCGGTCTGCTCCATGAGCTGGCCGCCGATGCGCGCCTGGACGGACACGAGCTCGTCCTCGCTCACGGGCTCGGGCACGTCCGCCACGACGACGAGCGGGCCGTTGACGCCCGCGCCGAACGCCTTCGAGACCGCGGTGTAGGCGCGGTACTGCGTGGACTCGACCGGCTCGGACGCACCGGTCGGCAGGCCGAGGCGCATCGACAGCGCGGGCAGTGCGATGACGACGAGCACGCCGATGCCCGCGACGATCGAGATCCAGGCACGGCCGTTGCCGATGGGCTTGGCCGGCTCGTGCGCGACCGGCGCCGTGGTCTCGTCGCGGTGCTTCTTGGGCAGGATCCGGCGGCCGAGCAGTCCGAGCATCGCGGGCGTGAGCGTGATCGCGACCAGCACCGCGACGAGGATGCTGAACGCGGCGACGGTGCCCATGAGGCCCAGGAAGCCGATGCCGGTGAGGTTGAGCCCCAGCAGCGCGATGAGCACGGTCGTGCCCGCGAACACCACCGCGTTGCCGGACGTGCCGTTCGCGAGCCCGACGGACTCGTGCACGTCCATGCCCATCTTCAGCTGACGCCGGTGCCGGTTGAGGATGAACAACGTGTAGTCGATGCCGACGGCCAGGCCGAGCATCGCGCCGAGCACCGGGGTCACCGAGGTCATCTGGACCGCGCCGGAGAACGCCATCGAGGCCGCGGCAGCCACACCCACGCCGACGAGCGCGTTGAGCAGCGGCAGGCCGGCGGCGACGAACGTGCCGAGCATGACGACGAGCACGATCCCGGCGACGAGGACGCCGACCGCCTCAGCGGTGCCGCCCAGCGAGATGGAGCCCTGCGCGATCTCGGCCGAGAAGTCGGCCGTGACGCCCTCGGGGGTCGCGGCCGTGATCGCGGACTCGACGGCCTCCTTCGTCGCGTCGGGGATCTCGTGCTGCGGGAGCTCGAACGAGACCGTGCCGACCGCGGTCGAGCCGTCGCCGGAGACGAAGCGGATCTCGGACGCCATGTCGAGCAGGGCGCGGGCGTCGGCGAGCTGCGGGGCCTGCGCCTCGAGCTGCGCGCGGTTCTGGTCGATCGTCGCCTGCTGCGCGTCGATCTCGGCCTGCTGCGCGTCGAGCGCGGCCTTCTGGGCGTCGAGCTCGGCCTGGCCGGCCTCGGTCTGGGGGTTCTGGCCGACGGCGGCGACGGTCGCGTCGAGCTGTGCCTGCGCGGCGTCGAGCTGCGCGCGGCCGGCGTCGAGCTGCGCCTGGCCGTCGTCGAGCTGCTGCTGACCCGCGTCGAGCTGCGCGCGCCCGTCGGTCACCTGCTTCTCGCCCTCGGCGACCTTTGCCGCCTGCTCGGCGCGCTGCGCCTCGGTGGCGAACGGGTCGTTCACCATCACGACGCCGTCGATCTCGGCGACCTGCGCGAGCGCGTCGCCGATGCCGGCCTGCTGCTCGTCGGTGAGCGCGGAGCCGTCCGTGCTGACGAACACGACGCGACCCGTCGCGCCGCTCGCGGCGGGAAGCTCCTCGGCGAGACGGTCGGTGACCTCCGCGGTGGGCGTCCCGGGGATCTCGATGGCCTCGGTGAGCGTGCCGCCGAAGGTCAGGAACGCGCCGACGGCGAGCCCGAGCGCGGCGAGCCAGGCGCCGATGACGAGCCACGCGCGGTGCGCCGCGAACTTGCCGAGCCGATAGAGCATCTCCGCCATGAGGGGGTGTCCTCCCGCCGGCTCCGCCGGCTCGTCGCCACGCACGGCTGGTCGCCGCATCGGTCCTCGGGCATCGTAGGCCGAAAGTTGATGGGGCTCATCCGGTTGTGGCCGTCGTCGTCCTGTGAAGTTGATCTCAGGTATCCGCTTGAGGGCTACCCTGTGCGCATGACCGAGGAGTCCCAGGCGAGCCGCCAGGCCCCGCGCGCCCCGTTGCGCCGCGACGCCGAGCGCAACCGTGAGCGCATCGTCGCGGCCGCCCGCGAGCTGTACGCCGAGCACGGACTGGGCGTCGGTTTCAACGAGGTCGCGCACCGCGCCGGGGTCGGCGTCGGAACCGTGTACCGCCGGTTCGCCGACCGCGCGGAGCTGCTCGACGCTGCTCTCGAGGTCCCGCTGCAGGACGTCCTCGCGGTCGCCGACGACGCCACGGCCGCACCCCGCGCGTGGGACGGCCTCGTGCTGCTCGTCACGCACATGACCGACCTGCTGGTGGAGAACATGGGCGTGCGCGACGCCGCCCTGGGCGGCCACGACGAGCTCCTGCCCGACGTCGCACGGAGCGTCGCCGACGTCGCGGACGCGCTGTTCGTGCGCGCCCACGAGGAGGGCGACCTGCGCGACGGCGCGACGAGCCAGGACGTGCCCATGATCCTGTGGATGGTCACCGAGCTGGCCAAGCACGCGACCGACGTCGCCCCGGACGCCTACCGTCGCTACGCGACGATCCTGCTCGACGGCCTGCGCGCCGGCCCGGACACCGGCCCGCTGCCCGGTGCGCTCGAGATCGACGACGTCCGGGCGATCTCACGCAGCTGGGCCGACTGGTCGGCACGCGCGCGTCCCCGTACCGCCTGAGCCGTCCGCCGCAGGAGCCGCCGGAGCTCGCCCCACCGGTCGCGGGCGTGGTGCGTGCAACCGCACGGCCGCGTCCGGACACTTCGAGGTGTGAGCGAGGAACCGATCGACGACACGACCGCGTGGCACGCGGCGTGCGCAGGTGACGGAGCCGCCTTCGGGCTGCTGTTCGACCGCCACCACGCACGCGTCCGGCGGCACGCGGCACGGCTCGTGGTCGCTGCGGCCGACGTCGACGACGTCGCCGCGAGCGCATTCCTCGAGCTGTGGCGCCGTCGCGCGAGCGTGCGTCTGGTGCGCGGCTCGGTGCTGCCGTGGCTGCTCGTCACCACGACGAACCTCGCACGCAACGCCGCCCGCAGCACGCGCCGCTACGAGGCGTTCCTCTCGCGGCTGCCACGCCCCGACGACGCACGCGACGTCGCCGACGACGTGCTCGACCGCCAGGCCGACCCGCGTCTCGTCGCGGGCCTGCGAGGCCTGTCGGCGACCGACCGCCGGCTCGTCGCGCTCGTCGTGCTCGACGGCCTGCCGCTCGCCGACGCCGCCGAGGCGGTCGGGGTGAGCGTGCCCGCCGCCAAGTCCCGTCTCCACCGGGCCCGCGCCCGCCTGCGCGCGGCCCTCCCCCAACCGACCCTCGAGGAGGTCGCACCATGACCGTCACGCCCGACACCCGCGACGCCTACACCGCCGCGCTGCGCTCCGCGCTCGTCGAGCACGTCAGCCAGTCCGCCCACGCCCGCACGCAGGCCCCCGCACGCCGCCACGCGGTGCGCTGGTTCGCGGGCGGCGCCGGGTTCGCGGTCGTCCTCGGCGGTGCGACGGCCGCAGCCGCCGGCCTCGGCCTGCTGCCCGGCAGCGACCGGGTCGACGACGTCGCCGACCCCGTGGTCGTCGCCGCGACCGGCCCTCAGGTCGTCGACCTGGGTGCACAGCCGTCCGACGCGACCCACGTCGAGCTCCAGATCACGTGCCTCACGCAGGGCGACGTCGGGTTCGCGGACGGCAGCAGCGTGACGTGCGGCGCCGGCGAGGTCACCACCTACGCGCTGCCGGTGACCGGTTCGGGGACGACGACGATCGACGCCTCCAGCACCCTGCGCTGGGAGGGCGTGTTCACCTACAGCCACCGTGAGGCGACCACGCTGGGCGTCAACGCGAACGGCGACACGTACGGCGTCCTCGGCTCGGACGCCGGCGAGCCGGACCTGGTGGCGGTCGAGGCCACCAACGGCCGCAGCGGCTACGTCTACGCGACCGACCTCGCCCAGGACACCCCGGCCAGCCCCGCGGACGCCGCCGCCCGGGCGGCGGACACCACGGGCACGGTGCGCGTCATCCCGGTGTACGAGTCCGACGGCGAGACGGTCATCGGCGAGTTCTACCAGGGCACGGACCCCGACCTGCCATGACGGCGACCGGCCCCTGACCGCGACGAGCCCGACGACCTCGGCCTCCCACCGGCACCCGGTGCCCGGTGGGGGGCCGAGGTCGTCGTCGGACGTCGCGGCTGCTCGTCGCGAGGGCGGTGCCCCGCGGACGCAGGGGTCAGGACCGGGCGGGGCCCGAGGACTCGCGGACGACGAGGTGCGTGGGCAGCTCGACCGGGGCGCCGATGCGGGGGTGGACCGGGTCGAGCGACGCGAGCAGCAGGTCCGCCGCGTGGTGACCGGCCTTCTCGAGCGGGGCGCGCACGGTCGTGAGCGACGGGCGGACCAGGTCCGCGCCGAACACGTCGTCGCAGCCGACGACGCTCACCTCGTCGGGCACGCGCACACCCCGGCTCTCGAGGCGCTCGAGGATCCCGAAGGCGAGCAGGTCGTTGAACGCGAGCACCGCGGTGACGCCGGACTGGACGACCGCGTCCGCGGCGGCCGAGCCGGCCTCGCGCTGCGGCGCGTAGGGGCCGAGGACGACGACCTCGACGCCGAGGCGGTCGGCGGCGGAGGTGAGCGCGGCGCGGCGGCGACCGTCGGACCACGACGTGCGTGGACCGCCGGCGTAGGCGATGCGGCGGTGGCCGAGCGAGGTCAGGTGCTCGAGCGCCTGCACGGCCCCGCCGGGCGTGTCGATGACGACGCTCGGGCAGGTCAGCGCGGGGAACGCGCGATTCAGGGTGACCATCGGGACGTCCGCGGACCAGGCCACCAGGCTCTCGTCGTCGAGCCGCGAGGCGGCGAGGATCACGCCGTCGACGGAACGCCGGAACGAGCGCAGCGTGCGCTCCTCCGCCTCGACGGACTCCTCGGTGTCGACCAGCACGTGCGCGTACCCGCCCTCGCGCAGCCGCGACTGCGTCCCGCGGATGACGCCGAAGAAGAACGGGTTGGCGATGTCGGGGACGACGAGCGCGACGGTCCAGGTGCGGCCCGAGCTGAGCGCACGGCCCGCGGCGGATGCCGAGTACCCGAGCTCGCGGGCGGCGTCGAGGACGCGCTGCGCGGTGGCCTCGCTGACGCGACCCGGCTTGGTGAGGGCTCGCGAGGCGGTCGAGACGGCGACGCCGCTACGCTCCGCGACATCGCGGAGGGTCGCTGCTCGTTCTGCCATCGGGTGCCTCCGGGCGAGGACGTGGGGGGCGTCGGTCCGCGCCAATCCTCGCCTGTCGACGCCGCGAAGGCAACTATGCGCAAACGGTTGCCAAGGGGTGAAACCGCTGGTTATCGTCACAGGGTCACAATCGGGCGGCACCGGCGCCGCCCCTGCGAGGAGACCCACCGTGAGCACCACGCCGCTCGCCCTGCCGATCGCCGTCCCCGAGCCTGCCGAACGCGATGCGATCGCGCGCGCCGAGGTCCTGGTGGCGAGCCCCGACCGCAACTTCGTCACGCTGCGCCTCACGACCGGCGACGGCCTCGTCGGTCTGGGCGACGCGACGCTCAACGGTCGCGAGCTCGCCGTCGCGAGCTACCTCGCCGACCACGTGGTCCCCCTGCTGCTCGGCCGCGACGCGCAGCGCATCGAGGACACCTGGCAGTTCCTGTACCGCTCGGCGTACTGGCGCCGCGGCCCGGTGACGATGGCGGCGATCGCCGCGGTCGACGTCGCGCTGTGGGACATCAAGGCCAAGCGCGCCGGCATGCCGCTCTACCAGCTCCTCGGCGGCGCCAGCCGCGCCGGGCTCATGGCGTACGGGCACGCCTCGGGGCGCGACGTGCCCGAGCTGCTCGACTCCGTGCGGCGCCACCTCGACGAGGGCTTCCGATCGATCCGCGTGCAGACCTCCGTGCCGGGGGTACGCACGGTCTACGGGGTCGCGAGCCAGCCGACGTCCACGGGCGGCCGCTACGACTACGAACCCGCGCAGCGCGTCCCCCTGCCCGTCGAGGAGGACTGGGACACGCGCGCCTACCTGCGCCACATCCCCACGGTGTTCGAGGCCGTGCGCGCCGAGTTCGGCCCCGGCCTCCCGCTGCTGCACGACGGTCACCACCGGATGCGCCCCATCGAGGCGGCCAAGCTCGGCAAGTCGCTCGAGCCCTACGACCTGTTCTGGCTCGAGGACTGCACGCCCGCCGAGAACCAGGAGGCGCTGCGCCTCGTCCGGCAGCACACCACCACGCCGCTCGCGATCGGCGAGGTCTTCAACACGGCGTGGGACTACCAGACGCTCCTGCGCGAGCAGCTGATCGACTACGTGCGCGGCTCGGTCACGCACACCGGCGGCATCACGGCCCTGCGCAAGATCGCCGACCAGGCCGCGATGTACCAGGTCCGCACCGGGTTCCACGGGCCGACCGACATCTCCCCCGTCGGCATGGCCGCCGCGCTGCACCTGGGCCTGGCGATCCACAACTTCGGCATCCAGGAGCTCATGCCGCACAGCGCGCACACGCTGGAGGTGTTCCGCACGAGCTGCACGTTCACCGGCGGCTACCTGCACCCGGGCGAGAGCGTCGGGCTGGGCGTCGACTACGACGACGAGGCCGCGGCAGCCTTCCCGTACGAGCCGGCGTACCTGCCGACCACGCGCCTGCACGACGGGACGGTGCACGACTGGTGACCGACCCGACCACGGCCGGCACGACGACCGGCGGCACGACCAGCACGACGAGCAGCACGACGAGTGCGCCGGGGTGGCACGCCGCGTGGCTCCCGGACGAGGCGCTGCGGCCCCTCGGCACGCGCGGCGTCCGGCTGCTCGCGACGGGCGACGACCCCGTGCTCACGACCGTGCGCGCGGAGGTCGCCCGCGCCGCGCAGGTGGCACGCGGGACGACGACGAGCGCGCCGGTCACGCTCGCGCTCGCCGCGGACGCGCTCGCGGCCGCGGGTCCGGGTGCGGCGCCGCGTCTGCGGACGGCGGCCGAGCACGCGATCGCCCTCGCCGAGCGTCCGGGCCTGGCGGGCACGCTCGGTGCGCAGGGGTTCGTGGTCACCCGCGACGAGGGCGCGCTCGTCGTCGTCGCGGCCCAGCCCCGCGGTCTGCTCGCCGGCTGGCACCACCTGGTGCGCACGGGCGGCGACACGTCCGGCGAGGCCGCCGGCGACCTCGCCGTGCACGTCCCCGCCCAGGCCGTGCGCATGCTCGACCACTGGGACAACCTCGCGGCGGACAGCCCGATGGGCCCGGTCGAACGCGGGTACGCCGGCGCGTCGCTGTGGTTCGCCGACGGGCGGGTGCGCGACGACCTCACGCGCGTCGAGCACTACGCGCGCCTGCTCGCGCACACCGGCATCAACGCCGTGTGCCTCAACAACGTCAACGTGCACGCGCGCGAGTCCGCGCTGCTCACCACCGGGATCGACCAGGTCGCGCGGCTGGCGACCATCTTCCGGGCGGCGGGCATCAGCACGTACCTCGCGGTGGACTTCGCCGCGCCGATCACGTCGGGCGCGCTGGACACGTCCGACCCCCTGGACGACGACGTGCGCGCCTGGTGGGAGCGCGCGTTCGCGGACGTGTACGCGACGATCCCCGACTTCGGCGGCGTCGTCGTCAAGGCCGACTCCGAGGGCCGGCCCGGCCCGTTCGCGTACGGGCGCACGCACGCCGACGGCGCGAACCTGCTCGGTCGTGCGCTCGCACCCCACGGCGGGACCGTGTTCTGGCGCGCGTTCGTCTACGACCACCGGCAGGACTGGCGCGACCGCGGCACGGACCGGGCGCGCGCGGCGTACGACCACTTCACGCCGCTCGACGGCCAGTTCGACGACAACGCGGTGCTGCAGGTCAAGCTCGGCCCGGTCGACTTCCAGGTCCGCGAGCCGCTGTCCCCGCTGCTCGCCGCGATGCCGCACACGCGCCTGGCGATGGAGCTGCAGGTCACGCAGGAGTACACGGGTCAGCAGCAGCACGTCTGCTACCTCGCTCCCTTGTGGCGCGAGGCGCTCGACTTCCGCCCGTGGGGTCCCGTCGGCGGCGCCGACGCTGCCGAGACCGACGCCCGCACGGTGGCCGACGTCGTGCGCGGCACGGACGCCCTCCCCGGCGGGCTCGTCGCGGTCGCCAACGTCGGCGACGACCCGTTCTGGACCGGCCACCCGCTCGCGCAGGCCAACCTCTACGCCTACGGGCGCCTGACGTGGGACCCCACGCTCGACCCGTCGGACCTGCTCGACGAGTGGGCCGCCCGCACGTTCCCGCAGGCGGGCCCCGCGGTCGCCCGCACCGTGCACGCACTCCTGGACGACTCGTGGCACGTGTACGAGAGCTACACCGCGCCGCTCGGCATCGGCTTCATGGTCCGGCCCGGGCACCACTACGGCCCCGACGTCGACGGCTACGAGTACACGCCGTGGGGCACGTACCACTTCGCCGACCGCGACGGGATCGGCGTCGACCGCACGCGCGCGACGGGCACGGGCTTCACCGGCCAGTACCCCGCGCCGTGGCGCGACGTCTACGAGTCGCTCGAGACGTGTCCCGACGAGCTGCTGCTGTTCTTCCACCACGTGCCGTACACGCACGTCCTGCACTCGGGCTCGACCGTGGTGCAGCACGTCTACGACACGCACGTCGAGGGCGCCGCAGCCACCCAGCGCATGCGTGACACGTGGCGTGACGTGCGCGGCGTCGTCCCCGACGAGGTGTTCGACCGCGTCGCGGCACGGCTCGACGAGCAGGTCCGCTCCGCCGCCGAGTGGCGCGACCAGATCAACACCTACTTCTGGCGCAAGTCCGGGATCCCCGACCCTCAGAACCGCGTCATCCCCTGAGGAGATCGGTCCGTGTCGCTCAGGCGGTGGGCGTCGCGTCCGCCGACGGGGCGACGAAGCGGGCGGTGGCGTCCTCGACCATCGACTCGCCGTTGCGGACCAGGTACGCGACGACGAGCGAGGCGAGCAGCAGGAGCAGGCGGTCGGAGACCAGGAGCGCGATCGCCGTCCCGACGAGCACGACAGCCAGGTTGCCGAGCGTCATGACGGGCTTGGCGCCGACGTAGTAGACCGCGAGCCGCACGACGTCGCGCGTCCGGAACGCGAGCAGCGAGGTCAGCACCAGCGCGGTGATCGCCCACACGAGCACGCCCGTGGCGATCACGAGCGACGCGAACGCCCAGGGCTGACCGACGGTCGACCCCGCGTGCTGCACGTTGACGCCGAGCAGCGCGAGGACCGCGAGCGTGGGCACCCACCACCGCAGCACGTCGAGCCAGTTCAGGCGGTACCCGCGCCAGAAGTGCCGCGCGGGCGCGAGGTCACGCTGCGCGCTCGTCGCCGACAGGTAGTCGCGCCACGCGTACACCGCCGCCGAGAGCGCCGGCCCGGCGGGGACGAAGCACAGCGCGACGAGCGGCGTGTTCGACGCGCTGCGGTCGAGCAGCAGGACCGCGACGATCCCGGGCAGCATCGTGAGCACGACCAGCAGCTCGATCATCACCGCCCAGTACACGGCCGCGGACCACCTCGACAGGGGCCCGGTACCGATCTCCGTAGGCGTGGCGAGCGCGTTCACTCCGACGACCCTCGCTGCGGCGCAGCAGCGCGACCGTCGCCGAGGACGTCGGCGACGACCTGTTCGGGACCCATGGACGTTCCTCCTCCGGGGGCGCCGACGGCGGGCCGGGTGCGCTCCGGCCCGCCGTCGGGCGGTCGATCCGGCCGTGCGGCTCAGGCCGTCGTCAGCCCTGCGCGCGCTCGAGCGCGGTGTTGTAGGTCGCGACGTACTGGTCCATGTTGAGGGCCTTGAGCTCACTCACGAACGTGTCCCACTCCGACATCGGACGCTGCCCCAGGATGAACGCCGCCGTGGCCTGCGTGACCGCGTCGGTCAGCGCCGTCTGCCACAGCGTGACCTGCTCCTGCTCCATCTCCTCGAGCGGCGCGGGCGGCGCGAGCGGCAACTCCTCCTTCGTCGACATCTCGTCCACGAACTGCTGGACCTCGTCGGACGACATGGACGCGAGCAGCTCGTCGGACGAGCCGTTCGCCAGCAGGAACACGCCGTTACTGAAGCCGAAGTCGGCGTTGAGCTTCTTGGTGCCCGTCGGGTTGATGCCGTTCCAGTCGATGTCCGGGTCGATCGTGCGGACGTCGCCGTCCTTGGTGTACGTGGTCCCCTCGACGCCCCACTTGGCGAACTCGAGGCCCTCGTCGGAGTAGTACAGCCAGTCCGCGAACTGCAGCAGCGCGAGGAAGTGCGGCTGCTTGGCGGCGTCGGCCGACAGCATGAAGCCCGACGAGCGACGGCTGCCCGACGAGACCTTGTCCCCGGCCGGCCCGGACGGCACCCGCAGCAGGTGGAGCGTCGCCTCGGTGCCCGCGTCCGCGAGCGACGTGCGGTAGGTCGTGATCTCCTGCGTGTTCCCGCTGATCGCCAGCGACTGGCCCGATGTGAACTTCTGGATCGCCGTCTCGTCGTCCTGCGTCACGGACTCCGGGTCCAGCAGGCCGTCGGCGACGAGCGACGCGAAGTACTCGACGAGCTGCCGGTAGCCCTCGGTCGCGGCCGCGTACTCGAACGTGCCGGACTCCTCGTCGTACCACAGGCCGTTGCCGAAGCCCCAGCCGGCGACCGTGTCGAAGTTCGGCGACGCGATCTGCAGCGTCGCGCCGAGCGGCACGTTGTTGTTCGTCGACCAGCGGTCGGACATCGGCCAGGCGTCCGGCTGCGCGGCCTTCAGCGTCGCCAGGTCCGCCTTGAAGTCGTCCCACGTGGCCGGCGCCTCGGTGATGCCCGCGGCGTCCCACTGGTCCTGCCGCGTCACGATCGAGTACTGCGGCTGCGGCGACTCGAACAGGCCGGGGAGCATGTAGTACTTGCCGTCGGCCTGCCGAAGGTTCTCGATGTACTCCTCGAGCTTCCAGTCCTTGACCTTCTGCTGGAAGTTCGGCATGTACTGCACGTAGTCGCTGATGGGCAGCAGCGCGCCGCCGGAGACGAACTGCGCCTCCTGCCCCGCATACGTCACGGGGATCAGCTCGGGCGCGTCACCCGCGGAGATGATGAGCGACTTCTTCGCGTCCCAGTCGGACAGCGGAGCACTCGTGATGTCGAACGACACCTGCTGCTTGTCGCGCAGCTCGCTGAACACGAGCCAGTCCTTGTTCAGCGGGTAGTTCGGGTGGTCGCGGTACAGCAGCGAGAACGTCACCGGCTCGGTCGCCCTGAACGTCGTCCCCACGGCGAAGTCCGTCATCGCACCCACGCTGTGCTCGGCGTCGATCGTCACGCCCTCGCTGGTCTCGCCGCCACCCGTCGGCGCGGTCGTCGGGTCGTCGCCCGACGAGCACGCCGCGGTCAGCGTCAGCGCGAGCGCCGCCGCGGACCCGAACGCGACTACCCTCTTCTTCGTCGATCTCATGGCTTCTCCTTCTCCGGGTGGAACGTCGTCGTCCTGCACGGTGGATGAGCTGATGACGGGATCGCGGGGCGCACGTCGGGGTAACGGCCCGGCGTGCGCCCTCTCGTCATTCCTGCGGTCATTGCTGCACTGCGGTCATTGCTGCACTGCGGTCATTCCTGGTGCGGTCATTGCTTCACCGCGCCGAGCATCACGCCCGACACGAAGTACCTCTGGATGAACGGGTAGAGGCAGACGATCGGCAGGACCGTGAGCAGCATCGTCACGGACTGCACGTTGGAGGCGATCTGCGTCATGTTGTCGAGCTGGCCACCCGTGATGGACGTCCCGGTGGTCACCCCCGCCATGAGGTTGCGCAGGTACACGGTGACCGGGTAGTTCGCGGCGTCGGTCATGTAGAGGTACGCCGAGAACCAGCTGTTCCAGAACGCCACGGCGTAGAACAGCACCATCGTCGCGAGCACCGCCTTCGACAGCGGCAGCACGATCCGGAAGAAGACGCCGTACGTCGACATGCCGTCGATCGCGGCCGCCTCCTCGAGCTCGTCCGGGAAGTTCTCGAAGAACGACTTCATGACGAGCAGGTTGAAGACGCTGATCGCGTTCGGCAGCACGATCGCCCAGATGGTGTCCTTGAAGCCGAGCGTCGTGATGAGCACGTAGTTCGGGATCAGACCGCCGTTGAAGAACATGGTCAGCACGGCGATGCCGATGAAGAACGTCCGGCCCTTGAGGTGCTTCTTCGACAGCGCGTAGGCGTACGTCGTCGTCAGCGCCATCGCGATCACGGTCCCGACGACCGTGTAGACCACCGTGTTCTTGTAGTTGGTCCAGAACATGTCGTCGGAGAGCACGACCTTGAAGGTCGTCAGGTTGAAGCCCCGCGGGACGAGGTTCACCTGGCCCGCGTTGATGTGGCCCTCGGAGCTGAACGCCTGCGCCACGATGTTCACGAACGGGTACAGGACGACCGCGCACATGAGCAGCAGCAGCGTGGCGTTCACGACGCGGAACGCGGTGTAGCCCTTGCCGTCCTTGGGGCGCACCCCGCGCCCGACGACCGCCACGGGCTTCGTCGGGCCGGCCAGGTCGGGGCTCGTCGTCGTCACGTCGGTCACCACAGCGAGGCCCCCACGGTGCGCTTGGAGATGGCGTTGGCCGACAGGATGAGCGTGAGCCCGATGAGCGCCTCGAACAGCCCGATCGCCGTCGCGTAGGACACGCTGTTCGAGACGATGCCGACGCGGTACAGGTACGTGGAGATGACGTCGGCCGTCGAGTAGATGACCGGGTTCTGCAGCAGCAGGACCTTCTCGAAGCCCACCGCCATGAACGAGCCGATGTTCAGGATCAGGAGCACGATCATCGTGGGCCGGATGCCCGGCAGCGTGATGTGCCACGTCTGCCGCCACCGGTTCGCGCCGTCGATGCGTGCGGCCTCGTAGAGCTGTCCGTCGATCGTCGTCAGCGCCGCGAGGTAGAGGATCGTGCCCCACCCGACCGTCTGCCAGACCTCCGACGTCAGGTAGATCGGGCGGAACCAGGAGGGGTCCTGGAAGAACGCGATGGCGTCCCCGCCGAGCCCGGTGATGATCTGGTTGAACGTGCCCTTCATCGCCGTGAGCTGGAAGATCATGCCGGCGACGATGACGATCGACATGAAGTGCGGCAGGTAGCTGACGGTCTGCACGAGCCGTTTGAACCGCGCCGAGCGCAGCTCGTTGAGCATGAGCGCCAGGATGATCGGCAGCGGGAAGACGACGACGAGCGTCAGCAGGCCGAGGACGACCGTGTTCCAGAACGCCGACCAGAACGACGGGTCCTGGATGAACATCCGCACGTAGTACAGCCCGACCCACTCGTCGCCGAAGATCGACGAGCCGGGTCGGAAGCGTCGGAACGCCACGACGTTGCCGAGGATCGGCAGGTAGCGGAACACCGCGAAGAAGATCAGCGGCAGGACCAGGAACGAGTACAGGCGCCAGTCGCGCCGCAGCTCCTGGCGCCACGTGCGGCGCACGGGCCGGTCGAGCCGAAGGGACGCCGCGCGCCGGGGACGGCGGATGCGCCCACCGGGCGCCGGCGCGTCGGCCGAGCTGGTGGCGCCTGCGATGTCGCTCGACATCCCGTGCTCCTCTCACCTCGTCGTGAGTCAGTGGCCCGATGCGCGAACCGCGTGCCGACCCCCACGCACGCGACGGGGAGGAGGCCGACAAACCGGATGGCTAACGGTTGCCAGACACTTTGCCACACGCCCTCCCGACCTGTCACCCACCCTCTGCCGACGACGCAGGGCGCGCCGCAGAGGGGTGCTCGCACTGTTGCGGGCGGTGGGGCGCAGGTGACAAACTCCGCGGCAAACGCTTGCACTCCCCGCAGATCGGCCGACGACGACGTCGCGTCGACGCGACCGGAAGGAACCGCGTGCCGCGCTCCGCCCTCACGCCGGCCGACCAGCTCCCCACGCTGGCGCTCCACCCCGACCGCGCGCTGCCGGCCGACCCCGGCGTGCGGTCGATCGCGCGCGAGCTCCTCGCCACGACGCAGGACCTTCCGCTCGTCTCGATGCACGGTCACGTCGACGCCGACCTGCTGCTCGACGACGAGCCCTTCACCGACCCGGCGTCGCTGCTCGTCACCCCCGACCACTACCTGCTGCGTCTGCTCGTCTCGCAGGGCGTCGACCTGGACTCCCTCGGCGTCCCCCGCAACGACGACGAGGCGGTCGAGACCGACCCGCGCGAGATCTGGCGGACGGTCGCGAGCCACTGGCACGTCCTGCGCGGCACGCCCACCCGGTTCTGGCTCGAGCACGAGCTCGTCGACCTCTTCGGCATCACGCTGCGACCGTCCGCACACACGGCCGACGTGACGTTCGACCAGATGGTCGCCGCGCTCGCGACGCCCGAGCTGCGCCCGCGCGCGCTGTTCGAGCGGTTCGGCCTCGAGATCCTCGCGACGACCGACGACGCGACCGCGACGCTCGACAGCCACGCCCGGCTCGCGGACGCGGGGCTGAGCGGGCGTGTCATCCCGACGTTCCGGCCCGATGCGCTGCTCCACCCGCTCACGCCGGGCTGGGGCGAGCGGGTCGAGCGCCTCGGCGAGCTCACCGGGACGACGATCAGCACCAGCACCACGTTCGTCGAGGCGCTCGCGCGGCGTCGCGCCGAGTTCGTCGCGCGGGGGGCGCTCGCGACCGACCACGGGCTCGCGACGCCGTGGGCCGAGCAGCTCCCCGACGACGCCGCGGACCGCCTCATGGCGGCGGCGCTGCGCTCGGCGGCCGGGGGGCCGGCGCTCGGCTCGGCCGGTGCGCGTGCCCTCGCCGGGCACCTGCTGTTCGAGATGGCGCGCCTGTCGTGCGACGACGGGCTCGTCATGCAGCTCCACCCGGGCGTCCTGCGCGACTACGACGCGCGGGTCGCCGCGCTGCGCGGGCCTGACGTGGGTTACGACATCCCCGTCGTCACCGAGTTCGTGCACGGCCTGCGGCCGATCCTCGAGGCGTTCGGCCACCACCCGCGGTTCCGGCTCGTGGTGTTCACCGTCGACGAGGACACCTACAGCCGCGAGCTCGCGCCGCTCGCGGGCGTCTACCCGGCGCTGCGGCTCGGTGCCCCGTGGTGGTTCCTGGACACGCCCGACGCGATGCGCCGCTTCCGGGAGGCCGTGACCGACACCGCGGGCTTCTACAACACCACCGGCTTCGTCGACGACACGCGCGCGTTCTGCTCCATCCCCGCGCGCCACGACCTCGCGCGGCGCATCGACGCGGGGTTCCTCGCACGGCTCGTCGCCGAGCACCGCCTCGACCTCGACGAGGCGCACGAGACGGCCGTCGACCTCGCCTACCGCCTCCCTCTCTCGTCGTACGCCCGCCCCTCCTGACCCCGGACACCCCTCACCCATCCCCACGACCCGCACCCGCTCCGGCCGACCCGCCCCAGAGCCTGAGCAAGCGCTGGGTCGGGACGGGGCCCGGGTCGTTCGCTGGGCGGGGCGGGTAGCGTGACCTGGGATGACGACGATCGAGGGCGGCCCGGGGCCGCGCGCTGACGCCTCCTGGGCCGCTCGCGCGCTCTGGTGGCACGTGTACCCCCTGGGGTTCGTCGGCGCGCAGATCCGTCCCGCCGATCCCGACGCGCACCTGGCCGGACCCGTCGAGCACCGGCTCGGGCATCTCGAGGCGTGGCTCGACCACGTGGTCGACCTCGGTCTCGACGGGCTGCTGCTCGGGCCGGTGTTCGCGTCGCAGACCCACGGCTACGACACGGTCGACCACCTGCGCGTCGACCCGCGCCTGGGCGACGAGGCCGACCTGGTCCGGCTCGTCGACGCCGCGCACGCCCGCGGGGTCCGCGTCGTGCTCGACGGCGTGTTCAACCACGTCGGCCGCGGCCACCCCGCGTTCCGGCTCGTCGAGGAGCAGGGACCCGGCGCGCCCACCGCGGGGCTGTTCCGGATCGACTGGACCGGGTGGGCCGCGGGGCAGCCCGTGCGTGCGGACGTGTTCGAGGGCCACGGCGCGCTCGTCGCGCTCGACCACGACTCCCCCGCGGTCGACGACCTCGTCGTCGAGGCGATGTGCCACTGGCTCGCGCGCGGCGTGGACGGGTGGCGGCTGGATGCGGCGTACGCCGTCCCGCCCGCGTTCTGGGCGCGCGTGCTGCCGCGCGTGCGCGACCGGTTCCCGGGGGCGTGGTTCCTCGGCGAGGTCATCCACGGCGACGCTCAGGCGATCGTGCGCGACTCGGGCATCGACACGCTCACGCAGTACGAGCTCTGGCAGGGCATCTGGCACGCGATCGCGGACCGGAACCTCTACGAGCTCGCGCACGCGATCGGCCGGCACGACGACCTGCTCGAGACCTTCGTGCCGCAGACGTTCGTCGGCAACCACGACGTCACGCGCATCGCGTCGGCGGTCGGTGCCGACCGCGTGCCGCACGCTCTCGCGGTGCTGCTGACGGTCGCGGGCACGCCCAGCCTGTACGCGGGCGACGAGTACGCCTGGATGGGCGTGAAGGAGCAGCGCGAGGGCGGCGACGACGCCGTGCGCCCCCGGTTCCCGCAGCGGCCTCCCGCACCGGACGACCTCGACGGCACCGCGCGGCGCGTGCTCGACGTGACGCGCACGCTCGTCGGGATGCGCCGTCGCCTGCCGTGGCTGACGACCGCGCGCACGGACGTGCTGCACCTCGACAACACGGCGCTGGTGCTGCGCACGGGGACCGGGTTCGGCGCCGTGGTCACCGCGCTCAACCTCGGCGACGAGCCGGTCAGCCTCCCTGCGGCGGACGCGCGCACGACGGTCGCGGGCGACGCGCACCTCGAGTCCGGCGTGGTGCACCTGCCCGCGCGGGGATGGGCCGTGCTCGAGGCGTGACGCGCGCGACGCTGCTCGGCGTGCGCTGCTAGTCGGCGCGCTCGCACGCGTCGAGCACGACGAGCGCGGCGTCCCGCACGTGCGCGACCTCCTCGGCGTCCAGCCCGAGCCGCTCGAGCATCGCGCCGGGGATCCCCACGGCCTGCTCGCGCATCGCGGCGCCGGCGTCCGTCAGCTCGATGACGAGCGCGCGCTCGTCGCGCGTGTCCGTGCGCCGCGCGACGAGCCCGCGCGCCTCGAGCCGCTTGACCAGCGGCGAGGTGGTCGCCGGCTCGAGGTGGAGGCGCGCCGCGAGCCGGACCAGCGACATCGGGCCGTCCTGCCACAGCGCCAGCATCGCGAGGTACTGCGGGTGCGTCAGGCCGAGCGGCTCGAGCAGCGTGCGGTAGGTCCCGACGAGCGCGCGGGCCGCGGCCGACAGCGCGAGGCAGACCTGCGCCTCGAGCGCGAGCGGGTCGACCGTGTCCACGGCCGGGGCGTCGTCCGAGCCGGCGACCGAGCCGTCGGCCACGGTGCTCTGCTGGGCGGTCTGCGTCACGGCTCACATCTTAGGAGACAGTTCGTGCACTTATAGTGAGTGCACACACTGATGGCACGAGGAGAGCACATGTCGCGGCGGGACAGCGAAGGCGGGCGGGTCACCGACTGGCTCGCACGCCACCTCCTCGGCCCTGCGCAGGTCGGCGACGGCCGTGAGCCCGTGCGGCCCGCGTCGGCCGACGAGCGCGCCCGCGAGCGCGAGCTGCGCACGAGCCTCGTGCGCGTGCAGGACGCCAGCGGCCGCACCTACCTCGTCGAACGCTCCGACGCGGACACGCAGGAACCGTCCTGACCCGCACCGTCTGAGCCGCACCGCCTGACCCGCAGCCGGTCCGAGGGCGTCAGGCGAAGGCCCCCCGCGCCAGCTCGTCGCGCAGCAACGCGGCCGTCTCCTCGACGGCGATGCCGTGCCCCGCACCGCCCGCGAGCTCGACGAGGCGCGCACCCGCGAGCCGCTGCGCGAGCTCCGCAGCCGACGCGCGCAGCGCGGGCCAGGTCTCGGCCCCGCACACGACGAGCGTCGGCACGTCCAGCGCGCACATCGCGGGCGTCGGGACGTTGGGCGCGGCCGTGAGCGTCGCGTCGTAGACGACGGTCTGCGCGATCTCCTCGAGCGCGTGCCACATCGGCGAGCTGCGCGCCTGCTCGACCACGTGCGCGGGGAGCCCGATGACCTCGCGCTGCATGGTGGCGACCGCGTCGCCCGGGTGCCCGTCGGCGATCATCCGCGCGAGCCGTCGTGGCGCGTCCTCCGCGGCCGCCGGCAGGCCACCGAGCGCGAACGGCGGTTCGTACAGCACGAGGGCCGAGATCGCCGCGCCTGCCGCCGCGGCGTGCAGCGCGAGGGTCGCGCCCGACGAGAAGCCGAGCACCGCGGCGCGGCCGCCCTCGGCGGCGATCACCGCGTCGAGGTCGTCGATCTCGCGCTCGACCGAGTACGTCGCGACCTCCTGCGGGGTGATCGCGTCACCGCTGTCGCCACGGCCTCGCCGGTCGACGAGCAGCATCGTGAACGCGTCGCGCAGCAGCGCCGCGAGCGGTGCCCACACGTCGCGTGTGGTGAACGCGCCGCCGAGGAGGACCAGCGGCGGACCCGTGCCCGCACGCGCGTACGCGATCGTCGTGCCGTCCGCGGACCTTGCGGACAGCAGCTCGCTGTCGGCCATGGCGTTCCCCTCGCCCCGGGGCGTGGACGTCCCGTCCGCTCTCACGGTACGACCGCACGTGCGGGACGACGAGCATGCGCGCCGCAGTCAGACGGGCGACGCCTCGAGGAGCGCGCGCCACGCGCGGTGGTGCTCGACGCACACGCAGCCCGGGGCACCGAAGGCCCGTGCGACCCGGTCCGCCTCGCGCTCGAGCACGGCCGCACCCTCGTCGTGGAACGTGTACTGCGCCCCGCCGGCCACGTCGGGGGTGTCCGTCTCGACCCCGATCGTCCACGGCACCCCTGCCGCCCTCGCGGTCTCGACCGAGGGACGCGCGAGCGCGACGATCCCGTCGTCGCCGTCCGCGTGGTCGCTGAACGCCACGACGACGACCCGGTCGACACGGCGCAGCACCGCGTCGAGCACCGAGCCGCCCTCGTCGGGTGCGGGGACGTTCACCAACCACCAGGGCGCGTCCGCACCCAGCGTCAGCGCGCTCGGCACGACCGCGCGGGTCGCGTCGAGCACCGCGAGCCAGCGCCGGACGCCGTCGTCGCGGTCGTCGCGCCAGCCCGGCAGCGTCCACGGCTCGACGTCGAGCTGGATGCCGTCGAGCCGCCCGTCGGCGGACCGCAGCGCCGCACCGGCCCACGTGGCCGCGAGCGCGGGTTCGTCGAGCCAGCCGGGGTCGCCGCCGAGCGCGTCGACGGCGAGGTGCCGCGCACCGAGCGCCGCGGCCGCCTCCGCGAACCACGCGCCGACCGGTCCCTCGTCGGCCGCCCACGGGGCCGCGAGGTGCACGCGCGTCAGCCCCTGCTCGTCGGCGAACGCGGCCAGCGGACCGGGTGCGGCGGGCGCGTACCCGCGGCCTCGTGCGTCCTGCGACGGCGGGACCGGGTTGTCCCACGCCCACATCGACTGCGTCGCCGTGCCCATCGCGCCGTCCCCCTCGCGACTCCCCCTCGCGACCGTCCCCCTCGACGGCCCCACTGGCGTCACCGTGGCACGCGCTCGCCGCACGCGCACGTCGGCTCGACGTGCCGACCGGCTCGAGGCGTGCCTAGCCTGGCCGCACCGAACCGGGAGGCATCATGACCACGACGCTCGACGACCGCACGGTCGCGTTCCTGCTCACCGACGGCTTCGAGGACAGCGAGCTCACGAGCCCGTGGGCCGCGGTCGAGGACGCGGGCGCTCGGGTCTCGCTGGTGTCGCCGGCCGACATCAGCGTGCGCGGCGAGCACGGCTACTCCCAGCACGTCGACCTGCCCGTGGCGACCGCCGACGCGGCCGACTTCGACGCGCTCGTCCTGCCGGGCGGTGTCGTCAACGCCGACGACCTGCGCGTCGACCCGGACGCCGTGGCGTTCGTCCGGGGCTTCGTCGAGGCGGGCAAGCCGATCGCCGTGATCTGCCACGGCGCGTGGATCCTCATCGAGGCGGAGGCCGTCGCGGGACGCCGGATCACGAGCTTCCCGTCGCTGCGCACGGACCTGCGCAACGCGGGGGCCGACTGGGTGGACGAACAGGTCGTCGTCGACGGTCCGCTGATCTCGAGCCGCACCCCCGACGACCTGCCCGCGTTCGACGAGGCCCTGGTCCGGGCACTCGCGACTCCCGCCTGACGCCCCGGCCCGACCTGCAGCGACGCGCGTTCAGGTGGCGCGGCGCACCAGCGGCAGGCGAGCGCGCACGAGCAACCACGCGCCGCCGATCGCGACGGCCGGCAGCGCCAGCGCGAGCAGCCCGACCACGTCCCACGGCACGTGCAGGCGCATGAGGACGTCGGCGACCTCCGCCGCACGCGCGCGGCGCGCGAGCACCAGGACCTGCGCGACGAGCAGCCCCGTCGCGACCCCCAGCCACGTCCCGATGACGACGACGACCGCGGCCTGGCTCGCCGCGACCCGGCGGCGCGTGCGCGGCGCGGCACCGACCGCACCGAGCGTCGCGAGGTCGGGCGCGGACTCGACAGCGCCGAGCGCGAGCGGGATGCCCGTGGCCCCGAGCGCGAGCACCGTCGCGACGAGTGCGATGAGCCCGACGAAGCTCGAGCTCGGCTCCCGCCAGCCGCGCTCGACCGCGAGGAACGCCGACCCGGGCAGCGCGGCGCGCGCGGCGCCCTCCTGCGCCTGCGTCGGGACCTCGTGCGTGGTCGCGACCACACCCACGGGCTCGGGTGCGACCCCGAGGTCCGCCGCGAGCGAGGGCGGCACGACGAGCGACCAGGCCGTCAGCTCGGGCATGACGAACGCCGGCGCGGTCGCCGACATGGTCTCCAGCAGCTCCCCCGTGTCGGGGTCGAACGACTCGCCCTCGACGCGCGCGGTGCCGTCCGGCCACACCTGCCGGTCACTGAGCACCACGACGTGGCCGTGCGCGAGCGCGTCCGCGGCACGCTGTGCCGCCGGCAGCCCCAGCAGGCGCAGCACCGTCCCGTCGTCGACGAGGGTCGAGCCTGCCCAGCCGCCTGGCGAGCCGAAGAACCCTTCGTTGACCGTCCCGCCGGCCGAGAGCCAGCACAGGCGGTCGTCCGCGGGGACGGGCTCGCTCAAGGAACCGTCGGGGGCGTACGGGCAGTCCTGCCCAGGTGCGACCGTCGCGACGAGCGTCGGGGTCCGGCCGTGCTGGTCGAGCGGTGCGAGCACGGGCACGACGTCGGCCACCGGCAGGTGCTCGCGCGCGACGCCCGCCAGGGTCGCGGCGCGCGCGACCAGCGCGTCGTGCGAGACGTCTACGGACTCCTCGCCGACGGGCCCCGGGTCGAAGAAGCTCTGCCCGACGAGCACCGTGCCGTCCTGCGCAGCGGGCTGGTAGGCGTCCCTCCGCGCGCCGTCGACCGACAGCACGAAGGTGCCGGCGGCCACCGCACCCGCGACCGCAGCGATCACGGCCGCGACCGCCGGCGCGGTCCGCGAGCGCTGCCGCACCGCGTCCCGCAGCGCGATGCGCCCCGCGACGCCGGCCCACGGGGCGAGCCGTCCGACGAGCCTCACCACGGTGCCCGAGCACGCCACGACGCCGACCTGCAGCAGCAGGACCCCGACGACGGCGAGCGTGGGTGACGTGCGCAGCGCACCGAGCATCGCGAGTGCCGTGCCACCGGCCGCGAGCACGAGCCCGACGACCGGGACGGCGCGGTGCGGGCGCGGGTCGGACCGGCGGCCGGCGAGCGCGGCCGCCGGGTCGAGCCGGGAGACCCGTCGCGCGGGCAGCCACGCGGCGGCCACCGCGACGAGGACGCCCAGCGCCCCGATGAGGGCGACGTAGCCCCACGGGACGCGCAGGTCCGGGTAGGTCCACTCGCCGCGGGACCGCGAGGCGGCTCGCACGCCAGCGGCGACCGCGATACCGACGGCCACCCCGACGAGCGAGGCCACCGTGGCCACCACGACCCCACCCATGACGACGACGCGCCGGATCGTGGCGCGGTCCCCGCCGCTCGCGGCGATCAGCGCGAGCTGACGCTGCTGACGGCGCGCCCCGACCGCGAACGCCGGGCCGATGAGCAGGACGACCTCGAGCAGCCCGATGGCGACACCGGCCGCCGCCAGCACGACCATCGACGACTCGTGCTCGCTCGGCGTCTCCCCGGCCAGCGAGGGCGGCCGGTGCTCGAGCCCGTAGCGCGTCGTCGCGAGGAAGCCGGCCTCGTTGAGCGTGGCCACGTCGTCCCAGGTCACGGGCTGTTCGCCGAGCACGTAGTACCGGCTGGAGCCGGAGGCGGACCTGGCCCCGGCGACGTCGTCGGCCGAGAGCCACACCCCGCGCCCCGACGGATCGTCGAGCACCCCGACGACCTCGAGCCCGTCGAGGCTCGCGTCCGAGCCGTCGGGGTGGAACGACACCCGGTCGCCCACCTCGACCGCGAGCTCGCGCGCCCACGGCACGCTCAGCGCGACCTCGTCGTCGTCCGCGGGCAGCCGCCCGGAGACGGCCGTCCCTCCCGCGATCGACTCGATCGCGTCCGCGGGCACGACGGCGACCTCGGTCGCGCCGAGGTCCAGCCCGGCCCGCTCACCGTCCTGCGCGCGCACCGACCCGGCGGTCGTGACGACCTCGACGACGCGCTCGGCGTGCGGGACGAGGCGCGCGACCGCGGCGGCGCGCTCGTCGACCGGCACGTCGCGGTCCCCGTCGCCCCAGATCGTCACGCCCGACGACTGGTCCTGCCCCTCGATGCGCACGCCGGCGAACTCGACGACCGCCTGCGCGGACGTCCCGACCGCGGTGCGGACCTCGTGCTCCCCGGTCGGGAGCGCCGAGGTGCCCATCGTCATCAACGCGACGCCCGCGACGACGGGCAGCCCGACCATCGTCGCCACCAACGCCGTCCGGCCCCTGCTCCGGACGGCGTCCCGGCGCGCGATACGAGCGGCGACCCGCAGGCCGCCCCACCAGCGACGCATCAGCGCACGCCGCCGGTCAGGAGCACCTCGGGACCGCCGCGCTCCCCGGTCCCGTCGACGACCACGCCGTCGCGCACGAACACCGTGCGGTCGGCCCAGGCCGCGAACCGCGGCTCGTGCGTCACCAGGAGGCCTGCCGCGCCCGCGTCGACCCGCGCGCGCAGCACGCGCATGACGTCCTCGCCCGTGACGGAGTCGAGGGCGCCGGTGGGCTCGTCGGCGAGGACGAGGCGGCGCGGGCCGACGAGCGCGCGGGCGATCGCGACCCGCTGCTGCTGACCGCCGGACATCTCGTCGGGGAACCGGTCCGCGAGCTCGGCGATGCCGACCTCGGACAGCGCCGCGTGCGCCTCGCGTCTGGCCTGCCGGGTGCGCACGCCGTCGAGCTCGCGCGGCAGCGCGACGTTCTCCGCGGCGGTCAGCGCGGGGATGAGGTTGAAGTCCTGGAAGACGTACCCGACGCTGCGGCGGCGCAGGCGTGCGCGACCGGTGGGGTCGAGCGCGGACAGCTCGCTGCCCGCGAGCGTCACCGTGCCCGACGTCGGGGTGTCGAGCCCGCCGGCGACGTTGAGCAGCGTCGACTTGCCCGAGCCGGAGGCGCCCATGACGGCGACGAGCTCGCCGAGCCGCACGTCGAGGTCGACACCCGCGAGCGCGCGCACCTGCGAGGCGCCGCTGCCGTGCACGCGGGTCACGCCACGCAGGGCGAGGACGACGGGGCCGGTCGCGCGCGGGCTCATCGCGCACCGCCGTCGGCGACGTGCTCGCGCGCGGCCTGCTCCGCGGGCGGCAGCTCACCGGACGCCGCTCGGGGCGCGAGCACGATGCCCTTGTCGGTGGCGCGCGCGACCCGGGCCTCGACGTGGTCGAGCCAGCGCACCTCGGCCTCGGCGGCGAAGATCAGGTGGTCGAGCACGAGCGACCACGCGAGGTCCTCGCGCGTCCAGCCGCTGGCCGGCAGGTCGGCCTTGAGCCGCGTGAGGTCGCGCAGCGCGCGCATGGTCTCGGTGCGCTGCGTCTGCACGATCACGCAGACGTCGACGCCGGGCGCGCTGACCGCGAGCGCGAGCTTGATGCTCAGCTCGTCGCGCGCGGGGGCCGAACGCACGACCGCGGTGGTCCACCAGCGCTCGAGCTCCGCCCGTCCGGTATGGGTGAGGTGGTAGCGCACGACGTCGTCGGCGTCCACGTCCAGCGGCGCGACGAGCTCGTCGCGCACCAGACGGTCGAGCGTCGTGGAGACCTGGCCCATGTTGAGCGGCCAGGTCCCGCCGGTGCGCTGCTCGAACTCGTGGCGGAGCTGGTAGGCGTGCATGGGTGCGTCGGCGAGAAGTGCGAGCAGTCCCTGGCGGACGGACATCGAGCCCCCTGACGTGATCTAGTTACGCAGTAACCACAGGTTACCCAGTAACCGGCTCGGAAGGCAACGACACGCTCGCCTGCTGCTTGTTGCACATGAGAACCACGTAGAATCGGGCGACTCCCCCGGAGGTGGACGTGATCGGTCAGCGCACGACGCGCCAGCGGCGCGCGATCGGGCAGCTCATGGACGAGCTGGTCGAGTTCCGCAGCGCGCAGCAGATCCACATGCTGCTGGTCCAGCGCGGCGACGACATCGGCCTCGCGACCGTCTACCGCACGCTCGGAGCGATGGCCGCGAGCGGCGAGTTCGACGTCCTGCGCACCGCGAACGGCGAGACGCTCTACCGGCGCTGCGAGCGGCAGGGGCACCACCACCACCTGGTGTGCCGCAGCTGCGGTCGCACGGTCGAGGTCCAGGCCGCCGCGTTCGAGACGCTCGTCGCGTCGCTGTCCGCCGAGACCGGCTTCGTCGACGTGTCCCACACGCTCGAGCTCATGGGCACCTGCGCGACGTGCGCGGACGAGCCCGCCACGGTCTGAGCGACCCACCACCCGCCCGCGGGATCAGGCCGCGGCGACCTCGGCCTCGCTGGCCGCGGCGGCACGACGAGCCCAGCCCCGCCGCGTCCGCGCGTCGCCGACGATCCGGCACACCACGTAGATCACGAACGACACCGTCGTGACGTACGGGCTGATCGGCACCGAGCCACCCAGCGCGAGCAGGATCCCGCCCACCGCGCTCGTCACCGCGAACGCGACCGAGAGCAGCGGCACCGCCACGGGCGAGGCGCTCACGCGCGTGGCGGCCGCCGCGGGCGTGATGAGCAGCGAGAGCACGAGCAGCGCGCCGACGACCTGCACCGCGAGGGCCACCGCGAGCCCCAGCAGCAGCATGAACCCCAGGCCGAGCGCCCGGGTCGGCACGCCGCGCGCCGCAGCGACGTCCGGGTCGACGCTCGCGAACGTCAGCGGTCGCCAGATCGCGACGAGCCCCGCGACGACGACCGCGGCGATCACCAGGAACAGCGACAGGCGCGTCGAGTCAACGGCCACGATCTGCCCCGTGAGCAGCCCGAACTTGTTCGCCGCGCGCCCCGGGTACAGCGCGAGGAAGAGCACCCCGAGACCCAGCCCGAACGGCATGAGCACGCCGATGATCGAGTTGCGGTCGCGTGCGCGCGTCCCGAGCAGGCCGATCACGAGCGCCGCGACCACCGAGCCGAGCACGGCACCCAGCATCACGTCGATCGACAGCAGCAGCGCCGCGGCGGCGCCCGCGAAGGACAGCTCGCTGATGCCGTGCACCGCGAACGCGAGGTCGCGCTGCATGACGAACACGCCGACGAGCCCGCCGACGAGCCCGAGCACGAGCCCGGCGAGCAGCGAGTTGTGCACGAGCGCCAGCAGCGCGCCGTAGTCGGAGAAGTCGAAGATGCGGGTCCACCAGTCGTCGGCGACCTCAGCAGGCAGCACGCCCGCAAGCAGAGCGGGCGCGCTCACTCCTGTGCCTCCTCGACGTGGTGGACGTGCTCGTCGTCGCCGCCCACGATCACGACACGACCCTGCGAGTGCAGGACGTCGACCGGCGTGCCGTACAACGCGGACAGCTGCGCGGACGTGAGGACGTCATCGGGCGCCCCGATCGCGTGGCCGCCCGGCGCCAGGTACAGCACGCGGTCGGTGTACGGCAGCACCGGGTTGATCTCGTGCGTCACGAACACGACGGCCGTGCCGCGCTCGCGCCGCATCGCGTGGATGAGCGCGGTGACCTCGTGCTGGTGCTTGAGGTCGAGCGAGAGCAGCGGCTCGTCGCACAGCAGCAGCGCGGGCTCGGTGCCGAGCGCCTGCGCGATCCGGACCCGCTGCTGCTCGCCGCCCGAGAGCATCCCGAGCGGCACGTCGGCGTACGCGGTCGCGCCCACCGCGGCGAGCAGCGCGTCGACCCGCTCGCGCGTGCGACGCCCGCCGATCCCCCAGCGGTCGCCGTCCAGCCCGAGCCGGACGAGGTCGCGCGCCCGCACGGGCGTCGACGGGTCGATCAGGCGCTGCTGCGGGATGTAGCCGACCGCGCGACTGCCGCGCCGCGGCGGTGCCCCCATGATGGTCAGGCGGCCGCCCGACAGCGGCGTCAGGCCGAGGATCGCGCGCAGCAGGCTCGTCTTGCCCGAGCCGTTCGGGCCCAGGACCGTGAGGAACTCGCCGGGGCGTACCGTGAGGTCCACGTCGGACCACACGACGCGCTTGCCGTACGCGAGCCGCGCGCGCTCGAGCTCGAGCGGCGCCGCGGCCGTGCTCACGCGAGCGCCTGCGCGAGCGCCTCGAGGTTGCCCGCCATCCACGACACGTAGTCCTCACCCTCCGGCAGCGTCTCGGTGACGTTCACGACCGGCAGACCCGCGTCGCGAGCGGCCTGCACCACCTGGTCGGTCTGCGGGCCCGTCGTCTGCTCGTTGTACACGAGGAGGGCCACGTCGTGCGAAGCGACCAGCGCGAGCGTCTCGTCCATCGCCGCCGGCGGCACGTCGATCTCCTGCTCGACGGACTCCGCGAACTCCGGCGGCGTGCGGTCCTCGAGGCCTGCGGTCTGCACGAGGTACACCGGCACGGGCTCGGTCACGACGACGCCCGTGCCGCCGTACGCCTGCGCGATCTGCGCCGCGGAGTGCGTGAGCCCGTCGACCTCCCCGGAGAAGTCGTCGGCGTTGCGCGAGAACGTCGCCGCGTGCTCGGGCGCGATCTCGGCGAGCGCGTCGGCGATGTCACGCGCCACCGCCTGCACCGTCGCCAGGTCGTACCAGACGTGCTCGTTCAGCTCGCCGTGCGCGTGCCCGTGCTCGTCGTCCGCGTGCTCGTCCTCCGCGTGCTCGTCGGCCGCATGCTCGTCGGCCGCGTGCTCGTCGGCCGCGTGCTCGTCAGTCGCGTCCTCGTCAGCCAGACCCGAGGCGTCGACGGCGTCGACGACCGGGGGCGGCGCGTCGAGCGCGTCGACGAGCTGCGACGCGAAGTCGTCGTAGCCGCCGCCGTTGACGACGACGAGGTCGGCACGTGAGATCGCGAGCTCGACCCGTGCGCTCGCCTCGAACGAGTGCGGGTCGACGGACGGGTCGTCGACGATCGAGCTCACGTCGGCGAGGTCGCCCGCGACCTGGCGCGCCACGTCGCCCCAGACGTTGGTGGACGCGACGATCGACAGGCGGGCGTCGTCGGCCGGTTCGGACGACGAGCAGCCGGCGACGAGGCCGAGCGCGGCACAGGCCGCAAGAACGACAGCGGTGCGCGCACGCATGCGGGGACCCCTTTCTGGTGCCGCACCGTGCGGCGTCGATAACGATAGCAGTTCCCAATAAGGCTGGGACGCACCTCAGGTCCTGCCGTGTCGCACCCCGCCCCGACGCCCGCGCGGAGGGCGTACGACGACGGCCCCGCACGCGAGGTGCGGGGCCGTCGTCGTCGAGCAGCTCGTGGAGCGTGCGGGTCAGGGCCCCGCGGTCGCGGTCGACGTGGGAGCCGGCTCGTCGGCCGACGCGCCCTCGAGGCGCGCCTCCGCCGCGAGCGCGTCGGCAATCGCCTGGTCGAGCCGGTCCTGCGCCTCGCCGTACGCGGCGAAGTCACCGGCGGTCAGGGCCGTCTGCGAGTCCTCCATCGCCTGACGTGCGCGGTCGAGCGCGTCGGCGAGGGCCGCACGCGCGGCCGCGTCCGTCTCGTCACCGGGTTCCTGCGTCGGCTCGTCGCCCGGCTCCTGCGTGGGCTCGTCGTCCGGCTCGGTACCCGGGTCGGTGCCGGGATCCGTTCCCGGGTCCGTGCCGGTGTCCACGCCGGAGTCCCCCTCGAACACCGCGTTGAGCGCCTCGTCGAGGGTCTCGGCGATCTCGACGTCGTCACCGAACGCGACGATCACGCGCTGCAGCAGCGGGAACGTCGTCCCCGTCTCGGCCTGCAGGTAGACCGGCTGCACGTAGAGCATCCCGTCGCCCACCGGCAGCGCGAGCAGGTTCGCGCGGACGATCTGCGCCCCGCCGCGGCCGAGCAGCGTGAACTCCTCCGCGACCTTCGAGTCGGTCGTCATGTTGTTGTTCACCTGGCCGGGGCCGGGCACAGACCCGTCCCGTGGTAGCTCGAGCAGCCGGATCTTCCCGTAGCCCTCCGCCTTGGTGCCGTCCTGCGACCCCGCATCCGCGTCGACCGCCACGTACCCGCGCATGACGTTGCGGGCCTGCTGGCCGAACGGGATGAACGTCGAGGTCAGCGAGAAGCTCGCGGTGTCCGCACCCGGCATCCGCAGCGTCATGTAGTACGGCGGCTGGGCGATCGAGCCCGCGGCGTTCGGGTCGTCCGGGACGGCCCAGAAGTCCGTGCCGGTGAAGAACTGCTTCGGGTCGGACACGTGGTAGCGCGTCAGCAGCTCACGCTGAACCTTGAACAGGTCCTCCGGGTAGCGCAGGTGCGACATGAGCTCGCCGTCGATCTTGCTCAGCGGCTCGAGCGACGTCGGGAAGATCTCGCTCCACGCCTTGAGGACCGGGTCCTGGTCGTCCCACGCGTACAGCGTGACGGAGCCGTCGTACGCGTCGACGGTCGCCTTGACCGAGTTGCGGATGTAGTTGGCGGTCTTCGACTGCAGCGCCTGCACCGCGGCCGACGACTGCGTGAGCGAGTCCGCCGTCGCGTCGTCGAGCGTGACCTGCGCGGCGTACGGGTACTGGTTGCTCGTCGTGTAGCCGTCGACGATCCACTTGACGCGCCCGTCGACGACGGCCGGGTACACACGCCCGTCGAGCGTCAGGTACGGCGCGACCTTCGAGACGCGGTCCCGCGGGCTGCGGTCGTACAGGATCTGCGAGTGCTCGTTGACGCGGTCGGAGAACAGGATCTGCTCCGAGCCGAACTTCACCGCGTACAGCAGCTTGTTGAACGCGTTGCCGACGTCCGGACCGGCCGAGACGTCCTGCGTCGGGAAGCGCGTGTTGATCGAGCCGCCGCCGTCGTTCGTCGGACGGTCGAGCTCCCACTCCGTGCCCTCGGGGCCACCGACGATCGAGTACGCCGGCGAGCCCGGGCTGAAGTACAGCCGCGGCTCGTACTCGCCCATCTGGCCCGTCGACGGGATCCCGCTCTCCCAGAACGACGGCGCGCCGCGGGCCGCGGTGCGGTTGCCGAACGCGGCGACCACCCCGTAGCCGTGCGTGTAGACCGTGACGTCGTTGGTCCAGTTGCGCTGCGACGCCTCGAGACCGCTGAGGTTGAGCTCGCGCGCGGCGATCACGGTGTCCTGGCTCTCGCCGTCGAGCGTGTAGCGGTCCACTGACAGCGTGTCCGGGAAGCTGTAGAACGTCGTGACCTGCTGGAGCTGCTTGAACGACGGGCTGACGACCTGCGGGTCGAGCAGACGGATCGACGCCGCGGTCTCCGCGTCGTCACGCAGCGCCTGCGGCTCCGCCGTGACCTTCGCGTCGTAGTCCTCGACGTCGACGTCGTCGATGCCGTAGGCCGTGCGCGTCGCGTCGATGTTGCGCTTGATGTACTCCGACTCGGCGTCCTGCTGGTTCGGCTGCACCTGGAAGCGCTGCACGACCGCCGGGTAGATGCCGCCCACCGCGATCGCCGCGACGACCATCAGGCCCGCACCGATGAGCGGCAGGCGCCAGTTCCCGCGGATCGCCGTCACGACGAACGTGACCGCGACGAACACCGCGATGCCCGCCAGGATCGCCTTCGATGGGATGACCGCGTGCACGTCCGTGTAGGACGCGCCGTCGAACTTCTCGGCCGTCTTGGTCAGGATCGAGTAGCGGTCGAGCCAGTAGTTCCCGGCGATGAGCAGCATGAGCACCGCACCGATCACCGACAGCTGGATGCGCGCGGCGCGCGTCGTGCGCGGCGTGTCCTTGCTGCCGCCGATCCGCAGGCCGCCGTACAGGTACTGGGTCGCGAGCGCGGCCACGCCGGACAGCACGACGACCGCCATGAGGAACGACACGACGAACCGGATCGCGGGCAGCGTGAACAGGTAGAACCCGAGGTCGATCCCGTACTGCGGGTCCGCCTGGCCGACGTGCTGCGCGTGCAGCCACAGCTGGACGGTGTCCCACCGCTGCGACATCGCGGCACCTGCGAACAGACCGAGCAGCGCCGGGCCGACGATCATGACGAGCCGGCGCAGCGGCTCGATCGCCTCGCGGTACTGGTCGAGGCTCGCCTGCTCGGGCGTCGACGGCGCGTACACCGGCCGGGACGAGTACGCGTACCGCATGCTCAGGCCCACCGGCACGGCCATGAGCGTGAACCCGAGCAGGAACAGCACGATGCGCGTGCCCCACTCGGTGCGGAGCACCTCGATGAAGCCGAGCTGGTCGAACCACAGCCACTCGGTCCAGACCTGGGCGAGGATCACCACCAGCAGGACGATCACGCCGAGCACGACGAGCGTCGGCACGAGCGCGCTGCGGCGCTTGTTGGCCGGCCGGTCACCGGGTCTGGCGGCGGACGGGTTACGGGGCGTGCTGGCGAAGCTCACGTCGGTGCGGTCCTCGTCGTCTCGTGGGTCGTGCTCGTGTGCCGTGCTCGTGCGTCTGTGCGTGCGTCTGTGCGTGGGTCGTGCTCCCGCCCTCGCACGCTCAGGTCGCGACGCGCGTCGTGCGTGCGCGAGGGCTCGTCCCCCCAACGCGCAGGACGCTGCCCAGGTTCCCACACACGGCGGGCACACCACGGGCCTGCGCCGGGCGGATGCGACGATGGGGCCGTGCCATCGACGCCCGCCGCCCCCGAGCCCTCGCCCGCAGCCCAGTCCGACGCGCCGTCCTCGACGACGCAGTCACCCGCGACGCGTGCGCTCGCCGACGCGGTGCGCGAGATCGAGCACCACGTCGCCACAGCCGGGTGGGACGCACCCGTGCGCGTGTTCGCGCTCGTGCGCACCCAGGCGGCGCTGGCGGCGGAGCCGTCGCTGGCCGCCCAGCTCGAGCCCGCGACGCTCGCCGCCGCGCAGGCCGAGCCGTGGCACCTGACGTCGATCGAGCAGGAAGGGCTGCCGGAGGCGCCCGACCTCGAGACGCTGCTCGCGGGCCTGTCCTGGCCCGAGTCCGTCGACGGCGTCGCGGTGACCGCCGAGCGCGTGATCCTGCCCCCGGCCGCCGAGGCGCAGATGCCGTCCGACCCGGACGAGGCCCTGCCCTGGTTGCTGGCCCACCCGGACCGGCAGGACGTGCGGCTCGCCGTCGGCGTGCTGCGTGAGGGCGCCACGTGGTGCGCCGTGCGCACGCGCGCGAACGACACCGACGACCAGGTGGGTCAGGGTCCGGACGTCGTGCCCGGTCTGGTCTCCGCGCTGCGCGCGACCCTCACCTGAGGCTGCGCACGATCCTCACCCGAGGCAGCGCACGGTCCTCCGCGAGGCCGCGCGCTCCCCCGCGCCGGCCTGCCGCCCGCCCTGGTCGTCGTCCGACGAGGTCAGGCGGCGGTCTCGCACGTCGGCAGGTCGTCGGCCTTGCCCTCGCCGATCGCGACGACGTCCTCGTAGGCCTCGTGCAGCGTCTCGACCCGCACCACGCGCAGCCCGTCGGGCACGTGGTCCACGACCTCGCCGCAGTTGGCCGCCGGCGCGAGGAACCACGTCGCGCCGTCCCGCGCCGCGCCCGCGAGCTTCTGCCGGATGCCGCCGATCGGCCCCACGGCCCCCGTGACGTCGATCGTCCCGGTGCCCGCGATGACCTGGCCCGCGGCCTCGTCCTGCGGCGTCATGAGGTCGATGATCCCGAGCGCGAACATCGTCCCGGCGCTCGGGCCGCCGATCCGGCCCGCCTCGATCGTGATGTCCACCGGCATGTCGAAGTCGGGGTCGATGTAGACGCCCATCTGCGCGCGCCCGTCGTCACCCTTCGTCGTCGGCACGACGACGTCCACGTCCTCGCCGTGGCGGCGCACCGTGACCGTGACGTCGTCGCCCGGCGTGACGCCGTCCATCGTCGTGATGAGGCTGAGGTAGTCCGGCAGCGCGGTGCCGTCGATCGCGGTCAGGACGTCGCCGTCCTCGAACTTCCCGTCGGCACCCGAGCCCTCGACCGTGCCCGCGATCACGAGCGTCGCGGGCACCTCGTACCCGAGCTCGGTGAGCGCCGCGACCGACGCGTTCTCCTGCGACGAGACCATCTGCGCGGAGTTCTCCTGGTCGATCTCGTCCTGCGTGCGGTCCGCGTCCGGGAACAGGATCTCGCGCGGCTGCACCACGGACCACGGCGAGAACCAGCCGCGCAGCACGCGCAACGTCGACGACGGGTAGCCCGGGCCGCCGGTCGCCGAGACCGTCGTCAGCCGCAGCTCGCCCGTCGAGTCGTACGTCGAGGCGCCCTCGATCGTGATGAGCGGCTTGTCGTCGACCTCACCGAGGACGTCCTCGGTCGGTCCGGGGCCGCTGACCGTGTACGGCGCGGGGAGCACCGCGACCGCGGCGAGCAGCACCGCCGAGGCGAGCATCGAGATCGACAGCGTCATCGCGCGGGCGCTCGGCCGCTCGACCGGGACGGGAGCGGCGGCCCCGAGTCCGGGCTCCACGGGCGCGGCGGCCCAGCCCGCCTCACCGAGCACCGGCGGGGTGGTCGCGCCCGGCACCGCGGCGGGCTCGTCGCCGGACGACCCGCCCTGCGGGCGTGCGGGGGGCTCCTGCGCGGGCGGGGTGTTGCGGTCGAGGTCGTCGTCGGGCACGTCGGCATCATGCCGCACGACGATGTGCACGACATCCGCCGGCCCACCACGACCACCGGCGCAGCACGCAACCGCCTGGCGACCCGGCGGCGCGCTCGGCCGGGCGACGCGTGGTGCGCCTGGAACCGACCGGGTGCGGCCCTGCACGGCACCCGCTCAGCCGCGCCGACGCGCCTGCCGCCAGATCGCCGCCGTGCCGAGGAGCGCGACCGCCGCACCCGCCGCGCCGAGCGCGGCCGCGTCGCGGCGCTCGACGCGCCGGCCACCGAGCGCGAGCCGCCCGCGCACGCCCTCGAGCAGCACGTCCAGCGCAGCCGCGCTGGAGTACGACGGGACGAAGCCCGCGGTCGTGAGCCCGTCGGCGGCGACGGTCCACGGGTAGACCACGTAGGCGAGCTCGGCCGCGGGCGCGGGCAGCACGCCCACGCGGTGCAGGCGCTCGGCGGTGCCGAACGCGGTCGCGGCCGCGAGCTCGACGGTCCGCATGCCCGCCGCGGCGGCCACCTGAGTCGGCGTGAGGACGTCCGCGGGGCCCACGGTGAGCGGACCGGTCAGCCCGTGCTCGACGGCGAACACGCTCGCGGCCCCCACGTCGTCGACGTGCACGAGCTGCCAGGGACGCTCGGACCCGCGCACGACGAGCAGGCGCGGCGCCTCGAAGTGCCGCGTGACGAACGAGTCCGTACCGCGCCCGACCAGCGCCGCCGGTCGCAGCACCGTGACCTTCGGCGAGCGGCGGCGGGCGGCCCGGGCGACGACCGCCTCGACCGCGAGGAGGTGCCCGACGAGGCCGTCCGGCACCGCGCGCGCACCGGACAGCAGCGGTTCGTCGTCATGCACGACCGGCCGGTCGGGGTGCGCGCCGTGCACGACCGCAGACGTCACCACGACGACGTGCTCGGCCTTGACCTCACGCGCGGCGGCGAAGGTCCGCTGCGCGTGCGCGACCGCGGGCGCGTGACCCTCGGGCCCGCGACGGCCGGCGACGACCGCCAGGTCGCCCGGGTGCGCGACGAGCACCACCACGCGGGCGCCGACGAGCGCGGACGCCGGGTCGCTCGCGGGCACCTCGTCGAGCGCGCGGGCGCGCGGACCCCACGCCGCCAGGACCCCCGCCGCCACGGGCCCTGTCCCGACGACGACCACGTCGGGCGAGGTGGCGTCGGTCGGCTCCGCGACGGGCGCAGCGGCAGACGCGGCCGCACGCCGAGCGGCCGCGTCACGCGACCCGCGAGCGCTGCGCCCTGAGCGAACCTGGCGACCGGACATCGACGTTCACCTCCACCACGTGGTTACCGTCGTGGTTACGTGGGGCTCCCGCCCCGACGTCATCCTCGCAGGAGGCGCCCGTGAGCCCCGACCACATCGACCCCACCCAGCCGCCGTGGGAGCAGATGCTGCGCGCGCTGCTGGGAGACCAGGCCGACGAGGCGATCGCCCAGATGCGTGAGCGTGGCATCGACCCGGCCGCGCTCGACGCGGGGGGCGCATTGCCCCACGACCCCGCCGCCATGCAGCAGGTGCTCGCGCAGGTGCAGCGGCTGTTCGCGAGCGGCGACGACCAGCCCGTGAACTGGGAGATGGCGCACGACCTCGCGCGGCAGCAGGCCGCGGTCGGCGGCGACCCCGCTCTCTCGTCCGCGAAGCAGCGCGAGGTGCTCGACGCGCTCTCGGTCGCCGAGCTGTGGCTCGACGCGGCGACCGAGCTGCCGCCGTCCACCGCGCCCGCTCGCGCGTGGAGCCGCGCGGAGTGGGTCGAGGCGACGCTGCCCACGTGGCGCACGCTGACCGACCCGGTCGCCTCGTCGTTGTCCGCGGCGCTCGTCGACGCGCTCGGCGGACAGCTCGGTGACGACGACGACAGCGGGCTCGACGACCAGCTGCGCGGCCTCGGGCTGCCGGAGGGCATGGCACTGCCGGGCGGCCTGGCTCCCGGCCAGCTGCTGCGCCGGCTCGGCTCGGCCGTGTTCGGCCTGCAGGTCGGGCAGGCCGCGGGCACGCTCGCTCGGGACGTGTTCGGCACCACCGACATCGGCCTGCCCCTGCTCGACGTGCCCGCGCCTGCGCTCGTCGCCGCCAACGTCGACGCGTTCGCCGAGGGCCTCGACGCGCCGGTCGAGGAGGTCCGCCTGTTCCTCGCGCTGCGTGAGGCCGCCGCGACGCGCCTGTTCACGCACGTGCCGTGGCTGCGCGCGCACCTGCTCGCCCTGGTCGAGACGTATGCCCGGGGCATCTCGATCGACGTCGATCAGCTCGAGCAGGCGGTCGGCTCGATCGACCCGACCGACGCCGAGGCCCTGCAGGCCGCACTGTCGAGCGGCGTGTTCGCCCCGCAGACGACGCCCGAGCAGCAGGCCGCGCTCGGCCGCCTCGAGACGGCGCTCGCCCTCGTCGAGGGCTGGGTCGACGAGGTCAGCGCGACCGCGGCGCTCGCCCACCTGCCGCACTCGGTGGCGCTGCGCGAGATGATCCGCCGCCGGCGCGCGGCCGGCGGCCCCGCCGAGCAGGCGTTCGCCAACCTCGTCGGGCTCGAGCTGCGTCCGCGCCGCCTGCGCGACGCCGCGGCCCTGTGGGCGCAGATCGCGCGAGGTCCGGACGGTGCCGCGGCCCGCGACGCGGTGTGGGACCACCCCGACCTCATGCCGACCGCGGAGGACCTCGACGACCCCGCGGGCTACGCGACGCGACGGACCGCGGCGGCCGACGAGTCCGCCGACCTCGACCGCGCGCTCGCGGAGATCCTCGGCGAGGACACGCCGCAGGACGAGCCCGGGCAGGACGCGCCCGACCAGAACGGGCCTGACCAGGACGGGCCTGGCCAGGACGAGACCGAACGGCCCTGACGGCCGCGGGCTCAGGCCTTGCGTCCGTCGCCTGCCGGCTCCCTGTCGCAGGGCACGTCCTCCTGCACGGCGCAGTCCTGACCGGCTGAGTCCTCGTCCTCGTCCGGCGTCGTCGCGACGTCGTGGACGTCGCTGTCGTCGAGCTCGTCGTCGCTCTCGTCCGGCGCTCCACCGGCTGGAGGCTGCCCCGCTCCCCGCTCCTCGAGATAGGAGTAGCCCTCCAGGAAGCCGCGTGCACGCTGCGTGCGCGGGTACGCCTCGAGCTCGCGCCAGAACTCAGGGCCGTGCCCCGAGTGCAGCAGGTGGACGAGCTCGTGCAGCAGCACGTAGTCGAGCACCCAGCGCGGCATGCCGCGCACCCGGTCGGAGATGCGGATGGTGCCGTCCGACGGCGTGCACGAGCCCCAGCGCCGCCCCTGGTTGCCCGACCACCGCACGCTCGTCGGGACCGCGCGTCCCTGCAGGTACCGGGTCGACAGGTCCGCGGCCCGCGACATCAGCTCGTCGTCCGACGGGCGACGGCGCCTCTCCTGGGCCGCGAGGCGCACCAGCATCCGGCCCACCCACTCGGTCTCCTGGGCGCGCGTGAACCGCGCGGGGATCGCCACGACCGTGCGGCCGCCCTCGCGCCACGCCGTGACCGTGCGCACGCGCTTGCGCGAGCGGCGGACCTCGACCTCCTGGTCGACCTGGGACAGGTCGTACGTCGGATGCACAGCCCGCACGGTAGCGCGCGTCACCCACCTCGACAGCCCAGGCTGTGGACGTCCGGGGACCTCGCGCCCCGTCGTCGTCACCCGCACGGCTGACATCAGGGGGCCGTTCCGCACCCGGTCGGGGGTACCGCGGGACGCGGCGACACGCGCGCCTCACGGCTGCTCGGCGCATGCGCACTACTGTTGTTCGCGCTCGGGCAGGTCATCGCTCTGCCCGGCCACCGTCGGCCGCATGTGGCCCGGTGCACCGGACGACGGCGAGGAGGACCACATGGCTGAGACGTATGCGGGCGAGTTCTACTGCGTGAAGTGCAAGGAGAAGCGCGAGGCGGAGGGCGACGTCGTCGTCTCCGAGTCGGGCCGCAAGATGGCGAAGGCCATCTGTCCGGTCTGCGGCACCAAGCTCAACCGCATCCTCGGCAAGGCCTGAGCTCCGCGGTAGCTCGTTCGTCGAAGGGCGTCGTCCGGTCCGGACGGCGCCCTTCGCTGCACCCGGGCTCGGCTCGCCCGCGGGCGTCCCGCCCGGACGGCGCTTCCCGGACGCAGGGACGACGGGCTCGCGCTGTCGACGCCTCGCCCCTGTGGACGACGCGCGTCGCGTGGCACGCGCCGATGGCAGCCTGACCCGCGTGAGGCTGCGGAGCGGGTTGCGCGTGGTGCGCCGGGGGCTGGGCGAGGTGCAGATCGGCACCGACCGCCGCTGGGCGGTGCGCGTCGACGGCCTGACGCCGCCCGAGGCGCGTGTGCTGGAGGCCCTGGCGGACGGAACGCCCGTCGACCTGGCGGCCGGCGACGCCCGCCTCGACCGGTCACGCCTGACCGCGCTCGTCGGCCAGCTCGAAGCGGCCGGGGTGACCGAGCCCGTCGCCCGTCGCGCGACCACGGGACCGTCCGGTGCCGATGCTCGCGTGCTCACGCTGCTGCGGCCGGACGGCGACGGCGGCGGGACCGTCGCGGCCAGGGCCGAGCGGGCGGTCGGAGTCGTCGGGCTCGGGACCACAGGGCTCGGGATCGCGGCCGCGCTCGCGACCGCGGGGGTGGGTCGGGTCGTCCTGGAGGACGAGCGGCCCGTGCGCTCGGCCGACGTCGGTCCGAGCGGCTACCGCTGGCCGGACGTGGGGCGCCCGCGGGCGCGCGCCGCGGTCCGCGTCGTCACGGGCATCGCGCCGACCGTGGCGACGGAGCCTGCGCCGACGACCGTGCGGTCATCGGACGACCACGGCGCCGCGGCCCGCGTCGATCTCGTCGTCGTGGTGTCCGACGACGTGGTCGACCCGGCGCTCGCCGCACGGCTCGTCAACCGCGGGACGCCCCACCTGAGCGTCGTGCTGCGCGAGGCCGACACGGTCGTCGGACCGCTCGTCGCCCCAGGTCGCGGGCCGTGCCTGCGGTGCCTCGACCTGCACCGACGCGACGCCGACCCCGCGTGGCCCGCGCTGGCCGCCGCGCTCGCCACGACCGCGGCGAGCCACCCGCCGCCCGAGCCCGTGGCCGTGGCGAGCGCCGCCGCAGGCCTGGCGTCCGCGGCCGTGCTCGCGCACCTCGACGCGCCGGATGCACCCCACCGGTGGCACGGCGCGACGTTCGAGCTCGGTCTGCCGGACGCACTGCCCCGAGAACGACGATGGGCGGTGCACCCGGCGTGCGGGTGCACCGCCCAGGGGTCGGGCGATCCGGCGGTCATGGTCAGGCCGCGGGGTGCTTGCGTGGACGGCCTCGACCACGCTTGGTCGGGACGACCACTCCACCGATGAAGACCTGGCCGCCCCAGACGCCCCACGGCTCCTCGCGCTCGAGGGCGCCGGCGAGGCAGCCCGCCATGATCGGGCACTCGCGGCAGAGGGCCTTCGCCTGCTCCACGCGAGCCGTCTGCTCGGCGAACCAGAGCTCGGGGTCCTCGTTCCGGCACGGGATGAGTCCCTCGACCAGCTGGTCGAAGGCGCGGTCGTCGGTGGTAGCGGTGCTGCTGGTGGGCCAGGGGCCTGATCCGCTGGTGTCGAGCAGCGTCGTGAGCCGCACGATGTCCTCCTGGTGTCCTGCGGGTGATCGGTGAGCGGTGCAGCGTCCGCGTTCCGTCCTCCGCCGGGATCACCGGAGAAGAAAAAGGCCGCGGAGCCTGTGAGGGCTTCCGCGGCCTGAGACCTGGGAGGTCTAGACCATCGAAGCCCCGTCGGGGTCGAATGCCGTCGCGTCGAGAGCGGTGCCGCCGAACGGCGCGAAGCCGGACGGAGCGATCCCGTTGTGACGCTTGCGGGACGTGGACATGGCCACACGCCACGAAGCGGGCACAGCACGCCCCTGAAGCCCGACATAGGTGGGCGCGAGGAGACGCGTCGGGAGCTCATCGCTCGACCGAACCGCCATCGTGAACTGGATCTTCACCGCTGCCCACCTCCTCTCGGGTTCGACCCGCGCCTCTCGGCACAGGTCCGCTCATCAGGACGGGCTACAGCCTATGTGCGCGCTCGCAGGCGGGACAACTGAATAAACGGGCGAGTTCTCACGAGTTTCTCGCGAACGTCTCACACCCGGTCCGACGCCCTTCGCGCAGGCCTCGGACCGCCGGCGCCGGGAGCCTGATCAGCCCGACCACGGCCGCGACGCCGGCGCCGTGGGCGCGGTCGCGGCGAGCACCGCGAGCACGTCGTCACCGACCACCGCGAGCGTCTGGGCGCCGATGCCCGGCACGAGGGCGAGCTCCTCGCGCGTGGCCGGCCGACGACGCGCGAGCGTGTGCAGCACGTGCGTGGCCAGGACCCGCCCGGTGCTCACGCCCAGGTCACGCGCGCGCTCGTCACGCCACCGCACGAGCGCGTCGAGCGCCGCACGCGTCCGCGGGTCGAGCTCGTCGTCCGTCCCCGGCGAGTGCCGCGCGGCCTGACGGGCGGGTCCGCCCGCCCCCGGCCACAGCGCCTCGAGGAAGCGCGACGGGCGACGCGTCGCGCGTCCGCCCGGCAGGCGTGAGCGCGCGTAGGACAGCTGCAGGTGCTCACGGGCACGCGTCACGCCCACGTACAGCAGGCGGCGCTCCTCCTCGATCGCGTCGGGCGTCTCGGCGAGCGACGTCGGCAGCAGACCGTCGCTCAGACCCGCGAGGAACACCGCGTCCCACTCGAGACCCTTCGCGGCGTGCAGCGACGCGAGCGTGACGCCCTCGACCGTGGGGGCGTGCTGCGCGGCCGCGCGCTCGTCGAGCTCGGCCACCAGGTCGGCGACCGTCGCGGGGGTGCCGCCGGCCGTGCGCGCCCTGGCCTCCACCTCGTCGGCCAGCCCGGCCAGCGCGTTCAGCGCCTCCCACTTCTCGCGCGCCGCGCCACGCGTGGGCGGCGCCTGCTCGGTCCACCCGGCGTTGCGCAGGAGGTCGCGCGCGGCCTGCCCGAGCGGGACCTGCTCGTCGGCCGCGCGCGCGCCGCCGCGCAGGAAGACGATCGCCTCGCGCACGTCGCGCCGGGCGAAGAACCGCTCACCACCGCGCACCTGGTAGGCGAGCCCGGCGGTCGCGAAGGCCTCCTCGAACGCCTCCGCCTGCGCGTTGGTCCGGTAGAGCACGGCGATCTGCGACGCGGGCACGCCGTCCGCCACGAGCCGCACGGCCGCGGCCGCGATGCCCGCGGCCTCCGCCTCGTCGTCGGCGTACGCCGCCCACCGCACCGCGGGGCCGTCCGGACGCTGCGCCCGCAGCTCGAGCGGCGCGACGCTCCCCCGGCCCGCGGACGCGATGACCCGGTTGGCGAGCTCGACCACCTGCGGCGTCGAGCGGTAGTCGCGCACCAGGCGGACCACCTGGGCGCCCGGGTGCGAGCGCGCGAACGTGAGCAGGTGGTGGGGTGTCGCGCCCGCGAACGAGTAGATGGTCTGCGACGGGTCCCCCACGACGCACAGCTCCTGGCGGCCACCCAGCCACTGGTCCAGCAGGTACTGCTGCAGCGGGCTCACGTCCTGGTACTCGTCGACGACGAAGTGCCGGTACTGGCCGTGCACCTCGCGCGCCACGTCCGGGCGCTCGGCGAGCATCGCCGCGAGCAGCAGCAGCACGTCCTCGAAGTCGATGACGCCGCGTTCGTCCTTGACCTGCTCGTAGGCGGTCATCAGTCGCGCGACCGCGGCGGCGTCGTGCCCGCCGGGCACCGGCCGGTCCACCGCGGCGACCGCGAGTGCGTACTCGTCGGGCACGACGAGGCTGACCTTCGCCCACTCGATCTCGCCCGCGAGGTCGCGCACGCCCGTGCGGTCCGCGGGCAGCCCCACGCGGCGCGCGGCCTCCGCGACCACCTGAGCCTTCGCCTCGACCAGCCGCGGCGGCGCCCCGCCGACGACCTTGGGCCAGAAGTAGGTGAGCTGGCGCAGCGCCGCGGCGTGGAACGTGCGTGCCTGCACGCCCGACGCGCCGAGCGTCCGCAGGCGCGTGCGCATCTCGCCGGCAGCGCGCGCCGTGAACGTCACCGCGAGCACGTGGTCCGCGCGGTAGACACCCGTGCGGATGCCGTACGCGATGCGGTGCGTGATCGCCCGCGTCTTGCCCGTGCCCGCACCCGCCAGCACGCACACCGGGCCGCGCAACGCGGTGGCCACGGCACGCTGCTCGGGGTCGAGAGCGGTGAGCAGGTCGTCGGGGGACATCGCCGCACAGTCTCGCAGGGATCGCCCACACCCCGCGGCGCTCGCGCACAGGGCGCTCGCACAGGGCACGGAATCCTCGGGGCCCGTTCGTCGTTGGCACCCGTGGAGCCATCCGGCGCACGCCCGACGACGAACGACGAGGACCCATGACCACGCAGGCCCTGCCCGCCCCCGGCACGATCACGATGTACTCGACCACCTGGTGCGGGTACTGCCGGCGGCTCAAGACGCAGCTCGACTCGGTCGGGATCGGCTACACCGAGATCGACATCGAGCAGCACCCGGACGCGGCCGCGCTCGTCGCCTCGCTCAACGGCGGCAACCAGACCGTCCCGACGGTCCTGTTCCCCGACGGCTCCGCCGCGACGAACCCGTCTCTCGTCGAGGTCCGCGAGCGCCTGTCCTGACGCTCACGACTCCCCCAGCGCGGGGCACCAGGGCCGCCTGAGGCTCAGAACTGCGCGGTCGCGGCCGGCAACGGACCGCCGAACCAGTCCTCGATGAGCGCACGCGCGATCGAGGAGGTCGACGGCGGGACGACCTGCCCGCCGACGACCGCCGCGGCGAGCTCGTCGCGCGTGAACCACCGCGCGAGCTCCACCTCGACGCCGTCGACCCGGACCTCGCTCGTCAGCGCGCGTCCCACGAACGCGACCATGAGCGAGGCCGGGAACGGCCACGGCTGGCTGCCCGCATAGCTCACCGGGCCGACGACGACGCCCGTCTCCTCCGCGACCTCGCGGCGCACCGCGTGCTCGAGCGACTCCCCCGGCTCCACGAAGCCCGCGAGCGTCGAGTACCGGCCGGCGGCCCACGCGCTCGCGTGGGCGAGCAGCAGGCGGTCGTGCTCGTCGACGACCGCCATGATCACCGCCGGGTCGGTGCGCGGGTAGTGCTCCGAGCCGTCCTCCGTGCACGTCCGGACCCAGCCGGCGTGCGTCACGCGCGTGGGTGCGCCGCATCGCGGGCAGCGCGGGTGCCGCTCGTGCCACTCGTCGAGCGCGACCGCGGTCGTGACGAGGCCCGCGTCGCGCGCGGGGAGCGTCGCACCGACCGTGCGCAGCGACGCCCAGCGGGTGCCGTCCGCGGCGAGGCCGCCGCGGACCTGCGAGGTGCTGCCGGGACCGGGGGCGTCGGCGCCTGCGCCGCCCGTCGCGGTCGACGCCGGCGTGTGCACCCACCGGTCCGACTGGCTGCCCTCGCGCGGCAGCCCGGCCGTCTCGTCGCCGCCGCGGGCAGCGCGCAGCGCGACGTAGCCGCGCTCGTCGTCGACGCCCAGCAGCAGCCACCGGTCCGGCGACGGGTCATCGGCCGCCGCGCGCGCGTCGTCGACGGTCGTGAGGACCACCGCCCCGGCGGGGTCGACCGGCACGCGTCCGTCGCGGACCAGCACGACGCGCGTCGAGTCGCGCGTCAGGAGCTCGCGCAGGGTCTGCTCGTCGCGCAGGTGCGCGCTGCGGTCGACGACCGCTCGGGACAGGGGCAGCTCGTCCGACCTCACCGCGCCACCGTACGCGGGACCGCGCGACGCACCGACCGCGGTCCGGCGGGCGTCGCGACGTCGGGCACGCCGCGTCCGGTCCTCACCTCGTCGTCCGGTGCTGGGCGATCGCCTTCCGACGAGACGCGCTCGCGGCCCAGGTCCGGACGAATAGGACGGACACGCCGTCCGACGTGTGCCGGTCCACGCCGCCCGCGCGCCTACGCTGAGCCCGTGCCCCGATCCCCGCTCGCTCTCGCCGCCCTCGCCACGGTGGCTGTACCGGGCCTGGACGCGTTCGACGTCCGGCGACCGGCACACCCCGGCACCGACTTCGACATCGCCGTGGTGGTCGACTCGGCCCGCGCACGGTGGGTCGTCCGGGCACCCGTGCACCCCGCCGCGGGCGCGGCGCTCGAGGCCGAGGTCGAGCTCCTCGCAGGCCTCGACCGGGCGGTCCACGACGGACGGCTCCCCTTCGCGGTGCCCGCGCCCGTCGGCTTCGCGCACCTGCCCGAGGGCGGGCGCGCCGCGGTGCACGCCGAGATCCCGGGCCACACGCTCGACGTCGCCGAGCTCGAGCCCGGCCCGGGGCTGTGCGCGTCGCTCGGCCGCGCGATCGCGGCGGTGCACGAGCTGCCGACGAGCGTCGTCGAGAACGCCGGGCTCCCCGTGTACGACGCGGGCGAGTACCGCGCGCGTCGGCAGGCCGAGATCGACGAGGCCGCGCGCACCGGCAAGGTCCCACCCACGCTGCTGCGCCGGTGGGAGGAGCGCCTCGAGGACGTCGCGCTGTGGCGCTTCCGGCCGACCGTCGTGCACGGCGACCTGACCAACGAGCGGATCCTGGTCCGTGGCGGCGAGGTCAGCGGCATCCTGCACTGGGGTGACGCGAGCGTCGCCGACCCCGCCGACGACCTGTCGTGGCTCCTGGTCGCCGCGCCGCCCGACGCCGCGGACTCGATCCTCGAGGCCTACCAGCTGCGCCGCACCGAGCTGATCGACCCGCACCTGACCGAGCGCGCGCTGCTCGCGGGTGAGCTCGCGCTCGCGCGGTGGCTGCTCTACGGCGTGCGCTCGGGCGACGAGGACGTCGTCGCGGACGCGGTGGCGATGCTCGAGGACCTCGACGAGCACACGCGGACGACGACGGCCGACAACGTCTGGCACGACGAGGCGCCCACCGCCCCCGTCGCGGCGGTCTCGTCCTACGCCTGACGCCCCACCTCGGCGGCGTCGGCGGGGTCGGTGACGGCCGCGAGGAGGTCGGCGATCTCGCGTTCGCCCATCAGGCGCTGCGGCCACACGGTCTCGCCGCTCGCGACGTAGTGGAACGCGGCGGCGACCTGGTCGAGCGGCGTCCCCGACCGGCGCGACCACGCGAGGCGGTACACCGCGAGCTGCAGCTCGCGTGCCGCGCGCGTCTCGGGGTCGCGCGGCGGACCGCCCGTCTTCCAGTCCACGACGACCACGCCGCCCGCAGGCACCGGGTCCCCGGGTGCTGCCGGGAAGACCGCGTCGATGCGTGAGCGCAGCACGTAGCCCGCGACGTGCGTCTCGACGTCCGCCTCGATCTCCAGCGGCCTGCGGTCGGCCCACGACGAGGCGAGGAACGCCTCGCGCAGCCGTGCCTCGTCGGCATCGACGTCGTCCGGGCCGTCGAGCCCGTCGTCCTCCGCGCCCGGCAGCGCGTCGAGGTCGACGAGCGTGGCTGCGCCGAAGTACCCCTCGACCCACGCGTGGAACCGTGTGCCGAGCCGCGCACGGCCCGAGGGCTCCTGCGGGACCGGGCGGCGCAGGCCGCGGGCGAACTCCTCGGCGTCGGCGCCGAGCCGCACGAGCGCGGACGCCGACAGGTGCGACGGGAGCTCGACCGCACCCGACGACTGACGCGCGGCTCGCTGCTCGTCGAGCAGCGTGCGGGCCAGGACCTCCCACCGCGACGACGCCTCGTCGGGCGCGGGCTCATCCTCGCGCGGGGCGCCGGCGGCGACCGCGGCGCGGACCCAGCCTGCGGCACGCTCGACCGCCGGCCGGCGGCCGGGACCGTCCTCCACCGCGAACGGGTCAGCCGGCCAGACACCCGTGACGACCTGCGCCGCGGCCGGGTTCGCCTCCCCCGCCGCCGGCTCGCCCGCCCACCCCTCGGTGCCGACGAGCCCCGCCTCCGCGAGCTCGACCAGGAACGTCGACGGGCGGCGCACGGTCTTGCCGTCGCCCCACCACGCGCCGGTCAGGAGCAGCCGGCTGCGGGCGCGCGTGAGCGCCACGTAGGCGAGGCGGCGTTCCTCCGCGACCTCGTGCTCGCCCGCGTCGCGCAGGAACTGCTTGCGTCGCTCCTCGAGCTCCTTCGGACTCTCGGCGCCCGCGTACGCGAGCTCGGGCAGGTCGTCGCGGTCGCCGCGCAGGGGGTAGGGCAGCTCGCCGAGGCCCACGAGCCACGCCGAGTCCTTCGGGCCGTCCTTGCCCTGCGTCGCGGTCGCGGGGAGCACGCCGTCGACGAGCCCGGCGACGGCGACCACGTCCCACTCGAGGCCCTTGGCCGCGTGGATGGTGATGAGCTGCACCGCGTCGGGGTCCGGCTCGGTCACGGGCAGCTCGAGACCGTTCTCGCGCGCGTCCGCCGCCTCGAGCCAGGACAGGAAGCCACCGAGCGTGGGGGCGTCGACCGACCGCGCGAAGTCCACCGCGACGTCCCGGAACGCGTCCAGGTGCGCGCGTGCGCGTCCGACGCCCACACCCGCCCGCGCGGCGACCTCGATGTCGAGGTCGAGCAGGCGCTCCGCCTCGGCGACGAGGTCCGGCACCGAGAGGTACGAGTGCGCGCGCAGGGTGCGCAGGAGCGCGGCGAGCTCGGCGAGGCGTGAGCGACCTTCGTCGCTCAGCGACCGGCCGTCCGTGCTGCGCCACCCCGGACGCGGCAGGTCGTCGAGCGCGTCGACGATGCTGCGCTCGTCGATCACGTCGAGCTCGACACCCGGCGTGCGGCCCGAGCGCCGGCCCGCGAGCTCACCGGCCCACCCGGCGAGCGCGTGCAGGTCGGCGGCGCCGAGCCGCGTGCGCGCCCCGGTGACGAGCCGCACGAGCGCGTCACCGCGCAGCGGGTCGTACGCCGCCTGCAGGGCGGCCACCACGTCGACCACCTCGGGCGTCGACAGCAGACCACCGAGACCGACGACCTCGACCGGCAGACCCTGCGCCCGCAGCGCCCGACGCAGCGCACCGAACTGCGAGCGTTTGCGGCACAGCACGGCGGCGGTGACGCGGCGCCCGTCCGGTCCTTGCCCCGCGGCGCGCCAGTGCGTCGCGACGAACTCCGCGACCGCTCGCGCCTCGTCGACGACCGTCGGCGTCAGGAGCGCGTCGACCGACCCGGCACCGGCCGACGGCCGCGCCTCGAGCTGCGGGACCGGGACGCGCGTCGCACCCTCGCGCAGCGGGCCGGCGACGAGGTTCGCCGCGTCGAGCACCGCGACGTCGTTGCGCCACGAGGTCGACAGCGCGAGCACCTGCGCGGGCCCGCCGCCGACCGAGGCCGCGCGCCGGAACGTCGTCGGGAACCGCTCGAGCCCGCCGGCGCTCGCGCCACGCCACCCGTAGATCGACTGGTGCGGGTCGCCGACCGCGATGACCGGGTGACCGCCACCGAACAGCCCCGACAGCAGCGACAGCTGCGCGTAGGACGTGTCCTGGTACTCGTCGAGCAGCACGACCGCGAACCGCTCGCGCTCCGCGGCGCCGACCTCGGGCACCTCCCGTGCGAGACGCGCCGCCAGCGCGACCTGGTCGCCGAAGTCGATCGCGTCGCTCGCGCGCTTGCGCGCCCGGTACGTCGCCACGACGTCGAGCAGGCGCGAGCGCTGCTCGAGCGAGCCGACCAGGCGCTTCACCTCCGCGTACGGCTCGCGTGGCGGCGTGCCCGCGGGCGTCGCGGCGATGTCCTCGCAGATCCGGCCGATGCCGTCCTGTGCGGCAGCCGGGTCGAGCAGGTGCTCGTCGAGCGCGCCCGACAGCGCGAGCACCGCCTCGACGACGGTCGAGACGGCCGCGTCGAGCTGCAGGTCCTCCTGCCACGCCTCGACGACCTCGCTCGCGAGCTGCCACTGCGCGGCCTCGCCGAGCAGGCGCGCGCTCGGGTCGATGCCGATGCGCAGCGCGTGGTCCCGCACGAGCGAGGCCGCGTAGGCGTTGTACGTCGAGATCGTCGGGCGTCCGCCGAGCACGTCGTCGTCGAGATGGGCCCGGCCCGGCAGGACGACGCCCGCGTCCGCTGCGGCCCGGGCGAGGCGGCGCAGCCGGAGCCGCACCCGCTCGGCGAGCTCGCCCGCAGCCTTGCGCGTGAACGTCAGGCCGAGCACCTGCTGCGGTTCGACCAAGCCGTTCGCGACGAGCCAGACCACCCGTCCGGCCATCGTCTCGGTCTTGCCCGAGCCTGCGCCGGCGACGACGAGCACGGGCTCGAGCGGGGCCTCGATGATGCGGCGCTGCTCGTCCGTCGGCAGGTCACGCCCGAGCAGCCGGGCGATCTGCTCGGCGCCGACCAGCGCCGGAGCCGACTCCCCCGCGTGCGGCCCGCGCTGCCCCGGCACGACCGGCCCGGACGCCACGCCACCGTCCCCGACCGCACCGGCCACCCCGGTCGTGGCCTCGTCGCCGGCGTGGTCGCGAGCCTGGCCGCCGGCCTGGTCGCGGGCCGCCGGCGTCTGCGTCGTGTCGGTCATGCGACCACCTGCCCGCCCTCGGTTCGCACGGGGCACGACCGGCGGACGGGGCAGCGGTCGCACTGGTCGTTCGCGGTCGCGGTGAACGCCGAGCCGGCCATCTTCTCGGCCACCTCGTCGACGAGCGTGCGCGCCCACGACGGCGCGTCGTCCTCCGGGCCGAGCGCGGCCTGGTCGCGCACGGCACCCGTCTTGCCGGTGCCGAGGTAGACCAGCTGCGCGCCCGCGCTCGTCGTGCCCGGCGGCAGCGCCTCGAACGCACCCGCGTCGACCGCGAGCTGGTACGCGCCGAGCTGCGGGTTCTCGGCGGCCTGCTCCTTGGACGGCGGGCTCGCGCCGGTCTTCAGGTCGACGACGCGCACCTGGTCGGGGTGCTCGAGGTCGCGCTCGATACGGTCCGCGCTGCCGCGCACGAGCGCACGGTCGGTGCGCAGGCGGAAGTCCGCCTCGACCAGGAGCGCCTCGCCCGCACCCTTGAGGTACCCGGCGAGACGCTCGATCATCGCGTCCGCCTTGGCCCGCGTCGCGCGCGCGGGCCAGCCCGAGCCGAGCCCGAGCGTGTCCCAGCGCTCGTCGAGCGCCGCGGCCAGCTCGGCGTGCGTGCCGTTCGGGTGCTCCTGCGCGATCTCGTGGACGAGCGTGCCGAGCGACTGCCCACCGCTGGTCCCCGCGCTGCCGCCCGCCGCCTCGAGCGCCCAGCGCAGCGCGCACCGGTGCGCGGTCTCGAGCTTCGACGGCGAGACGCGCACGGGCTCGTCGTCCGCGTACAGCGGCGCCGTGCTGCTGGGCTCGGCCAGGCCGTGCCAGCGGCTCGGCTCCGCACCCGGGACGCCGCGCGCGGCCAGGTCGGCGAGCGCACGCACCGCGCCCTGGTCGGGCTCGGCGCCGCGCCGGGCGGCCTCCTCGAGCGTCGCGCGCAGCTGCGCGACGAGCCCACGCAGGTCCAGCGCAGGCTCCACCTGCGTCCGGCGGTGGTCGAGCTCGCCGTCGGGCGGCTCGACGAGGTCGACGAACGGCGACGGCTGCTGGTCGGCGTCCGCCACGGCCGTCACGACCAGTGCACGCCGGGCGCGCGAGACGGCGACCGCGAACGAGCGCAGCTCGTCGGCGAGCACCGCGGCACGCGCGTCCGGGACGGACGAGCCGGACTCGGACCGCCCCGAGACGACGTCGACGAGCGCCTGCGCGCCGAGCAGCGAGTCGCGCAGGCGCAGGTCCGGCCACACGCCGTCCTGCACCCCGGCCACCGCGACCACGTCCCACTCGCCCCCGGCCGCGCCCGCGGGCGTCAGCACCTGGACCGCGGCGCGGCGGGCACGCGCGGCGAGCGAGTCCGAGGGCAGGTCCTGCGAGCGCAGCCAGTCGACGAACGCACCCGGCGACGTGCGTGGCATGCGCTCGACGAACGTCTCGGCGGCGCGGAACAGCGCGACCACCGCGTCGAGGTCACGGTCGGCACGCTCGCCGGCCGCCCCACCCGTGAGTGCGGCCCGACGCCACGGCTCGGCGAGCTCGGCCGCGTCCCACAGCGCCCACAGGACGCCCTGCGCGTCGGCACCCGGGCGCGCGGCGGCGGTCCGTCCCGCGTGCACGACGCGCGCGAGCCGCTCGAGCGGGGCCGCGACGGTCGGCGAGAGCGACGAGGCCCGTCCGGGCTCGTCGAGCACCTCGACCAGGAGAGCGTCGCTCGTGCGGCCGCCGCCCGCGGCGAGCTCCTCGGCGCGCAGAGCACGGCGGGCCCGGCGCAGCCCCACGGGGTCCAGCGCGCCGAGCGGGGAGCACGCGAGCCGCGCGGCGAGCACCGCGTCGAGCTCGGCCGTCCCGCACGCGACGGCCATCACGTCCAGCAGCGGGCGCACCGCGGGCTCGTCGCGCAGCGGCACGTCGCTGCCGAGGACCGTGACGGGCACGGACGCGCCCGCGAGCGCGCGGCGCAGCGCCGTGACCTGAGCACCCGAGCGCGCGATCACGGCCATGCGGTCCCACGGCACGGCGTCCTGCAGGTGCGCACGCCGCAGCTCGCGCGCGACGAACGCCGCCTCCTGCGCACCGCTCGGCAGGATCGCGACGCGCACCGACTCGGGCGACCTCTCGGGGCGTCCCGCGGCCGCGCGCCGGTGCACGGCGGCGCCGACCGTCCCGACCCGGCCGGTGACCCGCTCGACGACGTCACGCATGGCTGTTCCGTGCCGCCAGGCGGTCGGCAGCACGAGCCGGCGCGCACCGAGCGCGGCGTGGTCGCCACCGCGCGGCGCGGTCGCGCGAGCGACGAGCGAGGGCTCCGCGCCGCGGAACGTCTGCACCGCGGTGTCCGGGTCGGCCGTCAGGAGCAGCCGCGTACCGCGGTCAGCGAGGACCGACAGGAACGTCGCCGTGGCCGACGTGCTCTCCTGGTGGTCGTCGACGACGACGAGCCGCCAGGCGGGCACGCGCGCACGGGGCACGTCGCGCTCCCACGACGCGAGCGCACGCGCGGCCTCCGCCACCACGACCGCGGGGTCGAGGCGCGTCCCCGCGTCGGGCGTCCCGGCCCGCAGGTCGAGCACGTCGAGGTACTCGGTGTAGACGCGCGCCGCTGCCGACCACTCGGGCCGGTCGTGCGCGCGGCCGAGCGCGTCGAGCTCGTCGGGTCCGAGCCCGCGCTCGGCGGCGCGCATGAGCAGGTCCCGCAGCTCGTCGCGGAACGCGCGCACGCCCAGCGCCTCGGCTCGTACGCGGGGCGGCCAGTCGATCGCCACACCCTCGCCCGCGGCGTGACCGGCGAGCAGCTCGGCGAGCACGAGGTCCTGCTCGGGGCCGGACACGAGCGTCGGGGGCTGCTCACCCAGGGACACCGCGCGCGCCCGCAGCACCGCGAACGCCGCCGCAGCGGGCGTCTGCACCAGCGGCCGGCCGGACGTGACGGGCAGCCGCGCGGCGAGCCGGTCACGCAGGTCCGCGGCGCCGCGCCGCGTCGCGGACAGGACGAGCAGGTCGTCCGGACGCAGCCCCGCGTGCACCGCCGCCACGGCGGCCTCGAGCGCGACCGTGGTCCGCCCCGTGCCCGGCGCGCCGAGCACGAGGAGCGCCCGCTCGTCGGCCGACGCCACCCGGCCCGCGCCCACGTCACGCGCCCACGCGACAGCCTCGCGCTGGACCTCGTCGAGCTCGACCTGCGCACCCGGGCCCCACAGCGGGCCGTCCGCGAACGCGGGCCGGCGCAGCACGGGCGCGGTGGTCGTCACGGCACGCATCCCATCACGTCCCACCGACACCGCCGGCACGGCCCACCGAGGCTCGCCACGCCACCCGGCGAGCGACACGGCAGGAGCGACGGGCCTCGTCCGAGACGCGACGACCGCAGGGACGACTAGTCGTCGCGGAACGGCCAGGGGTTCGGCGTGCAGGGCGTGACGCTGTACGACTGCTGCTGCATCAGCGGCGCGACCCGGCCGGCGCCGGGGCACGTCTGGTGCCGGTGGCCGAGCAGGTGCCCGACCTCGTGGTTCACGAGGTAGTGCCGGTAGCTGGCACGGTCGTCGCCGTACGCCGGCGACCCCTCGACCCAGCGGAGCAGGTTGAGCACGGCGTGCCCGTTGCGCCCGCACGAGACCTTGCCGCCGGTCGCCAGCGGCGCGCACATGCGGTCGACGAGGTCCGGCGACGCGAGCACGACGCGCAGGTCGGCGTCGCCGTCGGTGCGCTCGAACGACACCGAGCCGTCGGCGCCCCAGCCGCGCCGGTCGTTGAGCGTCGCCATGACGGCGGCCGCGAACCTCTCGCCGTCGACCGCGAGGCCGTCCTCGACCTCAACCCGAATGCGGGTCACCTTCCCGGTGCCCGGCCCGCTCTGCGAGCCCGGCACGACGACGAGCTGACCGGACGCGTGCTGCGGGACGTCGTCCGAGAGCAGCCCGGCCGCGACGTCGTCGGCCGTGAGCCCCGGCGGGAGCGTCACGACCGGCACCGACTCCGCGCCCGCGGACAGGCCCGGGTCGAGGTCCGAGGGTGCGACCACGGGCGTCGGGTCGACCGACGGCACGTCCCGCTCGGCACCGCCGCGTGAGACGCCCGACGACCGCTCGCGCGTCGCGTCATGGGCCAGCACGTCGACCGGCACGGTCGTCGGCGCGGTGACCGTCGGCCCCGTGCCCGCGACCGCGCCCGCGGGCGTCGCGACGCCGCCCGAGGCGAACCACCCCGCCCCGCCGCCGGCGACGAGCGCCGCTGCCGCGACGACGACCGCCAGGCCCTTGCGGACCGGCTGCCGCACGTGCCGGCGCGCGGTCCCGGGCGTCGCGGACCGCCCGCGCGACACCGTCCGGCGCGTCGTCCGGGCACGGCGACGGTCGCGTCGCTGGTCACCCGAACGGTGCACGGAGGGGGCGGTCATCCGGACATCTTCGCACCAACGAAACGTCGGGTGGCTACCATGCGCCGCATGGCCGAGCCCTCGAACGCCTCGACGCCACGTCCGCGCAGCGTGCGGATGTCCGGCGGCGAACGTCGTGCGCAGGTGCTCGCGATCGCCCAGGAGCTGTTCTCGAGCGAGGGTTTCCACCACGTCTCGATGGACGACATCGCGGACCGCGCGCTCGTCAGCAAGCCGGTCCTGTACCGGCACTTCCCCTCGAAGCTCGACCTGTACCTCGCGGTCGTCGACCGGTGCGGCGCCGACCTGCTGGCCGCCGTCGAGAACGCCGTGCAGCCGATCGAGCAGGGGCCCGTGCACCGCGGCGACGGGCAGGCCGTCATCGCCGCGATCGTGCGGGCGTACATGACGTTCGTCGAGGTCGCGGGCGAGTCGTCGGGCCTGTTGTTCGAGTCGGACGTCACGCACGACGCGGACGTGCGCGCCCGCGTCGAGCACGCCTCGTCGGTGGCGGCCCAGCGCTGTGCCGGCGTGCTGGCGCGCGTGACGGGGCTGCCGGACGACGACTGCACGATCGTCGCGGTCTCGCTCATCTCGCTCGCGCAGGGTGCGGCGACGCACCGCCTGCGCAGCGCGGACGCGCTGGACGCCGACCACGCGGTCGAGCTCGTGACGCGGCTCGCGTGGGCGGGTGTGCTGGGCCTGCTGCGGCCCGACCTCGAGTACGAGGACCAGCCCCTGCCGGAATGACGCGCCCGCCGTGACGGCGTGGTCGCCCGACGGACGGCACCTGACCAGCGACGCGCGGTTTCGCTGGTCGCGGACACGGCCGGGTCGCGCCGCACGCCCGGCCTAGGATCGTCGGCAGACGGCCGCGGTGGCCGACGACGGGAGGAACGGCGTGGAGATCACGATCGGCGTGCAGCACGTGTCGCGGGAAATCGTCGTGGAGAGCGACCAGACGGCCGACGAGGTGTCCGCCATCGTCGCCGCCGCGATCGCCGGCAAGCCCGCCCTCGAGCTGACGGACACCAAGGGCCGTCGCGTGGTCGTGCCGACCGCGACGCTCGCGTACGTCGAGCTCGGCGCCGAGGCCAAGCCGCGCGTGGGCTTCGGCTCGATCTGACGACAGACTCGTCGACGACCTGAACCGGTCGTCGATCCGAGCCCGGTCGGCCGTCGGTCGGCCGGGCTCAGGCCGTCTGCTGCGGACCCGCGACCCGTCAGGAGGTCACGCGGTCACGCAGTCACGCAGTCACGCCGTCAGGCCCAGGCGGCTCATGCGGCGCGTGTGCTGCGCCGTCAGCTCGCCGAAGATCTTGGCCGGCGCGTTGGCCTTCGGCGACCCGGTCTGCGGCGCCGACTGCTCGTCGTCGACCTGCTCCTGCGCCGTGCCCGCGTGCGCCAGACGCGCGAGCCCGGGGCGCTGCGACAGCAGCCGCTGCACGGTCCCGAGCGCCTCACCGACGAGGCGGCGCCCCCACAGCGCGAGCCGGGACGACAGCGCGCCGTCCCCCGAGCCGGCGGCGTCGAGCTCGGCCACCGCGAGCTCGGCGTGGGACGCGTCGTCGAGCACCTCGAGCACCACCGCGCGCGACCGCTCGTCGAGACCGGCGGCGGCGAGCCGGCAGAAGTCGTCCGCGACGCCGTAGCCCACGTACGCCTTGAGCAGCCGCTCCCACCACGTGCTCGGCTGCGTGCGCTCGTCGAACTCGGTGAGGACGTCGTCGAACTGCCCCATGACCGCGGCGGGATCGGCACCCAGCTCGGCGACCCGCGCGAGCACGCGGTCCCGGCGCTCGACGGCGGCCGCCGCGAACCGCGACAGCGCGAGCGACTGCTCGACGTCGGGCGCCAGCGCGCAGTCGGACGCGAGGCGCACGAACGCGATGTGCTCGAGCTGCGCGACGAGGCCCAGCAGCTCCAGGGCGTCGGCGGCCGTGGCCACCTCCACCTCGGCACCGGGGGCGGTCGCGCCCGTCACGGCAGGCGTCGACGACGCATCGGAGGTCGGGTGCGCGGCGGCGTGGGTCATCCGACGATCGTAGAACGCCCGCGTGTGACGCGCGGCACCGCACGTGAGCCCGCTCGCGGTCGTCGGCTAGGCTGGAGGGGTACATCGGTTGCCCGGTCGGCCACGACCATCTCGCAACTGCCCTGCACGGACGCCCCTCGGGGGCCCGCTCGGGGCGACGCCCGCGAGGAGAAACCCGCGATCGGCTGCCGGCCACCTGTGGCGCCTCCGCAGCGCCCGGCGCGTGCGACCCGTCCCCCGACGGCGACGCCCGACCGGGCCGCGCTTGCCCGCCACCCGCACCGAAGAGTCCCACGTGACCAACACGCACCTGCCCGCCGACGAGGTCGGCACCACTGACACGCCCGACGAGGGCGCCGTGACCAGCGAGCACGCCTCGGCCCTCGCCGCTCCTTCCACCCGTCCGCTCGTGAGCACCGCCTCGTCGGTGCAGGCCGTGGACGCCTCGTTCGCCGACTTCGACGTGCGGCCCGAGATCGTCCAGGCGCTCGCCGACGCCGGCATCACGCACCCGTTCCCCATCCAGGCCATGACCCTGCCGGTCGCGCTGTCCGGGCACGACATCATCGGCCAGGCCAAGACCGGTACCGGCAAGACGCTCGGCTTCGGCGTCCCGCTGCTCAACCGCATCGTCGCGCGGGGCGAGGAGGGCTACGACCAGCTCCGCGCGCCCGGCAAGCCCCAGGCGCTCGTCGTCGTGCCGACGCGTGAGCTCGCCGTGCAGGTCGCGGGCGACCTCGCGACGGCGTCCGCGCGCCGCGCCGTGCGCGTCGTCCAGGTCTACGGCGGTCGCGCGTACGAGCCGCAGATCGAGGCGCTGTCCGCGGGCGTCGACGTGGTCGTCGGGACCCCCGGCCGCATGATCGACATGCTCAAGCAGCGTCACCTCGACCTGTCGCACGTCCGCACGGTCGTGCTCGACGAGGCCGACGAGATGCTCGACCTGGGCTTCCTGCCCGACGTCGAGACGCTGCTCGCCGCGACGCCGGCGACGCGCCACACGATGCTGTTCTCGGCCACCATGCCCGGCCCGGTCGTCGCGATGGCCCGCCGCTACATGTCGCAGCCGACGCACATCCGCGCGCAGGACCCCGACGACGACGGCAGCCAGACCGTCAAGAACATCAAGCAGGTCGCCTACCGCGCGCACGCGCTCGACAAGGTCGAGCTGCTCGCCCGCATCCTGCAGGCGCGCGGTCGTGGCCTGACGATCGTCTTCGCGCGGACCAAGCGCACGGCCGCGAAGGTGGCCGACGAGCTCAACGAGCGCGGCTTCGCCGCGGGGGCGCTGCACGGCGACCTCGGTCAGGGCGCGCGTGAGCAGGCGCTGCGCGCGTTCCGGCACGGCAAGGTCGACGTGCTCGTCGCCACCGACGTCGCCGCGCGCGGCATCGACGTGGAGGACGTCACGCACGTCATCAACTACCAGTGCCCCGAGGACGAGAAGACGTACCTGCACCGCACGGGCCGCACCGGCCGCGCGGGCAACAAGGGCACGGCCGTCACGTTCGTCGACTGGGACGACACCCCGCGCTGGGGCCTGATCGACAAGACGCTCGGCATCGGGATCCCCGAGCCGGTCGAGACCTACTCGAGCTCGCCGCACATCCACACCGACCTCGACATCCCCGAGGGCGTCAAGGGACGCCTGCCGAAGGCGCAGCAGACCCGCGAGGGCCTGGCCGCCGAGGCGCTCGAGGACCTCGGCGAGACCGGCAAGCGCAGCCGGGGCGGCGCGTCGGGTGGCCGCGGCGAGGGCGGTCGCGGCCAGGGCGGCCGGGGGCCGGGCGGCCGGGGTCAGGGCGGCCGTGGCGAGAAGGCTGCGTCGGGCGAGGCCCGCGCGCCTCGTGAGCGGCGCGAGGACGACGAGCGTTCCGGCGAGGGCCGCCGTCGTCGGCGCAGCCGCGGTCGCGGCACCGGCGCGGCGGGTGCCCCGACCTCGGGTGGCACGGCGTCGGGTGACGCGAGCGCGAACGAGCGTCCCGCCGCCGGGGCCACGGACGGCGGTCCGGCCCGCGAGGCCGGTGCCGACGAGGCCGGCGCGCGCCGGTCGCGCAACCGCCGGCGCACGCGTGGCGGCCGTCCCGCCGCGGACGCCGCCTCGGCGTCCGAGCAGGCCTGACGAGCAGGCCTGACGCGCACACCGCACGAGCACACGACGACGCCCCCGAGCCGCACCGCGGCCGGGGGCGTCGTCGTCGCCGGGTCAGGCCTGCTGGACGAAGGCCGTGACCGCGTCGGCGATGAGCTGGACGGCGATCGCGGCGAGCAGCAGACCGGCGATGCGCGTGACGAGGATCGTGCCGGAGTCCTTCAGGACGCGGTGGATGACGTTCGCGAACCGCATCGCGAGGTAGAGGGACACGTGCACCGCGACGATCGCGAGACAGATCGCGGTCCAGTCCCCCACGGTCCCGTCGGCCTGCTTGACGAACACCATCGTCGCGACGATCGCACCGGGACCCGCCAGCAGCGGGGTGCCGAGCGGCACGAGCGCGACGTTCACCTTGGCGTTCGGCGACGCCTGCTGCTCCTCCATCTTGCCGGTGAGCAGCTCCATCGCGATGAGCAGGAGCAGCAGACCGCCGGACGCCTGCAGCGCCGCGAGCGAGATGTGCATGTACGACAGGATCGACTGGCCGAACACCGCGAACGAGACGATCACGCCGAGCGCGACGGTCACGGCCTGCCACGCGGCCCGGTTGCGCTGCTTGCGGGTCATGGCGCCCGTGAGGCCCAGGAAGATCGGCACGGTCCCGGGCGGGTCCATGATGACGAACAGCGTGATGAAGACCGACGCGAACAGCCGCGGGTCGAAGATCTCGGTCACCGCACCGCCCTGTCCCGGGCGCCGCAGGCACCCTCAGCGAGGGCTGGGCTCAGGCGGCCGGCTGGTCCGCTCGTCGTCGTCGCTGCGCCGGGGTCACCGGACCACATCACTCGTGCCTCGTTCCTCGATCACGGCCAGGATCTCCGGCCGGGTCAGATTCTCCCCCAGCTCGTTGACCTTCCCTGCACCGTGGTAGTCGCTGCCTCCCGTGACGAGCAGCCCGAGCCGGTCGGCGATCGCCCGCAGCCGCTCGCGCTGCGCGGGCGAGTGGTCGCGGTGGTCGACCTCGAGGCCGGCGAGGCCGGCGGCGGCGAGCTCGTCGAACGTCTCGTCGGGCACGATGCGCCCGCGCGCGTCCGCCCCCGGGTGCGCGAACACGGGCACGCCGCCGGCCGCGACGATCGCCCGCACCGCGTCCGAGGCCTCGGGCGCGTAGTGCGGCACGTGGTACGGGCCGTCGGCGCGCAACAGCTGCGCGAACGCAGCATCCCTCGTCGGCACCACGCCGTTCGCGACGAGCGCGTCCGCGATGTGCGGCCGGCCGACGGTCACGGCGTCACCGGACTGCGCGAGCACGTCCTGCCACGTGATCGGCATGTCCGCGGCGAGCAGCTCGACCATCCGCTCCGCCCGCGTGACACGCGCGTGCCGGGTGGCCTCGAGCTCGGCGACGAGCGCGGGGTGGGTCGGGTCCTGCAGGTAGCACAGGAGGTGCACGCTGACGCCCCGCCACCGCGCCGAGACCTCGGTCCCGCGCACGAGCGCGATGCCGTGCTGCCGCGCGGCCTGCGCGGCGGCGTCCCAGCCGGCGGTCGTGTCGTGGTCGGTGAGCGCGACGACGTCGAGGCCCGCGTCCGCGGCGGAGGCGACGAGATCGGCCGGGGTCTGGGTGCCGTCGGACGCCGATGAGTGGGCGTGCAGGTCGATACGCACAGAGGCACCGTAGCGGCCCCGGGGGCGCGGGCCCGTGCCGCGCCGGCACCGCACGGTGTCCCCGGCGGCCGGTGGGAGGATGAGGGGATGACCGACGACACCGCAGCCCCCCGCCACGAGACCGGCAGCGACGAGACCGGCGCGACCTGGCACGAGGACCAGCCGATCGATGAGCGCGGCTCGAACCGTTCGCAGCGCCCCGGCTCGGCCGCGTTCCTGGAGTTCGTGACGTCCGGGTGGGCGCCGCGACCGCCGTCGCAGGTCACGCGCGGCGCGGCGGCCGACTTCACCGCGGCCAGGCGCAGCGCGCTGTCCGCCATGTTCCGCGGTCGTCGGCTGGTGGTCCCGGCCGGGACGTTCAAGGTCCGCTCCAACGACACCGACTACCGGTTCCGCCCGCACTCGGCGTTCGCGCACCTCACCGGCCTCGGCGTCGAGCAGGAGCCCGACGCGGTGCTCGTGCTGCACCCCGTCGCGGACGGCGCGGGCGACGACGGCAGCAGCCACCACGCGGTGCTCTACATGCGCCCGCTCGCGGGCCGCGACACCAGCGAGTTCTTCTCCGACTCGCGCTACGGCGAGTTCTGGGTGGGGGCGCGGCCGACGCTCGAGGACCTCGAGACCCTCACGGGTATCGCGACGGCTCACCTCGACGACCTGCGCGACGCGGTCGCCAAGGACGTCGGCGAGGGCGGGGTGCAGGTGCTCGTCGTGCCGGACGTCGACCCGGGCGTCGAGGCCGTGATCGAGGAGATCCGCCGGCAGGAGGCCGAGCGCGAGAGCCGGACGGACCGCGACGAGCACCTCGTCGAGGCGCTGTCCGAGCTGCGGCTCGTGAAGGACGCGTACGAGGTCGAGCAGATGCGCCTGGCCGTAGCCACGACGATCGAGGGCTTCGAGAAGGTCGTGCGCGCGCTGCCGGCCGCGCAGGCCCACGCGCGCGGCGAGCGCGTCGTCGAGGGCACGTTCGTCGGGCACGCCCGCCAGGAGGGCAACGCGGTCGGCTACGAGACGATCGCGGCCTCCGGCGAGCACGCGACGACGCTGCACTGGATCGACAACGACGGACAGGTCCGCGCGGGCGAGCTGCTGCTGCTCGACGCGGGCGTCGAGGTCGACTCGCTCTACACGGCGGACATCACGCGCACGCTGCCGGTCGACGGCACGTTCACCGACGTCCAGCGCCGGGTCTACCAGGCCGTGCTCGACGCCGCGGACGCGGCGTTCGCGGCCGCCGTGCCCGGCGCGCGGTTCCGCGACGTGCACGCCGCCGCGATGGAGGTCATCGCCGCGCGGCTCGACGAGTGGGGCCTGCTGCCGGTCACCGCGGCCGAGTCGCTGCTGCCCGACAACCAGCACCACCGCCGCTGGATGGTGCACGGCACGAGCCACCACCTCGGCATCGACGTGCACGACTGCGCGCAGGCGCGGGCCGAGCTGTACCTGGACGGCGTGCTCGAGCCGGGCATGGTCTTCACGATCGAGCCCGGCCTGTACTTCAAGTCCGACGACCTGCGGGTGCCCGAGGAGTACCGCGGCATCGGCGTGCGGATCGAGGACGACGTCCTCATCACGCAGGACGGCAACGAGAACCTGTCCGCCGCCCTCCCCCGCGAGCCCGACGCGGTCGAGGCGTGGATGGCCGGCCTGCTCGGGCGCTGACGGTCGGCGACCGCCTGGCTACCGGGTGGGATCGGCGCTCGTGCCGGTCCCACCCGGGGCGTCGGCGGGCGGCGCCGAGACGGGCGGCTCGGACACGGGCGGCTCGGACACGGGCGGCTCGGACACGGGCGGGGCGGCGACGGGCGGGGCGGCGACGGGCGCCGGGGAGACGGGCGGCGCGGGTGGGACGGGTGCGTCCTGCACCGGGCGTGCGGGCCAGCCCGAGACCACGCCACCGACCTCGGACAGGAGCTTGCGCGCCTGGTGCGCCTTCTCCGCGTGGCACAGCACCGCGTACGACGAGGCGACGATCTGGCTCGCGGACGTGAAGTCGCGCCGGCCGCGTGTGAACGAGTACGTCAGCACGGAGAACAGCAGCCCGAACGCCCCGCCGATGAGGATCGCGGGCAGCATCAGGCTCGCCCCGCCGGGCTCGGAGAACAGCGAGAGCAGCAGGCCGACGAACAGGCCGAACCACGCCCCGGACACGAACCCGCCCGACGCCGCGCGCGGGTAGGACAGCCGGCCGGTCACGCGCTCGACCATCTGCAGGTCGGTGCCGACGATCGTGACCATCTGCACCGGGAACGACTTGTCGGCGAGGTGGTCGACGGCCTTCTGCGCCTGCACGTAGGTGTCGTAGCGCGCGACGGTCTCGCCCTGCGGCGGGGTCGGCGTGCGCGGGATGCGGGACTGGCCGGAGAACGACATGGCCCGATCCTCCCCCGCCGACCTGGCACTTGACCAGGCGCCCCCTCGACGCCTCACCCACCGCCGCCCACCAGCACTCCCCAGCGGCCGCTCGGCTCACCACGCTCTGAGCCTGAGCGACCGCTGGGTCGTGGGGGCGGGTGGGACGCGGTCACGGGGTGGGTGGCCGTGGGCCCGCGTCCGTGACCCGCCCCGGGGTCACGGGTAGGTCGTGACGAACGACGGCGTACCCGTGTTGGTGTTGTCGACCTGCGCGCCCACGTCGTTGACGACGTGCCGGATGGTGCCGGCGCTGAGGTTGACGGTCATGACGTGGCGCAGCTGCACGCCCGGGCGTCGGGGCACCTCGAACCCGCGCTCGGTGACGATCGACGGGTTGTTCTGGTTGAAGACGTAGACGCCACCGCCCCACAGCTGGTGGGTGCGGACGCGGTCGCCGACCTTGTAGCCCGCCCAGCCGAGCGTGCCGTCGGGCATGGTCCAGTCGGCCTGCGTCGGCGGGTCGTAGGGCAGCTCGTTCTGGAACAGCACGACGCGCCCGCGCTCGCCGTTCCAGATCAGGTTGTGCTGCTGGAAGTGCTCGACGAACAGCCCGGTCGCGGTGACGTCGTCGCCGTTCACGACGACGCCCACGCGCCCGCGGTTCGTCCGCCACCGCTCGGTGTCACCGTTGACGCCCTCGGTGAAGCCCTCGACGCCGTGGTCCGCGCGCCACACCCACGTGTGGTCGACGAGGACGTGGTCGGCGTCGATCTGCAGCGCGACGTCGGTGCTGCCGCGGTGCGGACCCCCGACGCGGAAGTAGACGTCGCTGAGCGTGATCGGGTCGCGCCGGCTCGCGGCACTCCGGTGCGTGCCGTGGGGGTGCGTCCCGACCTGCAGCAGCACGCGCGACCGCGTGGGACCGGCGTCGATGGTGACGCCCGCGACCACGATGCCCGGCACGTCCGTGACGACGAGCGGCACGGCGCCCCGCACGGCGGTCAGCGTCGCGTGACCGAGCCCGAGCACGACCGTGCCGGGGCGCCGGGCGACGATGCTGCTCGCGACGTCGTAGACGCCCGGCGTGAGCAGCAGGTGCTTGCCGCGCGCGAGCTCGCTGTTGATGCGGTGCACCGGGTCGCCAGGCTTGGCGACGTAGAAGTCGCGCAGCGGGATCGAGCGGCCCGGCGTCAGGCCGTCGGCCCACGTGATGCCGCGCGTGCCCTGCGCGGCCGCCGGGACGCGCACCTGCCACGTCCCGCGCGCATCCACGTACAGGTACGGCTTCTCGCGGCTCACGGGCGTCGTCGCAAGCGTCGTGTACGGCGGGTCGGGGAACGTCGCGTCGTCGGGAGCGCCCTCGACGCCCGCGAAGACCTGGTTCCACACGGCGTTCGACCAGCTGCGGACCTCGCTGTTGCGCGTGAGCCACTGCTGCTGCGAGCCGTTGACGACGTCACCGAACCGCGAGTCCGCGATGAAGCCGCCGCTCGCGTACTGCGGCCCGGCGGTGCAGTAGTCCATGAGCGAGAAGCCCGGGTCGCCCGCGTCCGCGAGCACGTTGAGGCGCCGCAGCGAGACGGCCTGGGACACCGCCCAGAAGTTGGCCGACGCGCGGCACCCGTCCTGGCCCGCTGCGTCGATGTCGATCGTCAGGTTGGACAGCGTGCGCCAGAAGTTCACGAGCGCGAGGCAGTTCGGGTTCGCGGGGTCGTCGGACAGGCACCGGTTGTACGTCTCGACCTTGCCGTGCACGACGACGTCGGTGGGCGAGGCCCCGAGCCCGGCGACCTCGGTGTAGTACCCGACCTTGAGCTGCAGCGGCTGCTCGGCGGTGCCGTACTCGCCGGGCAGGAACAGCAGGCTGTAGCGCGCCGTGCCCATCTCGGCGTCCACCTGCTGGGCGTGGATCGCGTCGACGCGCGCCTGGATGTCGGCGACGGGCGTGTCCGGGCTGAAGACGACCACGTTGCGGCCGAGGTCGTGCGGGGCGGACGGGCCGTGGCCGGGACCGTGACCCGGTCCGGGCCCGGGACCGGGGCGGCCCGCGAGCGCGGGCGTGGACACGGCCGTGGCCGCGAGCGTGAGTGCGGTGATCGCGACCAGGGCGGACCGACGACGTCGTCGGGGTTGCGTGGGCGCGAGGCGGTGGTGGTGCACGGTGATCCTCTCCGTCGAGCTCAACCGGACATACCGGAGCCAACCACACTTACCGACCGGTTAGTAATCGGGCGGTGACACGTGTTCGCAACCGCGCCTCACGACTCGTCGCGCCGCAGGTGGCGGGCGTCGCGTGCGCGCGCCGCCTGGCGTCTAGGCTGACCGCGTGAGCAGCGTCGGCACCCGGGTGTTCGTCGCACGCCTGGCCGGCACCACGGTGTTCGATCCCCTCGGTGACCAGGTCGGCCGCGTGCGCGACGTCGTCGTGCTCGTCCGCCCCAAGGGCGCGCCGCGCGCCGTGGGCCTCGTCGTCGAGGTACCGGGCCGCAGGCGGGTGTTCCTCCCCCTGACGCGCGTGACGGCGATGGACCCCGGCCAGGTCATCTCGACCGGCCTGGTGAACATGCGGCGCTTCGAGCAGCGCGCGTTCGAGACGCTCGCGGTCAGCGAGCTCCTGGACCGCACGGTCGACTTCATCGACGGCACCGGGTCGGCGACGATCGAGGACGTCGCGATCGAGCTGCAGCGCAACAACGACTGGGTCGTCTCCAAGCTGTTCGTGCGGCGCGTCGTGCCCGGCCACCGCGGCCTGCTGCGCCGCCGCGGTGAGACGCAGCTCGTCGCGATCAACGAGGTCACCGGCCTCGCGCGGGCCGCCGGGCAGCAGGGCGCCGAGCTGCTGCTCGCGCAGTACGAGGACCTCAAGCCCGCCGACCTCGCCGACGTGCTGCACGACCTGGGCACCACGCGGCGCCTCGAGGTCGCCTCCGCGCTCGACAACGACCGCCTCGCCGACGTGCTCGAGGAGCTCCCGGGCGACGACCAGGTCGCGATCCTGCGCGGCCTCGAGCTGGGCCGTGCGGCCGACGTCCTCGAGGCCATGGAGCCCGACGACGCCGCCGACCTGCTCGGCGAGCTGCCCGACGAGCAGGTCGCCGAGCTCCTCGAGCTCATGGAGCCCGAGGAGGCCCGCGACGTGCGGCGCCTGCTCGCGTACGAGGACAACACCGCGGGCGGTCTCATGACCACCGAGCCCGTGGTCCTCGGCCCGGAGACGCCGATCGCCGCGGCGCTCGCGCACGTGCGTCGGCAGGACCTCGCGCCCGCGCTCGCGTCGATGGTGTTCGTCGTGCGCCCCCCGCTCGAGACCCCCACGGGCCGGTACATCGGCGTCGTGCACCTGCAGCGCCTGCTGCGCGAGCCGCCGCACGAGCCGATCGGCTCGGTCGTCGACACCGACCTCGAGCCCGTCGAGGCCGGCGCGCCCCTCATGTCCGTCACGCGCCAGCTCGCGACGTACAACCTGCTCGCACTGCCCGTCGTCGACGCCGACAAGCGCCTGCTCGGCGCGGTCTCGGTCGACGACGTGCTCGACCACCTCCTGCCCGAGGACTGGCGCGAGCAGGACGACGAGCCGGGCGGGACCAAGCCCGTGCCTCCCGGTCCGCGGCACGCGGCCAGGCCGGCGGTGGGCCGTGGCTGAGCGTCTCGACCAGCCGCGCGAGTCGCGGCGCTCGCTGCTGCCGCGTCCGTCGACCGACCAGGACGCCGCGGGGCGGGTCTCGGAGAGCATCGCGCGGTTCCTGGGCACGCCGTCGTTCATCTTCTGGCTGACGATCTTCTGCGTCGTCTGGATCGGCTGGAACTCGTGGGGGCCGGTCGACCTGCGGTTCGACAAGGCCTCGAACGGCTTCACGGCGCTCACGCTCATGCTCTCGCTGCAGGCGTCGTACGCCGCCCCGCTGATCCTGCTCGCGGCCAACCGGCAGACCGACCGAGACCGCGTGCAGGCCGAGCAGGACCGCCAGCGCGCCGAGCGGAACCTCGCGGACACCGAGTACCTCGCGCGTGAGATGGCGGCGCTGCGCATCGCGCTCGGCGAGGTCGCGACGCGCGACTTCGTGCGCTCCGAGCTGCGCAACCTCCTGGAGGACCTCGCGGAGCACGACGACGAGGACGGCGAGGACGGCGAGCCGTCGGACAAGGCCGAGCAGCGCACCCGGACCGAGCGCAAGCCCGACCGGCGCCGCGCGGGCGCCTGACGCCGAGGACGCCGGCACCACCGCGTGCGAGCACGGACGGGCCAGGGCCGGACGGCCCGGACGGGTCGCGCCGGGACCGACCTAGCATGGTCGTCGTGCCCCCGACTGACGAGACCCTGACCCAGGCCGTCCACGCCGCGCTCGCGACCGTGCAGGATCCCGAGATCCGGCGCCCGATCACCGAGCTCGGCATGGTCCGCTCCGTGACGGTGGACGCCGGGCGCGTCGTCGTCGGACTGGACCTGACGACGGCCGGCTGCCCGCTCAAGGACACCCTGACGCGCGACGTGACGGCCGCGGTCGCGCCGCTCGAGGGCGTCACCGAGGTGGCGGTCCAGCTCGGGGTCATGAGCGCCGAGCAGCGCGGCGAGCTGCGGCGGCTGCTGCGCGGCACGGACGCCGAGCCGACGATCCCGTTCGCGCAGGCGTCCTCGCTGACCAAGGTGTTCGCGATCGCGTCGGGCAAGGGTGGCGTCGGCAAGTCGTCGGTGACGGCGAACCTCGCGGTCGCGATGGCCGCCGACGGCCTGCGCGTGGGCGTGGTCGACGCCGACATCTACGGCTTCTCGATCCCCCGCATGCTGGGCGTCGACCGACCGCCGACGAAGGTCGACGACATGCTGCTGCCGCCCGTGGCGCACGACGTCAAGGTCGTCTCGATCGGCATGTTCGTGCCGCCGGGGCAGCCCGTCGTGTGGCGCGGCCCGATGCTGCACCGCGCGCTGCAGCAGTTCCTCGCGGACGTGTTCTGGGGCGACCTGGACGTGCTCCTGCTCGACCTGCCCCCGGGGACGGGTGACATCGCGATCTCGGTCGCGCAGCTGCTGCCCGGATCGCAGATCGTCGTGGTGACCACGCCGCAGGACGCGGCCGCCGAGGTGGCCGAGCGCGCGGGCTCGGTCGCGGTGCAGACGCGTCAGCAGGTGGTCGGCGTGATCGAGAACATGTCGTGGCTCGAGCAGAGCGACGGCACGCGCCTGGAGCTGTTCGGCTCGGGCGGCGGTGCGCGCGTCGCGCGGCGGCTCACCGAGCTCACGGGCGGCGACGTCCCGGTGCTGGGGCAGATACCGCTCGACGTCGCGCTGCGCGAGGGCGGTGACGTCGGCTCGCCCGTCGTGCTGAGCGACCCGCAGTCGCCCGCGGCGCTCGCGCTGACCCGGATCGCGCGCTCGCTCGGCGAGCGTCCGCGCGGCCTGGCGGGGCGCTCGCTGGGGCTGTCCCCCGCGGGTCGCTGACGCCTCACCCGATGGGGTCCGACGCCGGACCGAGGACCGCCGTCCTGTTCTCTTGTGTTCGTTCGTGTGCGACGATGTTCGAGTGCTGGCGACGCAACGACAAGAGCTGATCCTCGCCGCCGTGCGCGAGCACGGGGCCGCGCGCGTCGCGGACCTCGTCCTCGAGCTCGGCGTCTCCGACATGACGATCCGGCGCGACATCGCCGAGCTCGCGCGCGCGGGGCTCGTGCGCCGCGTGCACGGCGGAGCCGTCTCCCCCGGCGGCACACGCGCGGCCGACGAGCCGGGCTTCGAGATCAAGGTCGAGCACGCCGGCCCGCAGAAGACCGCGATCGCCCGCGCCGCGCACGCCGAGCTCGAGCCCGGGCAGACCGTCGCGCTGTCCGCCGGGTCGACCACCTACCGGCTCGCCGAGCTCATCGCCGAGGACGCGAGCCTGCGGCCCTTCACCGTGGTGACCAACGGCCTGCGGATCGCCGACGCGCTGCACCGCGCCGCGGCGCCGCACGGGCTCGAGGTCGTGCTGACGGGCGGCGTGCGCACGCCGTCCGACGCGCTCGTCGGACGAGTCGCGGACGCGTCGCTGGCGCTGCTGCGGGTCGACCGCGCGTTCCTCGGCGTGCACGGCCTCGACGAGTCAGGTCTGACGACGCCCAACCTCGCGGAGGCCGCGACCGACCGCGCGCTCATGGCCTGTGCCGCGGCGACCACCGTGCTCGCGGACCACACCAAGTGGGGCGTCGTCGGCCTGGCGAAGATCGCCGACCTCCACGAGGTCGACGTCGTCGTGATGGACGACGAGGCCCCCGCCGACGCGCGTCGGCTGCTGACCGACCGCCTGCAGACGGTCGTCGTGGCGCCGTCGCACGGCGAGCCGCGCTCACCCGACGAGCCCCGCCCGAACCCCCAGGAGGACCCGGCATGACCCCGGACACGCGCGCCCGGGTGCGCGTCACGCCCACGCGGCTCGCCGACGGCCGCGAGCTGATCTACTTCGACGACTCCGAGCCGTACGTCTCGGGTGGGGCGACGCGCCGCCTCGACGACCCCCGCCCGCTGCCCGACCGCTTCGCGCCCGCCGCGGACGGCCACCTGCCGACCGGCCCCGAGCTGCGCCGCGACCCGCTCACCGGCGAGTGGGTCGCGATGGCCGCGCACCGTATGAACCGCACGTTCCTGCCGCCCGCGGATGCCAACCCGCTGGCCCCCGCCACGCCCGGCGCGGCGTACCAGGACGGCGAGATCCCCGCCGAGGACTACGACGTCGTCGTGTTCGAGAACCGCTTCCCGTCGCTGCTGCGCGTCCCCGGCGCGAGCGACGAGGTCACGCTCCTCGACGACGAGGACCTCTGGGAGACCCGCGCGGCCACGGGACGCTGCGAGGTCGTGTGCTTCTCGTCGGACGCGACGGCGTCGCTGCGGACCGTCAGCCCGCAGCGGATGCGCACGATCATCGAGGCCTGGGCGCACCGCACCACCGCGCTCAACGCGACCGAGGGCGTCGAGCAGGTGTTCGCGTTCGAGAACCGCGGCAAGGAGATCGGCGTCACGCTGCACCACCCGCACGGTCAGATCTACGCGCTGCCCTACCTCGCGCCGCGCACCGCGAGGATGCTCGAGACGGCCCGCGAGCACCGCGCGCGCACCGGTCGCGTCCTGGGCCGCGACGTGCTGGAGGCCGAGCTGCGGCACGGCACACGCGTCGTCCTGGAGTCCGAGCACTGGGTCGCGTACGTGCCGTTCGCGGCGCGCTGGCCCGTCGAGGTCCACCTCGTGCCGCGACGCGACGTCCCGGACCTGCCCGCGCTGTCGGACGACGAGCGCGCCGACCTCGCCACGACGTACCTCGAGCTGCTGCGCCGCCTGGACCTGTTCTTCGTCGACGACGACACCGCGATCCCCCTGCCGTACATCTCCGGCTGGCACCAGGCGCCCGCGCGCCAGGGTCGCGAGGACTGGCGCCTGTCGTTGCAGCTGTTCTCCGTGCTGCGCGCGCCGGGCAAGCTCAAGTACCTCGCGGGCGTGGAGTCCGGCGTGGCGGCTTGGGTCAGCGACACCACCCCCGAACGCATCGCTCGTCGGCTGCAGGAGATCGCATGACGACGTGGGTCCGCGCCTGGGACGAGGCGACCGGGCAGGAGCGCGCGCGGGCGGTGTTCGCGACGACGTTCGGTGCGGCACCCGACGGCGTGTGGTCGGCGCCGGGGCGGGTCAACCTCATCGGCGAGCACACCGACTACAACGGCGGGCTGTGCCTGCCGGTCGCGCTCGCGCACCGCACGTACGCGGCGCTGCGGCGACGCGACGACGACACCGCGCGCATGGTCTCGGGCGCGGAGCCGACCGCCGTCGCCGAGCGCGAGCTCGCGGGCGTCGCGCCCGGCACGGTCGGCGGCTGGACCGCGTACGTCGCGGGGGTCGCGTGGGCGCTGCGTGCGCGGGGCCTGACGGTGCCCGGCTTCGACGTCGCGATCGACTCGTGCGTGCCCGTCGGGTCGGGCCTGTCCTCGTCGGCCGCACTGTCCTGCTCGGTCGCGCTCGCGCTCGACGCGGTCGGCGCGCTCGCGCAGGACCGCGCGGCGCTGGCGGCGGACTGCGTGCGCGCCGAGAACGAGATCGCCGGCGCCCCGACGGGCGGCATGGACCAGGCGGCGGCGCTGCGCACCGTCCCCGGCCACGCACTGCTCCTCGACTGCCGCGACCTGACGGTGCGGCACGTCCCGTTCGACCCCGCGGCCGAGGGCCTCGCGCTGCTGGTGATCGACACGCGCGCCGAGCACGCGCTCGTCGACGGTCAGTACGCCGCGCGGCGCGCGACGTGCGAGGAGGCGGCCGCAGCGCTCGGCGTGGACACCCTGCGCGACCTGACGGACACCCCCGGCGACGCCGAGCGGGCACTGGCGACGCTCGCCGACGGCACGCCCGAGGGCGAGGTGCGCGTGCGCCGCGTGCGGCACGTCCTCGCGGAGATCGCGCGTGTGCAGGAGTTCGTCGCGCTGCTCGAGGCCGGACGCCTGCGTGACGTCGGCCCGCTGCTCGACGCGTCGCACGCGTCCCTGCGCGACGACTACGAGGTCTCGTGCCGCGAGCTCGACGTCGCGGTCGAGGCCGCCCGCGCCGCCGGTGCACTCGGCGCGCGCATGACGGGCGGCGGCTTCGGCGGCTCGGCGATCGCGCTCGTCGAGGCGGACGCGCTGACCACGGTCGCGGCCGCGGTCGACGCGGCATTCACGGCCGCAGGCCTGCGCCCCCCGGCCTTCGTCGTCTGATCCGCACGCGAGGTCGTCGGATGCACGCCAGGTCGTCAGAGCCCGCTGACGACCTGACCTGTCACTGACGACCTCGCGGACATCGCCCTCGCGTCCGGCCCTATCGTGACCCGGGTGACTGACCGCGATCGCGCGCGCCTGCGCCCCGCTCGGCTCGCCGTGCCGGCGACGTGCGGGGTGCTCGCCGTGCTGCTGCTCGTCGTGGCTGCCCTGCTGCACGCCGCCGACCCGACCGGCCTGGTGGGCATGCCCGCCCTCGGCGCGCCGCTGTGGTGGTGGGCCGTCGCGGTCCTGCTCCTGCAGGCGGTCGCGCTCGCGTCCCGCCCGCACGCCGACGCGCGTGTGCTCGTCGCAGTCGCGGCGGCTGTCCCCGCGCTCGCGGGGCTCGGTGAGGGCATCGGGGTCGGGCTGCTCGCCGTGCTGGTGGCCGCCTACGAGGTCACGCTGTACCGCGGGCGGGCGCGCACGGTGCCCGCGCTCGTGGTCGCAGGGCTGCTCGTGGCCTGCGGTGTCGCCTGGGCCGAGCTGCGCATCGGGAGCGAGGCGGCGCTCGCGGTCACCGGCGGTCTGGTGCAGGCGCTCGGATCCGTCGGCCTGCCTGTGCTCGCCGCGACCGTCGTCGGGGCGCGCCGCGAGACCCGCGCGGCTCGGGCGGAGTCGCTCGCGGCCCGGGCCCGCGAGCACGACGCGCTCGTGCGCGTCGCCGTCGAGCGCGAGCGCACCGCGATGGCCCGCGAGCTGCACGACATCGCGGCCCACCACCTGTCCGGCATCGCCGTCATGACCGGGGCGATCGGCCGCCAGATCGACGTCGACCCCGCCGGCGCGAAGGCCGCGGTGGCGCAGGTGCGCGAGCAGAGCACCGCGATGCTGCGCGACCTGCGCAACTTGGTGGTGCTGCTGCGCGACGACGACGCGCCCGCGCACGGGCCGGGTGTCGTGCGGATGGAGACGCTCGCGGGCGTCTCCGAGCTCGTCGCGGCCGCGCGTGCCCAGGACGTCGACGTGACGCTGCGACGTTCGGGACCGGTCGACGAGGTCGCCGGCTCGGGTGCGCTCGGACCGCTCGCGCAGCTCGTCGTGTACCGCACCGTGCAGGAGGCGCTCGCGAACGCCAGCCGGCATGCTGCGGGCGCGTCGTGCGAGGTGCACCTGGACGCCCGGCCCGACGACCGGCTCGAGGTCACGGTCCGCAACGCCGCACCGCCGCACGACGACGAGCCGCCCGCGCACGAACCGGGATACGGGCTCGTCGGGATGCGCGAGCGAGCCGAGGTCACCGGTGCCCGCCTCCGGTACGGTCCGACGGGCGAGGGCGGCTGGGAGGTCCGGCTCACGGTGCCGGTCGCCGTCCCACCCCCTGACCAGCCCGATCAGCCCGCCCACCTGCCCGCGCACCATGCCTCCCTTCAGCCCTCTCACCAGGCCGCCCGCCAGGCTTCCCATGAGGCCTCCCACCAGCCCGCCGACCCGACGACCCCGGAGGGCGACGCACCGTGACCGACCAGACCGACGCGAGCAGCGTGCTCGCCCCCGCCGACGGGACGAACGGCTCGGGGATCCGCGTGGTCGTGGCCGACGACCAGGCGCTCGTCCGCATGGGGCTGGCCACGATGCTCGGCACGGAGCCGGACATCACGGTCGTCGGGCAGGCCGCCGACGGCGCGACCGCGGTCGAGCTCGCCCGGTCGCAGCGCCCCGACGTCGTGTGCATGGACATCCGGATGCCCGGCACGGACGGCATCGCCGCGACGCGTGCGCTGTGCGGGCCGGACGTCGAGGACCCGATCCCCGTGCTCGTGCTGACGACGTTCGACGTCGACGAGTACCTGTTCGGCGCGCTCGAGGCGGGCGCGTCCGGGTTCCTGCTCAAGGACGCCGAGCCCGCGGTGCTCGTCGACGCGGTGCGCTCGGTCGCCGCCGGCCAGGGCATGCTCGCCAACACGTTGACCAAGCGCGTGCTGCGCGAGGTCGTCACGCGGCGCCGGACGCAGCCCGTGACGGCCGCGCGCGCGACCGAGCTGCTGACGCCGCGCGAGCTCGACATCCTGCTCCTGCTCGCCCAGGGGATGTCGAACGAGGAGATCGCCGGCGCGCTCGTCGTCGAGGTCTCGACCGTGAAGTCCCACCTGGCGCGCGCGATGCCCAAGCTCGGGGTGCGCTCGCGCCTGCAGGCGGTCGTCTGGGCGTACCAGAACGGCATCGTCGAGCTCGGCGGCTGACCGCCGGCAGCCCTGCGCGCCCCTCGTCGGACGCCGCGCCGGCCCTCTCACCTGGGCTTGCATCGAAGGATGCAAGCCGCGCAGTGCCGTCGTCGGAGGCTCGTGACGGCGTGCTCCCGGTTCCTAGCGTGATGGCGACATCCAGCAGGACGAGGAGCCCACGATGACCACCACCACCACGAGGACCGACGTGTCGGTCCAGCTCACCGACGTCCACAAGACCTACAGCGGCGCGACCGACGTGCACGCGCTGCGCGGCGTCTCGATCTCGCTGCCTGCCGGGTCGCTGACCGCCGTGATGGGGCAGTCCGGCTCGGGCAAGTCCACGCTGCTGAACTGCGCCGCGGGCCTCGACGTCCCGACGAGCGGGCGCGTCGTGATCGGCGGGCAGGACCTCACCGGCCTGTCCCCCGACGCGCTGACGCGGTTCCGCCGCGACCGGATCGGCTTCGTCTTCCAGTCGTACAACCTGATCGGCCACCTGAGCGTCGCCGAGAACATCGCGCTGCCGGTGCTGCTCGCCGGCCGCGTGCCCGACCAGCGCTGGCAGGCGCAGCTGCTGGCCGCGCTCGGGCTCGGCGGGCTCGAGCACCGCCTGCCGGGCCACCTGTCGGGCGGTCAGGCCCAGCGCGTCGCGATCGCGCGTGCGCTGTTCACCCGGCCGGACGTCGTGTTCGCCGACGAGCCCACGGGCGCGCTCGACTCGCGCAGCGGCGCGCAGGTGCTCGAGCTGCTGCGCGACACGGCGGCCTCTCTGGGTCAGACGGTCGTGCTCGTCACGCACGACAGCCGCGTGGCCGCGACGGCCGAGCGCGTGCTGTTCATCGCGGACGGTGTCATCGCCGACACCCTCGAGGCCCCGACCGCCGAGCGCGTCACCGCGCGCATGCTGGACCTGGGGCGGTGACCGGCATGTGGTTCCTCGTCCGGCGCGGGGTGCGCGCCCACCGCGGGAGCATGATGGCCACCGCTCTCGTGCTCCTCCTCGCGGGCGCCCTGGTGTCGATGACCGGCTGGCTCCTGGTCGCGGGACTGTCCGCCGGCCCCGACGACACGAGGGGCACCGAGCTGGTGGCGCTGTCGACGTCGTTCGCGGGCACCGCGCTCTCGCTCGTCGTGCTCGTCGTGGCGGCCACCGTGACGCTCGCCCTGCGCCAGCGTCGGCGCGAGCTCGCGCTGCTGCGCGCGGTCGGTGCGACCGGCCGGCAGGTGCGACGACTCGTGAACGGCGAGGTCCTGTCCCTCACGCTCGGCGCCGCGCCGGTGGGTGCGCTGCTCGGGATCGCGCTCGCGTGGCTCCTGCGGCCCGTGCTCGAGGACGCGGGGTTCGCCGTGCCGCAGGTCGACCCGCTGCTCGCACCGCTGCCGGTGCTGGGCGCGACGCTCCTGCTCGTGCCCACGGGCCTCGTGGCCGCACGGCTCGCCGCGCGCGAGTCCCTGCGCCTGTCGCCCACCGCCGCGGTCGGCGGGAGCCGCGTGGAGTCGCGCGAGGTCGGCCGGGTGCGCCGCGTGTCCGCGCTCGTGCTCGCTCTCGGCGGGCTCGTCGTCGCGTGCAGCCCGCTGTTCGTCCCCGGCTCGATGGGGGCCGCGACGGCCGCGACGTCGGCCTTCCTGCTCGTCGCCGCGGCGGCGCTCGCCGGCCCGGTCCTCGTGGCCTGGACGTTCGACCGCGTCGCCCGGGTGAGCAACGGCGGCGGCCGGAGCGCCACGACCCGGCTCGCGCTCGCGAACGTCCGTGGGTTCTCGCGCCGCCTGACCACGGTCGTCGTCCCGCTCGCGCTCATGCTCGCGATCGGCACCGTGCAGACGAGCGTCAACGACGCCGTGACGCGCGCCGCGGACCAGCAGCTCACCGAGGCGATCGGGGCCGACCTCGTCGTCACCGGCCCCGCCGGGCTGACGCGCGCGGACGTCGCCACGATCGGCGCTCTCGACGGCGTCGCCGTGACGCCGCTGTCCGCCGTGCCCGCCGAGGTCCGCACCGAGTCGGACGACACGTTCGGCGAGGGGCTCTCGTGGGAGACGACCGGCATGCGCGTCGTGCCGGCGGCCACCGGACCGGACGTGCTCGACCCGGGCATGGTCGACGGCTCCCTTTCCGACCTGGCCCGGCCCGGCACGGTCGCGGTCAGCACGGATGCGCGCTTCGAGCTCGGTGTGCGCCTGGGCGGCACCGTCACGTGGCGGCACGCCGGCGCCGTGCACACCTCGCGCGTGGTCGCGGTCTACGAGCGCGGGCTCGCGCTCGGACCGCTCCTCGCGTCCGACGAGGCCCTGCGGGACACGGGCGTGCAGGGCGTCACCGACTCGCTGCTCGTCACGACGCCCTCGCCGGGCGCGGTCGTCGGGGCGCTGTCCGGCACAGGTCTCGTCGCGCAGGGCGTCGACGCCTACGTCCAGGCGGTGGCCGACGCGGCCGCGGCGAGCAGCCGGCTCTCGTCGGTGCTCGTGCTGCTGCTGCTCTCCTTCGCGGGGATCGGCGCGGCGAACGCGGTGGTGCTCGCTACCTCCGGCCGCCGCGACGAGCTGCTGCTCCTGCGCCGGACGGGCGCCACCCGACGCCAGCTGCTCGTCACGACGTTCACGGAGGCGCTCGTCACGGGCGCGAGCGCGTGGACCATCGGTGTGCTGGCCGTGCTGCCGGCCGTGATCGGCGCGACCGTCGGGCTGCTCGGGCCGGCGCTGCCGGCGATCGACCTGACGACGACCGGCCTGCTCACCGTCGCTGTGCTCGCCATCCCCGTCGTGTGCACCCTGGCGACCGTCGCACGGGCGCAGCGGGCGGACTCACTCGCCGGGGGTCGTGACGACTCGTGAGCGCCGACCCGTGAAGGGCTGCCCGGGTCCGTCGCTCAGGTGGGCGACGGGCCCGGGTCGCGTCGCTGCACGTCCTCGTGCATCGAGAAGAACAGCGAGTACGGCGTCCCGTCCGGGTCGGACGGGCGCTGCGCGTACTCCTGGAAGAGGGCTTCGAGCTTCCCGAGGAGCTCGCGGGTCGCCTCGGCGTCGAGGCGCAGCCCCAGGCGGACCATCGGCTGGTCGTCCAGGTTCTCGACGAGGGCGAGCTCCTGCAGGAACGCGTCGACGAGCACGCGCGCCTGGCCGGGCTGCGACGGCGAGCGCCACGACTTGCGGGTCGCGCGGTACGGGACCTCGCGTGCGCCGCGCGTACCGCGCCGGGCGGGTTCGGCGGCGAGGAAACCGCGGTCGACGAGCGTGCGCACGTGGTGCAGGACCGTCGCGGGGTTCCGCCCGAGGCGCTGGGCGATCTCGCGGTTGGTGAGCGACTCGTCGAGGCAGAGCCGCAGGATCCGGATGCGCAGCGTCGAGGCGAGCGCGCGCGCGTCGGCGTCGGGGTCGTCGCTGACCTCGGGCGCGACCGGGCGGGCCGGTGCGGGCGACGGGTCGGGGGTCATGGGCCCATCCTGCCACTGATTGACTTTTCCCAATCACTCGCGGATCCTGGCGGCGTGACGACACCCCAGCCCGCCGCCGCACCCGCGCACGACGCGGCCCAGCACCCGGACCCGGCGCCAGGCCCGACCCCTGCCGCGGCGCAGGCCCCCGCGCACCGACGGTCGCTCCTGCACCACCGCGACTTCCGGTGGCTTTGGGCGGGCGACGCCGCCGGCCAGCTCGGCGCGCAGCTCACCGCGCTCGTCCTGCCGGTCTACGCGGTCGAGCGCCTGCACGCGAGCGAGTGGCAGATGGGACTGCTCAGCGCGGCCGAGACGGCGGCGTTCCTCGTCATCGGCCTGCCGGCCGGTGCGTGGGTCGACCGCATGCGCAAGCGGCGCGTCCTCATCGTCGCCGACCTGGTGCGCGCGGCCGTGCTCGCGATCGTCGTCGCGACGGCCGCGACCGGGCACGCCTCGGTCGCGCTGCTCGTCGCGGCGGCCACGGCGGTCTCGGTCGCGAACGTGTTCTTCGACGTGTCGCACCAGAGCTACGTCCCGGGCCTCGTCGGGCTCGACCACATCGTCGAAGGCAACTCGAAGCTGCAGGCCACGCAGTCCGTCGCGATGGTCGCCGCCCCTGCGATCGGCGGCGCACTCCTGCGCGTCGTCGCCGCGCCGGCCCTCATCGCGGTCACCGTGGTGACCTACCTGTTCTCCGCGTTCGGCGTCGGCCGGATCGCGCACCGCGAGGCGACGCCCTCACCCGACGACCGACGCCCGCTGCGCAGCGAGATCGCCGAAGGGCTCGCGTTCGTCGTCCGCCAGCCGATCCTGCGGCGGATCGTCGCGACCACGTCGATCGGGAACTTCGGCGGCGCGGTCTCGGGCGCGGTCATGGTGATCTTCGCGCTGCGCACGCTCGGGCTCGACACCGCCGCGTACGGCACGGTCGTCTCCGCGGCGGCCGTCGGCGGGCTGACCGGGGCGTTCGCCGCCGACCGGATCAGCCGCCGGGTCGGCGAGGCGCGCGTGATCCCGATCTCGGCGCTCGCCTTCATCCCGGCCGCCGTGCTCACCCCGCTCGCGGCGAGCCTGCCGGTCTCACCGCAGGTCGTGCTGATCGTCGGCGGCGTGGTGCTCAACTTCGCGGTCCTGGTCTACAACATCGCGCAGGTCAGCTTCCGCCAGCGGCTGTGCCCGCCCGCGCTGCTCGGGCGCATGAACGCCTCCGTGCGGTTCATCGTGTGGGGCGTCATGCCGCTGGGCGGCCTCGTCGGGGGCTGGTTGGGCCACGCCTGGGGCGTGCTGCCGACGCTGTGGGTGTCCGCCGCGATCACCGCACTGTCGGTGCTCCCGGTGGTCGTCTCGCCCCTGCTCGGCATGCGCGAGCTCCCGGTCCCGGAGCCCGACGACCAGCCCGCCGCGCCGCAGGCCTGAACCCTCCGACGCACCTGGGCGTCAGACCGCGGCGGCACCGCTCGGGTGCGCAGCAGCGACCGCGTGCGCGTCGGGGCGGGAGCGCAGGGAGCCGAACCACGCGACGGCGAGCGCCGCGAGCGCGACCCCGATCGCGGCTGCCGTGACGACGCTCCCGGCCACCGCCCACCGCTCGAACAACACGCCGGCGTCACCGCCCTCGGCACCGGGCGTCGGCGTACCGACATCCTCCATCGCCGCGCCGGCCACGGCCAGCAGCACCACCAGCACACCCGCGACGACCGCCTGGCTGCCGGCCGCGACCCGGCGTGCCGCCAGCTTCCGCAGCGCGAGGTCGTCGGCCACCGAGACGTCCGGCACCGCACGGCGCTGCGTGATCTGCCGCAGCACCACCTCGGTCCCCGCCAGCACGAGCGCCACCGTGATGAGGGCGCCCACGCCGTGCGGCAGCCCGGGGAAGGGCGTGGCCCGCCCCCAGCCCTCGTCGGCCTGCACGGTCAACCCACGCCCCGTCTCGTCGGCGACCACCGCGCACACCACGGCGACCACCACGACGCACGCCGCCCACACCCACGCCATCCGCCGCGGCCAGGACGCGGCCACCTGGCGCACCGACCGCACGACGAGGGGCGCCCGACGAGCGGCGCCCGAGGGGCGCGGCCAGGTGCCCTCCCCCACGGCGTGCACCGCGAGGAACGCGAGCGCGACGAGGAGCGCGGCGCACCAGACCCCGACCTCGTCGATCCGCGCCGCCAGGGCGACGAGCACCGGGGAGAGGAACGCCGCGCCCCCGGCGGCGACCCAGGCCAGCCCCGCGGTCGTCGCGGCGCGCCGACGTGCGGCGTCGAGCGCCGTCGGCACCGACTCGAAGGGCACGCCCTGGTCGTCGTACGGGCTCGTGCGTGAGGCCCCCTGCCCCGCGCGCACGGCCATGACGACGATGAGGACGACCAGCGCCACGGTCATCAGGAGCATGACCAGCAGGATCAGGATCCAGAACGGGGCGGCCATGTGGCCTCCTTCTCGCGTGCAGGGGCCCCGGCGGGCGGCCGGGACGTCTGGAGTGCACCGCGCACGAGCGCGAGCGCGTCCTCGTCGGACAGACCGCCGCGGCGTGCCGCCGCGACGAACTCACGCGCGGCACGGGCGGGCGCGTCGTCGACCGGTTCGACCCCGGCCGCGACCACGGTCCCGGTGCGCCGCCGCGTGACGACCACACCCGCCGCCTCGAGCTCGCGGTAGGCGCGCGCCACGGTCCCCGGGGCGATGCCGAGGTCGGCCGCGAACGCGCGGATGGTCGGCAGGCGGGCGCCGGTGCGCAGACGCCCGGCAGCGACGTAGCCGGTCACCTGCTGGCGGATCTGCTCGAACGGCGGGACCGACGACGCGAGGTCGAGCTCGACCACGAGCCCGTCGCCCCCGCCGACGTCCTCCGTCACCGCACGCTCCCGCCATCCGTCAATGAGTCAATACATTGATACATTGACGGATGGCGGGAGGTCAAGCGTCGGCTACAGGTCGTACTCCACGACGAGCGGCGCGTGGTCGGAGAAGCGCGCGTCGTACGTCGCCGCACGGTCGACCGTCGCACTCACGGCCGCGTCCGCGAGGTCCGGCGTGGCGAACTGGTAGTCGATGCGCCACCCGGCGTCGTTGTCGAACGCCTTGCCCCGCCACGACCACCACGTGAACGGTCCCGGCCCCTCGCCCCCGAGCTCACGGCCCAGGTCCCGCCAGCCGAGGTCGTCGAGCCAGCGGTCCAGGTAGGCCCGCTCGGCCGGCAGGAAGCCCGCGCTCGTGAGGTTGCCCTTCCAGTTCTTGATGTCCGGCTCGCGGTGCGCGATGTTCACGTCGCCCGCGACCACCGCGTAGCCGCCCGCCGCGGAGATCTCCGCGAGCCGCGCGGTCATCACCTCGAGGAACGCGAACTTCTCGTCCATCGACGGCGTGTTGAGCGTGCCGGAGTGCACGTAGGTGGACACCACCGTGACGGTGCGCGGCGGCGCGCCGTCGTGCGACGCGATCTCCAGGTCAGCCTCGACCCAGCGCCCCGAGTCGCCCGGCACGCCCGTGCCGAGACCGATGCGGATCGCGGACATCGGCAGCCGCGTCGCGATCGCCACACCCGAGCGCCCCTTGGTCTGGCTCTCCTCGTGCGCGAGGTGCCACTCGCCTGCGGGCAGGTGGTCGGCCAGGATCTCGTCGCTCGCTCGCACCTCCTGCAGCAGCAGGACGTCGGGCTTGCGGCTCTCGAGCCAGTCCCCCATCCCGCGGCGGAAGGCCGCCCGGATCCCGTTGACGTTGACGGTGGCGATGCTGAGCACTGCGTTCCTCTCCGACGAGCACGACGAGCCGCGTCCGCGGCCCGGACGATCCTGCCCCACACCACCGACGCGCTCCGTACCCGTCCACGCCACCCGGCGGCCCGGGGCGCGTATCACCGCACCGAGCACGAGCACCTTGCCTACGAGTGCTACGACGAGCCCGCGCGGCCCGCACCGGACGTCGACCAGATCTCGACGACGAGTTCCGATCTACGGGAGGTCCCCGTGGCGACGCTCAACGGCTGGCCCGCGGTCGGCGAGTCTGCGGTCGTGCGGATGTTCGTCGGCGGCGACGCCAACGGCGCGACCGTCCTCTCGGGCGACGTGGCGACCGCGTTCCGCTGGCTCCTGGAGCAGTTCCACGCCCGGGTCGAGCCGATCAAGGAGGTCAACGGCTGGCGCTCGGCCGCCTTCAACAAGCAGATCGGCGGCGCCGCACGCTCGAACCACATCAGCGGGACCGCGGTCGACGTCAACGGCGCCAAGCACCCGTTCGAGCACCACCACCCCGGCAGGCCGTACTCGTCGGGGTTCACGAACGCCCAGGGCCGCACGGTGCGCGCGATCCTCAAGGAGTCCGGCGGCCTGTTCGGGTGGGGGTTGGACTTCCCCGTCGGGCGGCGCGACGCGATGCACTTCGAGCTCGCGAACGGCACGACGAAGGCGGACGTCGCGAGCTTCGTCGCGAAGCTCCGGGCAGGGAAGGCTGCGACGCTCGCAGCCACGACGCAGGAAGAGGAGGAGGACATGCCGACCGCCGAGGAGATCGCCCAGGCCGTGTGGTCCTACCGGAACGCCGAGCTCGAGCGCAAGGACACGTACGCGATCCTGCGGCGCACCAGCGCCAACGCGGAGGCCGCCGCGCACGCGGCGATCGACGCGCAGGGCATCGCCGACGCCATCGCAGCCGCGCTGCCCGACGGCAACCTGACCCGCGCTGACGTGCGCCGCGCGGCACGGCTGGCGATCCAGGACGTCCTGGCCGCCCAGGCACCCGCACCCGAGCCCAAGGCTCCGTCCGCCGGGAAGAAGTCGGCGGCCGGGCCCAAGGCAGCCGGGCCCAAGGCAGCCGGGCCCAAGGCAGCCGGGACGAAGGCAGCCGGGACGAAGGCGGGGCCCAAGGCCGCGGCGGGCGCGAAGGAGCCGGCGCCGACGGCCTGAGGCGTCACTCCTCCTGGGCGAGCTGCGTCGTCAGCCGTGCCCGCGCGGCCGCCTTCTCCGCGGCCTCACGGTCGGCGCGTTGCTGCGCGAGCTCGGCCTCGACCGCCGCGTCCCGAACGGCGAGCGCCGCGATGTCGACGTTCGTCGCGAGCTGCCACACGCCGATCAGCGTCGTCACCAGCCCGACGACGGCCGACAGGCACGCGACGACGACGACCAGCCCGTCGAACCCGGACGAGAGGCCGTCGTTCCCCGCGGCGAGGTACGGGTCGCGCACCCAGAACGCGATGACCACGCCCGACACCAGCAGGCCGAGGCCCCAGGTCAGGGTCTTGGCGGACTCGCCGTACCTCCGTGCCATCGCAGCCTCCTCGCCGCTCGTCGTCCGACGGCAGCGTAGACGCCGACGGGCGGCCCGCGGGGGTGTTCCGCAGGCCGCCCGTCGGGCGTGCGTGAGGCGTCAGGAGGCGGCGAGGCGCTCCGCGGTGTCCACGACGTTGCTCAGGAGCATCGCGCGGGTCATCGGGCCGACACCGCCGGGGTTGGGCGAGACCCAGCTCGCGACCTCGCGCACGCCCGCGTCCACGTCCCCGACGACGCGGCTCTTGCCGGTCTCGGGGTCGGTCGCACGCGAGACGCCGACGTCGACCACGACCGCGCCCGGCTTGACGAGGTCCGCCGTGATGATCCCCGGTACGCCCGCGGCGGCGACGATCACGTCGGCGTTGCGGGTGTGCTCGGCGAGGTCAGCCGTGCCGGTGTGGGTCAGCGTGACGGTCGCGTTGACCTCACGCCGCGTGAGCAGCAGCCCGATCGAGCGCCCCACGGTCACGCCGCGGCCGACGACGACGACGTCCGCGCCGCGCAGGTCGACGCCGTGCCGCTCGACGAGCTCGATGATGCCGCGCGGCGTGCACGGCAGCGGGCTCGTGACCGGCTCGTTGACGCGCAGGACCAGGCGCCCGAGGTTCGTCGGGTGCAGGCCGTCCGCGTCCTTGTCCGGGTCGATCAGCTCGAGCACGCGGTGCGTGTCGATGCCGCGCGGCAGCGGGAGCTGGACGATGAAGCCCGTGCAGGCGGGGTTCTCGTTGAGCCGCCGCACGGCCGCCTCGATGTCCTCCTGCGTCGCGTCGCCGGGCAGCTCCTCCTGGATGGAGGCGATGCCGACCTCGGCGCAGTCGCGGTGCTTGCCGGCGACGTACCACCTGCTGCCCGGGTCGTCGCCGACGAGGAGCGTGCCGAGGCCGGGGGTCACGCCACGCGCCGCGAGTGCCGCGACGCGCTGCGTGAGCTCCGCCTTGATCGCGGCCGCCGTGGCGGTCCCGTCGAGGATCTGAGCCGTCATCGTCGAGCCTCTCAGTACTGCTGCAGGTTCGGGTACAGCGGGAACGCCGCCGTCAGCGCCGCGACGCGCTTCGTGAGCGCCTCGGTGTCCGCCGCCTCACCCTGCACGAGGGCCGTGGCGATGATGTCCGCGACCTCGGTGAACTCCGCGTCGCCGAAGCCGCGCGTGGCGAGCGCCGGCGTGCCGATGCGCAGACCGGAGGTGACCATCGGCGGCCGCGGGTCGTTCGGCACCGCGTTGCGGTTCACGGTGATGCCCGCCTCGTGCAGGAGGTCCTCGGCCTGCTTGCCGTCGATCGCCGCGTTGCGCAGGTCGACGAGCACGAGGTGCACGTCGGTGCCGCCCGAGCGGATGGTGATGCCCGCCTCGGCGACGTCCGGCTGCGTGAGGCGCTCGGCGAGGATCGCGGCGCCGCGCACCGTGCGCTCCTGGCGGTCGCGGAACTCGGGCGTCGCCGCGATCTTGAACGCGACGGCCTTGGCGGCGACCACGTGCATGAGCGGACCACCCTGCTGGCCCGGGAACACCGCGGAGTTGATCTTCTTCGCGATGTCCGCGTCGTTGGTCAGGATGAAGCCCGAGCGGGGGCCGCCGATGGTCTTGTGCACCGTCGACGACACGACGTGCGCGTGCGGGACGGGCGACGGGTGCACGCCCGCGGCGACGAGGCCCGCGAAGTGCGCCATGTCGACCCACAGGTACGCGCCGACCTCGTCGGCGATCTCACGGAACGCGGCGAAGTCGAGCTGGCGCGGGTAGGCCGACCAGCCCGCGATGATCACCTTGGGCTGGTGCTCGATCGCGAGGCGGCGGACCTCCGCCATGTCGACCAGCGAGGTCTCCTCGTCGACGCCGTACGCGACGACGTCGTACAGGCGGCCCGAGAAGTTGATCTTCATGCCGTGGGTCAGGTGGCCGCCCTGGTCGAGCGCGAGGCCCAGGATCGTGTCGCCCGGACGCGCGAGCGCGTGCAGGACGGCGGCGTTGGCCGTCGCGCCGGAGTGCGGCTGGACGTTCGCGAACTGCGCGCCGAACAGGGACTTGGCCCGCTCGATCGCGATGTTCTCGGCGATGTCGACCTGCTCGCAGCCGCCGTAGTAGCGGCGGCCCGGGTAGCCCTCGGCGTACTTGTTCGTCAGGACCGAGCCCTGCGCCTGCAGCACGGCCAGCGGGACGAAGTTCTCGCTCGCGATCATCTCGAGGGTGCCCTGCTGGCGGGCGAGCTCACCGTCGAGGACGGCGGCGATCTCCGGGTCGAGGTCGGCGATGTTCTGGTTCAGCACGTTGTCGCTCATTGCGGCAGCTCCTGTTGCAGGTGGCCGTGCGGGCGCGATCGGCGCCCATGCACGCGGACGGTCCGGTGATGAGGCGACCGAGGGCCCAGGCGTCCGACCCCGTGGTCCAGCTGCTTCGTCGCTCCCCGGTGGTGACCCACCTCGTTGCGCCAGTTGCGACGCGCACAGACTAGCAAGGCGCAAGGTCCCGCCGACGACTCCTTTCACCTCCACCACACCCGCACACCCTGCGGCGACCTGCGCCGCCGCCTGCCCCACCCTGCGGCGACGGCAGCTCTGCCATCGCTGCATCCATCCCTGCGCGGGCGCTCAGGGGGTGGGTGGGGGGTCTTCCAGGCGCGCGAGCCAGCGGGTGAGGATGCCGCGCAGCGCCTCGACGTCGGCGGGGTCCAGCGCGGCGAGCAGGCGGTGCTCGTTGGCGAGGTGGTCGGTGAAGGCGGCGTCGATGAGCGTCCGCCCGGCGTCGGTGAGCGCCACGACCCTCGCGCGGGCGTCACGCTCGGCGACACGGCGCGTGACGAGCCCGGCGGCCTCGAGCCGGTCGATTCGCTTGGTCATGCCACCGCTCGTGACCAGCGTGTGCTCGGCGAGGTCGCCAGCCGTGCGCTCGTACGGCGCTCCTGCGCGGCGCAGCGTGGCGAGCACGTCGAAGTCCCCCTCGCTCAGGCCGTGCTGCCGGTAGACGGCGACGAGCTCGTCGGTGAGGTGCCCGGCGACGCGGTGCAGCCGCCCGATCACGCCCTGCGGGCTCGGGTCGAGGTCGGGCCGCTCGCGGCGCCACGCCGCCTGGATCAGGTCGAGCCGGTCGGGCGGTGCGGAGCGGTCGGGCCGGTCGGGTGGGGCCGGGCGATCCGTGCGGCGCGGGCCGACCGTGTCGGCGTCGCGCGCGGAGGGAGAGGTCACGGGGGTGACTATATCTTCCCCGCAAGATATATTGTCTTCCATGGAAGGAAATCTGCGCTGGATGCTGGTGACCGCGTTCGCCCCGATCACCTGGGGGGCGAGCTACTACGTGACGCGCCACCTGCTCCCGGCCGACTCCCCGCTGTGGGGCTCGGCGCTGCGCGCGCTGCCCGCCGGCCTGATCCTGCTGCTCGTCGCCCGGCGCCTGCCGCGCGGCTCGTGGTGGTGGCGCTCGCTCGTGCTGGGCACGCTCAACATGGGCGCGTTCTTCGTCCTGGTGTACGTCGCCGCACAGCTCCTGCCGACGAGCGTCGCCGCGACCGTCATGGCGACGTCTCCCCTGGTCATGATGCTCATGGCGTGGGCGCTCGTCGCGCAGCGGCCGGCCGCGCCCGCGGTCGCGGGCGGCCTTCTCGGGCTCGCGGGCGTCGCCGCGATGGTGCTCACCGGCACCGGGAGCATCGACGCGCGGGGCGTCCTGGCGTCGGTCACGGCCATGCTGATGTCGAGCGTGGGGTTCGTGCTCGCGCAGCGGTGGCGCGACGACGACGTGGACGTCCTCGCCTCGACCTCGTGGCAGCTCGTCGCGGGCGGGAGCACGCTCGTCGTCGCCGCCGTCGTCGTCGAGGGCGCTCCCCCGTCGCTCGACGGCGCCGCGTGGGGCGGCCTCGCCTTCCTGTCGCTCGCCGCGACCGCGGTCGCCTACCTGGCGTGGTTCGGCGGCCTGCGGCACCTGCCCGCCGGGACCGTCGGGCTCGTCGGCCTGCTCAACCCCGTGACCGGCCTGGCCCTGGGCCTCCTCGTCGGGGGTGAGCGACTGTCCGCCCAGCAGGCCGTCGGCGCGCTCGTCGTCCTCGCGGGCGTCGTCCTGGGCCACCCCGCGCTCTCCCGCCGAGCGCGCGCGGCCCGCGAGCTCACCGTGGCCGAGGGCACGCGGTCGAAGGAGACCCGTCGCCACACCGGAGCGCTCGCCCCAGCCGCCGACGACGCACCCGCTCCCGACGCGGCGGGGCGCAGGAAGCCCGCAGCCGCACGCGAGCCGGTCGAGTCCGCGACCAGCACCCGCTGACCGCCGCCGGCGGCCGGTAGCGTCGCCTGCGTGATCCTCTGGCTCAACGGACCGTTCGGCGTCGGCAAGACGACCTGCGCGACCGAGCTCGTCGCCCAGCACCCCGGGGCGCGGACTCACGACCCCGAGGTGCTCGGATGGTGGCTGGGCCGCACGCTCGGGCGCGTCACCGGCACGAGCGACTACCAGGACCTGCGCGCATGGCGGCGCGGCACGGTGCGGGCGGCCGCACGCCGCGCCCGGCTCGGCGGCGTGCTCGTCGTGCCGATGACGCTGCTGCACCCGGGGCACGCCGACGAGGTGCTGGGCGGCCTCGCCGCGCGCGGGCACGACGTCCGGCACGTGACGCTGCACGCGTCGCCCGACGAGCTGCGCCGGCGCATCGAGGGCGACGACACCGACCCCGGCGCGCGGCAGTGGCGCCTCGACCAGGCCGAGCGCTACGTCGCCGTCGGGCACCGACTCGCCGGGCGCGGGCCCGTGGTGACGGTCGACGGGCGCACTCCCGCGGAGGTCGCGGCGGCCGTGCTCGCCCATCTGGGCTGACGCGGGACGACCCCTTGCGGCATGCGACCGACCGGCGTAGCGTCCTATTCAACCTGACAGTTGAATAGCCTGATCGCAGCATCCCGACATCAGCAAGGTCGCAGGTCCCGCCGACCGCAGCACGGTCGGCGCCCCCTGCGGCCGGGAGGACGCACCTGTGACCCAGGACGACGACGAACGGCTCGACCGGGCATTCCTGGCCCTGGCCGATCCCGTCCGTCGCCAGATCGTCGCGCGGCTCTCGCGCGGCCCCGCAGGAGTCAACGAGCTCGCCGAACCGCACGCCATCTCACTGCAGGCGGTCTCCAAGCACATCCACGTGCTGGAGCAGGCGGGACTCGTCACCCGCACGCGCGACGCCCAGCGCCGGCCCGTGCACCTGGCCCCCGAGGCGCTCGAACGCCTCACCGCGTGGATCGACCACTACCGGCTCGTCCACGAACGCAGGTTCCGGTCCCTCGACGCGCTCCTCGCGCAGGACCCCGCTCAGCAGGAGGACCCATGACGCACCCGGTTCACGTCGACGCACCCGAAGGCGTCCCGTTCATCGACATCACGCGCGAGTTCGACGCGCCCGTCTCCCGCGTGTTCGCCGCGCACGCCGACCCCGCGCTCGTCGCGAAGTGGATGGGACCCGACCGCCTCGCGACCGACATCACCGAGTGGGACTTCGTCTCCGGCGGCCGGTGGGCCTTCCAGCAGACCGAGCCCGGGGGCGAGTCGTACGGTTTCCGCGGCACGTTCCACACGGTCCGGACCGACGAGCTCGCGATCCAGACGTTCGAGTTCCTCGGCTTCCCCGACGTCGTGGCGATCGAGACGCTGCGGTTCGTCGACCTCGGCGACGGGCGCACCCGCCTCGAGATCCACTCCGTCTACCCCACCCTCGAGGCCCGCGACGGCATGGTCGCCAGCGGCATGGAGGGCGGACTCACCCAGGGCTACGCCCGCCTCGACGCGATCGTCGCGGCCTGAGCCGCCCACCGAAGAACCGACGAAGGAGCAGGCATGGGCATCGTCCACCCCCATCTCTGGTACAGCGACAACGCGCTCGAGGCCGCCGAGTTCTACGTCTCGGTCTTCCCGAACTCCCGCATCACCCACGTCGTCCACGCGCCCGCCGACATGCCGGGCGTGAGCAAGGGTGCGCCGTTCGTCGTGTCCTTCGAGCTCGACGGGCAGCCGGTCGAGGCGATCTCCGCGGGGCCGTCGCTGCAGCTCAACGCGGCGTTCTCGTTCGTCGTCGACTGCGAGGACCAGGCCGAGATCGACCACTACTGGGACGCGCTCCTGGCCGGCGGCGGGCAGCCGGTCGCGTGTGGCTGGCTCACGGACCGGTTCGGCCTGTCCTGGCAGGTGGTCCCCCGTCGGCTCATGGAGCTCACGTTGTCGCCCGACGCCGACCCCGAGGGCGCCGCGCGCGCCACGCAGGTCATGCTCACGCAGACCAAGCTGGACATCGCCGCGCTCGAGGCCGCCTACCGCGGCGAGAGCCCCGGCTCGCCCCACAGCGCGCGGTAGTACTCCGTGCGCTGCGGGTCGGGGTCGATGCCGTAGGCCTCGAGCACGGCGTCCTCGTAGCCCGGGCCGTAGTTCCAGACGGTGCTCCAGGTCGCGATCGCGAGGTCGGCCCACCGGTCCGCCAGGCCGAGCCGGCCGAGGTCCACGTGCGCGAGCCACGAGCCGTCGTCGGACAGCAGCGTGTTCGGGGCGCACGCGTCGCCGTGGCAGACGACGAGCCGGTCCACGGGCGGCGGCGCCGCGAGTTCCCTCGCCCGGGCCGGGTCGTCCAGCCGCGCGAGCCGGTCCTCGACCGACCACGTGAACGGGCAGTCGTCCACCGGCAGGGCGTCGTGCAGCGCGCGCAGCCCGGCACCGATCGCGCGCGCCGCATCGAGCGGTCGCGCCAGCCACACCGGGTCGACCGCGCTGCGCCCCGGGACCGCCCGCGTGACGAGCCACGCTCCCTCGTCGTCGCTCCCGTGGGCGAGCACCTCGGGGACGGGGGTGTGCGGGCCCGCCCAGGCGAGACGCTCGGCCTCGGCCGCGAGGTCGAGCGGCGTGCCGGCGGGCGCCCACTTCACGTACGCGCCGTGGACCGGGGAGAAGAACGTCGTCCCGCCGTCGTTGTTCTGCCAGACGGCGTGGACGGGCGGGTCGGCGACGAACGGGGCGTCGCCGACGAGC
>NZ_BJUA01000002.1 GCF_007989825.1 Cellulomonas persica | reverse complement strand
GCGCCCTCGAGGGTGAAGCGGCGCCACCAGCGCCACGCCGTGGTCCGCGAGACGCCCATCTCGGCGGCGACGTGCGCGACGGGGCGCCCGGCTGCGATGCGACGGACCAGGACCAGCCTGCCGGCAGGGGTCAGCCGGGCGTTAGCGTGAGACACGAGAGACCTCCGTGGTCAGAGTCGGTTCCTAGACAGCTCCAACTCGACCCGGAGGTCTCTCGCTACGTCAACAACGGTCTTGGCCAGTACAGCTAGAACGCGGCCAGGGCCGCGAGACCGCACCCTGCGGCCCAGATCAGCGACGCGAGCGTGCCGATCACGAACCGCTCCGAGGCTCCGGGGTTCTCCTTCAGCTCGGGGTAGCGGCCGAGGCCTTTCACCGCGACGACGATCGCGACCCCCGCCGGCTGGCCGGTCAGCACGCACGCCGTGACGGCGAGCCGCTCGAGGAACCCGATCCACGACCCGCCGCGCAGCGCCGCCCTCGCGGCGGGACCGTCAGGTCCAGCCGGGTCGGCCGCGCCGGGAGCAGCCGGGGCGGGGGAGGCCGCGGGACCCGTGGCCGGGGTGGGGGCCGCGGTGGGGCCGCCCGAGGGGGTCCGCGACGCGAGGCGCAGGACCGCCGAGACGACCCACCACCCGCCGACGACGGACACGACGAGGGCGGCCAGCACCGCGAGCACCTGCAGCATGCGCCTACCTCACCACAGGCCACCCGCATCGGTGGGCGGTTCGGCCGGTTCGCGCATGTCGCGAGCACGCCGGGCGCGGTCCACGACGCCCCGCGACGGCGCAGGTCCGGCACGTGCGACGGTGGCGCAGGGTGCGGGGCGGTACGATGGTCGGCGGCCCGCGGCCGGACGCGATCTGTGCGGGTCAGCCCGCTGACCGCTCGCCCAGCGGCTCGTCATGAGCTGCGGCGTGAGGGCGAGGCGTCCCGGCCGCCTCGATCCACCTCGACAGGAAGCGACGAATCGTGGCGACCACCAACGACCTCAAGAACGGCACCGTGCTGCGCATCGACGGCCAGCTCTGGACCGTCGTCGAGTTCCAGCACGTCAAGCCGGGCAAGGGCGGCGCGTTCGTGCGCACCAAGCTGAAGAACGTGCTGAGCGGCAAGGTCGTCGACAAGACCTTCAACGCCGGCATCAAGGTCGAGACGGCGAACGTCGACAAGCGCGAGATGCAGTACCTGTACAAGGACGGCGACGACTTCGTGTTCATGGACACGGACACGTACGACCAGCTGCACGTGCCGGCGGCGACCGTGGGCGACGCGGCCAACTTCCTCCTCGAGAACCAGAGCGCGCTCGTCGCGACGAACGAGGGCGCGCCGCTGTACGTCGAGCTCCCGCCCTCGGTGACGCTCCTGGTCACGTACACCGAGCCGGGCCTGCAGGGGGACCGTTCCAGCGCCGGCACCAAGCCGGCGACGCTCGAGACCGGCTACGAGATCCAGGTGCCGCTGTTCCTCGAGTCGAACACCAAGGTCAAGGTCGACACGCGTGACGGCTCCTACCTGGGTCGCGTGAACGACTGACGTGGGAGCCCGGTCCAAGGCCCGCAAGCGGGCAGTCGACGTCCTCTTCGAGGCCGACCAGCGCGGGATCGCGCCGGTGACGCTGCTCGCGCAGCGCATCGCCGAGCCCGGCACGGAGTCGGCGCTGCCGCAGTACGCGGTCGAGATCGTCGAGGGTGTCGTGGCGAGGTCGGCGCGGATCGACGAGGTGCTCGCGTCCCACTCGCACGGCTGGACGATCGAGCGCATGCCCGCGGTCGACCGCGCCGTGCTGCGCGTCGGGACGTGGGAGATCCTGTTCAACGACGACGTGCCGGACGCGGTCGCGGTCGACGAGGCCGTGGACCTGGTCAAGGCGCTGTCGACCGACGAGTCGCCCTCGTTCGTCAACGGCCTGCTGGGCCGCGTCGTCGAGCTGAAGCCGATGCTGCTCGCCTGAGCCGCTGCGCCACCGCGCCGGACGACGCGACGGGCCCGTGCCGAGATCCTCGGTGCGGGCCCGCGGCGTCGGGGCACGCGGTCCGACGACACGCGCGCTGGCTCATGCGTGCTGCGGGAGCCGGTCCGTGTCGTCCTCGATGCGCGGCGAGGGCACGACGCGCAGCGCGCGCGTGTCCTCCCAGCCGGCAGACCCTGGCCGCGGCCCGCGGACCGGCACCGTCGGCACGGCCCGCCCCAGGAAGTTGCCCTGCACACGGCGCACGCCGAGCCCGACGAGCGCGTCGAGGTCGGCGGCCCGCTCCACGCCCTCGGCGACGACGTCGAGCCCGTGGGCGTAGCCCAGCTCGAGGATCGCGCGCACGACCGACGACCCGCGCTCCGTGCCGACCTCGCGGACGAACGACCGGTCGATCTTGAGGACGTCCACGGGCAGGCGCGCGAGCCGCGCGAGCGAGGAGTAGCCGGTCCCGAAGTCGTCCACCGCGATGCGCGCGCCACGGGCCCGCAGCTCGGACAGCACCGGGATCGCGGCGGTCGTCTGCACCAGCGCGCTCTCGGTGATCTCGAGCGTCAGGTGCTCCCAGTACGCGCCGCCCCACGCGGTCTCGAGCTGCTCGAGCGCGTCCGGCTCGGACAGGTGCCGGGCGGCGAGGTTCACCGAGACGGGCATCTGGAACCGGTCGAGCGCGCGTCGTGCCTGCTGCAGGATCGACAGGCCGATCGGGACGATCAGGCCGGTCTCCTCGGCGAGGTCGATCCAGTCGGCGGGCAGCAGCAGACGGCCGTGGTGATCCCACCGCGCGAGCGCCTCGACCTGCAGCACCTCGAGCGTGCGCGCGTCGACGATCGGCTGGAAGTGCGCCGTGAACAGGCCGTCGGCGACCGCCGCCTCGAGCGCGGACCGCTGCATGCGGTCGGCCTCGACGGCCCGGCGCAGGGCGCGGTCGAACACGCGGAAGCCGGAGCGTGAGCGCTTCGCCTCGAGCATCGCGGTGTCGGCGTGGCGGACGAGTGCCTCGACGTCGACGACGTCGCCGGGCTGCCACGTCGCGATGCCGACGGACAGACGCGACGGCTTGCTCCCCGACGAGCGGTCGACGAACCCCTCGCGCAGGCTGCGCGCGATCGAGACGAGGTCGGAGTCGTTCGGCGCGCGGGAGATCACCACCACGAACTCGTCGCCACCCAGCCGCCCGACGAACGTCTCCTCGTCGGCCACCGCGCCGCGCAGGTACTGCGCGACGCGGCACAGCATGTCGTCGCCGCCCGCGTGCCCGTGCACGTCGTTGTAACGCTTGAACCCGTCGAGGTCGCAGTAGACGAGCGAGACGCGCGTGCGCTCGACGTTGGCGCGCTCGAGGACCTCGTGCAGGTGCTGCTGCACCGCGCGCCGGTTCGGCAGGCCTGTCAGAGCGTCCGCGTAGGCCGTGCGGTTGAGCTGGCGGGTCAGGGTGTAGCGCTCGGCGGCGGTCGAGACGATCTGGGCGAGGTCGACGAGGAACGTGCGTTCGTGCGCGTCGTGCGGCGAGGACCCGAACAGCTCGCACACGTAGCGGCCGTGCGCGATCGGGCGCAGCGTCCCCTCGATGGCGGGGTCGGCAAGCACCGCGCGCGCCTCGTCGCGCGCCTGGAGCAGGAGGGCGTCCGCGTCGCGCACGAACCAGGCGGCGTTGGAGACGCGCGCGATCGCGTCCCGCATGCGGTGCTGGCGGCTCGCGGCGTTCTGCGCCTGGCGCACGCGCACGAGCGCGAGGGCGGCGAGGCCGAACGCGATCGGGACCGACCACAGCGCCGCGAGCAGCGCGCTGATGTCCCGGTCGGGCATGAAGCCGCTCGCGACGAGCATGCACACGGACTCGAAGCCCGCGGCGACGAGCAGCATGCCCCACGCGGTCACGGAGTGCCGACCGAGCGTCACCACGACGTACGCGAGCGCGACGAGCGTCGCGGCCGCGAGCGTTCCGCCGACGAGGTCCGCCTCCACCTCGTGGGGTCCGAGGACGGGAGGCAACCAGGCGAGCACGTTCGCGACGAGGGGCAGGGCCATCGCGACGGCCCACCAGCGCACGCGGGGTCCGTGCGCGAACGCGCGCGTCGTCGGCAGGGCGAGCAGCAGGAAGCCGGCGACGAACAGCGCGTGCACGAGGCCCAGCACGTCGGGGGCCGCGCCGGACGCCAGGACGCCGGCGACGCCGCCCACGAGGAGCATCATCCCGATGTCCGCGGACCATGCCAGCGCCCACACCGCACCGACGGGGCGACGGTCGGTCCGCCACCAGAGCCACTGCAGCACGCACAGACCACCGACGAGGCCTGCAGCGACGAGCTGGATCACGCAGACCCACAGAGGCACCGTGCCGAGCATCCTTGCTGCATCGGCGCACCCGGCCCGTGACCTGAACGGGCATTCGGGTGATCGGGCGCACGAGTGGGCGAAAAACCCGTCTCGCCCGCTGGCGGAGGGTGTCCGATCTGCCCCTCGGGCAATAGCATCCGGACGGCGCCCGGAACAGCGGGGGCTGACGACGACGTGGGAGAACAGATGCCGAGCTGGACGATGACACGGCGTGCGATCGCCGCCATGGCGTGCACGGGGCTGGTCGCGACGGTCACCGTCGCCGCCGTGACGCCGGCGAGCGCTGCGGACACCGGGCTGGGAGAGCCGCAGAGCTCCGCGAGCCTCACCAAGCCGACCACGCGCACGGCACCGGCGGCCAAGGGCGACTCGCTCGTCGCGGGCGTCGTCTACCGGGTGTCGGGCCTCGCCTCGATCTCGAGCGGGACGGCCGCGAGCCAGGCTGCGAGCTCGGTGCGCGCGACCCTCGCCGCGACCGGCGTCAAGCTCGCGGAGGGTGCGCACGCGGTCGACGGTGGCGCGAGCTGGTCCGTGGACTTCGCCGAGCCGATCTCGGCCAAGGCCGCGGCCTCGAAGCTCGCCGCCGTGGAGGCGCTGCCGGGCGTCACCGACGTCGAGGCCAACCACATCGCGACCGCGGACGCGAACGCGCCCGTCAACCCGAGCGACCCGTACCTGCGGGAGAACTACCAGTGGAACATCTGGGACTACCGCGACGGCACCGTGGAAGGCCTGACGTTCCCGAAGGGCGGCTTCTCGAGCCACGCGCTGTCGCTGTGGCCCGCCACGAAGGGCAAGTCGTCGGTCGTCGTGGCGGTGCTCGACACCGGCCAGACGACGCACGCGCAGCTCACGAAGGCGACCGTGGCGGGTTACGACTTCATCTCGAGCAAGGCGTCGGCACGCGACGGCAGCGGGCGCGACTCGAACCCGAAGGACCAGGGCGACTGGCACACCGACGAGTACGGCGAGCGTGTCGACAGCTCGTGGCACGGGACGCACGTCGCCGGCATCATCGCGGCTGCGCACGACGGCAAGGAGGGCATCGGGAACGCCCCGGGCGTGCGCGTCCAGCACGTCCGCGTCCTCGGGCGTGACGGCGGCACCTCGGCCGACATCGCCGCGGCGATCACGTGGGCGTCGGGCGGCACCGTGAGCGGCACGTCGAAGAACAAGACGCCCGCGAAGGTCATCAATCTCTCGCTCGGCGGCCGGCACAAGTGCGAGTCGTTCACGCAGAGCGCGATCGACAACGCGCGCAAGCGCGGTGCCGTGGTCGTCGTCTCGGCGGGCAACTCGAACCAGAGCGCGCTGAACTTCTCGCCCGCGAGCTGCAACAACGTCATCACGGTGGCGGCCACCGACGTCTTCGGTGAGCGCGCGTCCTACTCGAACTACGGCTCGGCCGTGGAGCTCGCCGCGCCCGGTGGCGACGCCAACGGGTACGTCGCCTCGACGTGGAACTCGGGCCGGACGACCCCGGGCTCGGCGACGTGGGGCTCGATGGCGGGCACGAGCCAGGCGGCGCCCGCGGTCTCGGCCGCGGCCGGGCTGCTCGCATCGCTCGGTCTGAGCCGCAGCCAGATCGAGAAGGGCATCGTCAAGGCGGTCTCGACGTTCCCGAAGTACCCGTCGACCCCGACGTGGAGCTGCCGCAGCAAGTGCGGCTCGGGCTACCTCGACCTGCAGAAGGTGCTCGCGCCGAAGAGCCGCGTCACGATCTCCGGCACGGCCAAGGTCGGCAGCACGCTGACGGCGAAGTCGTCGTTCACCGGCAAGATCACCAGCCGCACGTACACGTGGTACCGCAGCGGGAGCGTCATCAGCGGCGCCACGAGCTCGACCTACCGGCTCAAGTCCGCGGACAAGGGCAAGACCATCAAGGTCAAGGTCACGCCGAAGGGCTCCGGCTCGTACCTCGGCATCACGAGCACGTCGGCGTCGACGAGCAAGGTCGGCTGACCAGCCGGACGACGCAGGAGCGCGCAGCGCGCTGACACGGGTATGGCCGTCCTCCGGGGCGGCCATACCCGTGTCGGTCGGTTATGGTCCCGGGGCGGGAAGACGATCCCTGACCCCGACGACGGGACCTGGAGCATGACGACGAACGCCGACACCCGACCGCGCTCCGCGGCGCACCCCTGGCGCGCAGCGGTCGCACTCGGTTCCGGGGCGGCGCTGGTGGCCGGCGTGGTCCTCGGCGGCGGGGTGGCCCTCGCGACCCCCGCGCTGGCGGGCGACCTGGGTGTCTACGACCCGCCCGAGACGACCGCGCCCGAGACCCGCGCCGAGCCGCTCGCGGCCGGTGTCGTCTACCAGGTGCGCGAGGGAGAGGCCGTGGCCCCGAGCACGGCGGCAGCGGTCGTGAGCGAGGCCGCCGACGTGCCGATCGGCACGCTCGCCGCCCCGGCGGGCGACGGCACGGTTGCGGTCGACTTCACCACCCCGGTCCCGGCCTCGACCGCTCGTGCCGCGGCGCAGGCGCTGGCGGCCGTCCCCACGGTCGCGTGGGCCGAGCCCAACTACCTCGCCGAGAGCGCGGCCGCGCCGCCCGTCACGCCGCGCGACGAGTACTTCCGCGAGTACCAGTGGCACCTCTGGGACTACCGCACAGGGTCGGTACGTGGCGTGGCGCTCCCCGCGGGCGGGTACTCGTCCAAGGCGCTGTCGCTGTGGCCTCGCACGCGCGGCAACGGCACGGTCGTCGCGGTGCTGGACACCGGCATCACGCCGCACCCCGACCTCGACGGCAGGCTGGTCGCCGGGTACGACATGATCTCCAGCCGGGCCGCGGCACGCGACGGCGACGGCCGGGACAGCGACCCGACGGACGAGGGTGACCTGGGCTCCGGCACGACGAGCTCGTGGCACGGCACGCACGTCGCCGGGATCATCGGCGCCGCGACCGACCGCACCGGCATGACGGGCGTCGCCCCGACCGCGCGCATCCAGCCGGTCCGCGTGCTGGGCTCGGGCGGAGGCACGTTCGCGGACATCGCCGCGGGCGTCACGTGGGCGTCGGGAGGCACGGTCTCGGGGACGACGAGGAACCGCACGCCCGCGCGTGTGCTCAACCTGTCGATCCAGACCGAGATCGACCTCGCGTGCCCCGAGGTGCTCCAGCAGGCCGTCGACGGTGCGCGCCGGCGCGGCGCGGTGGTGATCGCGGCCGCCGGCAACGCGGCCAAGAGCGCGCTGAAGTCCGTGCCCGCCAACTGCGACGGCGTCATCACGGTCGCCGCGGTCGACCGCGACGGCCGTCGCACGTCGTACACGAACACCGGCCGTGCGGTCGACATCGCGGCGCCCGGTGGCTCGGGCGCCGACGGGACCGTCTCGAGCTACGTGTGGTCGACGTGGAACGCCGGCACGCGGTCGCCGGGTGAGCCCACCTGGGTCGGCATGTACGGGACGAGCCAGGCCGCGCCGTCGGTCGCCGGGGCCGCCGCGCTGCTCGCCGGGATGGGCCTGCAGGGCCAGGCTCTCGAGAAGGCGCTGCTCTCGTCGGTGTCGCAGTTCCCCGCGTACGCCTCGGGCCGGTGCTCGACCAGGATGTGCGGTGCGGGAGTGCTCGACCTCAGGAAGGTCCTGGTGCCGCTCGGCGCGGCGAAGATCGCCGGCACGGGCGCCGTCGGGCAGACCCTGACCGCGTCGGTGCCTGCGGGCTTCACCGGCAAGGTCACCGGGCACCGGTACCGCTGGTTCCGCGACGGCACGGCGATCACGGGCGCGACGGGTCGCACGTACCGCGTCGTCGCCGCGGACCGCGGCGCGCGCCTCACGGCGACGGTGACGCCGCGCAGCACGGGGTCGTTCTACGCCCGCTCGACGTCGTCGGGCGGGGTCCTGGTCGCCCGGTGACGGGCCTCCCGCCGGACGCGGGGCTGGTCGCGCGGCTGCGCGCCGCGGGCTGCGTGTTCGCGGAGGACGAGGCGGCGCTGCTGCTCGGGCAGGACGTCGACGCCGACGCGCTCGAGGCGCTGGTCGTGCGACGCTGCGCCGGCGAGCCCCTCGAGACCGTGCTCGGCTGGGCGCAGTTCGCCGGACTCCGCGTGCACGTCGCGCCCGGCGTGTTCGTCCCGCGCACCCGCACCGAGCTGCTCGTCGACCTCGTCGACGCGCTCCTGGACGGCGGCGGCGGGTCCGCCGGGGCCGACGGAGCCACGGTGGCCGACGACGCGCAGCGGCCGGTCGTCGTCGACCTGTGCTGCGGTACGGGCGCCGTGGGGGCGGCCGTGGCGGCCCGCCACCCGTCGGCGGTCGTGCACGCGACGGACGTCGACCCGGCCGCGGTCGCGTGCGCGCGCCGGAACCTGCCGCCGGACCGCGTGCACGCCGGTGACCTGTTCGCGGCGCTGCCCGGTGCGCTGCGGGGGCGCGTGGACGTGCTCGTCGCGAACGCCCCGTACGTCCCGACCGACGCGATCGCGACCATGCCGCCCGAGGCGCGCGAGCACGAGGCACGCGTCGCGCTGGACGGCGGTGCGGACGGCCTGGCCGTGCACCGCCGGATCGTGGCGCACGTGCGGCCCTGGCTCGCGGCCGGGGGAGCGGTCGTCATCGAGGCCGGGCTGCGGCAGGCGCCCACGACCGCGCGCCTGCTCGAGGCCCACGGCTTCGTCGCGACGGTGCACCGCGACGACGCGCGTGACGGCACCGCGGTTGTCGGACGCCTCCCGCGCGGTGCGGCGTGAGCCACGTCGCACCCCGGCCCGCGGGGTGTGCGGCACGCCGCGGGGTAGGGTGAGCAGGACCGCTGACCTTCCTTTAACTCCCGTCCCGTGAGGCGGGGAAGGAGTCGCACATGAGCACTGCCCTGCCCTCCGACGCCGCCGACCACGCGCAGGCGTCCCCGCCCGGCCCCGACGCCACCGTCGTCCTCGGAGAGGCCGAGATCGCCCGGGCGCTGACCCGCATCGCGCACGAGGTGCTCGAGCGCAACAAGGGCGCGCAGGACCTCGTCCTCCTCGGCATCCCGTCACGCGGCGTGCCGCTGGCCGCGCGCCTCGCCGCGCGCATCGCCGAGGTCGAGCCCGGCCTGGACGCCGCGCAGCTCGCCGGCAGCCTCGACGTCACGATGTACCGCGACGACCTGCGCCAGCACCCGACGCGCACGATCGGCACGACGCAGCTGCCCGTCGACGTCGACGGCAAGGTCGTCGTCCTCGTCGACGACGTGCTGTTCTCGGGCCGGACGATCCGCGCGGCGCTCGACGCGATCTCCGACCTCGGCCGCCCGCGCGCGGTCCAGCTCGCCGCGCTCGTCGACCGCGGCCACCGCGAGCTGCCGATCCGCGCCGACTTCGTCGGCAAGAACCTGCCCACGTCGCAGCACGAGCGCGTGCGCGTGCTCGTGAGCGAGCTCGACGGCCGCGACGCGGTCCTCATCGAGGGAGCCCACGCATGAAGCACCTGCTCTCGGCGTCGGACCTCACCCGCGACGAGGCCGTGCACATCTTGGACACGGCGGGCCAGATGGCCGCGACCCAGGCCCGGGAGATCAAGAAGCTCCCGACGCTGCGCGGACGCACGGTCGTCAACCTGTTCTTCGAGGACTCGACGCGCACGCGGATCAGCTTCGAGACCGCCGCGAAGCGCCTCTCGGCGGACGTCATCAACTTCTCGGCCAAGGGCTCGAGCGTCTCCAAGGGCGAGTCGCTCAAGGACACGGCGCTCACGCTGCAGGCCATGGGTGCGGACGCGGTCGTGATCCGGCACCAGGCGAGCGGCGCACCGCACACGCTGGCGTCGTCCGGGTGGACGCACGGGGCGGTCGTCAACGCGGGCGACGGCACGCACCAGCACCCCACGCAGGCGCTGCTCGACGCGTACACGCTGCGTCGCCACCTCGTCGGCGACCGCGGACGCGCCGACGTGAGCGGCCGCGACCTGCACGGCCTGCACGTGGCGGTCGTCGGCGACGTGCTGCACAGCCGCGTCGCGCGGTCCAACGTGCAGCTGCTGCACACGCTCGGTGCGCGCGTCACGCTCGTCGCCCCGCCCACGCTCGTCCCGGTCGGCGTCGAGGCGTGGCCCTGCGAGGTGAGCTACCGGCTCGACGACGTGATCGTCGACGGCAAGCCCGACGCGATCATGATGCTGCGCGTGCAGCGCGAGCGGATGTCGAGCGCCGGCGGAGGGTTCTTCCCCAGCCCCCTCGAGTATTCGCGCGGCTACGGCCTCGACGCACGCCGTCTCGAGGCGCTGCCCGAGCACGCGATCGTCCTGCACCCCGGACCCATGAACCGCGGGCTCGAGATCTCGGCCGACGCCGCCGACAGTGACCGGGCCGTCATCGTCGAGCAGGTCGCCAACGGCGTCGCGGTGCGCATGGCGGTGCTGTACCTGCTGCTCGCGGGCGAGCAGTCGACCACGAACAGGAGTGCCGAGTGACCACCTACCTGCTGCGCGACGTCTCCCCGCTGGGCGAGGCGCGCACGGACCTCCTGCTCGCGGACGGGGTGGTCGCCGCGATCGGCACCGGCCTCGAGGCGCCGGCCGACGCCGTCGAGATCGACGGTGCGGGCCTGGTCGCGCTGCCGGGCCTCGTCGACCTGCACACGCACCTGCGCGAGCCGGGCCGCGAGGACGCCGAGACGATCGCGACCGGCACGCGCGCCGCGGCGCTCGGGGGCTTCACGGCGGTGCACGCGATGGCGAACACCACGCCGACGCAGGACACCGCGGGCGTCGTCGAGCAGGTCTGGCACCTGGGCCGCCGAGCCGGCTGGGTCGACGTGTTCCCCGTCGGCGCGGTCACGGTCGGGCTCGAGGGCGAGCGTCTCGCCGAGCTCGGGGCGATGGCTGAGTCAGCCGCCCGCGTGCGGGTGTTCTCCGACGACGGCAAGTGCGTGCACGACCCGGTCGTCATGCGCCGTGCGCTCGAGTACGTCAAGGCGTTCGACGGCGTGGTCGCGCAGCACGCCCAGGAGCCGCGCCTGACCGAGGGCTCGCAGATGCACGAGGGCGTAGTGTCGGCCGAGCTCGGGCTCGCGGGCTGGCCCGCGGTCGCCGAGGAGGCGATCGTCGCGCGCGACGTGCTGCTCGCCGAGCACGTGGGCTCGCGCCTGCACGTGTGCCACCTGTCGACCGCCGGGTCGGTCGAGATCGTGCGGTGGGCCAAGTCGCGCGGGATCGACGTGACGGCGGAGGTCACGCCGCACCACCTGATCCTCACCGACGAGCTCGCGCGCGGCTACGACCCGCTGTTCAAGGTGAACCCGCCGCTGCGGACGCAGCGCGACGTCGAGGCGGTGCGCGAGGGTCTCGCGGACGGCACGATCGACATCGTGGCCACCGACCACGCGCCGCATCCTCGTGAGGACAAGGACTGCGAGTGGGCCGCCGCAGCGTTCGGCATGACCGGCCTCGAGACGGCGCTCTCGGTGGTCCAGGAGACGATGGTCGAGACGGGCCGCATGACCTGGGCGGACGTCGCGCGCGTGCTGTCGAGCGCGCCCGCGCGGATCGGCCGCGTCGACGGGCAGCACGGACGGCCGATCGCGGTGGGGGAGCCCGCGAACCTCACGCTCGTCGACCCCGCCGCGCGTCGGGTGGTGCGCCCGCAGGGGCAGGCGACCAAGTCCGAGAACTCGCCGTTCGGCGGGCGTGAGCTTCCGGGGCGCGTCGTCGCGACGTTCCTGCGCGGGCGCGCGACGGTGCTGGACGGTGCCCCGGTCGACGAGGAGGTCCAGCGGTGACCACGCGCCAGCTCGTCACGACGCTCGTCCTGCTCGCGCTCCTGCTGCTGTCCTGGTGGGGGATGCGCGTCGGCTGGGAGCACCGACGACGACGGACCGAGGACGCCGCGCCGGCCCTGCCCGCCGTGCCCGACGACCCCGGTCCGGTCATCAGCGGCCCGTTCGAGGCGGTCTACGTCTCGTCGACCCGCGCGGGCGACTGGCTCGACCGCGTCGTCGCGCACGACCTGGGCGTCCGCAGCCCTGCCGAGGTGAGCGTGCACGCGAGCGGCCTCGTCGTGCGCCGCACCGGTCCGCGGGACCTGTTCGTCCCGGCCGCGTCGTTGCGCGGCGCGACCACGGCACCCGGCATCGCCGGGAAGGTCGTCGGTCGCGACGGCATCGTCGTGGTCACGTGGCTGCCACCCGGCGACGACGAGCGCGGCCTGGACACCGGCCTGCACCCCCGCCGAGCGGCCGACCGTGACGCGCTCGTCGCCGCGGTCGCCGCCCTGATCCCCGACACCCCCGCCGCGCAGCGCGGCACACAGGAGAAGCCATGACGAACCACACCGCCCCCGCGCGGCTCGTCCTCGAGGACGGGCGCAGCTTCGCCGGGCACGCGTACGGCGCGACCGGCACGACGCTGGGCGAGATCGTCTTCAACACCGGCATGACCGGCTACCAGGAGACGCTGACCGACCCGAGCTACCACCGGCAGATCGTCGTCATGACGGCGCCGCACATCGGCAACACGGGCGTGAACGACGAGGACCCCGAGTCGGGCCGCATCTGGGTCGCCGGCTACGTCGTGCGCGACCCCGCGCGCCTGCCGTCGAACTGGCGCTCGCGCCGGTCGCTCGACGACGAGCTCGCGGCGCAGGGGATCGTCGGGATCTCCGGCATCGACACCCGTGCCCTGACCCGGCACCTGCGCGAGCGCGGCGTCATGCGCGCCGGGGTCTTCTCGGGTGACGCGCTGGGCGACAAGACCGACTCGGAGCTCCTGGAGGAGGTCCTGAAGGCGCCTGCGATGGTCGGTGCCGACCTCGCGGGCGAGGTCACGACGAGCGAGCCCTACGTGGTCGAGGCGCTCGACGAGGACGGCTCGCCGCTCGCGGAGCCGCGTGCGGTCGTCGCCGCGGTCGACCTCGGCATCAAGGCCATGACGCCGCAGCGCATGGCCGAGCGGGGCATCCGGGTGCACGTGCTCCCGTCGACCTCGACGATCGAGGACGTGCTCGCGACGAGCCCCGACGGCGTGTTCTTCTCCAACGGTCCGGGCGACCCGGGCGCCGCGACGCACGAGATCGAGCTGCTGCGCGACGTGCTGGACCGCAAGATCCCGTTCTTCGGCATCTGCTACGGCAACCAGCTGCTCGGCCGCGCGCTGGGCTTCGGCACGTACAAGCTCGGCTACGGCCACCGCGGAGTGAACCAGCCGGTCGTCGACCGGCGTACCGGCAAGGTCGAGATCACGGCGCACAACCACGGGTTCGCGGTGGACGCCCCGCTCGAGGGTGAATCCGTCGCGCCGCACGACGACGGTCGCTACGGCCGCGTCGTGGTGTCGCACGTCGACCTCAACGACGACGTCGTCGAGGGCCTCGAGGCGCTCGACCTGCCCGCGTTCAGCGTGCAGTACCACCCCGAGGCCGCCGCGGGTCCGCACGACGCGGCCTACCTGTTCGACCGCTTCCTCGACCTGATGAACGACACGAAGGGCGCACGCTGATGCCTCGCCGCACCGACATCTCCAGCGTCCTGGTCATCGGGTCCGGCCCGATCGTCATCGGCCAGGCGTGCGAGTTCGACTACTCCGGCACGCAGGCCTGCCGCGTGCTCAAGGAGGAGGGCCTGCGGGTCATCCTCGTGAACTCCAACCCGGCGACGATCATGACCGACCCGGAGTTCGCCGACGCGACCTACGTCGAGCCGATCACCACCGAGGTCCTCACCTCGATCATCGCCAAGGAGCGCCCCGACGCGATCCTGCCGACGCTGGGCGGCCAGACCGCGCTCAACGCGGCGATCGCGCTCGACGAGGCCGGCGTCCTCGAGAAGTACGACGTCGAGCTCATCGGCGCGAACATCCCCGCGATCCAGAAGGGCGAGGACCGCGAGCAGTTCAAGCAGGTCGTCGACGTGTGCGGCGGCGAGTCCGCGCGCTCCGCGATCGTGCACTCGATGGACGACGCGCTCGCCGCGGTCGTGGACCTCGGCTACCCGGTCGTCGTGCGTCCGTCGTTCACGATGGGCGGCCTCGGCTCGGGCATCGCGTACGACGAGGAGGACCTGCGCCGGATCGTCGGGCAGGGCCTGCACTACTCGCCGACCACCGAGGTGCTCCTCGAGGAGTCGATCCTCGGCTGGAAGGAGTACGAGCTCGAGCTCATGCGCGACAAGCACGACAACGTCGTGGTCGTCTGCTCGATCGAGAACGTGGACCCGGTCGGCGTGCACACGGGTGACTCGGTCACGGTCGCGCCGGCCCTGACGCTGACCGACCGCGAGTACCAGAAGCTGCGCGACATCGGCATCGCGGTCATCCGCGAGGTCGGCGTCGACACGGGCGGCTGCAACATCCAGTTCGCGGTCGAGCCCACCACGGGCCGCGTCGTCGTGATCGAGATGAACCCGCGCGTGTCGCGCTCGTCGGCGCTCGCGTCCAAGGCCACCGGCTTCCCGATCGCGAAGATCGCCGCGAAGCTCGCGGTGGGCTACACGCTCGACGAGATCCCGAACGACATCACGGGCTCGACGCCCGCGAGCTTCGAGCCGACGCTCGACTACGTCGTCGTGAAGGTCCCGCGCTTCGCGTTCGAGAAGTTCCCCGCCGCCGACCCCACGCTCACGACGACCATGAAGTCGGTCGGCGAGGCGATGGCGCTCGGGCGCAACTTCACCGAGGCGCTGGGCAAGGCCATGCGCTCGATCGACAAGAAGGGATCGGTGTTCCACTGGGCGGGCGAGCCCGCGACCGGTGACGCGCTCGACGCGCTGGTCGAGTCGATCGCGCGGCCCACCGAGGGCAGGCTCATCGACGTGCAGCAGGTGCTGCGCGCCGGTGTGAGCATCGAGACGGTCTACGAGCGCACCGGCATCGACCCGTGGTTCCTCGACCAGGTCGTGCTGGTCAACGAGGTCGCCGAGGAGACCCGCACCGCCGACGCGCTCACGCGCGACGTCCTGGAGCGCGCCAAGCGGCACGGCCTGTCGGACGCGCAGATCGCGCAGCTGCGCGGCACGACCGAGGACGCGGTGCGCTCCGCGCGCCATGCGGTGGGCCTGCGTCCGGTGTTCAAGACGGTCGACACCTGCGCCGCCGAGTTCGCCGCCCGCACGCCGTACCACTACTCGTCGTACGACGAGGAGACCGAGGTCACCCCGCGCGAGCGGCCCGCGATCCTCATCCTGGGCTCGGGCCCGAACCGCATCGGCCAGGGCATCGAGTTCGACTACTCGTGCGTGCACGCCGCACTGACCCTCAAGGGCGAGTACGAGACCGTCATGGTCAACTGCAACCCCGAGACGGTCTCGACCGACTACGACACCTCCGACCGCCTGTACTTCGAGCCGCTGACGTTCGAGGACGTGCTCGAGGTCTACGCGGCCGAGCTGGCCGCGGGGCCCGTCGCGGGCCTCATCGTCACGCTCGGCGGCCAGACGCCGCTCTCGCTCGCGCAGCGCCTGCAGGACGCGGGTCTGCCCATCCTCGGCACGTCGCCCGCGGCGATCGACGCCGCGGAGGACCGCGGCGAGTTCGGCAAGGTGCTCGAGGCGGCGGGTCTGCCCGCGCCCGCCTTCGGCACGGCGACGACGCTCCAGGGCGCCAAGGACACGGCCCGGCGCATCGGGTTCCCGGTGCTCGTGCGGCCGTCGTACGTCCTGGGTGGCCGCGGCATGGAGATCGTGTACGACGAGCCCCAGCTCACCGAGTACGTCGAGCGCGCGCTCGAGAACGCCGCGGACGGGGGGCGCGCCGGCACGCTGTCGCCGCTGCTGATCGACCGCTTCCTCGACGACGCGATCGAGATCGACGTCGACGCGCTGTTCGACGGCGAGGAGCTGTTCCTCGGCGGCGTGATGGAGCACATCGAGGAGGCCGGGATCCACTCGGGCGACTCGGCCTGCGTGCTCCCGCCCGTCACGCTGTCGCTCGCCGAGCTCGAGCGCATCCGCCTGTCGACCGAGGCGATCGCGCGCGGCGTGGGCGTGCGCGGCCTGCTGAACATCCAGTTCGCGCTGGTCAGCGACGTGCTCTACGTGCTCGAGGCGAACCCGCGCGCGTCGCGCACGGTGCCGTTCGTGTCCAAGGCGACGGGCGTCTCGCTGGCCAAGGCCGCGGCGCACGTCATGACCGGCAAGACGATCGCGCAGCTGCGGGCCGCGGGCCTGCTGCCGGCGGCGGACGCCTCCGTGCTCGACCTCGAGGCGCCGATCGCCGTCAAGGAGGCGGTGCTGCCGTTCAAGCGGTTCCGGACGGGCGACGGCCACGTGGTCGACACGGTGCTGGGTCCGGAGATGCGCTCCACGGGCGAGGTCATGGGCTTCGACACGGACTTCCCGACGGCCTTCGCCAAGTCGCAGGACGCGGCGTTCGGCGGTCTGCCGACGGGCGGCAAGGCGTTCATCTCGGTCGCGGACCGTGACAAGCGCTCGATCGTGTTCCCGGTCAAGCGGCTGACCGAACTCGGCTTCGAGGTCCTCGCAACCGAGGGCACGGCGACGGTCCTGCGCCGCAACGGCATCCGGTCGACCGTGGTGCGCAAGCACTCGGCGGGCCGCGGGCCGGCGGGGGAGCCGACGATCGTCGACCTCATCGTCGCGGGCGAGGTCGACATGGTCGTGAACACGCCCTCGGGCCAGGGCGCCCGCGCCGACGGCTACGAGATCCGCGCGGCCACGGTCGCCGCCGACAAGGCGCTCGTCACGACCGTGCAGCAGCTCGGTGCTGCCGTGCAGGCCGTCGAGGCCGCCACGGCCGGTCCGTACGCGGTCACGAGCCTGCAGGAGCACGCGACGCAGACCGAGTCCCGGCGCGAGGCGGCGGCGGCCCGATGACCACCGCACCGTTCGGCGCGCGGCTCGCCGCGGCGATGTCCGCGTACGGGCCGCTGTGCGTGGGCATCGACCCGCACGCGAGCCTCCTGCAGGCCTGGGGCCTGCCCGACGACGCCGAGGGCCTGCGCCGGTTCTCGCTCACGGTGATGGAGGCCGTCACGGGCCATGTGGCCGCGGTCAAGCCGCAGGCGGCGTTCTTCGAGCGCCACGGCTCGCGCGGGCTGGCCGTGCTCGAGGAGGTCGTCGCGGCCGGACGCGAGACGGGCACGCTCGTCGTCGTCGACGCCAAGCGCGGCGACATCGGCTCGACGATGGGCGCGTACGCCGAGGCGTTCCTGCGCGACGGCTCGCCTCTCGCGGGCGATGCGCTCACCGTCTCGCCGTACCTCGGGTTCGGCTCGCTGACACCCGCGGTCGACCTGGCGCTCGCGTCGGGGCGCGGCCTGTTCGTGCTGTGCCTCACGTCCAACCCCGAAGGCCACGAGGTGCAGCACGCGCGCACCGCGACGGCCGAGGACACGGCCGGCGGACCGTCGGTCGCGGCCGTGATGGCCGCGCACGCGGCGGCGCTCAACGCCGACGCCACGCCCATGGGCTCGATCGGGCTCGTCGTGGGCGCGACGGTCGGCGACGCGGCCGCGCGCACGGGGACCGACCTGGCGGCGGTCAACGGCCCGCTGCTCGCGCCGGGCGTGGGCGCGCAGGGTGCCGGGGCGACCGAGCTGACCGCGGTGTTCGGCAGCGCGCGGTCCCAGGTGCTCGCCTCGTCGTCGCGCGGCGTGCTGCGCGCCGGGCCGGACGTCGCGGCGCTGCGCGCGGCGGCGCTCGAGGCGTCCCAGGAGGCCGCGAGCGCGTTGCGCTGACCGCTCGCAGGGTGGCTCACGCGCGCGGCGCCGCAGGGCGCGCGTGGGCCGCTCCGGCGCGCCCAGGCGCGCGCGCCGCCGGGGTTCCCGGTGCGTCTACGGGTCGTTCGTTGCCCGGGGATCTCGTCGTCTGTGCAGGTCGGGGGTCCGCGGGTCGGGCGTGTTCGCATTGCCGGACTTCTGGGTGGTCGCTAGGTTCACAGATGCGGCCCGCAAGTCTGCGGGGTGACGGTCAGGTCTAGCTCTTGATGAGAAGGTGACGCGCGTGGCACTCCCTCCGCTGACTCCCGAACAGCGCGCTGCAGCGCTGCAGAAGGCCGCCGCTGCTCGGCAGGCCCGTGCCGAGGTCAAGAACCGCCTCAAGTACTCGCAGGGCAGCCTCTCGGAGGTCATCGCCCAGGGTCAGAAGGACGAGACGATCGGCAAGCTGAAGGTCGTCTCGCTGCTCGAGTCGCTCCCGGGCGTGGGCAAGGTCAAGGCCCGGGCGATCATGTCGGACATCGGCATCTCCGAGACGCGGCGCGTCCGTGGCCTCGGCCCGCACCAGGTCGACGAGCTCGTCAAGCGCTTCGGCTGACGCGCCTGCGCTGAGGTAGGGTCGCGCTGCGCCGCCGCTGGTGACCCGGCACCTGCCGGTGCCAGGGGGCGCAGTGCGACCCGACGAACGAGGAGCTTTCGGCCGCCATGACGACGACGCCTGCGCGGCTGACCGTGCTCGCCGGCCCGACCGCGGTGGGCAAGGGGACCGTGTCCGCGGACGTCCGTGCGCGGTACCCCGAGGTCTGGCTCTCGGTGTCCGCGACGACGCGGGACCCGCGGCCGGGCGAGGTCGACGGCGTGCACTACCACTTCGTCGGGCCGGACGAGTTCGACCGCATGGCACGCGAGGGCGAGCTGCTCGAGTGGGCCGTCGTGCACGGCCGCAACCGCTACGGCACGCCTCGGCGTCCCGTCGAGGAGCGCCTCGCCGCCGGTGTGCCGACGCTGCTCGAGATCGACCTGCAGGGCGCACGGCAGGTCCGCGAGTCGATGCCGGACGCACGGTTCGTCTTCCTCGCCCCGCCGTCGTTCGACGAGCTGGTGCGCCGGCTGGTCGGCCGCGGGACCGAGGGGGCCGAGGAGCGTGAGCGCCGTCTGGAGACCGCTCGCGTCGAGCTCGCGGCGGCCGACGAGTTCGACCACGTGATCGTCAACGACGACGTGACGCGCGCCACGGACGAGCTCGTGCAGGTCATGGGCGTCGTCCCCGCCTGACGCGCGGGTAGACTGTCGGCCAGTACGTCCTGTCACCCCACACCAAGTCTCGGGAGACCTCCGTGTCCGGAACCGTCGCCGCCCCCACGGGCATCACCGACCCGCCGATCGACCAGCTCCTCGAGCGCGCCGACTCGAAGTACGCCCTCGTGCTCTACTCGGCCAAGCGCGCGCGCCAGATCAACGCCTACTACTCGCAGCTCAACGAGGGCCTGCTCGAGTACGTCGGCCCGCTGGTCGAGACGCGTCCGCAGGAGAAGCCGCTGTCCATCGCGATGCGCGAGATCGACCGTGGCCTGCTGACCGTCGAGGCCACCGAGGCCTGAGCTCGCTGCCGCCCGCGAGAGGAGCACGCGCATGCGCATCGTGCTGGGTGTCGCGGGCGGCATCGCCGCCTACAAGGCGGTGCTGCTGCTGCGTGTCCTGCGTGAGGCGGGGCACGAGGTGCGTGTCGTGCCGACGCGCGCCGCACTCGAGTTCGTCGGCCGGCCCACATGGGAGGCCCTGTCGGGCCAGCGCGTGACGACCGACGTGTTCGAGGACGTCGACCAGGTCGCGCACGTCGCGATCGGTCAGCGGGCCGACCTGGTGGTCGTCGCTCCGGCCACGGCCGACCTCCTCGCACGCGCCGCGACCGGCCGCGCCGACGACCTGCTCACCGCGACGCTGCTGGTGACGCGCGCCCCTGTGCTTCTCGCGCCGGCGATGCACACCGAGATGTGGGAGCACCCGGCGACCGTCGCGAACGTCGCGACGCTGCGCGCGCGCGGCATCCACGTGCTCGACCCGGCATCCGGCCGCCTCACGGGCGCCGACACCGGCCCCGGGCGTCTGCCCGAGCCGGAGGAGATCGCCGCCGCCGCGCTCGCCCTCGTCACGGGCACGTCGGGCCCTCGCGGGGCCGCCACGACCGCCCCCGAGGGCGGCGCAGACGTCCCGCTCGACCTCGCCGGATGGCGGGTCGTGGTGTCGGCGGGTGGCACGCGCGAGCCGATCGACCCGGTGCGCTTCCTGGGCAACCGCTCGTCGGGCCGGCAGGGCGTGGCGCTCGCCGCGGCTGCCGCACGACGAGGTGCGCAGGTCACGCTCGTCGCCGCGAACCTCGCCGTCCCTGCGCCGCAGGGCGTCGACGTGGTCGCCGTCGGGACCGCGGCCGAGCTCCGCGAGGCGGTGCGCGCGGCAGCCAAGGACGCCGACGCGGTGGTCATGGCCGCCGCCGTCGCCGACTTCCGGCCGGTGAGCCCCGCCGACGCCAAGATCAAGAAGCGCGCCGGGAGCTCGGCACCCACGATCGAGCTCGTCGAGACGGTCGACGTCCTGGCCGAGCTCGCGCAGGACCGCCTGCGTCCGGGCCAGGTGGTGGTCGGCTTCGCCGCCGAGACCGGCGACGCGCAGGGCACGGTGCTCGAGCACGGGCGCACGAAGGCGCTGCGCAAGGGCGCGGACCTGCTCGTCGTGAACGCCGTGGGCGACGGTCTGGGGTTCGGGACCACCGAGAACGACGTGACGATCCTCGACGCGTCCGGCGAGCCCGTCGCGACGGCCCGGGGGACCAAGGACGAGGTCGCGCACGCCGTCTGGGACGCGGTCCGCTCGCTGGGCTGAGGACGGGACGGCACCCGCGCGCGACTACGCTTGCCCCCATGACTGATCCTGCGATGCGCCTGTTCACGTCGGAGTCGGTGACGGAGGGCCATCCGGACAAGATCTGCGACCAGATCTCCGACTCGATCCTCGACGCGATCCTCGAGCAGGACCCGGACGCGCGCGTCGCGGTCGAGACCATGGTGACCACGGGCCTCGTGCACGTCGCGGGCGAGGTCTCGACGGAGGCGTACGTCGAGATCCCGCAGATCATCCGCCAGGTCGTGCAGGAGATCGGCTACACGTCGTCGCACATCGGCTTCGACGGCGAGTCGTGCGGCGTGTCGGTGTCGATCGGGCAGCAGTCCCCGGACATCGCGATGGGCGTCGACAAGTCGCTCGAGCTCCGCGAGGACGCGCAGGACCACGACGAGCTCGACGGCCAGGGCGCGGGCGACCAGGGCCTGATGTTCGGCTACGCGTCCGACGAGACGCCGGTCCTCATGCCGCTGCCGATCTGGCTCGCGCACCGGCTCGCCGAGCGCCTCGCGCTCGTGCGCAAGGAGGGGATCGTCCCGGGCCTGCGCCCCGACGGCAAGACGCAGGTCACGATCGGCTACGACGGCGACCGGCCCGCGCGGCTCGACGCGCTCGTCCTCTCGACGCAGCACGAGCCCGACGTGCACCTCGAGACGCAGCTGCGGCCCGCGATCCTGCAGCACGTGATCGAGCCCGTGCTCGCGCAGGTGGACCTCGACACGTCCTCGTACGACCTGTTCGTGAACCCGACCGGCCAGTTCGTCGTCGGCGGCCCGCAGGGCGACGCCGGCCTGACCGGTCGCAAGATCATCGTCGACACGTACGGCGGCTTCGCGCGGCACGGCGGTGGCGCGTTCTCCGGCAAGGACCCGTCGAAGGTCGACCGCTCGGCGGCGTACGCCATGCGCTGGGTCGCCAAGAACGTCGTCGCGGCGGGTCTCGCGCGCCGGTGCGAGGTGCAGGTCGCGTACGCGATCGGCAAGGCGCACCCCGTCGGTCTCTACGTCGAGACGTTCGGCACCGGCGCGGTCGACGACGCGCGTCTGACGGACGCGATCCGCGAGGTGTTCGACCTGCGCCCGGCCGCGATCATCCGCACGCTCGGGCTGCAGCGGCCGATCTACCGCCAGACCGCGGCGTACGGGCACTTCGGCCGTGAGCTGCCGGACTTCACGTGGGAGCGCACGGACCGGGTCGACGAGCTGCGCGCCGCGGTCGGCTGACCACGACCGCCGGCGGACGCCGGACGGACGACGACGTGCAGGACGACCTGGCGCGGGATGCCCCCGCGTGGGTCAGCGATGGTGAGATGAGCCCGTGGAGACGACGCCCGAGCAGCTGACGCTCGAGGGCGTGCCCGCCCCGCGCGCGCGCCGACGTCCGCGTGCCGCGGGCGAGGTCGCCGCCGAGCTGCCGGTCGCGCGCGTGTGCATCGACCTGCCGCCCGCGCACCTGGACCGCCCGTTCGAGTACGCGGTCCCGGCCGCTTTGTCCGAGGACGCGCAGCCGGGCACGCGCGTGAAGGTGCGGTTCGGCGGGCAGGACGTCGACGGCTACCTGCTCGAGCGTGCCGACGAGGCCGAGCACGAGGGCGTGCTCGTACCCCTGCGGCGCGTGGTGTCGCCGGAGCGCGTGCTGCACCCGGCCACGGCGCGGCTCGCCCGTGCGGTCGCCGACCGTTGGGCCGGGACGCTCGCGGACGTGCTGCGCCTCGCGATCCCGCCGCGGCACGCGCGCGTCGAGGCGGAGGCGGCGCCCGGTGAGCCGACCCGCGTCGCGCCGCCGTCGCCGTCGGCGACGGCGTGGGCGGACTACCGCGGCGGGCCGGCGTTCGTGCAGCACGTGACGGGCGGCGGAGCGCCGCGGGCCGTGTGGACCGCGCTGCCGGGCGAGCCCGGGACTCGATGGCCGGACGCGATCGCGCAGGCGGTGGCGGCTGCGCTGCTCGGCGGTCGGGGCGCGCTCGTCGTCGTGCCGGACGCGCGCGACGTGGACCGCGTGCTGGCGGCACTCGAGGAGGCGGGCGTCCCACGGTGGGCGCCCGGCCTGCTGGGCGGAGCGGTGCGGCTCACGGCCGACGACGGGCCGAGCCCGCGCTACCGGGCGTTCCTGGCCGCCTCGCGCGGCCACGCCGACGTGGTCGTCGGCACGCGTGCGGCCGCGTTCGCGCCCGTGCACGACCTCGGTCTCGTCGTGTGCTGGGACGACGGCGACTCGCTGCACGCCGAGCCGCGTGCGCCGTACCCGCACGTGCGGGAGGTGCTCGCGCTGCGCTCGGAGATCGAGGGCGCGGCCCTGCTGGTCGGCGGGTACGGCCGTACGGTCGAGGCGCAGGCGCTCGTCGCCGCCGGCTGGGCGCACGACGTGAGCGCGGACCGGGCACGGGTGCGTGCACGCGCCCCTCGCGTGCAGGCGCTGACATCCACGGAGCTCGCGCGCGAGGGGGCGGCCGCCGCGGCGCGTCTGCCCACCCCGGCCTGGCGCACGATCCGCGACCGGCTCGCCGACGGACCCGTGCTCGTGCAGGTCCCGCGCGCGGGTTACCTGCCCGCGGTGGCGTGCGGGCGCTGCCGCGCGGCGGCGCGCTGCTCGGCGTGCCACGGGCCCCTCGCCCTGCACACCGCGCAGGGTGTGCCGACGTGCGGGTGGTGCGGACGCATGGCGACCGACTGGCGGTGCGACGAGTGCGGCGGTGCGGCGCTGCGTTCGGTCCGCGTCGGGTCGGAGCGCACCGCGGAGGAGCTCGGACGCGCCTTCCCCGGTGTCCCGGTGGTCGTCTCGGGCGCGCGGTCGGCGACGGGCGTCGTCGCGAGCGTCAAGGACCGGCCCGCTCTGGTGGTCTCGACCCCGGGCGCCGAGCCCGTCGCACCCGCGGGGTACACCGCGGCCGTGCTGCTCGACGCCGCTGTCGCCACCGCGGGGTCGTCGCTCGGGGTGCTCACGGACGCCGTGCGCCGCTGGCTCGCCGCGGCGGCGCTCGTGCGGTCGGCGGACGACGGGGGCACGGTGCTGCTCGTCGGCGACGCCGAGCAGCGCGCGTCGCAGGCGCTCGTGCGGTGGGACCCGGTGTGGCTCGCGGTGCGCGAGCTCGACGAGCGTGCGGCGCTCGGCCTGCCGCCTGCGTTCCGGATGGCCTCGGTCACGGGGACCCGTGAGGCGGTCGCGGCGGTCGTGCGGCGCGTGACAGTGCCCGGGCTCGACGTCCTGGGCCCCGTGCCCGTGGAAGGGGCCGAGCGCGACGCGTTCGAGCCGGACGTCCGCACGCTGCTGCGGGTGCCGCGATCGAGCGGCGCGGCGCTGGCGGCCGCGGTGGCCGCCTCGGCGGCGGTGCGTTCGGCGAGGCGCGAGGGCGGCGTCGCGCGCATCCAGCTCGACCCGGGCGAGCTGCTGTGACCCGCGGCGTCACGGGGAGCACGGGGCGGCCCCGCGGGGTTCGGCGCCCCGCGGTGCCGGCGCCGTGGCGAGGACGACGAAGGAGGTCTCGTGACCGATGAGCCGACCCGCCCACGGGCGGTGCTGTTCGACCTCGGGAACGTGCTGGTGGGCTGGGACCCGTACCAGGCGTTCGTCGGGCGTCTGCCGCGCGACCTCGTCGACGCGTTCTTCACCGACGTCGACTTCGGTCACCTCAACCGGCGGCAGGACGCCGGCCGTCCGTGGCGGGACGCGAGGGCCGAGCTCGAGCGGACGCTGCCGCACCACGTCCCGGCGCTCGACCTGTACGTCGCGCACTTCGACGACGCGCTGACGGGGCCGGTGCCGGGGACCGCGGCGATCGTGCAGGACCTGGTGTCAGGCGGCGTCCGGGTGCTCGGTCTGACGAACTGGTCGGCTGAGCTGTACCACCACGCGGCGCCCGCGGCGGTGGCGATCGGCCTGCTGGAGGATGTCCTCGTCTCGGGTGAGGTCGGCCTCGTCAAGCCGGACCCGGCGATCTTCCGGCTCGCCGCGCGCCGGTTCGGCCTCGACCCGGCCCGCACGGTGTTCGTCGACGACGCGCAGGCCAACGTGGCGGCGGCGGCCGAGGAGGGCTTCGACGCGTTGCTGTTCACCGACGCGGACACCCTGCGCACCCAGCTCGCCGAGCGCGGCCTGGTGCCGAGCGAGCGCTGATCGGGCGGCCGCGACGCCCTGCGCCTGCGGTCGGTCGTCCCGGCCGTGCGCGTGACCGGCGCGCCGCGCTCATAGGATCGGTGCCATGCGTCTGCTGTTCGCCGGTACCCCCACGCCTGCACTGGCGAGCCTCGAGGCGCTGATCGCGTCGCGCCACGAGGTCGTCGCGGTGCTCACCCGCCCCGACGCGCGCGCGGGTCGAGGTCGCACCCTGGCGCCGAGCCCCGTGAAGGCCCGCGCGCTCGAGGCCGGCATCCCGGTCCTGACGCCCCGCACGCTGCGCGACGACGACGTGGTCGAGCAGATCCGTACGCTGGGTGTGGACGCCGCGCCCGTGGTCGCCTACGGGAACATGATCCCGTCCGGGCTGCTCGACGTGCCGACGCACGGCTGGGTCAACCTGCACTTCTCGGTCCTGCCGGCCTGGCGCGGTGCCGCCCCCGTGCAGCACGCGATCATGGCGGGTGACGAGGTGACGGGTGCGACGACGTTCGTGATCCAGGACGGGCCGGTCGACACCGGCCCGGTGCTCGGCACGCTCACCGAGACGATCCGACCGCGCGACACGTCCGGGGACCTGCTGGACCGGCTCGCGGTCGCCGGAGCGACCCTCCTGGTCCGCACGCTCGACGCGCTCGAGGCCGGGCAGCTCCAGCCCGTCCCGCAGCCCGACGAGGGCGTCAGCCGGGCACCCAAGGTCGAGGCCGAGGACGCGCGCGTGCGGTGGAGCACCCCGGCGCACGTCGTCGACCGGCGCATCCGCGGCTGCACTCCCGCGCCCGGTGCGTGGACGACCCTGCCGGACGGCTCACGGCTCGGGCTCGGGCCGGTGACCGTGGCGCGCGAGGTCACGGACCTCGCGCCCGGTCACGTGCGCGCGGGCAAGCGTGAGGTGCTCGTCGGTACGGGGGGACACGCGGTGCTGCTCGGCGAGGTCACGCCCCAGGGCAAGCGCCCGATGCCCGCGGCCGACTGGGCGCGCGGTGCGCGGCTGGCCGACGACCTGGTGCTGGGTGCCGACGCATGAGCGGCACCGACGACCGCGACGGCCGCGACGACGCGCGACGCCGCGACGACGGAGGACGCCGAGACGATCACGGTCGCGGGCGAGGCCACGGCGATCGCCGTCACGACGAGCGGCGCGAGGAGATCCGGCGCCACGAGGGCCGCGGCCCCGAGCGGCGCGACGAGCGCGGCCGCCAGCGCGGCGCGGCTCGCGCCGAGGGGCGCACGCAGCGGTCCGCGCAGGCGCCGTCGCAGCGCACGCGGCACTCCGACCCGGCGCGCGCCACGGCCTACGACGTGCTGCGCGCGGTCGACGAGGGTGACTCGTACGCGAACCTCGTGCTGCCGCCGCTGCTGCGCGAGCGGGGGATCGAGGGCCGCGACGCGGCGTTCGCGACCGAGCTGACGTACGGGGCCCTGCGCCTGCGCGGGCGGTACGACGCGGTCGTCGAGCAGGCCGCCGGACGCGACGTCACGGCCGTCGACCCGCCCGTGCTGGACCTGCTGCGGCTGGGCGCCCACCAGCTGCTCGGCATGCGAGTGCCGGCGCACGCGGCGGTGTCGCAGACGGTCGGGCTCGCGCGCTCGCGCGTCGGGACGGGTGCGTCGCAGTTCGTCAACGCGGTGCTGCGTGCGATCTCGCGTCAGGAGCTCGCGCAGTGGCTCGAGCTGATCGGGGACGCCGCGGACCCGGCCGGCGACGACCCGCTGGCCAGGCTCGCGGTGACCGAGAGCCACCCGGCGTGGATCGTGCGAGCCCTGCGCGAGGCCCTCGTCGGCGACGGCCGCCCTGCGGACGAGGTCGCGGCGTTGCTGGCCGCCGACAACGCGGCTCCCCGGGTCGCGCTGGTCGCGCGGCCGGGCCTGGTGACGCCCGACGAGGTCGCCGAGCAGATCGGCCCGGGCGCGGCACCCGGCCGGGTCTCGCCGTACGCGGTGCTCCCCGGTGGCGGCGACCCGGCGGGTGTCCCCGCGGTGCGCACAGGCCGCGCGGGCGTCCAGGACGAGGGCAGCCAGCTGGTCGCGCTCGCCCTGGCCGCGGCACCGCTCGACGGCCGCGACGAGCGCTGGCTCGACCTGTGCGCGGGTCCGGGCGGGAAGGCCTCTCTGCTCGCGGCGCTGGCGGCCGGCCGCGGCGCGCGCCTGGTCGCGAACGAGGTCCAGCCCCACCGCGCGCGCCTCGTCGAGCAGGCGCTGCGGGCCGTGGCCGGCAGCGCGGTCGAGGACGTGCGGACCGGTGACGGGCGCGCGTTCGGCACGGCCGAGCCCGGCGCGTACGACCGCGTCATGGTCGACGCCCCGTGCACGGGGCTGGGCGCGCTGCGTCGTCGTCCCGAGTCGCGGTGGCGCCGCACGCCCGCCGACCTCGCGGGACTCGCGGGGCTGCAGCGCGAGCTCCTGGGCTCGGCGCTGCGCACGGTCCGGCCGGGGGGAGTCGTCGCGTACGTGACGTGCTCGCCGCACCTCGTCGAGACACGCCTCGTCGTGACGGACGCGGTCCGTGCAGCGGCCAAGGACGGTCTCGACGTCGAGGTGCTCGACGCGCGTGCGGTCGCGCGCGAGGTCGCCGCCGGACCCCTGGACCTCGTCGGGGACCGGTCCGACCTGCAGCTGTGGCCGCACGTGCACGGCACCGACGCGATGCACCTGACGCTGCTGCGACGCCGGTAGCGGCGTCGGCGGTGCGCCGAGCGGGTGCGGCGGGGGCCTCGCTAGGCTGATCCGGTGTCCGTCAAGATCGCGCCCAGCATCCTGTCCGCCGACTTCGTGAACCTCGAGCGCGAGCTCGGCCGGATCGCGACCGCGGACCTCGTGCACGTGGACGTCATGGACAACCACTTCGTGCCGAACCTGACCCTCGGTCTGCCGGTCGTGAAGCGGATCGCGGAGATCTCGCCGGTCCCCGTGGACGTGCACCTCATGATCGAGGACGCGGACCGCTGGGCGCCGGAGTTCGCGCGCGCCGGTGCGGCGTCGGTGACCTTCCACGCCGAGGCGACGCAGGCGCCCGTGCGGCTCGCACGCGAGCTGCGCAGCCTGGGCGCGCGCGCGGGCGTCGCGGTGCGTCCCGCGACGCCGGTCGAGCCGTTCCTCGACCTGCTGCCGGAGCTCGACATGGTGCTCGTCATGACGGTCGAGCCGGGCTTCGGCGGGCAGTCGTTCATCGAGGGCACGCTCCCGAAGGTCCGGCGCACGCGGGAGGCGATCACGCGCGCAGGCACCGGGACCTGGCTCCAGGTGGACGGTGGCGTGTCGCGCGAGACGATCGCCCGGATCGCGCAGGCGGGCGCGGACGTGTTCGTCGCGGGCTCCGCGGTGTACGGGGCCGACGACGTCGAGGGCGAGATCGCCGCGTTGCGGCAGCTCGCGTCCACGATCTGGGCCTGAGCAGGGCGCCTGGACGATCGCTCGTCGGGATGTGGCATCATCCGAGGAGGACATGACGCACGTCGTGTCCGCAGTACACGTGCTCCGGGGTCGGTGAAAGTCCGAGCCGGCGGTGACAGTCCGCGACCCACGCGCCAGACGAGCGATCGTCGACCGGGTGGTTGACCTGGTGGAACTCCAGGACCGACGGTGAAAGTCCGGATGGGAGGAAGTACGTGGCGGCGCGCACCCGTGGTGCGTGCCGTTGTCGCGTGGTGCCTCCCACGTGACCCCCGGAGCCCGTCGTGGCCCGGGAGGTGGACGTGACCAGCACAGCCGACGAGCGTGCGGCGATGGTGCGCGCGTTCGAGCTGGCCCGGCGCGGTCCCGAGCACGACCCCAACCCTCGTGTGGGCTGCGTGCTGCTGCGCCCCGCCGACCCGACCGACTCGCGCGCAGCCGGCGGGCCGGGGACGACGACGATCGCAGAGGGCTGGCACCGCGGTGCGGGCACGCCGCACGCCGAGGTCGCCGCCCTCGCCGACGCCGCCAGCCGCGGCGAGGACACCCGCGGCGCGACCGCGGTCGTCACGCTCGAGCCGTGCTCGCACACGGGCCGCACCGGGCCGTGCACGCAGGCGCTCCTGGAGGCGGGGGTCGCACGCGTCGTCGTCTCCGTCGAGGACCCCAACCCCGTCGCCGCCGGCGGCGCGGACGTGCTGCGGGCCGCGGGGGTCGACGTGACCACCGGCGTGCTCGCGGAGCAGGGCCGCGAGCTGCTCGGCTCGTGGTTGCCGCGCGTCGGCAAGGACCGTCCGTTCGTGACCCTCAAGACCGCCACGACGCTCGACGGGCGGGTCGCCGCTCTCGACGGGTCGAGCCGCTGGATCACGGGTCCGGTCGCGCGTCGGCACGCGCACGAGCTGCGGGCTCAGGTCGACGCGATCGTCGTCGGGACCGGCACCGCACTACGCGACGACCCCTCGCTCACGGCCCGCACCGCCGACGGCTCGCTCGCCGGCCACCAGCCGCGCCGCGTCGTCGTCGGCTTCCGGGACGTCCCCGCGGACGCGCGCCTGCGCGGGCCGGGGGGCGAGCTCGTGCAGGTCCGCACGCACGACCCGGCCCAGGTGCTCACCGAGCTGGCCGCGCTGCCCGGCCCGCCGGTGCGCCGCGTGCTCGTCGAGGGTGGCCCCACGCTCGCCGCCGCGTTCCTGCGGGCCGGGCTCGTCGACGAGGTGCACGCCTACGTCGCACCCGTCCTGCTCGGTGCCGGGCCGGTCGCCGTCGGCGAGCTCGGCATCACGTCCATCGCCGCAGCCGTGCGGCTCGAGCCGGTCAGCGTGCTGCCGCTCGGGCCGGACGTGCTCGTCGTCGCCACACCCGTCCGGGAGGTCTGAATGTTCACCGGGATCGTCGAGGAGCTCGGCACCGTCGTCGCGATCGAGGACCTGGGGTCCGACGCGCGCCTGCGGGTCCGCGGGCCGCTCGTCACGTCCGACGCGCACCTGGGCGACTCGATCGCCGTCGACGGCGTGTGCCTGACCGTGAGCGAGCTTCCCGGTGACGGGACGTTCGCGGCCGATGTCATGCCCGAGTCGCTGCGCCGCACGGCGCTCGGCACGCTCGTGCCGGGTGCGCCGGTGAACCTCGAGCGCGCGCTGGCCGTCGGCGGGCGGTACGGCGGGCACGTCGTCCAGGGGCACGTCGACGGGGTCGGCACGATCCTGCGACGCGACCCGGGGGAGCGGTGGGACGAGGTCGAGGTCGCTGTCCCCGCCCCGCTCGCGCGCTACGTCGCCGAGAAGGGCTCGATCGCGGTGTCCGGCGTCTCGCTGACCGTCACGCACGTGGGCGACGAGTCGTTCGGCGTCTCGCTGATCCCGACGACGCTCGAGCACACGACGCTCGGCGGGCTGTCCGTGGGCTCGCCCGTGAACCTGGAGGTGGACGTGCTCGCGAAGTACGCCGAGCGGCTGCTGACGGCGGTGGCCCGATGAGTGAGCGCCGCCGCGACGAGGTCGTGACCGGGGACGTCGTGACCGGGACCGTCGAGCAGGCGCTCGAGGCGCTGCGCGCAGGGCGGCCGGTGCTCGTCGCGGACTCGCCCGACCGGGAGAACGAGGCCGACGTCATCCTGGCGGCGCAGTCCGCGACGCCCGAGTGGGTGGCCTGGACGATCCGGCACTCGTCGGGCTACCTGTGCGCCCCGATGCCGTCCGCACGAGCGGACGCGCTCGACCTGCCGCTCATGGTGCCGCACAGCCAGGACCCGCGCCGGACCGCCTACACGGTCACGGTCGACGCCGCGACCGGCGTGTCGACCGGGATCTCGGCGGCGGACCGCGCCCGCACGCTGCGCGTCCTCGCGGACCCCGCGAGCGGGCCGGTCGACCTCATCCGGCCGGGGCACGTCCTGCCGCTGCGCGCGGTGCCGGGCGGCGTCCTGCACCGCGCGGGCCACACCGAGGCCGCCGTCGACCTGTGCCGGCTCGCGGGTCTGCGGCCCGTCGGGGCCATCGCGGAGCTCGTGAACGACGACGGCTCGATGGTCCGGCTCCCCGAGGCCTCCCGGCTCGCGCAGGCGGAGGGTCTGGTCCTCCTGACGATCGCCGACCTGGTCGCGTGGCGGCGTGAGCACGACGACGTCGTCGAGACCCCGCAGCCGGGCGAGGGCCGTCCGCGTGTGCACGCGACGCACACCGCGTACCTGCCGACCCGGCACGGCGACTTCCGCATCCACGGCTTCCGGGACCTGCGCACGGGCGACGAGCACGTCGCGCTCGTGCCGACGAGCGGCCTGGCCGCGACGCCCGTCGTCCGGGTGCACAGCGAGTGCCTCACCGGCGACGCGTTCGGCTCGGCGCGCTGCGACTGCGGCCCGCAGCTCGACGCGGCGCTCGAGATCGCGGCCGAGCAGGGCGGCGCCGTGGTCTACCTGCGCGGGCACGAGGGCCGGGGGATCGGCCTGCTCGCCAAGGTCGCGGCGTACGCGCTGCAGGACGAGGGGCGGGACACCGTCGAGGCGAACCTCGACCTCGGGTGGCCCGCCGACCGCCGCGAGTACGGCAGCGCGGCCGCGATCCTGCGTGCGCTCGGCGTCGAGCGCGTCCAGCTCCTGACGAACAACCCCGCCAAGGTCGCGGGCCTGCGCGCGCACGGCGTGGAGGTCGTCGAGGTGCGCGGCCTCGAGGTGGGCCGCACGCCGCAGAACGAGGCGTACCTGCGCACCAAGGCGACGTCGATGGGCCACGTGCTGCACCTCGACGCCGCGAACGACCCCGCCTCCGTGCGGGACCCCATCCCCGTCGCACCCGTCCACGCCGCACCGGCGACGCCGGGCGCGGACCGGGCCGACCACACCTACGCACCCCTGGAGGACCTCGCATGAGCGGCGCCGGAGCACCCACCCTGACCGTCGACGGCACGGGCCTGCGCGTCGTCGTCGTCGCGGCCTCGTGGCACACCGTCGTGATGGACGGTCTGCTGGACGGCGCACGCCGCGCGCTGGCCGAGGCCCACGTGGAGGACGTCACGGTCGTGCGCGTGCCCGGCACGTTCGAGCTCCCGGTCGCGGCGGCCGTCGCCGCGCGCGGCGGGGCGGACGCGGTCGTGGCGCTCGGCGTCGTGATCCGGGGCGGCACGCCGCACTTCGAGTACGTGTGCTCGGGGGCGACCACGGGCTTGACCGACGTCGCGGTGAGCACGGGCGTGCCGGTGGGCTTCGGCGTGCTGACGTGCGACGACGAGCAGCAGGCGCTCGACCGTGCCGGGCTGCCCGGCTCGGTCGAGGACAAGGGGTACGAGGCCGCCCAGGCGGCCGTCGCCACGGTCGCGGCGCTGCGTGGCCTGACCCGCGCGTGAGCGGCCCGGTGGGGTGGCTGTTCGACGCCACCGTGACGATCGCGGGCCACGAGATCCTGTGGCGCGAGATCGTCGGCAACCTGTTCGGCCTCGCGTCGGCGGTCGGCGGGCTGCGCCGCAAGGTGTGGGCCTGGCCCGTGGGCATCGTCGGCAACGTGCTGCTCTTCACGGTGTTCCTCGGTGCCGTCTTCGACACGCCGCAGCACCGCGACCTGTACGGGCAGGCCGGTCGCCAGGTGTTCTTCGTCGTCGTGTCGGTCTACGGCTGGATGCGCTGGAGCCGGACCCGACGGGCCGCGCTGGACGCCGGCGTCCCGGACGCCCCCGCGGTCGAGCCGCGCTGGGCGGGCCTGCGCGGGTGGGCGCTGCTCGGTCCGGCGGCCGTGGTCGGTACGGTCGCGTTCGCGTGGGTGTTCCGTGAGCTCGGCTCGTGGGGGCCGTGGGCGGACGCCTGGATCTTCACGGGCTCGCTGCTCGCGACGTACGGCATGGCCCGCGGCTGGATCGAGTTCTGGCTGATCTGGATCGGGGTGGACGTCGTCGGCGTCCCGCTGCTGCTCTCGGCGGGCTACTACCCGTCGGCCGTCCTGTACCTCGTGTACGGGTGCGTCGTCGCCTACGGGTTCGTCGTGTGGTGGCGCGCGCAGCGCCTCGCGCCACCCCTCGTCGTGGCGACGGACGTCCCAGCCCCCGAACCCGCGACGGGCGGGCGCGGCGCACCGTCTACCCTTGGCCGACGTGAAGACCTTTGACGCGCTGTTCGCCGAGCTGTCGCAGAAGGCGGTGACCAGGCCTGCGGGCTCCGGCACCGTCGCCGAGCTGGACGCGGGCGTGCATGCGATCGGCAAGAAGATCGTCGAGGAGGCCGCCGAGGTCTGGATGGCCGCGGAGCACGAGGGCGACGAGCGCACCGCTGAGGAGATCTCGCAGCTGCTCTACCACCTGCAGGTGCTCATGCTGGCGCGCGGGCTCACGCTCGACGACGTCTACGCCCACCTCTGAGCCCGTCCGAAGGAACTCCTGTGCTGCGCATCGCCGTCCCAAACAAGGGCTCGCTGTCCGAGCCCGCCGTCGAGATGCTCCGTGAGGCCGGCTACCGCCAGCGGCGCGACTCGCGCGAGCTCGTCCTGCCCGACCCGGACAACGACGTCGAGTTCTTCTTCCTGCGCCCGCGCGACATCGCGGTGTACGTCGGCGCGGGCACGGTCGACGTCGGTATCACCGGGCGCGACCTGCTGCTCGACTCCGAGTCCGCCGCGGTCGAGCACCTGCCGCTCGGGTTCGCGCGCTCCACGTTCCGCTTCGCCACGACCGCAGGCACGCTGACCGACCTCGAGCAGATCGCCGGCCGGCGGGTCGCGACGTCCTACCCGGTCCTGGTGCGCGCGAGCCTCGCCGAGCGCGGCATCGAGCCCAGCGCGATCGTCCGCCTCGACGGTGCGGTCGAGAGCGCGATCCGGCTGGGCGTCGCCGACGTGATCGCCGACGTCGTCGAGACCGGTTCGACGCTGCGCGCAGCAGGTCTGGACGTGTTCGGGGAGCCGCTGCTGCGCTCGGAGGCGGTGCTCGCGCGACGCTCCGACGTCGAGGTGCCTGCCGGGCTCGACGTGCTGACCCGGCGCCTGCAGGGCGTGCTCACCGCGCGCGAGTTCGTGCTGATGGACTACGACTGCCCCCTCGAGCTCGTCGACCAGGCCGTCGCCATCACGCCGGGTCTGGAGTCGCCGACCGTCTCGCCGCTGCACAACAGCGACTGGGCGGCCGTGCGCGCCATGGTCCGGCGCGACCAGACCAACCGCGTCATGGACCAGCTCTACGACCTGGGTGCGCGCGCAATCCTCGTCACCTCGATCCACGCCTGCCGGCTGTAGCCGTGGCGCAGGCCCTCGCGCCGTTCCGACCTCGCCTGGCGCGGATCGCCTCGCTCGCGCTGGCCGTCGTCGTGGTGCTCGCTACCGTGCTGCTCGTCGTGCTGATGCCGTTGTCGTCGCTGGATGTCGCGGGTTTCGTGCTCTTCGCCCTCGCGATCGTCTGGTTCTGCTGGCGTCAGGCGTCGGTCGCGGCGGTGCCCGACGAGGACGGCCTGACCGTCCGCAACCTCATGGTCACGACGCGTCTGACGTGGCCGCAGGTGGTCGCGGTCCGGTTCGGCGACCGCCCGTGGGTCCAGCTCGACCTCGCCGACGGTGACACGCTGGCCGTCATGGGGATCCAGCGCGCCGACGGCGAGCGCGCCCTCGCGGAGGCGCAGCGCCTGTCGACGCTGGTGGCGGCGCGCAGCGGCACCGAGCGCGACGACTGACGCACCGCCGACGACCGAGCAGCCCCGACCGCCCGACTCGCGCCGCCCGGTGCTGCTGCGGCGTCCCGCGCTACCGAGCAGGCTGGTCGAGCAGCGCGACCGCGTGGACCCCGGCGACGGCCGCCGCGAGGAACGCCGACGGGTCCTGGTCCAGGCCGCGGCCCATGGTCGACAGCCGCACGGGTGACGTCGTGAGCGCGTGCCAGACGTCGGGACCGGCCGGGACCTCGACGAGCCGATGACGGCCCTCCGGCTCGACGAGCACGGCGGCCTGCTCGCGCACCCGAGCGCTCAGGGGTCCCAGCCCGGGCTCGGCCGGGTCGAAGACCGGGACGACGACGTCCGCGGGCACGAGCGCGACCTTCCCGTACGCGGTCAGCGAGTGGTGCGAGATCCCGAGGTGACGCTCGCGGGGATCGGCACCCGAGACGCGCAGCGACGCGACCGGTCGCCCGCCCAGGACCGCGGCCGCGTTGATGGCCTCTCCGGCCGCGACGCCTGAGAAGCCCCACCGCGTGCCCGTGCCGAGGTTGCCGGGTCCCTGGACCACGACCGCGAGGTCCGCACCCGCGACGTGCCTGGCCGCCAGGAGCGCGGTGTGCACCGAGACGGTCTCCAGGTCGCCGCCGAACGCCTGGCCGGCGGTGATGCACGTGGAGATCCAGCCGGCGTCACGCAACCCCGCCACCGAGCGGGAGAACCACGCGGGCAGCGCCCCGCCGTCCGTCATCACGTACGCGATGCTCGGCACGGCACGACCCGCGCGCTCGGCCGCGAGGCGGGCGCCCGCGACGATCGCGGGGAGAGCGGAGTGCAGGTCGGCGACGACGACGGGCAGGCCGTCCAGGTCGTCGGCGTCCCGCATCGTGTCGTGGTGCTCGGACTCCTGGTCGTCGACGCCGAGCACCATGGCCTGCAGCGGCGTGTAGCGCGCCTTGACGAGGTGGCCCGGCGACGGAGGCGGGTCGGCCGGCTGGCCGTCCGCCGGGGCGATGACCAGCGCGTACCCGCCCGTGCCGAGCCCGCGGGCCAGCGCGGAGACGTTGACCCACACGCGACGGCCCCGCTCGAGGGAGCCGACGAGCGCGGGGTACGCGAGCGACTTGACCCTCGCCGGCAGCGTCGGGTCAGCCCACGGCTGGTCCAGAGCCACCGTCAGCTCGGTGGCCCCCTGCCACGACGTCCCGACCTGTTCGACGACACCCGCACGCCACGTGATCACGTCTCCACGCTACCGGCCACTACGGTGGACCCGATGCCCAGTCCGATCGACCCCGCCGAGCGCCTGCTCAACCTCCTCATCGCCCTCGTGAACACGCACGGGCGCATGACGAAGGAGCAGGTGCGCGCCTCCGTGGCCGGATACGCCGACGCCCCGAGCGACGAGGCGTTCGAGCGCATGTTCGAGCGCGACAAGGACACCTTGCGCGACCTCGGTATCCCGCTCGTGACGGTGACCGACGCGGGGCACGGAGACGACATCGGCTACCGCATCGACCTCGACGCGTACGCGCTGCCCGCGATCGACCTGACCGCGGCGGAGCTCGGCGTGCTGACGCTCGCGGCCCAGACGTGGCAGGACCGCACGATGCGCGGGGACACCGCGCGTGCGCTCACGAAGCTGCGCGCGGTCGGCCAGGGCCCGGGTGCGACCGACCTGGTCGCGGGCCTCGCGCCCCGCGTGCGGTCGGGCGGGGCGGTGTTCGCGCCGCTGCTCGACGCCGCGCAGGCGCGCCAGGTGGTGCGCCTGACGTACCGCGCGGCCAGCACCGGGGAGGTGCGCGAGCGGCGCGTCGAGCCGTGGCAGCTCATCGCGCGGCGGGGTGGCTGGGTGCTCCTCGGCTGGGACCAGGACCGTCAGGCGACGAGGTCGTTCCGGCTCAGCCGCATCGAGGGTTCGATCAAGACCGTGGGGGAGCCGGGCGCGTTCCCGGCGCCCAGCCCCGAGCAGGTCGAGCAGGCCATGGCCGCGTGGCGCGAGGGACCGGCGCGCATCGCGACGCTCGCGGTGCTCCCCGAGCGGGCCGAGGCGACGCGCGTGCGCGCGATCGAGGCGCCCCCGGGCGCGCCCGACTGGTCGCAGGACCCCGTCGTCGGGCCGCTGGTCGTCGGACGTGACGTCGTGCACGTCGCATTCCGCAACGCGTGGGAGCTCGCCGAGGAGCTCGTCGGCTACGGCGACGCGGTGCTCGTGCTCGACCCGCCCGACGTGCGGGGACGTGTGCTGGACCTGCTGGAGCGCGCCGCGGCGCTCGACGCGGTGCTCGACCGGGCGCCCGTGGACGACGCCGAGGTGCTGGAGGTGGAGCGTGGCTGAGCGCGCGAGCGACCGCGTGGTCCGGCTGCTCGGCCTGGTGGCGTTCCTCGACCGGCACGAGGGCGCGTCCGTCGAGGAGCTCGCCCGGCAGTTCGGCGTGACCAGCGAGCAGGTCATGGCGGACATCGACACGCTGTGGGTCAGCGGGACGCCCGGGTACCTGCCGTACGACCTCATCGACTTCGACTTCTCGTCGTACGAGCGCGGTGTCGTGCGGCTCACCGAGTCGCGCAACATGACGCGTCCGCTGCGGCTGAGCGCGCGCGAGGGCGTCGCGCTCGTCGCGTCGCTGCGCGCGCTGGACGCCGGCCTGGGGGGCGCGCTCGACGACGAGCGCGCGCAGGTCGTCCGCTCGGCGCTCGCGAAGCTCACCGCTGCGGTGGGCGACGCCGCCGGCACGGTCGACGTGTCGCTGACGCTCGCGGCCGCGCCCGAGGTCGCGGCGGCGCTCGCGACGTCGCTGCGCGAGGGACGTCGGCTCCACCTGCGGTACGTGAACGCCGCCGACGTCTCCTCCGAGCGTGACGTCGACCCGATCCGGCTCGTGACCGACACCGACCGCTCGTACCTGCTCGGCTGGTGCCATGCGGTCGAGGGGGAGCGGCTGTTCCGGGTCGACCGCATCCTGACGGCACGTGTGCTCGACGAGCCCGCCGAGCACCACCGCGTCGAGTCCGGCGGCGAGTTCGCACCGGGCGACGACGGCGAGCTCGTCACCGTGCACCTCGCGAGCCCGGGGAGGTGGATCGCCGAGTCGACGCCCGTGCAGGAGGTGCGCAACCTCGAGGACGGCTCGTTCGAGATCGACCTGCGCGTCGTGAGCCCGGCGTGGCTACGGCACCTGGTCATGCAGGCCGCGAACGAGATCATCGACGTGCGTCCCAGGTCGGTCGCGGCCGAGGTCGCGAGCACCGCGCGGGCGGCCTTGGCGGCGTACGGGCCGCTCGCGCGCACGTCGCGCGTCCGCGACGACCACGGGGGAGCCTGACGTGTGGTTCGCCCTGTGGTCGGTGCTCGTGGTGGGGACGCTCGTCGGCGCGTTCTTCCTGGCCCGTCGGTTGTGGCGCTCGGTCGTCGCGCTCGGGCGTGAGCTCGCCCGCGCGGGCGAGGCCGCGAGCGAGCTCGCGACGCGCGCCGAGCAGCTCGCCGAGCTGGCGGCCCGGGAGCGTCCCGACACCTCGGCCACGCTCTTCACGGACCGCGACGAGCTCCGCGCGGCGGTGTGGCGGCTGCGTGCGGACCGACGGGCCCGTCGCGAGGCGCGTGCCGAGCAGCACGCGGCCACCGCGCGCGGCTGGCGCACCTACTGGACCTGACCACCGCCCGGACCAGATCACCGCCTGGACCTGACCGCCGCCTGGACCCACGACCGCCTGTGCCGACGACCGGCCGGCGCTGACCGTCACATGCGGCGCATGTCGCGTGGCGTGTGCGTCGTCGGGGTGCGCGTCGCGCGACCGCGGCCGGTTAGGATCGGGCGACTCCGGACGCGAAGAGGGACTCACATGGCACGGAACCTGCAGGGTTGGCACATCGTCGTCCTGGTGGTGGTGATCCTGCTGCTGTTCGGCGCGAAGCGCCTGCCTGACCTCGCCAAGAGCGTGGGCCAGTCGTTGCGCATCTTCAAGCGCGAGATGAAGGACCTCACCGGCGACGACGCGCCCGCCACGCACGCGCCCACGACCCCCGCCGCGCCCGTGCCGCCCGTCTCGCCGTCCACCGCGCCCGCCGCACCGCCGGTGCCCGGCGCCTCGCCGCAGGCCGAGCGGCCGTCGCCGGCGGACCGGCCGAGCGAGAGCGACTCGAGCTCGACCTCCTGAGGGACCCGTGGCCACCGATCGTCGGGGGTCCGCCCCCGGCGGACGGATGCCCCTGCGGGCGCACCTGCTCGAGCTGCGTCGCCGCCTGTTCTTCGCCGCGCTGGGACTCGTCGTCGGCGCGATCGCCGGCTGGTTCCTCTACGTCCCGGTGCTGGACCTCCTGCAGCAGCCCCTGAGGGACGTCGCCGCGGACCGCGACACGATCGTCGCGCTGAACTTCGCGGGCGTCGCGACGTCGTTCGACATGAAGATCAAGGTCTCGCTGTTCCTGGGCGTCTTCGTGTCGAGCCCGTGGTGGATCTACCAGCTGTGGGCGTTCGTGACTCCCGGTCTGACGACGAAGGAGCGGCGCTACGCGGTCGGCTTCCTGGCTGGCGCGGTGCCGCTGTTCCTCGCGGGTGCGGCGCTCGCGTTCTGGGCCCTGCCCAACGCGGTCCGCCTGCTCACGGAGTTCACGCCCGAGGACGCGACCAACCTCATCGACGCGCAGACGTACCTCAGCTTCGTCATGCGGCTGCTGCTCGCGTTCGGGCTCGCGTTCCTGCTCCCGGTCCTCATGGTCGCCCTCAACTTCGCGGGGATCGGCCGGGCCGAGACGTGGCGCCGGGCGTGGCGCTGGGCCGTCCTGGTGGCCTTCACGTTCTCGGCGGTCATGACCCCGACGCCCGACGCGCTGACGATGATCGTCGTCGCGCTGCCGATCTGCGGCCTGTACTTCGTGGCGCTCGGGGTGTGCGCGCTGCACGACCGCCGGGTCGACCGGCGGCGACGCGCCGAGGGTCTCCCGGCGCTCGACGGGTCGATGCCCCCCGAGCAGGATCGGCTCGCATGACGGCCCGCATCGGGCTGGTCGTGAACCCGACCGCGGGGAAGGGCCGGGGCTCGGCTGCAGGTCGCGAGGCGCACGCGCGCCTGAGCGGGCTCGGCTTCGAGGTCGAGGACCTCTCCGGCCCGTCGCTCGCGCAGGCCACGGACCGCGCGCGTGCGGGCGCCCTCGGCGGGCTGGCCGCTCTCGTCGTGGTCGGTGGTGACGGCATGGTGCACCTCGGTGCGAACGTCGTCGCCGGCACGGAGGTGCCGCTCGGCATCGTCGCGGCCGGCACGGGCAACGACATCGCCCGCACGCTCGAGCTCCCGCGCGGAGACGTCGCCGCGTCCGTGACCGCGATCCAGCACGGCCTCGCGACGGGGCCCCGCGCGATCGACGCCGTGCGGGTCGGCCCGCCGGGCACCCGACGGCGCGAGTGGTTCGTCGGTGTGCTCTCGTGCGGCATCGACGCCGCGGTCAACGCGCGCGCGAACGGGTACGCGTGGCCGAAGGGCTCGGCGCGCTACGTGCGCGCGCTCGCCGGTGAGCTCGGCCGGTTCCGGCCGTTCGGGTACCGCGTGACGTACGACGGCCAGGTGTGGGAGTCGCCCGGGACCGTGGTCGCGGTCGCCAACGCCCGGTGGTTCGGCGGGGGAGTGAAGATCGCGCCCGACGCGCGTGTCGACGACGGGCTGCTCGACGTCGTCGTCGCCGGGCCGTTCACCAAGAGCGGCGTCGTGCGGATCTTTCCCGGCCTCTACCATGGCAAGCACGTGGGCGACCCGCGCGTGCAGGTGCTGCGCGCACGTGACGTGCTCGTCGAGGCGGTGCCCGCCCTCGGCGCGGTGCCGCCACCGGCGTTCGCGGACGGCGAGCGGATCGGCCCGCTGCCCCTGCAGCTGAGCGTCGTGCCCGGCGCGCTGTCCGTCCTGGCCTGACCAGGCGTGCCTAGGGTGGGCAGGTGCCGTCCCGCTCCCGCCATCGCCGCAAGCCGTCCGAGCGTCCGTCGGCGGCGTCCTCGGGCCCGCTCGACGCAGCGTCGAGCGCCTCGCGGCCCCGCGCTCCGCAGTCGCGCCCGTCCGACGAGGTCGAGCTCTCGCCTGCCGAGCGGTACGCGGCCGCGCGCCGTCGTGCGGCCGACGAGCGCGGTGAGCTCGCGGCGTTCCGCGAGCTGATCGGGTTCCAGCTCGACGACTTCCAGGTCGAGGCGTGCCGCGCGCTCGAGCGCGGCAGCGGGGTGCTCGTGGCGGCGCCGACCGGGGCGGGCAAGACGGTCGTCGGCGAGTTCGCCGTGCACCTCGCGCTCGTCGCGGGCCGCAAGGCGTTCTACACGACGCCGATCAAGGCGCTGTCCAACCAGAAGTACGCCGACCTGGTCCGCCGCTACGGCCCGGACAAGGTGGGGCTGCTCACGGGCGACACGACGGTGAACTCCGAGGCCCCGGTCGTCGTCATGACGACCGAGGTCCTGCGCAACATGCTCTACGCGGGGTCGGGCACGCTGGCCGGGCTGGGCTTCGTCGTGATGGACGAGGTGCACTACCTCGCCGACCGGTTCCGGGGTCCGGTGTGGGAAGAGGTCATCATCCACCTGCCCGACGACGTGCAGCTCGTCTCGCTGTCGGCGACGGTCTCGAACGCCGAGGAGTTCGGCGACTGGCTCGCCACCGTGCGCGGTGACACGACCGTCGTCGTGAGCGAGCACCGGCCCGTGCCGCTCGGTCAGCACGTCCTGGTACGTGACGAGCTGCTCGAGCTGTACGCCGGCCACGTCGACCCCACGGACCCGGGCGTCGACCCGCCGATCAACCCGGACCTGCGCCGGTTGCTCGCCGCGCGCTCGTCGGACGACCGACGCGGTCCCGGCGACCGCGGCTACCGGGGCCGCGGAGGCCACCGCCCCGGGGGTGGGCGGCCCGGCGGCGGCGGGCCGGGGATCCGCCCCGCACCCCGGTTCGCGGTCGTCGACCTGCTCGACCGTGAGGGCCTCCTGCCCGCGATCGTGTTCATCTTCTCGCGTGCCGGGTGCGAGGCCGCGGTCGAGCAGTGCCTGGCCGCCGGGGTGCGTCTGACGACGCCCGCCGAGCAGGCCGAGATCCGTCAGGTGGTCGAGCAGCGGTGCGCCGCGGTCCCACCCGAGGACCTCGAGGTGCTCGGCTACTGGCAGCTCGCCGACGCCCTCACGCGCGGCGTCGCTGCGCACCACGCCGGCATGCTCCCGTTGTTCAAGGAGACGGTCGAGGACCTGTTCTCCCGCGGTCTGGTGAAGGTCGTGTTCGCCACGGAGACCCTGGCGCTCGGCATCAACATGCCCGCGCGGTCCGTGGTGCTCGAGAAGCTCGTGAAGTGGGACGGCTCGCGGCACGTGGACGTGACGCCCGGTGAGTACACCCAGCTCACGGGGCGCGCGGGTCGTCGGGGGATCGACGTCGAGGGGCACGCCGTCGTCGTCGCCCACCAGGGCCTCGACCCCGTGCAGCTCGCGGGCCTGGCGTCCAAGCGTCTGTACCCCCTGCGCTCGAGCTTCCGCCCGACGTACAACATGGCGGTCAACCTCGTGGCGCAGGTGGGTCGCGAGCGCGCACGGGAGGTGCTCGAGACGTCGTTCGCGCAGTTCCAGGCCGACCGTGGCGTGGTGGGACTGGCCCGGCAGGCGCAGGCGCACACCGAGGCGCTCGAGGGCTACGCGGAGGCGATGCAGTGCCACCTCGGCGACTTCGCGGACTACGCGGCGCTGCGACGCGAGATCTCACGCGCCGAGAAGGACGCGAGCCGTCAGGAGGCGGGTGCGCGTCGCGCCCGGGCGCTCGCGTCGCTCGAGGGGTTGCGTGCCGGGGACGTGCTCGAGGTCCCCGGCGGGCGGCGCAGCGGCTTCGCGGTCGTCGTCGACCCCGGGGTCAAGGGCGGGTTCGACGGCCCACGTCCGACCGTCCTGACCACCGACCGTCAGGTGCTGCGCCTGACCGTGGCCGACGTCGGTGCGGGCGTACGCACCGTCGGTCACCTGCGGGTGCCGCGCGACCTGAGCGTGCGCGTGCCGGCCACGCGGCGTGAGCTCGCCGCCCGCCTGCGCGAGGCGGTCGCGGACCTCACGCCGGCGCCCCACGAGCGCCGTCGCACGCCCCCGCGCTCCGACGACGACGCGCACGTCGCGCAGCTGCGGCGGCGCCTGCGGTCGCACCCGTGCCACGCGTGCCCCGACCGCGACGAGCACGCACGCTGGGCCGAGCGCTGGGCGCGGCTGAAGGCCGAGCACGACGCGCTCGTCGGGCGCATCGCCGGTCGCACCGGCTCGATTTCCGTGGTCTTCGACCGCACGTGCGACGTGCTCGTCACGCTCGGCTACCTCGAACCCGCGGACGGTCCGCGCGCGCTGCGGGTCACCGCCGACGGCCGGTGGCTGCGGCGGATCTACGCGGAGAACGACCTGCTGCTCGCCGAGTGCCTGCGGCGCGGCGTCTGGGACGACCTCGACGCGCCCGGTCTCGCCGCCGCGGTCTCGACCGTCGTGTACCGCTCGCGACGTGAGGAGGACACCGAACCCCACGTGCCGGGCGGTCCGCGCTCGCGCCTGGGCGTCGCGCTCGAAGGCACCGTCCGGGCCTGGTCGGAGCTCGAGGACCTCGAGTCGGCGCACCGCCTCGAGACCATCCAGCCGCTCGACCTCGGCCTGGTCGAGGCCGTGCACCGGTGGGCCGCGGGCCGCAGCCTCGACGCGGTGCTGCGGGGCTCCGACCTGACCGCGGGCGACTTCGTGCGGTGGTGCAAGCAGGTCATCGACGTGCTCGACCAGCTCGCCCAGGCGGGCCCGCACGAGCGGATCCGGACCACGGCGGCCACGGCCGTGACCGCGCTGCGCCGTGGGGTGGTGGCCTACTCCTCGGTGTGACGCTGCTCGCGTCCCGACCGGTCCAGGCCGTGACCTGCGGGCTCGCGCGCGGTCGCGCAGCGCGGGGAGCAGGCCCGTGGGCTGCGGGTGCCCTATCGTGCGCGTGTGAGCTCCACCCTGTACCGCGGCGGCGTCGTGCACTCCCCGGCAGACCCGTTCGCTGAGGCCCTGCTCGTCGAGGACGGCACTGTCGCCTGGCTCGGCGCGGACGACACGGCCGACGGCTTCGCCGCGCGCGCCGACGAGGTCGTCGACCTGGACGGCGCGATCGTCACGCCCGGCTTCGTCGACGCGCACGTGCACGTGCTCGAGACCGGCATGGCGCTCGAGTCCGTCGATCTCAGCACCGCCCGGTCGCTCGACGAGGCGCTCGGCGCGGTCCGTCGGGCAGCCGACGCCCGTGCCGGCGACGACGTGCTGCTGGGCTTCGGCTGGGACGAGACCGGCTGGCCCGAGGGACGCGGTCCGACCCGCGACGAGCTCGACGCGGCCGCGCGCGGCCGGCAGGTGTACCTGGCGCGTGCGGACATCCACTCCGCGGTGGTCTCGACCTCCCTCGCCGAGGGGCTCGGCCTGTCGCGGCTCCCCGGGTGGTCCGCGGACGGACGGGTGGAGCGCGACGCGCACCACGCCGCACGCGAGGCCGCACGCTCGATGGACCCCGCTCGACGCACGCGCCTGTACCGCCTGGCGCTCGAGCACGCGGCGGCCCGCGGCATCGTCTCGGTGCACGAGAACTCCGCCCCGTTCATCGACACGCGCCAGGGCCTGGTCGAGCTCCTCGAGCTCACGCGCGACCCGGCGGGCGGGCTGCCGCACCTGGTCGCCTATCGGGGCGAGGCGTGCGAGACGGTCGACGACGCACGGGAGGTGCTCGCGGCGGTCCCCGGCCTGACGGGGCTCGGCGGCGACCTCAACGTGGACGGCTCGATCGGCTCCCGGACCGCGGCGCTGCGTGCGCCGTACGTCGACGCGCCCGGCGACGGCGTGCTCCACCTCACCGCCGAGCGCATCGCCAACCACATCACGTCGGCGTCGCGCGCGGGCGTGCAGGCCGGCTTCCACGTGATCGGCGACCGCGCCATGGACGAGGTGCTGATCGGCCTGCGGGCTGCGATCGACGTCGAGGGGCCCGCGGCGATCGCACGCACCGGCGTGCGGCTCGAGCACGCCGAGATGGTCGACGCGCCCACCCTCGCGGCGCTCGTCCTGCTCGGCGTGCGGCTGAGCGTGCAGCCGGCGTTCGACGCCGCGTGGGGCGGTCCCGACGGGATGTACGCGGCGCGCCTGGGGCGCGCTCGCGCGGCGGCGCTGAACCCGCTGGCCGATCTCGCGGGCGCGGGCATCCCGCTCGCGTTCGGCTCGGACGCACCCGTGACCCCGCTCGACCCGTGGGCGGGCGTGCGCGCGGCGGTGGAGCACCACGCGAGCGAGCAGCGGCTCTCGGCGCGGGCGGCCTTCCGCGCCGCGACGCGCGGCGGGTGGCGGCTCGCCGGGATGGACCACATCGGCGAGCTGCGCGTCGGCGCGCCCGCGCACCTGGCCATCTGGCGCGCCGAGCACCTCGCGGTGCAGGCGCCGGACGGGCGGCTGTCCGCGTGGAGCCCGGACGCCCAGGCCGGCACGCCGCTGCTTCCGCTGCTGGGGGCGAACGAGGTGCCGCCCCGGTGCCTGCGGACCGTGCGCGACGGGGTGGTCCTGTTCGACAGCCTGGCGTAGCCCGGGGCGCCGCGTAGGACGAGCGGGTGATTTTCGCCTCGCTCGCGTGGCCCCCGCTCGGGTGAGCGCGGGCGTCGTCCGCGGGTCACGGTCCGGACACGACGAGGTCGAGATTGCGACACGCGGGCGACACGCCGGACACGGACAACCGACCAGTCCGGGACGCTGCGCGCTGACCTGCGACGAGTCCCGTGGCCTGCGTCGACGCGGGCTTGACACCGTTTCTGAGAGCGGTAGTTTTCCGGGTGACCCGCCGCCCAGGGGGTGTCGTGACGAGGAGGTCACCAGCCGGTCGCACCAGCCACCGCCCAGGAGCGGGGCCGCCGTCCGGCGGTGGTCCCACAGGCTCCGGCCGGGCCCGCGTGTTCAGTAGACAACGGTCGTCGCGCTTGGCGCGCGACCGGTACGAAGGACACGCGGGCCGGTCGGTCGGCCCGGACGGCCTGACCGAGCGCCGACCTGCCTCCTGGCACAGCCGAGTGGTCCTCGATGCGGCGTCCGGCACGCCTCGGTTTCTCGCCTAGGCTGGCGCGGTGCCCACCGCCTCACCGCCCCGATGGTGGACGCTGCTGCTCGCCGTGGCCGGAGGCCTGGCGACGCGCGTCGCCTTCCCAGGACCCGGTGTGTGGCCGGCGGCGTTCCTCGGCATGGCGCTGCTCTACCTGGCGCTACGGCGCGACAGCGCGCGCTGGAACGCCCTGGTCGGGCTGCTCTGGGGGCTCGCGTTCTACCCCGCGCTGATCACGTGGGCCGACGAGGCGGTCGGTCCCGTGCCGTGGCTCATGCTCTCGCTCGCGTGCGCGGCGTACGTCGCGGTCTTCGGTGCCGCCTGGACGTGGGCGCGTCGGGGCGAGGCCGTCTGGCGCAGCCCCTGGTGGCAGCTGCCCGTGTTCGTCGTCATCTGGGTCGCGCTCGAGGAGGGCCTCGCGGCGTGGCCGTTCGGCGGGTTCCCCTGGGGGCGCCTGGCGTTCTCGCAGTCGGACTCGCCGGTCCTCGGGTTCGCGGCGATCGGCGGCGTGCCGCTGCTGAGCGCGGTCGTCTGCGCCGGCGGCGTGCTCCTGGGCCGAGCGCTGATCGCCCTGCGCCACGCACGCCTGGTCACCGCGGCGAGCAGCGCCCTCGCGGCCGTGCTGCTGGTCCTCGTGGGCTTCTCGGTGCCGCTGCCGACGGGCGCGGAGGCGGGCACGCTGAAGGTCGGCGCGGTGCAGGGCAACGTCCCGGGGCAGGGGCTCGACGCCTTCGGACGGCGTGCCGTGGTGCTCGACAACCACGTGCGGGGCACGCACGCGCTGCTCGACCAGGTCGAGCCCGGCGAGCTCGACCTGGTGCTCTGGCCGGAGAACGGGACGGACATCGACCCGCAGGTCGACGAGCAGGCAGCGACCGCGATCGACGACGCCGCCCAGGCCGTCGGCGCGCCCATGCTCGTCGGCACGGTCGAGTACCCCGAGTCCGGCGGGCGATACAACACCTCAGTCTTGTGGGAGCCCGAACAAGGCGTGGTTGCGACCTACTCGAAGCGCCACCCGGCGCCGTTCGCCGAGTACATCCCGTTGCGCTCCGTCGCGCGCCTGTTCTCGTCCGCGGTCGACCGCGTCACCCGCGACATGCTGCCGGGGGAGGGCGAGGGTGTGATCCCGCTCGCGTCGGAGCGACTCGGCCGCACCGTCGGCATCGGCGACGTGATCTGCTTCGAGGTCGCCTACGACGCGCTCGTGCGGTCCGCCGTCCGGGCCGGGGGCGAGATCATCGTCGTGCAGACGAACAACGCGACGTTCGGCCGGTCCGACGAGTCGACCCAGCAGCTCGCGATGTCCCGGATCCGCGCCGTCGAGCACGGACGGGCCACCGTCCAGATCTCGACGGTGGGCGTGAGCGGTGTGATCCAGCCGAACGGAGCGCTCACCCAGAGCACGGAGCTGTTCACTGCGGACCAGATGATCGCTACCCTTCCGCTGCGCACGTCGCAGACGTGGGCAACGCGCCTCGGGGCGTGGCCGGCCTGGGGCATCGACGCCCTGGCCGTGTGCGCCGTGCTCTTCGGGGCTGTAGGAGCCGCGCGCCTGCGCGGCACGAACCGGGGGGAGCCCGCGTGAGTGCACGAGTCCTCGTCGTCGTCCCGACGTACAACGAGAAGGAGTCGATCCCCGGTGCGCTGTCGCGACTGCGCGAGCACGTGCCCGACGCCGACGTCCTCGTCGTCGACGACGGCTCACCCGACGGGACCGGGCAGCTGGTCGAGCAGATCGCGGCCGACGAGCGTGACGCGGGCGTCGCGCGGTCCGTCTCCGTCCTGCACCGCACCGCCAAGCAGGGGCTCGGGAAGGCGTACGTCGCGGGCTTCGGGTGGGCCCTCGAGCGCTCGTACGACGTGATCGTGGAGATGGACGCCGACGGCTCGCACCGCGCGCAGGACCTGCCGGCGCTGCTCGCCGCGCTGCCTGACGCCGACCTCGTCCTCGGCTCGCGCTGGGTTCCCGGCGGGAGCGTCGTCAACTGGCCCAAGAACCGCGAGGTCCTCTCGCGCGGGGCGAACACCTACACCCGACTGCTGCTCGGCATCCCGGTCCGCGACGCGACGGGCGGGTTCCGCGCCTACCGCGCCGACCTGCTGCGCGAGCTCGCGCTCGGGGACGTCGCGTCGCGCGGGTACTGCTTCCAGATCGACATGACGCTGCGCTCGCTCGCCGCGGGCGCGCGCGTCGTCGAGGTGCCCATCACGTTCGTCGAGCGCGAGCTCGGCGCGTCGAAGATGAGCCGTGACATCGTCGTCGAGGCCCTCGTGAACGTCACCCGGTGGGGGATAGCAGAACGCTCCCGCCGGGTGGCGGGAGCGTTCAGGAAGGTGACGCGCAGCGGCCGCGAGGGCCAGGCCGTCGGGCGCTGAGCCGGGTCAGGCGCCGGGTCGACCCGGCGCTCGGTCGGTCACGCGCTGCGGCGCAGCTTGCCGGCGCGCAGCAGGTCGAGGCGCTCGTCGAGGAGCTCCTCGAGCTCACCGATCGTGCGGCGCTCGAGCAGCATGTCCCAGTGGGTGCGGGCCGGCTTGGTCGCCTTGGCCTCGGGCTTCGACGCGTCCCGCAGGAGCGCCTCGGCACCGCACCGGCACTCCCAGACGACGGGGACATCCGCCTCCACCGAGAACGGGAGGATGATCGTGTGCCCGTTGGGACAGTCGTAGTGCGCCTGGAGGCGAGGGGCGAAGTCGACGCCCTCCTCGGTCTCCATGCTCTGCGACCCGATGCGCATACCGCGCAGGGACCTGTTCGCCATGAGAATGACCTCCGTGCCGGATCGCGGCTCGTCGAGTATGAGTTCCACCGGGCTCAACGGTGGAGAGCTCTTCAGTGTTCCAGCGTGACGTGAAGGGATCGTGAACGCACGCGGAGCGGCCCGGGGGGCCTACTGTGCAGGAGTGATGTCCGCGACCTCGACACCGACCGACATGACGTACCGCCGGATGGGCGACTCGGGACTGGTCGTCTCGACCGCAGGACTCGGCTGCAACACGTTCGGCGCGACGCTTCCTGACGATGGTGTCACGTCCCTGGTGGACGCCGCACTCTCGGCGGGTGTGACGTTGTTCGACACCGCGGACGTCTACGGCGACACACCGGGCAGGAGCGAGGAGCTGCTCGGTGCGGCGCTGCGCGGGCGGCGCGACGACGTCGTCATCGCGACCAAGTTCGGCCTGGACATGGCGGGCGTCAACGGGCCGGACTGGGGTGCGCGCGGCTCGCGGCGGTACGTGCGTCGTGCGGTGGAGGCGTCGTTGCGGCGGCTCGGCACCGACTGGATCGACCTGTACCAGATGCACGCCCCGGACGATGGGACACCCGTCGAGGAGACGCTCGCCGCGCTGCACGAGCTCGTCGTCGAGGGCAAGGTGCGGTACATCGGCTCGTCGAACTTCGCCGCGTGGCAGGTGGTGCAGGCCGACTGGACCGCCCGGACGGGCGGCCTGACGCCGTTCGTCTCGGCGCAGAACCGCTACAGCCTGCTCGATCGCCGTGCGGAGGCGGAGCTCGTGCCCGCGGTCGAGGCGTCGGGGGTCGGGCTCATCCCGTACACGCCGCTCGCCTCGGGCCTGCTCACCGGCAAGTACCGCCGCGGCGAGAGCGCACCCGAGGGCGCGCGCCTCACGCGACTGCCGGAGCGGCTGGCGGGCGCGGACTTCGACCGCATCGAGGCGCTGGCGGCTCTCGCCGACGAGTGGGGCGTCCAGCTCGCCACGCTGGCGCTCGGCGGCCTCGCCGCGCAGCCCGGCGTGGCGTCGGTGATCGCGGGTGCGCGCACGCCGGAGCAGCTGCACGCCAACGTGGCCTCGATCCTGTGGGAGCCGGACCTCGAGCAGCTCGCGGCCATCGACGAGGTCGCTCCCGCCTGACGCACGCGTGGGCCGCGGCTCACCCCGCCTGACCCTCACGCCGGCTGAGCTCACACCGCTCTACACCGGGGCGAGCACGGCCGGGCCGTGCGGCCCGACCGCGACGATCGCGTGCATCGGCACCCCGGCTCCGCCCAGGGTGCGTTCGAGCTCGACGACCCAGCTCAGCTGCCCGCACACGTCCTCGTCGCCATCGCCGACCAGTGCGACGACGACCGAACCGCCCACGGCGTGCTGCTCGAGCACCGCGGCGAGGTCGTCGGCGAGGTACTGCGCGAAGCCGTCCGAGACCGCCAGCGGTCGTTCGCTGATCGCGAGGACGAGGGGGAGCACGCGGTCGTCGGCGTCCAGGAGCACGCACCACAGCGCGGGCGGCCCGTAGGCCTCCGGCCCGACGAGATCCTGCACCAGCCGCGCGGCCGCAGCAGGGGAGGCGATGCGGGTGCCGACGAGCGCGGCGAGGTCCGCGAGGTCGTCGTCCGGTCCGTCGGCGTCCCAGGTGTGCGGTGGTCGTCGTGTCATGGCCGCACGGTCGCAGAGCCGCACCGACGGCCGCAGGACGCCCAGCCCCGGCGGTGGACGGGGGAGCGGTCCGCGGGCCTGGGGTCGGGTCGCGGACACGCGTCCGGCGCGACGACGAATCGATGTGCGCCCGCAAGCGGGTGGACGCAGCCCTGCCGCGCCGCGGCGGCGCGCTCGTGGGTTGGCGCTCATGCGGCGGACGAGGGCGTACCGGGCGCGAGTGGCGGCGGCGCTGGGGGCGGCCGGTGCCGTCGGGATGGTGGCCGCAGCGGTGGGCGTGGCACCCCCCGCCCTGGGAGCGGCCGGCTGCTCGGCGGCGTACACCGTCACGAGCCGGTGGGGCGGCGGGTTCGGTGCCGACGTCACCGTGACGAACCTCGGCGAGGCGCTCGACGGCTGACCACGAGCACCCGCAGCGCCGCACGTCGGCGGCGGCGCTCCCGGTCGTATCGCGACGTTCAGCGCTTCGTGCGTGCGGCGCGGAACGCGTCGATCGCCGGGTCCGGCGCGTGCTCGGGTTCGTCGCCCAGGAACACGGCGACGAGCGTGGCGCCCGGATCGGCGTCGAGCGCCGGGAGATAGGTGTCCCGCCACGTCCACAGGTTCGGGTGCTGGTAGACCTCGCACGCCTCGGCGGGCTGCAGCATCGCGACGGCCCGCTCGAGCTGCGCACGGGTGAGCCGGTAGGCGGCGGTCCCGGACGCGTGGCCGACGACGTGCGCGACGACGACCCCCGGGAGAAGGTGCCCCTCGGCGTTGACCAGCGGGAAGTGCTCGGGGAGCGGCCCGGGCGCGTCGGACGGAACGAGGCCCACGCCGTGCGCCACGGGACGCTCCCAGCCGTCGATCGCGAGCTCGAACGCGTCGCGTGCTGCCGTGATCTCGTCCGCCGTCACCCAGTTCGCCATGCACGCGACCCTGGCGGATCCGCGGGCTCCGGTCACGCCCATTCGCCGGTTCGGCCGCGTCCGCCCGTCCTAGGATCGGTCGGTGCCGCTCGACCACCATCGCCTCAGCCTTCGCCAGCGGGAGCTGGTGGAGCGGTGGCTTCCCGGCGCTCGGGTGCTACGCGACCACAGCTGGGGTCTCGTGGGCACGACCGTGCTCGAGGTCGCCCACGACGACGAACGCCTCGTCGTCAAGGCGGGCGACGACGCGGACCACCACCTCGCGCGCGAGATCACGGCGCACGAGCAGTGGTTGGGCCCCTGGGTCGCCGCGGGGCGCGCCCCCGAGCTCGTCCGTGCCGACCGCACAGCCAAGCTGCTCGTCACCAGGTGGCTCCCCGGCGACCTCGCGCTCGCCACGCCCGCCGCAGCCGACCCCGCGACCTACCGTCAGGCGGGCGAGCTCCTCGCAGCGCTGCACGCGCAGGAGCCTGTCCTGGACGACGAGTACGAGCATCGCGAGAACGCGCGGTTGCTGCGGTGGCTCGACTCGCCGCACCGGGTGGACGACGAGGTGGTCGAGCACATCCGCGCCGTCGTCGCCTCCTGGCCGACCCCACCCGCGCGCGTGGTGCCGACCCACGGCGACTGGCAGCCCCGCAACTGGCTCGTGGACGGGGGAGTGGTGCGCGTCATCGACTTCGGTCGGGCCGCGCTGCGGCCCGCGATGGTCGATCTCGCCCGGCTCGCCGCACAGGAGTTCGGGCGCGACCCGGCGCTCGAGCACGCGTTCCTCGACGGGTACGGGGCAGATCCACGCGAACCGACCGCATGGGCGCGTGTGCGGCTGCGCGAGGCGGTCGGAACCGCGGCGTGGGCGTTCCAGGTCGGAGACGAGGCGTTCGAGGCGCAGGGCCACCGCATGATCGCGGAGGCCTTGGCCACGACCGCTTGACCCGTGGCGGCGCACCGAAGGGCGCGCTCGTCAGGGTCGGACGTCGCCGATGCGCACGTGGTTGCCGAACGGGTCGCGGATGCCGAAGTCCCTGCCGTGGCGCCGGTCCATCGCGTCCCGCGCGCGCAGCAGCCGGCGGTTCAGGTGCTCGCTCTCACCGCTCATGCGACGTCGGCTCGTCGGCGAGCTCGGGTGGCCACACGACCGTGAACCGCTCGCACACGATCTCGTCCTGCTCGGACCAGGTCGCCCCGCGCGCGGCGCACGTCCGCGTCCAGTACCGGCGGTGCTCACGCCGCCAGCTCTCGAGCGTCCGGTCGTCCTCGCCCTCGTCGTACGCGAACGCCTCGTCCACCTCGTCGAACGTCGCGAGCCGTAGGTCGGTCGTGCGCAAGATCGCGGCGGGCCGGCCGGTGCCGTCGCACGCGATCCAGTGCCCGCCGATCCGCGGCAGCAGGTCTCCGCCCGCGACGTACGCGTCGACGAGCTCGGCGGTCGCGCGCTTGGGGCCGTGCGTGACGGCGCGCAGCAGCTGGTCGGCGAGCCTGGGGGAGTCGCCGAAGTACTCGACCGTGTACTCCGGTGCACCGGCGGCCGCGCTGGGGTGGGCGGCGCTGTAGGCCGCCCAGAACGCGTCGGCGGCAGCCCGGTCGACGGCGGGCAGGGACGTCGCAGGTCGGTCGTTCATGCGTGCAGCGTGCCAGCAGCCGCCGTCGCCGTCGAACGACGCAGCACCGCGGTTCGAACAGTTGTACGACACCGGTTGCGCGGCGCGACGTCGGTTCCGACGCCAGCGTGCGGACACGTCACGGCGGCGTCGCGCCGTCGCGTGGATCGTGCGCTACAGCAGGCCGAGAGCGTGCCCGACGAGCGCCGTCGCGACAGCCGCGCTGATCGCGCCGATGAGGACGGTGGCGCGGCGCCGGGCGCGACGCGCACGCAGCTCGCGGTCGAGCGCGTCGAGCAGACGGTCGGCGTCCCGCCGGGCGCGCCTGCTGGGCGTCTGTGCACGGACGGACGACGCGCGGGTGCGCACGGACCTGCGCACGCCGCCGTAGCGCTGCGAGAGCCACGGATCCATACCCACGCCGACGCATCGGCTCGGCGTCGCGCGGCCATGAGGTGGCGTTCGAGTGGTTCTCGGCGAATGCGCCCGGACTGATCGGGCGATCCGTCCCGGCAGGCGGAGATCTCTGGTCCCACCGCAGCATGCTGCAATCGCCGATAATGCACATTATGTCAGAACGGCTGAGCGGACCCCCTCACTCCTCCCACACGGTCAGCAGGCTGCGACCGTGGAGCGACGTCTGCGTCACAAGGGCGGTCTCGCGGAACCCGAGCTTGGTCAGGACGCGTCGGGACGCCACGTTCCAGTCCCACACCTCGGCCCAGATGCGCGGGATCCCGGCGTCGAGCGCCCACGCGACGACGGCCCGGCCGGCCTCGGTCGCGTAGCCACGGCCCTGAGCGGCGCGGAGCAGCTCGTAGGCGAGCTCGGGCTCACCGGGCGCGCCGCTCCCCCGAGGCGTCAGCCCGCAGTAGCCGATGACGTCGCCGGACTCCTTGCGCTGCACCGCGAGCAGACCGAGGCCGGGTGCCTGGGTCTCCGCACGGACGTGCGCCGCGATCTCGTCGACCGTCGGCCGCCCGTCCCGGTCGATCCGTCGATGGGCGGGCACCCGCGGGTCGCGTTCGAGCCACAGCTCGCGGTAGATCACGGCCTCGTCGGCGCGTCGACCTCGCAGGACCAGGCGCGCGGTCTCGAGGACGTCGAGCGGGCCGGGTCGCGACGAGGCCTCGCTCACGCCGGCTGCCACAGCTCGATGCGGTTGCCCTCCGGGTCGGTGACCCAGCCGAACCGGCCCACGTCCGCCATCTCCTGCGTCTGTGCGGACACGTCCGCTCCCGCGGCGCGCAGCTGGTCGAGCATCGCGTCCAGGTCGCGGACCCGGAAGTTGAGCATCGTGCGCTGGTCCCGAGCCCCGAGGTAGTCGGTCTCGCGCTCGAAGGTCGCGAACACCGTCGGCCCCGGCTCCGGATGCCACAGACCGTTCTCGTCGGCGTCCAGCCCGAGGCAGTCGCGGTACCACGCGCCCAGTGCCGCCGGGTCGGCCGCCCGGATGAAGTAGCCACCGATCCCCAGGACCCGTTCCATCTCGGCAGTCTGCCAGCGTGGATCAGCGGTGGCGAGGCAGCTTGAGGACGTAGCGCTCCTCGGTGACGTCCGGGTCGCGCGGGAGCGCCATGCGTTCGCCCGTCCGGGCGAAGCCGGCGCGGACGTACAGGTCCCCCGCGGCGTTGTTGCCGTCGACGAGCCACAGCGAGACGGTGCGTGCGCCGTCGGCGATGGCCGCCTGCCGGATCGCGTCGAGCAGCGCCCAGCCGATACCGCGGCGGCGGGACTCCGGTGCGACCCAGAGGCTGACCACGTGGCGGTCGTCCGTGGGCGAACCCGGCTCCTGGAGCATCGAGACGAGGCCGAGGACGGTCCCGTCGTCGGCCGACGCGAGCCACGTCGGCACCGTCCGGACGCGCATGCGCCAGTGCTTCTCCTTGAAGCGCTCCTCGCGCTCGAGCGACGAGCCGAAGGCGAAGGCGTCCTCGCGGAGCGCACGCAGGCGGATGTCGCGGACGCGCGCCCAGTCGTCCTCGGTTGCCAGGGAGATCTGCACGTTCACAGGATGCCGTACGCCGACGAGCTCAGACGCCACCGCCATGCCCGAGCGGGTCGGGTTCCGACCGGGCGACGTCCGCGATCTCCTCCTCGGGGCGCGGTGGGACCGTCTCGTCCTCCTCGAGCAGGGGCACCTCGTCGGTGCGCCCGGGCTCGGGAGCGGGGACGTGCGGCTCGGTCATGCGGAGACCCCCTCGTCGTGCAGCTCGATCGACTCCCCCGTGCCCAGCGCGACGAGCTCGGACTCGCGGACCAGCCGTCCGACGAGGCCGTGCACGAGCGTGAGGCCGGTCTCGTTCAGTGTGGCGTCGTGGACCGGGATGACGCGACGGGCGCGGACGTCGCGCGCGTTGTCGATCGCGTCCGCGAGCAGCAGCCACGGCGCGGCGGCCGGCAGCAGCAGCACGTCCGGCGGGTCGGCGGGCTGCACATGGGCGTCGCCGGGGTGCAGGACGCCTGCGACGAGGTAGGCGACGTTGGCGATGCGCGGGATGTCGGGGTGGACGATCGCGTGCCACTCCCCCAGGGCCCGCACCTCGAAGCCCGCCGCCTGGAAGTGGTCGCCCCCAGCAACGGTGTGCAGGTGCGTCTCGGGGGCGCCTGCCGCGCGGAGGAGCTCGAGCACCGGGCGCGGTCCCCACAGCGGCACTCCCCCGGTGACGACCGATGCGACCCGGTCCACGGCGAGGTGGTCGACGTGCTCGTGCGTCACCAGGATCGCGCCGACGCCGTCGAGGGCAGCGTCCAGGTCGGAGAACGCCCCCGGGTCGATCACGAGGTGCCGGTCGCCCTCGTCGACCCGGACGCAGGAATGGCCCCACCGGGTCAGTCGCGCAGTCATGGCGCCAGTGTCCGCTCTCACCAGGGTCGATGCACGTCGCCACGCCCCGATTCGTCCGTTGCGTCCACGGCACACGCCGTCTGCTGACGCACGTGACGTACCGCACCGGATACGGTTGCCCGGTGCTCGTCCTCGGTGTGTGCAGCCTCAAGGGTGGCGTCGGCAAGACGTCCGTGACGCTCGGTCTGGCCTCCGCGGCCCTCGAACGGGGGCTGCGCACCCTGGTCGTCGACATGGATCCCCAGGGCGACGTGACGATGTCGCTCGGCGCACGTCCCGAGGGTGGCGACATCGCCGACGTGCTCGACGCGCCGAACGCGCAGACCGTGGCCGCGGCCACCGTCGCGAGCACGTGGGCCGACGCCGGGCTGGACGTGCTCGTCGGCTCGGAGCGCAACGCGCGGCACGACCGCCTCGGCGACGACGACCTCGACCGGCTGCGGTTCGCGCTGTCGTGGGTGCACGACTACGACCTCGTGCTCGTCGACTGCCCGCCGTCGTTGGGCTCGCTGACCCGGACCGGGCTGACCGCGTGCGACCGCGCGATGGTCGTCACCGAGCCCGGGCTGTTCGCCGTCATGGCGGTCGGCCGCGCGATGCGAACGATCGACGAGCTGCGTCGCGGTCCCGCGCCGGCGCTGCAGCCGCTCGGGATCACGGTGAACCGCGTGCGTGCGCGCTCGCTCGAGCAGGCGTACCGCCTCGAGGAGCTGGGCAACCTGTACGGCCCCCTGCTCCTGAGCCCGTCGGTGCCGGAGCGCGCCGCGCTCCAGCAGGCGCAGGGAGCGGCTCAGCCCGTGCACGCCTGGCCCGGCGCCGCGGCGGCCGAGCTCTCCGGGATCTTCGACGCGCTGCTCGACCGCGCGCTGCGCGCCCCTCGTCGGTAGCACCCGGCGGCCCCGGGCCACCGGCGGGGGTGAGCGCCAGCGCGTCATGACCTGGCACCCGCTCCCCGGCCGTCCGGACAGACGACGAGACCGCCGGTGCGCACGCGCGACCGGCGGTCTCGTGAGGTCGTCGCCGGCGGTGTCAGCCGGCCGAGCGTGCGCGACGACGCATCGCGAGCTCGTCGTGCGGGTTCTCGTCCGCCGGCGTCTGCGCCTCGTCCTCGGCGCGCTCGGTGGGCAGCTCGGCGAGGGTGCCCTCGACCTCGCGCCACACGCGGCCGACGGCGATGCCGAAGACGCCCTGCCCACCCTGCACCAGGTCGATGACCTCGTCGGCCGACGTGCACTCGTAGACCGAGGCGCCGTCCGACATGAGGGTGATCTGCGCGAGGTCGTCGACCCCGCGCTCGCGCAGGTGGCCGACGGCGGTGCGGATCTGCTGCAGCGAGACGCCCGTGTCGAGCAGCCGCTTGACGACCTTGAGCACGAGGATGTCGCGGAACGCGTACAGGCGCTGGGTGCCCGAGCCCGTCGCGGGCCGGATCGAGGGCTCGACGAGGCCCGTGCGAGCCCAGTAGTCGAGCTGGCGGTACGTGATGCCGGCGGCACGGCACGCGGTGGGGCCGCGGTAGCCCGTCGCGGTGTCCAGGTCGGGCAGGTCGTCGTCGAACAGGAGGCCCTGCGCGCGTTGCGGGACGCTCGGGACGTTCTCCGCGTTCTCGTTGGCCACGCTTCCTCCACTCATCGCGCATGAGCCGTGCACTCGCCCGACCGCGCCTGAGGTAACGCTAGGCACGTGGGTCCCCCGACGCAACGACGCGCGGGGCGTGTCGCGGTCGGCGTGTCTGAAGTTCAACCTGAGGGTGAAGGTTCGTGCGGTGCCGGCCGCGTGACCCGGCCCGCTACGGGCCGTCGCCCTTCTCGAAGTCTTCCGGTGTGACCCGGTCGAGGAACTCACGGAACTTCTCCACCGCGTCGTCCGGATCGCCGTGCTGCACCTCGACGCCCGCGACCGCGACCACCTCGGCGGAGCACAGCACCGGGATACCGAACCGTAGCGCGACCGCGATCGCGTCGGACGCACGCGAGTCCACGCGCGCGCCGTTGCCCAGCTCCAGCTCCGCGTAGAACACACCGTCCTCGAGCCGGGTGATCGCCGCCCGGCGCACCTCGTCACCCTCGGCGAGGACCAGGTCGCGCAGCAGGTCGTGCGTCATCGGGCGTGGCGGGACGACACCGGCCTGCGCGGACGCGATCGCCCCGGCCTCGTGCGGCCCGACGAGGATCGGCACGACGAGCTCCGACTCGGGGTCCAGCAGCAGCACGACGTTCTCGTCCACGGTCGGGTGCCGACGCACGCCGACCACCTCGACGACGACGAGATCCGGGTCCACGGGGACCACGCTACGACCAGACGCGCCGATCTGCGCCCGACGCGAGCGCGGCACGTCGAGGACGGTCCCGGCGCCGGAGGGTCAGGGCAGCAGGTCCGCCACGGACGACCGCACGAGCGCCGTGTGCATCCGCGCGCAGAGCTCACCGAGCTCCGCGGCCATGGTCGCCGCCCGCGCACGCGAGGACGCGTTGCGCTGGCCGCGCCACGGCGCGACCGCCTGCGCCACGAGGTCCGCCTGACGCTCGGCCGCGGTGCGGAACTGCCGCAGGTGCCGCACGTCGATGCCGTGCTCGGCCAGCGCCGCGGCGGTCACGACGATCTCGCGCGCCCACGGCTCGAACCCTCCCCCGGGTCCGGGGGTCAGGACGCCGGCCTCGACGAGCTCCGCGACGAGGTGCGGCTCGACCCCGGCGTCAGCGGCCAGGGCCTCGGCGGACACGCGCGTGTCCGGGCGCCGCAGCACACCGTCGGCCGCCGCGAGCCGGGCCCGCGGCGTCGGCTCGTCCTCCGCGCCCGCGTCGAGCGCGGCGAGGCGCTCGCCGATGACCTTGAGCGGCATGTAGCGGTCCCGCTGCTGCCGCAGCACGAACCGCAGGCGCTCGACGTCCGCCGGCGAGTACTGGCGGTAGCCCGAGGGCGTGCGGACGGGCTCGACCAGCCCCTGCTCCTCGAGGAAGCGCAGCTTGGAGGGCGTGACCGCCGGGAACTCGATCTGGAGCGCAGCGAGCACGTCCGAGATGCGCATGCTCGCGCGCCGCGAGATGCCGCGGGGCCACGGCTCGTGCTCGCCGGCCTCCGGGACCGCCGGGGCGGCGTCCGCGGGCAGCTGGCGCGCACGCGTCTGCGGAGCCGTGCTCACGCGCGGCCACCGTTGGAGCGGGTCATGCGTCCTCGCGGTGCGGGCTCGGGTGGAACGTCATGCGGTACTTGCCGATCTGCACCTCGTCGCCCGAGCGCAGCGCCGCCTGGTCGATGCGCTGACGGTTGACGTACGTGCCGTTCAGGGAGCCGATGTCCCGCACGACGAACTGCGCACCCTCGCGGACGAACTCCGCGTGCTTGCGCGAGACCGTCACGTCGTCGAGGAAGATGTCCGCCTGGGTCGAGCGGCCCGCGACGGTGCGGTCCGCGTCGAGCAGGAAGCGCGCGCCCGCGCTCGGGCCGCGCTGCATCACGAGCAGGGCCGACGTCGCGGGCAGTGCCTGCACCGCGGCCGACTCGTCGGCCGTCAGCCCGACCGGTGCGCCCTGCTCGATCTCGACAGGGCCGACCTGACCGAAGTTGACGGTCGTCTCGGGGCCGGCGGCGCGCGAGGTCCGCTCGTCGTCGGTCATATGGCCTCCTGTGTCCGTCGTCGAGCCCGTCGTCGACCCCTCGTCAGGCCGTGACTCGATCGCCCCACCCTATGCAACGCCGCGCGCGAGCGCAGCCCTCCGTCCAGGTCCTGCCCGGTACGTCCCGCCGTCATCCGCCCTCCGGCGGCGCCGGTGTCGCGTAGCTCGGCTCGGGCAGTCGCCGCAGCGCGGTGATCTCGACCTCGTCCTGCTCCTCGACCGTCCCGGTCGCCCCCGTCCCACGCACCGTCGCCATGGCGCCGCCGGGGATCTGCAGGGCGATCGACAGCGTCGAGGGGTCGCCGATCGCGAACCACTCGTACGGCGCCTCGAGCTCCACCCCGTCGAGCAGCACGTGTCCCCGGGTCCCGGTGAACGACGAGCTCGCCGTCACGCGCTGGTCGTTGAGCTGGATCGCCTCGGCACCCGCGTTGCGCAGCTCCTCGAGCATGTTGAGCATCGTGACGGGCTGCAGGTCGCCGTCGGGGTCGATCAGCATGACCCGCACGCCCGGGCCCTGCGCAGGCAGCCTGCCCGACAGGATGCCCTGCGTGATCGCGCTGCGGCGCAGCGAGTCGATGGCGGCCGCGTGCCGGTCCGAGCCCGACGCCAGGTCGTCACGCTCGCCGCGCAGCTCCGCGACCTCGCGGCGCAGCTGGTCGCCGCGCTCGGTCGTCTCGTCGAGGATGCGGACGAGCTCCGACTGACGCAGGCCGGACAACGCGCTCTCGTCGTTCTGCCGCACCTGGACGACGAGAGCGAAGCCGAGCAGCGCGCACAGCACGCCCGCGACGACCTGCGACCGGTTGGCCCGCGGCGCCATCGCCCTGGCCAGCACGGCCCATCCGCTCGGGGCGCCGTCACCTGCGGAGTCACGGGCCGAGGACGGCTCGTCGTCGTGCCCGTCGAGGTCGGCGTCGGCGGTGTCGACCTCGACGGTTCTCCGGTCGGTGGTGTCGGGCCCCTCGGCGCCGGCCCCGGGACCGCCCTGCAGGCGTGCGCCGTCCGTCGTCGTCACCTCTGCTGCGACGAGGGCCGCCAACGGGGTCTGCGCGCGCGGGTCGCGTGCCGCCTCCTGCGCCGCACGCGCGATCGCGTCGTTCCAGGCGTCGTCGTCGGACCGCCCTGCCGCCACGCCGTGCTCGTCCTGCGGTGCCGCGTCGTCGTGCGTCGCGGCGTCGCCGGGCGTCGCGTCATCCGCGGGCACGAAGATCTCCGGAACGGCGACAGGCGACTCGTCGCGGGCCGTGTCGTCGTCGACGGCGCCGTCATCGGTCAGGTCGGAGTCGGTCGCGTCGGCACCGATCGTGTCGGTACCGGGCGCGTCCCACGGCTGCGCCGCGGCGTTGGCGTCCGGTGCCGGGACGAGGGCGGGTGCCGGGTCGTCGTCGGGTGCCGGGTCGGAGGCGAGGCCTGCAACGTCCGGGGTGTCCCCCGGCCCGCCCGACGCCGGGGTGGCGGCCGGGAGCTCGTCGCGCGCGTCGTCGTCCCGGTCGGGGGCGTCCCGGCCGGGCGTCGCGTCGCGTGCGTCGGTCATCGTCAGGCCTTGAACAGGTGCCGTCGGATCGAAGCGGCGTTCGAGAAGATGCGGATGCCGAGGACGACGACGACCGCGGTGGACAGCTGCGTGCCCACTCCGAGCTGGTCGCCCAGGAAGACGATGAGCGCGGCGACGATCACGTTCGACAGGAACGAGATGAGGAACACCCGGTCGTCGAAGATGCCGTCGAGCATCGCGCGCACGCCGCCGAAGATCGCGTCGAGCGCCGCGACCACGGCGATCGGCAGGTACGGCTGCAGCTCGGGCGGCACGGTGGGCTGCAGGACGAGCCCCGCGACGACGCCGACGACGAGCCCGATGACGGCGATCACTGGCGGTCCTCCCCCGGCCGGGCCACGGTCCCGTGGTCCGTGGCTGCGTGCTGCGCCGACCCTGCCACACGCGCGCCGCTCGACGAAACCGCCTGTGCGGTCGCGTCGCCTGCTCGGCCCGTGAGGCCCTGCGCGGACACCCCGACCTGCGACGACGGCGTGCGCTCCTGCGACGAGGTGGGCGCCGGGGCGGACGCCTCCGGTGTCGGGCGCAGCGCCTCGGGCAGCGCGCCCTCCGGGACCGTCGCGTGCCGCAGCGTGACCTGACCGACGCCCGGCAGCGCGAGCGCGTCCTGCCGCGAGATGTCCACCCCGATGTCGTAGTTCGAGCTCAGCGCCGTCAGCAGCTGCCCCGCGGTCCCCTGCGCGAGGCCGGTCTGCAGCGTCACCGGGTTGCCCAGCGCCTCGACGCGGTACGGACCCGACAGCGGCACGAGGTCGACGAGCACCGCGCTGCCGGCGCTGCGGATCGCGGTGGTCGCGGTGACACGCTGGTCGTTGATCGCGACCGCCTCGGCGCCCGCGGCCCACAGCCCGTTGACGACGATCTGCAGGTCGACGTCCTGCACGCGCGAGTCGTCGTCCGAGGCGTCCGTCTGCGCGGTCGGAGCGTCCGACAGCTCGACGCGCAGGCCCGGTCCGGTCACGGCGACCTGGCCGGCCTCGACGGCACCCGCCGTGGCGGACTCCTGCAGCTCCGTGCTGCCCGACCCGACGAGCGCCGCCTGCAGCGCGGCGATGTTCGTGCTGAGGGTCGCCGCCTCCTCCTGGAGGGCGCTCACCTCGTCGTTGCGCTCGACGATGCTCGACTCGAGCAGCTCGCGGGCCCGCTGCGCGGCGGCGGTCGGCTGGTGGAGCGCGAGCGCCGCGGCGGAGGACGCCAGGCCCACGGCGACGGCCACCACGAGCGTCACGCCGCGGCGGGCGGCTCGTGGGCGCGGCGCCTGCCCGGCCTCCCGGCGTCGGGCGACGAGGGCGTACCCCTCGTCGAGGGACGTGCTGTAGACCTCGTTGAGCAGGGTCATCGAGGCGTCGGGCCTGCGGCCCTGCGCCGGCGTGGTGTGCCGCGTCGTCATGCGTGCGCCTCGTCCGGCGCCTCGCCCGCGTGCGTCCGACGAGGCTGCGCGGCCAGGAGGCGACGCGCCTGCATCAGGTACAGCGCACCGGCGAACCAGTACAGGCCCACGCCCCACAGCGCGAAGGCCCAGCCCGCGACCTCGGCGACGGTGCCGACCCACGAGTCCCACGAGGCCAGGAGCAGCAGCGGGAAGGCGTAGAGCAGCGCGAAGGTCCCGGCCTTGCCTGCGAGGTGGACCTGCGGCGGCGGGAAGCCGGCGCGACCGAGCACGATGAGCATCACGCCGAGGACGACCTCGCGCGCGAGGATCACGACGAGCAGCCAGAGCGGCACGACGCCGCGCCACACGAGGCCGATGAGCGTGACCGCGATGAACAGGCGGTCCGCCGCAGGGTCGAGGAGCTGGCCGAGCCGCGTCACCTGTCCGAGCCGGCGCGCGAGCACGCCGTCGAGCCAGTCGCTCGCGCCCGAGACGCCCAGGACGAGCACCGCCCAGCCGTCCTGACCCGTGGCGATGAGCACCGCGAACACAGGCACCAGCAGGAGCCGGACGAGGCTGATGACGTTGGGCACCGTGAGGACGCGCGTGCTGACCTGCGGCTCCTGGTCACCGCGGACTGGCTGCTGCGCCTGCTCGGTCACGCCCGGGCACTCTCCTGTCGACTCGTCCTGCTGCGCGCCGATCCTATGCGGCGCGGACCGTCGGCCCGGCGCACCGCGCGGGACGCACCGGGGCCCGCGCCGGACCGCCACGTGGTCGGGCAGCACGTGGTCGGGCCGGACGTGGTCGGGCCGGACGTCCCTCGCAGGTCCGGCACCGGCGTGCCAGTCTGACGACGTGCACACCAACGATCCCGCGGTCGTCGACCGGCTCCTGCGCACGCCCGGGCGCTGGGCGGTCGTCGGTCTGTCCACGAACACGTCGCGCGCCGCGTACGGCGTGGCGGCCTACCTCCAGCGCATCGGTCACACGATCGTGCCGGTGCACCCCGCGGCGCCGACCGTGCACGGCGAGCACGGCTACGCGACGCTCGCCGACGTGCCGGGCACGGTCGACGTCGTCGACGTGTTCGTCAACGCCGGGCTCGCGGGTGCGGTGGTCGACGAGGCCATCGAGCGCGGCGCGCGTGCCGTGTGGCTGCAGCTCGACGTGATCGACGAGGACGCCGCCGCCCGCGCGGCCGCGGCGGGTCTCGACGTGGTCATGGACGCGTGCCCCGCGATCGAGGGGCCGGCCCGGGGGCTGTAGCCGCGCGGCGCGGCCCGGCCGCGCTGGCGGGCGGCGCTGTCGAGCCGGACGCTGTGCGCGAACTCACGCGCGCCGTCGTCGTCCCCTCCTCGCCGCTCGCGGCCGGCCCGGGTAGGATCGGTTCGATCGCGGAGTTCGTCGCGTCCCCCAGATGTGAGCAAGGTGATGACGACCGCCGCCGGTGAGCCGGCGGAGCGGGCGTCTCGTGCGAGTGGCACCCCTCCCGGTGCCCTGTGTCGGGGCTGCGACAGCCGTGCGCCATCCGGGCGCCGGTTCAGTCCTCCCTCGACCGGAACGGCCCTCCATGTCGCTGCCCTCGGGCACCACCCTGCCCTCGCACGCCCCCACGACCCCGCAGACGTCCACCCAGACGTCGCAGACGCCCGCCGCGGCGTCGTCGATCACCTTCGACCACCTCGGTCTGCCCGACGCGCTCCAGCGCGCCGTGGACGACCTCGGCTTCCGCACGCCTTCGGCGATCCAGGAGCGCGCGATCCCCGCTCTGCTCGACGGTCGCGACCTGCTCGGCGTCGCGCAGACCGGCACCGGCAAGACCGCCGCGTTCGGCCTCCCGCTGCTCGCCGCGGTCGATCCCGAGCTGCGCGCCGTCCAGGCGATCGTGCTGGCCCCGACCCGTGAGCTCGCGATGCAGGTGTCCGAGGCGATCGCCTCGTTCGCGCAGCACCTGCCGGGCATCACCGTCGTGCCGGTCTACGGCGGCGCGCCGTTCCTGCCCCAGCAGCGCGCGCTCCAGCGCGGCGCGCAGGTCGTCGTCGGGACGCCCGGCCGCGTGATCGACCACCTCGAGCGCGGCTCGCTCGTGCTCGACCAGGCGCGCTTCCTGGTGCTCGACGAGGCCGACGAGATGCTGCGCATGGGGTTCGCCGAGGACGTCGACAAGATCCTCGACCGCGCCCCGCGCACGCGTCAGGTCGCCCTGTTCTCCGCGACGATGCCAGCCCCCATCCGCCGCATCGCCGACCAGCACCTGGTGAACCCGCTCGAGGTCACGGTCGCGCGCCAGTCGTCGACCGTCACGAGCGTGCGCCAGACGTACGCGGTCGTCCCCCACCGTCACAAGGCGGGTGCGCTGGCCCGCGTGCTGGCCGTCACCGACGCCGACGCGGCGATCGTCTTCGTCCGCACGCGTGGCGCCGCCGAGGAGCTCGGCAGCGCGCTCGTCGAGCGTGGGGTGTCGGCCGCGTTCATCTCCGGCGACGTCGCCCAGGGCGACCGCGAGAAGATCGTCGAGCGCCTGCGCAGCGGCGCGCTCGACGTGCTGGTCGCGACCGACGTGGCCGCACGTGGTCTCGACGTCGACCGCCTCGGCCTCGTCGTGAACTACGACGTGCCGCGTGAGCCGGAGACGTACGTCCACCGCATCGGCCGTACGGGCCGGGCGGGTCGCGAGGGCGTCGCCCTCACGTTCGTCACGCCGGCCGAGCGCTCACGCCTGCGCGTCATCGAGCGCACGACCCGCACGTCGCTCGAACAGGTCACGATCCCCTCTCCCGCCGAGGTCAGCGCCCACAAGGTGCGCGCGCTGCTCGAGCGGGTGCCGAAGCGGGCCGAGGCGGGGCGCCTCGACGTCTACCGTGACGCCGTCGCGGCGCACCTCGAGGCCGCGGACGGCCCGGTGGACGTCCACCAGCTCCTCGCCACCGTGCTGGCCCTCGCCGTGGGCGACCCGGGTCCTGGCGCGACCGACGATCTCGACGACGCGCTGGCCCGCGCGGCGGTCACGCCCGAGCGCCCGGAGCGTTCCGGTGGGCACCTGCGCGACGGGCACGCGACCGGTCACGAGCGGCGTCGCACGAACACCCACATCGCGGGCGGTCCGCCGCGCTGGCGCGTCGCGGTCGGGCACCGCGACGGCCTCCAGCCGGGCGCGCTGGTCGGCGCGCTGACGGGCGAGGGCGGCCTGACCGGTGCCGACGTCGGCAAGATCGACATCTTCTCGAGCTTCGCGCTCGTCGACATCCCCGGCGGGCTGTCGCCCGAGGCGGTCGACCGGCTGTCGCGTGCCCGGGTCGCGGGGCGTCCGCTGCGGATCCGCCTCGACTCCGGTCCGGGTCCGCGTCCGGGGCACGGTGCGAGCCGTGGGCACGTCGGGCACGGCCCGTCCCGCGCCCGCTCCTGACGACGGCCGGCAGGCCCGAGACCGCGTGACGGTCATCGCCTGACCGTCACGACCTCAGCCGCAAGCGATCGGCCCGCGCACCGATCGCCGGCCGATCGCCCGACGACCGCCCGCGTCGCCGGGCGATCGGCCCGGTCCGCGGACGCCGCCGTCAGCGCGGCGTCCGCACCACCGCCGCCGACGCGGCCGAGCGCGCGAGCGCGATGTCCGCCTCGCGGAGCACCGCGGCCGCGTCGGCGCAGCCGCGCACGCTGGGCACCATGCCCACCCGGATGCGCTCGCCGAGCTCGGCCTCGAGGGCGTCGACGACGCGCCGGACCCGGACCGGGACGGCGCCCGCGGTGTCCTCCAGGAGCAGCGCGATCTGGTCCTCGGCGATCCGGGCCGCGGTGTCCCCCGCACGCACGGCCGCCTGCAGCCGTTCGGCGAGCTGACGCACGGTCGGTCCGGGATCGCCCCGACCGGGCGCCTCGACGGCGGGCAGCCGGACGACGACGAGCGCGCAGTCGAACTCGTGCACGCGGTGCGCGCGGACCACCGCGGCACCCAGCCGGTCGACGAAGAGCAGACGCGTCGCCAGGCCGGTCTCCGACTCGCGCAGCGCGTCGCGCTGCTGCGAGAGCTCGGCCTGCTTGCGCTCGGTGACGTCGACGACCGTCCCGACGAGCCGCGCGGGGCAGCCGGCCTCGTCGAGCACCGTCATCGCGCGGCACATCAGCCAGCGGTACTGCCCGGAGGCCGCCCGCACGCGGTGCTCGAACTCGAGTGTCGTGTCGACGCCCGCGAGGGCCGCCGCGATCGCCGTCGACACCTCGTCGCGATCGGTGGGGTGCACACGCTCGAGCCACTCGGTGGGCGACGAGCCGACGGCCTCGTCGTCGTAGCCCAGCGTGCTCTTCCAGCGCGGCGAGTAGTACACCGTCCCGGCCGAGACGTCCCAGTCCCACGTGCCGTCGTCGGCGGCCATCGACGCGAGCGCGTAGTGCTCCTCGCTCGCGCGCACCGCGTCGGCCAGCGCACGTTCGCGCGCAGCGGCCTGCTCGAGCTGCATCCGCTGCTCGTGCAGCGACTCGAGCATGCTCTGCTGGTCGAGTGCGACCGCGAGGAGCGCCGCCCAGTGGTTCGCGCGGTCGCGCGCGGTCGTCGAGCGCGTGTCGACGGCGCCCTCGAGCGCGAGCAGCCCCCAGTCGCTGCTCCCGCAGGTCACGGGGACGACGAACGTCGCCTCGGCCGTCATGCCGCCGCGGAGCATCGCCGCCGGCGGGAACTCGGCGGGGACGGTCCGCGTCCCGACGAGACGCGCGAGCCCGCCCGAGCCGTCACGCACTCCCACGATCTCCAGCGGGCGGTCCGGCCCGGGCTCGGTCCCCGGCGCCCACAGCGCGAGGCACGCGCGCCCCCGCAGGGAGCGCGGGAGCCAGTCGAGCGTGCGCGGGTCCGCGCCGTCGCTGCGCAGCAGGTCGGTCGCGACCTCGTACTGGTGCACGAGGGTCGACTCCAGGCGGCCGGAGCGCTGCAGGAGCGCGGTCGTGCACCCGCGCGTGAGCGCCAGGATGACCTCGGTCGTCGCGCGCTCCACCGCGGTCCGGGCGGCCGCGTCGAGGTCGTCGCCGGCGAGCAGCGCGTCGTGCGCGCGACGGACCACCGCGACGAGGAGCTCGAGCGCGTCCGGGTAGGGCTGCAGCCCCGTGGTGAGCTCCGTGAGCCGGCACATCGCGAGGTCGTCCGGCTGGACCCCGGTGCGGGCGGCCGTCAGCGGCTCGACGATCGCTCGCCACCAGGCTTCCTGCGGCGAGCGGCGCTCGTGCCGCTCTCCGCCGCGGACGCCGCGCGCGTCGACGTGGCCCTCACGGTGCCCCGGGCGGGGTCCGTGCTGCACGGGCACCGTCACGCGACCGCCCGCGAACGCGGTACGCACGAGGTCGAGCAGCTCGTCGCGCCAGTCACCACCCGAGTCCTCGATCCGGCGCAGCGGCGTGCACCCGCAGGACTCGCGCACGACGAGCGACGTCGGGGTGCGGTGCTCGCCCACCGGCACGGCCTCACCGCGCAGCCGCGCGAGCAGGAGCCGCACCGCGGCCTCGCCGACACGGTCGAAGTGCGCGTCGACCGTCGTCAGGCGCGGCGTGAGCCGTGCGCCGAAGTCCGCGTGGTCGAAGGCGACGACCGCCTGGTCGCGCGGGACCGACAGGCCCGCCTGGCGGAGTCCGGCGACGAAGCCCGAGGCGTTCCGGTCGGTCGCGACGACGACGGCGGTGGTGCGCATGCCGTCGGCGAGCATGAGGCGCGCGGCGGTCTGGCCGCCGAGCTCGTTGTTGTCGCTCGCGGCGTACACCCAGCCCTCGTCGGGCTCGATGTCGTTGGCGAGCAAGGTCTCGCGATATGCGTCGAAACGTTCGCGCATGTCTCGCTGCGTGAGACAGCCGATGAACCCGATCGCGCGGTGCCCGTGCGCCACGAGGTGCTCGACGGACGCGCGCACGCCGTGCGCGTTGTCGGGCAGCACGACGGGCGCGGTGCCGGTCGCGACCTCCTCGCTGACCAGCACCACGGGGATGCCGGAACGCTCGAGAGCCGCGAGCCGGTCGTGCGGCAGCGCACCCGAGAGCACGACGAGCCCGTCGACCGCGTCGATCGCCACGGGCACGTCATCAGGCGCGACGACGGGCTCGCGCTCCAGCCCGGCGCGATACGTCTGCACCGCGACGACACGGTGCCCGCCGGCGCGGCACGCCCGTGCGACACCTGCGATCACAGCCCCGAAATAGAAACCGCCGACGACGGGCGCCAGCACGCCGACGGTGCGGCGGGCAGGTCCAGGAAGTGGGCCCCGTCGCCCAGGTGTCGCTGCCGTCACTGGTCACCCCGTCCACATCATCGGAGCCGAGATGATGCGATTCGTCCGCATCGGGCGACAGACTAGGTGATCGTGGCATCTGAAGCAGCCCCCCGGGCGGGGCGACGACCGACCATCGCCGACGTGGCACGAGTGGCGGGGGTCTCGACCGCCGTCGTGTCGTACGCGCTCAACGACCGACGCGGCGTCTCCGTCGCGACCCGAGAACGCGTCCTGCGCGTCGCGGACGAGCTCGGCTGGCGACCCAACCCGGCCGCCCGCTCGATGCGCGCCGGTGCCCAGGCCGTCGGCCTCGCGGTGGTCGCCGGCGAGACGCTGCACGGCGCACCCGTGCTGGACGTCGTCGCGGCGTTCCAGCGCGAGCTGCTGCCGCGCGGGCTCGGCGTCGACCTGCGCGTCGTCGCCGACGTGGCGGCGGCAGCCGAGCTGTACCGGCGGTGGGGAGCGGAACGGCGGTGCGACGTCGTCGTGGTGCCCGAGGTGCGGGACGACGACGTCCGGCTGCGCGTCGCGACGGACGCCGGGCTGCGCCCCGTGGTGGTCGGTCCGACGGAGGTGGCGCCCGGTCTCGCGGCGGTCGAGGTCGACGACGAGGACGCGTACGCCCGGGTCGCGCGGTACCTCGCGAGCCTCGGCCACGTGCGGATCGCGCTGGTGGCCGACCCGACCGACCGCCTGCGGACCGCCGCGTGCGAGCGCGGGCTGCGTGCGGCGACGCAGGACGGCACGGTCGCACTCGAGATCGTGCCGACCGACGGGACCGTCGAGGGTGCCGCGGGTGCGACGAGGCGCCTGCTGACCCAGGCCGTGCGCCCGACCGCGGTCGTCCTGGCCACCGACGTCATGGCGCTCGCCGCCCTCGACGTCGCCCGGCGCACGGGCCTCGTCGTGCCGTGGGACGTCTCCGTGGTGGCGGGTGCCGACAGCGTCCTGTGCCGTCTGGCGACGCCCGCGCTCACGAGCCTGCCGTCGCTGGCCACGGACCTCGGCGAGGCGCTCGCGCGCGCGGTCACGGGCACGCTCGACGCGGCCGCGGGCGATCCTCCGGTGCGTGTCCCGCTCGCGGTCGGGGCGCTCGCCGTGCGCGGCAGCACGTCACCTCAGGCGCACTGACGCCGCGCTCCGCTCGCCGTCCGGCGCGCTCGGCGGCGGTCGGACGACGTCTCCGCGGAACCGCTTCCGGACGCCAGGTGCATCGGCGAATCGATTAGGCCGCTCCTCTTGGGAGCGCTTGCATGGTCCGCTGGTCCCGGTCGCCGACGACTACCGGCGGCCGACGTCCGCACACTGTCGCGCGGGCGTGCCGTTCGACTCCTCGGAGGACCACGTGTCCCGACACGGACCCCGCGCAACGACCCGACGGCGTCGTGCCGTCGGAGTCGCCACCACGGTGGCACTCGCAGCACTCCCCCTCTCCATGGCGTTCCTGCCGACGGCGACCGCGGCGGAAGCGCGCGTCGACAACCCGTACGCGGGTGCCGTCCAGTACGTGAACCCGACCTGGTCGGCCTCCGTGCTGGCCTCGGCCGCGAAGCAGAGCGACGCGACCCTCGCCGCGAAGATGCGGACCGTCGCCAAGCAGCCGACGGCCGTCTGGATGGACCGCATCAGCGCGATCACCGGCAACGCCGACGGCAACGGGCTGAAGTTCCACCTCGACAACGCGGTGGAGCAGCAGGAGGCGGCCGGCAAGCCGCTCGTCTTCAACCTGGTCATCTACAACCTGCCGGGACGTGACTGCTACGCGCTCGCGTCGAACGGCGAGCTGCCCGCCACGGACGCGGGCCTCGCGCGCTACAAGAGCGAGTACATCGACCCGATCGTCGACCTGCTCGGCCAGCCGGAGTACTCGAACCTGCGGATCTCCGCGACGATCGAGCCGGACTCGCTGCCGAACCTCATCACCAACATCAGCGAGTCGACGTGCCAGCAGGCGGCGCCCTACTACCGCCAGGGCGTCAAGTACGCGCTCGACGAGCTGTACGCGCTGGGCAACGTCTACAACTACATCGACATCGGCCACTCGGGCTGGCTCGGCTGGGACTCGAACGCGGGCCCGTCGGCGAAGATCTTCGCCGAGGTCGCCAAGACGACGAACGCCGGCTTCGCCTCGATCACGGGCTTCGTCTCCGACGTCGCGAACACGACGCCCCTCGAGGAGCCCTTCCTCACCGACCCGACGCTGAACGTCGGTGGCAACCCGGTCCGCTCGAGCAAGTTCTACGAGTGGAACAACGACCTCGACGAGGTCGACTTCACGGCGCACATGCACCGTCTGCTCGTCGCCGAGGGCTTCCCGACGAGCCTCGGCATGCTCATCGACACCTCGCGCAACGGCTGGGGCGGCCCGGACCGTCCGACGAAGGTCTCGTCGAGCACGAGCCTCGAGACGTACGTCAACGAGTCGCGCGTCGACCGTCGCGTGCACCGCGGCGCGTGGTGCAACCCGCTCGGCGCGGGCATCGGCGAGCTCCCGAAGGCGTCGCCCTCGGGCTACTCGTCGTCGTACCTCGACGCGTTCGTCTGGATCAAGCCCCCGGGCGAGTCGGACGGTGCCTCGAGCGACATCCCGAACGACCAGGGCAAGCGGTTCGACCGCATGTGCGACCCGACGTTCGTCTCGCCGAAGCTGAACAACAACCTCACGGGTGCCACGCCCAACGCGCCGCTCGCCGGCCAGTGGTTCGAGGACCAGTTCGTGACCCTCGTCAAGAACGCCCACCCCGTGATCAGCGGTGACGGCACGACTCCGACCGACACCACCGCTCCGTCGGTGCCGACGGGTCTGAAGACCGGCACGGTCACGAGCACGAGCGTCGCCCTGTCCTGGAACGCCTCGACCGACAACTCGGGCGGCTCCGGCGTGGCCGGCTACGACGTCTACCAGGGCACGACGCGGATCGGGTCGTCCACCACGACGAGCTACACGGCGACCGGGCTGACCCCGGCCACGGCGTACTCGTTCTCCGTGCGTGCCAAGGACGTCGCGGGCAACGTCTCGGCCGCGTCCAGCGCGGTCTCGGCGACGACCGAGTCCGGCTCCGTCTCCGACACGACCGCACCGTCGGTGCCCACGGGCCTGACGGTCGGCACGGTCACGAGCACGAGCGTGGCGCTGTCGTGGAACGCCTCGACGGACAACACCGGCGGTTCGGGTGTGGCCGGGTACGACGTGTACCGCGGCACGACGCTGATCGGTTCGCCGACGACGACGAGCTTCACCGCGACCGGTCTGTCGCCCGCCACGGCGTACTCGTTCACCGTCCGGGCCAAGGACGTCGCGGGCAACGTCTCGGCCGCGTCCAGCGCGGTCTCGGCGACGACCGAGTCCGGCTCCGTCTCCGACACGACCGCACCGTCGGTGCCCACGGGCCTGACGGTCGGCACGGTCACGACCACGAGCGTGGCGCTGTCGTGGAACGCCTCGACGGACAACACCGGCGGCTCCGGCGTGGCCGGCTACGACGTGTACCAGGGCAGCACGCGCATCGCGTCGCCGACGACGACGAGCTACACCGTCACCGGTCTGAACCCGGCCACGGCGTACTCGTTCTCCGTGCGGGCCCGGGACGTGGCAGGCAACGCCTCGGCGCAGTCCTCCGCGGTCACCGCGACCACGCAGTCGTCGCAGACCGGTGGCTCGTGCCAGGTGACGTACCAGGCCAGCAGCTGGAACAACGGCCTGTCGGCCAACGTCAAGGTGAAGAACACCGGGACGTCGGCCCTGTCCGGCTGGACGCTGTCGTTCACCTTCCCGAGCGGCCAGCAGGTCACGCAGGGCTGGAGCGCCGACTGGACGCAGTCCGGGTCGACGGTCACCGCCAAGAACGCGGCGTGGAACGGCTCGATCGCACCGGGCGGCGTGGTCGACATCGGCTTCAACGCCTCGCACTCGGGGACCAACACGGCCCCGACGTCGTTCACGCTCAACGGCGCCACCTGCACCGTCGGGTGACCTCGTCCGCGGGCGGTCGTGCTCCGGCACGGCCGCCCGCGGCGTCGCCCTCCCCCCACCTCTCGACGAGGAGAACCGTGTCCGCACTCCCTCACCCCCGCCGCCGCACGCTGCGTTCCCGCGTGATCGCCGGCCTCGCCACCGTCGCGGCGCTCGGTGCGCCGCTCGCCGTCGCCGCAGCCCCCGCGCAGGCTGCCGGCGAGGACTGGCTGCACGTCCAGGGCAACAAGATCGTCGACAAGGCCGGCACCGAGGTCTGGCTCACGGGAGCCAACTGGTTCGGCTTCAACGCGACCGAGCGCGTCTTCCACGGGCTCTGGTCGGTCAACCTCGAGGACACCACGAAGTCGATGGCGGACCACGGCATCAACATCGTGCGTGTGCCGATCTCGACGCAGCTCCTGCTCGAGTGGAAGTCCGGCCAGGCCGCCGTCTCGTCGGGCGTGAACACCTACGTCAACCCCGAGCTCACGGGCAAGACGAGCCTGCAGGTGTTCGACCGGTTCCTCGAGCTGTCCGAGAAGTACGGGCTCAAGGTCATGCTCGACGTGCACAGCGCCGAGGCGGACAACGCCGGGCACTTCGTCCCCGTGTGGTGGAAGGGCACGATCACCACCGAGGACTTCTACACCGCGTGGGAGTGGGTCACGGCCCGCTACAAGAACAACGACACCATCGTCGCGATGGACATCAAGAACGAGCCGCACGGCACGGCGAACTCCTCGCCCCGTGCGAAGTGGGACTCCTCGACGGACCAGGACAACTTCAAGAACGTGTGCCAGACCGCAGGTCGTCGGATCCTCGCGATCAACCCCGAGGTCCTGATCCTGTGCGAGGGCATCGAGACGTACCCGAAGGAGGGCGTCTCGTGGTCCTCGACCAACGAGAAGGAGTACTACAACACCTGGTGGGGCGGGAACCTGCGCGGCGTCACGGACCACCCGGTCGACCTGGGCGCGAACCAGGACCAGCTCGTCTACTCCCCGCACGACTACGGACCCCTGGTCTACGAGCAGTCGTGGTTCCAGAAGCCGTTCACGAAGGCGACGCTCGAGGCCGACGTGTGGGACCCCAACTGGCTCTTCATCCACAAGCAGGGCATCGCGCCGCTGCTCGTCGGCGAGTGGGGCGGGCGCGTCGGTCAGGACGAGCGCCAGGACCGCTGGCTGACCGCGCTGCGCGACCTGATGATCGAGCGGAAGATCTCGCACACCTTCTGGTCGCTCAACCCCAACTCGGGTGACACCGGCGGTCTCCTGCTGGACGACTGGAAGACCTGGGACTCCGCGAAGTACGCGCTGCTCAAGCCCTCGCTGTGGCAGGACGGCGGCAAGTTCGTGAGCCTGGACCACCAGGTCCCGCTCGGCGGTGCGAACAGCACGACGGGCAAGTCGCTCGGCGACCTCGGCAGCAACCCGCCGCCGGTGACCCCGACACCCACGCCGACCGCGACGGCGACGCCCACCGCGACGCCGACCCCCACCCCTACCCCCACGGCCACCAGCACGCCGACGCCGGTCCCGGCGGGCAGCTGCACGGTCACCTACCAGGCGAGCACGTGGAGCTCGGGGATGTCGGTCAACGTCAAGGTCAAGAACACCGGGACGTCCACGCTGTCGGGGTGGACCCTCGGGTTCACCCTCCCCGGCGGGCAGTCGCTCCAGCAGGGGTGGAGCGCGACGTGGACGCAGACCGGCCAGTCCGTGACGGCGACGAACGTCGCCTGGAACGGCACGCTGGCACCGGGTGCCTCGATCGACGTGGGCTTCAACGGGACGCACTCGGGTTCCACCGCGAGCCCGACCGCGTTCACGCTCAACGGCGCCACGTGCCAGACCGCGTGAGCGCACCCTGAACGGACGCCGGTGGTGGGTGGTGCCGATCCCCCACCACCGGCGTCAACCACCGCCGAGGCAGGCGTGCGCTCGTGAACGGAGCTCAGCCGCGCGCGGCGAGCGCCTCACGGGTCGCGGCGAGGAAGTCGTCGACGTCCTGCTCGGTGGTGTCGAACGCGCACATGAGCCGCACGGTGCCGTGGTTCCAGTCGTAGAACCGCCACCGCCGGCGCAGCTCGTCGGCCACCGCGGGCGACAGGCGCGCGAAGACGCCGTTCGCCTGCGCCGGGTGCAGCAGCTCGACGCCCGCCGCCGTCAGACCCTCGGCCAGCCGCGCGGCCATCGCGTTCGCGTGCGCCGCCGACCGCAGCCACAGGTCGCCCTCGTACAGCGCGACGAGCTGCGCGGACAGGAAGCGCATCTTGGACGCGAGCTGCATGTCCATCTTGCGCAGGTACGCCAGTCCGGTGACCGCCTCGGGCGCGAGGACCACGACGGCCTCGGCGAACAGCAGGCCGTTCTTGGTGCCGCCCAGGGAGACGACGTCGACGCCCACGTCCGTGGTGAGCGCGCGCAGGGGGACGCCGAGGGACGCGGCGGCGTTCGCGAGGCGCGCGCCGTCGACGTGCACGCGCAGCCCGAGCTCGTGCGCGTGCTCCGCGACCGCGCGGATCTCGTCCGGCGTGTAGACGGTGCCGACCTCCGTCGACTCGGTGAGCGAGACGACGCCCGGCTGCGCGCGGTGCTCGTCGCCGAAACCCCACGCCTCGCGGTCGAGCAGCTCGGGCGTGAGCTTGCCGCCGGGCGACGGGACCGGCAGGAGCTTGAGCCCGGCGACGCGTTCGGGCGCGCCGTTCTCGTCGGTGTGGATGTGGGCGTCGGTCGTGCAGACGACCGCGCCCCACGGTGGCAGGACGGCCTGGAGGCTGAGCACGTTGGCGCCCGTGCCGTTGAAGACGGGGAACGCCTCGGCCTGCTCGCCGAAGAGCCCTCGGACGACCTCCTGCAGGCGCGCGGTCCACGCGTCCTCGCCGTACGAGGTCTGGTGCCCGCCGTTGGCCGCGGCCAGGGCGGCCATCACCTCGGGATGGGCGCCGGCGTAGTTGTCGGAGGCGAAGTCGCGGTGCGTGGTGTCGTGCAAGGAGGTCACGTGCACAGTCTCCCCCGTGCCGGCACGTGCTCGGCCTCGCCGCGCGCAGCGCATCGCGCTGCGGGATGATCCAGGCCGACCCCCCAGGAGGAGACGTGCCGGAGCACCACGCCGCCCGTGCGGCCGACCGACGTGAGACGTACACCGAGCGCATGGACCGCAACTGGGACGAGCTCCTGCAGGAGTTGCGCGTCACGCAGACCGGTGCGCAGATCCTCACGGGCTTCCTGCTGACCATCCCCTTCCAGCAGCGGTTCAGCGACCTCGACGCATACCAGCAGGACCTCTACCTGGTCCTGGTGCTGCTGGCGATCCTCGCGACCGCGCTGATCGTCGCGCCGGTGAGCCTGCACCGCGTCCTGTTCCGCAAGCGCATGAAGCCCGAGCTCGTCTCGTCGGGGAACTCGCTCGCCCGGTGGGGTCTGGCGGTGCTCGGGCTCACGATCGCGGGCAGCGCGGGGTTCGTGTTCGACGTGGTGCTGGACCGGACGGCGGGCATCGTCGTCGGCGCGTCCGCCCTCGTCGTCCTGGCGGGCTTCTGGTGGGGTCTGCCGCGCGTGCTGGAGAGCCGCACGTCGTCGCGTGACGTGCCCACCGACGGTGCCGACGACGACGCGGACAGCCGCACCGCGGGCGGGCACGGCGAAGGCCCGACCCCGTCGGGGCCGGGCCTTCGCGGGTGATCAGCCCTGGACGGCGCGCTTGAGCGTGCTGCCCGCGGTCAGCTTCACGCGGTAGCCCGCGGGGATCTCGAGCTTCTCGCCGGTCTGCGGGTTGATGCCCGTACGCGCGGCGCGCTCGGCGCGGCCGACTGCGAGGAAGCCGGGGATCGTGACGGTCTCGCCGGCGGCGAGCTGCTCGACGAGGACGTCCTGGAAGGCGCGGATCACCTTGTCGGTGTCGGCGGCGGTCAGGCCGGCCTTGCCGGCGACGGCCTGGACGAGCTCGGTGCGGTTGAGGCTCACGAGAGTTCGACTCCTGTCTGGTCCTGGCGGCTCCGGACTCGGCAGCCGCAGGGGTGACCCTAGCCGCACGCCGAAGCGCTCCCGCGCAGGTGGAGGCGCGTGGCGTGCGACTTTCGTCACGCGTGCGTGCGCTCGAGCAGGCGTTCGACGGGCCACGTGTTGATGACGCGGGTCGCCTCGATGCCGTGCCGTGCGGCGCGCACGCATCCCGTGAGCTGCCAGTCGAGCTGGCCCGGGGCGTGCGCGTCGGTGTCGATCGCGAAGTCGCAGCCGAGCTCGGCGGCGAGCGCGAGCAGGTCGTGCGGCGGGTCGAGACGGTCGGGGCGGCAGTTGATCTCCACCGCCACGCCGCGCTCCGCGCACGCGCTGAACACGGCACGGGCGTCGAACTCGCTCTGGGCACGCCGGCGTCCTAGCACCCGGCGTCCGGTGCAGTGACCGAGCACGTCGGTGCGGGGGTCACGGACCGCCGTCAGCATGCGGCGCGTCATCGCGGCCCGGTCCATCGCGAGCTTCGAGTGCACCGACGCGACGACGACGTCGAGCTCGTCGAGCAGCGTCGGGTCCTGGTCCAGGGTGCCGTCGTCGAGGATGTCGACCTCGATCCCGGTCAGCACGCGGAACGGCGCGACCGCGACGTTGAGGGCGGCGACCTGCTGCAGCTGCGCGCGCAGCCGCGCCGCCGACAGGCCGTTGGCGACCGTCAGCCGCGGCGAGTGGTCCGTGATGGCCTGGTACTCGTGCCCGATCTCGAGCGCCGCGAGCAGCATCTCCTGGATCGACGCGCCCCCGTCGCTCGCCTCCGAGTGTGCGTGCAGGTCGCCCCGCAGCGCGGCGTGCAGCTCGCGCGCCCGCTCCACGTCGTCGCCCGCGGCCTTCTCCTGCTCGGCCACCGCGCCCACGAGCGCGTCCTCGAGCTCGAGCAGGTACGGCACCGGCTTGCCGCGCCAGACCAGTTCGACGACGCCGGCCGTCCGCGCCCCGACGGATGCCAGCTCCGTGAGCCCGCCCGTGGCCACGAGCGTCGCGACGCGCGCGGGCGGCTGCTGCTCGACCACGTGGGCCGCGGTGCGAAACGCCTCGCTGCGGTAGGAGGTGGCCTGCGCGCGTTCGAGGAGGAAGGCGATGCGGCGCAGCGTCGCCACCGCCTCGTCGCGACGCGTGGCGTCGCTCACGCCGCCCCGTGCGGCGGCGCTCACGAGGCCTTGGCCTTCGCCTTCGCCTTCTTCGCGCGCGGCTTGGGCTTGTCGTCCGCGGCGTCGTCCTCCGCGTCGTCCGTGGCGCCCTCGGTGGACCTCGTGCGGCGGCGCTTGGCTGCGGGCTTCTCGTCGTCCTCGGCGGGTGCCTCGCCGCGCGCGGTGCGTGCTTTCTCGACGCTGCGCTGGAGCGCGGCGAGCAGGTCGACGACCTCGCCCCCGCCCTCGGCCCCCTCCTCGCCCGCGGGCTGCGGCACGGACTGCGTGTCGCCCGACGAGACCTTCGCCTCGATCAGCTCGGTCAGCGCGGCCTCGTAGCGGTCCTCGAACTGCGACGGGTCGAAGTCGGAGGCGAGCGAGTCGACCAGCGACTGCGCCATCGCGAGCTCGGCCGGCTTGACGGTCACGTCCGCGTCGAGGATCGGGAAGTCCGCGGCACGCACCTCGTCGGGCCACAGGAGGGTCTGCAGGCAGATCACCTTCCCGCGCACGCGCAGGACCGCCATCGACTCGCGCTGCCGCAGCGCGACCTTGACGACCGCCATCCGGTCGGCCTCCTCGAGCGCGCCGCGCAGCAGTGCGTACGGCTTGGCCGCGGTCTTGTCGGGCTCGAGGTAGTACGTCTTGCCGAGCAGGATCGGGTCCACCTGGTCCGCCGGCACGAACTCGAGGACCTCGATCTCGCGCTCCGTGGCGAGCGGGAGCCGCTGGAAGTCCTGGTCGGTCAGCACGACGAGCTCCCCGTCGGCGGTCTCGTAGCCCTTGGCGATCTCGTCCATCGTCACGGGCTCGCCGTCCACGCTGCAGACCTTGCGGTAGCGGATGCGCCCGCCGTCGGCGGCGTGCACCTGGTGCAGCGTGACCTCGTGCTCGCCCGTGGCGGCGTACAGCCGCACCGGAACGTTCACGAGACCGAACGCGACCGCGCCCTTCCAGATCGCCCGCATCGTGCGCCTCCGTCTCTCGAACCTGCACCCCAGCCTGCCAGCGACGCGCCTGCCGCGCCCTGGCAACGTGCGACCGAGGTCGCCCGAGCTGGTCGGGTGTCCTGCAGCTCGGGCGCCTGCCGCGACCTGCGCGACCGTTCTCGGCAGGATGGACCCGTGCACCCGATGCTGGCCACCCCCGCGCGCGACCGGACCTTGCCGCGCGGTGCGCAGTGGGCGTTCGAGGTGAAGTGGGACGGCGTGCGCGCGCTCGCCGACGTGCGCGCGGGCGCGGTGCGGCTGTGGAGCCGGGCGGAGAACGAGATCACGGTCGCGTACCCCGAGCTCGCCGGCCTCGCGGGGCTCGACGACGTCCTGCTCGACGGCGAGGTCGTCGCGATGGACGGCGGCATCCCGTCGTTCGCGGCCATCGCCGAGCGCATGCACGTGCGCGACCCGCGGCGTGCGGCCGAGCTCGCGCGGGTCAGGCCGGTGACGTTCCTCGTCTTCGACGTCCTGCGCGCGGCGGGAACGGACCTGACGGGCCGCCCGTACGACGAGCGACGCGCGGTGCTCGCCGCGCTGCACCTGCCCGACCACGTGGCGCCCTCCCCCGTGTACGACGACGGGGAGCAGCTGTGGGCGGTCACGCGCGAGCACGGTCTGGAGGGCGTGGTCGCCAAGCGGCGCTCGTCCACCTACCGGCCCGGCGTCCGCTCGTCCGACTGGGTCAAGGCTGCGCACCACCGCAGCCGCGCCGCGCTCGTCGGCGGGTGGCGGGACGAGACCGGCGGAAGCGGGCGCCTCGGCGCGGTGCTGCTGGGCGCGCCCGCCGCCGACGGCGGCCTGCGGTACCTCGGCCGGGCCGGCAGCGGCCTGACCGGCACGTCGGCCCGGCGCCTGCAGGACGCCCTGGCGGCCGCACCGCGCTCGACGAGCCCGTTCAGCGAGACGGTCCCCCCGCCGGACGTGCGTGGCACGCACTGGTGCGAGCCGACCGTCGTCGTGCAGGTGCGCTACCTGACCCGCTCACCGCAGGGCCGGCTGCGGCAGCCCGTCGTCGGCGGCATGCGCGACGACACCGGCCCCGACCCCTGGGAGACGCCATGAGCCCCGAGAAGCAGACCGTCGACGTCGGCGGCGTGCCCGTGCGCGTCTCGCACCTCGACAAGGTGCTGTACCCCTCGACGGGGACGACGAAGGCCGAGCTCATCGACTACGTCGTCCGCGTCGCGCCCGCGCTGCTGCGCCAGCTCGAGGACCGTCCGGTCACGCGCATCCGGTTCCCCGACGGCGTGGACGGACAGCCGTTCTTCGAGAAGAACGTGCCTCGCGGCGCGCCGTCGTGGCTGCGGCACCGCGTGATCCCCGCCGCGCCCGGCAACGACGACGAGGGCACCGAGCTCGACCTGCCGTTCCTCGACGACCTCGCCGGACTGGTCTGGGCCACGAACGCCGGGGCGCTCGAGCTGCACACGCCGCAGTGGTCGGTCTCCCGGCGCGGCGCGCTGCGCGGGGCGGACCGTCTCGTCGTGGACCTCGACCCCGGCCCCGGTGCCGGGCTCGCCGAGTGCGCGCGTGTGGCGCACCTCGTCGCGCAGCGGCTCGCCGACGACGGGCTCACCACGACCGTGCCCGTGACGTCGGGCAGCAAGGGCATGCAGCTCTACGCGCCGCTGCCCCGGCGACCGCCCGCGGTCGAGGTGCGCCAGTACGCCCGCGACCTCGCGCACGCGCTCGCCAAGGCACACCCCCAGCTGGTCGTCGCGGTCATGCGCAAGGACGTGCGCGCCAACAAGGTCCTGCTGGACTGGTCGCAGAACCACCCGGCGAAGACGACCATCACGCCCTACTCGCTGCGCGGGCGGCACGAGCCGCGGGTCGCCGCGCCGCGGTGGTGGGAGGAGGTCGGACCCGACCTGACGCAGCTCGGCCCGCAGGACGTGGCACGGCGTCTCGAGGCGCGCGGGGACCCGTTCGCGGACGGTGCGGGCGATCCCGTGCCCGACTTGGCAGGATGACCGCGCACGTGACGTACCGCGCATGTGACGTTCGTGTGCGAGGTCCGTCCCAGGTCCGCGCAGGCGCGCCGCAGCGTTGGCGTGGCGCGCGTGGGTGCGGCAGCGTGGAGTCCCCGGTCAGGGGGCTGCCGGCCAGGGCCGACGGCCCGGTCACGACCGGGGACGAGACGTGGTGACGACCAGACGAGGAGTGCGACATGGCACGCAAGGACCTGCCGAAGTACACCGTCCCTTCCCTGACACCCGAGGAGGGCGCTCAGGTCGCCGCGATCCTGCAGGAGCGGCTCGACGCGCTGAACGACCTCGCCCTCACGCTCAAGCACATCCACTGGAACGTCGTCGGCCCGCACTTCATCGCGGTGCACGAGATGATCGACCCGCAGGTCGACGCGGTGCGGGCGATGGTCGACGCGACCGCCGAGCGCATCGCGACGCTCGGGGTGGCGCCCGTCGGCACGCCGGGCGCGCTCGTCAAGAACCGCACGTGGGACGACTACAGCATCGGGCGCGCGTCCACGGACGAGCACCTGGGCGCGCTCGACGAGGTGTACGTCGGCGTGATCACGGCGCACCGCAAGGCCGCCGAGGACACCGAGGAGCTCGACGCCGTGACGAACGACCTGCTCGTCGGCCACCTGCACGAGCTCGAGCTGTTCCACTGGTTCGTGCGTGCGCACCTCGAGTCGTCCGGCGGGGCGCTGAGCACGGCCGCGGCGCACACCGAGAAGCAGGCCGCGCGCGCGGCGTCGGGGGCGGCCCGGAAGGCGTCGGCGTCGAAGTGAGCTCGGGCCGGACCGGCGGCGCGAGTCGTCCCAGCGAGGCGGACCACCGCGCGGACGCGCACACGTCCGACCCTGCGGTCGTCCCCGACCCCACGACCCGCGCCGCCGGCCCTGCCGGCACGCACCCGACCGACCCAGGAGGAACCCTGCACGTGGGCGGCGACCAGGCACGCGACGACCTGAGGGCGGTCCGGCCCGGCGCACCTCGCCCGGGCTCGACCAACCCGGTGTCGCGGCTGCACCCCGCCGCGCGGCTCGAGGACGCGTTCGACCGTCGGGTTGCGGCCGTCCTGCGCCGGCGCGGCTGGACGCTGCGGATCGAGCCGTACGCCGGCTACGGTGCGCCGGGGTGGGTGCGCGTGTTCGCCCGCACCCTCCTGGCCGCGCCCGTCGTCAAGGAGCACGACCTGCCGGGCTCGGGTGCCGCTGCCCAGGCGGGCGCGCGCACGGCGCCCGCGCTGCGGGGCTGGCGCTCGTTCGCGACCGCGCAGGTCGCGGGCGCGCACGTCGAGGTCCGGGTCGGCGACCGCGTGCACGTCGTGACCACCGACCGCGGCGGCTACCTCGACGTCCGCCTGGAGAGCGATCTCGAGCCCGGGTGGCACGACGTCGAGCTGCGCGCGGCCGACGGCGCGGTCGCGGTCGCTCCCGTGCACGTCGTGGGACCCGAGGTCCGCTCGGGCATCGTCAGCGACATCGACGACACCGTCCTCGTCACCCGCCTGCCGCGCATCTTCGTCGCGGCGTGGAACACGCTCGTGCGGCACGAGAACGCACGCGAGCCGGTACCCGGCATGGCCGGGCTGTACGCCCGCCTGACCGGTGGCCGCCCGGAGATCCCCGTGCTCTACCTGTCGACGGGCGCGTGGAACGCCGCGCCGGCGATCGGCCGGTTCCTGCGCCGGTTCGGCTACCCGCGCGGCCCGATGCTGCTGACGGACTGGGGTCCGACGAACACGGGGTGGTTCCGCAGCGGGCGCGAGCACAAGCTGGGGCAGCTGGAGCGGCTCGCCGAGGACTTCCCGGCGATCAGATGGGTGCTCGTCGGTGACGACGGCCAGCACGACCCGCAGATCTTCGCGGCCACCGCCGCACGCAACCCGCAGCACGTGCGCGCGGTCCTCATCCGTCAGCTGACGTTCGCCGAGCACGTGCTCGCGCACGGCCTGCCCGCGCCGGCGCCCGAGTCGGTGCGCGCCGAGCAGCGCGCGGCGCACCGTGGCATCCCGGTGCTGCAGGGCCCGGACGGCTACGCGCTGCTGCGGGCGGTGCAGGCGGCGGGTGTCACGCTCGACTAGCGCAGCCGGCATGACGAGCCGCGACAGGGCGACGCTCGCGGTCGAGGTCGGCGCGGCCGCGACGCGGCGCGCGGCCGCGGCCGTGCTAGAGGCGGTCCGGGTCGTCCCACTCGTCGTTGCTCGCGACCGCCTCGTCGTCGGGGACGAGCTCGGTCGCCGTGAGCGAACGGGGCGCGCGAGCAGGGTCTCCCCCGGTCCTGGCGTCCGCGGCGGCGAGGAGGGCGTCGTCGGGCGTGCGGTCGGCGATCCGCTCCGCCGACGGGTCGGACACGAGGTCTCGGTCGCGCGTCATGGACTCGTTCTACCCTCCCGCGTGCACCCCCGCTAGCGCCAGGCCGCGACAAGGCGCGCTTCAGGCCCCGCAGACCCCGTCGCGAACGCTCGGTAGAGACCAAAGTCACATGTCGCCAAGATCACGTATTCCTCGGGATGGAGAATCTCGACATCAACTTACGATCGAAGCGTGCCTTCAGTGGACCGGAACAGCCAGACCGGAACCGACGTGGACGTGCTCCTGATCGGTGGCGGCATCATGAGCGCGACGCTCGCGAGCCTCATCAGCACGCTCGAGCCGACGTGGAGCATCGAGATCCACGAGCGGCGTGACGGGCTCGCCCAGGAGAGCTCCAACCCGTGGAACAACGCGGGCACCGGCCACGCCGCGCTCTGCGAGCTCAACTACACGCCGCAGCGCCCCGACGGCTCGATCGACGTGACCAAGGCCGTCACGATCAACGAGCAGTTCGAGCTGTCGCGCGAGCTGTGGCACCACCTCGCGGTCCAGGGCCGGCTGCCCGGCGGGACCGGGTTCGTCTCCGCCACGCCGCACATGACGTTCGTGCGGGGTGCTGAGGGCGTCGACTTCCTGCGCCGCCGGCACGAGGCGCTGAGCCGGCACCCGCTGTTCTCCGACCTGGAGTTCACGACCGACCCCGAGCAGATCCGCCAGTGGGCGCCCCTGCTCGTCGAGGACCGCGACCCGGACGTGCCGATCGCGGCGACCCGCGCGTCCGCAGGGACCGACGTGGACTTCGGGGCCCTGACGCACTCGATGATCCACGACGCGGTGCACCGCGGCGCCTCGCTGCACCTCGAGTCCGAGGTCACCCGCCTGCGTCGTCGCCAGGACGGCACGTGGCGCGTCACCGTGCGCGACCGCCGCTGGAACGGCCACCGCCGCGCCCGCACCCTGACCGCGCGCTTCGTCTTCATCGGCGCCGGCGGTGGCGCGCTGGGCCTGCTGCAGAAGTCCGGGATCCCCGAGGCCAAGGGCTACGGCGGGTTCCCGATCAGCGGCCAGTTCCTGCGCACGACGAACCCGGACGTGGTCCGTCAGCACCACGCCAAGGTCTACGGCCGCGCCGAGATCGGCGCTCCCCCGATGTCCGTGCCGCACCTCGACACGCGTGTCGTAGACGGGCAGAGCGCGCTCATGTTCGGCCCCTACGCGGGCTGGAGCATGAAGTTCCTCAAGCACGGCTCGTGGCTCGACCTGGTCAGGTCCATCCGGCCGGGCAACGTCGTGCCGATGCTCGCGGTGGGCCTGCACAACCTGGACCTGCTCAAGTACCTGATCCGTGAGGTCACCGCCTCGCGCGAGGCGCGCCTGCGCACCCTGCGCCAGTTCATGCCGACCGCGCGGGAGCGCGACTGGGAGCTGATCACCGCAGGCCAGCGCGTGCAGGTCATCAAGAAGGGCAAGGGCGGCGGAGTCCTCGAGTTCGGCACCGAGCTGGTGACGTCGGCCGACGGGTCGATCGCGGGTCTCCTGGGCGCGTCCCCGGGGGCGTCGACCGCGGTCGCGACGATGGTCGACCTGCTCGAGCGGTGCTTCGCGGACCGCATCGAGGAGTGGCGTCCGACGCTGCGTCAGATCATGCCCAGCCTCGGCGGCGGGGCCTGGGACGAGTCGTTCGAGCTCGACCGCTTGGTCGACGAGGCGTTCTCGTCCGATCATTCAGCGTGACCCCTGACGAGCACAGCGCCCCCGAGGCCGTCAGCGCCCAGATGCGGCGCGCGAAGGTGCAGGCCTTCACCGACCACACCACGGTGGGCGTGGTCGAGACCGACCCCGACGGACGCGTCACCATCGCGTGCGCGTGCGGCATGCGTCTGACGAACGGCCCGACGTGGTCGCTCGACGAGCACATCCGCCTGCACCGCGCCGAGGCACGGTTCCTCGCGCTCGCCGCCGTCGCGCCCTCCGGTATCCCGCGCCTGGTGCCGTGGCCGCTCGCGGCACCGGCAGGCGACGGGGCGGCACCGGCCGCGTCCGCGCACGTCGAGTAGCGGCCGCCGCCGCCTGCTCACCGTGGTGGCGGGGCGACCGGGCCGCCGGTCAGCGCTCGGCCGTGACCATGCGCCCGTCGTCGTCGTGCGCGTGCGCAAGACCCAGCTCGTGCGCGCGCTCGTGCGCCTCGCGCTCGGCCATGCGCGCGGCGATCCGTGCCTGCACCTCGGGCCGACGCAGCGGCGGCAGCGTCGTCGGCGCGGAGCGCCGTTCGGGCAGGTCCGCGAGCACCGCCGCCGTGGCGGCGACGACGGCCCGCACGGCGGCCTCGAACGGCTCGCGGGTCGACGGCGACAGCGTGCGGACCCCGGTGACCTTGCGGACGTACTGGACGGCGGCCGCCTCGATCTCGGCGTCGCTCGCGGGCGGCTCGAGGCCGCGCAGCGTGGTGATGTTCCGGCACATGCGAGCGACGCTACGCCGGTCGGCCCCCGCGGTCTCCCCCGGGAGCGACGCCGTCGGCCTCGAGCGCGAGCAGGGCCGCCTTGGCCGCTGCGCCCCCGGCGTACCGGCCGGGCGTGCCGTCCGAGCGGACCACGCGGTGGCACGGGACCACCACGGGCACGGGGTTGAGCGCGCACGCCGTGCCGACCGCGCGGACCGCCCGCGGGCTGCCGGCCGCCGCGGCGACCTGGGCGTAGCTCGCCGTGCGCCCGTACGCGATCTCGGCCAGGTGCTCGACCACCGCACGCCGGAATCCGTGGCTCAGGCGCAGGTCGAGCGGCAGGTCGAACCGGCGACGCGTGCCCGCGAAGTACTCGTCGAGCTGGCGGGCGACGGCGTCGAGCCGACGGGGGACGGCCAGCACGCGCGGGCTCACGCGCGCCGCGAGGTCCGCCAGCACCGCGGCGTGGTCCTGCACCTCGAACGCGACGCGCACCAGCCCGGCCGGTGTCGCGGCGACGAGGAGCGTCCCGAGCGGGCCGTCGACCGTGCGGTAGGCGACGTCCAGGAGCCCGTCGCGCTCGGCCCGCTCCGCGAGCAGGGTGCGCAGACCGTCCAGCGTCGCGTCGTCGACCGGGGCGAGGGCCGCCGCGAGCGCGTCCGTCGTCCGGGCCGTGAGCGCGGTGGGGCGGATCTCGCCGTTCTCGTGCGCCGTCATCGCTCGTCCCCTTCGTCGTGCCCGTCGCCATGCCGCTCGCGGTCCTGGCGGCCCTCGTCCCCGCCGCCCGCCCACCGCAAGGACGTCCGTCGGAGCGTGGCGATGCCGTCCGCTGCCGCACGCCGGGCCGCGGCCGGGGTGCCGCCCAGGACGTCGGCGACCTCCGCGTACGGCAGGCCCCCGAGGTGGTGCAGCGCGACGGCGTGCCGTTGCCGGTCGGGCAGTCGCGCGATCGCCGCCCACAGGTCGAGGTCGCGTCCCTCGCCGGCATCGACCCGCTCCGGCAGCTCGGCGACGGGGACCGCGCGTCGTCGGGTCGCACGCCAGACGTCGATCGCCTTGCGGTGCGCGATGGTCACGAGCCACGCCTCGACGTTGGCGCCCTCGTCGAGCGTCGGCCAGGCGCGCAGCGCCGCCAGGAACGTCTCGGCCCAGGCGTCCTGCGCGTCGTGCACGCCCACGACCGCCCGGCACACACGCAGCACGGTCGCGCCGTGCGCGCGGACGACGTCCTCGAACGGTGGATGCACCCTCACAGTCTGCAGACGCGGCGCGCAGCGTGGGTGTGAGGTCCGGGCGGCGTGCCGGTCGGCGGGGCGTGACGGCGGAGCGCGCCGGGTGACACAGTGGCGCCATGACGAACCTCGAGACGAGGCCGGCACCAGAGCTGTGCGTCGGGCACGTGCGCAGCGGTCCACGGCTTGAGCGCCTCGAGGCGCGCGAGGTGCCTCTCGGCGGCATCCGGAGCATGAACGTGCGGCGCACCCTGCCGCAACGGGCCCTGCCGACGGTCGGGGCGTGGTGCTTCCTCGACGAGTTCGGCCCGCAGGACGTGCAGATGCGCGTGCTGCCCCACCCGCACACCGGGCTGCAGACCGTCACGTGGCCGATCGAGGGCGAGATCCACCACCGGGACAGCGTGGGCTCGGACGTCGTCGTGCGTCCCGGTCAGCTCAACCTCATGACCGCGGGGAGCGGGGTCGCGCACTCCGAGCTCTCGATCGGTGACAGCCCGCGCGTGCACGCCGTGCAGCTCTGGGTCGCGCTGCCCGACGGTGCGGCAGCCGGCCCGGCCTCCTTCCAGCAGGTCACCGACCTGCCCGTGTGGACGTCGCCCGGCCTCGTCGCGACCGTCATGGTCGGGGCCGTCGGTGACGTCCGCTCCCCCGCCGTCGTGCACACGCCGCTCGTCGGCGCGGACCTTGCGCTGGCCCCGGGGGCTCGGGCGGCGCTGCCCCTCGACCCCGACTTCGAGCACGCGGTGCTGGTGCTGCGCGGGACGGCGCTCGTCGCGGGAGAGCCGTGCGAGCCCGGGCCGCTGCTGTTCCTGGGGGACGGGCGGGACGAGCTCACGCTCGAGTCGACGCCGGGTGCGCGGGTGCTGCTGATCGGCGGCGAGCCGTTCGCGGACGACCTGGTGATGTGGTGGAACTTCGTCGGACGTGACCACGCGCAGGTCGCGCAGGCGCGCGCGGACTGGGAGTCGCCAACGCGTGCGGAGCGGTTCGGCACGGTCGCGGGTCACGGCGACGAGCGGATCCCGGCGCCCGAGCTGCCGAACATCCGGCTCACGCCGCGGCGTCGTCGGCCCGTGCCGCCCACCGCCGACGGTGCGTGACGACCGCGCCTGCCGACCGTGCTCGACCGCGGCGTCCGTGGCGCGCCACCGGGTGGACAGGTGGACGGTCGAGCCCATGACCTGCGGCAGGATGACGCCGTGACCTCGACGCCCTCGTTGCCCGCCCGCTCCCAGGCCGTCGCCCAGGCTCTCGCGGACGCGGGCGTCGAGGGGAGCGTCGTCGAGCTGCCGGACTCGGCTCGTACGGCGGTCGAGGCCGCGGCCGCGCTCGGCTGCCAGGTCGGCCAGATCGCCAACAGCCTGGTGTTCTGGTCGGACGGACGCCCTCTCCTGGTCCTGACCAGCGGCCGGCACCGCGTCGACACCGGCGCCCTCGCCCGACGGCTGGGCCGGCCCTCGATCGAGCGTGCGACGCCCGAGCAGGTGCGTTCGGCCACCGGGCAGGCGATCGGCGGCGTCGCGCCGCTCGGGCATCCCGCTCCGCTCGAGACGGTGGTCGACGAGTCGCTCGCGCAGTACGAGCGGCTCTGGGCCGCGGGCGGTACGCCGCACACGGTGTTCCCGACGACGTTCGAGGAGCTCGTGCGTGTCACGGGCGGAGCTGTGCACCCTGTCACGAGCTGACACGCGGAGGGACCTTCGTGCCACACCTGGTGCGCCCGGTGGGGCGATGCTGGGGGTGTCGAGCACGAGGCGTGAGCACAGCGAGGTGACGCGATGCGAACCGATGGACCCGTCGTGGTGGCACTCGACGGCTCCGACCGCAGTGCCCAGACCCTGCGCTGGGGTGTGGACGCCGCGGTGAAGCGACGCGCGCGCCTCGTCGTCGCGCACGTCGTCGCGCCCGCGGTCGGCCCCTGGACCTGGGCGGGTGCGCCCGCGGTCCCGCCGGACACCGACGCCGTGAGCGACGACCTGCGCGCGGTGTGCCACTCGGTGGCGCAGGCGCACCCGGACCTCGAGGTCGCCGCCGTGCTCCTGCAGGGGTCGACCGTGCCCGCCCTCGCGGAGTACAGCCGGGACGCGCAGCTGCTGGTCGCCGGGACCCGGTCGGACCAGACCGCGGCGTCGCTGACCATCAGCACGGCGCTGTCCTGGCGCGCCCGGTGCCCGGTCGCGCTCGTGCGGGACGAGCGCAGCACCGACGGCGCTGTCGTCGTGGGCGTCGACGCGAGCCCCGACTCGTGGTTCGCGGCCGGGCTCGCGGCGCGCGAGGCCGTGCGCCGCTGCGTCCCGCTGCACGTGCTGCACGCGCGCCGCAACGGCCACGACACGCAGGGTCGGGAGACCGCCCTGGACGTCGCGGCCGACCTCGCCGAGACCTACCCCGGGCTCGACGTGCGGACGATCCTCACCGACGGCGACCCGGTGCGCGCGCTCGTCGAGGCGTCGCGCACGGCAGGTCTCGTGGTGGTCGGGTCGCGCCGGCTGCGGGGGCGTCGTCATCTCGTCGGCCGTCGCGTGGCACGCCTGGCGAGCTGCCCCGTGCTCGTCGTGCGGGACGACATCGCCTGACGTCCCCGGCCGCCGCGGCCCGGTGGGGCCGCACCGTGCCCGCCCGTTCGTGGGCGGCGTATCAGGACGGATCTCACCGCGTCCTTCGAAGTGACGCCGGACGGCGTCTTCGACGAGGAGGCGGCGATGAGCTACCCCGGGGACGGGCGGCTGCCCGTCGTCTACGTGCGCGGTTACGCAGGGGGTCCGTCAGGGATCGACAAGGCGGTCGACGACCCGTTCTACGGCTTCAACGAGGGCTCGGTCCAGGCCCGCGTGGACGGTGAGAACCGTCCGCTGTTCCACCAGTTCGAGAGCCCGCTGCTGCGGCTCATGATCGACCACGAGTACCAGCTCCTGGTGCAGGGCGACCAGGAGGCGTACCTGCGGCGGCAGGAGACGCGCACGGTCCCCGCCGCCACCATCTGGGTGCACCGGTTCTACGACGAGTTCGCGCCGCACCTGACGCACGAGCCCGCCACGTTCAGCCTCGAGCGCGCGGCCGAGAGCCTGTTCGAGTTCGTGCAGCTGGTGCGCGAGCGGACCGGGGCACCGCGCGTCTTCCTCGTCGCCCACTCGATGGGCGGGCTCGTCGTGCGCAGCATGCTGCAGCGCGTGATCCCCGACGCCGAGCGGGTCGGCGGGTCCCTCGACGCGGCGCTCGCGTTCGTCGACCGCGTCTTCACGTACGCGACGCCGCACGGAGGGATCGAGTTCGCGGTCGGGTTCGGGCTCCTCGAGAAGGTCCGGGACGCGCTCGGCGTGCAGGGGGCCGACATCTTCGGGCCGCGCCGGATGCGCGAGTTCCTCACGCCGGCCACCGTCGGCCTGACCGACGAGTTCTCCGCGACCCGCCTTCCCGCGGGCGGGTTCCCGCCCGAGCGGTTCTTCTGCCTCGTCGGGACGAACGCGACCGACTACGCCGCCGCGCTCGGCCTGTCGTCACGTGCGGTCGGGCCGCGCAGCGACGGCCTCGTCCAGATCGAGAACGCGTTCGTCGAGGGCGCCCCGTGCTCCTACGTGCACCGCAGCCACTCGGGCCGGTTCGGCATCGTGAACTCCGAGGAGGGCTACCAGAACCTGCGGCGGTTCCTGTTCGGGGACCTCGAGGTCTCCGCGGACCTGACGGGCCTGGCGCCGTGGGGCAGCCCCGACGACGACACGGTCTGGCAGCTCGAGACGCAGATGTCGATCCGTGGCCTGCCCGTGGTCCTGCACGAGCGCAGCACCGCGCACCTGTGCCCCATCCAGATCGAGCGACCGGCGGGCGGCACCGACGTGCGGCCCGTGCCGATCGTGCGCACCTACCTGTCGTCGCAGGCGACGCGCCCACCCGACCCGCGCAACGACGCCGCCCCCAGCCAGACGATGCGGCACGTCCTGCGGCTGCGGCTGCTCTCGCTGCGGGCCAAGGGCGGGTTGCTGTCGTTCCTCGACCACCTCGAGCAGGCCGAGGACTGGGCCGACGTGCTGGTCGTCGACATCCAGCTCACCGAGGGCGCGCCGCCGCGCACCTGGGCGCGCTGGGGCTCGGAGCTCGGGGTGCCGCTGCGGGACTGGGCGCCCGACCCCGACGTGGACCCTGCCCTGCAGGACGAGGAGGTCGCCGACGGGCTGTGGCGCGCGTGCGTGCGGCTGCCCGAGAACGCGCGTCGGCTCCTGGGCGAGCAGGCGGCCGTCACCATCACCGTCCAGGGCCGGTCGACGCTGCCCGTCGCGCAGACCGTGTGAGAAACTGAGCCGCAGAGCCCCGACCTGGGCTCCCGGACGAGGGTGCCGTACCCGGACAGCGACAAGACGGCCGCACTGGAGTTCGTGATGGCCTGGGTCGTCCTCGTCCTGTCCGGAATCCTCGAAGCCGTCTGGGCGACCGCGCTCGGTCGCTCGGAGGGGCTGCACCGGCTCGTCCCGTCGATCGTGTTCGTGGTCGCGCTCGCGGCGAGCATGGGTGGCCTCGGCTACGCGATGCGCACACTGCCCGTCGGGACCGCCTACGCGGTGTGGGTCGGGATCGGCGCGTCGCTCACGGTGTGCTGGGCGATGGTCACCGGCACCGAACCCGTCAGCCTGGTCCGGCTGCTGCTCGTGCTCGGGATCGTCGGGTGTGTCGTCGGGCTCAAGCTCGTCCACTGAGGCCTGGGCCCACCGAGCCGACCTGAGCCGTGGCCGGCGCGGCGGCGGCGCTCATGCGCTCGCCGCCGGCCGGACCCGCAGGGGGACCTGCCGCGGCGCCTGCGGCGGTCCGACGAACCAGCTGACCGACCGGGCGACGTCACCCGCACGCAGCCACTCGTGCCGCTCGGACCGCGGGTCCGACGGCTCGTCGCGCCACGCGACCATCACGTGGTCGGCCGTCCACCGCACCGCCCGTGCGGGCCGCCACTCCTCCGTGCCGTCGAGCCAGACGACCCGGACGATCACCGGGATGTCGCCCTGCGGCCGGACCGGGATCCGCTCGGGCGCCTCACGGTTGGCCACCTCGCGACGCGCCGCGCGGGGCCGCGACGCGCCCGGCCCGGGCACCTGCCGGGCCGCGCCCGTGCTCATCTCCTCCACGGCATCACTGTACTCGCACACGTGTTCGAGTCGAGCGCCCGGACGGGCGACAGGACGCGCCGGGACCGCGGAGCGGGCACCACGAACCGCTCGGGGTGGGATCCTGGGCGCCATGACCGCCCAGGAGAGCGACCGCGTCGACGCGCCCCGCGGGTACGCGCGCGGTCGCGCCACGCGCGAGGACATCCTGAGGGCGGCGCTCGTGCTGTTCGGTGAGGTCGGCTACCACACCGCGTCGCTGCGGGAGATCGCCGCGCGCGTCGGCATCTCGCACCCGGGGCTCCTGCACCACTTCCCGAGCAAGGCCGCGCTCCTCGAGGCGGTGCTGCAGCGCAGGGACGACGTCGACGACGCCGCGATGCGGGCGGACCTCGACGCGGGCGTGGACTACCTGGAGGCGCTCGTGCGCGTCGTCGAGCGCAACGTGGCACGCCCGGGGATCGTCGAGCTCTTCGCGACGCTCTCGGCGGAGGCGACCTCGCCTGCACACCCCGCGCACGCGTACTTCCAACGACGCTACGCCGACGTGCTCGCCGCGACGACCGCCGTCTTCGAGGAGCACCGTGCCGCCGGCACCCTGCGTCAGGGTGTCGAGCCGCGTTCGGCCGCACGGCGCCTCGTCGCGGTGATGGACGGCCTGCAGGTGCAGTGGCTCCTGGGCACCGACTCCGCCGCCGACTCCCCCGCCGACCGCGTCGACATGGCGGCCGAGGTGCGCGCGCAGTACCTGTCGTTCCTCGTCTGACACCGGCGTCGACGCAGCGACGGTCAGGCGTTCGCGCGTGCGACCAGGTCGGCGAGGCCGTCATGGTCGATCGGCGCGAACCCGGTGTCGACCACCGCCCTCGCGGGCATCTGCAGCATCATCGCGAGCGTCGAGGGGTCGAGGTCGTCCAGGCCCGGCTCGCCGGGCGGCGGCTCGAGCAGCGGCGCCAGGAGCGCGGCCCCGACCGGGTGCTCGAGCCACTCGGCGATCGTCGACATCTCGGTGAGCGCACCCCACAGGGGCTCGCCCACGACGTCGACCTCGACCGTGCCGCGCACGTCGCGCGACGACGCCCCGACCTCGATCGCGAACGTGCCGCCCTCGACCACCCAGCGACCCAGCCCGCGGTGCCAGTACGCGAGGTCACGCGGCGCGAGCGTGAAGGCGAGCTCACGCGACTCCCCCGGCTCGAGTGCGACCTTGGCGAACGCCTTGAGCTCGCGCACGGGACGCACCACGCTCGCCTCCAGGTCGCGCACGTAGAGCTGCACGACCTCGGCGCCCGCGCGCTCGCCGAGGTTGGTGACGCGCACGCGCACGTCGACCGTGACGTCGGCACCCGCGCCGCGCACGGCGGCGGCGACGTCGTCGTAGCCGAAGCGCGTGTAGGTCAGGCCGTGGCCGAACGGGAACGCGACGTCGAGCTTGCGCGTGTCGTACCACCGGTAGCCGACCAGGACGCCCTCGCCGTAGCGCACGTGCCCGTGCTCACCGGGGAACGCGCCGAACGCGGGCGTGTCCTCGAGGCGCAGCGGGATCGTCTCGGTGAGCCGCCCGGCCGGTGCGACCGCGCCCGTGAGGACGTCCGCGACGGCCGAGCCGCCGGCCTGCCCGCCGAGCCACGTCTCGAGGATCGCGGCGGCGTCGTCGCGCCACGGCATGTCCACGGCCGACCCGTTGGCGAGGACGACGACCACGCGCGGCGTGACCGCGGACAGCGCGTGCAGCAGCGCGACCTGGTTGTCCGGCAGGCCGAGACGCGGCCGGTCGTAGCCCTCGGACTCGTCGGACGCGGGCAGTCCGAGGAACGCGACGACCGTCCCGGCGCGCCCCGCGGCCGCGACGGCGGCCTCGAGCAGCGACGCGTCGTCGCCCGTGGGCCCGTTCTCGAGGGTGTAGCCCGGCGTGAACGGCACGTCGCCGAGCGTGCGGCGCAGGGACGTGAGCGCGTCGTCGAGCCGGGTCGGGTTCACCTGGGACGACCCGGCGCCCTGGTAGCGCGGCGTGCGGGCGAGCTCGCCGACGACGAGCACGTCCTCACCCGTGAGCGGCAGCAGGGGTGCACCGTCGACAGGCTCGTTCCTCAGCAGCACGCAGCCGGCCGCCGCGGCCTCACGCGCGAGCGCGTGGTGCGCGTCGACGTCGACCTCGCCCGGTTCGTCGCGCGCGGGCAGCGAACGTGCGACCAGGTGCAGGACCCGACGCGCCGCCTGGTCGAGGAGGGCCTCGTCGAGCCGGCCCTCGCGCACCGCGGCCACGACCTGCTCGTCGGGGCGCGGGCCGGCTCCCGGCATCTGCAGGTCGAGCCCCGCCGCGAGTGCGGCGACCCGGTCGTGGACCGCGCCCCAGTCGGAGACGACGAGGCCGTCGAAACCCCACTCGTCGCGCAGCACTCGCGTGAGCAACCAGTGGTGCTCGGACGCGTAGGTGCCGTTGACCTTGTTGTAGGCGCACATCACGGTCCAGGGACGGGCGCGCGTGACCACGCGCTCGAACGCCGGCAGGTAGATCTCGCGGAGCGTCCGCTCGTCGACGTCGGCCGAGACGCGCAGCCGGTCGGTCTCCTGGTTGTTGACCGCGTAGTGCTTGAGCGAGGTGCCGACGCCCTGCGACTGGATGCCCTCGACGAGGGCCGCGCCGACCTCGCCCGAGACCACCGGGTCCTCCGAGACGTACTCGAAGTTGCGCCCGCACAGCGGGCTGCGCTTGATGTTGACGCCCGGACCGAGCAGCACCGCGACGTCCTGGGCCCGGGTCTCCCGGCCGAGCGCCTCGCCGACGCGTCGGACCAGGTCGACGTCCCAGGTCGAGCCGAGCGCCGCCGCCGTCGGGAAGCAGGTCGCGGGCTCGGCCTCGCCGAGGCCCAGGTGGTCCGACGAGGTCGTCTGCTTGCGCAGCCCGTGGGGGCCGTCCGCCACCATGATCGAGGGGATCCCGAGGCGTTCGACGGGCTCGAGGTGCCAGAAGTCGGCCCCGGAGGTCAGGGCGGCCTTCTCCTCGAGCGTGAGCTCGGACAGGACGCGTTCGACGTCGAACCCCATCGGCGGACCTCCTCGTGCGGCAGCGTCGCTCGAGCGTAGCCCGTCACCTACCGCGCGGTAGGGATTCTTCGTTCAGGACCTCGGGTCGGCGTCGCAGACCGCGGGCTCGAATCCGGCGGGCGGGCGCTGCTCGCGCGGGTCGGCCGCGCACGTCGCCGTCACGGCGAGGCGACCGTCGGGGTCGAGGCGGCGCAGGATCGCGAGCGTGAGGTCGGCGAGGTGCGCCACGCCGTCGTCGTCGAGACCGTCCAGGACCATCGAGCGGACCGCGTGGGCATACAGGGGCCGGGCGCCGAGGTAGGCGCGCTCCCCCGCCGTGGTGAGCACGGCGTTCGTCGCCCTGGCGTCCTGCTCGCACGGCGTCCGGTCGACGAGCCCCTTGCGCTCGAGCCCGGTCACGACGCGCGAGAGGCGCGGCAGCGTCGCGTTGGTGCGCGCTGCGAGCGCGGACAGCCGCATACGCCCGCCGTCCTCGTCGTGCAGGGCCTCGAGCAGCGTGAACTCGAACGACGTCAGGCCGGCCGACGAGAGCTGCTTGTCGAGCGCCGTGGGCAGGAGCTCGAGCAGCGCGTGCAGGCGTGCCACGGCGATCCGCTCGTCGCGCCGCAGCAGCTCGGCCGCATCGCGGTCCGCGCGCCGGCCCTGCCGCGAGGGGGCGTCGGCCGTGTCCGCGGAGCGCAGGTCGGCGAGGGTCATGCCCGCAGCGTAGCAAGAACTTGCACCTACAACCATTCTGCCGTACCGTCGCAGTTGTAGGTACAACCATCATCGGCCCGCCCGGCCGTCCTCGCCGCCACCAGGAGCCCCGCCGCATGAGCACGCCCCTCGACCAGACCGCCGCACGCGACGAGAAGGTCATCCACCCCGACACGACGATGGACGCGGTCACCCTGCACGTCGGCGACCTCGAGCGGATGTCGGCGTACTACTCCGACGCGCTCGCGATGGAGCCCATCGAGGAGCGCAGCCGCGGTCGCCAGGTGCACCGCGTCCTGGGGCGCGGGACCACGCCGATGATGCGGCTCGTGCACACGCCCGACCTGCCGGGCGTCGACCCGCGCGCCTCGGGCCTGTTCCACACCGCGTTCCTCTTCGACGACCAGGCCAGCCTCGCCGCGACCGTGTACCGCGCAGCGCAGGACCCGCTCAGCCGCTTCGTCGGCTCGAGCGACCACTCCGTGAGCGAGGCGTTCTACTTCTCGGACCCCGAGGGCAACGGCATCGAGCTGTACACCGACCGCGACCGCAGCCTGTGGCTGCACGCGCGCGGCCAGATCCTCATGGACACGACCTTCCTGGACCCGAACGCGTTCCTGCGTCAGCACCTCACGCAGGAGGCGCTCGACGCCGGGCCCCGGCTCGCGGGGCGCGTCGGGCACGTCCACCTGCAGGTCGGCGACATCGCGCGCGCGGAGTCGTTCTACGTCGACGCGCTCGGCTTCGAAGCGACCATGAAGGAGTACCCCGGCGCGCTGTTCGCCTCGGCCGGCGGGTACCACCACCACGTCGCGATGAACGTGTGGAACAGCCAGGGCGCCGGACCGCGCGCATCCACGCTCGGGCTGGGCGACGTCGCGGTGACGGTCCCCGCGCGGGACGACCTCGACGCGCTCGCGGCCCGGCTGCGCGCACGCGGCATCGCGTTCGCCGACGACGGCCGGTCCATCACCGCGCGCGACCCGTGGGACACGCAGGTCACGGTGTCCCTGCCCGGCTCCACCACCGACGACGTCCTCGCACGCTGACGACGCCCGGCGGTCGCCCGGCCCTCAGCCCGCGCTCGTGAGCGCGTCGATCCCGACGACCGGCACGATCCCCTCGGCGCCCTGCGCCAGCTGCGGGTCCTGCGTGACCAGGACATCCGCCTGGAGCTGCGCGACCGCGAGGTACTCGGCGCGGTAGGTGTCCTCCCAGCCCAGCCGCGCGGCGATCTCCCACGCGATCGCCCGGGACACCCGGTCTCCGAGCAGGCGGATCCGCAGCTCGGCGAGACCGTCGAGCAGACGCCGACGCGCACCGATGGACATCTCCACGTCCCGGAACTCGCGGTAGAGCAGCGACAACGCGTCCGAACGCAGGAGGTTCGGCCCGACCAGCTGGTGCCCGTCGGCGACGGTCAGGCCCTCACGGACGATCCGGACCGCGACGGGTGCGTCGATCGCATAGCGTGTCACGACCTGAGCGTCCCACGCCGCACCGACGCCGCACGGTCGGGCGTCACGCCGACGGCTCCGGCGACGCCGTCGGCTCGTCGGACGACGGTGCGGCAGCGGGCGCCCGCACCGCGGCCAGCGCCTCCTGGAAGGCGCCGACCGTGGCCGCGTCGACCACGCCCGTGACCGGGACGCCCAGCGCCTCCTGCGCCTCACCGAGCGCGGCGCCGAGCTCGTCGCTCCACTGGCCGTCCACCGGACCGTCCCAGTACCCGGCGAGCATGAGCGTCTGCTGCAGCGCGGTGGTCGTCACGAGGGCCTCCTGCGCCTCGGCGCCACCCAGCTCCGTCAGCTCGTCCTCGAGTGCCGCCGCCGTCGCCTTGTCGACCGTGCCGGTCTGCGGCAGGTCGTGCGCCTTCTGCAGGGCCTCGACCGCCGCGACGGTCGCGGGGCCGTAGATGCCGTCGACCTCGTCGGTGTAGTACCCGGCGTCCGCCAGCGACTGCTGCAGTGCGCTCGTGTAGCTGCTCGCCGCCGCGGCCGCCTGCGCCAGCTGGTCGTCGTCCAGACAGCCGGACTGCGCGACGAGCTGCAGCCACGCGGTCTCGAGAGCGACCGCGGCGGCGTTGAACTGCTCGGCCGCCTGCGCGAGCGGCGTCTCGTCGGTGATGCCGGCCACCGTGCTCGTGAAGTCCTTCTCCGCCTGCTCGACGCGATCGACCGAGGCAGGCGCGACGGCGGGCGGCGGGCTCGTCGGACGCGGCCCGGGCGTGGGCGGTGCCTGGCTCGCCGCGACGGCCTGCGCGCTCGCGAGCGCGTCCTGCGCGTCCACCAGCGCACCCCGTGCGACGAGCACCGCCTCGCGCGTCTGGACCACCGCCTGGCCGGCGCTGCGCGCGTCCTGCGCCGGTGCCAGGAGGTCCGCACCGGCATCCCGCACGTCGCCGACGGTCGGAGCGCTCGTGTGCAGCACGTCGCCGTACCGGTCGAGCGACGTCACGTACTCGGCGGTCGCGTCGCAGAAGTCGGTCATGGCCTCGTCGGCCGCCGTCTCGGCGTCCGTCAAGGCACGTTCCTTGGCCCGGACGTCGGCCTCGGCCACGGCGACCGGGGAGGAGGCCGTGCTGCTGCACGAGACCGCCGTCGACGCGAGGCACACGATGCCCAGGCCGACGACGACGCCGCGCAGGTGGCGTCGTCGTCGCGACACGTGCCCCGTCGGCCCGAGCCCCGTGCCCCGCGCGTCGGTCCCGGCACCGCCGGGCCGTACTCCGGTCGCTCGAGCAGGTCGCGACATGGTGTGTCCCTTCCCCGGGCCGTCCGACCACGCAGGCGGGCCGCGCGTGGCGGAGCGCGCCGCCGCGCGGCGCACGGTCATCGTCGTCGCGCCCCGACGGCCGCGGCACCACCCGGCACGGGTGAGCGCATGCCCGGACGCGTCGGCCGGCTCGTTGCACGAAGGTCCCACGGCACGAGGTGGCGCGGGGGCTAGCGTCGAGGAGGAAGACACGCCCGCCTGCGACGACGAAGAGGTCTCCCATCAGCTCCGCAACGGTCCCCGCCCCCGCGCACCCGCCGGCCGACCGCGCGCGCGGCAGTGCGGTGCCGCGCGCGGAGCGGCTCCGCCGCCCCAGCAGGTCCACCGTCGGCCTCGTCGCCGGCCCGGTCCTGGCGGCGCTCGTGGCCTGGCTCGTCCCCGACATGACGCCCGAGACCGCCGGAGCGCCGGCGTACGCCGGAGCCCTGACTGCCGCGACGCTCGTGCTCATGGGCGTGTGGTGGATGACCGAGGCGCTCCCGCTGGCGGTGACCGCGCTGCTCCCGCTCGTGATCCTCCCGGTGAGTGGCGTCGCACCCATGGCTGAGGTCGCCGCGCCCTACGCGAACAAGGTCATCTTCCTGTTCTTCGGCGGGTTCGTGCTCGCGATCGCGCTGCAGCGCTGGGACGTGCACCTGCGCATCGCGCTCGGCGTGGTGCGGCTCGTCGGGACCGCTCCCCGCAGGCTCGTGCTCGGCATGATGACCGCGACCGCGTTGCTGAGCATGTGGGTGTCGAACACGGCCACTGCCGTCATGATGCTGCCCATCGGCGTCTCGGTGCTCGCGATGCTCGGTCGCGAGCGCGGCCGCGTCGACCCACGGCTGTCGTCGGCGCTCATGCTCGGCATCGCGTACGCGGCGACCATCGGCTCGTTCGGCACGATCATCGCGAGCCCGCCCAACGCGCTGCTCGTCGGTTACCTCTCGGAGACGTACGGCATCGAGATCGGGTTCGGGCAGTGGATGGCGGTCGGCCTGCCGCTGTCGGTCGTGTTCCTGCTGCTCGCGTGGTTCGTGCTCACGCGCGTCGTGTTCCGGTTCGACCCCGCTCCCCTGTGCGAGGACGAGAGCGTGGTGCGGGCCGAGCTGCGGCGGCTCGGCCCGATGGGAGCGCCCCAGCACCGCGTCGTGGCGGTCTTCGCACTCGCGGCCGTGTCGTGGATCGCGCTGCCGTTCGTCTGGCCCGGCACGCCGGTGAACGACGAGGTCGTGGCGGTCGTCGTCGCCGTCCTGCTCTTCCTGCTCCCGTCGGGCGCCGACTGCGGCGGACGCCTGCTCGACTGGTCGGACACGCGCGAGCTGCCGTGGGGAATCCTGCTGCTGTTCGGCGGTGGGCTCGCCCTCGCGTCGCAGATCACCGCGTCCGGTCTGTCGGTCTGGATCGGCGAACGCGCGCACGGTCTCGACGGCATGCCGACCCTCGTCGTGGTCGCCGCCGTGTGCGCGCTGACCGTGCTGCTCACGGAGTTCATGTCCAACACCGCGACGGCCGCGACGCTGCTGCCCATCATGAGCGGCGTCGGCGTCGCGCTCGGTCACGGGCCGCTGCTGCTCGCGGCGCCCGTCGCGCTCGCGGCGGGGTGCACGTTCATGATGCCCGCGGCGACCCCGCCCAACGCGATCGCGTACTCGTCCGGGTACGTCCGGGTGCCCGACATGCTGCGCGCCGGGTTCCCCTTGAGCGTCTCGTCGATCGTGCTCGTGACCGTCACGGTCACGACGCTCGTCCGCTGGGTCCTGGGCGCCTGACCTGCGCACACGTCGGCACGGCTCGCGCCCGGGGCGACGCGCCGACAGCCGCTGCCCACCGTCGTCCGTGGTGCGCGCGGGAGGACGCGTGCGGCCCCGGCCTCGGTCGCGGACGTCACCGGCCGGCGACGGCTCAGGTGTACGAGAACACCGGCGGGAAGACGAGGACCACGACCGCGGCCCACGCCGCGTAGACCGGCAGGTAACGGGTCTGCCAGCGCTCGACCGCGCCGAAGGTTCCGCGCTCGCGGACGAACCGCCACAGCACCCGGCCGGTCTGCACCAGGTGCACGAGCAGGACGACGTTGAGCCCGAGCGCAGCGGTCTTGTTGGCCGTCCATCCCGCGTCGGCGATCCGGGTGACCATCGCGGTGAGCGCCACGGCGTCGACCGCGAGCGCCGCGACGACGAGCGCGAGCTGCAGCCAGTCGAACGCGCCGGCGGGCGCCTCCGGGTCGCGGGCGCTGGTCGAGTAGAGGACCAGCGCGAGCACGAGCAGCAGGATCGCGTCCATGAGGATGAGCAGGTTGCGGTCGACCCCGGTCAACGGTCCGCCCGCGAGCAGCGCGACGAGGGCCGCGACCAGCAGGACGAGCGTGAGCGGGAGGAACACGCGGGTGAGCACGGGCGCCATGTTCTCGACGACGCTCTTCTTCGCCTCGACCAGCCACGCCGCGACGAGGAACGCCCCGGGGACCGCGAACGGCATGAGCCAGTCCTGCACGAACGGCTCGACGTCGATGTCGACGACGTCGAACGTCGCGAGCAGCAGCCCGGTCAGCAGCCCGCCCCCGAGCGCGACGAGCGTGAAGTAGATGGCCAGCTCGCCCGTGAACCGCACGAAGTCCATGCGACGGGCGTGGTCGCGCCATGCTCCTGAGGTGTACGCGACGCCGACCAGGAACCACAGCAGCACGGGCAGGTGCGCCGCCGCCAGCGTGTACGTCGTCGCCGTGGCCGTGCCGTGCCCGTCGGTCGCGAAGGGGTAGAGGTTCACCGCGAGCGCGACACCGCCGGCGATCGCCGCGAGGGTGCCCGCGACCCGGCGCGGCAGGCTGCGTGACCACGCGAAGTACGCGGCGAGGAACGGCAGGACCGCGAACGCCACGTTGAGTGCGAAGCTCCGGTCGTCGCCCAGGGCCAGCAGCGCCTTGACCGCCATCCCGGCACCGACCGCCAGGGCGAGGAGGACTGCCAGGTCTCGGCGGCGACGGTCCGCCTCGGGCGGCGACCCCGGCACGAGCACGAGCTGCTTCCAGAGTCGCTCGGAGTGCACACGCGCGAACTCCCGCGAGATCTCGTCGATGCTGCCGAGACGGCGGACGGCGACGAGGAAGGCCTCCTCGTCGTCGAGGCCGCCCGCCCGCAGGTCGGCGATGCGGCCGCGCAGGTTGTCCTCGAGCTCCGCGACGTCGTCGGGGCTGATGGCGTCGCGCCGCGAGACCCAGGTGCGCCACTGGTCGATCTGGTGCTGCAGGCCGGGTCCGTCGCCGAGGGTCCCGTGCTCGCTCATGCCCAGGCCTCCGCCGCCCGGGGTGCGGGCAGCGCGCTCCAGACCTGGTGCAGGGCGTCCGAGACGACCTCCCACTGCGCCCGCCGCTGGGCGAGCGCCTCCTGCCCCGCGGGCGTCAGCGCGTAGTGCTTGCGCCTGCGACCGGCCTCGGACAGCCCCCACGTGGCGCGCACCAGGCCGTTGCGCTCGAGCCGGTGCAGGAGCGGGTAGAGCATGCCGTCGGTCCACTGCATCCTGCCGCCGGACAGCTCGTCGACCCGCTTGAGGATCGCGTACCCGTGCAGGTCGCCGTCGGCGAGGATGCCCAGAACCAGCGGCGTCGCGGACGCTGCCACGAGGTCCTTGTCGATGCGCACGGACCGCCTCCATACGTTGAGGTACTAGGTATGGCGACCCTAGCACTGCTACGTATCGGCATCGCGTGGCGGTGGCCGTCAGTCGTGCAGGAGCGCGTCGACGTCCGGCAGGCCCGCGTCGGCGTACGCCCGCAGGCGCCTGATCGTCTCGTCGATGTCGGGAACCCCGCAGACGAACCCCTCGGAGCGCGCCGTCAGGACGAGGCCCGTGCCGCTCGCGTCGATCGCCTCGCGCGCTGCCGCGACCCGCTCGACCGCGAGGCCGACGTCGAAGAGCGGGCGAGCAGGGTCTCCCGAGGAGTCCTCGATCGACAGGCCCGCGACTCCGGTCGCCGCCGCCAGCGTCACATTCCGGGCGACGCCGGCCGGGTCCACCGCGTAGCCGCCCTCGAAGTCGGCATTGACCGGCACCGACACCGCCGCGGCGATCGTCCGGAGGTGGTCGAGCGCCTGGTCGCGCGTCAGGTGGGCCTCCGGCACGCCGAGCGTCCAGGCAGCACCCGCGCTCGTCGTCGCCAGCGCGGGGAACCCCAGCCGCTCCAGGAACCGGGCCGTGCCGACGTCCCAGGGGTTCGGCATGACGAAGCACCCGTCGCGGTGCAGCTGCCGGAACTGCGCGACCCGATCCTCGTGCCCACCCATGTCACACTCCGTCGACGAGCCTGCACCTGCTCGCACCCTACGACGACCCGGCCCACGCCCTCATCCCCTGTCGCCGTCGTCCGCGCCGGTGGCCGGCCGCGCCGGCGTCGCCTGGAGTTGCGGGGCGACGAGGGCGGGTTAGCGTCGAGAGGTGGCTCGCGTGAGAGCCCCAGCTCCGGCGCAAGAAGGCCGTCGGCGCGCCCCGGGTACCGACCGGGCGGTCGCCGTGGCCGCGCGCCGTCGACCCGGCCCCACGACCGCCGTCTCGGGCGGGCTCGGACGGCACGGGAGGCTCCATGTTCCTGCACCGTCAGACGCTCCAGCACCAGGCCAAGCCCGACCAGCCCGACGCCGTCTACGCCCGCAAGCTCCAGGAGGTGCTCGGCGGGCAGTACGGCGAGATCACCGTCGCCATGCAGTACGCCTTCCAGTCGTGGAACGCGCACCTGCCCGGCAAGTATCGCGACCTGCTCTTCGGCATCGGCACCGAGGAGTTCGGCCACGTCGAGATCCTCGCGACGATGATCGCCCAGCTGCTCGAGAAGGCGCCGGTCGGCGTCACCGAGGGCGCGATGCAGGACGACCCGACCGTGGCCGCCGTCATCGGAGGGACCGACATCCAGCACGCGATCGTCGCCGGCGCCGGTGCGCGTCCCGTCGACTCTATGGGCAACCCCTGGTCCGGGAGCTACATCACCGCGAGCGGCAACCTGCTCGCGGACTTCACGGCGAACGCCAACGCCGAGATGCAGGGGCGCGTGCAGGTCGCCCGGCTTTACCACATGACCGACGACACGGGCGTGCGAGACCTGCTCGGGTTCCTGCTCGCGCGCGACACCATGCACCAGAACCAGTGGCTCGCGGCGGCGGCGGAGCTGCGCGCCGAGGGCGTGGAGGAGCTGCCCGTGCCCAGCAACTTCCCGTTGCGTCACGAGGACCGTGACGTGGCCTACCAGTACATCAACTTCTCGGACGGCGCCCACGCGTCCGAGGGCTCGTGGGCGTCGGGGCCGACGCCGGACGGCAAGGGCGAGTTCACCTACGTGGCCGAGCCCCCGCAGGGCGTGCCGATGCCTCCGCCCACGCACCCGGACGTGCGCTTCTACGGCACGACCGAGGTGCCGAACGTCGTCGAGAAGGCGGCCGGCACGGTGCAGGACGCCCTCGGCAAGGAGTGACGCGAAGCCGTGGCGCACGCACGTGGCTCGGCGGGTGGTTCGCAGCCCGCCGAGCCACGTGCGCGTGCGCTCAGGTGACGAGCAGCTGGTTCGCCGCCTGCTTGGCCTCGGCGCCGGCCCACGCAGCCTGGCGCAGCACCTCCGGTCGGCACTGCTGCTCGAGCGCCGCGAGCTCGGCGTCGTGCGTGGTCCTCGCGGCCATGCCGACGAGCTGCCAGACCAGCGCCACGCGTGTGGCGTGCGCGTGCAGCGAGACGAGGTCACCGAGAAGCGCCAGACCGGGGTCCTGCGCCGACCCGGGGTCCGCAGCCGACGCCGCGGCCTGCCAGACCGCTCCCCGCCCGGGGCGCTCGTCGACGCGGTGAGGGCGTCCGCGTGCCGGTCGGACCAGTCGGCGAGGGACGAGCTTCGACGGTCGCACTCGCTGAGGTCGTCGCGTCGCTGCTCTTGCGGTCGGTGCTCCGACGGCGCGACGATCGACGCGCCTGTCCGGTTCGTCTGAGGCCACGTCGGCCCGGACGAAGCCGTCCGACCGTGGGTCGGCGGTACCCGCGCAGGGGGAGCTCGCGACCCACCGGAGGCCCACCGTGACCCAGCACGCCGAGCGTGGTCGGAAGACGAACCCTGCGTCCGCGGCTTCGGGCGGCCTGCCCGTCGACCGCCCGGCCCCGGTCGGTCGTGACGTGGCGCCGTCGAACGCCGCGCCGCTCGACGGACTGGCGTTCGACGTGCGCAGAGCGGTCGAGCCGGCACCGTCCGACCCGCTCGGCGGGACGCCGCTGCCGGCCGAGACCCTGGCGGCGCTCGTGCGTCGTCGCGGCGCGGGCAGGCCGCTGCCCGACGCGCTCGCCGTCCCGCTCGGCGAGGCGATGGGAGCCGACTTCGGTGGCGTGCGCGTCCACGCGGACGGTGAGGCGGACCGGATCTCCCGCTCGGTGCAGGCGAGCGCGTTCACGCACGGCCAGGACATCTACTTCACCCAGGGCGCGTACGCGCCCGACAGCACCGGCGGCCGACAGCTGCTCGCGCACGAGCTGGCTCACGTCGTGCAGAACCAGACCGCGCGCCACGGCTCCAGCTCGTCGCAGACGACGATCGGGCACGCCGCCGACCCGGCAGAGAGCGCGGCTGACGGCGTGGCGGCCTCGGCACTGAGCCTCCTCCAGCGGCGCCACGAGCCGACGGCGACACCCACGGAGCTCTCCACGCCGGGCGCCCGCCCTGCGCTGAGCCGGCTGCGGCGCCATCACGCCGCGGGGGTGATCCGGCGCCGCGAGATCAACCCGTATTCGACCGGCCAGAGCCACGACGGGTGGACGCTGACCGGCCACCACATCATCGGCCACGCCAAGCTGGTCGAAGCCGCCAGGACGTTGAGCGCCGACCAGCGCAACGACATCTACATCCGCTCGATCCCTCAGGTGTTGACCCAGAAGATGCTCGAGCTGCTCAAGGTCACGCTGCCCGACTACAGCCCGGACGCGCTGGCGGCGGTCCGGGCGCGCCTGGCGGACCCCGCCGACACCGGGGAGATCGGCGGGCAGCGGATCCAGGACGTCCGTGAGTCGTTCTACGAGTGGCAGCAGGGCAACCAGTACGCCGGCCCGAACACCTCCATCCGCACGGAACCCGTCGACGACAAGGCCGACATGGACCGTGACGGTCGGTACTTCGCGCCGAGGTACGAGGAGCTCGAGGCCGAGGGCGACGGGCTGTACGGCGACCTGAAGAAGCACCGCGCGGCCAAGACGGACGAGGCGCGAGCCGCGATCGCTCTGGAGATCCATGCGCGGCTCCAGCGCATCCTGGCCATCACCGCCAACCAGGCCAACGCGGCCTTCAGCCCGACCGACTGGACGGAGATCACCTCGCTGGACGAGGTCGAGCGGCTGGCGAGCAACCCGGACCTGGGCCGCAAGCACCTGCGTGGCTACGCCTACTTCGTGCTGCCCCTGGCCTCGATCGGTCAGGCCCCGTACGAGGACCTGCTGCCGCGGTCGGGCGGCGAGTACACGTACGGCGGCAAGAAGGTACCCGGCTCGATCCAGGGCACCAAGCTCTTCGTGAAGATCGTCGACGCGGAGAAGCACACTGCTCCGCCCACCGAGGCGGAGAAGACGCTCCGAGAGGTGCTCACCGATCTCCAGCTCGCCGTGACGGACGGCGACGACACCGTGGACGTCACGGTGCCCGCCGGGAGCCGCGCGGGCGAGCCCCAGCCCACGGTCTTCCGGATCAAGGGGTACAACGCCCTGCCGATCACCTACACCCGACGCAGCGGAGACGTCTTCACCGTCCCGAAGTCGCAGCTCGCCGAGAAGATCAAGGTGAAGGGCAGCGCCGGCAAGTCCCTGTACTCCTACTTCCAGGAGAAGAAGACGCCCACCTCCACCTACCTGCCCAAGGGGCTCTACGACGCGGTGACCGTCGGCATCCCCGCGCTGGAGACGCTGGTCAAGGAGGAGAACCAGAAGGTGCTGGTCAGTCAGCAGCGTCTGGCCGAGCTGGACTCCGTCAAGGAGAAGACCCAGAAGCAGGAGGAGGAGGTCAAGGAGTACACAGCCGCGCTGGCCCTCGCGCAGCAGAGCGCCTCCAAGTACCAGGCCGAGCTGACCGACCTCCGCACGAAGGTGACCCCCCGCTCCGCGCTCAAGTAGCGGACGCACCGCGGCACCACGTGCCGCCAGGACGACACGGATGGGACGGGCGACGAGGCACCCGCGCCCGTACGGTAGGCTGTCGCAGGCTTCTTCGGGAGCCATCGGGCTGTGGCGCAGCTTGGTAGCGCACTTGACTGGGGGTCAAGGGGTCGCAGGTTCAAATCCTGTCAGCCCGACAGGTAAAGACACAGATCAGGGGCCGTTTCCGAGAGATTGGGACGGCCCCTGATTCGTGTCTCAGGACGTTCCATGAGTCATTCGCTCGACCATGAGTCATCCGTGGCCGAGCGCGCCCACCGCAGCGTCGACAGCGTCGCGTGCCGACTGCTCGCTGACGTGTCCGTACACGTCGATCGTGATGTTGATCGACTCGTGTCCGGCGACCCGGCTGACGACCGCGAGCGGTACGCCTGCGTTCACCATGCCCGAGAGCGCCGTGTTCCGCGTGGCGTGCATCGAACCCTCGACCCCGGCGCGCTTCGCGAGCGCCGTGAACCATCGGCTGATGTTGCGCGGGGCGTGCGGCGTGCCAGCCGTCGTCGTGAACACGTGGTCGGTCGCGATCCACGAGATCCCAGCGGCGAGCCGGTCGAGGCGCTGCTGCTGACGCTGCGCCCGCAGCGCGGCGACGACAGGCGCTGACAGCGGCATGGTTCGCCAGCCGCGAGCTGTCTTGGGCGGCTGAATCACGAGGCCGTGCTCGGTCCGGGTGATCAGCAACGGCGGCAGCTGGTCATCCTGTGCAGCGGCGACTAGCGCAGCAACGCCCGAGGCGTCGAAGTGCTTCGCCTCGGCTCGGCGCAGCGTCGGCCTCGTGACGGTCGCGGCGACGTTCGTGGCGACGACGCCGTCGCGGACAGCGGTATCGAGCATCGCGCGCAGGATCGTGAGTGCCTGACGCCGCGTGCTCGCCGACTTGCCCGCCGCGCTGAGATCGGCGAGCCATGTCTCGACGTCGGTCGGGCGCAGCTTGTCGAGCCGGATCCCTCCGAGGTACGGGCGGATCAGCGTCTTCGCGAGGGTCCGATAGATCATCTTGGTCGTCTCTCGGCGCTCGGATGCCGCTAGGGATGTCGGATCCCAGCGCTGGGACCATGGCGCGACTGTGCCCGTCGAGTCGCGCAGTGGCTTTCCGCCTGCGCGGCGGCGCTGCATGTCCCGGAGCGCTTCGAGCGCCTCGCGACGGGTGCGCTTGGTCACCCGCTGCAGCTTGCGCTTGCCCGTCGCTGCGTCGACGTACGGGACCCGAGCCACGAACCCACCGTTCGCCTCATAGATCCTGCCCTCGCCGTGCGAGCGCGTCGCGTCGTGGTCGTCATGCCTGGTCCTCGTTCCTAGTGCTGCGCTGGAGCGTGCGGTCGCCCGCTCCGCGCTCGTGCTCGCCGAGGCCGACGAGCTCGTCGCCGCTGGCGCACGCTGGGTACAGCTCGACCAGGCCGACGACCTCGAGCCCGCGCCCGTTCCGACGCCCGAGCTCGCCGACGGCATGAGCTGGCAGCAACGCCTCGACGATGAGCAAGAGCGGCTGTGGCTGCTCGCGCGCGAGGACGAGGTGCGGCGCGAATACTTCGAGACTCTCTGTACGCGCAGCGTCACGCGCTCGACGTCGACGCCGTCCTGCAGGCGCACCGCTAGCTCGACGAGGTCGACGCGATACGCACGAACACGCCGAGCACCGCGGGTTGGGGAACCGAATCGCGACCGCAGCGCGAGGTTCCCGTCACGGACCCGGCCCGGCTCGAACGGGCAACCACCCTCGCCGAGCTGCGGTCGGACGCGCCTTTACCGGGTGGGCACGCCTTGGGCGGGTTCGCCGCGATTCTACCGATGACTGAGGCGCACGGCCCGGGTTTTCGTCCTCAGGCGGCCAGGGCATCCCGCGATGGATCTCGGGCACTCACGTACCGGGGCGGCGACCAGTGGCGATCCGACCCCGATCGCCGGAGCGCGCCCCGATCGCCTCCGCTGCGCCCGAGCGCCGCCTGCAGCTCGTCGGGCAGCCGCCCGAGCGGGTGTACGTGCGCGACGGCTGCGGCGTCGTGCTCGTCGACCGAGCGCCGGACGCGCGATGCTCTCGGTCCTGCCGCAAGCGTGCCGAATGGTCGCGCGTCGTCGCCCGAGAGGCCACCCGCAAGGCTGCGCGGCTCGCCCAGGTCGCCGAGCTCGTGCGGGCTTCCGCCGACCCCGCGCGCGGGCTCGACGAGCCGTTCTGGTGCTGGCGGATCCGGGCCGCTCTCGCACGGGGCCGGACGGGCGAGGCCGCCGACCTGTGGGCGCGGGCCGTCGAGCTGGTCCGCGACCGGACGATCCCGACCGAGCTCGCGCTCGCCGCCGACGAGCTCGGCTGGGCGGTGCCTGCCCGATGGACACGCTGACCCGGTCGGCTCGTCCGGGCGCTGGTGCGTCGTCGGCCGTGGCCGAACTGACGTCGGCGGCGATCCTCGCGGGCGCGCCCTGCACGAGCGGGGACCCCGCCTGGATCTCGCCGCGCAGCACGGCCGCCGAGGTCGCCGAGGCGTGCCTCCGCTGCCGCTCCTGCCTGGTCCTCGTGCCGTGCGGCGAGGCTGCCCGCGAGCTGCGCCCGTCGTTCGGCGTGTGGGCGGGCAGGCGGTACGGCGCAGCTCGGTAGCGACGATGGCGTCGGCCTCGACGGCGGGCCGTACGGCTACTCCGTGGCATCCGCCGTACCGGGCCCGACCAGCTCGACCCGCCCGTACACGATCGCGAGGATCTGGTCGACGTAGCTGATCAGCGATCCCAGGGTCTCGATCAGTTGCTGCGGTCCCATCGGCGTTTCGATCACGAGGTTCGCCCTGAGGGCGAATGAGCCCCTGACCTTCACGATCGGGTCGACCGTTCGGTTCACCATGAGTACTGCACCGTCGGTGAGGTCGGGTGCGTGCAACGTGGTGTCAGGTGGAACGTTGCGCCCGGCCGCCGCATCATCGGCGAACTCCACGCTCCAGTCGTGGCCCATCTCCACTGCCGCGACCTGCGCCACGATCTTCGATCGGTGCTTGTCGTCGTTGTCGAGGCGCTGCAGGATCGCCAGCGCGTCCCCGGGCTGTTCCGCTGCAGGACGCTGAAACGGCTGAATCCGCCAGATCCGCTCGATCGCGTCGGCAGGCAGACCGTCGAGGTTGCGCTCCGGGACGCCTCTCCAGCGTTCGGCCGTCGTGACTATCGGAAAGCTGATCCAGGTCGGACTCGACGGCTCCCGTCCGCCGCTCGTCGCGAGATCCCAGACCGCTGCATCGAGAGCGCTGCGCAGGTTGTGCACGCAGTCGCCCACGTAGGCACCCCACTCGTCTAGTGGCGGCGGCGACAGCACGTGCAGGCGCATGGACCAGCTCAGCCGATCGTCCGCGACCACGGCATCGCCGTAGAACGGACTCGTGGCAAACCAGAGGCCGATTCGTGCCTGCAGCTCGGACAGGTGCTGCGCTGCGCGAGCGACCTTGACGTTCGGCCAGGTGGACGATGGGACCCCTGCTGTGGGTGTGATCGGCTCGGTCATGTGCCCATGCTCGATGCCAAGCAGGGGTGCACGCTGCAGGCTCGCTCTGAGCCCGTACGCGCCCCCTGGGCGGCCTGGCGGCCTCGGCCTGGTCAGCGGCCCGGGACGCCGTGGGAGGCGCTGAGAATCGCAGCCGCAGGATTAGCGCCCCGCGCTCGCGCGAGTCGCGGTCAGGCCGAGAGCAAGCTCGACGCGGTCGATAGGCAGGCACCGAGGACGGCGAGCACGACGCCGACCAGTTCGAGCCGCACCGAACTCGTCGCGACGTCCGCGATCGAGGCTCGCAGGGCAGCGAGATCCTTGCCTGTTCCGATCGAGTAATCGGTCGCCGCATGGTGCGCGGCGATAGCGCGCTTCGAGCTCGCGGGCGATCTGCACCAGCGCGTCGACCCGCCTGCCGAGGTCGCCGTCGTCGCTCGCGGTCCGCTCGGCTGCTGTGAAGTCGACGTAGCCGATCCCAGTCCCGGACATGCCGTAGATCCGCGATCGCGGTCGCGGCGTACGCGTGACTGTGTGTCGCCACCAGTCGCGCAACCGACGCGGAATGACGATCGGTTCGGACGCTCGGAATCGACGCCAGTCGCGCACGGCGGCCGTGACCGCCAGGACCGATCCCGCGACGGTCAGCACCAGACCGAGCACGAGCAACACGACCTGCGCGTGAGACATGCCGCGACGCTAGCGGGCGAGCGTTCGGCGCTACGGGTGGCGCGCGCGATCAGTCGCCGCCGGAGGGCAGCGCGAGAGCTGGGGAGAGCCGCCGAGTCATGAGTCGTTCCATGAGTCACTCGATCTCCGAATGGGGTGTCCGAGTCGCTGCGGCTCGCTTCGCCAGGCGCACTTTTCGCGCAGGTCACGGTCGGATTCTGGCTGCGCTGCGTTGCGCGCTGTTCTTTCCCTGGCATGGCCGGGGGTAAAGGGGTCGCAGGTTCAAATCCTGTCAGCCCGACAACATCAGGCCTGGTGAGACGTCGTCTCACCAGGCCTGAGTCGTCTCATCGTCCGCTCGGACGGCCGCCGCCCAGACCCGCCTCGGCCTCCTCGGTGTCTCCTGAGTGCGCGCGTTCGCGTAGGACGTCGAGCTCGGCGGCGACGAGCCCGAGCAGGACCACGTCGAGCGCGAGGCCCGCGTAGCCCGCCCACTCCTCGATGCGCAGGAGGGCGACCTGCGTGACCAGGAGGCTCACGAGCACGCCCCGGCGGAACCAAATGAACGCGTGCTCGCGGTCGTCGGCCAGGAGCCCGGCGATGCACGCGGCGGTGGTCGCGGCGCCGCCGACGAGCAGCGCGCCGACGATCCACCCGGACGTCCCGCCGTCGCGTGCGAGCCACAGACCCCGTGCGACGCCGACCAGCGCGGTCCCCGCGATGGTCACGACCGCGACACGTGGGACCCAGGCCGCGCGCACGAGCCGACGAGACAGGGCGACGACGGTGTGCGAGGCCCAGGCGATCGGGTCGGGCAGCTCGCTGCGGTCGGGCCGGACCGTCGCGACGAGCGCCGCCGCCTCGTCGCGGCCCGGGACGCCGTCCGCGCCGTCCAGCAGGTCGTTGGCGTGCGCGCGCACGCGCGGCGAGAAGCCCCCCGCGACCCCGGCGACGGCTTGGTCGACCGCGGCGGCGAGCCGCTCGGGCGGGACCGCGCTGCGGCGTCCCGACAGCGCCTCGCCGATGAGCGCGAGCGCGACCACCGAGATGTACACGAGCATCGCGGTGGGGCCGTAGAAGTAGTCGTAGTCGTCGGTGACGAACTTGCCGATCTCGTCGACGAACAGGCCGAAGCCCACTCCCCCGACCAGCACGACGATCGGCCGGACGACGGGGCCGATGAACGACAGCGCGAGCATCACGGCCACGGCGAGCAGCAGGCCGCCCCACAGGACGTGAGAGATGTGCAGGCCCTCTCCCCCGACCTGCGGGAAGCCCGTGGCCGCCAGCGCGCCGCGGGTCACCAGCACGGTCAGCACGGTGACGACGAGGAAGCTCGTCACGTGACGGGACGCGTGCGGGTCGCGCGGCAGCCCCCAGCGCAGCAGCAGGCCGCGCGGACCGCGGGCAGACCACGGCACGCTCGTCGGTGTGTCCCGGGTCGTGCGGCCGTCGGGCGTCACCGCTTGCGCTTCTCCCGCACGCGCACGGAGATGGTGATCGGGGTGCCCTCGAAGCCGAACGTCTCACGCAGGCGCCGCTCGACGTACCGGCGGTACCCCGGGTCGAGGAAGCCGGTGGTGAAGAGCACGAAGCGCGGCGGGCGGGTCGAGGCCTGCGTCGCGAACAGGATGCGCGGCTGCTTGCCGCCGCGCACCGGGTGCGGGTGCGCGGCCACGAGCTCGCCGAGGAACGCGTTGAGGCGGCCCGTCGGGATGCGCATGTCCCACGACTCGAGCGACCGCTCGAGGGCCGGGACCAGGCGCTCGGCGTGCCACCCGGTCTTCGCGGAGATGTTGACCCGCGGCGCCCAGGTGACCTGCACGAGCTCCTTCTCGATCTCGCGCTCGAGGTAGGGCCGGCGGTCCTCGTCCATGAGGTCCCACTTGTTGTACGCGATGACCAGCGCACGGCCCGCGTCGATGACCTGCTGGATCACGCGCGTGTCCTGCTCGGTCATCGGGGTCGACGCGTCGAGCAGCACGACGGCGACCTCGGCCTTCTCGATCGCGGCCTGCGTGCGCAGGCTCGCGTAGAAGTCCGCGCCGGAGGTCTGGTGCACACGACGGCGGATGCCGGCGGTGTCGACGAACACCCACGGCACGCCCTTGAGGTGGATGAGCTCGTCGACCGGGTCGCGCGTGGTGCCCGCGACGTCGTCGACGACGACGCGCTCGGCACCTGCGACCTTGTTCAGGAGCGAGGACTTGCCGACGTTCGGGCGGCCGACGAGCGCGACGCGGCGCGGTCCCTGCGGACGCAGGACGCCGTGCTCGGACACCTCGGGCAGCGCGTCGAGGGCCGCGTCGAGCAGGTCCCCCGTGCCGCGTCCGTGCAGCGCCGAGACCGGGTACGGCTCCCCCAGGCCGAGCGCCCACAGCGCGGCGGCATCCGCCTCGCCCGCGGGGCCGTCGACCTTGTTGGCGCACAGCACGACGGGCTTGCCCGAGCGGCGCAGCAGGCGCACGACCTGCTCGTCGGTGTCGGTCGCCCCCACGGTCGCGTCGACGACGAAGACCACGGCGTCCGCCAGGGCGATCGCGACCTCGGCCTGCTCGGCGACGCGCGCCTCGATGCCGGCGACGTCGACCTCCCAACCGCCCGTGTCGACGAGCGTGAACCGCCGGCCCGACCACTCGGCCGGGTAGCTGACGCGGTCGCGCGTCACGCCGGGCTTGTCCTCGACGACCGCCTCGCGGCGACCGAGGATCCGGTTGACGAGCGTCGACTTGCCGACGTTCGGGCGGCCGACGACCGCGAGCACGGGCAGCGGCGCCTCCGGGGCACCCTCCTCGTCGTCGCCGACCTCACCGTGCAGGAGGGCGAGGTCGTCGTCCTCGAGCTCGTACTCGGCCAGACCGGCTCGCAGGGCGCGCTCGCGCTCGGCGTCCCCGGCCTCGTCGGGCAGGACGAAGTCGACCTCAGGCTCACTCATGGGACCCATTGTCCCTGACGATCGCGTCGCTGCCGGACGCCTCGCGCGTCAGGTGCCGCTGAGGCCTCAGACCGCGTTCAGCGGGTCGTCGGTCGGGAGCGGGATACCCGTGGCGGTCACCGTCGCGGCGACGTGCAGCGCGAGCGCGTCCCGCAGCCGGTCGTTGGCCTCCGCCATCGCCTGTCGTCCCGGCACCCCGACGGCACGCTCGACGACGACGGGCTCGCCGAACGCGACGACGAGCCGCTGACGCAGACGCGGCAGGTGGTTGACGCCCTGCCCGGTTCGCCGTGTGCCGAGGATCGCGACGGGCACCACGGGCGCCCGCCCGTTGAGGGCGAGCCACGTGATGCCGGCGCGGGAGTCGGACGCGTCCCCGCGTCCCCGGCTGCCCTCGGGGAAGATCCCCACGACGGCGCCGCGCTTGAGCACCTCGAGAGCGGCTGCAAGCGCGGCGCGCGGGTTGTCGCGGTCGACGGCGATCTGGTCGACCGTGCGCAGGACAGCGCCGATCGGGCCGGCGAACATCTCCTGCTTGATGAGCATGTGCGCGGGCCGCGGCGAGGCACCCACGAGCACCGGCCCGTCGACGACGCCCGTGTGGTTCGCGGCGAGCAGAACAGGGCCGTGCGCCGGGACGTGGTGCGCGCCGAGGACCTTGGTGGCCCACACGCCGTGCGCGAGGACGCGCCCGAGGCCATGGCCGACGCGAGCGCCCGTCGTCGGGCGCTCGTGCCGGTCGTTCACGCGCGCGTCCCGGACACCTCGGCGACGACCTGCAGGACGGCCGCCACGGTCTGCTCGAAGTCGAGGTCGGACGAGTCGACCGTCACCACGCCGTCCGCGGCGACGTGGAACTGCACGACCGTCGAGTCGTCCGCGTCGCGGCGCAGCACCTGGTCGCGCGTGGCCTCGACCGCGGCGTCGTCGTCCGAGCCGTGAACGTCACGAGCCCGACGCGCGAGGCGCGCCTCCTCGGACGCCGTCAGCAGGATCCGGACGTCGGCGTCGGGCGCGACCACGGTCGTGATGTCACGCCCCTCGGCGACGATCCCGCGCCCCTCGGAGAACGACGAGGCCGCCGCCTCCACGGCGATCGCCACGCGCTGGCGCCGGCGCAGCTCGTCACGCACCGCGAGGTTCGTCGCGACGGCGCTCACGGCCGCCGAGATCTCGGTGGTCCGGATCGCCTCGCCCACGTCAGTCCCGCCGACCACGACGTGCGGCGCGTCCGGGTCGACGCCCTGGTCGAGCGGCAGGTCACGGACCGCCTGCGCGACCGCGTCCTGGTCGGCCAGCGGGACGCCGGTGTGCACGCACCACCAGGTCGCGGCGCGGTACATCGCGCCCGTGTCCAGGTACGCCAGCCCGAGCCGGCGCGCGACCTCGCGCGAGACGCTCGACTTGCCCGACCCCGACGGTCCGTCCACCGCCACGACGAGCGCACTCACACGACCAGCCTCCATCCACGTTCCACGAGCTCCGCCTCGAGGCGCGCAGCGCTGCCGGGCAGCACCGAGATCGCCGCCATGCCGACCTGCCGCCCGGCCGCGTGCTCGAGCCGCAGGTCCTCCAGGTTCACGCCTGCCTCACCGATCTCCGTCAGCAGGCGCGCGAGCTCACCCGGCGAGTCGGGCACCAGCACGGTGACCTCCTCGTACGCACGCTGTGCGCCGCCGTGCTTGCCCGGGATGCGGGCGACGCCCTCGTTGCCGGCCGCGATCGCCCGCGCGAGCGTCACCAGGACACCGGTGGCGATCGTCTCGGGCCCGTCGGCCTCGTCGGCCGACGCGAGCGCGTCGATGACCTCGTCGAGGTCGCCGCGCAGCGCCTCCAGGAGCGGACGGACGGCGGCCGAGTTCGCCGCGAGGATCGAGGTCCAGAGCTCGGGGTCGGAGGCCGCGATGCGCGTCACGTCCCGCAGCCCCTGCCCCGCGAGCCCGAGCGCCGCGTCGTCGACGCCGACGAGCCGGGCGGCCATGAGCGACGACACGACCTGCGGGACGTGCGAGACGGCCGCTACGGCCGCGTCGTGCGCGTCGGCGTCCATCGTCACCGGGACGGCGCCCAGGTCGACCGCGAGGGCACGTACCGCGAGCACCGCGTCCGCCGACGACTCCTCCGCCTCCGCGATGACCCACGGGCGGCCGAGGAACAGGTCGGGCACGGCCGCCGAGGGGCCGGAGCGCTCGCGTCCCGCCATCGGGTGCGACCCCACGTAGCGGTCCAGCGGCACGCCCGACGCCCGCAGCTCGGCCAGCACGTGGCCCTTCACCGAGGCGACGTCGGTGACGACCGCTCCCGGGTGCGCCTCGAGCTGGGCGCGCACCACGCCGGCAGTCACGTCCGGCGGCGCTGCGACGACGACCAGCGCGGGTTCGTCGTCGTCCGGACGCGCCGAGCGCCCCGCGCCCACGTCCCGCGCGAGCGCGACCGCGGTCCGCGAGGGGTCCTGCAGCCGCACGTCGACGCCCTCCGCGGTCAGCCGCAGCCCCACGGACGCGCCGATCAGCCCGACCCCGACCACGAGGACGGGGCCCGTGGTCGCGGCCGTCACATGCCCGCCTGCGACATCAGGGAGCCGATCTCGACCTGGGACAGGACGCGCGTCCTGCCCTGCTTGAGGTCGCCCAGCCGGATGGGGCCGATGCGCGTGCGCACGAGCTTGGTGACCGGGTGGCCGACCTCCTCGAGCATGCGGCGCACGATGCGGTTGCGTCCCTCGTGCAGCGTGAGCTCGACGAGGCTCAGGTGCGACAGCGCCTGCACGATCGTCACCTTGTCGGCCTTCGCCGGACCGTCCTCGAGCTCGACGCCCTTCTGCAGGCGCTGGGCGATCCCGGGCGTGATCCGGCCCTGCACCTCGGCGAGGTACGTCTTGGGCACGCCGCTGGACGGGTGCGACAGGTGGTGGGCGAGCTCGCCGTCGCTCGTCAGGAGCAGCAGGCCTTCGGTGTCCGCGTCGAGCCGGCCGACGTGGAACAGCCGCTCGGTGCGGTCCGCCACGTACTGCGCGACCGACGGGCGGCCCTGCTCGTCGTGCATCGTCGAGACGACGCCCTTCGGCTTGTTCAGCGCGATCGTCACGTGCGTCGAGTCGAGCTGGACGCGCATGCCGTCGACGAGGACCACCGCGTGCGCCGGGTCGACGCGTACCCCGAGCTCCATCACCACCTGGCCGTCGACCTCGACGCGGCCCGAGGCGATGAGCGCCTCGCACGCGCGCCGCGACCCCAGACCCGCCGCGGCGAGGAGCTTCTGCAGCCGCACGCCCTCGGGGTCGTGCACGTCGATCGTGGGCGTGGCGGGTGCGCGTCGCGCCGCAGCCGGGCGCGCGCTCGTCGGACGGGACGCGCCGCGACCCTTCACCGGGCCACGCGACTGGCCGGACTGGCCGCGGTGCGTCTTCTTCGCCGCGCCACGCGCGTCGTCACCCACGCCGCGGCCGGTCGAGCTGGACGCCCCCGACGCACCGCGTCCACCGGCGCCAGCCGACGAGCCGCGGCCCGAGGAACCCCGACCGGACGTGCCGCCGGCCGAGGAACCCCGACCGGACGTCCCGCCGGACGCGCCGCGGCCCGAGCCGCCGCCGCGAGGCGCGCCTCCCCGCGCTCCGGGGCGTCCGTTGCGGTCCGCGTCACCGCGGCGCTGCTGGGGGCTCATGCTGGTCCTCCGATCGTGGCGCCGGGTTCGTCGACGCCCTCGAGGGCGTCGATCTCCGGCAGGTAAGGCGCGAGCGGGGGCAGCTCGTCCAGGCTGGACAGGCCCATCCGCTCCAAGAAGTATCCCGTGGTCCCGTAGAGCAACGCACCGCTCGTCGGCTCCGTGCCCACCTCGACGACGAGACCGCGCGCCGTCAGGGTGCGCATCACACCGTCGACGTTCACGCCGCGCACCGCGGAGACCTGCCCGCGCGTGACCGGCTGGCGGTACGCCACCACGGCCAGAGTCTCGAGGGCGGCCTGCGTGAGCCGGGCGGTCTGCCCGTCGAGCACGAACCGCCCGACGACATCGGCGTAGGGCGTGCTCGAGTAGATGCGCCAGCCGTCCCCGGCCCGCCGCAGCTCGAAGCCGCGCGGCCGGCCCCCGTGCTCGCCGCGGTAGTCGGCCGCGAGCTCGTCGAGCAGCTCCTCGACGCGGGCGGTGGGCAGTCCGAGGACGGCCGCGAGCCGGACCGCGGGCACCGGCTCGTCGGCGACCATGAGGACCGCCTCGAGCGCGGCCAGCGCACCGCCAGGCAGGTCGTCGACGTCGAACGCGAGCTCGTCGGGCACCGGGACGTCGCCGGTGTCGTCGGCCGGGGTGCCGGCCACGGGCCCCGGGACGTCGTCTGAGGCGTCGGTCACGGGCTCGTCGTGCTCCGGCGCGACGGACGGGTCGTGGCTCATGCGTCCTCCTCGGACAGGTGCGGCGCGTCGGTGGCCGCCTCGTCGGGTGCCGGCCCGTCGACCGTGGCGGCGTCCCCGGCGGTCGTGTCGAGCTGGTCGAAGTCGTCGGAGACCGTGACGTCGCCCTCGGCGGCCCCGGTCCACCGCACGGTCAGCTCCCCGAGCGGCGTCACCTGGTCGAACCCCACGGCGCCCTCACGGAACAGCTCGAGCACGGCCAGGAACCGCGCGACGACGACGATCGTCGAGCCCGCGTCCGCGACGAGCGTGCGGAAGGACACCGCACCGTGGTGCCGCAGCCGGTCGACGAGGACCGCGGCCTGCTCGCGCACCGAGACCGGTGGGGCGTGCAGGTGGCTGATGTCGACGCCGGGCGGCGGCGCCTTCGGCGCGAGCGCCTTGGCCGCCAACGCGGCCAGCTGCTCGGGTCCGACCTGCATGACGAGCTCGGGCAGCAGCGCGGCCAGGTGGGGCTCGAGCGCGACGGTACGCGGGAACCGGCGTCCTTCGGTGGCCCACCGGTGCGCGAGGTGCGCCGCGACCTCCTTGTACGCGCGGTACTGCAGCAGCCGGGCGAACAGCAGGTCACGCGCCTCCAGGAGCTCGAGGTCCTCGGCGTCCTCGACGTCCGCCGACGGCAGCAGCCGGGCGGCCTTGAGGTCGAGCAGCGTCGCGGCCACGACCAGGAACTCCGACGCGCGGTTGAGGTCCCACTGCGCCTCGGCAGCTCGCAGGTACGCGATGAACTCGTCCGTGACCTGCGCGAGCGCGACCTCGGTGATGTCGAGCTTGTGCTTCGCGATCAGGCCGAGCAGCAGGTCGAACGGACCCGAGAAGTTGTCGAGGTGCACCTCGAAGCCGGCCGTCCCGGCGGGTGCAGTCCCGACGGGTTCGGACCCGGCCGATGTGGACCCGGCCGGCGGCCCGGCGGCCGAGCCGAGCTGGTCGCGAGTCGGGGTCGGTGCCGCCTCGTCCGGGGTGCTGCCCGCCGTGTCGCCTCCGGCCGCGAGGTCAGGCGGCGTCGCCACGGGAGACGAGCTCGCGCGCGAGCTGGCGGTAGGCCTGCGCGCCCGTGTGGGTGGGCGCGTACGTGGTGATCGGCTCGGCCGCGACCGTCGCGTCCGGGAACTTCACCGTGCGGCCGATGACGGTCTGCAGGAGCGTGTCCCCGAAGGCCTCGTGGACGCGCGCGACGACCTCGCGGGCGTGCAGCGTGCGCGAGTCGTACATGGTCGCGAGGATGCCGTCGACCTCGAGGCGCGGGTTGAGCCGGTCGCGCACCTTCTCGATCGTCTCGATCAGCAGCGCGACACCGCGCAGCGCGAAGAACTCGCACTCGAGCGGGATCAGCACGCCGTGCGCGGCCGTCAGCGCGTTGACGGTGAGCAGGCCGAGCGACGGCTGGCAGTCGATGAGCACGACGTCGTAGTCGTCCAGCACGGGCCGCAGTGCGCGCGACAGGACGGACTCGCGCGCGACCTCGCCGACGAGCTGGACCTCGGCCGCCGACAGGTCGATGTTCGCGGGCAGCAGGTCCAGCCCCGGCGTGCTCGTGTGCCGGATGACGTCGGAGACCTGCGCGTCGCGCTCCATCAGCAGGTTGTAGATCGTCAGGTCGAGCTCGTGCGGGCTGATGCCCAGCCCGACGGACGCGGCGCCCTGCGGGTCGAAGTCGACGATGAGCACCTTGCGCCCGTACTCGGCGAGCGCGGCGGCCAGGTTGATGGTCGTCGTCGTCTTGCCGACGCCGCCCTTCTGGTTGCACATCGCGATCACGCGCGCGGGCCCGTGCGAGGCCAGGGGTGCGGGCTCCGGGAAGACGGGCAGTGCTCGCCCGACGGCGTCCAGTTCCTGCGTCGTGTCGCTGCTCACCACGTCGCACAACCTACCGGAGCGGACGCTCCTGACACGATCAGCGCGCCCGTGGATGACTGAGCTGGTAGACCTCGCGCAGCGTGTCGGGCGTCACGAGCGTGTAGATCTGCGTCGTCGTGACCGATGCGTGCCCCAGCAGCTCCTGGACGACGCGCACGTCGGCACCGCCCGCGAGCAGATGCGTGGCGAACGAGTGTCGCAGCGTGTGCGGCGACAGGTGCGCTCCCCCGGCTCCCGCCAGACCCGCTCGCTCGGCCGCGGTCCGCAGGGCCGCCCATGCGCTCTGGCGCGACAGCCGCGCGCCGCGGGTGTTGAGGAACACCGCGGGCGTCCCTCGACCGGCCGCCGCCAGCTCCGGCCGACCTCGCACGAGGTACGCCTCGAGGGCGTCGAGCGCGAACGAGCCGACCGGCACCACGCGCTCCTTGCCGCCCTTGCCCAGCAGGCGCACGGCCGCGCGCCCGGGCGTCGCGTCGACGTCGTCGACGTCCAGTCCGACGGCCTCCGAGATGCGCGCCCCGGTGGCGTAGAGCAGCTCGAGCAGCGCGCGGTCCCGCAGCGGCACGGCACCGTCGCCGAAGCCGGCCGCGTCGATCAGCCGGCCGACCTCGTCGACCGAGATGGCCTTCGGCAGGCGACGAGGCGTGGCCGGAGGCCGCACCGCACCCGCGGCGTCGTCGGCCGTCACGCCGTCCAGCACCCAGAACCGGTGCCAGCCGCGCACCGCGACGACCGCACGCGCGGCGGACGAGGCCGACAGCGCGCTTCCCCCGTCCGACCCGGTGCGCAGCGCGAGCAGGTAGTCCTCGACGTCCTGGGAGGCCACGTCCTGCGGCTCGTGACGTCCGCGCGCGACGAGGTAGGCGACGTACCGGCCGAGATCGCGGCGGTACGCGGCGAGCGTGTTGCGGGACAGCCCGCGCTCGACCGTCAGGTGTGCGAGGTACTGCTCGAGGGCGCGCTCGAGCGGCGTGCGGGAGACCACCTGCGTCACCGCGCGGGACCGCTCGTCAGAGGGGCAGGAACACGTCGACGGAGACGGCGACGGACAGGAGCGTCAGGTAGGTGATCGACGCGTGGAACACGCTCATCGCCCGGAGCTTGCCGCGGGCCGGGTCCTCCGCGCGGCGCAGCAGGCGCACGCACAGCACGAGGAACCAGACGCCGAGCGCGGTGGCGAGCACGGCGTAGACCCATGTCATCCCCGCGGCGGGGACCAGCAGCAGCGAGCACGCGATCATCGCGAGCGTGTAGCCGATCATCTCGCGCGCGACCTTGGTGTCCTGCGCGACGACGGGGAGCATCGGCACGCCCGCGGCGGCGTAGTCGCGGCGGAACTTCATCGACAGCGGCCAGTAGTGCGGCGGCGTCCAGAAGAAGATGACCCCGAACAGCAGCACCGCGGGCCAGCCCACGGTGCCGGTCACGGCGGACCACCCGATGAGCACCGGCATGCAGCCGGCCGCGCCGCCCCACACGATGTTCTGCGGCGTGCGGCGCTTGAGGATCATCGTGTAGCCGACGACGTAGATGAGGATCGCACCCGCGGTCAGCATCGAAGACACGGGGTTCACCAGGAACCACAGCCAGGTGAGGCTGACGACGCCGAGCACGAGGCCGAACGTCAGTGCGGCACGCGGGCTGATCTCCCCCGTCGCCGTCGGGCGGCGGCGGGTCCGGTTCATGACGCGGTCGATGTCGCGGTCGATGTAGCAGTTCAGGACGTTCGCCGAGCCCGCGGCGGTCGCACCGCCGACGAGCGTCGCCAGGACGAGGCCGAGGCTCGGCCAGCCCTCCTGCGCGAGGATCATCGTCGGGATCGTCGTCACGAGCAGGAGCTCGATGACGCGGGGCTTGGTCAGCGTGACGTAGCGGGCCACGACTGCCCGGGCCCGCGCGACGCGGCCCGCCGGCGTGGCGGCCGCTGCCGCGAGCGTGCCGGTGCGCGCGTCGGACGCGGGAGCCGCCGTCGTGCCGGCGGCGGGCGCGGACTCGCTGCGCACCGCAGCACCGCGAGGAGCACCAGCACCGTGCGCGTCGGCGACGACGCCGTCAGTCGACCTGCCGTCGACGGACGAGGGGCTGGTGAGGCGCACGCGAGGCGGTTCCGTTCGTTCGGGGTCGGCCGGTCGCTGCGGTGCGCCGGTCGGGGGCTGACGTCGACGGCCATGCTACGCCGCGCGCGGGACGAAAGGCCCGCCAGCACGCCCGGCGGGACCTGTGAGATCGGTCGCGCGCCGCACATCGTCCGGCGTGGCCGCGTGAGAGTGGCCGGAGGCTGGTCATCGTCGCTCGACCTCTGTGCATGCGCTATAGGCTCGAGCGGCAACCGGCGTCCGTCCGCGCGCGACGTCGTCCGGGTGCGCCCCGAGCAGGGCCGCATCCGCACGAACCGGCGCGCGGGCCAGCCACGGACGACCGTGCGCTCGCGAGAACCCTCGCGAGGCCGTGCCGCCTGACCGCCTGCGGGCGCCTGACGGACACGGCACGCAAGTCGGAACACGTCACCCGGCTCCCCCGGGTGGGAATGAGGTGCGGTGAACGCGAAGGCTCCCCTGGCCCAGACGGTCGGTTGGACCGACCTGGACGTGAAGGCTGTCGACACGGTGCGCGTCCTGGCGGCGGACTCGGTCGAGAAGGTCGGCAACGGACACCCGGGGACGGCGATCAGCCTCGCCCCCGTGGCCTACCTCCTGTACCAGAACGTGCTCCGGCACGACCCGCAGGACACGCACTGGCTCGGTCGTGACCGCTTCGTCCTGTCGGCGGGTCACTCCTGCCTGACCCAGTACATCCAGCTCTACCTGGGCGGCTTCGGCCTCGAGCTCGAGGACCTGCAGGCGCTGCGGACCTGGGGCTCGAAGACCCCGGGGCACCCCGAGTACAAGCACACCGAGGGCGTCGAGATCACGACCGGCCCGCTGGGCCAGGGCCTGGCCTCGGCGGTCGGCTTCGCGATGGCGCAGCGCCGCGAGCGGCAGCTGCTGGACCCCGAGGCGCCCGCGGGCACGAGCCCGTTCGACCACTACACGTACGTGATCGCCTCGGACGGCGACCTGCAGGAGGGCGTGACGAGTGAGGCCTCGTCGCTGGCCGGCACGCAGGAGCTCGGCAACCTGATCGTGCTGTGGGACGACAACCACATCTCGATCGAGGGTGACACCCAGATCGCGTTCACCGAGGACGTGCTGGCGCGCTACGAGTCGTACGGCTGGCACGTGCAGTTCGTCGACTGGACCGCCGGCGGCGAGTACCGCGAGGACGTGGACGCGCTGCACGCGGCCATCGAGGCCGCCAAGGCCGTGACGGACAAGCCGTCCTTCATCGGGATCCGCACGCTCATCGCGTGGCCGACGCCCGGCAAGACCGACGACCACTCGTCGCACGGCTCGAAGCTCGGCACGGACTCGATCCGCGGCCTCAAGGAGATCCTCGGCTTCGACCCGGACCAGACGTTCGAGGTCGCGCCCGAGGTCCTCGCGCACACGCGTTCACTGGCGGACCGCGCCGCGACCGTCCGCGCCGCATGGCAGGAGTCGTTCGACGCCTGGAAGGCCGCCAACCCGGAGCGCGCCGCGCTCCTCGAGCGGCTGCGGGCCGGCGAGCTGCCCGCGGGCTGGACCGACTCGCTCCCGGTGTTCCCCGCCGGCAAGGCCGTCGCCACGCGCGCGGCCTCCGGTGAGGTGCTCTCCGCGATCGCCGACGAGCTCCCCGAGCTCTGGGGCGGCTCGGCCGACCTGGCCGGCTCCAACAACACGACGATGAAGGGCCAGCCGTCCTTCATCCCGGCGCACCGCTCCACGCACGAGTTCGCGGGCGACGAGGGCGGCCGCACGCTGCACTTCGGCATCCGTGAGCACGGCATGGGCGCGATCCTGTCCGGTATCACGCTGCACGGCCTGACCCGCGCCTACGGCGGCACGTTCCTGCAGTTCGCGGACTACATGCGCGGCTCGGTCCGGCTCGCCTCGCTCATGGGCGTGCCCGCGATCTACGTGTGGACGCACGACTCGATCGGCCTCGGCGAGGACGGCCCGACGCACCAGCCCGTCGAGCACCTCACCGCGCTGCGCGCGATCCCCGGCCTGGCGGTCGTCCGTCCCGCGGACGCCAACGAGACGGCGCAGGCGTGGAAGGCGATCCTCGAGCACCGCGACGGTCCGGTCGGCCTGATCCTCACGCGCCAGAACGTCCCGACGTTCCCGCGCGGCGAGGACGGCTTCGCGGGCGCCGAGGGTGTCGCCAAGGGCGCCTACGTGCTCCTCGAGGCGAGCACCGGCACGCCCGAGGTCATCCTCATCGGCACGGGTTCCGAGGTCCAGCTCGCGGTCGAGGCGCGCGAGACGCTCGAGGCCGCCGGTGTCCCGACGCGCGTCGTCTCGGCGCCGTCGCTCGAGTGGTTCGCCGCTCAGGACGAGGCGTACCGCGAGTCGGTCCTGCCGTCGTCGGTGCGGGCGCGCGTCTCGGTCGAGGCCGGCATCGCGCTCTCGTGGCACAAGATCGTCGGCGACGCGGGCCGCAGCATCTCGCTCGAGCACTTCGGCGCGTCGGCGGACTACCAGGTGCTCTACCGCGAGTTCGGCATCACGACGGAGGCCGTCGTCGCGGCCGCGCACGAGTCGATCGCGGCCGCGCGCGGCGACGCGGCGCCGTCCGCGTCGCAGGCCGCCCCGACGGCGACCGGCACGGGCGACCAGCAGGGCTGATCCGCACGGGTGCACGGGACGCCACAACTCCAGCAGGCGTCCCGTGCACCCGCGGGTCAGGATGACGAGGAGGTCGCGAGGGCACGGTCGTGCCTGCGCGCAGCAAGCTCATGAGGGAAGGAACGACCATGGCACCGAGCGGACCCCTCGCACGGCTCACCGAGGCGGGAGTGGCCGTCTGGCTCGACGACCTGTCGCGTGAGCGGCTGCGCTCCGGGAACCTCGCCTCGCTCGTGGAGCGCGGCGTGGTGGGTGTGACCACCAACCCGACGATCTTCGCGGCGGCGATCAGCCAGGGCGACGCCTACGACGAGCAGCTGCGCGCGCTCGCCGCGCAGGGCGCGGACGTCGACCAGGCGGTGTTCACGATCACGACCGACGACGTGCGAGCGGCCGCGGACGTGCTCCGTCCCGTGTACGACCGCACCGACGGCCAGGACGGACGCGTCTCGATCGAGGTCGACCCGCGGCTCGCGCGGGACACCGCGGCGACGGTCACCTCGGCTCGCGCGCTGTGGTCGACGGTCGACCGGCCCAACGTCTTCATCAAGATCCCCGCGACCCTCGAGGGCCTCCCCGCGATCACCGCCGTGCTCGCCGAGGGCATCAGCGTCAACGTGACGCTGATCTTCTCGCTCGAGCGCTACGCCGCCGTGCTCGACGCGTTCCAGTCGGGCCTCGAGCAGGCGCGCGCCAACGGCCACGACCTGGCTCCGATCGCGTCGGTCGCCTCGTTCTTCGTCTCGCGCGTCGACACCGCGATCGATCCCCGGCTCGACGACCTTGCGACCCCCGAGGCGGCCGAGCTGCGCGGCAAGGCCGCGATCGCCAACGCACGCCTCGCGTACGGCGTGTACGAGGAGGTCGTCGCGAGCGAGCGCTGGCAGGCCCTCGCCGCCGCCGGCGCGCGCCCGCAGCGCCCGCTGTGGGCGTCGACCGGCGTCAAGGACCCGGCCTATCCCGACACGCTGTACGTCGACGAGCTCGTCGTCGCGGGCGTCGTCAACACGATGCCCGAGAAGACGCTCGAGGCGGTCGCCGACCACGGCGGCGACGCGCGCGACACCGTCACGGGTACCCAGGACGCCTCCGCCAGGCTGCTCGACCGCCTCGTCGCGCTCGGCATCGACGTCGACGACGTCGCGCGGCAGCTCGAGATCGAGGGCGTCGAGAAGTTCGAGGCGAGCTGGGAACAGCTGCTCGCCAAGGTGTCCGAGGGCCTGGGCGTGGCGGCCGAGCGCGCGGCGGGGGCCCAGTGAGCCTCGCGAAGGTCGCCAGCGGGATCAACCCGCTGCGCGACCCGCGTGACCGCCGGCTGCCCCGCATCGCCGGTCCGTGCGGGCTCGTCATCTTCGGCGTCACGGGCGACCTCGCGCGCAAGAAGCTCATGCCCGCCGTGTACGACCTCACGAACCGCGGGCTGCTGCCCCCGGGCTTCGCGCTGACCGGCTTCGCGCGTCGCGACTGGGCCACGCAGGACTTCGCCCAGATCGTGCACGACTCGGTCAAGGAGCACGCCCGGACCCCGTTCCGCGAGGCCACCTGGCGCCAGCTCTCGGAAGGGATCCGGTTCGTCCAGGGCACGTTCGACGACGACGACGCCTTCGACCGCCTGCGGCAGACGGTCGAGGAGCTCGACGTCTCGCGCGGGACGGGCGGCAACCACGCGTTCTACCTGTCGGTCCCCCCCTCGTCGTTCCCCGTGGTGTGCGAGCAGCTCTCGCGCTCGGGCCTCTCGCAGCCGCAGGACGGGCGGTGGCGCCGCGTCGTCATCGAGAAGCCGTTCGGGCACGACCTGGCGAGCGCCCGCGAGCTCCAGGAGATCGTCTCGAGCGTCTTCCGGCCCGACGACATCTTCCGGATCGACCACTACCTGGGCAAGGAGACGGTGCAGAACCTGCTGGCGCTGCGCTTCGCCAACCAGCTGTTCGAGCCGATCTGGAATGCGAACTACGTCGACCACGTGCAGATCACGATGGCCGAGGACATCGGCATCGGCGGCCGTGCCGGCTACTACGACGGCATCGGCGCCGCGCGCGACGTCATCCAGAACCACCTCCTGCAGCTCCTTGCGCTCACGGCGATGGAGGAGCCCGTCTCGTTCGACGCCGCCGCGCTGCGTGCCGAGAAGGAGAAGGTGCTCTCGGCGGTGCGCGTGCCGCGCGACATCGGCCGGCACACGGCGCGCGGTCAGTACACCTCGGGCTGGCAGGGCGGTGAGCCCGTCGTCGGCTTCCTCGAGGAGGAGGGCTTCAACCCCCACTCGACGACCGAGACGTACGCGGCCATCCGCGTCGACATCGACACGCGACGCTGGGCGGGCGTGCCGTTCTACCTGCGCACCGGCAAGCGGCTCGGCAAGCGCGTCACGGAGATCGCCGTCGTGTTCAAGCGCGCGCCGCACCTGCCGTTCGAGTCGACCGCCACCGAGGAGCTCGGCAAGAACGCCCTCGTCATCCGCGTGCAGCCCGACGAGGGGGTCACGCTGCGGTTCGGCGCCAAGGTGCCGGGCACGCAGATGGAGGTCCGCGACGTCACCATGGACTTCGGGTACGGCCACGCGTTCACCGAGGCGTCGCCCGAGGCGTACGAGCGGCTCATCCTCGACGTGCTGCTCGGCGACCCGCCGCTGTTCCCGCAGAACACCGAGGTCGAGCTGTCCTGGAAGATCCTCGACCCGATCATCCAGTACTGGGCCAAGCACGGGAAGCCCGACGAGTACCGCGCGGGCACGTGGGGCCCGCGCTCCGCCGACGAGATGATGGCGCGCGACGGGCGCGCGTGGAGGCTGCCGTGATCATCGACATGCCGGGCACCACGACGCGTGCGATCGCCAAGCGTCTGCTCACCGAGCGCGACGAGGGTGGCGCGGTCGCGCTCGGCCGCGTCCTGACGCTCATCGTCGACACAGGTGACCACGACCCGGAGCACGCGATCGCGGCCGCGAACGACGCCAGCCGCGAGCACCCGTGCCGCGTCATCCTCATCCAGTCGCAGCACGACGGCTCCCCCAGCAGCGAGGGCCTCGACGCCCAGATCCGCCTCGGCGGGGACGCCGGCGCGAGCGAGGTCATCATCCTGCGGCCGGCAGGCGAGGTCGCCGAGCACCTCGACACCCTCGTCATGCCGCTGCTGCTGCCGGACGCCCCCATCGTCGCGTGGTGGCCGTACGAGCCGCCCGCCGTCCCGTCGGAGACGCCGCTCGGCCGGATGGCACAGCGCCGCATCACGGACTCCGTGCGCTCGTCCGACCCGCACGCGTGGCTGCGCCGCCTCGCCGAGTCGTACCAGGAGGGCGACACCGACCTGGCGTGGACCCGCGCGACCCTGTGGCGCGGGCTCGTCGCGGCCACGCTCGAGCAGCCCCCGTACGAGCCGGTGCGCCGCGCGGTCGTCTCCGGGGAGGCCACCCACACGTCCGTCGACATGGTGGCCGCCTGGCTCGCGCACGCACTGCGCTGCCCGGTCGAGGTCGAGCGCATCCCGGACGCCCCGGCGATCGTCCAGGTCAAGCTCGAGCGCGAGTCGGGTGACATCGTGCTCGGCCGCCCGGACGGCAAGACTGCCGCGTTGCACCAGCCGGGCCAGCCGGAGCACCGCATCGCGCTGCCGATCCGGCACCTGCGCGAGTGCCTCGCCGAGGAGCTGCGCCGGCTCGATCCCGACGAGGTGTACGGCGAGGTGCTCACCAAGGGTCTGGCGAGGATCCCCGTATGACCGCGCGGGCGGCGCGCGACGTCGTCGTCCACCCGGACGCGACGCTCCTGGCGCAGGCCACCGCGGCGCGCCTGCTCGTCGCGCTCGTCGACGCGCAGTCGCACCGCGCTCCCCTGCACGTCGTGCTGACCGGCGGGACGGTCGGCATCGCCACGCTGGCCGCGGTTGCTGCCTCGCCCGTGCGCGATGCGGTCGACTGGTCGCAGGTGCACCTGTGGTGGGGCGACGAGCGGTTCCTGCCGGACGGTGACGGCGACCGCAACGAGACCCAGGCGCGTGACGCACTGCTCACGGCCCTCGGCGACGCCCTGCCCACGGCGAACGTGCACCCCGTCCCGGCGCTCGACGACACCGTCCCGACGCCCGAGGCGGCCGCCGAGGCCTACGCCGCCGAGCTCGCCCGGTACGCCGACGACGGTCGGCAGGTGCCCCGGTTCGACGTGCTGCTCCTCGGCATGGGGCCTGACGGCCACGTCGCGTCACTCTTCCCGGGCCACCCTGCGGTCGACGTCGACGGCGTCGCCACCGCCGGCGTGCACGGCTCCCCCAAGCCACCGCCGCTGCGCGTGACGCTCACCTTCGACGCGATCCGCGGCGCGCGCGAGGTCTGGGTGGTCGCCGCGGGCGCCGAGAAGGCGACCGCGGTGGCGTCCGCGCTCGCGTCGGCGCCTGTCTCCGTCACGCCCGCCGCAGGCGCGCTCGGGACCGAGCGCACCCTGTGGCTGCTCGACGCGGCCGCGGCCGCGGACCTGCCCGCAGGCGGCGCCCCCGCCTGACCGACCACCGAGAGGGAACCGCCGTGGCCCAGGCGCCGCACGTCCAGCCCGTCCCGAGCGATCCCGACGCGCGGTGGGCACAGGTCGACTCCTACTTCGGTGGGCTGGTCCGCGAGGACCCGGACGGCACCGCCACGCGCGAGCGTGCCGCGGAGGCGGGACTGCCCGACATCGCGGTCGCGCCGAACCAGGGCAAGCTGCTGCAGCTCCTCGCCTCGCTCGTCGGTGCCCGCCGCGTCCTGGAGATCGGCACGCTCGGCGGCTACAGCACGCTCTGGCTCGCGCGGGCGCTGCCGTCGGACGGCAGCCTCGTGAGCCTCGAGCTCGACCCGAAGCACGCCGAGGTCGCTCGTGCATCACTCACCCAGGCGGGGGTGGGTGACCTCGTCGAGGTCGTCGTCGGTCCCGCCGTCGACTCGCTCGGCGCGCTCGTGGCCGCAGCCACCGAGCCGTTCGACTTCATCTTCATCGACGCCGACAAGCAACAGCTCGCGCGGTACGTGGAGCTGTCGCTCGCGCTCTCCCGGCCCGGCACGGCGATCGTCGTCGACAACGTCGTGCGCGACGGCGCGGTGATCGACCCCGAGCACCCCGACGACCGGGTCCAGGGCGTGCGACGCATGGTCGAGCTGCTGACCGACCACCCACGCGTCGAGGCGACCGTGCTGCAGACCGTGGGCAGCAAGGGCTACGACGGCTTCGCCCTGCTCCGCGTGCTGCCCTGAGCCGCGCGCCGGATCACCAGCGTCGGCCCACGTGGCCTGACATGCCGAAAGGCCCCCGCGCGGTGCGGGAGCCCTTCGGTCGAGCTGGGTCAGCGGCCGCGCCGTGCGCGCAGGGCCGCGAGAGCCTCGTCGAGGATCGCGGCGCCGTCCTCGTCGGACCGCCGCTCCTTCACATACGCGAGGTGCGTCTTGTACGGCTCGTTGCGCACAGGCGCCGGAGGGTTCTCCTGATCCTGACCCGCGGGGAAGCCGCAGCGCGGGCAGTCCCAGGTCGCGGGCGCCTCCTCGGCGGCCTCCTCGGCGAAGCTCGGGCGCGTCTCGTGGCCGTTCGCGCACCAGTAGGAGATCCAGATCCGCGGAGCCGCGTCGCCGCGTTCCGCCTCGCCCATGGGGCCCGCGCCGACGCGGGAGCCTCGGATCGCGTTGCCGCTCGCCATGGTCGCCCGCCTCAGCCGTCGTAGCGCTCGATCAGACCGAGCACCACGATCACGCCGGCCCACGTGAGCGCGACACCGACGGTGATCCGGTTGAGGTTGCGCTCGGCGACGCCCGAGCTGCCGGCGCTCGACGTGATGCCGCCGCCGAACATGTCGGAGAGACCTCCGCCCTTGCCCTTGTGGAGGAGCACCAACGGAACGAGGAGTGCGCTGGTCAGCACCAGGAGCACCTGCATCGAGATCTTCAAACCGGTCACGTCGGTGTCGTTCCTCACTAGCGAAGCGGGGCCGCCCACGCGACGACGCGCGGGCCGGGTACAGGGTAGGCGACGAATCGCGCCAGAATCCACATCGACGCCCCGGTGAGGCCCCTGCGTGAGACAGGAGTCGCACCGGGGCGCCGGTGGGAGTGGGTCAGAGACCGACTGCGTGCGACTGGTAGCGCACGATCTTGGCGAACTCCTCGGGGTCGAGGCTCGCGCCGCCGACCAGAGCGCCGTCGACGTCCGGCTTCGCCATGATCGACGCGACGTTCGACGACTTCACGGAACCGCCGTACAGCACGCGGACCGCGTCCGCGGTGTCCTGGTCGTACAGCTCCGCGATGCGCACGCGGATCGCCTCGCACAGCTCCTGGGCGTCCTCCGGCGTGGCGGTCTCGCCCGTGCCGATCGCCCAGACCGGCTCGTACGCCACGACGACCTCGCGGACCTGCTCGGCCGTCAGGCCTGCGAGCCCGCCGTCGAGCTGCGCGAGCGTCACGGGGACCTGCTCGCCCGCCTTGCGGACGTCGAGCTTCTCGCCGACGCACAGGATGGGCGCCAGGCCCGCACCGAGCGCGTTCTTGACCTTCGCGTTGACGAGCTCGTCGGACTCCGCGTGGTACTCACGGCGCTCCGAGTGGCCGATGACGGCGTAGGTCACGCCGAGCTTCGTGAGGAACGCCGGGGCGATCTCACCCGTGTACGCGCCCGAGGTGTGCGCCGAGACGTCCTGGGCGCCGTAGACGATCTCGAGCTTGTCGGCGTCGACGAGCGTCTGCACGCTGCGCAGGTCCGTGAAGGGCGGGATCACCGCGACCTCGACCGTGCTGTAGTCGTGCTTGGCGTCCTTGAGCGTCCACGCGAGCTTCTGGAGCGTCTGGATCGCCTGCTGGTGGTCCAGGTTCATCTTCCAGTTGCCCGCCATGAGCGGGGTGCGCTGGGCCATGTCTCAGTCCTCCAGGACGGCGATGCCGGGGAGGGTCTTGCCCTCCAGGAACTCGAGGCTCGCGCCGCCACCCGTCGAGATGTGGCCGAACGTCGACTCGTCGAAGCCGAGCGTGCGCACGGCCGCGGCGGAGTCGCCGCCACCGACGATCGTGAAGCCGCCGTTGGCCCCGGCGTCGACGAGCGCCTGCGCGACGGCCTTGGTGCCGCTCGCGAACGCCTCGAACTCGAACACGCCCGCCGGGCCGTTCCAGACGACCGTCTTGGCGTCGACGATCTTCGACGCGAAGAGCTTCTCCGACTCAGGGCCGATGTCGAGACCCATCTGACCGTCCGGGATCGCGTCCGCGGCCACGACCGACGCCGGTGCGTCCGCCTTGAACTCGGGCGCGACGCGGATGTCGACCGGGAGGACGATCTCGACGCCCGACTCCTCGGCCTGCGCCAGGTAGCCCTTGACCGTGTCGATCTGGTCCTGCTCGAGCAGCGAGCTGCCGACCGAGTAGCCCTTGGCGGCGAGGAACGTGAACAGCATGCCGCCACCGATGACCAGGCGGTCCGCCTTCGTCAGCAGGTTCGAGATCACGCCCAGCTTGTCGGAGACCTTCGAGCCACCGAGCACCACGACGTAGGGGCGCTGCGGGTCCTCGGTCGCCTTCTTCAGCGACTCGACCTCGTTGAGGACGAGCTTGCCGACCGCGTGCGGCAGCTTGAGCGCGACGTCGTACACCGACGCCTGCTTGCGGTGCACGACGCCGAAGCCGTCGGACACGAACGCGTCCGCGAGGGAGGCCAGGTCGTCTGCCAGCGCGCCACGCTCGGCGTCGTCCTTGCTCGTCTCACGCGCGTCGAAGCGGATGTTCTCCAGGAGCGCGATCTCACCGTCCTGAAGCGCGGCGACGGTCTCCTTGGCGGACTCGCCGACGGTGTCCTGCGCGAGCGCGACGGGCTTGCCGAGCAGCTCCGACAGGCGCGTCGCGACGGGCGCGAGCGAGTACTTCTCGTCGGGCGCACCCTTCGGGCGGCCGAGGTGGGCGGTGACGACGACCCGGGCACCAGCCTCGAGCAGCGCGGTGAGCGTCGGGAGGGCCGCGCGCACGCGGCCGTCGTCGGTGATCGTCGTGCCGTCGAGCGGCACGTTGAAGTCGGAGCGGACGAGCACGCGCTTGCCGCGCAGGTCGCCGAGGTCCTCGATGGTCTTCATGAATCCTTCTCCGGGAGCGGACAGGGGCCGGGAACGACAGCGTCCGCGTGCGCCGGGGCCGGTGGCCAGGGCGCACGCGGACGCATGACGTGCTTACCGAGTGATCGGTGCGGTCGTCGTCAGAGACGCTCGCCCACGTAGGACGTGAGCGCGACGAGCGAGTTGGAGTAGCCCCACTCGTTGTCGTACCAGGAGACGACCTTGACCAGGTCGCCCGACACCTTGGTGAGCTTCGAGTCGAAGATGCTCTGGTGCGGGTCGGTCACGATGTCGCTCGAGACGATCTCGTCCTCGACGTAGGACAGGACGCCCTTGAGCGGGCCCTCGGCGGCAGCCTTGACCGCGGCGTTGACCTCCTCGACCGTGACCTCACGCGAAGCGGTGAAGGTCAGGTCGGTGGCCGAGCCGGTGATCGTCGGCACGCGCAGCGCGTAGCCGTCGAGCTTGCCCTTGAGCTCCGGGAGCACGAGGGCGACGGCCTTGGCGGCACCCGTCGAGGTGGGGACGATGTTCTGCGCGGCGGCGCGGGCGCGACGCAGGTCGCGGTGCGGGCCGTCCTGCAGGTTCTGGTCACCCGTGTAGGCGTGGATCGTGGTCATGAGGCCACGCTCGATGCCGATCGAGTCGTTGAGCGCCTTGGCCAGCGGGGCCAGGCAGTTCGTGGTGCAGGACGCGTTCGAGATGATGTGCTGCGTCGCCGCGTCGTACTGCTCGTGGTTCACGCCGACGACGAACGTGCCGTCCTCGTTCTTGGCCGGAGCCGAGATGATGACCTTCTTGGCGCCGGCGTCGATGTGCGCCTTCGCCTTGGTCGCGTCGGTGAAGAAGCCCGTCGACTCGATGACGATGTCCGCGCCGAGCTCGGCCCAGGGGAGGTCGGCCGGGTTGCGCTCGGCGAGCGCACGGATCTTCTTGCCGTCGACGATGATGTTGTCGTCGTCGAAGTCCACGCTCAGCGGGAAGCGACCGAGCACCGTGTCGTACTTCAGCAGGTGCGCGAGCGTCTTGTTGTCCGTGAGGTCGTTGACGCCCACGATCTCGATGTCCGCGCCCGACGCGATGATGGCCCGGTAGAAGTTCCGGCCGATGCGGCCGAAGCCGTTGATGCCGACCTTGATGGTCACGTGCCCTCCTCGGCAGCGCCGACGGGGTCGGCGCACAATGTGGTGGTGGGTTCCCGCACGCCGATGTGCGTGCCTCACGCCAGCGGGTGCCTCGCGACCAGGTGATGACCGGACCTACCAGAAGCAGACCGGGACATTCCCAGCACGTGACACCCGTGTGACGATCGGATGCCCCGAGCCTATACCCCATTGGTGGTCGGGCTCGCTTCGAAGGTCCCAGACCAGCGCGCCGTCCACGTGCTGGACGGCGCCCGTACGAGGACCCGACGACGAGCCCGGCGCGGGCGCCCGGCGGGCGGGCTACAGGTCGAGCAGGTCCGGGGACAGCCCGGCCTCGGTGTCGGGGATCCCGAGCTCGTTCGCGCGCTTGTCGGCCGTCGCCAGGAGGCGCCGGATGCGCCCGGCGACCGCGTCCTTCGTGAGCGGCGGGTCGGCGAGCTTGCCGAGCTCCTCGAGCGAGGCGTCCTTGTGCGCCAGTCGCAGCATGCCGGCCTCCCGCAGGTGGTCGGGCAGGTCGTCGCCGAGGATCTCGAACGCCCGGTCGACCCGGGCACCCGCCGCTACGGCCGCACGCGCGGACCGGCGCAGGTTCGCGTCGTCGAAGTTCGCGAGCCGGTTGGCGGTGCCGCGCACCTCGCGGCGCACGCGGCGCTCCTCCCAGACGAGCATCGCCTCGTGCGCGCCCAGTCGGGTCAGCATCGCGCCGATCGCGTCGCCGTCGCGGATCACCACCCGGTCGACGCCGCGCACCTCGCGCGCCTTGGCGGGGATGCCCATCCGGCGTGCCGCGCCGACGAGCGCGAGCGCGGCCTCGGGACCGGGACACGTGATCTCGAGGGACGACGAGCGCCCCGGCTCGGTCAGCGAGCCGTGGGCCAGGAAGGCGCCGCGCCAGGCGGCCTCCGCCTCGGCGATACCGCCCGCGACGACCTGCGGCGGCAGTCCGCGCACGGGCCGGCCCCTGTTGTCGAGCAGGCCGGTCTGGCGTGCGAGCGACTCGCCGTCCTTCACCACGCGGACCACGTAGTGGCTCCCCCGGCGCAGCCCGCCGCCGGAGACCACGATGATCTCGCTCTCGTGCCCGTAGACCTCGGCGACCGCCTGGCGCAGCCGGCGCGCGGCGATGGCGGTGTCGAGCTCGGCCTCGATGACGATCCGGCCCGAGATGATGTGCAGCCCACCGGCGAACCGCAAGGTCGCGGCCACCTCTGCCTTGCGGCAGGAGGTCTTGTCGACCTGGAGTCGGGCGAGCTCATCCTTCACCTGTGCCGTCAAAGCCATGGGCGTCATCCTGCCATTTGCGCGGGGCACCGGTGGCCGGTTGGGCTCAGTGAAAGCCCCTCCCGCCACGCGGGCCGAGGTCGCCCAGGACGCCCTCGACGACGTCGCGCAGCGCCGCTGCCAGGCGCAGCGGGTCGTGCCGGGCCGTCCCGTCCGACCGACCCACCTGCCGCAGCAGGAGACGCGCGTCACGTGCCTCGCAGTGCTCGGCGAGCCGGCCCGTGTCCTCGACCGCGCGGGGGTCGGCGACGACGGCGTGCACCTCGAGCTCGGGGGCGTGGTCGTGCAGCACCGCGAGGTAGTCCTCGGCGTGCATCCCGGCGGTCTCGCCGTGCTCCTCGGGCGACAGGTTGAGCACGACGACGACGCGCGCACCCCCGCGCACGAGAGCCGAGCGCAGCTCGGGCACGAGCAGGTGCGGCAGCACGGACGTGTACCAGGAGCCCGGGCCGAGCACGACCCAGTCGGCCTGCTCGACGGCCGCCACCGCGTGCAGGCAGGCCGGTGGGTCCGCCGGGACGAGCCGCACCTGCGTGATGGGGTCGGTGGTGCGCGCGACCGAGCTCTGGCCACGCACGGTCTCGAGCCGGCCGTCGGCCCGCCGCACCTCCGCCTCGATCAGCAGCGGCACCTCGGTCATCGGCAGGACGCGGCCGCGCGCGCCGAGCAGCCGACCGACCCAGTCCAGCCCCGCGACCGGGTCGCCGAGCAGCTCCCAGAGGGTCACGATGAGCAGGTTGCCGAGCGCGTGCTGGTCGAGGGGCCCGTCGGTGTGGAAGCGGTGCTGGAGCACGTCGCGCCACGTGCGACCCCAGTCCGAGTCGTCGCACAGCGCCGCGAGCGCCATCCGCAGGTCGCCCGGCGGCAGCACCGCGAGCTCCTCGCGCAGGCGTCCCGACGAGCCGCCGTCGTCCGCGACGGTGACGACGGCCGTGATCTGGTCCGTCATGAGCCGCAGCGCCGAGAGGGTCGCCGACAGGCCGTGCCCGCCGCCGATCGCGACGACACGCGGCCCCCGCCGCACACCGCGGGGCAGCGTCCCGGGCACGGGTCCCACGCCCCCTGCGGGGGTCGGCGCCCCCGCAGGCGGCAGTCCCGCCGTCACTCCTTGCCGAGGTCGCGCGCCGCGACCGTCACCCGGTGCCCGGCCTCGCGCAGGCGAGCGGCGATGGCCTCGCTGATCGCGACCGAGCGGTGCTTGCCGCCCGTGCAGCCGACCGCGATCGTCACGTACCGCTTCTCCTCGCTCAGGTAGCCCGCGAGCACGGGCTCGAGCGCCGAGACGTACCGGTCGATGAACGTCGCGGCACCCGGCAGACCGAGCACGTAGTCGCGCACCGGCGCGTCGCGCCCGGTGAGGTGCCGCAGCTCCGACACCCAGTACGGGTTGGCCAGGAAGCGGACGTCGACCACGTGGTCGGCGTCCAGCGGGATGCCGTACTTGAAGCCGAACGAGGTGACGTTGACGCGCAGGTGCTCGTCGGCGTCGCCCGCGACGACCGCACGCACCTGGCGTGCGAGGTCGTGGACGTTGAGCTCGGACGTGTCGATCACGTTGTCCGCGCGCTCCCGGATGTCCGAGAGCACCTGGCGCTCCTCGGCGATCCCGTCGAGCAGCGTGCCGTTGCCCTGCAGCGGGTGCGGCCGGCGGACCTGCTCGTAGCGCCGCACGAGCACCTCGTCGGACGCGTCCAGGAACAGGATCCGGTACTCGACGCCCGCGGCCCGCAACCCTCCGAGCACCTGGGCGAGGTCCGCGAAGAACCCGCGGCCCCGCACGTCGATCACGGCGGCGACGCGGGCGCGCGTGTCGGGCGGGCCGCTCGTGAGCATCCCGACGAGGTGCGTGAGCATCTGCGCGGGCAGGTTGTCGACGACGTACCAGTCGAGGTCCTCGAGCACGGCGGCCGCGCGCGTCCGCCCGGCGCCGGACATGCCCGTGATGATCAGGACCTGGGGCTGGTGCAGGCGCGGGTGCTCGGTGGCCGCGTCGATCGCGGGGATGCCGGCGGGGACCGTGATGGGCGAGGGCTCGTCGGTCATGTCCCCAGCATGCCAGCGGACTGCGCCACCGAGCCCGGGGCGCGGTCGCCCGGCGGGTCGGGGGCCCGGTCGTCGGCGGCGACGTCGGCGGTGCTCTCCGCGGCGACCGCGGCGGTGGCGTCGGCCGGGCCCGAGCCGTCGGATCCGGACAGGGCGGCGACCACGGCGGCGGCGGTCCGGTCCCCCATGCCGGGCACCGTCGCGATCTCCTCGACGCTCGCGGCGCGCAGCCGCTTGACCGAGCCGAAGTGGCGCAGGAGCGCCTTCTGGCGCGCGGGCCCGAGGCCGGGCACGTCGTCGAGCACCGAGGCCGTCATGCCCTTGCTGCGGCGCTTGCGGTGCGCGTTGATCGCGAAGCGATGGGCCTCGTCGCGCACGCGCTGCAGCAGGTACAGGCCCTCCGAGCTCCGCTGCAGGATCACCGGGTAGTCGTCTCCCGGGAGCCAGACCTCCTCGAGCCGCTTCGCGAGCCCGCACAGCGCGATGTCGTCGATCCCGAGCTCGGCGAGCGCGGCCGCGGCTGCCGCGACCTGCGGCGGGCCGCCGTCGACGACGACGAGGTTCGGCGGGTAGGCAAAGCGCCGCGGCTTGCCCGTGGTCTCGTCGACCGGGCCCGACGCGAGCGGGCCCATCCCGTCGTCGACGTCCCCGTCCGCGCCGTCGCCGAGCTCGACGTCGCTCGCCTCGGAACGTTCGGCCAGGTAGCGCCGGAAGCGGCGCGTGATGACCTCGTGCATCGCCGCGGTGTCGTCGGCGGCGCCCTCGCCCTGGGGACCGCGCACGCTGAACAGCCGGTACTCGCTCTTGCGCGCGAGCCCGTCCTCGAACACGACCATCGACGCCGACTGGTACGTGCCCTGGTTGTGCGACACGTCGTAGCACTCGATGCGCAGCGGCGCGCTCGGCAGCCCGAGCGCCTCCTGGATCTCCCGCAGCGCCTGGCTGCGCGACGTCAGGTCACCCGCGCGCCGGGTGCGGTGCAGCATCAGGGCGTGCTCGGCGTTCTTGCGCACGGTCGCAGCGAGCTCACGCTTGTCCCCCCGCTGCGGCACGCGCACCCGCACGCGCGAGCCGCGCAGCCCCGTGAGCCATGCCTCGACCTGCTCGACGTCGGTGGGCAGCACCGGCACCAGCACCTCGCGCGGGACGGCACCGGTGTCGAGGTCCTCCGTGCCGTAGACCTGCTGCAGCAGGTGCTCGACGAGCGCCGCGTCGTCGACGTCCTCGACCTTCTCCACGACCCAGCCGCGCTGGCCGCGGATCCGGCCGTCGCGCACGTGGAACACCTGCACCGCGGCCTCGAGCTCGTCGCCCGCGAGCCCGAACACGTCGGCGTTGGTGCCGTCCGCCAGCACCACCGCATTGCGCTCGGTCGCGCGCCGCAGCGTCGCGATGTCGTCGCGCAGGCGTGCCGCCTGCTCGTAGTCGAGCTCCGCGGCAGCCTCCTTCATCCGCTGGGTCAGCCTGCGCTCGAAGCGCGAGGTGTCCCCCGCCATGAAGTCGCAGAACTCCTCCGCGAGCCGGTGGTGGTCCTCCTCGGAGATGCGCCCGACGCAGGGGGCCGAGCACTTGTCGATGTAGCCGAGCAGGCACGGGCGGCCCTGCTGCGACGCTCGTTTGAAGACGCCCGCCGAGCACGTGCGCACCGGGAAGACGCGCAGCAGGAGGTCGACCGTCTCGCGGATGGCCCAGGCGTGGGCGTACGGCCCGAAGTAGCGGGTGCCCTTGCGCTTGGCCCCGCGCATGACCTGCACGCGCGGGAACTGCTCGGCCAGCGTCACCGCGAGGTACGGGTACGACTTGTCGTCGCGGTACTTCACGTTGAACCGCGGGTCGAACTCCTTGATCCACGAGTACTCGAGTGCGAGCGCCTCGACCTCGGTCCCGACCACCGTCCACTGCACGGACGCGGCCGTGGTGACCATCGTCTGCGTGCGCGGGTGCAGACCCGCGACGTCCTGGAAGTACGACGAGAGACGCTGCCGCAGGCTCTTCGCCTTGCCGACGTAGATGACCCGCCCGTCGGCGTCCCGGAACCGGTAGACGCCCGGCGCGTCCGGGATCTCTCCCGGTGCGGGGCGGTACGTCGCGGGATCGGCCATGCTCCGAGCCTAGTTCGCCCGGCCGACACACCCCGACGGGCCGCGGGGCGCCCGCCGCACGACTAGCGTGCAGTCATGGCGCAGCTCTTGCACTCGTACTCCGTGGACCTGACCTGGACCGGCGCGGGCGACCAGGGCACCTCCACGTACACCTCCTACGGCCGGAACCACGAGCTGACGTCGGGCGACAAGCTCCCCCTGCCCGGCACGTCGGACCCGGCGTTCCGCGGGGACCCCGCTCGATGGTCGCCCGAGGACCTCGTGGTCGGCGCCCTGGCCCAGTGCCACATGCTCTGGTTCCTGCACCTCGCGGCCAAGGCCGGCGTGGTCGTCGTCGGCTACGGCGACGCAGCGAGCGGCACCATGCGGATCGAGTCGGCAGGGCACGGGCAGTTCACGGAGGTCGTGCTGCGGCCCCGCGTCGTCGTGCGCAACCACGTGCTGCCGGACGGGCGGGCGGTCGACGACGGCGTGCTCGAGGACCTGCACCACCGCGCGCACGAGCACTGCTTCATCGCGCGTTCGGTGAACTTCACGGTGCGGCACGAGCCCGCCCCGGTCACGTTCGAGCACGCGGCCCGCGCCTGACGCTCCGGCACGGCGCCGGCGTCGTTCGACGCCGTGCGAGACCGAGCCGCCCGACCGACGACCGTGGACGCGGCCGCAGCTCGGCTTCGCGCGTACCTGGGGCCGGGCCGGACGGCCCGGGACAGGGCTAGGCCGAGACCGCGGTGCGCTCGATCTCGGTCCCGAGCACCTCGGCGAGGAACCGTCCCGTATGGCTCGCCGGCACCTCGGCGACCGCCTCAGGCGTGCCCTCGGCGACGACCATCCCGCCACCGGAGCCGCCCTCGGGGCCCATGTCGACGACCCAGTCGGCGTTCTTGATCACGTCGAGGTTGTGCTCGATGACGATCACCGTGTTGCCCTTGTCCACGAGCGACTGCAGCACGCCCAGCAGCTTGCGGATGTCCTCGAAGTGCAGGCCCGTCGTCGGCTCGTCGAGCACGTACGCGGTGCGTCCCGTCGAACGGCGCTGCAGCTCCGAGGCGAGCTTGACGCGCTGGGCCTCGCCGCCCGAGAGCGTCGGCGCGGGCTGACCGAGGCGCACGTACCCGAGCCCCACGTCGACGAGCGTCTTGAGGTGACGGCTGATCGCGGGCACCGCCGCGAAGAACTCGGCCGCCTCCTCGATCGGCATGTCCAGGACGTCCGCGACCGTCTTGCCCTTGAAGTGCACCTCGAGCGTCTCGCGGTTGTACCGCGCGCCGTGGCACACCTCGCACGGGACGTAGACGTCCGGGAGGAAGTTCATCTCGATCTTGAGCGTCCCGTCGCCCGAGCACGCCTCGCAGCGGCCGCCCTTGACGTTGAACGAGAAGCGTCCGGGCGTGTAGCCGCGGACCTTCGCCTCGGTGGTCTCCGCGAAGAGCTTGCGCACGTGGTCCCAGACACCCGTGTAGGTCGCGGGGTTCGAGCGCGGGGTGCGCCCGATCGGCCCCTGGTCGACGTGCACGACCTTGTCGAGGTGCTCCAGACCGGTCACGCGCTTGTGCCGACCCGCGACCTGACGCGCCCCGTTGAGCTCGTTGGCCATGACCGTGTAGAGGATCGAGTTGACCAGGGTCGACTTGCCCGAGCCCGAGACACCCGTCACGGCCGTGAGGACACCGAGCGGGAACGAGACGTCGATGCCGCGCAGGTTGTGCTCGCGCGCGCCGTGCACGGTGACGGCCCGCCCCTTCGAGACCGGTCGACGCGTCGCCGGCATCGGGATCTGCCGACGGCCGGACAGGTACGCGCCCGTGACCGACTCACGCGAGGCGAGCAGCCCGGCGAGGTCCCCCGAGTGCACGACGTGACCGCCGTGCTCCCCCGCGCCCGGACCGATGTCGACGATCCAGTCGGCCATCCGGATGGTGTCCTCGTCGTGCTCGACGACGATGAGCGTGTTGCCCAGGTCCCGCAGCCGCGTGAGCGTGTCGATGAGGCGGCGGTTGTCGCGCTGGTGCAGACCGATCGACGGCTCGTCGAGCACGTACAGCACGCCGACGAGGCCCGACCCGATCTGGGTCGCGAGCCGGATGCGCTGGGCCTCGCCGCCGGACAGCGTCGCCGCCGGCCGCGTCAGCGACAGGTAGTCGAGCCCGACGTCGAGCAGGAAGCCGAGGCGCGCCTGGATCTCCTTGAGCACCTGGGCGGCGATCTGCCGCTCGCGCTCACCGAGCTCGAGCGTGTCGAGGAATTCGCGGGCCTCACGGATCGGCAGCTCGCAGACCTCGGCGATCGAACGGCCGCCGACGCGCACCGCGAGGACCTCGGGCTTGAGCCGCTGGCCCTGGCAGGTCGGGCACGGGACCTCGCGCATGAAGGCCTCGTACTTGTCCTTGCTCCACTCCGACTCGGTCTCGGCGTGGCGCCGCTCGAGGAACGTGATGACGCCCTCGAAGCCGGTCGAGTACTGCCGCTCGCGGCCCCAGCGGTTCTTGTACCGCACGTGGACCTGGTGGTTGCGGCCGTGCAGGATCGCGTCCTTCGCGCGCTGCGGGAGGGCGCGCCACGGCACGCTCGTCGAGAACCCCATCTCGTCGGCGAGCGCCGACAGGACGCGGCCGAAGTACTCCGAGGACGTCTGCGACCACGGGGCGATGGCGCCGTCGTCGAGCGAGAGGTCCTCGTCGGGGACGACGAGCTCCGGGTCGACCTCGAGGCGCGAGCCGATGCCCGTGCACTCGGGGCACGCGCCGTACGGCGCGTTGAACGAGAACGTGCGGGGCTCGATCTCGTCGAGGGTCAGGACGTGGTCGTTCGGGCACGCGCGCTGCTCGGAGAACCGGCGCACCTTGTCCGGGTCGTCGGCGTCCCGGTCCACGAGGTCGATGAGCAGGAGCCCGCCCGCGAGCCCCAGCGCGGTCTCGACCGAGTCCGTGAGGCGGCGCTGCACGCCCTCGCGCGAGACCAGGCGGTCGACGACCACCTCGATGTCGTGCTTGAGCTTCTTCTCCAGCGTGGGCGGCGACGAGAGCTGGACGACCTCGCCGTCCACCCTCGCGCGGGCGAAGCCCTTGGCCTGGAGCTCGGCGAACAGGTCGGCGTACTCGCCCTTGCGTCCACGCACGACAGGCGCGAGCACCTGGTAGCGCGTGCCCTCGGGGAGCTCGAGGAGGCGGTCGACGATCTGCTGCGGCGTCTGCGCCGTCACGCGCTCGCCGCACACCGGACAGTGCTGGGTCCCGGCGCGCGCGTAGAGCAGGCGCAGGTAGTCGTAGACCTCCGTGATCGTGCCGACCGTCGAGCGAGGGTTGCGGTTCGTGGACTTCTGGTCGATCGAGACCGCGGGCGACAGGCCCTCGATGAAGTCGACGTCGGGCTTGTCCATCTGCCCGAGGAACTGACGCGCGTACGCGGACAGCGACTCGACGTACCGCCGCTGCCCCTCGGCGAAGATGGTGTCGAAGGCCAGCGACGACTTCCCCGAGCCCGACAGACCGGTGAAGACGATCAGCCGGTCACGCGGCAGGTCCAGGTCGACGCTGCGAAGGTTGTGCTCACGGGCACCCTGCACCACCAGACGGTCGTTCACGGCGTGCAGTCTACGTTCCGGCACCGACATTCGCACACCCGTTCGACCGGCGATCCTGATGTGGCGCTCACGTGCTGGTCGGGGTGCCGGACCGCGGCGTCCGCCCCATGCTGGACGCACCATGAGCCGCCACGACCCACAGCACACCGCCACCGAGCGCACGGGTGCCGCACCCCCGGACCCCGAGCCGCTGCCGGTCCCCATCGCCGAGTACGCGGTCATCGGGGATGGCCGGACCACCGCTCTGGTCTCCCGACGCGGCTCGATCGACTGGCTCTGCCTGCCCTACGTCGACTCGGCCGCGTGCTTCGCGCGGCTGCTCGGCACCGAGGACAACGGGCGGTGGCTCGTCACGGTGCCCGACGCGCACTCCGTCACGCGACGCTACCTCGGGGACTCGTTCGTCCTGGAGACCACGTACGAGTCCCCGACCGGCACGGCGGTCGTCGTCGACGCGATGCCGATCTCCGACGGCCGCGCCGACGTCGTCCGGCACGTCACGTGCACACGCGGGACGGTGCAGGTGCGGCACGAGTGGGTCGTGCGGTTCGGGTACGGCGCGATCCAGCCGTGGGTCACGCACACCCGGGGTCAGGACGAGGCGATCCGCGCGGTGGCCGGGCCCGACTCGCTCGTCCTGCGCGGCACGCACCTGCCGCACGCGCACGACCACCGGCACGTGGACGACATCGAGCTCCGCGCGGGCGAGTCGATGGAGCTCGACGTCACCTGGGTCCGGTCCTGGGAGCCGGTCCCCGAGATCGTGCCCTCACCCGCCCGCGTCGACTCGACGCGCGTCGCCTGGGGCCTGTGGGCGCGCGACGCGCGGTACGAGGGTCCGCACCGCGAGGCCGTCATCCGCTCGCTCCTGGTCCTGCGGCTCCTGACCGACTTCGAGACCGGCGGGATCGCCGCGGCGGCCACCACGAGCCTGCCCGAGGACTTCGGCGGCGAGCGGAACTGGGACTACCGCTACTGCTGGCTGCGCGACGCGGCGCTGACGCTCGAGGCGCTCATCGAGCAGGGCTTCACGCAGGAGGCCATGCAGTGGCGGGACTGGCTGCTGCGCGCGGTCGCCGGCGACCCGGCCGACCTGCAGATCATGTACCGCATCGACGGCGGCCGGGAGCTGCCCGAGCGTGAGCTCACGCACCTGGGTGGGTACGCCGGGTCGCGGCCGGTGCGGCTCGGCAACCTCGCGGCGGGGCAGGTCCAGAACGACGTGCTCGGCGAGGTGATGTGCGCGCTGCACGCCGCGCGCGACGCGGGGGTGGTCGAGTCGGCGGCGTCGTGGTCGCTGCAGCGCCACCTGCTCGAGGAGCTCCTGCGTCAGTGGCGACGGCCGGACCGCGGGATCTGGGAGGTCCGCGGCGAGCCGCAGCACTTCGTGCACTCGAAGGTCATGGCGTGGGCCGCGGTGGACCGGGCGATCCGCGGTGTCGAGGAGCACGGGCTCGACGGGCCGGTCGAGCGCTGGCGCCGCGAGCGCGACGAGATCCGGGCCGACGTCCTGGCGCACGGCTGGCACCCCGGCCTGCGCACGTTCGTCCAGCACTACGGCGCGGACCACACCGACGCGGCGCTGCTGCAGCTCGTCCAGGTGGGCTTCCTGCCGGCCGACGACGAGCGTGTGCGGGGCACCGTCGCGGCCGTCCGCGCCGAGCTCGAGGTCGCGCCCGGGCTGCTGCGACGCTACCGCGCGGAGCGGACCGACGACGGCGTCGCCGGCGGCGAGCACGCGTTCCTGGCCTGCTCGTTCTGGCTCGCCGACGCCCTGGCCAGGATCGGCGAGGTCGACGAGGCGGGCACGGTCCTCGACACGCTCGTCGGGCTCGTCAACGACGTGGGCCTGCTCGCCGAGCAGTACGACCCACGCGGGCGTCGCATGGCGGGTAACGTCCCTCAGGCCTTGTCGCACCTCGCGCTGGTCAAGGCCGTGCAGTCGCACGCGGTGGCGGCCGCGACCAGGTCGTCCGAGGTACGCGTGGAAGGAGTCCGATGACGACGTACACCGGTGACGTCTCCCCCGGCGGACCCCCGGCCCTGCGCGTGCTCGACGAGGTCGAGATCCGCAAGGCGTCCGTCGGCCCGATGGACAACAACGCCTACCTCGTCACGTGCCGACGAGCGGGTGCCCAGCTCCTCGTCGACGCCGCGGCCGACGCCGACCGCCTGCTCGACCTGGTGCGCGAAGGAAGCTCCTCCGCACGGCTCGACACCGTCGTGACGACCCACCGGCACCGCGACCACCTCGGCGCGCTCACCTCGGTCGTCGCGGTGACGGGCGCGGCCGTCGCCGCCGGTGCACCCGACGCGGACGCGATCGCCCAGGCGACCGGCACGCCGGTCACGCGTCGTCTGCTGGACGGCGACCTCGTCGTCGTCGGGCACGTGACGCTCGAGGTCGTCGCGCTGCGCGGGCACACCCCCGGCTCCGTCGCGCTCGTCTACCGCGAGCCCGAGCACGCGACCGCACCGGGTGCCGCGCCCGGGCGAGCGCACGTCTTCACGGGCGACTCGCTCTTCCCCGGCGGCGTGGGGCGCACGACGACGCCCGAGGACTTCGCGTCGCTGTACGCCGACGTCACTGCTCGGCTCTTCGACCGGTTCGACGACGCCACGTGGGTCTACCCCGGGCACGGGCGGGACACGACGCTGGGTGCCGAACGTCCGCAGCTGCCGCACTGGCGGACGCGCGGCTGGTGACCCGACAGGCACGACACCGCACAGCCGGTGCACCGCACCCGACCAGCCTCGCGCGACGAGGGCGCGTGGCGCCGCTCAGTCCTCCACGGGGCCGAGCACGGACGTCGCGACCGTCGCGTGCGCGGACTCGTCGTCCGACGGGTGGAAGATCCCGGCGAGCACGTCGCGGTAGAGCCGCCCCAGCTCGTTGCCGCTGAAGTACGAGCCGCCGCCGGACGCCCGCAGCGCCAGCTCGACGACCTGACGGGCCGACTCCGTCGCCCGGACCTTGAGCCCGACGAGCTGCGCGAACCACCTGCTGCCGTGGTCGGCCTGCTCGTCCACGTCCCGTGCGAGCGCGAACACCTGCAGCTCGGCGCCGTCCTGCAGCAGCGCGGCGTCCGCGATCCGCCAGCGGATGTCCGGGTCCTGCGCGTACGGCCGGCCGGCGTACTTGAACGACGTCCGCCGCCGCGCGGCCGCGACAGCGAGCTCGACCGCGCGACGGCCGATACCGGTGTAGACCGCGCCCAGGAGGATCTCGAACACCGCGAACAGCGCGAAGATGAACGAGTCAGCGGACGGGCCGGGGGGAAGCCGGCGGTAGACCTGGTCCGCAGGGGCGTAGGCACCGTCGAGGACGGTGGTCGCCGACTGCGTGGCACGCATGCCGAGGGTGTCCCAGTCGTCCTTGGACGTCGTGCCGTCCCGCGTCACGACCCCGTGCACGAGCCGAGGGTCGGCCGGGTCGGAGTCGTCCAGGCCGAACGTCGCGAGCCGCGTCCAGACCGGCGAGAGCGACGTGAAGATCTTCGTCCCGAAGTACCGGTACCCGCCGTCGGCCTGCGGCACCGCGCGCGTGCGCGAGCCGAACATCACGAGGTCGTTGCCCGCCTCGGAGTTGCCGAACGCGAAGACCTCGCCCGCGGCCGCGTCCCGCAGCACGAACTCGAGTCGGTCGTCCCCGCGTCCGACGAGCAGCGCGGCCATCCCCGTCACGACGAGGTGCATGTTGACGGCCAGCGCGGTCGCGGGGGCGGCCGCCGCGAGCCGGACCTGCTCTCGCGCGACCTCCTCGAGCGTGAGCCCTGCTCCACCGAGGCGCTCGGGCACGAACGCCGAGAGGTAGCCCGCCGCGACGAGCTCGGCGAGGTCCTCGTGCGGGAACGTGTTCTCGCGGTCGTGGACGGCCGCGCGCTCGTGCACGCGCGCCAGCAGCTCGTCGGTCAGCAGGGTGCGGAGCTCGCGGGCCATGGTTCCCCTCGGGATCGGGCCACCGGCGGGCCGGTGGCGGTGGAGTATCAGTTCACGAGGTCGGGGTCCGAGCCGGAGCGCTCGCCCCGGTCGAGCGCGGCGATCCGCTCGTGGTCCTCGTCGGTCAGGTCCAGGTCGGCCGCCGCGAGGTTCTCGCGGATGCGCTCGGGCGTCACGGACTTCGGGATCACCGCGATCCCGAGGTCGAGGTGCCAGCGGAGCACGACCTGCGCCGGGCTCGCCCCGTGGGCGCGCGCGATGTCACCGATGACCGGGTCCGCGAGGACGGTGCCCCGGCCCAGCGGCGACCACGCCTGCGTCACGACGCCCAGCTCGGCGTGCACCGCACGCAGCGCGCGCTGCTGCAGGTACGGGTGCAGCTCGACCTGGTTGACGACCGGCACCTCGCCCGAGTCGTCGACGATCCGCCGCAGGTGGTCCGGCTGGAAGTTGGAGACGCCCACGGACCGGACGCGGCCCTCGTCGCGCAGGCGGAGCAGCGTGCGCCACGTGGGCACGTACAGGTCCCGCGCGGGCGCCGGCCAGTGGATGAGGTAGAGGTCGGGGGCGCCCAGGCCGAGCCGCTCGACCGATGCCTCGAACGCCGCCCGCGCGCCGTCGCCGTGCGCGTCGTTCCACAACTTCGTCGTGACGAAGACCTCGTCGCGCTCGAGCCCGCTCGCGCGGATCGCGCGCCCGACCGCCGCCTCGTTGCGGTACAGCGTCGCGGTGTCGACGAGCCGATAGCCGGCCGTCAGCGCCTCGCTCACCGCGGGCACCGCATCCTCGTCGGACACCTTGTACACACCGAAGCCCAGCACGGGCATCCGCATGCCGTCGGCGAGCGTCACGCAGGTCGTCATCCCGCCACTCTGCCATCTCACGCGACCCGGGCCGGTCGTCGCAGCCGGGACGGCGCACCGTCGGGCAGGATGGGCGCATGCCCACGTATGCCGTCCAGTACACGTACGACGAGCGCGCCGATGTCCGCGACGCCGTCCGACCCGCGCACCGCGCCTACCTCGCGGGTCTCGCCGCGACCGGTCTGCTCCGCGGCTCCGGGCCGTACGTGGGCGGCGCCCCCGGTGCGCTGCTCGTCTTCTCGGCGCCCGACGAGGACGCGCTGCAGGCGCTGCTCGCGGACGACCCGTTCCACCTCGAGGGCCTGATCACCGCGACCGAGGTCCGCGAGTGGGACGTCGTCCTGGGGCCCTGGGCGGGCTGAGACCTCAGACCGGGGCGTCGGTCAGCGCGGCGCGCTCGTCGCGGCGCGACTTCGCGAGGCTCGCGAGAGCGGTGGTCCCGAGGATCACGACGATCGCGAGCAGCGACGCCCAGATCGGGATCTCGGGCGCCCACGAGATCGGCTCGCCACCGTTGATGAACGGCACCTCGTTCTCGTGCATCGCCTCGAGCACGAGCTTGACGCCGATGAACCCGAGCAGCACCGCGAGGCCGTAGCTGAGGTAGACGAGCCGCGCGAGCAGGTCGCCGAGCAGGAAGTAGAGCTGGCGCAGACCCATCAGCGCGAACAGGTTCGCCATCATGATGAGGTACGGCTCGCTCGTGAGCCCGAACAGCGCGGGGATCGAGTCGAACGCGAACAGCAGGTCGGTCGCGCCGAGCGCGACGAGGACGATGAGCATGGGCGTGATCAGTCGACGGCCGTTCTCGACGACCGTGAGCCGCACCCCGTGGTACTGCGACGTCGAGGGGAACCAGCGCTCCACGAGCCGCAGCAGGAGCGGCGGGTGGAACTCCTCGGCCTCGTCCTCCGCGCCCTGCCGGCCGACCTTCCACCCCGTCCACACCAGGAACGCTCCGAACAGGTAGAAGACCCAGCTGAACGTGCTGACGATCGCCGCGCCCGCCAGGATGAACGCCGTCCGGAAGACCAGCGCGAGCACGATGCCGACGAGCAGCGCGGTCTGCTGGTAGGGCCGCGGCACGGCGAACCGCGCCATGATCAGCATGAAGACGAAGAGGTTGTCGACCGAGAGCGAGTACTCGGTCAGCCAGCCCGCGAAGAACTCCCCCGCGTACTGCCCGCCGGCCGTGGCCCACACGCCCAGGCCGAACGCGATCGCGAGTCCCACGTAGCCCGCGAGGTGCCGCAGGCACTCCGCAGTGCTCGGCACGTGCGGGCGGCGGCCGACGACGGCGATGTCGACCGCGAGGAGCGTGACGACCACCGCGATCGAGACGCCCCACACCAGCAACGAGACGTCCATGTCACTCCTCCACGGCGGCGACGGCCCGCTCGGAACGCCGGTCGCCGCGGGTCTTGACGAGGCTCGCCACGGTGGCGATCGCGAGGGTTCCGAGGATCACGGTCAACGAGAGCCAGATCGGGATCTCGGGCGCCCACTCGACGTGCTCGCCGCCGTTGATGAAGGGCAGCTCGTTGGTGTGCATCGCGTGCAGCACGAGCTTGATGCCGATGAAGCCGAGGATCACCGCAAGGCCCTGCGAGAGGTACACGAGGCGCTCGAGCAGCCCGCCGATCAGGAAGTACAGCTGACGCAGGCCGAGCAGGGCGAACGCGTTCGCCGTGAACACGATGTAGGGCTCGGACGTCAGGCCGTAGATCGCGGGGATCGAGTCGAGCGCGAACAGGATGTCCGTCGAGCCGATCGCGACCATGACCAGGAGCATCGGGGTCAGCACGCGTCGCCCGTCGACCCGCACGGTCAGGCGGTCGTCGTGGTACACGTCCGTCGTCGGCAGCACGCGGCGGACGAACCGCACGAGCACGCCGTTGCCGGTGTCGTCGTCGGGCGTCTCGTCCCCGTGGTCGCGCGCGAGCTTGATGCCTGTGTAGACCAGGAACGCGCCGAAGACGTAGAAGACCCACGACCACTGCTCGATCGCGGCCGCGCCCAGCAGGATGAAGATCGTGCGGAGCACGAGCGCGATCGCGACGCCGACCAGCAGCACCTTCTGCTGGAAGGCACGCGGGACCGCGAACCTCGTCATGATGATGAGGAAGACGAACAGGTTGTCGACCGACAGGCTCTTCTCGGTCACGTAGCCGGCGAAGTACTCCGCCCCGTGGTCCCAGCCGGCGACGACGCCGAGCCCCACGCCGAAGACGAGCGCGAGCGCGATGTAGACGGTCGACCACCACGCCGACTCGCGGAACGTCGGTTCGTGCGGGGTGCGCACATGGGCGTAGAAGTCGAACACGATGAGTCCGACGACGGCGACGCCGGTCAGCGCCCACACAAGCACAGGGACATCCATGGAGTACTCCTCCGGTACGAGATGCACGTCAGTACCGAAGGTCTCCCCCGCCCGCTGACCCGGGCCGACCGCACCGGGCTGCCGCCGCCCGGAGTCCGGTCCGGGGACCGGGTGCTCCAGCCGGCGAGGTCCGTGATGACGACGCGGCCGATTGTGGGGTACTCCCCTTCACCGACGGTCATCGTATGCGACGAACGACCACGCTGCCGCGCGCCGTGCCGCAGATCACGCCGTCCGCTCGGGCCGGCCCCCGCGGGACGTGCGCTACGCCGTCGCCGCCTGCATCTGACGGAGCTCCTTCTTGAGCCCGGAGATCTCGTCGCGCAGCCGCGCGGCGAGCTCGAACTGCAGCTCGGCCGCCGCTCCGTGCATCTGCTCCGTCAGGTCCTGGATGAGCGTCGCCAGCTCGCCCGCCGCCGCGCCGGTCAGCCGGGTACGTTCGTCCGTCGCCGTCGCGCGCGAGCCGAACCCGGGCACGGGTGCCTTGCCGCGGCTCGTCTGCCGTCCGCCGCCGCCGAGCAGCTCGGCCGTGTCGGCGTCCTCCCGCGCGAGCAGGTCGGTGATGTCTCCGATCTTCTTGCGCAGCGGCTGCGGGTCGATGCCGTGGGCCGTGTTGTACGCGACCTGCTTCTCGCGGCGTCGGGCGGTCTCCTCGATGGCGAGCTGCATCGCGGGCGTGATCTTGTCCGCGTACATGTGGACCTGGCCCGAGACGTTGCGCGCCGCACGCCCGATCGTCTGGATGAGCGACTTCCCCGAGCGCAGGAAGCCCTCCTTGTCGGCGTCCAGGATCGCGACGAGGGACACCTCGGGCAGGTCGAGCCCCTCACGCAGCAGGTTGATCCCGACGAGGACGTCGTACTCGCCCAGCCGCAGCTCGCGGAGCAGCTCGACGCGTCGCAGGGTGTCGACCTCGGAGTGCAGGTAGCGCACCCGCACACCCTTCTCGAGGAAGTAGTCGGTCAGGTCCTCGGCCATCTTCTTGGTCAGCGTCGTCACGAGCACGCGCTCGTCACGGTCGACCCGGTCCCGGATCTCGCCCAGCAGGTCGTCGATCTGGCCCTTGGTCGGCTTGACCACGACCTCCGGGTCGACCAGCCCGGTCGGCCGGATGATCTGCTCGACCACTCCGTCCGCCATCGACAGCTCGTAGTCGCCGGGAGTGGCCGACAGGTACACGGTCTGCCCGATGCGCTCGACGAACTCCTCCCAGCGCAGCGGCCGGTTGTCCGTCGCGCTCGGCAGGCGGAAGCCGTGGTCGACGAGCGAGCGCTTGCGCGACATGTCGCCCTCGAACATCGCGCCGATCTGCGGCACGGTGACGTGTGACTCGTCGATCACGAGCAGGAAGTCCTCCGGGAAGAAGTCCAGCAGCGTGTTCGGGGCGGAGCCGGGCGCACGGCCGTCGATGTGCCGCGAGTAGTTCTCGATCCCCGAGCACGAGCCGACCTGCCGCATGAGCTCGATGTCGTACGTCGTGCGCATCCGCAGACGCTGGGCCTCCAGCAGCTTGCCCTGGCGTTCGAGCTCGGCGAGACGCTCCTCGAGCTCCGCCTCGATCCCGCTGATCGCCCGCTCCATGCGCTCGGGTCCCGCCACGTAGTGCGTCGCGGGGAAGATCATCATCTCGGTCTCCGCGCGCAGCACCTCACCCGTGAGCGGGTGCAGCGTGGCGATCGCCTCGATCTCGTCGCCGAAGAACTCGATCCGGACCGCGAGCTCCTCGTACTTCGGGATGATCTCGACGGTGTCCCCGCGGACGCGGAACGTGCCGCGCGTGAACGCCATGTCGTTGCGGGTGTACTGCATCTGCACGAAGCGGCGCAGGAGCTGGTCGCGGTCGACCTGCTCACCCACGCGCAGCGTGACCATGCGGTCGACGTACTCCTGCGGCGTCCCCAGGCCGTAGATGCACGACACCGACGCGACCACGACCACGTCCCGTCGCGTCAGCAGCGACGACGTCGCCGAGTGGCGCAGCCGCTCGACCTCGTCGTTGATCGACGAGTCCTTCTCGATGTAGGTGTCCGTCTGCGCGATGTACGCCTCGGGCTGGTAGTAGTCGTAGTACGAGACGAAGTACTCGACGGCGTTGTTCGGCAGCAGCTCGCGGAACTCGTTGGCGAGCTGCGCCGCGAGCGTCTTGTTCGGCGCCATGACCAGGGTCGGGCGCTGCACCTGCTCGATCAGCCAGGCGGTCGTCGCCGACTTCCCGGTACCCGTGGCGCCGAGCAGCACCACGTCCTTCTCGCCGGCGTTCAGGCGCGCGGCGAGCTGGGCGATCGCCTCGGGCTGGTCACCCGACGGCGTGTACTCGGAGACGACCTGGAACGGTGCGACGGTGCGCTGGAGCTCCGTGACTGGACGCATGTCACCACGGTACGTCGGACCACCGACACACCCGCTCCCGACGAGGATCAGCGGCCTTCAGGGAGCGCGTCGGCAGCCGACGGCGCTCCCCGGCGTCACGCCTCGCCCGGGGTCACTCCTTGCCGTCGACGACCGTGACGATCGCGTTCGGGTCCTCGCGCACGACGGCCGTGACGAACCAGTCCATGAAGTCCGTGTACGCACGGAAACCGAGCAGCTTGCGCTTCGCCTCGGGGACGAGCGAGGCGAGCCCGCCCTCCTTCGTCCGGAAGAACGTGATCGCCGTCCGCGCCGTCGTCCGGCCGACCGCCCGGTCGGTCTTCGTGTCGAAGCGCAGCAGCTCCGAGCCGTCGAGGTGGTCGCGCAGCGAGAAGGTCGTCGAGTGCGGCGTGCGCGTCTCGACCCGGAACCGGCCCGAGGCGTCGTCCGTGGCCGTCGAGGCCTTCTCGGCGAGCTCGAGCATGCGGCCCTCGGACAGCAGTGTGGATGCGACCGAGACCGACGCCCTCGTCTGAATGGGCTTGACCATCGCTCGAACCTCCTTGTCGCGGCGACCCCGTCGGCACCGGCTTGTGAGACGTCTATCGGTAGGACAGGCGTCCAGGTTGAGCCCCCTGCGGCGTCGGGGCGGTTCGTCCCTTGCCTGGAGGGGACATTAGCGATAGGGCGGCACGGAGGGAATGCCCTGGAAGCGGTACATGGAGCCGCCCGTTACGCCGTTCGGAGGGTGCCGCACCGGCCGGCGACGGACGTCCACCGGGACGCGGCACTGCGCTCGGCGGGCTGCTGCGCCGACGGCGTCGTCGTCCGCACCGCGTCAGCCGTGCTGCGCGTCGGCCTGCTCGGCCTGGCTCTCCTGCGTCCGCTCGTCGCACAGGCGGTCCCACAGGTCGTCCACCTGCGCGCGCAGGTCGGCATCCGTGCCCGACCCGTCGAGCACGACGTCCGCCGCGGCCAGGCGGGCCTCGTCGCTCGCCTGCGCGGCGACGCGCGCCTCCGCCGCCGCGCGTTCCATGCCCCGCAGACGCACCAGCCGTTCGACCCGCAGCAGCGCGGGTGCGTGCACCACGACGACGAGGTGGAACGTGTCGGCCTGGCCGGTCTCCACGAGGAGAGGGATGTCGTGGACGACCACCGCGCCCGGGTCCGCCGTCGCCGCGGCGGCTTCGCGCTCCGCGCCGAGCCGGCGGACGACGGGGTGGACGATTGCCTCGAGCGCACGTCGCCGGTCGGCGTCGGCGAAGACGAGCGACGCCATCGCCGCGCGGTCGAGCGCCCCGTCCGCGTCGAGCACGCCCTCGCCGAACGCCTCGACCACGGCGGCGAGGCCCGCCGATCCCGGGGCCACCGCCTCGCGCGCGAGCACGTCGGAGTCGATCACCACCGCACCGAGCTCGGAGAGCCGCTGGGCGGCCACCGACTTGCCCGCCGCGATGCCGCCTGTCAGGCCGATCCGTTGCATGCCCCCATCCTGCCCGCCGGTGCCGTGCCGCGCTCCCGCTCGACGTGCCGCTCGGCGTGCGGCCGCGCACTCCCGGAGCCGGGGCCGGAGAACGCACGGCGGGCCGGCCACCCGAAGGTGACCGGCCCGCCGTGGTCCGGATGCCCGGGAGCAGTCGCTCCCGATCACCCGGTGTGGATCAGTTGCCCGTGAGCTTCTCGCGCAGCGCGGCGAGGGCCTCGTCGGACGCGAGCGTCCCCGTGGCCTCGTCGGTCGACGACGAGTAGGACGACGGCACCGCGCCGCCGGCGGCCGGAGCCGACTCGGACGTCGCAGCCTCGGCGTCGGCCTTCGCAGCCTCGGCGACCTGCTTGCGGTGGGCCTCCCAGCGCTCGTGAGCGGCCGCGTACTGGGCCTCCCACGCCTCGCGCTGAGCCTCGAAGCCCTCGAGCCACTCGTTCGTGGCCGGGTCGAAGCCCTCGGGGTACTTGTAGTTGCCCTGCTCGTCGTACTCGGCCGCCATGCCGTACAGCGCGGGGTCGAAGTCCTCCGACTCGGGGTCGAAGCCCTCGTTCGCCTGCTTGAGCGACAGCGAGATGCGGCGGCGCTCCAGGTCGATGTCGATGACCTTGACGAACACGTCGTCGCCGACCTGGACGACCTGCTCGGGGATCTCGACGTGGCGCACGGCCAGCTCCGAGATGTGGACCAGGCCCTCGATGCCGTCCTCGACGCGCACGAACGCACCGAACGGGACGAGCTTGGTGACCTTGCCGGGGACGACCTGGCCGATGGCGTGCGTCCGGGCGAACGCCTGCCACGGGTCCTCCTGCGTCGCCTTCAGCGACAGCGAGACACGCTCGCGGTCGAAGTCGACGTCCAGGACCTCGACCGTGACCTCCTGGCCGACCTCGACGACCTCGGACGGGTGGTCGATGTGCTTCCAGGACAGCTCGGAGACGTGCACGAGCCCGTCCACGCCACCCAGGTCGACGAACGCACCGAAGTTGACGATCGACGAGACGACACCGGGGCGCACCTGGCCCTTCTGCAGCGTCTGCAGGAAGGTGGAGCGGACCTCGGACTGCGTCTGCTCGAGCCACGCGCGGCGCGACAGGACCACGTTGTTGCGGTTCTTGTCGAGCTCGATGATCTTGGCCTCGATCTCCTTGCCCACGTACGGGCCGAGGTCGCGGACGCGACGCATCTCGACGAGCGAGGCGGGCAGGAAGCCGCGCAGACCGATGTCGAGGATGAGGCCGCCCTTGACGACCTCGATGACGGTGCCGGTGACGACGCCGTCCTCCTCCTTGATCTTCTCGATCGTGCCCCACGCGCGCTCGTACTGCGCCCGCTTCTTGGACAGGATCAGCCGGCCTTCCTTGTCCTCCTTCTGGAGGACCAGGGCCTCGACCTCGTCGCCGACCTTGACGACCTCGCCGGGGTCCACGTCGTGCTTGATGGACAGCTCGCGGGAGGGGATGACGCCCTCGGTCTTGTAACCGATGTCCAGCAGGACCTCGTCGCGGTCGACCTTGACGACGACGCCCTCGACGATGTCGCCGTCGTTGAAGTACTTGATGGTGGCGTCGATCGCGGCGAGGAGGTCCTCAGCCGTGCCGATGTCGTTGATCGCGACCTGCGGCGTGGCGGGCTTCGCGGGGGTGGAGATGCTCATGTAGTGGTGGGCTCCGATGCGGACAGGAAGTAGTTCGTACAGGGACGGCGGGCACGCCTCCACGAGGTTTCACGTCAGGAGTGTTCTCGAGGTTCACGGCGGCCCGACGAGTCGCCGTGAGACGAGCTCGTGCGGGCACGCGAGAAAGAAGGCGCGCGGCACCGCCGTCCACCCTAACGGTGGACGGCGGAGTGGGTCAAAGGCCGGGCGTCGGCGACGACGCGGCCCGCGAGGCTCACGCCAGGGCGCTCGCGACCTGGAGCAGCTCGGCCGGGACGTGCTTGACCTTCCCGGCGACCTCCGCGAGCGGGACGAGCTCGACGCGGTCGCCGCGCAGGGCAGTCATCACGCTCGAGCGGCCCTGCGTCACCGCGTCGATCGCGGCGACGCCGAACCGGCTGCCGAGGATGCGGTCGGTGGGCGTCGGCGTGCCGCCGCGCTGGACGTGGCCCAGCACCGTGACGCGCGTGTCGAAGCCCGTGCGCTTCTCGATCTCGGCCTTGAGCCGCTCGCCGATGGCGCCCGCGACGATCTCGCCGAACTTGCCGACCTGCGTCTCGTAGTGCATCGCCGTGCCCTCGGCCGGGACGGCGCCCTCGGCGACGACCACGATCGAGAAGCTCGCGTGCGCACGGTGGCGGTGCTTGAGGAACTTCTCGATCTTCTCGATGTCGAAGGGCGCCTCGGGCGCGAGGACGATCTCGGCCCCGCCCGCGATGCCCGCGGTCGCCGCGATCCAGCCCGCGTGCCGGCCCATGACCTCGACGATCATCACACGGTTGTGGCTCTCGGCCGTGGTGTGGATCCGGTCGACGGCCTCGGTCGCGACCGTCACCGCGGTGTCGAACCCGATCGACTGGTCGGTCCCCCACACGTCGTTGTCGATCGTCTTGGGGATCGCGACGATCTTGACGCCCGCCTCGGCGATCTTGCTCGCCGCGTGCAGGGTGCCGTCACCGCCGATGCAGATGAGCGCCTCGAGACGCTCCGCCTCGAGCGTCGCGAGCACCGCGTCGATGCCGCCGTCGCTCGCGTGCGGGTGGAACCGGGCCGTGCCGAGCAGCGTCCCGCCGACCGGCAGGACGTTGCGGATGTGCTGACGCGACAGCGGCAGGACGTCGCCGTCCACGACCCCGCGCCAGCCGTTGCGGAAGCCCACGATCTGGTGGCCGTACTCTCCCTCGCCGCGCTTGACGACGGCACGTATGGCCGCGTTCAGCCCGGGGACGTCGCCACCACCGGTGAGCAGACCGACTCGCACGCGTGAGCTCCTTCATCGAACGACAGGGGGGGCCGGCGCGCATCGTCGGGCGTCCGTGCCGTCAGCCTATCCGCGTGCCCGCGCACGCCGCGGTCCTTCCGTCCCGGGTCGGGGTGTCGCCGCGCTCCGCCACACTGGTGGCATGGTGCACGACGCGTCCGAGCGCAGGGCTGACCAGGACCGGGGAGCCGAGGACCTGGCCGAGGTGGCGTTCCGGCACGTCGCTGACGACGGGACCGCCGCACGCCGCTGGTGGGACGCGAACGCTGCCGAGTACCTCGACGAGCACGGCGACTTCCTGGGTCCGGCCGACTTCGTGTGGTGCCCCGAGCACCTGCGGGAGGCCGACGCCCGCCTGCTCGGCGACGTCGCCGGCGCGCGCGTCCTCGAGGTCGGCGCCGGAGCCGCGCAGTGCAGCCGGTGGCTCGCGACGCAGGGGGCGCTGGTCGTCGCGAGCGACCTGTCGGAGCAGATGCTGGCCGCGGGACGCGGGTACGACGAGGCGGCAGGCGTGCGCGTGCCCACGGTCGTCGCCGACGCGCGTCGGCTGCCGTTCCCCGACGCGACGTTCGACGCCGTCTTCACGGCGTTCGGCGCGATCCCGTTCGTCCCCGACGCCGCGGCCGTGCACGCCGAGGCGGCGCGCGTCCTCCGGCCAGGGGGACGCTGGGTGTGCGCGGTGACCCACCCGGTGCGGTGGGCCTTCCCGGACGACCCCGAGGGCCTGACCGCGATCCGCTCGTACTTCGACCGGCGGCCGTACGTCGAGCTCGGCGCGTCCGGCGCGGTGCTGTACGCCGAGTACCACCGCACGCTGGGCGACCACGTGGCGGACATCGTCGGTGCCGGCCTCGTGCTCGACCGCGTCGTGGAACCCGAGTGGCCCGCCGGGCACGACCGGACGTGGGGCGGCTGGGGTCCGGTCCGCGGCGCGCTGCTGCCGGGCACGGCGATCTTCGTCGCGCACCGGCCCTGAGCCCGCGCACCGGCGCTGAGCCCGCGCGGCGGGCGACCCGTCCGACCGGGCCGCCCGCCGCACGTGCTGCACCGGTCAGTGCACGGTCGCCTTCTCGGCGCCCGCGCCGGTGAGCGAGCGCACCTCCATCTCCGCGAACTTCTCCGGGTGCGGCTTCTCGCGGCTGATCAGGGTCCCGACGATGCCGAGCACGAAGGCCAGCGGGATCGAGATCAGCCCGGGGTTCTCGAGCCCGATCAGGTGGAAGTCGATCGACGTGTCTCGGATCATCGACAGGCTGTCCCCCGTCACGGGATCGACCTTGCCCGACACGACGGGCGAGAACACGATGAGCACGATGCACGAGATCAGGCCGCCGTACATGCTCCACAGGGCGCCCGAGGTGTTGAACCGCTTCCAGAAGAGCGAGTAGAGGATCGTCGGCAGGTTCGCGCTCGCCGCGACCGCGAACGCCAGCGCCACCAGGAACGCGACGTTCTGCCCGTTCGCGAAGATCCCCCCGATGATCGCGAGCAGACCGATCGCGACCACCGTGATGCGGGCGACACGCACCTCGCCGTCGGGCCGGATCTGGCCCTTCTTGATGACGTTGGCGTAGATGTCGTGCGCGAACGACGTCGCGGCGGTGATCGTCAGTCCCGCGACGACCGCGAGGATCGTCGCGAACGCCACGGCGGAGATCACGCCGAGGAGGATCGTCCCGCCGAGCTCGTACGCGAGCAGCGGCGCCGCCGAGTTCACGCCGCCCGGTGCTCCCTTGATCACGTCCGGTCCGACGAGCGCACCGGCGCCGTAGCCGAGCACGAGCGTGAACAGGTAGAAGATCCCGATCAGCCAGATGGCCCAGACCACCGAGCGGCGCGCCTCCTTCGCCGAGGGCACCGTGTAGAAGCGCATGAGCACGTGCGGCAGCCCCGCGGTGCCGAGCACGAGCGCGAGCGCCAGGGACAGGAAGTTCAGCTGGCTCAGCGCGGACGCGCCGTACTGCTTGCCCGGGCCGATCAGCGCCTCCCCGCCCTCACCCGCGGCGTCGACGGCACCCTGGATGACCGCCGACAGGCTGAAGCCGAACTTGGCCAGCACCCACAGGGTCATGACGCCGGCGCCGAGGATGAGCAGGACGGCCTTGATGATCTGCACCCACGTGGTGCCCTTCATGCCGCCGACGAGGACGTACAGGATCATGAGCGCGCCGACGACGGCGATGACCACGCCCTGCGCCGCGGTGCCCGAGATGCCGAGCAGCAGCGCGACGAGGCCACCGGCGCCGGCCATCTGGGCGAGCAGGTAGAAGAAGACGACCGTGAGCGTCGAGAGCGCCGCCGCCATGCGCACGGGGCGTTCCTTGAGCCGGAACGACAGCACGTCCGCCATGGTGAACCGGCCGGTGTTGCGCAACAGCTCGGCGACGAGCAGGAGCGCGACGAGCCAGGCGACGAGGAAGCCGATCGAGTACAGGAAGCCGTCGTACCCGTTGATCGCGATCGCTCCGCAGATCCCGAGGAAGGACGCGGCGGACAGGTAGTCGCCCGCGATCGCCGTGCCGTTCTGCGGCCCGGTGAAGGACCGGCCCGCGGCGTAGTAGTCGGCCGCGGTCTTGTTGTTGCGCGACGCCCGGAACACGATCACGAGCGTCACGAGGACGAACAGCGCGAAGATCCCGATGTTGACCGCGGGCTCGCCCACCTGCTCGGTCGTGGCGGCGAGCACGACGCCCTCGGCGCGGGCGCTCATGCGAGCTCACCGCCGCCCAGCTCGCCGTCCTCGATCTTGGCCCGCAGCTCGTCGGCCACGGGGTCCTGCCGGTCGTTGGCCCAGCGCGCGTAGATCATGGTGATCGCGAACGTCGACACGAACTGGCCGAGCCCGAACAGCAGGCCGACCGTGATGTTGCCCCACACCTTCGTGGACATGAAGTCGTGCGCGTAGTTCGCCAGCAGGACGTATACGAAGTACCAGACCAGGAACAGCGCCGTCATGGGGAAGACGAAGCGGCGGAACCTGCTGCGTAGGGCCTGGAACTCCGGACTGGCCTGCACCACCTGGTACGGCGTCTGGGGTGGTTCGTTGAGCGTCTCGGACACGTTGCGTCTCCTCCCGCATGGACGGAGGCATGATTGCCACCGGCAGCGAGTGTGACCCAGAACACACGATCTCGCTCGCAACACACCGCAAACCGCCCGACACTCGACGGGGCGTCAGGGCTCCCGTCCCGCGTGGTGGACGACCACGCACGGGGCGCGGGCCAGGCGTGTCGCCTCGGCCCGCGCCCTGTCGGTACGCCAGGGTGGCTGTCGCGGGGCTAGTGGCCGGCCTCGTGCCAGCTCGCGCCGCTGCCGACGCTCACGTCGAGCGGGACGTCCAGGCGACCGCCCGGGAGCGCCGCGTCGGCGTCCGCCATCTTCTCGCGGACGAGCTGCTCGACCTCGTCGCGCTCGCCGGGCGCGACCTCGAGCACGAGCTCGTCATGCACCTGCAGGAGCATGCGTGACGTCAGGCCCCGGCGACGCAGCTCGCGGTCGACCCCCAGCATCGCCAGCTTGATGAGGTCGGCCGCGCTGCCCTGGATCGGCGCGTTGAGCGCCATGCGCTCGGCCGCCTCGCGGCGCTGCCGGTTGTCGCTCGTGAGGTCCGGCAGGTAGCGACGACGGTCGAGCACGGTGGCCGTGTATCCCGTCGCACGCGCCGTGTCGACGACGCCCGTCAGGTAGTCGCGCACGCCGCCGAACCGCTCGAAGTAGTCCTCCATGAGCGTGGCAGCCTCGGACCGCTCGATCGACAGCTGCTGCGACAGGCCGAACGCCGAGAGCCCGTACGCCAGGCCGTAGGACATCGCCTTGATCTTGGACCGCTGCGCGGCCGTGACCTGGTCGGTCGGGACGCCGAACACCCGGGAGCCGACGTAGCTGTGCAGGTCCTCGCCCGAGCGGAACGCCGCGATCAACCCCTCGTCGCCCGACAGGTGAGCCATGATGCGCATCTCGATCTGGGAGTAGTCCGCCGTCAGCAGCGTCTCGTAGCCCGGGCCGACCACGAACGCGCGCCGGATCTGCCGTCCCGCCTCCGTGCGGATCGGGATGTTCTGCAGGTTCGGGTCCGTCGACGACAGGCGGCCCGTCGCCGCGATCGTCTGCTGGAACGTGGTGTGGATCCGCCCGTCCGGCGCGATCGAGCGCTGCAGCCCCTCGACCGTCTGCCGCAGCCGGATCGCGTCGCGGTGTGCGAGCAGGTGCTCGAGGAACGGGTGCTGCGTGCGCGCGAACAGGTCGGTGAGCGCGGCCGCGTCCGTCGTGTAGCCCGTCTTGATCCGCTTCGTCTTGGGCATCTGGAGCTGGTCGAACAGGACCTCCTGCAGCTGCTTGGGCGAGCCGAGGTTGACCTCGCGCCCGATCACCGCGAACGCCTCGTCCGCGGCACGCGTCACCTGCGCGTCGAACGACCGCTCGAGCTCGCGCAGGCGCTCGGCGTCGACCTGGATCCCCGTGGCCTCGACGCGGACCAGCACGTCCTGCAGGGGCAGCTCGACGTCGGACAGCAGGTGCGCGGCGCCGCGGTCGGCGACCTCGGAGGCGAGCACGTCGGCGAGGTCGCGCACCGCGGCGGCGCGCACCGCGGCGCGACGGTCCTCGCCCGTGCCGTCCAGCTCCAGGTCGAGAGCTCCCTGCGCGCCGTCGGCGGCATCGTCCTCGCCGAGCTCGCGGTGCAGGTACCCGATCGCGAGGTCGGGCAGGTCGTACGCGCGGCGGTCCGGCTGGCAGAGGTACGCGGCCAGCTCCGTGTCGTCGACCACGCCCGCGAGGGCCAGTCCGCGGCCCCGCAGCGCGTGCGCCGCGACCTTGGCCCCGTGCACGACCTTGCCGGCCGCCGGGTCGGCGAGCCACGCCGCCAGGGCCTGCTCGTCGACGGGGGCGACCTGCGCGAGATCCACGACGACGGCCCGCCCGTCCGCGTCGGCGACCGCGAGACCCCACGCGTCCCCGCCGGACGGTGCGCCGTTGCCCCGCACGTCCAGGCCGAGCACCGCGCCGGACCGCGCCGCGAGCCACGGCCCGAGCGCACCCTCCGCGAGCTCGTCCAGCTCGAGCGCGGCCGCCGCGACCGCGACCGCGGCGACGCTCGACTGCTCGGGGAGCATCGCGAACAGCCGGTCCCGCAACGTGCGGAACTCGAGCTCGTCGAGGATGGTGTGCAGCGCCTGGCGGTCCCACTCGCGCACCTCGAGGTCCTCGGGGCCCACGGGCAGCTCGAGGTCGGTCACGAGCTGGTTGAGCTCGCGGTTGAGCTGGACCTGGGCGAGGTTCTCGCGCAGCGACTCCCCCGCCTTGCCGGTGATCCGGTCCGCGGCGGCGACGACCCCGGCGAGGTCGCCGTGCTGCGTGAGCCACTTCGCGGCCGTCTTGGGCCCGACGCCCGGCACGCCCGGGAGGTTGTCGGACGTCTCGCCGACGAGCGCGGCGAGGTCGCTGTAGCGCTCGGGCGGCACGCCGTACTTGGCGGTCACCGCCTCGGGCGTCATGCGCGCGAGCTCGGAGACGCCGCGGACGGGGTAGAGCACCGTGACGTCGTCGCGCACGAGCTGGAACGAGTCCCGGTCCCCCGAGCAGATCAGCACCTGCATGCCCTGCGCGCGTGCCTGCTCGGTGAGCGTGGCCAGCACGTCGTCCGCCTCGTACCGCTCCTTGGTGATGACGGGGATGTGCAGCGGCTCGAGCACGCGCCGGATCACGTCGACCTGGCCGCGGAACGGCTCGGGCGTGGCGTCCCGGGTGCCCTTGTAGGCCTCGTAGCGCTCGGTGCGGAACGTCGTACGTCCCAGGTCGAATGCGACGGCGACGTGAGTCGGCTGCTCGTCGCGCAGCAGGTTCGCGAGCATCGAGGTGAAGCCGAACACCGCGTTCGTCGGCTGACCCGACGACGTCGCAAAGTTCTCCACCGGGAGGGCGAAGAACGCGCGGTACGCCATCGAGTGGCCGTCGATGAGCAGGAGGCGGGCGGGTCCGGCGGGACGGGCGGCTGGCTGTTCGTCGCTCACGGGTGCCAACCTATCTGCCATGTCCGACACTCCTGCGCTCGCACCCGACCCCCGCCTCGCCGAGCGGGGCACCCTCATCGAACGTCTGGGGATCGAGGTGACCGAGCTCTCGGCGGAGCGCGCGGTGGCGACGATGCCGGTCGAGGGCAACACGCAGCCGTTCGGGCTGCTGCACGGCGGCGCGACGGCAGCGCTCGCCGAGACGCTGGGCTCCTACGCCGCCGTCGTGCACGCGGGACCCGGGCGGACGGCCGTCGGCATCGAGCTGAGCGCGACGCACCACCGGTCGGCCCGGGCGGGCGTCGTCACCGGGACGGCACGCGCCGTGCACCTCGGACGGAGCCTGGCGACCTACGACGTCGTGATCGAGGACCAGTCCGGGAGGCGGCTGTGCACCGCCCGGCTGACCTGCATGCTCATCGACGCCCGGTGAGCGGGACGCTGCGCACCACGCCGACCGCGCGGTCGATCCGCAGGCCGACGCCCGTGCCCGCCTGGTCCGCCTCCGACGGCTGACGCGCCGCGCGCGCCTGACGGCGACGCGCGATGAGGTCCTCGAGGCCGCGCGACGACGGGCGGCGCACCGCGACGCTCGCCGCGCCGTGGTCGTGCTGGAGCCGGCGCTGCAGGGCTGCCGTCCCGGCGACCCGGAAGGCCGCGGCGGGAGCGAAACCGAGCCGCGCGAGGAAGCGCTGCATGCCGCGCGCACCGGGCAGCGGGGCGGCGTACACCTCGGCGGCGCCGTTCTGCTCGGCGACGCCCGCGGCGTGGGCCAGGAGGGTGTGGCCGAGCCCACGACGACGCGCCGTGCCCAGGACGTAGATGGCCTCGAGCGCCAGCGAGGTCCCGTCGGCGAACAGGCTCGGGCCGACGAGTCGACCGAGCAGCAGGCCCGCGGGCTGGTCGTCGAGCGTCCCCACGAGCACGATGCCGCCGTCGACCGCGAGGAGCGCTCCCAGCTGCCGCCGCAGCCGGTCGGTGTCGTCGGTGCAGAGCTGAGCTCCGGTCCCGGCCTCCTTGCGCGCCTCGAGGCACAGGTGGACGAGGTCGTCGAGGTCTTCGGGCAGCGCAGCTCGTGCTTGCACTCCGGGACGCACGGTCGTGTACCTCCGGCGGATGAGGGGGCTCCGGACTCCGGCACGCCTCGCTGCCCACGACGGCGCCGACGTCGATCATGGCCCACACCGGGCTGCTGTGCCTAGTCCTGCCTCAGCGCTGCGACCCGCAGGTCCGCGCGACACGCCGAGCATCGGTACGATCCGGGCGCGTCTGTGACATCGGGCGACGATACGTCCGATCGTGCGACATGCAACCTACCTCTGGGCAACCCGAAACGAGACGGACACAATCAGTGCCTAACGTCGGCCCGGCTCGCGTCCGTACCGACCGGTAGCCCCGCACGGTGCACGTCCGGACGCAGTGTCGCGCCGGTCGCGCCACCCGTTCGGGAGCAGGACGCGGCGACAGCACGGAGCACGGAACGAAGCGGAACGACGACGAGCTGACACGCAGGACCACCGCCTGATCCCCGGGACGGTGTTGCGAGCACAGGACGGAGGTCCTCGGTGAGCGCTCTCGCCCATCCAGGACGAGCACCGAGCACGACTCGAGGCCAGGCCACGGCATCGCTGCGCATGCGGAGGGGTACGGGAGCGGTCACGCTCCTCGTCGCCGCGCTGATCGCGGTCGTGCTGCAGGCGTGGCCCGCGCACGCGGCTGCCTCGCAACCGTGCACGCCGGACGCGACGACCGGCTGCGTCACGGGCACCGTCAAGACGGCGGAGGGCCAGCCGGCCGCCGGCGTCTCGATCACGGTCGAGGGAGCTGGTGGGTCGAGCACCGTGACCACCGGCGACGACGGGGTCTGGTCCGTACCCGTGACCGCCGCGGGCGAGTACACCGTCACGATCGACCCGGCGACCCTGCCCGAGGGCGAGCAGCTGCGCGACCCGTCCGCGACGACGCGCACCGTCAAGGTGCTCCTGAACTCGCAGTCCCGCGCGCTGTTCCCGCTCGGAGAACCGACCGGCGCTGCGCCGTCGGCGGAGCCCACGCAGGGTGCCACGACAGCACCGACGACCGACCGGCCCTCCGGCGGCGACTCGTCCGCCACCGGAGGGGTCTCGGGCAAGCGCGTCATGCAGCAGCTCGCGAACGGCCTCGTGTTCGGCCTGCTGCTCGCCCTCGCGTCGGTCGGCCTGTCCCTGATCTACGGCACGACCGGGCTCAGCAGCTTCGCGCACGGTGAGCAGGTCACGCTCGGCGCGATCCTCGCCTACACGTTCGTGCAGGTCGTCGGGATGGACCTGTGGCTCGCCGCGATCCTGGCGACGCTCTGCGGCGCGGCCTCGGGATGGCTGCAGGACGCGGGCATCTGGCGGCCGCTGCGGCGCCGCAGGGTCGGGCTGACCCAGCAGATGATCGTCACGATCGGTCTGTCGATGGTGCTGCAGTACCTCTTCCAGTTCCTGCTCGGCGGCGGCCGGTTGCGGATCGACACGACGAACCCGAAGCCCGTGGCGATCGGCCCCGTGACGCTCACCGTGCAGAGCCTGCTCTCGGCCGGCATCGCCGCGGCCGTGCTCGCGGCGGCGGCGGTCTTCCTGCTCTACACGCGCACCGGCCGCGCCACGCGCGCGGTCTCCGACAACCCCGCCCTCGCGGCAGCCTCGGGCATCGGGGTGGAGCGCGTGATCCGCATCGTCTGGACCGGGGCCGCCGGGCTCGCCGCGCTCGGTGGCGTGCTCGTCGGCCTGTACTTCCAGTCCACCGCCTGGAACATGGGCGGGACCGTGCTGCTGCTGATGTTCGCGGCCGTGACGCTCGGCGGTCTCGGCACCGCGTGGGGCGCCCTGGCCGGCTCGCTCGTGATCGGCGTGGTCGCCGAGATGTCGAGCCTCGTCATCCCGTCGGACATGAAGTACGCCGGCGCGCTGCTCATCCTCATCCTCGTCCTCCTCGTGCGACCGCAGGGCATCCTCGGTCGCCGGGACCGGATCGGCTGAGGCCAGGAGGGACACCATGGACTGGACCCGGATCCTCACCAACGTCGCCGGCGAGGCGTTCGCACCCGCGACCGCCGCCTACGCGCTCGCGGCGATCGGCCTCAACATCCACTTCGGCATGACGGGACTGCTCAACTTCGGGCAGGCGGGCTTCATGCTGCTCGGCGCCTACGCCTACGCGATCACCGCGATCGCCGGCTGGCCGTTCTTCGCCTCCGTGATCGCCGCCATGGTCGCGGCGGTCCTGTTCGGCATCCTGCTCGGCATCCCGACGCTCAAGCTGCGCGGCGACTACCTGTCGATCGTCACGATCGCGGCCGCGGAGATCGTGCGCATCATCAGCCGTTCGACGTCGCTCACCTCGCTCACCGGCGGCAACTCCGGCCTGTCCGGCGGCGACGGCTACAAGGAGTCGTTCGAGTCGCTCTGCCCGTTCCCGGACGGCTCGACGACGCTCTGGCTCTGGACGTACCCGAACTGCACGTCGAACTCGTGGTGGCTGCGCCTCGTCGCGTGGGTCGCGGTCGCGATCGGCTGCCTGCTCGTGTGGCGCTGGATGCGCAGCCCGTGGGGTCGCGTGCTCAAGGGCATCCGCGAGGACGAGGACGCCGTGCGGGCGCTCGGCAAGAACGTCTACGGCTACAAGATGCAGGCGCTCGTCCTCGGCGGCATCGGTGGTGCGATCGCCGGCATCTTCTACACGCTCCCGACGTCGGTCCAGGCCGACGCGATGGGACGTACGACGACCTTCAACATCTGGACGATCCTGCTGCTCGGCGGCGCCGCGACGGTGTTCGGGCCCGTCCTGGGCTCGGTGCTGCTGTGGACGGTGTTCATGCTCGTCAAGAGCATCCTGCGGGACGCCGAGCTGTCGTTCATCACCAGCACGCAGTCCGAGGCGTTCTCCTGGATGCTCGTCGGACTGACCCTCATGCTCCTCGTGATCTTCCGACCACAAGGAGTCCTCGGCGACAAGAAGGAGCTGGCGATCGATGTCCGCTGAGACTCCCCCGACGCCCGCCCCCGACGCGCGCGTGGGCGGCGCGGGCGTGGTGCCTCGCGAGCGCATCGCGAAGGACCTCGCGGCGGTGCCGCGCGTGCCCGGCGCGCCCAAGCCCGACCCGATCATCGTCGCCGACGGCGTCCGCCGGAGCTTCGGCGGGATCAACGCGGTCGACGTCGAGCACCTCGAGGTGCAGCGTGGCGCGATCACGGCCCTGATCGGCCCGAACGGCGCGGGCAAGACCACGCTGTTCAACCTGCTAACCGGGTTCGACAAGGCGGACGTCGGCGAGTGGTCGTTCGAAGGCCGCCCCGTGCACGGCCGCACCGCGGCGCGCATGGCGTCCGCCGGGATGGTCCGCACGTTCCAGCTCACCAAGGCGCTGTCGCGCATGACGGTGATCGACAACATGCGGCTCGGTGCCACCGGCCAGCGCGGCGAGAACCTGCTCGCGTCGCTCCTGCCGTCCGTGTGGCGCTCGCAGGAGGCCGCGATCACGGCGCGTGCCTACGAGCTGCTCGAGCGGTTCAAGCTCGACACCAAGGCCGACGACTTCGCGGGGAGCCTGTCCGGCGGGCAGCGCAAGCTCCTCGAGATGGCGCGTGCCCTCATGACGCACCCCACGATGGTCATGCTCGACGAGCCGATGGCCGGCGTGAACCCAGCGCTCACGCAGTCGCTGCTCGGCCACATCACGGGCCTGCGCGACGAGGGAATGACCGTGCTGTTCGTCGAGCACGACATGCACATGGTCCGCCACATCTCCGACTGGGTCGTCGTCATGGCGGAGGGCCGGATCGTCGCCGAGGGCCCGCCCGAGACGATCATGCAGGACCAGGCGGTCGTCGACGCCTACCTGGGTGCGCACCACGACACGGACCTCGGTGACGACCGCCTGCTCGAGGACGACGTCGTCGAGCAGTACGAGGCAGAGGCCGAGGCCGAGGAGGCGACGCAGTGACGACGCAGACCACGTCACCCGAGGTGCACCGCGGAGCGCCCGACGGAGAGCCTCTGCTCGATGCTCGCGACCTCTACGCGGGTTATCTGCCCGGCGTCGACATCCTCAACGGCTGCAACCTCGTGCTGCACCCCGGTGAGCTCGTCGGGATCATCGGCCCGAACGGCGCCGGCAAGTCGACGCTGCTCAAGGCGCTGTTCGGCCTCGTCCCGATCCGCGCGGGGTCGGTGACGCTCGGCGGCGACGACATCACCAACCAGCGCGCGGACAAGCTCGTGCGCCGCGGGGTCGGGTTCGTACCGCAGACCAACAACGTGTTCCCCTCGCTCACCATCGAGGAGAACCTGCAGATGGGGATCTTCCAGGACCACAAGCGCTTCGCGGAGCGGTTCGAGTTCGTCACGGACATCTTCCCCGCCCTGGCGGAGCGCCGCCGTCAGCGGGCCGGCTCGCTGTCGGGAGGTGAGCGCCAGATGGTCGCGATGGGTCGCGCGCTCATGATGGAGCCGTCGGTGCTGCTGCTCGACGAGCCGTCGGCCGGCCTGTCCCCCGTCCGGCAGGACGAGGCGTTCCTGCGCACCCGCAAGATCAACAAGGCGGGCGTGTCGATCGTCATCGTCGAGCAGAACGCCCGGCGCTGCCTGCAGATCTGCGACCGCGCCTACGTGCTCGACCAGGGCCGCAACGCCTACTCCGGTCCCGGGCGCGAGCTCATGCACGACCCCAAGGTGATCCAGCTGTACCTGGGGACTCTCGCGACGGACGTCGAGGCCGCGGCGAAGGACCCCGCAGCCACGGACGCCCGGACGCAGGACGCACCGGAGGCCTGACCTCACACGACGAGGGGCCCGGGGACGCATCAGCGGCCCGGGCCCCTCTGGCGTACCCGCCGCGTCCGCCGCCCGACCGGAGCGGCACACACGCCCCCGTGTGCCCGGTCCGTCCCCCGGACGCGCGTCGGCCCCGGTGGTCACCAGGGACCACCGGGGCCGACGTCGTCAGCTCAGCGGACGATCACTCGGTGACGGAGCCCTCGACCGCCTTCTGCCAGGTGTAGGTGTTGTCGTCGTTGTACTGGAAGATCCCGATGAACGCCGACGACGGGTCGTTGTCGGCGTTGAACGGACCAGCACCCGACGCCGCCTTGTAGTCGATGTCCTCACCCTTCGCGATGAGGTCGGCGCACTCCTTGAAGCCCTCGCACTCCGTGCCGCCGTCGGCGCCCGAGACGGCCGCCATGTTCTTCTGGATCGTCGCGCCGTCGACGCCACCGCCCTTGAGCGCGGCGAGCGCGATGAGGATGGCCGCGTCGTACGACTCGGGGCCGTACGCGTAGTCCTTCAGGTCGGGGTCGACCGTGAGCATGCGCTCCTTGAAGGAGTCGTCCGGGTAGGCGCCGGGCGTGGTGCCCTGAGTCGTCCACGCGGCGAGCGTGCCGGCCTCGAAGTCCTTCGAGTAGTCGGCCGTGTTGCCGTCGACCATGTAGACGCGGCCCTGGTAGCCGGCCGCGACGAGCTCGGGGACGATCGACTTCGTCTGCTCGAACGCGATGATGGCGATGCCGTCGGGCGCCGCACCGCCGTTGGACGTCATGACGCCCGCGACCGGGTCGGCGAACGACGAGGCGGTCGGGTCGAACTCCTCGCCCTGGTTGCCGTACGTCACCGTGACACCGGCGCCCTCGACCGTCTCCTTGACGACGTCGCGCAGCGACGTGCCGTACTCCTCGTTGAAGACCAGGACGCCGAGGTTCTCGATGCCGTCCTCGACGATCAGGTTGCCGAGCGCCGATCCCTGCACCGTGTCCGGGGGTGCGGTGCGGAAGTAGAACGGGCTGTAGCCGGACAGGCTCGTCGCCGTGTTGGCGGGCGAGACCATGACGACCTCGGCGTTGGTGATGTCGTCGACGACGAGCTGCGTCACGGACGACGAGGCGGCACCGATGACCGCCTGGACGCCCTGGCTCTGGAGGTCGGTCCACGACTGCGGCGCGACGTCCGCGTGGTCGGCGTCCGAGGAGTCGGCGTGCTTGACGACGACGTCCTCTCCGTTGATGCCGCCGTTCTCGTTGATCTCCTTCACCGCGAGGTCCACACCGGCGATCTCGGGCGGGCCGAGGAAGGCGAGCGAACCCGTCTGCGGCAGGAGCGTGCCGATGACCAGCGCGCCGCCCTCACCGCCGCCCGAGCCGGAGGCCTCGGTGCTGGCGGCGGCGTCGGGGGTCTCGTCGTCGGACGAGCCGCTGTCGCCACAGGCGGTCAGGACCAGCGCGACCGCGCCGGCGAGAGCCGCGGCCTTCATCGCGTGATGAGAACGAACCATGGGCGTTCAACCTCTCCGTGAGGGGTGCGTCCCGGGGCCCGAGGGATCGGTACCCGGTGCAAACGTGACGCGACGGTAACCATCGTTTGTATCCGGGATGTATCCGCCAAGATCGTCCGACGCTTCGTTGCCAACCTGTGATGAAACCGCTCACCCGAAAGGGCCTGTTCGCTGGCTGAGACGTGTGCTTCCGACCCGGGAGACGGTCCGAGGCGCCTGCCGAGCGTCGCCGCGCCACAATCGACGCATGCGTCTGGTGACCTTCAACGTGCAGCACGGCCGCGTCTCCGGCTCACGTCGGGTGGACGTCGCACGGTTCGCGGACGCGGTCCGTGCCCTCGACGCCGACGTCCTCGCGCTCCAGGAGGTCGACCACCGCCAGCTGCGCTCGAGCCGTGCCGACCTGACCGCGGTCGCGGCCGAGGCGATGGGCGCGGCCGACGCGCGTCTGGCGGTGACGCTGCGCGGTCCGGTCGGGCTGTGGCGTGAGCCGAGGCACGACGAGGCCCCGAGCGGGCCTGCGTACGGGGTCGCCCTCCTCACGCGCTACCCGGTCGCGGCGTGGCGCACGGTGCGGCTCCCCCGGCGTCGCGGGGTCACGTGGGCACACCGGTCCGGCCGGCGGCTGCCCCGGCCGATCCACGACCACCCCCGGGCGGCCGTGGTCGCCACGCTCGACACGCCGGACGGCCCGCTCACCGCGGTCTGCGCGCACCTGTCGTTCATGTCCGGGCAGAACGCGGCGCAGGCGCGCCACCTCGTCGACGCGGTCGTCGACCTGCCGCGCCCGCTCGTCGTCCTGGGCGACCTCAACCTCGGGCCGACGACCGCGGCGCGCGTCACCGGGCTGACCTCGCTCGCGGATGCGCTCACGTACCCCGTGCACGCGCCGACGTCGCAGATCGACCACGTGCTCGCCGACGGCCCCGTCGCCGCGACCGGCCCGGCGCGGTCCGTCGCGACCGGGGTGTCGGACCACCGGGCGCTCGTCGTCGACGTCGAGCTGACCGCGCCCACGCACGACTGAGCCCCCGCCGCCTCCGGTCGAGGACCGGGGCGGACGGGGGCTCAGGAGCCGTGCGGCTCGGGGCTCAGGAACCGCCGCCGATCTGCTCGATCACGGCGTCGGCGACCTCACGCATCGTCAGACGCCGGTCCATGGACGTCTTCTGGATCCACCGGAACGACTCGGGCTCGGTCATGCCCTTGGTCATCAGCAGCCCCTTGGCGCGGTCCACGCGCTTGCGGGTCTCGAACCGCTCGGACAGGTCGGCGACCTCGGACTCGAGCGCGCTGATCTGCGCGTAGCGGGAGATCGCGATCTCGACGGCCGGCAGCAGGTCCGCGGGCGAGAACGGCTTGACGACGTAGGCCATCGCGCCGGCGTCGCGCGCCCGCTCGACGAGCTCGGTCTGGGAGAACGCCGTGAGCAGGACGACCGGGGCGACGTGCTCCTTCGCGATGCGCTCAGCGGCCGAGATGCCGTCGAGCACCGGCATCTTCACGTCCATGACGACGACGTCGGGCTTGAGCTCGGTCGCGAGCGCCACCGCCTGCTCGCCGTCCCCCGCCTCGCCGACCACGTCGAAGCCCGCGTCGCGCAGCGTCTCGACGACGTCCATGCGGATGAGGGCCTCGTCCTCGGCGACGACCGCACGTCGGGCCGGGCGCCCGCTCGACGGCGCGCTCGGGGCCGCGGGCTCCAGGTCGGGCGTTGCCTGGGCGGGATCGGGGGTGGCGTCCTTGGTCACGGACACAGCGTACTGGGCGGGCGCGTCGTCGCACCGCTGTCGCGCCGTGTGAGCCCGTTCACGCCGCCCCTGCGGCCGCTCGCGGCCGCGTCGCTCGGGGCCGACCCGATAGGGTGGCGAACCGCGCCCCCGTGGCGGAACTGGCAGACGCACTCGACTCAAAATCGAGCGCCGCGAGGCATGAGGGTTCGAGTCCCTCCGGGGGCACCACAGCGACTCACCGCACGCTCGCCGGGTGCGTCGTCCAGCGCACCTGCGAGGCGGCCGACGTCGGCCCGGCCGGCCACCTCGGGGAGGTCAGGGCGTCGCCTCGTCGGCGCGCGTCCCGACCGACCGGCCCGCCCGGTCCGGCTCACGGGGTCCCGCTCCCGACGGACCGGCTGCACGCGCTGGGTCCACCCCCGCCGCGGCGAGGGCCGCGGCGACGTGCGCCTGCACGCGCCGCGCGGAGCGCCGTCGCAGCCACCGCACCAGGAGCACGCCTGCGACGACGAGGAGCACCAGCGCGAGCTGCGACCACGGCGGCGTCCACACCGCGACCGCGGCCGTGGTGCGCTCCAGCTTCACCTCGACGACGTCCTCGCCCACGACGAGCGGCGTGACCTCGACGCCGCCGCTCGCCCGCAGCAGCGGCCACACCGGGAGCGTCACCTCCACGAGCGCGGAACGGTCCGGCAGGACCTCACGGACCTCGCTGACCGCCTCCGCGGAGCCGGTGTCGCCGGGCCCCGCGAGCTGCACCGTGGACCGCGCCCCGAGCCGCACGTCGCCCGCGTTGCGCACGACGTACCGGACCCGCACGGCGCCCGGTCCGAACGGGTTCCATGACGGCTCCCACCGCGCGTCCACCTCGTCGGCGACCACGGAGGCCTGGATGTCCCCCGAGACACGCAGGTGCAGCCGCGTGCCGACGCGCGCCGCGAGCCTGACCTCGGACCCGCCGTCGACGAGCTCGGCCACCACGCCGGCGGGGTGGTCCCCCGGCGCCGCGTCGGCGGGCACGCTGATCGTCAGCGGCACCAGAACCGTCGAGGACGGACCGAGCGTGAGCTGCAGGCGCCCGTCGTCGAGGCGCTGCGCCCCCTCGACCTCGCCGAGCTCGACCCATGCGCCCGCGTCCTGGCGGCTGTCCGGCCCGAACGGCACGTCGAAGTCGCCGGTGTCGCCGACCACGCCGTCGCCGGCGTACAGCACGAAGGTCGCGTCGCGGTCGCTGAAGTTCGTGACCGCGACGTGCTCCTCGACGGACGCGCCGGGGTCGAGCACGTGGCGCAGCGAGATCCGGCCGTCCGGCCCGTCGGCCGTGGCCGGCTGCACCGTCCACGTGACGGTGCCCGTGGGTGCGGGCGTCGCCGACACCGACGGGTCCGGTGCGGCGACCGCTGGGACGGCGGGGCCGGCCAGCAGCGCGCACGCGGCGAGAGCGGCGCCTGCCAGGACGCGTGCAGCAGCGATGCGGTGGGAAGCGGTGCGCATGAGGTCTCCAGTGCCGCCGCGCGGCGGGACACCCGGTGGGCGCCCGCCGCGCGGCGGTCGGTGCTGGTCGGGTCAGTCGACCGGGAACAGGGTCAGGGTCAGCGTCCCGGCGTAGCTGCCCGGCGCGGTGTCGACCGGCACCTCGAGCGTGAGGTCCGCGCCCAGCGTGGCCGAGCCGAACCGCCCCTCGGGTGTCGCCGAGGCGAGCCGACCCGGCACGACGAGCCCCTGCCCGCCGCTCAGGAAGGTCGCCCGTGCGGCGCCCGCGGCGAGACCCGGGCGTGGGGTGCCCACGCGCGGGCTCCACCCGAGGTGCTCGGCACCGAACACCCGCGTGTCGGACGTGAACGTGTGCGCCTGACCGGCGACCGCCCACCCGCTCGCGCCCGCCTGGGCCACGGTCCGCGAGTCCGTCACGGTCACGGCGGGCAGCGCACCCCGGAACCGCAGCCGGTCACCGGCGTGGGTGGCGGGCGTGAGCGTGACGCCGTCGCCGTGGTCGGCCACGGACAGAGCCAGGACGCCCTCCTCCTGCTCCGGGACGACGGCCCGCAGCTCGATGCCCTCGGGCGGCACCTCGCGGAACAGCCGCGGGACGAAGTCGATGAGGTTCGCCTGCCACGTGTCGAACCCGTGCGGCCCGGGCGTGACGCCGGCGAACTCGTACTTCACCCCGGCCTCGGACAGCAGGTCCATCGTGTCCATCACCGACTGGTAGGCGAAGTCGAAGACGTCGCCCGTGTAGATCCGGGCCAGGCGCGTGTTCTTGTTCACCGCTGCCGCGTCGAACTCGGGCGCCCCGAAGAACAGACCGCCGGAGAACGCCCCGATCCAGCCGAACTGACCGGGGCGGGTCAGCCATGTGTCCAGGGTGCGCAGGGCGCCCAGGGACAGGCCGGCGAGTGCCTGGTGGTCCGGGTCGGACGCGATGTTGTACTTCGCGCGCGCCGCGGGTGCCAGGTTGTCGAGCAGCTCCGCCGGGAAGTCGGGCACGTTGCCGTTCCCCATCACGACGACCATCGGCACGATCGCGCCGTCGATCGAGTGGTGGTCGAGGATCTGCTTGGCCCGACCGACCTCGACCCAGTCGCCCCAGCTCTGGCCTCCGCCGTGGTTGAGGTACAGGACCGGGTATGGCTCGGCGCGGTCCGCGTCGTAGCCGGGCGGGGTCCACACGTACGCGGACCGCTCCTCGTTCGCTACGGCACTGTCGTACGTGAGCACCGACAGGTCTCCGCCCTGCCCGGCGGGCACGTCGCCGAGCATGTGGTCGGTCTTGCCCGGCACGAACAGCGGGCTGACGCCGGTGAGGGTGTTGACCGTGTCCTCGGGGTCCTTCTCGTCGACGCCGTCCACCACGTACCGGTAGTAGTAGAAGCCGTCGAGCGGCCCCATCGAGACGCGCCAGCGATCGCCGACCTTCGTCATCGGCACCCGGAACCAGGCACCGTTCGGTGCCCAGTTCGCCCAGACCGTGACGTCCTTCGCGTCGGCCCACTGCGTGCCCGTCTCGAACGTCACGATGCCGTGCTCGTCCACGTGCGGGAGCGTGATCGACCCCGGCGCGGGCGCGGTGTACGGCCCGTCGAGCGGCCGGTGGCCGTCGCGCGGCTCGTGGCCCGGGTCGTCCTGGAACACGCGGGAGGCGAAGTCGCGCAGCCCGGAGCGCCACGTGTCCCAGGTGCCGCCCTGCGCGGGGTCGACGCCGTCGAAGTCGTGCTCGACGCCCGCGCGGGCGAGCGTCTTCAGGAGCGCGTCGTTCTGGTTGTACGCCGGGTCGAGCACGTTGCCCACGTAGATGCGCAGCAGGTCCGTGCCGTCGTTGATCTCACGAGCGGTGGACGCGCTGATCGTGCCGGTGAGACGGCCGGAGAACGACCCGACCGCGCCGAACGTCCCTGGGTCGCTGCGGAGCACGGTGAGCGCCTGCTGCGCGCCCGCCCGGATCCCCGCGACGGCCTGACCGCTGCCGTCCCCCGCCACGTGGTACGCGTCGCGAGTCGCGGCGACGACGCCGTCGAGCAGCTCGGTGCGCGGGTCGCTGCCGCTCACCTGTGCCATGACGACGACCATGGGCTCGAGGCGCCCCTCGGCCGCGAGGTTGTCCAGCACCTGCGGGACGCGGCCGAGCTCGGCCCACTCGCGGAAGGTCTGGCTGGAGTCCGCGAGCAGGTAGAGCACGGGGTACGGGTCCACGCGGTCGCCGTCGTAGCCCGGCGGGGTCCAGACGAGCGTCGTCGTCTCGTCGTCGGTCACGGGGCTGTCGTAGGTGAGCTCGTCGACCGTGCCGCCCGACGGCAGGTCCGCCATCCACTGGACCGACGGCCCCGGCACGAACAGCGTGTTCCACGCCGGGTGGGAGGTCACCGCCACGGGCGTGCCGGGGGTGCGGAAGGAGTGCTTGGTCCGGTCCGCCTCGGTCGCCGTGTACTGGTAGTAGTACAGGCCCGGTGCGAGCGGGCCGACCGTCGCGTGGTAGCTCGACCCGCTCGGGTCCATCGCGAGGTCGGACCACGTGCCGCTCGGGCCGATGTTCCCCTGCAGCTCGAGCACCGCGGGGCGGGTGCCGACGATCTCCTCGACGTCGGCCTGGGGTGCGGTGAACCGGTGGTAGCCCTCGGGGATGGTCGACACCCACGGGTCCGCGGCCGGGCCGTCCGCCGCGGACGCTGTGGACGGCAGGGCTGCCGCACCCACGACGAGCGCCGTTCCCGTCATCATCGCCGCCGCCCTTCGCTGCCGTGTCGCTCGCTGCTCGGTCCCTCGCTGCCCTGTCCGTCTCGACGTTCCGTGCCGGTCGCCCGGCCCCCTGCGAGTCATCCGCATCACGTGATCTCCTCGGTCGTCGACCGGCGGGACGGCGCACGCGGGTCCCGTCCCGGCACGAGGCCGGAGCCGCGTCGCTCTCCCCCCGGAAGGAACGTGGGCGCCGGCGGCGTCCACGACGTGCCCCTTCGTGGGCTCTACACCGATGTAGAGCCCGACACCCGATCCGGCCCGGCGAACCGGACTGCACTTCTACACCGGTGTAGGAGCGCCGTCCGCCTGTTCGCCGCGAGGTCGAAGTGGGATGTCCGCATCGTCGCGGTACGCACCGATTCGCGTCAAGCGGTAGGGCGAAGCAACCACTAGCGCGAACGGCTGACGGACATGACCGCCCACGGCGGCAGGTCGACGTCGATGGTGAGCACGCCGTCCGGCCCCACCGTGAGCTCGGCCCGCGCGAGGTCGTCCGCCACCGCTCGCAGCTGTGACTCCTCGTCGCGCGTGAGGTTGAGCGGGGCACCCATCCGGTACCAGGCCTCGGCGACGTTCCCGTGATCCCAGTCGACCTGCTCGAGCCGGTACACGGCACCCGGGGCAAGGCCTTCGACGGTGTGCTGCACGTGCAGGCTCGGCCCGTGGTCCTGGAGCCGACGCGTGGCCTCGTACGTGATCTCGGACCCGATGCCGCGCGTGCCCATGTCCTGCGGGTAGTTGACGAACACCGCCGCGACGTCGCCCGAGTCGGCGTGCTGCGTGATCGTGCCGTACGGCAGGGCCGCGACCTCGCGGTCGCCGAGCCGGGCGAGCATCGCCATGGCGTGGAACGTCGGCTTGTGGATCCCCTGCGTGTTGACGAGCCCGAACCCGCCGTGGAACGGGCCGACGCCCGCGCCGCCCTCCTCGAACACGTCGGTGAACGTCCAGTACGAGATCGAGTCGGCGAGCGCCGCGCCACGCAGGAACGCGCGCGTGATGTACGCGGCGGCGAACACGGTGTCGTGCATCGCGTCGCGGCTCGACGGCGAGCTCGACCACTCCGTGATGTGCAGCTCGGCGTCCGGGAACGGGCTCGCGGCGATGACGTCGCGCAGCAGCGTCAGGTCTTGGTACGTCGCGTCGACGTGCCGCTGGATGTGGTGCAGCTCGCCGTCGGACCCGAAGGCGAAGTCGGTCGGGTACAGGTGCGTGGACAGGAAGTCGAGCGGCACGTCCCGCTCGCGGCACCACTCGATCAGCTCGTGGATCCACACCGGTCGCCAGTCGAGCGCGTCCACGTCGGTCGACGCCGCGGTGGCGTGCTCGGCGGCGCGGTCCTCGAACTCGCCCTTGTAGCGGTCGTCGGGCACGAACACGCTCGTCGACGGCCCGCCGACCACGAGCCGGGGGTCGACGGCCTTGACCGCGCGCGCGGTCGCCTCGTAGAGCTCGAAGTACTCCGTGCGGCTGCCGGTCCAGAAGTGCGGCACGAGGTTCGGCTCGTTCCAGATCTCGAACCGCCACTGGCGGACCTCGTCGATGCCGTACCGCTCGACCCAGTGCTCGAGCGTCGCGGTGACCAGCTCGACCCATCGCGCCATGTCGGTGGGCGGGCTGCAGTGGGCCTTCCACCAGAAGAGCGTCTCGGTCTGGGTGGCGAGCTCACGCGGCATGAACCCGAGCTCGACGAAGGGCTGCGCCCCGGCCTCGAGGATGAAGTCGACGACCTTGTCGACGTAGCTGAACGTGTACCGCGGCTCGTCGAACGGCGTCGGCGGGCCGAAGCCGCCGCCGTCGTTCGCGCGGTACACGAACATGTCGTCGTGGAACAGGCCGTGGAAGCGCACGCGTCGGACGCCGAGCGTCGTCACCGCCTCGCGGAAGTGCTCCTGCCAGTCGGCGCGCAGGGCCTCGTTGGCGCGGCCGGCGCCGACGCAGTAGCTCCACACGTGCGGCAGTGCCCGGTCGTCGGCGTCGCGCCCGTCGATGCGCAGTCGCGGTGAGGTCATGTGTCGCTCCCGGTGCTCGTCTGGTCGCAACAGTTTCGCAACGTCGCGGCTTCGCCGGGGACGGTATCGAGTGTCGACGGCGACGTCAACGGGCATCGCTGCGGTCGGCCGCGTTGACCTTTCCGCCGCGCGGCCGCTAGCCTCGAAACGAGTTTCGGAACGGGAGGAGCACCATGGCGGGCCGACCGCAGGCACGCGTGACCCTGGTCGACGTCGCGCGCGCGGCGGGCGTCACGAAGGGCACGGTCTCCAAGGTGCTCAACGAGCGCAGCGACGTCGCCGCCGACACCCGCGCCCGTGTGCTCGCCGCGGTCGACGAGCTCGGTTACCGGCCCCCGGCGTCGCAGTGGAACCTCCCCCGCCCCCGGACACTGGCCGCCGTCGTCGACGCCCTCGACTCGCCCTACCTCACGCACGTCCTGCAGGGGGTCCTCGCCGCGGCCACGGCCGCGCAGACGACCCTGCTCGTGCGGCTCGCGCCCGAGCACGCCGTGCGCGGGACACCCGCCGCCGCGCGCGCGTGGATGTCCGAGCAGCAGGCGGCCGGCGTCGTCGGCATCATCGGCCTGACCCTCGGGACGCCGACCGCGCTCCTGGCGGCAGCCGCGGAGGCAGGCATCCCGTTCGTCATGGTCGACCCTGTCGACCTCGACGCGCCCGACGTCGTGAGCGTCGGCTCGACCAACTGGGCCGGCGGCCGCACGGCCACCGAGCACCTGGTGGAGCTCGGGCACCGTCGGATCGCCTGGGTGGGCGGCCCGACGAGCTCGGCGGCCGCTCGCGAACGGTTCCACGGCTACCGCGCCGCGCTCGACTCGGCCGGGATCGAGCTGGACCACGGCCTCGTCCGGCACGGCCACTTCTCCGTCGAGACCGGCCGGACCTGCGGTCGGGACCTGCTGTCGTCGGCGCACCCGCCGACGGCGGTGCTCGCGGGCGACGACGAGATCGCGGTCGGCGTGCTGGTCGCCGCGCGCGAGCTCGACGTCCCGGTGCCCGCCCGGCTCAGCGTGGTCGGGTTCGACGACACCCCGCAGGCCGCGTGGACCTCGCCACCCCTGACGTCCGTGCACCAGCCGCTGACCGGGATGGGCCGCGTCGCCGTCGAGACGGTCCTCACGATGGCCGCGGGGACCGAGCCCGCGTCCCGGTACGTCCAGCTCGCCACCTCGCTCGTCGTGCGCGAGTCGACCGCGCCCGCCCCGGCGTCGTGATGGGCACGTTCCGCACCCGCACCCCGGCGCCCACGTGGGAGCACGGACTGATCACCGGCAGCGGCCGGGTCGGCGCCGTCCTCCACGGCGCCGCCCAGCAGCAGGTCGTCACGATCAGCCACGAGCGGTTCTTCGTTCCGGTCAACCCCCGCCCGCCCGCACCGGACCTGCGTCCTGTCCTCGACGGCCTGCGGCGAGCCGTGGTCGCGGGTGACGCGGCGCGCGCCGGAACGCTCCTCACGCAGGGCCTCGACGCGAACGGCTACCCCGAGGGCCTCGTCTGGACCGACCCTCTCGGCATCTGCGCGACCCTCACGATCGCGGTCGCGGGCGTCACCCGGGTCCGGGAGCGCTCGACCGACCTGCACCTCGGCGAGATCGCGGTCGACCTCGCCGACGACCGCGACGGCCGGTGCGTCGTGCGGGTCCTGACCCCGCGCGACGAGGAGACGGTGTGGGTCGCGGTCGAGTCGGACCGTGCGGTCGTCGTCGACCTGACGCTCGCCCTCGGCGGCGCGCTCGAGACCGCCCTCGACACCGGAGGGGCGGACTCCTCGAGCGCGGTCACGACGACGCTCACCGCAGGCCGCGACGCCCGGCTCGAGGCAGCGACGCGTGCGGCCTCGGCCACGGTCACCGTGCGCGGCGCGGGCGAGTGGACGACAGGGACGCGCGCGCTCACGTCGCGGCTGGTCGTGCCCGCGGGCGGGCGTCGGGCCGTGCGGGTCGACGTCGACGTGCGGACCTCGGGCATCGCTCCCCCGCCGCCCGGGCACGCCGAGGTCGACTGGGCGTCGCTGCGGCGCCGGCAGGCCGCGACGCACGGCCGCCTCGTGTCGGCGTCCGAGATCGACCTGCGGGCCCCGGTCGGCGGACCGACGACCGAGGACGTCTGGGCCGCCGCGCGCGCGGGAGACCCCGCCGCGCGTCGCCGTGCCGTGGAGGTCGCGTACCTGTCCGGCCGCGCCCACGCGGTCGCGGCCACCGGTGAGCTCCCGCCGACCCTGCAGGGCGTCTGGCAGGGCACGTGGCGACCGGCGTGGTCCGCGGACTACACCCTCAACGGCAACCTCCAGAACGGCGGGATGGCCGGGCTCGTCCCCACCGGCACGCCCGAGCTCGCGCGGTCCCTGCTGACGCTCGTGCTCGCCCACCTCGACGACTACCGGGAGAACGCCCGCCGGGTGTTCGGCGCCGAGGGGATGCTGCTGCCCGCGCGCATGTCGACGCACGGCCGGGCCGACCACCTGAGCGCGGCCTACCCCCACGCGTTCTGGACGGGCTGCGGGGGGTGGGTGCTGCGCCTCGCGGCGGACCTCGTCTCCACCACGGGCGACCGCTCGATCGTCGACGACCGCGTGTGGGCGCTGGCGGAGGGCGTGCTGCGGTTCGCGGAGACGTCGACCGTGCTCGTCGGCGGGCGGCGCCACCTGGTGCCCTCGTACTCACCCGAGAACACGCCGGCGGGCGCCGCCGGGCCGATCGCCGCGGACGCCACGATCGACGTCGCGATCCTGCGCGACGCGGCCCGCGCGAGTGCCGTGCTCGCCGCGGCGCGCGACGACCACCGTCTCGACGAGCGCTGGGCGGCACTCGTCGACGTGCTTCCCGCCTACCGCGTGGCCGACGACGGGACGCTCGCCGAGTGGATCGCCGACGGGTGCGCGCAGGAGCACGCGCACCGCCACACGTCGCACCTGTACCCGCTCTGGTACGAGCCGGACCCCGCGTTCGTCGGCCCCGCGGGCGCACCGCTGCGAGCGGCCGCGCGAGCCACCGTGCACGCCAAGATCGCATGGCGCGCCGCGGACCCGACGCCGCCGCCCGGCCGTATGGAGATGGCGTTCGGGCTCGTGCAGGTGGGGCTGGCCGCTGCCGCGCTCGGCGACGCCGGGGCTGCGCTGCGGTGCGTCGAGTGGCTCGCGGTGGACCAGTGGCGGCCGGCGCTGACGACGACCCACGACGCGGGCTCGATCTTCAACCTCGACGCGAGCGGCGGCCTGCCCGCCCTGGTCGCGGCGATGCTCCTCGCGTCGACGTCCGACGCCCTGACCCTCCTGCCCGCGCTGCCGAGCGCCTGGCCGACGGGCAGCGTGACCGGGCTGCGCGCCCGCGGCGGCGTCGTCGTCGACCGCCTGGAGTGGGACCCGGCCGGGTGCACCGTGACCGTGCGACGGCTGCCCGAGGCCGACTGGCTGGCGCCCGCGCACGGCGTCCGGCTCGACGCCGGACGGCCGTTCACGACGCCGGGGACAGCCCTGCCTGCCGGGCGCCTGGCCGTCGACTCGGACCCCAGGACCGTGCGGCTGCAGTGGGCCGACGGGGCGGCGTGACACCGAGCACCTCGTCGTCCTGCACCACGCCGCGCGCCCTCAGTCGAGCTCGTCGCGCGGCTTGAGCGGGTCGAGGACGTCCAGCTCGTCGCCCGGGCGCGCGGGCGGGTGCGTCGTCGGGGGCGCGCTCGCACCGGGAAGCAGGACCTCGGCCGCGTGGTCCGCCAGCGCGAAGCCCGCGGAGCCGTACAGGTGGAAGACCGCGTCGGCGCCGTGCCGCTCGAGCTCGGCCACGTCGTCGTCGTACCGGGCGACCGCGGCGACGCGGCCCGTGAACCCCGCGGCCTGAAGCCGCGCGAGCGCGATGAGGTTGGCGTTGTGGAACGGCATCGCCAGGACGGCGACCTTGACCCGTCCGGCACGCTGCACGCGGGTCCAGAACTCGAGGTCGGTCGCGTCCGCGCGGACCACCTCGTAGCCCTCGTCCTCGAGCGACACGACGCGCGTGGCGTCGTGCTCGACGCCGACGACCGACAGTCCGTACTCGTCGCGCAGCCGCGAGTAGGTGGACGCGCCGACGCGACCGAGACCGAGGACGAGCGCGTCCGCCTCGCCGATGTCGACGAGCCGGTCGTCCGGGTGCAGGCGGTCGCTGTCCCGCACCGGGAGCAGCCGCGACAGCCTCGTCGCGAGCTCGACCCCGCGCCGGTTGACGATCGCCGACAGTCCGAAGCTGAACGCGACCGCGAGCGAGATGACCACGACCCACTGCTCCTCCAGCAGGCCGGTGCTCGCACCGACGGCCGCGACGATGATGCCGAACTCGGAGTAGTTCGACAGCACGAGGCCACCCAGGAACGACGTCCGCCGCCGCAGGCGCATGAACCAGAGCACCACCGCGTAGGCGGCGACCTGGAACGGCAGCAGCAGCAGGAGCAGCAGGGCCAGCCCGACCTCGAGGGCGTGCGGCGTGCCGTGCAGCCCGATCTGGACGAAGAAGGCCACCAGCATGAGGTCCTTGAACGTCATGAGGGACCGCGAGAGCTCACCTGCCTGCGGGTGCGAGGACAGCAGCACGCCGACGACGAGCGCGCCGACGTCGCCGTCGATCCCGACGAGCTCGAACAGCCCGTAGCCCAGCACCACGGCGACGAACACGCCGAACAGCGCCTGGAGCTCCCCGTGCCCGACGCGGTTCCAGATCCGGTGCAGCACCCACGAGCCGGGGATCAGCAGGAACAGCAGGAACGCCCACGGGCTCGGCGCCTCGCCGCTCGACAGCGAGAGGAACACGACCGCCGCCACGTCCTGCATCACGAGCACGCCGACCGCGATCCGGCCGTACAGGGACGTGGTGTCCGAACGGTCGTCGAGCACCTTGACGACGAAGACGGTCGAGGAGAACGACAGCGCGAAGCCGACCAGCGCGAGCGCCCCGAACGACTCGTCCGCGACGAGCCCGAAGCCGACCACCCAGAGCAGACCCAGGAAGCCGAGCGCCATCGCGATGCTCAGGACCATGTGCACGACGCTCGTCAGCCAGATCTCGCGACGCAGCAGCGTGCGCACGTCGAGCTTGAGGCCGATCGCGAAGAGCAGCAGGACCACGCCGAAGTCGGCGACCGCCTCGAGGTACGGCAGCTCGGGCGCTCCCCCGGCCCCGAGCGCAAACCCCGCGGCCAGGAACCCCACGAGCGGAGGCAGGCGCAGGAGCACCGCCAGGAGACCGCCCACGACGGCCGCGCCGAGGTACAGCGCTGCTGCGGCCATCAGGTTCCTCTCGACCAGACTCGAACGGGAGTGCTTCGGGTGCTCGGCCCGGCCGGCGGGTCAGTGCTCGGCCAGGGCCCGCACCAGCGCCGCGTCCATGTCACCGATCGGCGCGGGGCGACCGGTCATGAGACGAACCTGCTCGGCCGCCTGGTGCAGGAGCATCCTCTCGCCCCCGACGGCCGTGCCGCCGAGCTCGGACCAGCGCGCGTGCAGTGCCGTGGGCCGGGGGTCGTACGCGACGTCGAGCAGCACGCCCGCCGGTGCGGTCGTGAGCTGCGCGGCGACCGGGTCGGCCGCGCGCGGCGGCAGCGTCGAGACCACGACGTCCGTGTCGAGCACGGCGGACGGCGCGTCGTCGAGGGCGCGCAGCACCGGGGAGACGCCCATCCGGTGCGCGGCCCGCAGCAGACCGCCCGCGCGCGCGACCGAGCGCACGAGCACGAGCGGCTGGGTGCAGCCCAGCTCGGCCAGCGCGGCGAGCGTGGAGGCCGCCGTGGCCCCCGCGCCGAGCACGACCGCACGGGTGACCGTGCGGCCCTCGCCCAGCCCCTCGCGCAACGCCGCGACCAGGCCGTGCACGTCCGTGTTCGCGCCGACGAGCGTGCGTGCGGGACCCGAGCCCTGCAGCAGCACCGTGTTGACCGCGCCCACGACCTGCGCGAGCGGCTCCACGTGGTCCAGGAGCGGCAGGACCGTCTGCTTGAGCGGCATCGTCAGGCTCAGGCCCACCCACTCGTCGGACAGCCCCGCGACGAAGTCCGCGAGCTGCTCCTCGGTGACGTCGACCGGGTCGTACGCCCACTCGTCGAGCCCCAGCGCCGCGTACGCGGCACGGTGGAGCGTGGGCGACAGCGAGTGCGCGACGGGGTGGCCGAGCACGGCCGCCCGTCGCGTGACTCCGGACGTCACCGGGGGTTCTCCTCCAGCCAGGCGTTGAGGTCGGCGACGCACTGCGCGTGCTCGGCCTCGGTCTCGCTGAACACCGTCACGCCCGTGTCGAGGTTGGGCGTGCACCAGTACATCCAGTCGCCCTCGGCGGGGTGCAGGACGGCCTCGATCGACGCGGTCCCGGGCGACGCGATCGGCGTCGGCGGCAGACCCTTGATCTTGCGCAGGTTGTACGGGTTGGTCGTGTCGTTCAGCATCTCCTGGGTCAGCTTGGTCCCGTTGACGCCGGCGCCGTAGGCGACCGCGGCGTCGATGCCGAGCGTCCAGTCCTCGTCGAGACGGTTCTCGATGGTGCGCGCGATCTTCGGGCGGTCCTCCTCGAGCTTGCCCTCGCGCTCGACGAGCGACGCCTTGATGAGCACCGTCTCGCGGTCCTCCTCCGGCACCCCGAGGTCGTTCAGCACCTGCACCGTCTTGGCGGTCATCGCGGACAGCACCGCCACCGCGTCGTCGTCGGGCTGCACGACGTACGTCGCGGGGAACAGCCACCCCTCCACGTCGCCCTGCGCCTCGGCGGGCAGGCCGATCGCCGAGCCGTCACCCACCGCCGCCTCGACGTCCTCGGCGGACACGCCGAGCTTGTCGGCGATGACCGCGAAGATCTCCTTCGCCGTCTTGCCCTCGACGACCGTCAGCTTGGTCTCGACCCGCGTCGCCGGGTTGAGCAGCGACGTCACGGCGTCCGCCGCGGGGATCTCGAGCAGCATGGAGTAGGTGCCCGGCTGGATGCCCGTCGCACCCGGGTTCGCGGCGTAGGCCGAGACGAACGCCGAGACCGACGCCACGACACCGGCGTCCTTGAGCGTCTGACCGATCGCCTTCCCGGAGTCACCCGGGTTGACGACGATCTCGACGGAGCCGTGCCCCGGTCCGGGGAAGTCGGTCGGCGAGGCGGAGGTCCCGTTGCCCTCGAACATGCCGTCGAGCATCGACCACACGAGGTACCCGGCGCCGCCGACGAGCAGCAGCACGACGAGGACCACCCAGGTCGTGCGGCGACGGCGAGCCTTGCGCGCGCGCTCGGCGCGGCCGCGGCCGCGGTCGCGGGCGCGACGCGTCTCAGGAGCGGGCGCCTCGCTCGCTCCTGGACGGGCCGGGGCCCACCACTCGGTCTGACTGTCGCTCACGTCCGCTCTCCACATCGTCGGCCGCCCGTGGGAGGGCGGCTGTCCCGGACGTCGTCCGTCCGGGTCCTGGTCGTCGGGTCCTCGTCACCCGTCTGCCGCTTGCGCCGCGTCGAACGCGGCCTGGTTCTCCATCTGCTCGTCGAAGGTCACCGCGAACTTCGTCTCGCCCGAGTCCGCGTCGACCACGAGCCAGAACATCCAGCTCCCCTCGGCAGGCTGGAGCACCGCGTCGAGCGAAGCCGCCCCCGGCGTCACGATAGGGGACGGCGGCAGCCCGACGTGCTTGTAGGTGTTGTACGGGTTGCTCGTGTCCTCGAGCATCGCGGGCGTCGGCTCGGCCGTGCTGCCCACGCCGTACGACACGGAGGCGGCGATCTCGAGCGTGCGCTCCTTGGCGAGCCGGTTCTCGATCACGCGCGCGAACGTCGGTCGCGCCTCGTCCATCGTCATCTCGCGCTCGACCAGCGAGGCCTTGGTGAGGACCGTCTGCCACGCCTCGGGGGCGACGCCCTTGTCCGTCAGGATCTGGACCGTGCGCGCCACGAGCTGCTTGAGCACCTTGGCCGCGCCCCAGTCGGACGGGATGCCGTACTCCCCGGCCGCGAGCCAGCCCTCGACCTTGCCGCCGGCCTGCTCGGGTAGCCCGATCGCGGCCGGGTCGGCCGCGGCAGCCTGCAGGTCGGCGAGCGGGATCATGGTCTTCTCGCTGATCTTCTCCAGGATCTGCCACGACGTCAGGCCCTCGCCGATCGTGAGGGTGAGCGACGCCTTGGCCGCGGGGTCGCGCAGCGCGTCCACCGCGTCGGCCGAGCTGAGCTCGAGCGGCAGCGCGTACGCGCCCGGCGTGACCGCCGCGCCGCTCGCGGCGTACACGGACGCGAAGACGTCGGCGTCCGCGACGACCCCCGCGGCCTCGAGAAGCGCACCGATCGCCGCGCCGTCCGCGCCCGCCGGGATGGTCACCGTGACCGAGCCGTGGCCCGGGCCGTCGAAGTCGGAGACGGCCGTGGACTCGGCGCCCACGACCGCAGGCTCCTCGCCGCGCATCAGCGACGCGACCACGTAGCCCGCGCCGGCCAGCAGTCCCACGACGACGAGGATCACCACGACCCGCCGCCGCCGCACCTCCTGACGAGCCCGCTCCTGCGCGACCCGCTCCGACGAGCGCCGCCGCCGGCGCTCAGGTTCCTGCGGCGCGAGTCCGGGCGCCCCGGGGACGACGACGTCAGCCCGAGGGGCTTCGTCGGCCGTCCACCACTGCGTCTGGCTGCCGTTGGTCACGTGCGCGTTGCTCCACCGTCGTCCGTCGCGTCGCCCACAGCCCCCATACCCGCTGTGCCGAGCTCCGGGCGGACCTCCACCCGTTCACCGGGGCGTCGCCCCGTCGCGCGCTCGGCGTCCAACGCGTACTGCAGGATCACCACCGCGGCGGCCTGGTCGACCACGTCACGGTGGCGGCGCCCGGATCGGCCGGACGCCAGCAGCGCCTGATGAGCGGACACCGTACTCATCCGCTCGTCGACCATGCGCACCTCGACGGGTGCGACAGCCTGCGCCAGTGTGTCAGCGTACGCGCGAGCCGCGGCCGAGGACGCACTTTCGGCCCCCGAGAGGTGGCGTGGCAGACCGACGTACACACACTCCGCACACCGCTCGCGCGCCTCCCGCACGATCCGGGCGATGTCCTTGGGCAGGCGTCCAGGGCGCTTGCGCGCGTCCCGCGCGAGCGTCTCGACCGGCGTCGCGACGAGGCCGTCGGGATCGCTCGCGGCGAGACCGACGCGCACGGTCCCGACGTCCACCGCGAGGCGCGGCCCGCGAGGGATCGGGACCTCGGTGTGCGCCGCTCCCGACGAGTCGTCGGGCACGTCAGCCCTGGACCGCGGCCCGCACCGCGGCCAGCGCGTCGGCGAGCCGACCCACCTCGGTGCCACCGCCCTGGGCCAGGTCGTCCTTGCCGCCGCCGCCGCCGCCCAGCACCTGCGACGCCGTCCGCACGAGCGCACCGGCCTTGAGGCCCGCCTCGCGCGCGGCCGCGTTCGTCGCGACGACGACGACCGGGCGGCCCTTGGCGACGCCGCCGACCGCGACCACGGCCGGCGCGGACTCGCCGAGCCGCGAGCGGACGTCGAGCACGAGGGTGCGCAGGTCGTCGGGCGACTGCTCCCCCGCGTCGTACGCGACGACGCGCGTCACCCCGACCTGCTCGGCACCCGACGCGAGCGAGCCGGCCATCGCGAGCACCTGGGCCTGGCGCAGCGCGGCGAGCTCCTTCTCGGACTCCTTGAGCTTCGTCATGAGGCCCGAGACGCGCTCCGCGAGCTCGTCGGGACGCGCACCGAGGAGGCCGGACAGCTGCCCCACGAGCGCGCGCTCCTTGGCCTGGTAGCCGTAGGCACCCGCGCCGACCAGCGCGTCGACGCGGCGCACGCCGGAGCCGATCGCCGACTCCGACAGCAGGGTCACCAGGCCGAGCTCGCCCGAGCGCTTCACGTGCGTGCCCGCGCACAGCTCGAGCGACCAGTCGCCACCGATGGACACGACGCGGACCTCGTTGCCGTACTTCTCGCCGAAGAGCGCCATCGCGCCCATCGCGCGCGCCTCGTCGATCGGCTTGATGGAGTCGGTGACCTCGAGGTCGTCCTGCAGGCGCTCGTTGACGCGCGCCTCGATCTCCGCGACGACCTCCGACGGCGTGGCGGACGGCGAGCGGAAGTCGAACCGCAGCCGGCTGGGCGCGTTGAGCGAACCGGCCTGGGTCGCGGTCTCGCCGAGCGACTCGTGCAGCGCCTTGTGCACCAGGTGGGTCGCGGTGTGGGCGCGCGCGATCGCCTGCCGACGCGCGGTGTCGATCGACGCCGTGCCCGGCTCGCCGAGCGTCACGGTGCCGTCGACCAGCCGGCCGTGGTGCACCGACAGGCCCTTGATGGGCGACTGGACGTCGTCGACCTCGATGCGTGCGCCGTTGTCGAGCACGATCGTGCCGGTGTCGGCCTGCTGACCGCCCGCCTCGGCGTAGAACGGCGTCACGTCGAGGACGACCTCGACGTCGGCAGGGGCCGTCGCGGCGGGCGCGGGCACGCCGTCGACGAGCAGGCCGACGACCTTCGAGCGCGCCTGCGCGTCGGTGTACCCCACGAAGGTGACGGGCTTGGCCGTCGACTCCGAGAGCGTCGCGTGCAGGTCCTGGTACGCCGCGACGTCCGCGTGCCCGGCGCGCTTGGCGAGCGCGTCCGCACGGGCACGCGCGCGCTGCTCGGCCATGAGCGTCCGGAACGCCTCGCGGTCGACGTCGACCCCGTGCTCCTGCGCCATCTCGAGCGTCAGGTCGATCGGGAAGCCGTACGTGTCGTGCAGCTGGAACGCGTCCGCGCCCGAGAGCACGGGCCGCACGTCGGGCGTGCCGCCGGCCGCGGCCTTCGCCCCCGCGACCGCGGTGTCGAGGATCGTCGTGCCGGATGCGAGCGTCCGCCGGAACGACTCCTCCTCCGCGTACGCGACGGCGCTGATGCGGTCGAAGTCGCGCGTGAGCTCCGGGTACGACGCGCTCATCGCGTCGCGGCTCAGCGGCAGCAGCACCGGCAGCGCGGGGTCGTCGACGCCCAGCAGGCGCATCGCGCGGATCGAGCGGCGCAGCAGGCGGCGCAGCACGTAGCCGCGGCCCTCGTTGGACGGCGTGACGCCGTCGCCCATGAGCATGAGCCCGGAACGGACGTGGTCGGCCACCACGCGCATGCGCACGTCGTCCTCGTGGTCCGCGCCGTACCGCTTGCCCGACAGCCCGACCGCGCCGTCGATCACCGGCCGGACCTCGTCGATCTCGTACATGTTGTCGACGCCCTGCAGCAGGTACGCCACGCGCTCCAGACCCATGCCGGTGTCGATGTTCTTCTGCTTGAGCTCGCCCAGGATCGGGAACCCGTCCTTGGTCCCGCCGTTGTCGCGCTCGTACTGCATGAACACGAGGTTCCAGATCTCGAGGTAGCGGTCCTCGTCGACGACCGGGCCGCCCTCGGCGCCGTACTGCGGCCCGCGGTCCACGTAGATCTCCGAGCACGGACCGGCGGGGCCGCGCGCGCCCGTCGACCAGAAGTTGTCGCGCATGCCGCGGCGCTGGATGCGCTCGTCGGGCAGTCCCGCGATGCGCTTCCACAGCGCCGCCGCCTCGTCGTCGTCGTGGTACACGGTGACCCAGATCGAGTCGGGGTCGAATCCGTACCCGCCCTCGGCCTGGTTGCCCGTGACGAGCTCCCAGGCGTACGTGATCGCCCCCTCCTTGAAGTAGTCACCGAAGGAGAAGTTGCCGTTCATCTGGAAGAACGTGCCATGCCGCGTGGTCTTGCCGACCTCCTCGATGTCGAGGGTGCGCACGCACTTCTGCACGCTCGTGGCGCGGGGCCACGGCGGCGTCTGCTCGCCCAGCATGTACGGGATGAACGGGACCATGCCCGCGATGACGAACAACGTCGACGGGTCCGGCGAGATGAGCGGAGCCGACGGCACGACGGCGTGGCCGCGTGCGGAGAAGTAGTCGAGCCAGCGCTGGCGGATCTCGGCGGTACGCATGGTGTCCTCGGTGGTTCTCGGTGGTGGTGCTCGGGTGGTGTTCAGGCTCGTGGGTGCCCGGGGCGGGTGCCGTCGCGCGGACGCGGCGGTCGGGTGCGGACGGTCTAGAAGAAGGCCGCCTCGCCGTCGTCGTCGGGGTCGTCGAGGGGGCCCGCCCAGTCGGACGGTGCGGCTCGGCCGGGACGGGCGCGACGCGAGCCGAACGACTCGCGGAGCTCCTCGACGTGCCGGGAGCGCTGGGCGCGCAGCTCGTCGACGTCCGCGTCACCGACGAGCTGGTGCCGCAGCTCGGCCTCGCGCTCGGCGAAGCCCGCGGCGAACTGCGACCGCGCGGTCGCCACCGCACGCGTCAGCCGGGTCGCCCCGTCCACGACGTCGGTCGTGCCCTCGGGCAGGTACGCCTCGGCGATCCGCCGCCCGTTGCGCACGACGACGACGGTCAGGGCGACACCCACGCCGATCCAGAACAGGCGACGCATCAGCGGCCCTTGCGCGCCCCGGCGGCGAACCCGCCGAACGCGCGGCGCACGCCGTAGGAGAACGCGGCGACCTTGATCATCGGGCCGCCCACCGTGGCGGCGAACAGCGCGGTGAGCGCGGACACGTTCTGCGACACCTGGGCCGCGGCCGTGGTCACCTTGTCGACGTTGTCGAGCTGACCGTTCGACGACGCGACGAGCTGCGCGGTCTCGTCGAGCACCGGCACGGTGTGGTCCGTGAGCTCCTTGACCGAGCCGCGGGCCTCGTCCAGGACGCGGCCGAGCTTGAGCAGCGGGACGGCGAGCAGGCCGACGAGCAGCACGAAGGCGATGGCCGCGATCAGCCCCGCGACGTCTGAGACCGACATCCCACGTCCTTCCTCGATGACTGTTGCACCCTACCTGCGCGCCGCCGCACGCTGCGCCCACACACACGCCGGCGGCCGCCGCGAGGACGACCGCGACGGGCTCGTCGGCTCCGCGTGGCGGCCACGCGACGACGGAGCCCCGCCGCGCACGTGGCGCGACGGGGCTCCGTGACGTGGTGCAGGCTGCGTCAGCGGGCGTAGTACTCGACGACGAGCTGGACCTCGCAGGTCACGGGGATCTCCGCGCGCTTCGGCTCGCGGACCAGGACGGCCGAGAGCTTCTCGAGCTGGACGTCCAGGTAGCCCGGGACGGCGGGGAGGACGTCGCGGTGCGCACCGGCGGCGGCGACCTGGAACGGCACGGTCGCCTGGCTCTTCGGCTTGACCTGGATGGTCTGGCCCGGCTTCACACGGAACGACGGACGGTCGACGATCTTGCCGTCGACGAGGATGTGGCGGTGCACGACGATCTGGCGCGCCTGCAGGATCGTGCGGCCGAAGCCGGCGCGCAGGACCAGCGCGTCGAGGCGGGTCTCGAGGATCTCGACGAGCGCCTCACCGGTCAGGCCCGGGGCCTTGCGGGCGTCCTGGTACGCACGGGCGAGCTGCTTCTCGCGCAGCGCGTACTGGGCCCGCAGACGCTGCTTCTCGCGCAGACGGACCGCGTAGTCCGACTCGGTGCGACGACGCGCACGGCCGTGCTCACCGGGCGGGTAGGGGCGCTTCTCGAAGTGCTTGACGGCCTTGGGCGTCAGGGCCAGGCCGAGGGCGCGGCTCAGGCGGACCTGGCGGCGCGAGCGGGTCACACTGCTCACAGCTGTACTTCCTGTCGTGTTCGTTGACGTCACGCCGGCGGGACGGTCGTCCGTGGGCGTGGGGCCGACCTTCGAGGGACCGGTCCTCGTCCGACGAGCGGAGCGGAGCGGTCCTGGCTAGGGCCCCAGGTGGTCGATGCGAGCCCTCCACCGCGTGGTGGTGGCGCGCACGACCTGACGACTCTACCCGCTGAGGCACCCGGGGGCCGAATCCCCGCGGTGTGACGCGGGCCCGGTCGCCCGACGGCCCGCCGGCTCGGCGGTCAGTCGGTCCCGAGGATCTGCCGGATCCGGTCGAGCCGCTCGGTGACCTGCCGCTCGAAGCCACGGTCCGACGGCTCGTAGTACCGCGTGCCCACGAGCTCGTCGGGCAGGTACTGCTGCGCGGCCACGGCGTGCGGCTCGTCGTGCGCGTACACGTAGCCCTTGCCGTGACCGTGCTGCTGGGCCCCGGGGTAGTGCGCGTCGCGCAGGTGCGGCGGGACCGCGCCGATCCTGCCCGCGCGCACGTCGGCGAGCGCGCGGTCGACCCCGACGTACGCCGCGTTGGACTTGGGTGCGGTCGCCAGGTGCACGACGGCCTCGGCGAGGACGATCCGCGCCTCCGGCATCCCGATGAGCTGGACCGCCTGGGCGGCCGCGACCGCGGTCTGCAGCGCGCTGGGATCCGCCATGCCGACGTCCTCGGCCGCGGAGATCACGATGCGCCGCGCGATGAACCGCGGGTCCTCCCCCGCCGCGATCATGCGCGCGAGGTAGTGCAGGGCCGCGTCCACGTCGGAGCCGCGCACGGACTTGATGAACGCGCTGATCACGTCGTAGTGCTGGTCGCCGTCGCGGTCGTACCGGACGGCGGCGACGTCGATCGCGCGCTCGACGGTCGGCAGGTCCACCACCGCGGGCTGCTCGGCGTCGGCCGTGCCGTCGGCGAGCGCGGCGCCCGCCGCGGCCTCGAGGATCGTCAAGGCCTTGCGCGCGTCGCCGCCCGCGAGACGCAGCAGGTGGTCCTCGGCGTCCTGCGCGAGCTCGACCGTCCCGCCCAGCCCTCGCTCGTCGGCGACCGCGCGCCGCACGACGCCGCGCACGTCCTCGACGTCGAGGGGCTGCAGCGTCAGCAGCAACGAGCGCGACAGCAGCGGTGAGTTCACCGAGAACGACGGGTTCTCGGTCGTCGCCGCGACGAGCGTGACCCACCGGTTCTCCACGGACGGCAGCAGCGCGTCCTGCTGAGCCTTGGTGAAGCGGTGCACCTCGTCGATGAACAGCACGGTCTCGCCGCCGCCCGTGACGAGGCGCCGACGCGCGTCGTCGACGACCTGACGGACGTCCTTGACCCCCGCGGTGACCGCGGAGAGCTCGACGAACCGGCGGCCGGACGACGACGCGACGAGATAGGCCAGCGTCGTCTTGCCCGTTCCCGGCGGCCCCCACAGCACGACCGACGACGGGGCGGCGCGCCGCTCGGAGTCGCCCGCGGGCTCGACCAGGCGACGCAGCGGTGACCCGGGGACCAGCAGGTGCCCCTGGCCGGCCACCTCGTCGAGCGAGCGCGGTCGCATCCGCACGGCGAGCGGCGCGCCCGCCGTCGGCGCGGGGACTCCCGCGGTCGTCGACGTCATCGCGTCGAACAGGTCCATGCGCGCAGCGTACGTCGCGGCGCCCACGTGCTCGGTCCCCGGGTCCTGCGCGGCAGCCTCCCGGACCGTCCCCAGCCCCCGGCGGGAGGGTCCCGGGCGTCCACAGGACCGCGCGTCCGGCTCACGCGGCCGCGGCGGACCTGCGACGATGACCCGGTGTTCGCCCGACTCGGCCGCATCGTCGCGCATCGCCCCCGCACCATCATCGCCGTGTGGGCGGTGCTCGCCGTCCTGTGCTACGTGCTCGCCGGGCTCGGGCTGCACGGCGAGTCCGTGTTCGAGCGGGTCTCGACGAGCGAGCCGTCGGTGCCGGGGTCGGAGAGCGTCGACGGGCGCAACCTGCTCGCGCAGGCGCAGGACGCAGGAGCCTCGGTCACGCTCGTCCTGTCGGGTCTGGACCCCGCCGATGCCGCCGTCGCCGGCGCGCTGACCGAGGCTCGACAGGAGCTCGGCGCGATCCCCGGGGTGGCCTCGGTGATCGACCCGCTCGCGCTCCCGGACGGGGTCGCCAACCCGGCCGCGGCCCCGTTGGTGGCCGCGAGCGGTGACGGCTTCCTCGTCGTGGTCGACCTCGACCCGAGCCTGAGCCCGTCTGCGCGCGGCACGGCGATCGGCGCGGTCGCGCAACGGCTCGGCACCGTGCCCGACGACCTGCGGGACGTCGCCCCCGACGTCACGGGCATCGTCGGCGGGACCAGCCTCATCGTCGACGAGATCACCTCCCAGGTGAAGAAGGACCTGCGCACCGGCGAGGGCCTGACGCTCCCGATCGCCCTGGTCGCGATGGTGCTGGTGTTCGGCGGCTTCCTGGCCGCCGCGATGCCGATGGCCGGAGCACTGGCCTCGATCGCCGGCGGCCTGGCGACGGTGCTGGGCCTGAGCTACCTCCTGGACGTCGACTCGTCGGTCATCAACGTCGTCACCGTGCTCGGGCTCGGGCTGTCCATCGACTACGGCCTGCTGATGGTGTCGCGGTTCCGCGAGGAGCTGCACCACCTCGTCGACGACGACGGTGGTCGAGCCGCACGACGCCGACGTGGCGACGGCGCGGTCGCCGCCGCCGTCGAGCGGACCATGGCGACCGCCGGACGCACGGTGGCGTTCTCGGCCGTGACGGTCGCGATCGCGGTCGCCTCGCTCCTGGTGTTCAGCCCGCAGATCCTGCGGGCCATCGGTGCGGCCGGGTGCGCGGTCATCCTCATCGCGGTCGCCACCGCGCTCACGCTCGTCCCCGCCCTCCTGACCCTGACGGGGCGTCGGCTCCTGCGGCCCGGGCTGCTCTCGCGCATCCCGGGCGTCCGCTCCGTGCTCGCCCGCACGATGGACACCCAGTCCCCCGAGGGTGCGTTCTCGCGGCTCGCGGGACGCGTGCAGCGGCGCCCGTGGTGGTTCCTCACGGGATCGGTCGCCCTGCTCGCGCTGCTGGCGCTCCCCCTCGCGCACCTCGAGCTCCGCAGCTCGACCACCGGTCTCCTGCCGCCCGGCAGCACGCAGCGCCAGTTCGTCGAGACGCTCGCGCGCGAGTACCCGGCCGCCACCTCACCCGCGGTGACCGTGGTCGCCGAGACCTCGCTCGACGAGGGCAGGGCCTGGGCCACCGCGCTCGAGTCGCTCGACGGTGTCGCCGCGGTCGACGCGCCGACGGCGGCCGACGCGTACGTCGTGATCGGCGTCCGGCCGGACACCCCCGACGGCGGCGGACCGGTCGCCCGCGACGTCGTCGAGCAGATCCGCGCGCTCGACCCGGACTTCCCGACGTGGGTGACGGGTCAGGCCGCGTTCCAGATCGACTTCGTCGGCGCGCTCCAGCAGGGGGCACCGCTCGCGGCCACCATCGTCGCGCTCGCGACCCTCGTGCTGCTGTTCGCGATGACGGGCTCGTTCGTCCTGCCGGTCAAGGCGCTCCTGACGAACCTGCTGTCGCTCGCCGCCTCGCTCGGCGTCCTGGTGCTCGCGTTCCAGGACGGCCACCTCGAGGACCTGCTCGGGTTCGTCTCCACCGGCGGCATCGAGACGTACGTCCTCGCGCTCGTGGTCGCCTTCGGGTTCGGCCTCGCGATGGACTACGAGGTGTTCCTGCTGTCGCGCATCAAGGAGCTGCACGACGACGGCCATCCCACGCTCGAGGCGATCCGGCTCGGCCTGCAGCGGTCGGGGCGCATCATCACGTCCGCCGCGGCGATCCTCATCATCGTCTTCGGAGGCTTCGTCGCCGGCGAGCTGCTGGTGATCAAGGAGGTCGGCTTCGCGCTCGCCGTCGCGGTCCTCATCGACGCGACGATCGTGCGGCTCCTGCTGGTCCCCGCGACCATGACCGTCCTGGGACGCGCGAACTGGTGGGCGCCCCGCTGGGCGAAGCGGCTGCACGCGCGACTCGGCGTCGCCCACTGAGCACGTCGTCCCCCGACGAGAGGTAGGCACATGTCTGAGCCAGAGCCGGCCCACGGACCTGGGCCGGACCCGCTCCCACCGCGGCGGGGCAGCCAGGCCGAGGTCGCCGCCTGGGTCGCGGGCTCGGTCGTGCTGCTCTGCGTGCTCCTCGCGTACGTCTCCTACCTCGTCCACGCCGTCGCACGACGCGACAAGGACGACGCACTCTCGTTCTTCTTCGCCGTGCTCGCGTTTCCCGGGATCATCCTGGCGCTGCGGTGGACCGTGCGTCAGGCGCTGCACGCGTCGCGTCGGCCGGCGCCACCGGCACCGCCGGTGATCGACGAGCTGCGCACGCACGCCTCGTTCGCCGACGACGCTGATCCGCCGCCGACCAGGTGGTGAGCGAGCTCGATCGCGAACGGCCCTGGACGTGCTGGGCGGCTCGCAACGCGGGCCGACGAGGTGGTGAGCCGCCTGCGCGGCTCACCACCTCGCGACCGGCACCCGTCAGGCGGTCGCCTCGGCGACCTGCTTGGTCTCCTTCGGCTTCGCGTCGACACCGGCCTCGCGCCGCTGCGCGGCGGTGATGGGCGCGGGCGCCTGCGTGAGCGGGTCGTAGCCGCCACCCGACTTCGGGAAGGCGATGACCTCGCGGATCGACTCCGAGCGCGTCAGGAGCGCGACGATGCGGTCCCAGCCGAACGCGATGCCGCCGTGCGGCGGAGCACCGAACTGGAACGCGTCGAGCAGGAAGCCGAACTTCTCCTGCGCCTCCTCGGGGCCGATGCCCATGACCTCGAAGACGCGCTGCTGCACGTCGCGGCGGTGGATACGGATCGAGCCGCCACCGATCTCGTTGCCGTTGCAGACGATGTCGTACGCGTACGCGAGGGCCTCGCCCGGGTTCTCCTCGAAGCGGTCGATCCACTCCGGGGTCGGCGACGTGAACGCGTGGTGCACCGCGGTCCAGGCACCCTCGCCGACGGCCACGTCGTCGTCCTCACCCGTGGGCTTGAACAGCGGCGCGTCGACGACCCACACGAACGACCAGGCGTCCTCGTCGATCAGGCCACCGCGGCGGCCGATCTCGAGCCGCGCGGCACCGAGCAGGGCGCGAGCCTCCGACTGCTTGCCGGCGGCGAAGAAGATCGCGTCGCCCGGCTGCGCGCCCGTCGCGGCGGCGAGGCCCGCGCGCTCGTCGTCCGTGATGTTCTTGGCGACCGGGCCGCCGAGCTCGCCGTCCTCGCCCACCGTCACGTACGCGAGGCCCTTGGCACCGCGCTGCTTGGCCCACTCCTGCCACGCGTCGAACCCGCGCCGCGGCGTGCTCGCACCACCCGGCTGCACGACCGCGCCGACGTACGGCGCCTGGAACACGCGGAACGGCGTGCTCGCGAAGTACGCGGTGAGGTCCACGAGCTCGAGACCGAAGCGCAGGTCGGGCTTGTCCGTCCCGTACTTCTCCATGGCCTCGGCGTACGTCATGCGGTTGATCGGCGTCGGGATCTCGACGTCGATCAGGCGCCACAGCGCGACGAGCACCTCCTCGGCGATCGCGATGACGTCGTCCTGCTCGACGAAGCTCATCTCGACGTCGAGCTGGGTGAACTCGGGCTGCCGGTCGGCGCGGAAGTCCTCGTCGCGGTAACAGCGCGCGATCTGGTAGTACCGCTCGAGGCCGGCGACCATGAGCAGCTGCTTGAACAGCTGCGGCGACTGCGGCAGCGCGTACCAGCTGCCCGGCGACAGGCGCGCGGGCACGAGGAAGTCGCGAGCGCCCTCGGGCGTGGAACGCGTCAGGGTCGGCGTCTCGACCTCGACGAAGTCGTGCGCGTCGAGGACGGCGCGTGCGGCCTGGCTCACCCGGGAGCGCAGCTTGATCGCGCGCGCGGGAGCGGGCCGGCGCAGGTCGAGGTAGCGATAGCGCAGGCGCGCCTCCTCGCCGACCTGCTCGTCGAGCGACGACGAGACCTGGAACGGCAGGGGCGCGGACTCGTTCAGGACGACCACGTCGGTCGCGACCACCTCGACCTCGCCCGTCACGAGGTTCGCGTTCTCGTTGCCCTCAGGCCGGCGCCCGACCTCGCCGGTCACCTGCAGCACGAACTCCGCGCGCAGCCCGTGCGCGACAGCCTCGTCCCGGATGACGACCTGGGCGATGCCCGACGCGTCACGCAGGTCCACGAACGCGACGCCGCCGTGATCGCGCCGGCGGTCCACCCAGCCCGTGAGGGTGACGGTGGTGCCGATGTGCTCGGCCCGCAGCGAGCCGGCGGTGTGGGTGCGCAGCACGGAAGGTCCTTCAGGTCGGGGATCACGCCCGGACGGGCGCCGTGACGATCATAGTTGCGCGACGTCGGGACGCCTGACCTCATTCCGCGCCGCACCGGGCATCCCGCACGCTCCGGCGCCGCACCGCCTCAGAACAGGCTCGGCTGGACCTCGGCCGCCACCGGGTGCGCGTCGGCCGTCGCGCGCCCCCACCGGAGGTCCTCGTCGTCCCGCCTGCGGCGGTCCAGACCGTGACGCGACAGCAGAGGCGCCGCGCGCGCGGCCAGCCACGCCCGGTACTCGGCGTGCGCGTACGAGCCGCGCCCGTACACCCGCTGGTACCCCGCGACCAGGTCCGGGCGCTCACGCGTGAGCCACGCGAGGAACCACTCGCGCGCCCCGGGCCGCAGGTGCAGCGGCAGGACCGTGGCACGCTGCGCGCCTGCGTCGGCGAGTGCGGCGAACAGCCGGTCGAGGTGGTCGGTTGAGTCGGTGAGCCACGGCAGGACCGGCGCGACCATGACGTGCACCGGCAACCCGGCGTCGCGGATCGCGCGCACCAGGTCGAGCCGCGCACGCGCCGTGGGCGTCCCCGGCTCGAGGCTCTGCTGCAGCTCGTCGTCCAGCACCGCGATCGAGACGGCGAGAGAGACGGGGACCTCGCGCGCGGCGTCCTCGAGCAGCGGCAGGTCGCGGCGCAGCAGCGTGCCCTTGGTCAGGATGGACAGCGGGGTCCCCGAGCCGGCGAGCGCGCCGATCACCTCGGGCATGAGCCGGTAGCGACCCTCGGCCCGCTGGTAGGGGTCGGTGTTGGTGCCGAGCGCGACGTGCTCACGCCCCCACGAGGGCCGCGCGAGCTCCTGGCGCAGCACCTGCGCGACGTTGGTCTTCACGACGATCTGCGTGTCGAAGTCCCGGCCCGCGTCGAGCTCGAGGTAGCGGTGCGTGCCGCGCGCGAAGCAGTACACGCACCGGTGCAGGCAGCCGCGCATCGGGTTGACCGTCCAGCGGAACGGGACCTGGGACGCATCGGGCACGCGCGAGAGCGCCGAGCGCGCCCGCACCTCGTGGAACGTCACGCCGGCGAAGTCGGGCGTCCGCACCGTGCGCACGAGCCCCGGGAGCTCCAGCCCCGGCAGCGCATCCTCGTCGGCCTCGATCTTCTGCCCGTCCCACCGCACGGCTCGATTCGAACACGTGTACGCACGGTGCGCAAGCGCGACGAGCGGAGCCGTGCTCCGTCGCGCGCGACCGGTGGCGCCGCGCCGCGGCTGGCTAGCCGACCGCGACCACGCGCGGGAACAGGTCCTCGGCCGGGGGCGTCCACGTCGCGGCGTCGGCCGGCTCCTGCGCGCCGGACCGGATGTCCTTGACCTCGTCGGCGGTGCCTCCGGCCTCCGCCGGGCCCAGGAACCAGACGAACGGGATGCCCCGCCGGTCCGCGTGACGGATCTGCTTGCCGAACTTCGCAGCCGACGGCGCGACCTCGACGGGGATGCCGCGGGCCCGCAGCGCGGTCGCCACCGCGTCGGAGCGGTGCCGGTCCTCCTCGGACGAGACCGCGACCAGCACCGCCGACGGCACCGCGCGGGTCGCGCGCACCAGACCGGCGCCCAGCAGGCGCGAGACGAGCCGCGAGACGCCGATCGACAGCCCAACGCCGGGGTAGCTGGTCGCACCGTCGGAGGCGAGCGTGTCGTACCGACCGCCCGAGCAGATCGAGCCGAGCTGCTCGTGCCCGACGAGGACCGTCTCGTAGACCGAGCCGGTGTAGTAGTCCAGGCCGCGCGCGATCTTGAGGTCCGCGACGACGACGCCCGGCGCACGGTCCTGCGCCGCGCGCACGAGCTGGCCGAGCTCGCCGAGCCCCTCGTCGAGCAGCTCGTGCCGCGCCCCGACCTCGACCGCGAGCTCGAGCACGCGGTCGACGACGTCCTCGTCGGTGCCGCTGATCGCCGCGAGGCGCAGGCACGCCTGGGCCTGTTCGGGCGTCGCGCCCGCCTCGGCGACGACGAGCTCGGCGACCGCGTCCGGGCCGATCTTGTCGAGCTTGTCGATGCTGCGCAGCACCGCCTCGACGTCGGTCAGGCCCAGGCCCCGGTAGAAGCCCTCGGCGACCTTGCGGTTGTTCACCAGGATCCGCACAGGCGGCAGCCCGATCTCCTGCAGCGCGGTCAGCGCCTCGGCCATGACGAGCGGCAGCTCGACCTCGTAGTGGTACGGAAGGTCGCCCGCGCCGACGACGTCGATGTCCGCCTGCACGAACTCGCGGAAGCGCCCGTCCTGGGGTCGCTCGCCGCGCCACACCTTCTGGATCTGGTAGCGGCGGAACGGGAACGCCAGGTGACCGGCGTTCTCCAGGACGTACCGCGCGAACGGCACGGTCAGGTCGAAGTGCAGCCCGAGCTGGCCCGCACGCTCGGGGCCCGCGTCGGGGTCCTCCTGCAGCCGGCGCAGCACGTAGACCTCCTTGGACGTCTCCCCCTTGCGCAGCAGCTGGTCGAGCGGCTCGACCGCCCGTGTCTCGATCCCGGCGAAGCCGTGCAGCTCGAACGTGCGGCGCAGCACGTCCAGGACGTGCTGCTCGACGATGCGGCCCTCGGGGAGCCACTCGGGGAATCCGGACAGGGGTGTCGGTCGCGCCATGGCAACGATCTTCCCAGACGACGAGGCCGCGCTCGTCGGGATGTCTCAGCGACCGGCCCGGCCCGCAGGCCCGGCCCCGCGCGGCCCCGTCAGCGGTCGGCGCCGGACAGACCTACCAGGAACGGGTTCGTCGTGAGCTCGTGCCGGACCACGCTCGTCGGGCCGTGCCCGGGGACCACCTGCGTCGAGGGGTCCAGCCGCGCGACGACCTCACGCAACGTCCGCGCCATCACCTGGGAGTCGCCTCCGGGCAGGTCCGTGCGGCCGATCGTGCCCGCGAACAGCACGTCGCCGGTGAGCACGACATCGCCGACGAGGTAGAGCGTCGACCCCTCCGTGTGCCCGGGCGCGTGCCGGGCGACGACACGGATCCCGCCGAGCTCGAGCGGCACGTCCTCGTCGCGCTCGGCCGCACCCTCGTCGGACCCGGACGTCCCGAAGCGCCGCACGTCGGCGGGAGCCACGTACGACGCCGGGTCGGCGCCGACACCCACGAGCGACTGCGCGAGCGGACCGGACGGGTCGTGCGCCGCGCCGCCGAGCGGACCGAGGGTGCCGAACGGGTCCGCCAGGCGGTACGCGTCGCGCGCGTGGACATGGACGGGCACGCGCAGGCGCTCCGCGAGCTCCCCCGCGCCCCACGTGTGGTCCGCGTGGCCGTGCGTCAGCAGGACCGCCGCCGGGCGCAGCCCGCGCTCCTGCACGAGGCCCACGACGGCGTCCGCGACGAGCGCGCCCGCGTCCACGACGACGCACGCCCCGTCGTCCGCGACGAGCACGCTCGTGCGGGCGCCGAACACCGGGGAGATCACCGTCAGCAGGTCCACGCCCGCAGGCTATCGGCGTCCGCGCGGCCGCTCGCGCCAGCACGGACTGCTCGCCCGGGCCGGACCGCGGCGCAGACCGTGACCGGGTTGTGATCCCAGCAGGCCGTGTGCGGATCGCGCACGTCGTGCGGCTGCCTAGACTGTCCGAGGTTCCACAGTGCGACGACGCATCGCGTCCCGCACGGTGCACAGACAGTCACGCGAGGAGTGCGGGTGTCCAACAAACGGGAGCGCGAGTACGAGCGCCGCCGTCAGGAGAAGTGGCAGGCGCGGCAGGCCGAGGCCGCCCTTCGTCGTCGTCGACGGGTTGTCGCCGGGTCCGTCGTCGGTGCCCTCGTCCTCGTGATCGGCATCGTCGCCGCGGTCGTCGCCGGATCGTCGGACGACACGCCCGCCGCGTACGCCACCGACGGCGCGCCCCTGGACGCCACCGCGCCCGCGGCCGAGCAGACGCCGGCTGCCGAGCCGACGAACTCCGAGGCGGTCCCCGACCCCGCGCTCGCGGAGGGTCGCGAGTGGACCGGTGAGCTCACGCTCAACGCCGGCGCACTCGGGATCACGCTCGACGGCGCCGCCGCGCCGCAGGCCGTCGCCAACTTCGTGACGCTCGCCGAGAACGGCTTCTTCGACGGCACGACATGCCACCGCCTCACGACCGAGAACATCTACGTGCTGCAGTGCGGCGACCCCGACGCAACCGGCATGGGCGGCCCCGGCTACTCGTGGGGACCCATCGAGAACGCACCCGCGGACGACACCTACCCCGCCGGCACCATCGCGATGGCCCGCCAGTCCAACAACGGCAGCTCGATGGGCTCCCAGTTCTTCATCGTGTACGAGACCAGCAAGATCCCGTCGGACCAGGCGGGCGGATACACCGTGTTCGGCCAGGTCACGTCCGGTCTGGACGTCGTCAAGGCCATCGCCGACGCGGGCACGGCACAGGGGTCGTCCGACGGCTCCCCCGTGTCCGACGTCATCATCGAGGGAGTGAAGATCCAGTGACGCAGACCCCGGACCAGTCGGCCGAGCTCGCCGCCGACGGCGCGACGGAGCCCACCTCCCCCGACGCGAGCGCACCTGCCACCGACGAGGCGACCGCGCCGACGGCGCAGGACGTCACCGACGAGGCCACCCCGACCGAGGCCACGCCGACCGAGGCCTCCGCCGAGGCCGAGCCGGCGGCAGCGGACGAGCCCGTCGCGACCCGGCCCGCCGACGGCGAGGCGGTCGCCGCTGAGCCTGCGGACGAGACGGTCGCGGCTGAGCCCACCGCCGACGACGCGGCCGCGGCTGAGCCCACCGCGGCCGACGAGGCCGACGCCACCGAGCCCGCCGCCGACCAGGCGGCTCCCGACGCGCCCTCGTCGGACGCACCCGCCGAGGAGCACGCCGCGGCTGAGCCCGGTCCCCGGCCGACCCCCGCCTCGATCAAGCCCGGCCCGCGGCCCGTGCCGCGCCCGCCGGTCGCGGCGGCGGCCCCAGCCGCAGCGGCCGCGCCCGCTGCCCCCGTGGCAGCCCCGGTCGTCGTGACCCCGCCGGTCGATGCCGCCGAGGCCGCGCACGCCGCGACGTTCGGCTCGGTCGACGCCGACGGCACCGTCTCGGTCCGCGAGGCCGCGGGCGAGCGCGTCGTCGGCCAGTACCCCGGTGCGTCGGCCGAGGAGGCGCTGGCCTTCTACGTTCGGCGCTTCCTGGACCTGCAGGCCAAGGTCGCCGTGTTCGAGGCCCGCCTGAGCGCGACCGACCTGTCGGTCAAGGAGATCGACCAGACGCTCGCCAAGCTCACCGAGGAGACCGCCGAGCCGGCGGCCGTCGGCGACCTCGACGCGCTGCGGGCGCGGCTCGACGCGCTGCGGGGCGTCGCGGCCGAGCGCCGGGCGCGTGCCGAGGCCGAGCGTCAGGCCGCGCGTGCCGCTGCCGTGCAGGCCCGCACGGCCATCGTCGAGCAGGCCGAGAAGATCGCTCAGACGGACCCGAGCCGCATCCAGTGGCGTCCTGCGGGCGAGCAGCTGCGTGGGCTCCTCGAGCAGTGGAAGGACGCCCAGCGGACCGGGCCGCGCCTCGACCGGCCGACGGAGGAGTCGCTCTGGAAGCGCTTCAGCCACGCCCGCACCACGTTCGACCGTGAGCGCCGGCACTTCTTCGCCGAGCTCGAGCAGTCGAACGCGGCGGCGAAGGCCGCCAAGGAGCGCCTCGTCGCCGAGGCGGAGAGCCTGCAGTCGAGCACCGACTGGGGCGCCACGGCGGGCGCGTTCCGCGACCTCATGACGCAGTGGAAGGCCGCAGGGCGTGCCAGTCGCGCGGACGACGACGCGCTGTGGGCCCGGTTCCGCGCCGCGCAGGACGCCTTCTTCGCGGCCCGCGACGCCCAGAACGCGGCCACGGACGCCGAGTTCGCGGCGAACCTGCAGGTCAAGGAGGCACTGCTCGTCGAGGCGGAGGCGCTCGTCCCGGTCACCGACCTCGCGGCCGCCAAGCAGGCGATCCGTGGCATCCAGGACCGCTGGGAGGCTGCGGGCAAGGTCCCGCGCGGCGACATCCAGCGCGTCGAGGGCCGGCTGCGCGCGGTCGAGACCGCGATCCGCGACGCCGAGCAGAAGCAGTGGACGCGCACCAACCCCGAGACGCGTGCGCGCGCCGAGGGTGCGGCCGCGCAGCTCGAGCAGGCGATCGTCGGGCTCGAGAAGGACCTCGAGAGGGCCAAGGCCGCCAAGGACGAGCGCCGGATCGCCGAGGCGCAGGCGGCCCTCGACGCGCGTCGCGCGTGGCTCGAGCAGGTGCAGCGGGCCGCGCAGGACGCGCGCGGCTGACGCGCACCGGCGGTCGTCCACAGGCCGCCAGCGACGACGAGAGGGCGTCGGGCATCCTCAGCGGATGACCGACGCCCTTTCGCTGCTCCCTGCCGGGCTCGCCCTGCCCCGGCTGGTCCGTCGCGAGCACACCCTGAGCTCGGAGTGGACCGGCATGCTGCGCGACGGCGTGCTGCTGCCCGTCACCGACGTCGTCGCGGTGACCGGCCCCGCACCGCCCGGACCGAGCGATCGTGCCCGGGCGCTCGGTCCGGCGCTCCCCCGGCACGGCGTGCTCGGCCGGGACAGCGCCGCATGGGTGCACACGGGTGCACGGCCACCGAGCCGAGCGTGCGTGCTCGTGCCGGTCGGCGTCCGGCGGCCGGCGCCACGCCCGGACCGCACGTGCGCCGAGGCGGCGCTCGGACCCACCGACGTCATGCTCGTCGCAGGGACGGCCGTGACGACGCCCGAGCGGACGGGCGAGGACGTGGCCCGGTGGCTCGCGCCGCAGGACGCCGTCGCACGGCTCGTCGAGCTCGAGGCGCTCGGGCTCGACCTGCGCGTCGTGCGGCGCCGGCTCGACGCGCTCGCCGGCCGGCGGCACGTGAGACGCGCGCACACGGTCCTGGACGTGGCGCTCGACCGGGCGTGCCGGCCGGGCCGCGTCCCCGAGGTCAGCGCAGCGCGTCGTCGGGACGTGCCCCCGTGAGGCGGTAGACGTCGAACACGCCCTCGATCTTGCGCACCGCCGCCAGCACCGAGGTCAGGTGCGACGGCTCGGCCATCTCGAACACGAACCGCGACATCGCGACGCGGTCGCGTGACGTCGAGACGGACGCCGAGAGGATGTTGACGTGGTGGTCCGACAGGACCCGCGTGACGTCCGAGAGCAGGCGCGCCCGGTCGAGTGCCTCGACCTGGATCTGCACGAGGAACAGCGACGACGACGTGTGGCTCCACTCGACGTCGACCATGCGCTCGGGCTGGTTGCGCAGCTGCTCGACGTTGATGCAGTCGCTGCGGTGCACGCTCACGCCCGCGCCGCGCGTCACGAAGCCGACGATGTCGTCTCCGGGCACGGGTGTGCAGCACTTCGCCAGCTTGACCCAGACGTCGTCGACGCCGCGCACGACCACGCCCGGGTCGCCCGTGCGGACGCGACGCGCGGTCGGGCCGGGACGTGCGGTCTCGGCCAGGTCCTCCTCGGCGCCCGTCTCGCCGCCGAGCGACTGCACGAGCCGCTGCACGACGTTCGCAGCAGACGCCTGCCCCTCACCGACGGCCGCGTACAACGCGGAGACGTCGGGGAACCGCATCTCGGTCGCGAGAGCGACGAGCGACTCGTGCGACAGCAGGCGCTGCATCGGCAGGTTCTGCTTGCGCATCGCCTTGGCGATCGAGTCCTTGCCGTGCTCGATCGCCTCCTCGCGGCGCTCCTTGGAGAACCACTGGCGGATCTTGTTGCGCGCGCGCGGGCTCTTGACGAAACCCAGCCAGTCGCGGCTCGGACCCGCGGTCTCCGACTTCGACGTGAAGACGTCGACCACGTCACCGTTCTCGAGCGTCGAGTCGAGCGGCACCAGACGGCCGTTCACGCGCGCGCCCATCGTGCGGTGCCCGACCTCGGTGTGCACCGCGTACGCGAAGTCCACGGGTGTCGAGCCCTGCGGCAGGGCGATCACGTCGCCCTTGGGCGTGAACACGTACACCTCGGAGCCGGCGATCTCGAAGCGCAGCGAGTCGAGGAACTCCGTCGGGTCGGCCGTCTCGCGCTGCCAGTCGACGAGCTGACGCAACCACGTCATGTCGCCGCCCGCAGGTGCGTCGTCGGTCGCGTTCTTGGCGTTCTCCTTGTACTTCCAGTGCGCCGCGACGCCGTACTCCGCTCGCCGGTGCATGTCGTGCGTGCGGATCTGGATCTCGACCGGCTTGCCGCCCGGCCCGATGACCGTCGTGTGCAGCGACTGGTACAGGTTGAACTTGGGCATGGCGATGTAGTCCTTGAACCGGCCCGGCACCGGGTTCCACCGCGCGTGCAGCGCACCGAGCGCCGCGTAGCAGTCCCGGACCGTGTCGACCAGGACACGCACGCCCACGAGGTCGTAGATGTCGGCGAAGTCGCGGCCCCGCACGATCATCTTCTGGTAGATCGAGTAGTAGTGCTTCGGCCGGCCCGTGACCGTGGCCTTGATCTTCGCGGCCCGCAGGTCCGCCCCCACCTGGTCGCGCACGACCGCGAGGTACTCCTCGCGCGCCGGTGCACGCTCGGCGACGAGGTGGACGATCTCGTCGTACACCTTCGGGTAGAGCGTCGCGAACGACAGGTCCTCGAGCTCCCACTTGATGGTGTTCATGCCGAGCCGGTGGGCGAGCGGGGCGTAGATCTCGAGCGTCTCGCGCGCCTTCTTCTCGGCCGACGCGGCAGGGACGAACTTCCACGTGCGCGCGTTGTGCAGCCGGTCCGCGAGCTTGATGACCAGGACGCGGATGTCGTGCGCCATCGCGACGACCATCTTGCGGACGGTCTCGGCCTGCGCCGCGTCACCGTAGGTGACCTTGTCGAGCTTCGTGACGCCGTCGACGAGCATCGCGACCTCGGGCCCGAACTCGCGTCGCAGCTGCTCGAGCGAGTACTCGGTGTCCTCGACCGTGTCGTGCAGGAGCGCCGCCACGAGCGTCGAGGGCGTCATGCCGAGCTCGGCGAGGATCGTCGCGACCGCAACGGGGTGCGTGATGTACGGGTCGCCGCTCTTGCGGAGCTGCCCCCGGTGCGCGCGCTCGGCGACGACGTAGGCGCGCTCGACCGTGGTGAGGTCGGCCTTGGGGTGGTTCGCGCGAGCGGCCTGGAGCACGGGCTCGAGCGCGGGGTACGCGGGGCCTCGGGCGCCCCCGAACCGCGTCAGGGCGGCGCGCACGCGCGAGGCCGACGAGCCGTTCTGCTCGCCGGACGCACCCGACGCCTGCCCGGCCGACGAACCCGCTGACGCCTCCGGCGTGCGGTCGCCTGCGGTGGGCGCGGCGAGGTCCTCGGTCACCCGGACTCCCTCCGTGCTGGTCACGCTGGATCGCACGAGTCTACGACCGTCGCAGGAGCCACTCGCACGCGGGCCGTCTGCCGGGCGGCGCGCTGCCGTCCGGCGGACCGGTCGGCGTACGGCGCGCACCCCTGCGGCGGCCGTCGTCCGGTCGCCGGACCCGACGCCGCCGGGTCAGCGGACGACACGGCGACGGGTCAGTCGACGGTCACCACGGAGTCGATGTGCAGGCCGTCCAGGTGCTGACGGCCGTCGAGCCCCGCGAGCTCGACCAGGAACGAGAGCCCCACGACCTCGGCACCGCACGAGCGCAGCAGCCGCACCGTCGCCGCCGCCGTCCCTCCGGTCGCGAGCACGTCGTCCACGACGAGCACGCGCGCGCCGGCCGGGATGGTGAACGGCTGGATCTCGATCGCCGCCTCGCCGTACTCGAGCGAGTACGCCTCGGACGCGATCGGGCCCGGCAGCTTGCCGGCCTTGCGCACCGGCACGAGCCCGGCACCGAGCGCCGTCGCGATGGGGGCGGCCAGCAGGAAGCCGCGCGCCTCCATGCCCGCGACCAGGTCGACGGGCCCGGGCACGGGGGCGGCCATCGTGGTCACCACGTCCGCGAACGCACTCGCGTCGGCGAGCAGCGGCGTGATGTCCCGGAACAGGACGCCCGGCTGGGGGTAGTCCGGGACCAGCCGGACGAGCGAGTGGACCCGGCGCACGACCTCGTCGCGCGCCGGGTCCTGCGCGGTCGGGCCCGGGGCGGCGCCGCTCATCGCGACGGCTTGCGCCGCTTCGGCTGCGCCGCCTGGCCGAGGTGGGTGCCGGGGCGCAGCTGACCGGCCGCGTGCACCAGGGCCACGCGCTCCGCGCCCTCACCCGCGTCGGCTCCCGCGCGGGCCGCGAGGACCTTGGCGGTGTGCGCCTTGATGCGCGGCTCACGCTCCCGCAGCGTCACCTCGAGCGGCGTCGCGAGGAAGATCGAGGAGTACGCACCGATGAGCATGCCCACGAACAGCGCGAGGGCGATGTCCCGCAGGGTTCCCGCGCCCAGCACGAACGCCCCGACGAACAGGATCGCGGAGACGGGCAGCAAGGCGACGACCGAGGTGTTGATCGAGCGCACGAGCGTCTGGTTGACCGCGAGGTTCGCCTTCTCGGCGTAGGTGAACCGGCTCTGGTCGAGCGTGTCGGCCGTGTTCTCGCGCACCTTGTCGAACACGACGACCGTGTCGTAGATCGAGTACCCGAGGATCGTCAGGAAGCCGATCACCGTCGCCGGCGTGACCTCCCAGCCGATGCCCGCGTACAGGCCGACCGTGATGATCAGGTCGTGGAAGAGCGCGATCAGTGCCGCCAGCGCCATGCGCCAGTTGCGGAAGTAGATCGTCATGACGACCGTGACGAACACGAGGAACACGAGGATGCCGGTGATCGCCTTGCGCGAGACGTCCTGGCCCCAGGTCGGTCCGACGAACTGCGTCGTGATCTCGTCCTCGGTCACGTCGAACGCGGCCTGCAGGGCGTCGCCGACCTCGTTGACCTCCTTGTCCGTGAGCTCACCGACCTGGATGCGCAGCGAGTCGCTGCCGAGGTTCGTGACCTCGGGCGACGCGTCGGACGCGACCGACTTGACCGTGTCGATCGCGAGCTGCTGGTCGCGGTCGCCCTCGATGCCGGAGACGACGAACTCCGAGCCACCCCGGAACTCGATCCCGGGGTTGAGGCCCGGCTTGATCAGCAGCACGGCCGAGATCAGGACGAGGATCGACGAGGCGATGTAGAAGATGCGTCGGTGTCCGACGATGTCGTACGAGCGACGACCGGTGTACAGGTCGTTGCCCCACTGGGCGAATCCGGCGGCCATCAGCGCTCGCTCCCCTCGACCGACGCGTCGCCGGCCGTGTCGTCCTTGACGTCGGAGGTGGTGGCCTCCGCAGGCCCGCCCTGCGCCGCGGCGCGCTGCGCCGCCCGACGCTCGGCGATGGTCAGACCGTCCTTGCGTGCACCGACCGTCGCGGGCGTGCGCACGTCGGCGGTGGCCGCCGTGTCGCCCTGCTCCACGTCCGTGCGCAGACCTGTCACGACCCTGCCGCGACCCACGTAGCGCGGCCCGGTGACGCCCAGGCGCCGCGGGTCGAGACCTGAGGCGGGGTGGCCCTCGCTGAAGAACTTCGTCTTCGACAGGACCTCCATGAGCGGGTGGGTGAAGAGGAACACGACGATGACGTCGATGATCGTCGTCAGGCCGAGCGTGAACGCGAAGCCGCGCACCCCGCCGACCGCCAGGAAGTACAGCACCACGGCCGCGATGAGGTTGACCGCGTCGGACGCCAGGATCGTGCGGCGGGCACGCGCCCAGCCGCGCTCGACCGCGGCGCCGAGCGCCCGGCCCTCGCGCAGCTCGTCACGGATGCGCTCGAAGTAGACGATGAACGAGTCCGCGGTGATGCCGATCGCGACGATCAGACCCGCGACACCCGGCAGCGACAGCCGGTACCCCTGCGTCCACGACAGCATCGTGATCACGCCGTACGTGAGGACAGCCGCGATCGCGAGCGACGCGACCGTGACGAGGCCCAGCGTGCGGTACTGGAGCATCGAGTACAGCACGACGAGCAGCAGGCCGATGACGCCCGCGAGCAGACCCTTCTCGAGCTGCTCGGTGCCGAGCGTGGCCGAGATCTGCTGCTCGCTCTGGACCGTGAAGTCGAGCGGGAGCGAACCGAAGTTCAGGCGGTTCGCGAGCTGCGCGGCCGACGTCTGGTTGAAGCTGCCCGAGATCTCGGCCCTGCCGTTCGGGATCGCCTGGCTCACGCTCGGCGCCGAGATGACGAGGCCGTCGAGCACCATCGCGAACTGGTTGAGGGGCTCGCTCTGGGTGGCCAGACGGGTCGTGACGTCGGTGAACTGGTCGGCGCCCTTGGACGTGAACTCCATGTTCACGACCCAGCGGTTGCCCATCGCACCGCTCGGCAGGACCTCGAGACCCGACGAGGCCGAGTCGATCTCCTTCCCGTCGATCTCGACGGGACCGAGGATGTACTTCAGACCGTCGCTGTTGCCGTCCCCGTCGACACCGCAGCTGATGAACGCGGCGTCGGGCGTGCCCGCGATGCTGCCGCCGAGGTTCGCCGGGTCGGTGCAGTCGAGCGCGTCGAACTCGGCGCGCAGGTCGTCCGTGACCCAGTAGGCGACGTCGCTCGCCGACGCGGGCTCGCTCGGGCGCTCGGCCGCAGCCGTCGGCTCCTGCGTCGGCTCCGTCGTGGCGTCGTCCGCGGGCGGCGTCGCCGGCGCGCTCGCGTCGTCGGTCGCGTCCGCGGTCGTGTCGGCCGACTCGGTCGGCGTCGGCGTGGCCGTCTCGTCCCCGGCCGACGCGGTCGCGTCCGCGGTGGGCTCGGCCGTGGGCGCACCCGTGGCGTCGGCGCTCGGGTCGGCGGTCGGCTCCTCGGTCGGCGCCGAGAACGCGTAGTCCTGCACGAGGACCGGGCGGAACTCCATGTGCGACGACCGGCTGATCGTCTCGATCGTCTCCTCGGACGCCTTGCCCGGGATGGCGACGACGATGTTGTTGCCGCCCTGGCTGCTGATCTCGGCCTCGGACACGCCCGATCCGTCGACCCGCTGACGGATCACGTTGATCGCCTGGCTGATGTCCTCCGACGTCGGCTCACGACCGTCGGTCGAGACCGGGGTCAGGATGACCTGCGTCCCGCCCTCGAGGTCGAGGGCCAGCTTGGGGGTCCAGGTCGCGTCGGACGTCTTCGTACCGATGAAGACCGCCAGGAAGGGCAGCACGACGATGACCACCAGCGTGATCAGGGTGCGAACCGGCCGGCGGCGGCGTGTGGGTGGGGCCAACGGAGTTCTTCTCTCGTGCGCGCACCGGTCGGAGGTGACCGGTGGGGTCATGGCCCGCCGAACGACTCGGCGGGCCGCGTGGGCTACTTCCGGTCGGTCTCGTCGTCCCCCCGGGTGGGCGGCAGCGACGACAGGTCGTCCGGGACGTCGATCACGTCGTCCTCGGTGAGGTCCTCGTCGGACAGGTCGGCGTCGTCGTCGACGTCGTCCACCTCGTCCTCGTCGACCACCGGCGGCTCGATCTTCTTGGCGATCGCGGCGCGCACCCAGCGCGTCCGGCCGCCGCCCGGCTCCGACTCGAGCGTGATGGCGTCGTCCTCGATCTCGACGACGGTGCCGATCATGCCGGAGGCGGTCATGACCTCGTCCCCGGCCTCGAGCGTGTTGCGGAACTCCTGCTGCGCCCGCTGCTGCTTGCGCGTGCGGCGCGACATGAACCAGAACGCCACCACGGCGAGGATCAGGATCAGGTACATCGAGTAGCCGCCGCCACCACCGGTCGTGGTGGTGGCGCTGTTCGCCGCGAGCGCGACGCTGAGCTGTGTCACAGCAGAGTCCTTAGGGTCGATCGTGTCCGGGGCAGTCTAGGCGCAGCGGCCCGTCGCTCCAACGCACATCCGGGTGCGAAGGTTCCCGCACGGCCCGGAGCCTGCCACAGATCGTGTACCCGCCATGACACCGTCAGCCGAACAGGGTCCCCGGGTCCCGCGGAACGGTCAGCCCGAGGTGCTCCCAGGTCGCCGGCAGCGCGACCCGCCCGCGCGGCGTGCGGCCGATCAGGCCCTCGCGCACGAGGAACGGCTCCGCCACCGTCTCGACCGTCTCGGGCTCCTCGCCGACGGCCACCGCGAGCGTCGTCAGACCCACCGGTCCCCCGCCGAACCGCTGGCACAGCGCCTCGAGCACCGCGCGGTCCAGGCGGTCCAGCCCGCGCTGGTCGACCTCGTACACCTCGAGCGCAGCGCGTGCCGCGGCCAGGCTCAGCGTGCCGTCACCACGCACCTCCGCCCAGTCGCGCACGCGGCGCAGGAGCCGGTTGGCGATGCGCGGCGTGCCGCGCGAGCGCGAGGCGATCTCGCGCGCCGCCGCGCCGGCCAGCGGGACGCCGAGCAGGCCGGCCGAGCGCAGCAGCACCTGCTCGAGCTCGTCGGTCGCGTAGAAGTCGAGGTGCCCGGTGAACCCGAAGCGGTCCCGCAGCGGGGCGGGCAGCAGGCCCGCGCGCGTCGTCGCGCCCACGACCGTGAACGGGGGCAGCGCGAGCGGGATCGCGGACGCCCCGGCCCCCTTGCCGACCATGACGTCGACGCGGAAGTCCTCCATCGCGACGTACAGCAGCTCCTCGGCCGGCCGCGCGATGCGGTGGATCTCGTCGAGGAACAGCACCTCGCCCTCCTCGAGCGAGGACAGCACCGCGGCAAGGTCCCCCGCGTGCTGGATCGCCGGCCCGCTCGTGACGCGCAGCGACGCGCCGAGCTCGGCGGCGATGATCATCGCGAGCGTCGTCTTGCCCAGGCCCGGCGGGCCGGAGAGCAGCACGTGGTCAGGGGCGCGGCCACGGCCGCGCGCCGCCTGCAGCACGAGCGAGAGCTGCTCACGCACCACGCGCTGCCCGACGAACTCCGCCATGCGCCGCGGGCGCAGCGCCGCCTCGGCGGCGCGCTCGACGTCGTCCGCACCCGAGCGCACGAGCGAGTCCGCGGGGAACCGCTCGGTCACGAGCTCGTCGTCGCCCTCGCCGCGAGCCGCGTGCTCAGCCACGCGCGCCGCCGAGCCCGCGCAGCGCCGCCCGCAGGACCGCCGGGACGTCGTCGGCCGCGAGCGCGCCCTCGGTGTCCGCGAGCACGTTCGCCACGGCCTCGTCGGCGACCCTGGGGTTCCAGCCCAGACCCACGAGCGCGTCGACCACCTGCTGCCGGCGGTCGCTCGCGGCCACCTCGGGCGGCGCGCCCCCGCCCCCCGCGGGGGCCACGGGCGACGGCGCACCGAGCCGGTCCTTGAGCTCGAGGACGATGCGCTGGGCGCCCTTGCGCCCGATGCCCGGGACGCGCTCGAGCGCCTTGAGGTCCTCGTCGGCGACCGCCCGGCGCAGGCCGTCGGGGGTGTGCACCGCGAGCATCGCGAGCGCGAGCCGGGGCCCGACCCCGCTGACGGTCTGCACGACCTCGAAGGCCTCGCGCTCGTCGTCGTCCGCGAAGCCGAACAGCGTCAGCGAGTCCTCCCGCACGACGAGCGACGTGTGCAGCACCGCCTCCTGCCCGTGCCGCAGCTGGGCGAGGGTCGCGGGCGTCGCGTGCACCAGCATGCCGACCCCGCCCACCTCGACCACCGCCGAGTCGAGCCTCACCGCGAGGACCGTCCCCCGCACGGACGCGATCACCGGTCCACCTCGACTGCCACCTCCGCGAGCACCTCCACCGTTCGACCCGTCACTGTCCCACACGCACGAACATCTGTACGAACGACACGCCCTCTCGTCGGCTCAGCGGCGGGCGGCCTGCTCGGCGGCGGCCCAGGCCCGCTGCGCCGCGGTCATGGCGGCCGCGGGCCGCTGCGGAGCACCGAGCGCGCCCGCCGGGCGCCACAGGTGGCAGATCGCGAGCGCGAGCGCGTCCGCCGCGTCGGCCGGCCGCGGCAGCTCGTCGAGCTGGAGCAGGCGCGCGACCATCGTCTGGACCTGGGCCTTGTCCGCGCGTCCGTTGCCGGTGACGGCCGCCTTGACCTCCGACGGCGTGTGCAGCGCCACCGGGATCCGACGACGAGCCGCGGCCACCATCGCGAGGCCGGCCACCTGGGCCGTGCCCATGACCGTGCGCACGTTGTGCTGCGCGAAGACCCGCTCGACCGCGACCGTGTCGGGCGCGTGCTCCTCGAGCCACTCCTCGAGGCGACGCTCGATGAGCAGGAGCCGCTGGTCGACGTCCAGGTCGGCCGACGACGTGGCGACGCCGACGTGCACGAGCCGGACGCGCCGCCCCGGCAGCCCGTCCACGACCCCGAGGCCGCACCGGGTCAGGCCGGGGTCCACGCCGAGAACTCGCACGCGGGCATCGTCGCACCCGTCCGCGCCGCCGCGGAGGGCGCAACGCCGGGTGCGGCGCTCCTCACAGCGGCGCGACCCGAGGGAGCGACCTGAGGGGAGCGACCCGAGGGACCGGACCGAGCGACCGGACGCGCGAGGGGCGCACCACCGGCAGTGGTGGTGCGCCCCTCGTCGCGACGTCGGTCGCAGGCCGGTCCGTCAGTCGTTCTCGAGCTCGGCCATGACCTCGTCGGACGCGTCGAAGTTCGCGTAGACGTTCTGCACGTCGTCGGAGTCCTCGAGCGCGTCGATCAGACGCAGGATCTTGCGCGCGCCCTCGGCGTCGACCTCGATCTGCGTCGACGGCCAGAACACCACGTCGGCGGAGTCGTACTCGATGCCCGCCTCCTGCAGCGCCGTGCGGACGGGCACCAGGTCGGTCGCCTCGCTCAGCACCTCGAACTGGTCGCCGAGGTCGGTGACCTCCTCGCCGCCCGCCTCGAGGACCGCCTCCATCACGGCCTCCTCGTCGGTGCCCTCCTTGGGGACGATCACGACGCCCTTGCGGCTGAACAGGTAGGAGACCGAACCCGGGTCGGCCATCTGGCCGCCGTTGCGCGTGAACGCCACGCGCACGTCGGAGGCCGCGCGGTTCCGGTTGTCGGTGAGGCACTCGACGAGCACCGCGATCCCGCCGGGGCCGTAGCCCTCGTACATGATCGTCTGGTAGTCGGCTCCCCCGGCCTCCTGCCCCGAGCCGCGCTTGAGCGCGCGGTCGATGTTGTCGTTGGGGACCGACGACTTCTTGGCCTTCTGGATCGCGTCGAAGAGCGTGGGGTTACCCGCAGGGTCACCGCCGCCCGTGCGGGCGGCCACCTCGATGTTCTTGACGAGCTTGGCGAAGAGCTTGCCTCGCTTCGCGTCGATCACGGCCTTCTTGTGCTTGGTGGTGGCCCACTTGGAGTGACCCGACATGCGCTCGTTACCCCTGGCTGTCGCGGACGATCTGGACGAAGAGACGGTGCACCCGGGTGTCACCCGTGACCTCCGGATGGAACGAGGTCACCAACAGCGGCCCCTGGCGGACCGCGACGATCCTACCGGCGGCCGGGCCACCTTCGACGCGCCCGACCACCGTCGCGGCCGGGCCGACCTCCTCGACCCACGGTGCGCGGATGAACACGGCGTGCAGCGGGCCGTCGTCGATGCCGTCGATCGACAGGTCGGTCTCGAACGAGTCGACCTGGCGCCCGAACGCATTCCGGCGCACCGTGATGTCGATGCCGCCGAGGGTCTGCTGACCCTCGATGCCGCCCAGGACGCGGTCGGCGAGCAGGATCATGCCCGCGCACGAGCCGTACGCCGGCATGCCGGCGCGCAGCCGGTCCCGGACGGGCTCGTACAGGTCGAACGCGCGCAGGAGCTTGTCGATGGTGGTCGACTCGCCCCCGGGGATGACGAGCGCGTCCACCGCGTCCAGCTCGGACACGCGGCGCACCGGCACGGCGCGTGCTCCCTCGGTCTCGAGGGCACGCGCGTGCTCGCGCACGTCCCCCTGCAGGGCCAGGACACCGACGGTCGCAGTCACCCAGCGATCCTAGGTCGACTCGGCTGGTGCTCCGCGCGTCCGCCCGTGCTCACCACGTGCGCATCGCCCGCCCGTCCCCTGCTCAGCGGGCGGCAGCGGCGCGGCCGCCGCTCCCCGCGACCGAGCGCACCTCGTCGGCCAGCCGGGACAGCCCGTCGAGCAGCACGGGCCGGGCCGCCGCGAGGCTGACGCGCACCATGCGGTCCGCGCCGCCACCGAACGTCGAGCCCGGGGCGACCGCGACGTGCCGACGCTCGAGCAGCCGCCGCGCGAAGCCCTCGGTGTCCGCCGTGCCGACGTCGACCATGAGGTAGAAGGCACCCTCGGGCTCGGAGAACCGCAGACCACGCGAGCTCAGGAGCTCGATCGCCGCGTCGCGACGGTCCCAGTAGGACTCGACGGCCTCGTGCACCCACTCCTGCGACCCGGTGAGCGCGGCGAGCGCTGCGTGCTGCCCGACCGTCGACGGGCACGAGACGGTCGCCTCCGCGATCTGGCCGACGAGCTCGACGAGCTCCGGGTGCGGCAGCACGGTCAGGCCCACGCGCCACCCGGTCATGGCGTACGTCTTGGACATCGAGTGGAAGACGAGCACGCGCCCGTCGGTGTCGTACGCAGCGGGGCTCACGTGCGGCGCCCCGAACGTGATCGCCTCATAGCACTCGTCGGACAGCAGCCACAGGTCGTGGCGCCGCGCGAGCTCGACGAGCGCCTCGACCGTCGCCGCGGGGTAGACGGCGCCGGTCGGGTTGTTGGGCGAGCACACGACGATCGCGCGCGTGCGCGGCGTGATGGCGGCCTCGACGTCCTCGACGAGCGGCACGAAGCCGTTCGCCGCGCGGGCCAGGTAGGTCGTCGGGACCGCGCCGCACGCGTGCGCGGCCATCGCCCAGTTCGGGAACGTCGGGTCCGGCAGCAGGATCTCGTCGCCGGGACCGAGCAGGCCGGACATCGCCATCGCCAGCCCGCTCATGGCCCCGTGCGTCACCGCGACCGCGCCTGGATCGACGTGGACCCCCGAGCGCTTCGCGACGCGCGCCGCGCCCGCCTCCCGGAGCTCGGCGAGGCCGAGGCTCGACGAGTAGCCCGTCGCGCCACGGGCGGCGGCCCGGGCGACCGCGTCGACGACGTGCTCCGGCAGCACGGCATCGGGCTCGCCGATCTCGAGGTGCAGGGCGCCGGGGTCCTCGAGAGCGAGCTCCATGAGCGTGCGGATGCCGCTGCGCGGGATGGCGCGCGCGGGCGAGGCGTGGGATGCGATCGGCATCCCTCGACCGTAGCCGCCGCAGGTCACAGGCAGGTTACTGACCAGTACGCCCGTCCCGGGCAGCGCGCACCGGCGTGCGTCCGCGCGTCCCTCCGACGCGCCGCACCGAGATCCCGGGGCTAGTCTCCGAGACGAACCGCCCGCAGCCGGCGGGCACCTCGAGAGGCCCGACGATGAGCGACATCGACGAGATCCTGACCCAGATCCCCCTGCCCTCGCTGGCGGCCCGGCTCGGTGTCGACGAGGCCACCGCCGAGGCCGCGGTACGCAGCGCGCTGCCCGCGCTCGTCGGCGGGCTGCAGTCGAACGCCGCGAGCCCCGACGGTGCAGCCTCGCTGGCGGGCGCCCTCGAGCAGCACCCGCCGTCCCTGCTCGACGGCGGCGTCGACCTGGGCGGCCTGGACCTCGACGACGGCGCCAAGATCCTCGGCCACATCTTCGGCGGCGGGACCGACCAGGTGGCCGAGCGGGTCGACTCCGACCTCGGCGCCCGACTCGGCGGGACGTCCGCCGCGTCGCTCGGCAGCTCGGGCGGCGGGCTCGTCGGACGCCTGCTGCCGATGCTCGCGCCGATCGTCATGGCCTACCTGGCCAAGAAGATGCAGGGCGGCGGCACGGGGACGGCGACGTCCGCGCCCACGTCGGGGGGCGGGCTGCAGGACATCCTGGGCTCGATCCTCGGCGGGTTCGGCCGCCGCTGAGGTCGGCACGTCACCCACGGTCCTCCGGCAGCGCCGCGCCGGTCCCGCACCCCTGGTCACACGACCGGGGACCCGCGCCTCACTCGCGGGCGAGACCCAGGTGCCTCGTCGTGCCGTCCCACTGCGGGAGCAGGCTGCCGACGAGTGTCGCCAGGCCCTCCGGGAAGACCTCGATGTCGACGGCCGCAAGGTCGTCGAGCGTCCACCACCGCAGCTCGTCGATGACGTCCTGCTCGAGCGCCGTCCAGCCGGAACGGTCCTCGCCGACGAACGACGACGACGGCACGCGTGCGAGGAAGATCTCCTCGTCCTGGCGGCAGTGCTCGAAGAAGAAGTCGAAGATCGCCGACCGCGTGAAGACGGGGCCGTGGACCTCGTGCGCGGCCAGGTCGATGCCCGACTCCTCGCGTACCTCGCGCCGGGCGGCGTCGAGCGGCGTCTCCCCCGCGTCGATGCCGCCGCCGATCGTGAACCACCACGACCGCTCGGGCTGGTCCGCGTCGTGCCCCCGGATGAGGAGCACGCGATCGGCCTCGTCGAGCAGGATCACGCGCGCCGCGCGTCGGAAGAGCAGCCCGTCGGCCCCGCGCGTCCACTCCGGTCCCAGCGGGTGCACGGGGCCCCCGTGCTCGGGGTCCGGCAGCCCGGGCTCCGGGTGCTCGGAGGCCGGCTGCCCGGGGTCCGGGTGCGCGGGATCCGGGTGCTCGGGGTGCGGGTGCTCGCGGACCGGACGCACGGCGGGCACGACGAAGGCCGCGGGCTCGTCGTCGCCCGCGGCCTTCGTCGACTGCTCTGCGGTCACCAGCCCCGCTCGGCCAGGCGGTGCGGGACCGGCACGTCGTCGACGTTGATGCCGACCATGGCCTCGCCCAGCCCGCGCGAGACCTTCGCGATGACGTCCGGGTCGTCGTAGAACGTCGTCGCCTTGACGATCGCCGCGGCGCGCTCGGCCGGGTTGCCGGACTTGAAGATGCCCGAGCCGACGAACACGCCCTCGGCGCCGAGCTGCATCATCATCGCCGCGTCGGCGGGCGTCGCGATGCCTCCTGCGGTGAAGAGCACGACCGGGAGCTTGCCGGCGGTGGCGACCTCCTTGACGAGCTCGTACGGCGCCTGCAGCTCCTTGGCCGCGAGGAACAGCTCGTCCTCGGGCAGCGACGTGAGGCGGCGGATCTCGTCGCGCAGCGTGCGCATGTGCGTGGTCGCGTTCGAGACGTCGCCCGTGCCGGCCTCGCCCTTCGAACGGATCATCGCGGCGCCCTCGGTGATGCGGCGCAGCGCCTCGCCCAGGTTGGTCGCACCGCAGACGAAGGGAACCGTGAAGGCCCACTTGTCGATGTGGTGCGCGTAGTCGGCCGGCGTGAGGACCTCGGACTCGTCGACGTAGTCGACGCCCAGGCTCTGCAGCACCTGCGCCTCGACGAAGTGGCCGATGCGTGCCTTGGCCATGACCGGGATCGAGACGGCGTCGATGATGCCGTCGATCAGGTCCGGGTCGCTCATGCGCGCGACGCCGCCCTGCGCGCGGATGTCCGCGGGGACGCGCTCGAGCGCCATCACCGCGACCGCCCCGGCGTCCTCGGCGATCTTCGCCTGCTCGGCGGTGACGACGTCCATGATGACGCCGCCCTTGAGCATCTCCGCCATGCCGCGCTTCACGCGCGCCGTGCCGATGACGCCGGCTGCGTCGCTCGTCGGGGTGGGCTGGCTGTTGTCGCTGGTCACGTCATGCCTCGCAGGAGAAGGTGCGGTCACTGGTGGTGTGCGGTCCGGGGCCTTCGCGACTCCTCCGGACGGCGGACCGCCGGGCGAGCCGACACGGCTCCACGGCGGGCCGAACCCGGCCATCGTAGTGCGTGCGCGGGGTCGAACCGTGCGAACGTCTCATGCCGCGGCACCCCTCGCCGCCGCGCCTGCGCGCGGCGCGTCGGGTCCGGCGCGCCGCGACGCCGCGCGCCGGGGGGCCGCCTGCGTTCGTCGGTCAGCCGACCCCGGGGCGGGGCAGCGCGGCGGGCCACGCGTCATCGAGCTCGAGCGTGCGGGGCTCCGGTGCGTGCCCGGCGAGCCGCAGCAGCCGCACGAACCGGCCGCGGCGGACCCGCTGGGTCTGCAGGACGGCCTCGTTGTGGAAGCGGCGCGCGATCTCGGCGCGGTACCAGGCCGAGCTCAGCGCGTCGAGCAGCTCGGCGCCGCCCGGCTCGGCGCGCACGGTCGCGACCTCGTCCGGCTCGCCGAGCACCTCGCGCAGCGTCGAGCTCAGCTCGCTCTCGACCTGGCCTCGCTCCTCCTCGTCACCCGTGGGTGCAGGCGCGGACAGCGCACGGTCCCCGCTGCCGCGCGGGTCGGACAGCAGCAGCGCGAGCAGCTCGGGCGGGCCGTCCGAGCGCCCCGTGGTGCCCTCCGCACCGAGCGCCGCCCAGGCGGCCTCGCCCACGAGCACCGACGACACGGGGTCGAGCAGCCCCGAGGTCGCGAGCGCCGCCGCCGCGGTCGCGCGCCGCACGAGCTGCGCCTCGACGACGCTGCGGGACGCGCCGACCTTCCGGTGCAGCCGGTCGAGCCGCGATGCGGCGACCCACACGGACCACACGAGCAGCGCGAGCACCACGACCACGACGACCGCGATCTCGGACCACGTCATCGGTCACCTCGGCTCTCGCGGCCGCGCCGCAGCTCGAGGATCCGGGCGCCGCGCAGCGAGGACGGGTCCTCGCCCACGGGCGCGTCGCGACCCGCCACGGCCATCTCGTACACCGCGAGCACCTGGTCGGTGACCGCGGACCAGTCGTAGCGGCGCACGACCGCGGACGCGCGGGCCGCGACCTGCTCGCGCAGGTCGGCGTCGTCCAGCACACGCACCAGGGTGCGGGCCAGGTCGTCGGAGTCGCCCGTCCGGAACAGGACGCCCGCGGCGCCGTCGTCGAGCACGCGCGAGAATGCACCGAGGTCGCTCGCCACCACGGCCGCGCCCGCGCTCATCGCCTCGACGAGCACGATGCCGAAGCTCTCGCCGCCCGTCTGCGGTGCGACGTACACGTCGACCGACGCCAGCAGGCGCGCCTTGTCCTCGTCCGAGATGCCGCCCAGGAACTCGACCGCACCGGCCTGGTCCCCGAGGACCTCGCGCGCCTGCTCCTCACCCGTGTCCCCGCGCCCCGCGACCAGGAAGCGCGCACCCGGCCGGTGCGCGAGCACCTCGGCCACCGCCCGCAGCAGCACGCCGAGGCCCTTGCGCGGCTCGTCGAGCCGCCCGAGGAACGCGATCGTCGGCGCGTCCGGCGTCCCGGTCCAGCGCTCGTCGGCCTGCGCCCGCTCGAACGCGTCGACGTAGACACCGTTCGGGATCACCACGGCGTCCCCGCCGAGGTGGTCGACGAGCGTGCGGCGCGCGTCCTCGGACACGGCGATGCGCGCGGAGATCTTCTCGAGCGACTGGCGCACGAGCGGGAACGCGACCTGCAGCGACCGCGAGCGCACCGTCGACGTGTGGAACGTCGCGACGACGGGGCCGTCCGCGATCCACAGCGCGAGCATGGACAGGCTCGGGGTCACCGGCTCGTGCAGGTGCAGCACGTCGAACCGGCCCTGCTCGAGCCACTTGCGCGTGCGGGCCGCGGTCACGGGGCCGAACGTCAGGCGCGCGACCGAGCCGTTGTACCGGACCGGCACCGCGCGGCCCGCTGCCGTGAGGTAGTCGGGCACGGGCGTCTCGTCGTCGGCCGGCGCGAGCACCTCGACCTCGTGCCCGCGCGCGAGCAGGGCCTCGGCCAGGTCGCGCACGTGGAACTGGACGCCACCGGGTACGTCGAACGAGTACGGGCAGACGATCCCGACGCGCAGCGGGCGGTTCGCGGCCGCGGTCACGGTCGCACCGTCCCCGCCTCGTCGGCCGCGCTCTGCGCGTCCGTCTCGCCCGCACGGGCGCGCGTCGCGGCGTAGCGCACCGGGTCGAGGTCCTCGACGAAGACGCGCTGCAGCATGTGCCAGTCCTGCGGCGAGTCCGCGATCCCCGCCGCCAGCGCGTCGACCCAGGCCTGGGTCAGCACCCTGACGCGGTCGGCGCGCGGGACGTCGTCGCCCACCGGCGCGACGGGCACGAACGAGATGACGATCCCCCACGGCGAGCGCGCACGTCGACGCCGCTCGCCGTGCAGCCGCTCGTACGTGATGAGAGTCGTCAGGAGCGGCGCCCCGGTCGCGAGCGACAGCGCAGCGGGCCCCGCGGCGACGCGCGCACGGCGGCCGAACAGGTCGACCTCCACCCCGCTGTGGGTCAGGTCGCGGTCGGCGAGCAGCGGGAAGAGCCCCGCGCCGCCGGTGCGCACGCCGCGCACGAGCTGGCGGAACACGTCGCCGTCGCCGAGCGCGAGGATGCGCAGGCCGATGCTCTCGCGGAACCGCAGGAACTCGTCGAACACCTCGGGCGGCTCGAGTCGCTCCGCGACCGTCGTGACGGGCGCGACCGCGCGCGTGGCCCACGCGCCCGCCAGGTCCCAGTTGCCGAGGTGCCCGAGCGCGAGCACGACCGCGCGGCCCTCGCGCGTGTGCTCCACGACGCGGTCGAGCCCGACCGCGCGCACGCGGGCGTCGATCTGCTCCCGGCTCGCACCACTGAGCGCGAACGCCTCGCCGAAGTAGCGCAGGTACGACCGCATGCCGGCGCGCGACAGCCGCCGCACCTGCGCCCGGCTGAGGTCCGGCCGGACCCGCGCGAGGTTCGCCTCGAGCCGGCGTACGCCACCGCCTCGTCGCAGCCACGCGACGTCCGCGCCCAGGTTTGCGGCACCGCGCAGCACCGCTCCGGGCAGGCGCGGAGCCTGGCGCCACGCGAACGCGTAGAGCGCCCCGACGTCGATCCTCATGCGACCGTGCCCTCCGCGCCGCCGGGTCGGGCGTCCGGCGCGGCCGGACCCGTCGTCCCGTCAGCGGCCACGAGGGCTCGGGCCTGCCGGCGGACCATGGCCATGCGCTGCACGACCGTGATCGCGGATGCGAGCGCGAGCAGCGCCAGCACCACCGTCAGCACGACGACGGGCAGACCGAAACCGACGAACGCCGTCGCGGTCAGGACGAGCAGCAGGCGGTCGGCGCGCTCCGCGATGCCGCCCGACGCGGTCATGCCGAGACCTTCGGCACGCGCCCGCGCGTACGGGACGACCGAGCCCAGGATCAGGCACGCCAGCGCGAGCGTCGCGGTGAGTCGGTCGTCCCCATCACCGAAGAACCAGAGCACGAGACCGCCGAAGATCGCGGCGTCGCCGAACCGGTCGAGCGTCGAGTCCAGGAACGCGCCCCACGGCCCGGACCGGCCCGCGCGACGCGCCATGACGCCGTCGAGCGAGTCGGTCAGCACGAACACCGTGATGACGAGCGTCCCGGCGAGCAGGTGGCCTGTCGGGAAGGCCCACAGGGCGGCGACCACGACGACGACCGTCCCGGTGATCGTCACGGCGTCGGGCGAGACCCCGAGCCGCAGGAGCGCGTCGGCGACCGGCGTGAAGATGCGGGTCATCGCGCCACGAAGACGGTTCAGCACGGGTCGATCATCCCTCGGTGGGTCGGGGCCAGGCGGCCGCGAGCCGTGCGCGCGTGTCGGAGAGGAGCTCCGGCAGCGCGCGGCTGCGACCGATCACCGGCAGGAAGTTCGCGTCGCCGTCCCACCGCGGCACGACGTGCTGGTGCAGGTGCGCCGCGATCCCGGCGCCCGCGACGTCGCCCTGGTTCATGCCGAGGTTGAACCCGCTGGGGCTCATCACGTCGCGCGCCACGCGCATCGCGGTCTGTGTCAGCGCGGCCACCTCGACGACCTCGTCGTCGGTCAGGTCCGTGTAGTCCGCGACGTGCCGGTACGGGCACACCAGGAGGTGACCCGGGTTGTACGGGTAGAGGTTGAGCACGACGAACGCCAGCGAGCCGCGCGCAACGACGAGGCCCTCGTCGTCCGGCAGCGTCGGGATGCGGCAGAACGGGCAGCCCGGCCCCGCGGCGTCGTCGACGGGCTTGTTCTCCCCGCCGATGTAGGCCATGCGGTGCGGCGTCCACAGCCGCTGGAAGCCGTCGGGCTCACCGGCCAGCCCGGCGGCGTCCACAAGCTCGGGGCCGCTCACGCCGGTGTCCGGTCGCCGCGGTCCGCCACGGTCGGCAGCCACGGCTCAGACCTGGGCGTGGTCGCGGACGGCCGCGACGATCCGCTCGACCGCCTCGGCCACCGGGACACCGTTCTCCTGCCGTCCGTCGCGGTACCGGAACGACACCGCGCCCGCCTCGACGTCCTCACCACCGGCGATGAGCACGAACGGGATCTTCTGCGTGCTCGCGTTGCGGATCTTCTTGCCGAAGCGGTCGTCGGACCGGTCGACCTCGGCACGGATGCCGTGGCCGCGCAGCTGCCCGACGACGTCCTCGAGGTAGCCCTCGAACGGCTCGGCGACGGGCACCGCGAGCACCTGCACGGGCGCCAGCCACGCGGGGAACGCGCCGGCGTAGTGCTCGGTCAGCACCGCGAAGAACCGCTCGATCGACCCGAACAGCGCGCGGTGGATCATCACCGGGCGCTGGCGCGTGCCGTCGGGCGCGGTGTACTCGAGCTCGAACCGCTCGGGCAGGTTGAAGTCGAGCTGGATGGTCGACATCTGCCAGGTCCGGCCGATGGCGTCCTTGGCCTGCACCGAGATCTTCGGTCCGTAGAACGCGGCACCGCCCGGGTCCGGGACCAGGTCGAGGCCGGACGCCTCGGCGACCTCCCGCAAGGTCTCGGTGGCCTCCTCCCACACCTCGTCGGACCCGACCGACTTCTCGGGGTTGCGGGTCGACAGCTCGAGGTAGAAGTCGTCCAGCCCGTAGTCCTTGAGCAGGTCGAGCACGAACGTCAGCAGGCTGGTCAGCTCGTCGCGCATCTGCTCACGGGTGCAGTAGATGTGCGCGTCGTCCTGCGTGAAGCCGCGGGCCCGGGTCATGCCGTGCACGACGCCGGACTTCTCGTACCGGTAGACGGTCCCGAACTCGAACAGGCGCAGCGGGAGCTCGCGGTACGAGCGGCCGCGCGCGGCGAAGATGAGGTTGTGCATCGGGCAGTTCATGGGCTTGAGGTAGTAGTTCTGCCCCTGCCGCTTGACGTTGCCCGCGGCGTCGCGCTCCTCGTCGAGCTGCATGGGCGGGTACATGCCGTCGGCGTACCAGTCCAGGTGCCCGGAGATCTGGAAGAGCTGCTCCTTGGTGATGTGCGGAGAGTTCACGAAGGAGTACCCGGCCTGCACGTGCCGGCGGCGCGAGTACTCCTCCATCTCCATGCGGATGATCCCGCCCTTGGGGTGGAACACCGCCAGGCCCGAGCCGATCTCCTCGGGGAACGAGAACAGGTCGAGCTCGTTGCCGAGCTTGCGGTGGTCGCGCCGCTCGGCCTCGGCGATCCGCTCGAGGTACGCCTTGAGCTCGTCCTTGCTGGGCCACGCGGTGCCGTACACGCGCTGCAGCTGAGGGTTCTTCTCGCTGCCGCGCCAGTACGCAGCGGCCGACCGGGTCAGCTGGAACCCGTTGCCGATGAGCCTGGTGGACGGCAGGTGCGGGCCGCGGCACAGGTCCTGCCAGACGACGGTCTCGCTCTCGCGGCCGGCGCCACGCACGTTCTGGTAGATCGACAGCCCGCCGAGGCCGACCTCGACGTCCGCGCCGTCGGCCGCGCCCGGCTCGCCCTTGAGGCCGATGAGCTCGAGCTTGTACGGCTCGGCCGCGAGCACCTCGCGCGCCTGCTCCTCGGTCACGTCCCAGCGCCGGAAGGTCTGCCCCTCCTTGACGATGCGCGACATGACCTTCTCGAGCTGGCGCAGGTCCTCGGGCGTGAACGGGGTCGCGACGTCGAAGTCGTAGTAGAAGCCGTCGGTGATCGGCGGGCCGATGCCGAGCTTCGCGGTCGGGTTGACCTCCTGCACCGCCTGCGCGAGCACGTGCGCCGCGCTGTGCCGCAGCACCGCGAGCCCGTCCGGCTCGTGCACGCTGACCGGCTCGACGACCTTCGCGTCGTCGGGCAGCGGCAGGGCCAGGTCACGCAGCTCTCCGTCGACACGGACGACGACGACGTCCTTGCGGTCGCCGAACAGGTCGGTGCCCGTCGTGCCGGCCTGCACCGTGGTCGCGGTTCCGTCGACGGTGAGGGCGATCAGCTCAGGCACGGGGCGGGGGCCTTCCTCGGGTGCTCGCGCGGATCACCCGCGCGACGTGGTGTCCGGCCGGGTGGCGGGACCCGTCGATGCTACCCGCGCAGGTCGCCCCGCTCGTGCGGATAACCGGCGCGCCGGGGCCGGGCTCGCACCTCTCCCGGCCTGCCGGGTCGCGCCGCGGACGCGGACCGCACGCACCCGGGACGCGCCCGGGACGCGCCCGCGACCTGCCCCGAGACGACGAGGACCGCCCCGGAGACGACGAAGGCCGCCTCGAGGGGCGGCCTTCGTCGGTGGAGCTGGTGGGCGATACTGGGTTCGAACCAGTGACCTCCTCGGTGTGAACGAGGCGCTCTACCACTGAGCCAATCGCCCGAGACCTGGTCCGCGGAAGCTCCGCGTGCACGTCCGGCACGTCACCCGTGGGCGACGCTGACGAGGATGCTACCCGCCCCGACGTCAGATTCCGAAACCGGGACGCGGGACGCCTTCGTCGGGCATGATCTGCGCTGTACGTCACGCCCGATCGCTCGAGATCCGCGGCCGCGAGGACTCAAGTCGCTGCCGCGAGCGACCGATTGACCGGGTATGTGTCACTCGCGAGTGAACGTCTGCTCAGGGTCGACGCGCGGACAGGTGCATGCACCCACGATGGGCGCGCTCACAAGGCGTCCCACCGGGTGAACCTGGGTGCACTCAGGTCCAATCGGGCATTCACGCTGCCATGATTGGGACCAACAGCCCATGTAGACGAGGAGGGGACCCGATGACGCACTCGTCGTACGACGTCGTCGAGGTCGTCGCCATGCAGCTGATCGGGAGCGACGCGAGCGTCATCCCGGTCAGCGCAGAACTCTCTTTCCGGACCTCGGACCCGTACACGGTGCGCGCAGTCTTCACCGGCCCGCACACCATGTCGACCTGGCTCATCGGCCGCGAGCTGCTCTCCATGGGTATGCACGCCACTGCTGACGCGCCTGCCGGAAGTGGCGACGTCCAGGTATGGCGGGACGAGGATCCCGACTACGCGCTCGTGTCGCTGAGCGGGGTCGAGGGCAGCGCGCTCCTCGCCGCACCCAGCGAACCGATCGTCCGCTTCCTCGCCGGCACGGAGGCGCTCGTGCCGCTCGGCGCGGAGAGCGACCGCATGGAGTCGGAGATCTCGGCGTTCATCGCCGCGCTGCTGACTGCCTGACTCCCGATCATCCGACCGGTCCCGCCAACGACGACGGGGCCGGTCGCTCCATGTCCGGGCATGTTCGTCCGGACGTCCCTCATGGCGGCCCCGCCCCGGCGCCCGTCAGCCCGGCGGCTCTGGCACCGCCGCGTCCGTCACGGGTCGAGGTCGTCGAGCGCCCGCGCCTGGAACAGCTCCGCGGCGGCGCGGCAGAGCGCACCGGCCTGCACGTCCCGACCGTCGAGCGAGAGCACCGGCGAGACGTTGCGGATCGAGCCGGTGAGCGCGAGGTGCGCGGACCCGGCCAGCACCTCGTCCAGGACCTCGTAGGGCAGCTCTCCCTCCCGCGACTCGCGGACCGGGATCCCGGCCGCGGGCGCCCACTCGAGCAGGAGCTCGCGGGTGATGCCCGCGAGGCAGCCGCTCGACAGCGCCGGGGTCACGAGCTCTCCCCCGCGTTCGACGACGACGTTCGAGCCCGTGCCCTCGCACAGCTCGCCCACCGTGTTCGCGAGCACCGCCTCGTCGGCGCCCTGCCGGTACGCGTGCGCCAGCGCGACGACGTTCTCGGCGTACGACGTGGTCTTGAGCCCGGCCACCGCGGAGCGCTCGTTGCGCACCCACGGGACGCGTACGACCCGGCTCGAGGGCGCGCGCGTCGCGGGACCCGCCAGGACGACGAGGGACGGCCGCTGGGCGTCCGGCGCGTCGCGGTGCGAGCCCAGCGGTCCCGGACCGCCGGTGTACGTGATCCGTAGTCGGCCGACGTCGCCCGCTGCGCCGAGCACCGCCGCCACCGCGTCGCGGACCTGGCCGTCGTCCGGTGCGGGCAGCCCGAGGCCCTCGGCCGAGCGGGCGAGGCGCCGCAGGTGCCGGGTGAGGGCGAACGCGCGGCCCGCGTACACCGCGCACGTCTCGAACACGCCGTCCCCCACGGTCACCCCGTGGTCGACGCCCGTCAGGATGCGGTCCGTCGGCGCGTGCAGCCGCCCGTCTGCCCAGATCACGACGCTCATGGGCGTCAGTCTCGCACCCGCGGTGCCGTCCCGGGACGCGACGTCGACGCGAGGCCGACGAGGCGCGCCGCCTTGAGCTCGGTCTCGTCCCACTCGGCCTGCGGGTCGCTCCCCCACGTGATCCCGGCGCCCGTGCCGAACCTCAGCCGGCCCGCGCCCTCGTCGTCCGCCTCCCACCAGAAGGTGCGGATCCCGACCGCGAGCTCGGCGCGCGTGCGGCCGTCGTCGGCGACGTGCAGCCATCCGACGAGGCCGCAGTACGGTCCGCGCGGCGTGGGTTCGAGCTCGTCGATCACCCGCAGCGCCGACGACTTGGGCGCGCCCGAGACCGAGCCCGGCGGGTAGGTCGCGGCGAGCACCTGCGCCCAGCGGTCGTCGGACCGCGCGACGTCGGGGTGCAGCACGCCCTGCACGGTCGAGACGAGGTGCACCAGCCCGGGGTGCTCCTCGACGCCGAGCAGCGTGGTGACCTCGACGGTGCCGGCGCGGCAGACGTGCTGCAGGTCGTTGCGCACGAGGTCGGTGATCATCACGTTCTCCGCGTCGTCCTTGGGCGTCAGGCCGTCACGGACCGCCGCGGTGCCCTTGATGGGCGACGACGTCAGCACGTCGTCCTCGAGCCGCAGGAACAGCTCGGGCGACGCGGTCACGACCCACACGGGCTCCACACCCACCTGGCCGTGCGCGACGTGCACGTGCCCCGCGAACGGCGCGGGGTTGCCCGCCGCGAGCACCGACGCGAGCGCGCGGGCGTCCGGCTCGGCGCCGGCGGCCCCCAGCGGCGCGCTCAGCACCCGGCAGAGGTTGGCCTGGTAGACGTCGCCCGCGCGGATGCGTTCGCGCACCGCCTGGACCGCGGCGACGTACTGCGCGCGCGTCATCGAGGTCGTCCAGTCCGCAGGGTCGGGGCCGTGCCACGCGCTCGTCGCTCGCGCGGGCTCGTCCGACGACGCGCGCGCGAACCGCCAGGCCCGCACGCGTCCCTCGAACTCGCCGACCAGCGCCCACCAGCCGGGCCTGGTCAGCCGCTCGGGCTCGGCCAGCACGTCGACGCACTCGACGACGTCGCGCAGGTGCACACCGGCGAACCGTGCGCTGGCGGGAGGGACGACCACCCGCACACCGTAACGGCGGACCGTGGCGCCGACGGCGCGCGATCACGACGTGGCGAGCTCGTCCGCGGCGCTCTCACCTGCACGTCGACGCCAGAACGCGACGACCCCGAGCCCCAGGACCAGCGGCCCGACGATCGTCACGACGCGCCACACGATCGTCGCCGCGACGATGTCCGCCTCCCACGCGACGCCCGCGATCGTGGTCCACGCGCCCACCAGGACGGCGTCCATGATCCCGAACCCGAACATCGGCATGAGCGTGATCGGGTAGGCGACGAGGAACGCCGCGAGGACGTCGACGGCCGTCAGCGCGCTCACCGGGACCCCGACCGCGCGCAGCGCGAGCAGGAGCATCGCGCCGTCGACGAGCACCATCGCGAACAGCGCGAGCAACGACGGCACCAGGCCCGTGCGCAGGCGGTCGGAGGTGCGCGCGCGCAGGTCCACGAGGTAGTCCGCCCACGCCTGCGGGTCGACGTCCGCGCGGAACCGGCCGACGAGCGCGCCTGCCCGCCGGCCCATCCAGGCCGCGAGCGTGGTGGAGCGCAGCAGCATCGCCAGCCCCGCGACGCACACCGCTGCGACGAGCGCGCTCGCGAGCGCGGTCGCCCACTGCCGGGCCTCCACACCCTCGCCGAGCAGCAGCAGCCCCAGGCCGACCACCGGCACGCCGAACCGCACCGCGTAGAACGTCGCGGTGTTGAGCCCGACACCCGCCAGGCCTGCGGCCGGGTCCACGCCCCACGCCCGGAACATCGAGACGCGCACGACCACGTCCGCCGGAGGTGGGGTGAAGCTCCCGACGAGGTAGGCCGCGAGGTCGTTCTGCAGCGACCGGAACAGGCTGAGGTGCGCGACGTACTGCTGCAGCGGCACGGCGTTGAGCACCTGCCGCACGACGAGCAGCGCGAGCAGCGGCAGGACGACCCAGCCGGGGACGTGCCCGAACGCCTCCGCGACGGCGCGCCAGTCGATCGCCCCGACGAGGCGCACGAGCGCGAACCACGCGAACACCGCCAGCGCGGCCCACAGCAGCAGCCGCAACGGCCGACGCCACCACGCGCGCGGGACCTCGTCGTCCACGACGACCTCCGGGTCGGTCATGGCACGCCCCACCGACCCCGGTCCGCGCGGTGAGTGAGGTCCGCGCCGGCGGTGACCGGCTGCCCGCGCGCCGACGTCCGCGTGGTGCACACCGCGTCCATCGGCAGCCTCCCGGACCTCCATGCCGCGCGGGGGTGACCCCTCGGCGACCACCGCTCCCGGCCGCAACCTATCGGGTCGTGGCCGGACGCGGGGTCGTCGAGCCGGCTGCCGCTGCACGGCACCTGGGCGTGAGCGCGCGATCCCGCGCGTCGCCTCGTCCGCGAGCGGGGTCCTCGGTGCGCGGTTAGCGTGCGAGGCATGTCCCGTTCCTCCGGTACGCCGATGCGGGCCGCCACGCGCTGGCGGGCTGCCCCCGTCGCCGCCACGACGCTCGCGCTCCTCGGCGCGTGCTCGGTGGCCGGTCCCGGGGCGGGCGAGGCCTCGCAGGCCGCGACGACGTTCGCCGCGAGCGTGGCGCACGACGACGGCGCCTCGGCGTGCGCGCTCCTCGCGCCGACCACGGTCGAGACGCTCGAGGAGGACAGCGGTTCGTCGTGCTCCACCGCCGTGGTCGAGCTCGACCTGCCCACCGCGACGCATGCGACGCAGGCGCGTGTGTTCGGCCGCCAGGCGCAGGTCCGCACCGACGACGACGTCCTGTTCCTCACCCGCTCGAGGGACGGATGGCTCGTGACCGCAGCGGGCTGCGAACCGCGCCCCGAGCGGCCGTACGACTGCACGCTGGAGGGCAGCTGACGTGCGCGCGCTGTTCACCTCGGTGCTCGTGCTCGAGGCCGCCTGCCTGGCGTGGTTCGTCGCCCTCGGGGTGCTGCAGCGATGAGCGCCGCCAGGAACGCCCTGCGAGGCAACGGCCTGACGCTGTTCTTCGCGGCGCTGTTCGTCGTGACGCTCGCCGGCCAGGCCCTGACGGGCGTCGCGCTGTTCAACGGTGAGCAGCGGGCCTCCGGGCTCGCCCCCGTCTCGCTCGTCTCGTACGTCGCGTCGTCGTCGTTCGCGGTCGACGTGGCGGAGAACTGGCAGTCGGAGTTCCTGCAGTTCCTGCTCTACATCGGCGCGACGGTCTGGTTCGTCCAGCACGGCTCCCCCGAGTCCAAGAAGCCGGGCGAGGAGGGACGCGAGTCCGACGAGCAGCAGAAGGTCGGGACGTACGCCGACGAGAGCTCCCCGGCCTGGGCACGACGCGGTGGGTGGCGGCTGTCGGTCTACTCGCACTCGCTGACGCTCGTCATGGGCGCGATCTTCCTCGCGTCGTGGTTCGCGCAGTCCGTCACCGGCCGCACGCAGCTCAACGAGGAGCACCTGCGGGACCTGCAGGACCCGGTCGGGTACGCGGAGTACCTCACCCTGCCCGACTTCTGGAACCGCACGCTTCAGAACTGGCAGTCGGAGTTCCTCGCCGTGGCCAGCATGGTGGTGCTGTCGATCTACCTGCGGGAACGCGGCTCGCCCGAGTCCAAACCTGTGGGCGCCGCGCACGACGCGACGGGAGTCGAAGGATGAGGGACGCAGACGTCGCGGGTGGGCTCGTGCTGGTGCGGCACGGCGAGAGCGTCGGCAACGTGGCCGCTACCGCGGCGGCGCGCGCCGGCGCGGACCGGCTCGACCTCGACACGCGCGACGCCGACACCCCGCTCAGCGCGCGCGGGATCGAGCAGGCGCGTGCCGTCGGCGCGTGGCTCGCCGACCTCCCCGCGCGTGAGCGGCCCGACGTCGTGTGGTGCTCGCCCTACCTGCGGGCCCGCCAGACCGCCGAGGCCGCCCTCGGTGCCGCGGGGTTCGACCTGCCGGTCCGGCTCGACGAGCGCCTGCGCGACCGCGAGCTCGGCATCACCGACCGGCTGACGACGGGCGGCATGGCGCGTCTCCTGCCCGACGAGACCGCCCGGCGGGCGCTGCTCGGCAAGTTCTACTACCGGCCCCCGGGCGGCGAGTCGTGGGCCGACGTCGCACTGCGCCTGCGGTCGGTACTGGCCGACATCGACCGGCGCGAGGCCGGGCGGCTCGTGCTCGTCGTCACCCATGACGCCGTGATCGCCCTGGTCCGCTACGTGCTCGAGGAGCTCACCGAGGACGAGCTGTTCGACCTCGTCGGCCACGGGGGCGTCCGCAACGCGTCCGTGAGCCGCCTCGAGCACGTCGAGGGCACCTGGCGCGCGACGTCCTTCGACGACGTCGCGCACCTGGCCGCGCTCGACGCCCCGGTCACCGAGCACGAAGGGACGGACGCCCGTGGCCGCTGACGACGCACGCGGTGCCGACGACGCACGCGGTACCGACGACGCACGCGGTACCGACGACGGACGAGGCGCCGTGTCGATCACGCCGGCGCTGCTGCGCACCTGGCCGCTCCCGGACCGGCACGGCTCCAAGGACGAGCGCGGAGCCGTGCTGGTGGTCGGCGGCGCACGCCGCACGCCCGGCGCCGCGATGCTCGCCGGGCTCGCCGCGCTGCGCATCGGGGCCGGGCGCCTCACCCTCGCGGTCGCGTCCTCGGCGGACGTCGGCGTCGCCGTCGCGGTCCCCGAGGCAGGCGTGGTCCCGCTCCCCGAGACCGCCACGGGCTCGGTGCGCGGCGCTCCCCCCGACGCGCTGGGTGACGAGCTCGAGCGGGCCGACGTCGTGCTCGTCGGACCAGGGCTCGACGACCCGGACGGGTCGCGCCAGGTCGTCGACGACATCTGCGCGGCGCTGCCCGCGACGACGCCCGTCGTGCTCGACGCGTATGCGCTGGGCGTTCTCCCGGACCTGGGCGACGCGCGTCGGACGCTCGCGGGCCGCCTGGTGCTGACCCCGAACACGAGCGAGGCTGCGCGGCTGCTCGGCGGTGACGAGCTCGACGCTCCGGACGCGGCGGCGGCGATCGCGGACCGGTACGGGGCCGTCGTCGCGCTCTCCGGGCACGTCGCGGCACCCGGTGGCGGAGCGTGGCAGTCCGCGAGCGGCCACTCCGGGCTGGGCACGTCCGGCAGCGGCGACGTGCTCGCGGGCGCTGTGGCCGGCCTGCTCGCGGGTGGCACGGACCTCGACCGGGCGACGTGCTGGGGCGTCGCGCTGCACACCGCGGCGGGCGACCGCCTGACCGCTCAGGTCGGACCGATCGGCTTCCTGGCACGCGAGCTCGTCGACGCACTCCCCCGCGTCCTGCTCGAGTACCAGTCGTCGTGACCCCGGCGTGCGACGTGCCGCGGCTGCGAACCAGCGACCGACGAGCGACGGACGAGCGACTGACGAGCCTGCACGCGATGAGGGCGGACAGACGAGCCCGGACAGACGAAGAGCCCGTCCCCTGGTCCCGGGACGGGCTCTTCGTGGTGATGCTGGTGGGCGATACTGGGATCGAACCAGTGACCTCTTCCGTGTCAGGGAAGCGCGCTACCGCTGCGCCAATCGCCCGGAGGTGGTGCTTGCGAGGTGGAGATGGGATTCGAACCCACGTATACGGCTTTGCAGGCCGCTGCCTCGCCTCTCGGCCACTCCACCCTGAGACCGCAGTCCTCAGCGGCCTGGGCCGAGAAGGATGTCTCCGAGCGGACGACGGGATTCGAACCCGCGACCCTCACCTTGGCAAGGTGATGCTCTACCACTGAGCCACGTCCGCGCTGTCACGTCCCCCGGTTCTCACCGGCGTTCCGTGTGCGTCCCAGACTTTAGCCGAGCGTTTGCTCCAGAGTCCAACTGGCTCGTCTCCCCGTCTGCAGATCCGCACGATCACGCGGATCTCACGGCGTGTCGCGGAGCCCGCGCTCGCCGTCGACGGCCGACGGGCCGGTCGCGTGGACCCCGAGACGCGGCGTCCGGAGCCCGCCGACGGTCCTTGCGCGACCGGTCCTCGCCCGCCGGGCCGCGACCCGGGCGCGCCGCAGGCGCCGCCGGCACGGCAACGCCATGACCAGCGGCGATGTGAGAATCGTCACCCGGCGGACGTCGGACGGGTCAGACCTCGCCGGGCAGGGCGTGACGCACGACGATCCGCGTCCACGCTCCGACATACACCCGGTCGCCGTCCGCGATCTCATGACGCTGGCCGACGGGCACGGGCGTCGTCGGCAGGGCGTCGCCCACGCGCGCGAGGTAGGTGCCGTTCGACGACTGCAGGTCCTCGACCCACCAGCGCTGGCCGTCGGTGTTGAGCTGGCAGTGCCGCCGCGACACGCCCGAGTCCGCGCCGCAGTCGATCTGCGGGTGGATGTTGCGGGACGTCGACGGCCGCCCGACGAGCACGCTGCGCGTGCGCAGGGGCACCAGGACCGGCAGGCCCACGGACGGCAACGGGTCCTCCGGCTGCTGTAGCGCGTACCAGTCGGGGTCGATCCAGACCTCGGCCACCCACTCCTGCGAGCCCGCCGGTGCGGGCGTCGGCAGGGCCGTGCCGTCGGTCGCCGGCTCCGCGGCCTCCACCGCGGGCGTCTGGCCCGTCGCCGGGCCTGTCGGCGCCTCGGCGGGGGCCCGCGGTGCGGACACGGTCGGCACCGGGCCGGTCTGAGGCGCGCCCGGGGGCGTGAGCGGCGTGACGGGGGCCGGCGTGGCGCCCGTGGTGAAGTCGTAGCCGCAGTTCTCGCAGAAGAGCGCCCCCGGGGCGGCGGGCGCGCTGCAGTGCGGGCACGCGGAGGGACCCGTCGGATCCGCCGCGGCGGGCGCGGACGTCGCGGGTGCCGCACCCGGCGCCGCGGACGTGATCGGCGCGCCGCAGACGTCGCAGTAGTCGGTCGACGCCGAGGCGTGGCCCTCAGGGCACACGACGGTGCTCACTTGCGCACCCGGGTCGTCTTCGTCGAGGCGGTGTCGAGCGCCATCTCGTCGAGCTTGTCGGTGTTCCGCTTGAGGCGGACCGTGCCCTGCTCCGGGTCGTCGATCTCGACGACGCGCTTGAGCCGGCTCGTCGCCTCGTCGTTCCCGGTCTCCTGCGCGAGCTGGACCGCCCGGCCGAGCTTGACGGTCGCGGTCGCCTCGTCGCCCGCGGCCTTGGCCGCCAGGCCCTCCTGGATCACGCTCGCGAGCTCGGCCTGGCCCGTGTAGTGCGCGACCTCCGGACTGATCCGGGCGGTGAGCGAGTCGTCGTCGGACCAGCGGGCCTTGACCAGGCCGGAGGCGAGCACCTCACCGCCGACGGCGATCTGGACGCGCGCCGCGAGCTGCTCCGAGCCGACGGGCTTGGAGCCCACGCGCACGGCCACGTGGTAGTCGCGCGACTCGTCGCCCCACGAGCCCGTCGGGTAGCCGCTCGTGAGCGCGTTGACCGCGACACGGCGCGACGTGAGGTCCTCGACCGTCGGGGCGACCTGCCGCACGAACAGCACCTGCGCGCCCTGCGGCGCCCAGACCCGCAGCTCGGCGTCGGCGATCCCTCGCGACATCGAGCGCTGCACCAGGTCGCGGAAGTCCTCCGCGATGTCGTCGGGGTGGGCGATCAGGTCCACCGTCCCGAGCAGCGCCGTGGAGATCTCGCGCAGCTCGTCGACCTGCCAGTTCGCGCCGACGCCGCGCGCGTCGCACTGGAAGTGACCCGTCACCTTGCGCACCACGGCCGACAGCGCGGCGCGGGGCTCCGACTCGTTCTTTCCGTCCGTCAGCAGGATCGCGTGCCGCTGCGGCGCCTGCGGAACCGTCGCGAACAGCCGGTCGGTCAGCGCGAGCCACGTGCTCATCGCCGTGCCGCCCGAGGGCATGAGCGTGCTGATCGCGCGCTTGGCCTCGAACCGCGCGCCCGGCTCCATCTGCACCATGTCCCGCACCGCGTTGGGGTACGGGAAGATCCGCTGCGCGACGTGGCTGCCGCCCACGATCGCGAACCACGTGCCGTCGGCGATCTGGTCGACCGCCACCTGGGCCGCGTGCTTCGCGGCGTCGAGGTTGCGGCCGCTCATCGAGCCGGACGTGTCGACCATGATGATCTCGGCGACCCCGCCCGACGCCGTCGCCGCCGCGCCCGCACCCGAGCTGGTCAACGTGACGATCGCATGCACGTCGGTCCCGCCCTGCGGCAGGAACTCGTTCTGGAAGACCTCGGCAGTGAAGACGGCCACGCTCAATCCTTCGGTCGGGTGCTGCCGAGGCTATCCGAACCCGGGGGCTCGGACACTCGACGCACAGGGGTCGTCACCTCGTCGTCGTGAGGGTCGTCGTGCTGGTCAGGGCGCTGGTCCTCGGCGTCCGACGGGGCGGTGCCCGCCTGGCCGCGTGCCGCACCTGCCCGCGCGAGCGCGACGGTCACGTTGTCCCGCCCGCCCTGCGCGTTGGCCCACGCCACGAGGTCGCCCGCGACGCGCGTCGGGTCGCCGTCGCGGGCCTGCGCGAAGCCGCGCACGAGCGCGGCGAGGTCCTGCGCACCGGAGCAGTAGTTCCACAGTCCGTCGGAGCACACGAGCACCCAGCCCGGGCCGTCGATCACCGTGGCGGTGGTCCGCGCCGTCACGTCGTCGGCGTCGGGTCCGAGCCACCGCGTGATCGCGTGCGCCTGCGGGGACGCCTCGGCGGCCTCGCGCGGCACACCGCGCGCGATCAGCTCACCCGCCCACGAGTCGTCCGCGGTGAGCTGCTCGCCCGGCTCGTCGTCCGGCAGCCAGTACACGCGCGAGTCGCCGAGCCACCCGGCGACGAGCAGGTCGTCGTCCACGACCGCGGCGACGAACGTGCACGACGGCGCGTGCTCGGGTCCCACGCCCTCGCGGACCGTCGCCGCGACGGCCTCGTCGCCCGCGACCGCGGCACGCGCGAGCAGCCCCGAGAACACGGCGGTACGGGCGGCCGGCGAGCCGGTCGCCCTCTCGGCGCCGTCGGGGCCGCCCGCCAGGAGCACGTCACGCGCCGCCGCGACCGCGGCGAGGCTCGCCACGTCGGAGTCCGGTGCGGTCGAGACGCCGTCGCACACGACGAGCGCGGCGAAGCCGCCCGACGCGGCCAGCGCCATCGCGTCCTCGTTGCGGGCGTGCCGCACGCCGCGGTCGCACACCCCGCCGACCCACGGCGCGGGGCTCTCCGACCAGTGGTCGCGCGCCGAGGCTGCCGGCTCACCGCACTGCTCGCAGTACCCGTCGGCCGCGACCGTCCCGCCGCACGACCGGCACCGCGCCGGCGGGGCGGGGACCGGGCCGGGGTCGACGCCGAGCTCGTTGTCGTCGAGGTCCGCGACCTTGGCGGAGACCGGCGGTGTGCCGACCGCGGCCTGGGTCCCGGGCTGCGGCGCCTCCACGACGCGCGTGCCGCACTCCTCGCAGAACCGGTCGTCCGGCTGCAGCGCTCCCCCGCACCGCGCACACACCGCCACGGGCGTCGTCGCGCCCGTCACCACGCGGTCCAGCGGCGCACGGCGTTCGCCCGATCGACCAGGTCGATGCGCTCGTCGCGCGTCGCGGCGAGCGAGGCCGACTCGCGGTACGCCGCCTCGAGCGCGTCCCGCAGCGCGGGCTCGTCGACCGGGACGTCGCCGATCCGCTGACCCGCGGCCGGACCACTGCGCTGGACCACGGACAGGGCCGCCTCGAACACGCCGATCCGCAGGTCGACCCGCTGCTGCGGCTCGACCACGACCCGCTCGAGCCCCGCCAGCGCGTCGGCGAGCGCCGGCACGCCGCGCCCGGCGGACGTCAGGAGCCGCGCTCGCTGGACGCGTGCCGCGGGGTAGGAGCTGCGCGTGGGCGTCACGAGATCGAGCGCCGCCAGCGCACCGTCCAGCTCGCCCGCCCGACGACGGATCCGCGCCAGCCCGAACGCCGCGGCTGCCGTGTAGTTGGCGTCGGACCGCGCGCACACGACGTAGAGCGACTCCGCGATGTCGTGCTCGTCCGACAGCTCGCAGGCCACGGCCAGCGCGAGCTTGGGGGCGAGCTCGCCGGGCACCTGCCCGTAGACCGCGTTGAACGACGCGCGTGCCGCGACCGCGTCACCAGCGGCGAGCTGCGCGAGGCCGTCGAGCCAGACCGCGCGCCACTCCCACGGGTCGGCGTCGAGCACCTGCTGCAGGGCCGTCCGGACCACGTCAGGGCGTCCGGCCTCGACCCCCGCGCGCGCTCGCGCGAGCCGCACCTCGACGGTCTCGTCGGGCGCGTCCGCCAGGGCCGCGAGCCGCTGGCCGGGGTCGGACACGCTCACGCCCGCGAGCCACCCCGCGGCCGGGTCGGACGCGTCGACCTTGAGCACGGGCAGCTCGTCCCAGCGCAGCGGGCCGTGCGCGCCGTCGGTCGTCGGCGCGTCGAACAGCACCGAGGCGGCCGAGTGCAGCGCGGGGTGGCCCGGTCCCCGGTCGGTCGCGACGACCTCGCGCAGGACGCCCAGCAGCTGCGTGCGCAGCTCGTCGACCGTGGCGAACCGGTCCGACGGGTCGGGCGCGCACGCCTTGGCCAGCAGCCGGTAGAACGAGTCGTACTTCTGGAAGACCGGCGTCTCGGCGACCGGCGGGAGCGAGGCGACGTACGTCGTCGTGTTGCCGCGGAAGTCCAGGACGAGAGACGCGAGCGTGCGACCGATCGTGTACACGTCGGACGCGACCGACGTGCCGACCTCGGGCACCTCGGGCGCCTGGTAGCCGACCGTCCCGAAGATCGCGGACTGCAGGTCGTCGACCCGCCGGACACCGCCGAGGTCGATGAGCTTGACCGCGTCGCCCTGCTGGATCACGTTGTCGGGCTTGAAGTCGCAGTACAGCAGCCCGACGTCGTGCAGGTAGGCGAACGCCGGCAGCACCTCGAGCACGAGCGCACACGCGTGGTCGACCGGCAGCGGGTCGTTCGTACCTCCTGCGGCCTCGCGGCGCTCGGTGAGCATCTCCTTGAGCGAACGGCCGCCGACGTACTCCATGACGGTGTAGCCCGCGCCGTCGTGCATCACGAAGTTGTAGATCTCGACGATCAGCGGGTGCTCGACCTCGGCGAGGAACTGACGCTCGGCGATGGCCGCCGCGTACGCGTCCGCGTCGCCCGCGTTGAGCAGGCCCTTGAGCACCACCCAGCGTCCCGAGACGTTCTGGTCGCGCGCCAGGTAGATCCAGCCGAGCCCGCCGTGCGCGAGGCAGCCCACGACCTCGTACTGGCCGCCGACCACGTCACCGGCCGCGAGGCGCGGGTCGAAGTCGAAGGCCGAGCCGCACTGCGGGCAGAAGCCCTTGGTGCGACCCGGGACGCCGTCGCGCTCACGCCCGACGGGCTCACCGCACGACGGGCAGAACCGCTTGCGCTCCGGCACCTGCGGGTCCGCCATGACCACCTGCAGCGGGTCCCGGACCGGGACCGACGGGACCGTGGTCAGGCCCGCGCCGAGCCGCGCACCGCGCAGCCGGGTCGACCCCGTCCCGAGCGTGCGCGTCGCACGTGAGCCGCTGGCGGCCGTGCGGGCCGATCCGAGGGCCGCGGTCGCCAGCCGGCTGGAGCTCGTGCGGCCCGTGCGGGTCGAGCGCTCGTCGTCTCCGCCCGGACCGGTCACCGGCGTCCCTGCGGCGATCCCGGTGCCGAGCAGCGACGTGGCGGAGGCGGGCCGGGTCACGCCCGTGCCGGAGGGCGCCGTGGGCGCCTGCGGCGAGCCGCAGACGTTGCAGTACCCGTCCTCGTAGGTACCGGTGCAGCCCGGTTCGGTGCACGCCGTCATCGCGTGGCTCCCTTCGGCCCGTGCGCGGGCACGTCGCGGGTGAGGAACTCGTACTGCTCGACGTAGAAGCGTGCGAGCACGACGTCGCAGGGAGTGCGCTCGACCGCCTCGCGTGCCTCGTCGTAGCCGGACCGCACGGTCGGTGACGCGCTGCGCCCGTTCGCGTCGGCCGCGGCGCGCAGGCCCTCGAGCCGGTACCGCAGCTCGGCGCGCTCGCGCAGCGGTCGACCGTACGCGTCGGCGACCGCGTCGAACGCCCGCTGCACCGTGCGCAGCCGCTCGACGAACGCGTCGACCTCGGACCGCGTCGGAGGGACGTCGCCCAGGCGCGAGACGTCGGGCACCGCGAGGTTCGGCGGGTCGACGACCTCGCGCCGGCACCGCTCGGCCAGCGCGTGCAGCGTCGGCTCGCGGTCCTCCAGGGCGTCGCGCAGCGCCTCCGCGTCCGAGCGCTGGCGCGCCAGCGTGCGGCGTTGCGAGACGTCGACGATCAGGTCCCGCTCGGTCGTCGCGACCTCGACCTCGAGCTCGCCCAGCGGGCCACCGACGTCGGCACCCCGCGCCGCCTGCGTGGAGATCCCCTGCTCACGCGCACGCAGTGCGCCGACCCGCGCACGCGCCTCGTCGTCGGCCGCGAGGTCCTCGCACCGCACGATCGCGGCACGCACGGCGCGCAGCCGCGCCGCCTCGTCGGCCGCACCCGGGTCGAACGCGAGCCGGTCGCGCAGCTGGTCGAGCATCGCGTCGCACAGCGTGACGGCCTCCACGAGCGAGACCAGCGCGGACCCCTGGCCGGCGTCGAGCCTGCCCCAGATGAGCTGCGACATCTGCTCGCGCGCGACGGCGTCCGCGCGGCCCGAGTCCCACACCTCGACGAGCCGGTCGAGCCGCCCGCGGATCGCCTGCCACATCGTCATCGCCAGGACGACGTCCGACGTGAACGCCTCGGGCTTGTCGGTCTGCCGCGACGCCGTGTCCAGCCGGTCGAGCTCGGCGCGACGGTCGGCCGCCCACCGCTCGAGCGCCGCCAGGTAGGTCAGCAGGTCGGCGGCGGGGATCGCCTCGCCGAGGCGGCCGGGCGCGCGCGGCGGGTCGACGGGTCCCGCAGGCGTCACGACGAGCCTCCGCGCGCCGAGCGTCCGTACACCGACTCGGGCGGCTCGGGCGCGTCGCCCAGCGCGCCGAGCCAGCGCTCGTACGACGCCGCCCAGCGACCGTCCGCCTTGACCTCGTCGAGCACCGCGTTGACGAAGCGCACGAGCTCGACGTCGTCGGCCGCGGCGCCGATCCCGTACGGCTCGTCGCTGATCGCCGACCCCACGACCTTGGCGTACGGGTCCTGCGCGGCGAACCCCGCCAGGATCGTGTCGTCACCCGTGATCGCGTCGACCTTGCCCTGCTGGAACAGCACGAGGCACTGCGTGTGCGTCTGCGCACCGACCGCCTCGACGCCCGGGTAGTCCGCGAGCCGCTCGATCGTCGTCGTCCCCTCCGGCGCGCACACGCGACGTCCGTCGAGGTCGTCGATGCCCGTGGCGTCGGAGTCCAGCGGCACGAGCACCTTCTGACCCGCGTGGAAGTACTCCGCCGAGAACGCGATCTGGGTCCACCGCTCGCACGTGATGGAGAACGCGCGTGCGACCAGGTCCACCTCGTGGTTCTCGAGCACCTCGATCCGCTGGCCCGACGTGATGACCCGGAACTGCAGGTGGTCGTCGTCGCCGAAGATCGCGGTCGAGACCGCGGCGAGCATGTCGACGTCGAAGCCCTCGATCTCGCCCGTGATCGGGTTGCGGCTACCCATGAGGAGCGTGTCGGCCGAGACGCCGACGACCAGCGCGCCGCGCGCACGGATGCGCTGCACCGCCGCGTTGCCGTCCGGGTCCGCCCCGTCCTTCCCGGGCGCGTACGACTGCGTCAGGTCGGAGCAGGTCTCGGTCGCCGCCGCCGGCGCCGGCTGGACGCCCGCCTCGGCCGACGCCTGCTGCGTCGGGGGCTGCGTGACCGTGCCGGACGGGGTGCACCCGGCCAGCACGAGGACGATCCCCGCGACCGCCGCCGCGCACCGCGCCGCGGCGGTCCGCCTCGCGAGACGCTGCTCCCCCACTGCCTGGCGCGTCCTCATCAGCGGTACTCCTTCAGTCGAGCGCTGAAGCCCATCGCGACGCACACCGCCGCGACCAGCCCCGCGACCAGCGCGACCCACGCGACGCGCGACGAGGCGCGGGCCGCGTCGTGCAGCGCGTCGTCGGCCTGCTGGCCGTCGGTCGCCACGGCCGCCTGCGCCGTGTCGCTGAACACGTCGAACGTCGCGTTGGGCGACCCGGGCTCGTTCGAGGTCGCGAGCGCGACCGCGCCGTCCCAGTCGCCGCCGTCGTCGAGCGTGCGGATCTCGGTGTGCGTGGCCGCCCAGTCCTCGAACGTCGCGACGACCTGCGCGTCGACCCCGCCGTCGGCCAGGAGCCGGCGCGCCTCGTCCACGGCCGCGGCGTACGACTCCTCGTACGCCTGACCCGAGCCGCGCTTGATGAGCGTGAACGACTCCATCGCCTTCGCGTCGTTGGCGAGCGAGTACGCCCGCGCGACCGCCATGGTGCGCGTGTACGAGCCCGCCTGGACGTCGTCCACGGTCGCGGCGCCGCTGTTGAGGCTGCCGCCGAGCAGGACACCGCCCGCGAGCAGGACGCCCGTCGCCAGGACGAGGCCGCCGTTGAGCCGGCGGTGCGTACGCCGCGCCAGCCAGACCTGCACCGCGACGAGCGCCACGAGCGCGACGACGAGGACGAGGACGACGAACATCGCGCGCTGCGCGACGGCGAACGCGTCGGAGGCACGCTCGTCGTTCATGCGCACGACCTCGTCGAGGCCGGGCAGCGCGGACGTGCGCAGCTCCTGCGAGGCGGTCTCGAGGTACGCGGCCCCGACCGGGAACCCCTGGCGGTTGTTCGCACGCGCCTGCTCGACGAGCCCGCTGTACGTCGCGACGCCCGTGCTCACCGGGCCGAGCCCGGCGGCGTCGCTCGCACTGGCACCCGCCACCGCGACGAGACCTGCCGTCGCGTCCGCGATCGAGGTGTCGTACCGGACCCGCTGCTCGACCGGCTCGCGGCCACCGACGAGGAACGCATTGGTGGCCGTCGCGTCGGCTGCCACGAGGTCGTTGCGGACCTCGAGCGTGCGGACCTGCTGCGCGGTGTCGTCCGCCGCGGCCGACAACGCGTGCGACTGCGCGAGCCCCGTGGCGAGGCCGACGAGCGCGACGAGCAGGCTCGCGAGGACACCGACGGTCGCCGCGAGCCGCATGCGCGCGGGAGTGCGGCTGAACCGCCCGCGCACCACCGTCACCGGGGCACCGACCGTGCCGGTCGGCGCGAGCACCGACGAGCCGGCGGCGGGCGCGACGAGCACGCCGCCCGCGGTCGTGACCGCCGGCAGCCCGTGGCCCGGCACGCCGGTGCCGGGGACCGCGGGACGTGGGGCGGCGGCTCGGGCCCTGGGCGCAGGGCGGCCGGGCGGCGGCGCTGCGGCGGGGGTCGGCGTCACGCGGACTCCTGTTCGTCGTCACGTGCGGGGACGTCGTCGGGTGCACCGTCGTCGGACGCACCACCGACCGGTGCGGTGTCGTCGGGTGAGGCGTCGCCGCCGGCCGTGGGGTCGGTCGTCGGCAGGTCGAGGCTCGAGGGCGACGAGACATCCTGCGCCGGGCCGCCGCTCGAGGTGTCCGGACCGTCCACCCCGTCGTCGTCGGTCCCGCCGTCGGGCGCGTCGGTCTCGTCCTGCGGTGCGTCGACCAGATCCTCGGGCAGCAGGGTGCGCAGCTCGTCGATCGTCGGCTCGGCGACGTCGCGCAGGCGCCATGCGTGCCGCAGGATCGCCTTGTCGAGCGCGTTGCGCGCCCAACGCCCGTTGCCGAAACCCTCGGTGCGCAGCTGGCTGCGGGCGATCTCGCGGAACCGCTCGACGGTCTCCGGCGCCGGCTCGAAGTCGGCCTTGCGCGCCGCGAGCTCGAAGATCGCGGTCAGCTCGTCGTCGCTGTAGTCGTCGAACGTGATCGTGGTCGAGAACCGGGACTCGAGCCCCGGATTCGTCGCGAGGAACTCCCCCATCGGCCGGGGGTAGCCCGCGACGATGACGACGAGGTCGTCGCGGTGGTCCTCCATGTCCTTGACGAGGGTGTTGACCGCCTCGGCGCCGTACTGGTCCTCGGCGAGCGCGTACGCCTCGTCGACGAACAGCACGCCGCCCACCGCGGTGGCGACGACCTCGGACGTCTTGACGGCGGTCTGGCCGAGGTAGCCCGCGACGAGCTCGGACCGGTCGACCTCGACGAGGTGGCCCTTCGCGAGCAGCCCGAGCGCCTGGTAGATCCCGGCGACGAGCCGGGCGACGGTCGTCTTGCCGGTCCCGGGGTTGCCCAGGAAGACGAGGTGGCGCGTGAGGGTCGGGGACGTCAGCCCCGCATCCGTGCGCAGGCGCTCGACGCGCAGCAGCTGCGCCTGCTCCCGGATCTCCCTCTTGACGCGTCGCAGGCCGATCAGCGCGTCGAGCTCGGCGAGCAGCTCCTCGAGCGAGCGCGTCTCGGCTGCGGCGGGCTCCGCCGCGTCGCCCGGCGTCGCGACCGCGACGGCGCCGGCGGCGCCCGCGGTAGGCGTCCCGGTGACGGGCTCCCCGAGCAGGATGCGCGGGTGCTCGGTGTGCGGGCCGGCGTGAACACCACCGTGGCCGGCAGCCTGCGGGGCGACGGCTCCGGTCGCGAGGGGGCCGGGCGCGAGGGTGCCGGTCCCCAGGGTGCCGGTGGCGCCCGCGGCGGCGAGGTGCACGGCCGCGGTCGTCGACGCCCGCGCGAGCACGTCGAGCCCCGGGTCGCCCAGGTCGCACGCAGCCGACGTCACGTGGGCGAGCGCACGGGCGTACTCGGCGGCCGCGGGCGAGCCCTCGGCGACGAGCCGGTCGAGCAGCGCCGTGGGGGCCGAGCGCCAGCGGCGGCCGCTCGACGCCGCCGTGAAGAACGCGGCGAGCCCGTCGTACCCGAGCGCCTCGCCCCAGGCCTCGGGCGCTCCGGGGATGGCCTCGGCGACCGCCGCGGCGAGACGCGCCCCCTCGTCGCGCACGTCCGCGGGCGTCAGCCCGGCTCGCGCACCCGCCGCGACGAGCGCGTCGACCGCATCGCGCAGCGCGGCGGCGCTCATGACGCCACCGCCGGTCCACCGTCGGGCAGCTCGAGCGTCGAGGCGCCGAACTTCTCCGCGAGGAACTGGCCGTGCGCCACGAGCGCGTGCGCGTCCTGCCGCGAGACCGCGTCCGAGATCTGCGCGAGCGTGCTGCCGAGCAGGTCGAGCTGGTCGCACAGGAGCATGAGCGAGGTCTTGCCCTGCGCGACCACGCGCCGGTCGGCGAAGTCCCGCGGCAGACGCAGGTACGAGCCCACGGCCTCGGGCAGGTAGCTCGTCGCGGTCGCGACGACGGTGTGGGCCTGACGGCTGCCGATGCCGAGCCGGTCGAGCCGCGGGGCCATCTCCTCGACGACCCGCGCGATCCGGTTGACGCGCGCGGTCACCGCCGCCGGCACCCGGCCCTCGACGTCGCGCTGGACCTCACGCACCGCCTCGACGATCTGCGTCGAGGTGGGGACCGCAGGCTCGACGGAGCCGGGGCCGTCGTCGGGCTCCCGCCCGCGCCTGCGGCCCACGAGGTCGCTCCACCAACCCATCGACGCCCCGCTCAGCCCAGGTCGAGCGAGCCGCTCGCGGCCCCGGTCTTGTCCGACTGCTGCACGCGGTCGAGGTAGGCGCGGGCCTTGGTCGTCTCCGTCTCGAGCACACCGATCGTCTGGGCCATCGAGTCGAGCGCCTTGACCTTGAAACCGTCGATCGCGTCCATCGTCGCGTAGATGTCGCTGAACGCCTGCTGCAGCTGCGGCAGGCCGAGCGTCGAGCTCGCGGCCTGCTCCTGGATCTGCACGGACTGCTCGCGCAGGAGCTTGGACGTGGAGGCGATCATGCCCGTCGTCGTCGAGTTCAGGGCGCTGATCTGGTCGAGCACGAGCTTCTGGTTGTTGAGCGCCTGCGCCACGAGCACCGCCGTACGCAGCGCCGCGACGGTCGTGGTCGTCGCGCGGTCGACGCCCTTGATGAGCTCGCCGTTGTTCTTGATGATGATGTCGGTCGCGAGGTAGCCCTGGATCGAGACCGCCAGCTGCGTGAGCAGGTCCTGGTGCTTCTGGCGCACGTAGAACAGCACGTCCTCGCGGAGCGACTTGGCGCGCTGCGGGTCGGTCCGCTCGGCCTCGGCGACCAGCGTCGTGAGCTTGGTGTCGAGCTGCTCGGCCACGTAGACGTACTGGTTGAGCCGCGCCATGGTCGCCCACAGGTGCTGCTTCTCGAGGTTGAGCGCCGCGTTGTCCTTGCGCAGCTCGTCCTGGCCGTTGTAGAGCGCCTGCACGATCGCGTCGATCTGCTTCTGCGCGCTCTCGTAGCGACGGAAGTAGTCGGTGATCGAGTCGCCGAACGGCAGGAAGCCGAGGATCTTCTTGCCGATGCTGGCCTCGGACGGGTCCAGCTCCTCGACCGTGCGGCGCAGGTCCAGGAGCGACCTGCTGACCTGGGACGTCCCGGAGACACCGCCGTCGCGCAGCTCCTTGACGGGCATCTGCAGGAGCCGGTTCGACGTCTCGGCTGCGGCGCGGACGTCCGCGTCACCCATGGTGCGCACGTCCTCGGCCTTGGCGGCGAACTCGGGCGAGCCCGCCTGCGCGCTCGCGAGGCCCGCGAGGTAGGAGTCGACCTTCGCGTCGAGCCCGGGCAGCGCGGCCTCGTCGACCCGCGGCGCCATGGCCGGGGCCTGGGTCTGCGCGACCGGAGCGAGAGGCGCGGGGGCCTCGAGCTCCAGCGGGGGCGTCAGGGGCGCCGGGGCACCCTCGGCGGACTGCGTCATCGTGTACCTCCGCGTCGAGGACTCGGCGGCGTCCCGGTCGGGTCGCCGTCGAGCTCCGGGTTCAGTTGGGTCCGGGCAGCACGCTATGCCATGGTGGCGCTCGGCACGTGGCCCGGCTCACAGGTGGTGCGTCGTGCGGTGGTGCGTCGTGTGGTGGTGCGCCGTGCGGTGGTGCGCCGTGCGGACGACGTCACGCGCGCGGCGTCTCCCCGTCGGGTTCGCCCGGCGGGGCGGGCGGGGGGACCTCGCCGGCCGAGGCGAGCGCGAGCTCGTCGGCGGCGGCGGCGGGGCCGCTCGCGGCGACGCCGGGACGGACCTCGCGGGCGAGCACGTCGAGCTCGGCCTGGACCTGGGCCCGGGGCGCCCACAGCCCGTAGCGGTGGCCGGCGAACCACCAGCACCCGAGCACGAGCGCGGCGCCGGCGACCGCGTCGAGGACCCAGTGGTTGCCGGTGAGGACGACGACCACCGTGGTGGTGGCCGCGTAGCCCCACACCGCGATCTTGGCCCAGGTGCGGCGCACGAGGAACGCGAGCACCACGCTCACCCAGACCGCCCAGCCGACGTGCATCGAGGGCATGGCCGCGACCTGGTTCGTCACCGAGTTCGCGCCGCTCGCGGCCTGCTCGGCGGCCGAGGGCCACCAGCCGTACACCGAGCTCTCGGAGACGGTGTCCACGTACTGTCCGAGCAGGCGCGGCGGTGCCGTCGGGAAGAAGAAGTAGCCGAACAGCGCGAGGAAGGTCGCCCCGAGAAGGGCCGTGCGTGCTGGCCGGTAGAGCAGGGGTCGCCGGAAGAACAGCACGACGAGCACCGTCGGAGTGACCAGGTAGTGCATCGACTGGTACCAGTACGAGGTGGCCACCTCGAACCACGTGTGCTGCGACGTGAAGGTGTTCAGGGCGTGCTCGATGTCGATGTGCAGCCAGCGCTCGACGTCGAGGATCCCCCGCGCGTGCGACTTGGCCACGTCCCAGGAGCCGCTCGCGGCCAGTCGTGTCGCGGAGTAGGCCATGTAGAGACCGACGACGAGGACGACCTCGCGGATGACCTCCCGGCGCGTGCGCCGTCCTGGTTCACGGGTCGACTGCGCGACCGGCGTCTCGCTCGCCACCTGGCCCCCTCTCGGCACTGCCCATGGTCCGGCACTGCTGCCGCCACACTAGCGCCGCCTGGACGCGCGACCATGACGTTTACGCATGTCGATCCACCCGATGTGACCCCCGCCACGTCCACGCGCCGAGGTCCCCCGAGCTCCTGCCCCGACTCGCCCGACGATGTCGAGCGCGACGGATGCGTCCGTCATCTCCATGAACCGACCACGAGATCCGGAATACCTCTTGACCGGTACAGTTCCCGCCCCTACGGTGGAACCACGGATCTGGACCGGTACAGATAGGAGATGACCATGTACCTCAACCCGCCGCCGCTCAGCCTTCTCCACTCGCGTCAGGCCGCGCTCACGCAGGCCCGCAGCGCGCTCCCCGACGCCCCGGTCGTCGCCGCCCGTCCGCACCGCTCGCGCCACGAGCGCCCGTCCGCGGTGTCCCGGTCGGTCGTCGCGACGCGCCGTGCGAGCGCCCGCACGCTGCACCGGTTCGCCGACGTGGTCGCCCCCACCGACCGGCCGGCACTCGTGCGGTGACCACCCGTCCGATCGACGTCGGCGCGGCCGTCCGCCGTGCCGCAGTCACCTACCCTGACGTGCAGGAGTCCGGCCCCGTGGGGGGACCGGACGGGCGACAGGAGGTGACCGTGGCGCGCGTGACGCTGCAGACGATCGCCGACAAGGTCGGCGTGAGTCGGATGACCGTCTCGAACGCGTTCTCCCGGCCGGACCAGCTGTCCGCCGAGCTGCGCGAGACCATCCTCGCCACGGCCGCCGAGCTCGGCTACGTGGGCCCGGACCCCGCCGCCCGGCAGCTCGCCCGCGGCTCGTCCGGCACCGTGGGCGTCCTGTTCACGCAGTCCCCCGCAGCCGCCTTCCGGGACCCGATCGCCGCCGAGTTCTTCGCCTCCGTCGCGGAGTCGCTCGCGCCCACCGGCCTGGCCCTGTCGCTGCTGCCCGCCGCCGCCGACGGCGACCGGCTCGCGGCGCGCGACGTCCCGATGGACGCCGCCCTCGTCTACGCGTGCGTCGCGGACACCCACGCGATGCACTGGCTCGAGCGCCGCGGCCTGCCGCTGGTGTTCGTCGACCAGGACCCGACCACCGACCGTGCCGCGACCGTGCTCCTCGACGACCGCCCCGGCGCGGCCGCGGCGGCGCAGCACGTGCTCGACCTCGGGCACCGGAGAGTCGCGCTGCTGACGACCGCCTGGGGCCTTCCCCCGGGTGTCGCGCCCGATCCCGCGACGGCGGGCGTCGGCCACGTGTCACGCGAGCGCGTCGAGGGCTGGATGAGCGTCCTGCGCCCCGCGGGTGCCGACGTCGTCGCGGTGCACATGTCCGACAACCTCGAGGAGGACGCGCTCGAGGCCGCGCGCGTCGCCCTGACCCTGCCCGAGCGACCGACGGCCGTGCTCTGCTTCTCCGACCTCGTCGCGTGGGCCGTCGTGCGCGTCGCGCGCGAGCTCGGCCTGAGCGTGCCGGGTGACGTCTCCGTGGTCGGGTACGACGACAGCGCGCTGAGTCGCACCGTCACGCCCACCCTCACCACGGTCCGCCAGGACCTGGTCGCCAAGGGCCGGGCCACCGCGCGCGCGATCGAGCGCGCGATCGCGGCGCAGCGCCCGGGCGCTCCCACGGGTGAGCCTGACCACGTGCTCGTCCCGACCCGCCTCGTCGTGCGCGAGTCCACCGGTCCGGCTCCCGCGCGCTGAGCGCGCGTGCGGCTCAGCTCGTCGCGGGCCGCAGCGGGTCCGATCCCTGCTCGTCGTCGAGGACCGCCGCCATGGCCCGCAGGAAGCCCGCGACGTCCGCCCGTGAACGCTCCGGGACCGCCAGGGCCACCTCTGCCATCCGGCGGTGCATGTGCGCGAGGCGTTCGCGCACCTCGTCGTGCGCGTGCTGGGTCGGCCGCAACACCACGCCGCGCCGGTCGGTGGGGTGCTGCTCGCGCACCAGGTGGCCCGACTCGGCGAGCCGGTCGAGCAGCTTCGTCGTGGAGGCCGTGGAGATGCCGAGCTCGCGCGCGAGGTGGTGCGGGCTCGTCCGCAGGCCCTCGGAGTCCCGCCCGATGAGCGCCTGGAGCGCTCGCATGTCAGTCTCGTTCATCGACATGCGCGCCGCGGTCCGCCGGCGCATCGCGGCGTCCGAGCGTCGGAACGTCCGCACCGCCTCGAGGACCTCGGCGACGTCGGGGTCGTCGGCGTACCAGTAGTGCGCCCGGTTGGCGGGTTCGGCCATGACACGCATACTAGTCACCGAAGTAACTAGCGCGGCTAGCGATCGGGACGGAAGGACCGTCCGGAGACGCTGTCGAGATGCGGAGGTCACCGTGACGCAGGACCTCGTCGTGCTGCTCGACGACGCAGGACGCCCCACCGGGCACGCGCCCCGCGAGACGGTGCACGACGCGCACACGCCGCTGCACCTCGCGTTCTCGTGCTACGTGCTGGACGACGAGCACCGCGTGCTGATGACACGCCGCGCGCTGTCCAAGCGCACCTGGCCGGGCGTCTGGACCAACTCGTTCTGCGGCCACCCGCGCCCGGGCGAGGCGCCCGAGGACGCCGTACGCCGACGCGCGCGCGACGAGCTGGGGCTCGAGCTCGACGAGCTCTCGCTGCTGCTCCCCCGCTTCCGGTACCGCGCCGAGGACGCGTCCGGCATCGTCGAGAACGAGGTCTGCCCCGTCTGGTTCGCGCGGGCGGCCTCCCCGATCTCGCCGTCACCGCTCGAGGTGATGGACCACGCGTGGGTCGACGTGACCGACCTCGGTCGCGCGATCGCCTCGACGCCCTGGGCGTTCAGCCCGTGGAGCGTGCTCCAGGTGAGCGAGCTCGCCGACCTGATCACCCCGCTCCCGGCCCGACAGGCGAGCTGACATGACGACGCTGATGAGCCCCGCCGACGCCCCGACCGCACCGGCGCCCCTCGAGGCGTTCCGCCGCGGACCCGGCCTGCTCCCGCACGACGACGAGGCACAAGCCCTGTGGACCGCGGCGGCTGACGCGACCCGGGGAGGTCGTGGCGTCCGTCCTCACCTGATGCGCGTCGCCTGCGCCGCTCTGGGCGGCGCCGACGAGCGCGCGTGCGCACAGCTCGCCGACGCCGTCGAGCTCCTGCACGCCGCGTTCGTCGTGCACGACGACGTGATCGACCACGACGACGTGCGGCGCGGACGTCCCAACGTCTCGGGCACGTTCACCGCACGCGCGGTCGACGCCGGCGCGTCCGGCTCGGCAGCGCGCGGCTACGGACGCGCCGCGGGGATCCTCGCGGGCGACCTCGCGCTCGTCGCCGCCACGCGGGCGTTCGCGACCGTGCCGGCCCCCGCGCACGTCGTCGACGCGCTGCTCGCGCTGCTCGACCGCACGGTCGCGCTGTCCGCCGCCGGCGAGCTGCACGACGTCCGGCTCACGCTGGGCGTCGACGACCCGACCGTCGCCGACGCGCTCGCCGTCGCCGAGCTGAAGACCGCGGTGTACTCGTTCTCGCTCCCGCTGTGCGCGGGCGCGCTGCTGGCGGGCGCGGGCCACGACACCGTGACCGCGCTCGACCGCGTCGGCCGCCTCGTCGGCACCGCGTTCCAGCTGCAGGACGACCTGCTCGGTGTCTTCGGCGACGAGGCGACCACCGGCAAGAGCACGATGAGCGACCTGCGCGAGGGCAAGATGACCGCGATCGTCGCGCACGCCCGCACGACCCGGGCCTGGGCGCTCGTCGAGGACGCGTTCGGCGACCCAGCCCTCACGCCGGGACGGGCGCGCGAGGTGCGCGACCAGCTCGAGCGGTACGGTTCCCGCGCGTACGTCACCGGGCTGGTCGCCGACCACCTCGCGGCGGCCCAGGCGCTCGCGCGCGACGCGCACCTTCCCGAGGCGGTGCTGCACAGCCTGCACGCGCTCGTCGACGACACCGTCTGGCGGGCGGCATGAGCGCGGCGGCGCACGTCCCCGAGGGCGGCGCGCAGCGCTACGGGCACGCGGCCGCCACCGCCGCGGCCACGGTCGTCGGCGAGTACTCGACGTCGTTCGCGCGCGCGTGCCGCCTGCTGCGCGAGCCCGTACGGGGCCATGTGCGCACCGTCTACGGCCTGGTCCGGATCGCCGACGAGATCGTCGACGCCGCGGACCTCGACCTGTCCGACGAGCAGCGCGCCGCGTACCTCGACGCGCTCGAGGCGGACACGATCGCGGCGCTCGACACCGGGTTCTCGACGAACCTCGTCGTGCACGCGTTCGCCGCGACCGCGCGCGAGCACGACATCGGACCCGACCTGGTCCACCCGTTCTTCGCCTCGATGCGCACCGACCTGCACGCAGCACGGCACGACGAGGCGTCCCTCGACGCCTACGTCTACGGCTCGGCAGAGGTCGTCGGACTCATGTGCCTGCGGGTCTTCGTGGGTGCCCCGGACGCCGGTCCCGAGCTCGCGGCGCACGGCTACGAGCGTCTGGCGCCCGGAGCCCGTCGCCTCGGCGCCGCGTTCCAGAAGGTCAACTTCCTGCGTGACCTCGCCGCCGACCAGGACCAGCTCGGTCGCCAGTACCTGCCGGGGACGGCGTTCGGGACGCTCACCGACGCGCAGCGCGACGCGGCGCTCGACGACATCGACGCCGACCTGGCGGCCGCTGCGCCCGCGATCGCCGCGCTGCCCCGCTCGAGCCGACGCGGTGTACGTGCCGCGCACGACCTGTTCTCGGCGCTCTCGGCCCGGCTGCGCGCGACACCCGCCGAGCGGATCGCGCGCGAGCGCGTGCGGGTCCCCGCGCCGACGAAGGCGCTCGTCGTCGCGCGCACTCTCCTGCCCGCGGGATGGCGCTCGTGACGCCGCACGCCGGGAGGCCGCGGGCCGTCGTGATCGGCGCCGGCATCGCGGGGCTGGCCACGGCCGCGCTGCTGGCCCGCGAGGGGTACGACACCGTGGTCGTCGAGCAGCAGCCGCACGTCGGCGGCCGCGCCGCGACCTGGCGGCACGAGGGCTTCTCGTTCGACCTGGGCCCGTCGTGGTACCTCATGCCCGAGGTGTTCGACCACTTCTTCCGGCTGTGCGGCACGAGCACGTCCGACGAGCTCGACCTCGTGCGCCTCGACCCCGCCTACCGGGTGTTCTTCGAGGGCGACGGTGCCGGTGGTCCGTCGTCGGTCGACGTCAGGACGGGTGCGGCGCACGAGGCGTTCGAGGCGCTCGAGCCCGGGTCGAGCGCCGCGCTGGCGTCCTACCTCGACTCGTCGCGTGAGGCGTACGACCTCGCGCTGCAGCACTTCCTGTACGCCACGTTCGCCCGCCCGACGAGCCTGGTGCGCCGTGACCTGCTGCGTCGCGCGCCGCGGCTCGCGCGCCTGCTCGGCACGTCGCTCGAGCGGTTCGTCGCGGACCGGTTCGCCGACCCGCGTGCGCGTCAGGTGCTCGGCTACCCCGCGGTGTTCCTCGGCACCTCGCCCGAGCGCGCGCCGAGCCTGTACCACCTCATGAGCCACGCCGACCTGACCGAGGGCGTGCTCTACCCGCGCGGCGGGTTCGGCGCGGTGATCGACGCGGTGCTGCGCTGCGCGACGCGCGTCGGCGTGCGCGTGCGGACCTCGTCGCGCGTGGTGGCCGTCCGCACCGCCCCGCTCGCGGGTGCACGCGGCCGCGGGCCGCGGCACGAGGTCACGGGCGTCGAGCTCGCCGGCGGCGAGGTGCTGCCCGCCGACCTGGTCGTGGGGGCGGGCGACCTGCACCACCTCGAGACCGCGCTGCTCCCCCCGCGCCTGGCCACGTACCCGGAGCGCTGGTGGCGGCGGCGCGACCCCGGTCCGGGCGCGGTCCTGGTGCACCTCGGGGTGCGCGGGCGCGTCCCGCAGCTCGCGCACCACACGATGCTGTTCACGCGCGACTGGCGCGCGAACTTCGACGCCGTGCTCGGGCGGCGTCGGCGCGTCCCCGATCCTGCGTCGTTCTACGTGTGCGCCCCGTCGCGGACCGACGAGGGCGTGGCGCCGGCCGACCACGAGAACCTGTTCGTCCTGGTGCCGGTCCCGGCCGACGCCACGCTCGGCGGGGGTGGGCTCGACGGCGCCGGCGACCCGGCCGTGGAGCGCGTCGCGGACACCGCGATCGACATGCTCGCGTCCTGGGCGCAGATCCCCGACCTCGCGTCGCGCGTCGTCGTGCGGCGCACGGTGGGGCCGACGGACTTCGCGCGCGACCTGTCCTCGTGGCGCGGCGGTGCCCTCGGGCCCGCCCACACGCTGCGGCAGAGCGCGTTCCTGCGCGGTCGCAACGTGTCGTCGCGCGTCGCGGGACTGCTGTACGCGGGTGGGTCGACGCTCCCCGGCATCGGGCTGCCCATGTGCCTCATCAGCGCAGAGCTCGTGGTCAAGCGCCTGCGGGGCGACACCTCGGGCGCGCCGCTGCCGGAGCCCGCGGCCGAGCGACCCGGGGTGCGGGCATGAGCGGGATGTACCTCGCGTGCCTCGCGCTGTCGGCCGTCGGCGTCGCGCTGCTCGACCGCCGCTGGCGGCTCGCGGCGTGGCGTGACGTGCCCGGCGCCGGCCGTCGCACGCTCGTGCTCGTGGGCGTGGGGTCGGCGCTGCTGCTGGCCTGGGACCTGGCCGCGATCGCGCTCGGCTTCTACGGGCGCGGGGCGAGCGACGCGCTGCTCGGCGTGTGGCTCGCGCCGCACCTGCCGCTCGAGGAGGTCGTCTTCGTCGCGTTCCTGTCGTACGTGACGCTCGTCGTCGCCGGGGGCGTCGGGCACGTGCTCGCACGCCGCGTCGGCACCGCACGCGCGGGGACCGGGTCATGACGTACGCCTCGCTCGCGGTGGTCGTCGTGCTCGCGTGCTCGGCCGTCACCGCGGTGGCCGTCGCGACCGAGCGTCGGCGTGGTCGCGCACCGTCGCGGCTCGTGGCCGTCACCGTGCTGACCGCGCTCGTGCTCCTCGTGCTCACGGTGGTGTTCGACAGCGCGATGGTCGCCGCCGACCTGTTCCGGTACGACGAGTCCGCGCTGGTCGGGCTTCGCATCGGGTTGGCGCCGGTCGAGGACCTGGCGTGGCCGGTCGCCACGGCGCTCCTGCTCCCCTCGCTCGCCGCCCTGCTGGAGGGCCGGGCTCGCGTGCGCGACGCGGCGGGCGCACCGGGCACGCCCCGGCTCGTCGACACCGCGCCCGCAGGGGCCGCTCGCCTGCCGGAGGTGCACCGATGACCGCGACCCAGCTCGCGCACGGCACCGACCGGCGCGCGGGCGTGCGCCAGGTCGTCGGCTCGTCGCGCCCGTTGAGCTGGATCAACACCGCCTACCCGTTCGCGGCCGCATACCTGCTCGCGGGCGGCCACGTCGACGCGGCGTTCGTCGTCGGGACGCTGTTCTTCCTCGTCCCGTACAACCTCCTGATGTACGGCCTCAACGACGTCTGGGACCACGAGTCCGACCTGGCGAACCCGCGCAAGGGCGGCGTCGAGGGCGTGGTGCTCGACACGCGCTGGCACCGGACCACCGTGGTCGCCGCCGTGGTCACGAGCGCGCCGTTCGTCGTCGCCCTGGCCGCGTTCGCGATCGCGGCGGGCAGTGCCGCGTCCCTGCTGGTGCTGGCCGTGAGCGTGTTCGCGGTCGTCGCCTACTCCGCGCCGCGCCTGCGCTTCAAGGAGCGCCCGGGTGTGGACTCGGTGACCTCGGCCACGCACTTCGTCAGCCCTGCGGTGCTCGGCGTGACGCTCGCGGGCGGCACGTGGTCGTGGCCGGTCGTCGCGAGCCTGCTCGCGTTCTTCGCGTGGGCGTGCGCGTCGCACGCGTTCGGTGCCGTGCAGGACGTGCGCGCCGACCGGAGCGCCGGCATCGGCTCGATCGCGACCGTCCTGGGCGCACGACGCACGGTCCGGCTCGCCGTCGGCGGCTACGCGCTGGCGAGCGTCCTGCTGCTCACCGCCGGATGGCCCACGGCGCTGGCCGCGGCGATCCCCGTGGCGTACCTCGTCTCGATCCTGCCGTTCCGGTCGATCGAGGACGAGGAGTGCGAGCAGGCCAACCGCGGGTGGCGACGCTTCCTGTGGCTCAACCTCGTCGCGGGGTTCGCGCTCACGCAGGGCCTGATCGTCGCGGCTCTCGCCGGGGGCGGCTGACGTGCGCGTGTGGTCCCTGCACCCCGCGCACCTCGACCGGATCGGGCTCGTCGCCGGGTGGCGCGAGGGGCTGCTCGCCCAGGCGGCGCTGCGCCGGCCGGAGGGTGGCTACGGGCGCCACCCGCAGCTCGAGCGCTTCCGCGCGAGCACCGACCCGCTCGCGGCGATCGGCGCCTACCTCGAGCTGCTCGCCGACGAGGCCGACGCCCGCGGGTACCGGTTCGACCGCTCACGTGTCGTGGCGCCGCGCACGGGCGACCCGGCGCTCGTCGACGCACAGCTCGTCGTCACCACCGGCCAGCTCGCGTACGAACGCACGCACCTGCTCGCCAAGCTCGACGCACGCTCACCCGCGGACGCCGTCCGTCTGCGCGCCGACCCGCTGCGTGCCCACCCGAGCTTCGTCGTCGTACCGGGCGACGTCGCGGCCTGGGAGCGGACCCACCCTCGCACGGCGCGCAGGCGCTCCCGGCGGTAGCCTCCGGACAGCACAGCCGGACACGGAGGGTCCCGTGAGCGACGCCGCTGGCACGGCCGACGAGGCGAGGCAGGGTCCGCGCGGGCGCCGCGAGGTGGGTCCGGACCTGTACGGACTCGTGCTCGTCCTCCTCTCGGTGAGCTACGTGCTCTTCGCGGTCTCCTCGGGGACCTGGGCGCAGGTCGCGGTCGCGGTGCTGCTGCTCGGCAGCCTCGTGCTCGCAGTCCGGACGTCGGTGCCGTCGCCGCGCATGCGCACCCTGGTGCGCACGGTCGTCGGCGTGGGCCTCGTCGCGACCGTCGTCGCGCTCGTCCTCCTGCCCGAGCGGGACGCCGTGGCGGTCGTCGACGCGACGCTCGCCGCGGTGGTCTGCTTCACGCTCGTCGTGGTCCTCGCGCGCGTGCTCGAGCAGCGGGCGGTCACGCTGCGGTCGATCGCGGCGGCGCTGTCCGGGTACCTCCTGCTCGGCATCATGTTCACGCACGTGTTCGGCGTGGTCGCGTGGCTCGACCCGCCGTTCTTCGCGGACGGCGCGCCGTCCGACGGCCGGTCGCTGCAGTACTTCTCGTTCACGACGCTGACGACGCTCGGATACGGCGACCTGACCGCCGCGACGTACGCCGGCCGCGGGCTCGCGACGTTCGAGGCGCTGCTCGCGCAGATCTACCTCGTCACGATCGTCGCGCGCCTCGTCGCCGCGTGGCGCGGCCCCTCGTCGCCCTCACCGCGCGGCGACGAACGCGAGGAGCGCGGCGCGTGACGTCCCGTCGTCCACCGCGTCGGCCGGGATCGCCAGGAGGCGTTCCCACGCCTCGGCGGCGTCGTCGTCACCCGCGAGCGCGAGGTAGGCGAGCACGTACCCGCCGAAGGTCGGCGCGGTCCCGTCGGCACCCGCCTCCACGACGGCGTGCCGGATCCGCTGCGGGTCGACGCCCTCGGCGAGCGCGGCCTGGGCGGGACCCATGGGGATCAGCTGGATGCCGAGGATCGCGCTCGGCTCCGGGCTGAACCACGTCGCGTAGTCGCGCTTGCCGCCCCACACCAGGGAGACGATCTCGTGCTCGAACCCCGGGACGGGTGCGGGCGCCGTCCAGTAGGTGCGCGCGGCGGCCGACTCGGTCGACGCCAGCCAGGTCGCCTGCGCGAGCAGGTCGTCCTGGCCCGAGGCCTGCGCCCACAGCCCGAGCCCGTTCCACGCGTTGACGGCCTCCGAGCTGGACTCCTGGTTGTTGCCGTCGGCGAACGGTGCGCTCCCCGACGCCCACGAGTGCCCGCTGTACGGGTCGAACGTGCGCAGCTGGGGCAGGTCGTCACTCGCGGTGCCTGCCGCCACGTCGGTGGCGAGCAGGTCGAGCACGGGGGCGAGGTCGTCCGCGAGCGCCGGGTCGTCCGCGGCCAGGAGCCCGCCCGCGGCGAGCAGGTAGCCGTAGTGGAAGTGGTGGTCGTTGAGCTCGTCGGACCCGAACGACGGCGTGAGACCGATGACGGAGCGCGCGTCCGGGTCGTAGACGAAGCAGCGCGCCTCCCGCTGCCCGCACCCGTCGGGCTGGGTCCACTCCCGCAGCGCGTCCTCGGTGCGGGTGCGCAGGTCGGCGACCTGGTCGGTCGCGCCGAGCTGTTCACCCAGGACGACGAGCGTGGCGGCCCGGAAGAGGGCCTTGCCGCCGAAGTACGTGTCGGAGGGGAAGTCGGGTGTGGAGGCGACGTCGTCGGCGAGCGCGGTGAGGATCGCCTGTCGCTCGTGCGACGAGGCGTCCGCGACGTCCGGCACGGGCGCGGGTTCGACGGTCGGTGCGAAGGCGTCGAGCCGCGATCCCGCGCACAGCTCGAGCGGCCCGCCGAGGCTCGCGTACTCCCCCAGCCCGCAGCCGTCCCGCTCGGGCTGGTCGCCCGCGCGGTGGTGCGGCGCGAGCACGTACGCCCCGTCGCCGCCCGCGGTCCGGTAGGTGAGCGTGGTGCGCGCGACCCGCTCGTCGACGCCGTACGTCACGTCGACGCCCTGCACGGGATGCTGGGCGGCGTCCGCGAGTGCGCGCTCGGCCGCGCTCGTCGCGTCGGCCGGGAGCGCGTACCACCCGACGACCTCACCGGCGGCCACCGCCGTCGCCCCCGCGTCGAAGGACGGCGCCTGCACGGCCCAGTCGGTGCCGCCCACCTCGCCGCGTGCCGTCGAGGGGCCGTCGGGCGTCGCGCTGAGCCCACCCTCGGTGCGCACGGTGAGGTCCCTCGCCGCGGTGAACGTCACGACGGGTGACCCTTCCGCGAGTGCGACGTGGCCGAGCACCTCACCCCGGTCGTCGAGCAGGGCGAGGGTCACCGCGACCGGGTCCGCCGCGCTCACGACGGCGCGGGTCGCCCCGACGTCGACGGTCAGCGCCGGCACGTGGGGCGCGGCGACCGTGGTCGCCGTCCCGACGGGTCGGGGCAGCCCGAGCGTGAAGCCGGACGCCGTGAGCTGGAACGAGAGCGGCTGGGCGAACACCGGCTGGTCGCCGAACACCAGCCCGCTGTACCAGCGGTTCGTCTGCGGCAGGACGGCGTCGTCGACCCGCGCGTCCGGGAGCGTGGCGACCTGCCGGGCCGGCACCTGCGCGACGAGCGCGGCGACGTCCGGCTCCGGCACGCGTGCGTCGTGCGGTCCGACGGGGGCCGCCACGCTCGGAGTGGTCGACGGGTCGTCGCGGCCCGCGGCTGCATAGGCGACCGCGACCCCGACGAGGGCGGCGAGCACGACGACGGCGGACACCAGCCATGCGCGGCGGGTCACCCGAAGATCCCCCGCACGTAGGACGTCACGGCGTCGGAGACGGTCGTCACCACCCCGTCGTTGTCCAGCGCGAGCTGGGCCTGCACGGGCGTGCCGGAGCCGACGAGGCCGTTCTGGTCGCCGTCCACGAGCTCGTCGGACACCACGGTCACGAGCGCGAGCGCCTTGCCGCCCACGGTCGTCACCTGCACGCGCTCGACGTGGCCGGCCAGCGTCGCGGTGTTCGGCAGCTCGATCGTCACGGCCGCGTCGTCGGGCACCCGCGCGTACTCCTTGGGCGAGAGCGTGTACTCGGCCTGCACGTACAGCGAGCCGGCGATCTGCACGGTCGCCAGATGGTCGGCCGCGGAGACGAACGTGCCCTGCCGCGCGTTGAGCTCGGTCACCGTGCCGTCCTGAGTCGCGAGGACGACGAGGTTGCCGTCCGCGTCGATCGTCGTGGCCTGGCCGGCGGTGCTGACCGTCCCGAGCGACAGGTCACGGTCGAGCGCGGCGGAGTCGAGCACGAACAGCGGGTCGCCCTGGGCGACCTCGTCACCGACCGCCGCGTGCGAGGCGACGACGAGGCCCGCGTACGGCGTCCCGACGACGTAGGTCTGCCCGAGGATCTGCGCGGAGTCGCTGGCCGCGATGCTGCGCGTCTCGTTGACGTGGTAGGTGGCGTAGGCCGCGATCAGCAGGACGAGGATCGTGCCCACGAAGAGCTTGAGTCGTACGCGCCAGGTCATGCGGCACCTCCGGTGGTCAGGGCGAGCGCGGGGGCGTCGGTCGTCAGGTGGCGTGCCTGCGCGGCGGCTGCGCGACGGGCGGCGCGCGCCTCGCGCCGCCCGACGCGGGCCTCGCGCCAGGCGGTCAGCACGAAGCCGCCGAGGATCACGGTGTTGGTCGCGTTCCAGGCGACGGCCAGGCTCGGGTAGCCGTTCGAGACGTCCTTCCAGATGCCGACCACGGTGGTCAGCGCGAGGAGCTCGAAGAACAGCACCTGCGCCGTGATGAACGCGAACGGCGAGCGGTAGGCGCCCTTGGCGCCCGTGACGTGCCATGCCTGGTCCCGGCGCAGCACCGCGTTGACGAGCGCGCGCGTGTAGATCGGGAACGAGACCGAGGCGAGCAGGAGCACCTGCCAGCGGAACGAGCCGAGCGTGTAGAACGCCAGGAAGATCTGCATGACGTAGAACCCCGCGTAGTACAGCGCCCAGGTGAGCGGCGTGATCGTGAGGTTCATCGGCGTCAGGTCGAAGTAGATCTGCAGCGGCGGCACGAGCAGCAGCAGCAGCGGCGCGATCCCGGTGAGGTAGTGCGTGGCCGTGACCGTGTACTGCAGCCGCTGGTCGAGCGTGAGCGGGTGCTTCCGGCGCAGCGGGTTGTGCGTGAGCATGATCTCGAAGCCGCCCGTGGCCCACCGCAGCTGCTGCTTGGAGTACGCCTCGATGGTCTCGGGGGTGTCGCCCACGGCGAGCGTGTCGGGGATGTAGACCGTCCGCCAGCCCTTCTCGTGCAGCATGAGCGAGGTCCACACGTCCTCGGACTTCGAGTCCGAGTAGATCCCGCCGACCGAGTCGATCGCCGCGCGTCGGAACACGACGTTCGTCCCGACGCAGAACGCCGCGTTGAACCGGTTCCGGCCGGGCTGGATGAAGCGGTAGAAGACCGCCTGCATGTACCCCGCACCCTTGGAGATGACGGTGTGCAGGTTGCCGTAGGTCTGCGGGGTCTGCACGAACGCCACGGCGTCGTCGGAGAAGAACGGCACGGTCTCGTGCAGGAAGTTCGGCCGCGGCACGAAGTCGGCGTCGAGCACGGCGAACACGTCGCCGTGCGCGATCGAGAGCGCGTGGTTGATGTTCCCGGCCTTGGCGCCGTTGCTCGACAGCCGGCGCACGTAGCGTGCGCCGAGCGCGGCGGCGAGGTCGCGGACCTCGTCGGACCGGCCGTCGTCGAGCACCCACGTGTGGTGCCGGCCCTGCATCGCGAGCGCCGCGGTGACCGTGCGCCGGATGGTCTCGAGGTCCTCGCCGTAGGTCGTGATGAACACGTCGACCTCGACCGGACGGTTGCCGAGGTACATCTGCCACTCGTGCGGCCGGTCCTCGACGCCGGCACGCACGATGTCCGCGACGTCGTACATGCGGTCCTGCGCGTGGTGGAACGCGAACGAGCGCGGGTCGTGCCCGGCCGAGAGCACGGTCCACATCGCCAGCAGGGCGTGCACGACGAGGACCGTCTCGGCGGCGATGACCATCGAGTACGGCAGCCAGTCGCCACGGTTGTCGGGGTTGAGCAGGAACACCGCGTAGACGACGATGCCCGCGCTCGCGAGCAGCACCATGAGGACGAGCGAGGGGCTCTGCGCCGCCTGGCTCTCGGTCGACCGCGCGGACCGCGCCTGCGGCTCGTCGGTGCGGCGCGGCTCGAGGACGAGCCGGTCGAACGTCGTGGTCATCTGGTCCCCCTCCGTCGTGCCCGAGAGCGGCACCGGAGGTGGACCCACCGGTGCCGTTGTGACGGCGGCGGTGGCGCCAGGATCACGGAAGCGGGGCCTCCGTGGTGTGACTCGACGCTAACGGACGGTTCGGGCGATCTGTCCATCCTGTCCCAGTGTGGTCCACGTCACACTCGGCGACATCGCAGGTCAACGCCCCGCACACCGCCCATCTGGCGACACGGACGCCCGACTGGCGGATGCTCGGGACCACCCGACAGGGTCCGACGGGGTCACCCGGACGCCGCAGCGGGCGCCCGGACGGTCAGGCCAAGGGCAGCTCGCCCGTGAGGTAGCGCTGCACCGTCGGCGCGACGAGCGCCACGAGCTCGTCCGGGCCGCGCTCGACCAACGGGCCGAGCTCGACCACGTGCCGCATCATCAGGAGCCCGACCATCTGGCTCGCGACGAGGGACGCGCGCACCTCGGCGTGGTCGGCGCCGATCGCGCGCGCGACCGGCGTCAGCACCTCGGCGACGACGAGGCGACGCAGCAGCGGCGCGAGCTGGGGCTCGGTCGCGACGGCGCGCAGCAGCGCGATCCCCCGACCGCGCGCCGCGGGGTCCTCGAGCACGCCGTGCACGAGCGCGGTCACCAGGCGCTCACCCACCCGGTCGGGGTCGCCCTGCGCGATCCGGTCCGCGAGCTCACGAGGCGAGAACGGCAGCTGGACGGACGCGACGAACAGCTCGGCCTTGCCGCCGAACCAGTGCCCGACGAGCTTCGGGTCGACGCCGGCCTCGCGTGCGATCGCGCGCACGCTCGTGCGCCGGAACCCCAGCTCGGCGAACTGCCGCCGTGCGGCCGCGAGGATCTCGTCCCTCGTCGTGCTCGCCCCCGGCCGCCGCCCGCGCCGTGCCGTCGACTCGGCACCGCGGGCCTCGTCGTCGCCGACCTCGTGACCGCCGGCCTCGTCGCGCTTGACCACCACCCGACCCGCCTCCTAGATTTCCACGTGCGAGGATATTCCTTGTCGAGCCTACCGGGAGGCCGCCATGCGGGCCATGATCGTCAAGGAGTTCCGCGAGCTGCGGCGCGACCACCGCACGATGGCCATGCTGTTCGCGCTCCCCGTCCTCCTGCTCGTGATCTTCGGCTACGCCGCCAACTTCACGATCGACTCGATCAGCACGCAGGTCGTCGGGCCGCAGGCGGAGCAGGTCGCCGTGGTGCTCCCCCCGCTGTTCGACGTGCAGGGCACCGACGCCGCCGCAAGCAGCGACGAGGCCCGCACGCTCGTGCGCGACGACGTCGCCGACGTCGTCCTCGACACGTCCACGACCCCGCCCACGGCATACGTCGACGGGTCCAGCCTGTTCGTCGCGCAGACGGCCTCCGCGGCCTTGGGGCGTGCGGGCGACCAGGTCCGCACGGAGATCCTGTTCAACCCGGACCTGACGACGTCCTGGGTGATGGTCCCGGCGCTCGTGGGCCTGATCCTGACGTTCGTCGGCACGATCATCACGAGCATCGGGCTCGTGCGGGAACGGCAGACGGGCACGCTCGAGCAGCTCGCGGTCATGCCGCTGCGGCCGGCCGACGTGATCGTCGGGAAGATCGCGCCGTACTTCCTGCTGGCCTCGCTCGACATGCTCGTCGTGACGCTGCTCGGCGTGTGGATCTTCGGCGTGCCGTTCCGCGGCAGCCCCGCGCTGTTCGCGCTCGCGGCGGCCACCTTCCTGTTCGTCGTGCTGGGGCTCGGCGTGCTCATCTCGACCGCGTCGCAGACGCAAGGACAGGCGATCCAGGTCGCGCTCATGACGCTCCTGCCGCAGATCCTGCTGTCGGGCTTCATCTTCCCGCTGCAGGCGATGCCCCCGGCGATCTCCTGGATCGGGTACTGCCTGCCGCTGACGTGGTTCGTCAAGGTCTCGCAGGGGATCATGCTGCGCGGCGCGGGGCTCGACTCGCTGTGGCCCGCGTTCGTCGTGCTGACCGGCATGGCGGTGGCCGTGTTCAGTGCGGCAGTCCTGCGGTTCCGCCGCGACCTCGCACCCGCGCGCCGCGCGAGCGCGCCGGACCGCGAGCAGGTGCCCGCATGAGCGCCTCCGGCTTCGGCGCCTCCGGCGTGAGCGTGCGCTACGACGACGTGCTCGCGCTCGACGACGTCACCCTCGCGGTCCCCGCGGGTGCGGTCACCGCGGTCGTCGGGGGCGACGGTGCGGGCAAGTCCACGCTGCTGCGCGCGCTCGCGGGCGTGGTCCCGCTCACGCGCGGCTCGGTGCGCGCGCCGGGTCGCCGCGCGACCGGCTTCATGCCGACCGGCGGCGGGACGTGGGCCGAGCTCACGGTCGACGAGCACGTCGACTTCGTCGCGGCCGCGCACGGGCTGCGCGGGACCGACCTCGAACGTCGGCGTGAGCGCCTGCTGCAGGCGACCGGTCTGCACGCCGCGCGGCACCGGCTGGCGTCCGCGCTGTCCGGCGGGATGCGCCAGAAGCTCGCGTTCGGCCTCGCGACGCTGCACGACCCGGCCCTGCTCGTGCTCGACGAGCCGAGCACCGGCGTCGACCCCGTGAGCCGGGTCGACCTGTGGCGGCTCGTCGCGCAGGCCGCGTCCGACGGCGCTGCGGTCGTCCTCGCGACCACCTACCTCGACGAGGCCGAGCGCACCTCGAGCGTGCTGGTGCTGCACGAGGGGCGCGAGCTCCTGCAGGGACCCCCCGACGAGGTGGTGCGCCGCTCGCCCGGGCACGTCCGGCGCGCGACCGGCGCGCACGACCCGCGGTGGACGTGGCGCCGCGGGCGCGAGCTGCGGGCCTGGTTCCCCGCCGACGCGACGCCGACCGGCGACCCCGTGCACGTCGACCTCGAGGACGCCGTGGTCGCCGCCGCGCTCGCGCGGGAGGCCGCCGATGCCTGAGCTCGTGCGGGTCGAGCACGTCACGCGCCGGTTCGGCGCGCACGTCGCCGTGGACGACGTGTCGCTGTCGGTCGAGCCGGGCGAGATCGTCGGGCTGCTCGGCGCGAACGGCGCCGGCAAGACCACGCTCATCCGCATGCTGCTCGGCCTGACGACGGCCGACGCGGGTGGGCTGCGGCTGCTCGGACGGGTGCCGGACAGGTCGACCCGGCGCCAGGTCGGGTACGTGCCGCAGGGGCTCGGGCTGTACGACGACCTCACCGTGCGGGAGAACGTCGTGTTCGCCGCGCAGGCGTACGGGTACGACGTCCCGGAGGTCCCCACCGAGCTCGTGCCGGTCGCGGACACGCTCGTCGGCGCGATCGGGCTGGGACGTCAGCGGCGGCTGGCGTTCGCACTCGCGCTCGCGCACCGGCCCGCGCTGCTGGTGCTCGACGAGCCGACCTCCGGCGTGGACCCGCTGGCCCGCGCGCGCCTGTGGGACCGGGTGCACGCCCAGGCCGAGGCGGGCGTCGGCGTGCTCGTCACGACGCACTACATGAGCGAGGCCCAGCAGTGCGACCGCCTCGTCCTCATGTCGCACGGCCGGGTGGTCGCGGCCGGGTCGGAGGACGAGCTCACCGGCTCGACCACGGCGGTCGCGGTCGACGCCGGGTCCTGGCAGCGGGTGTTCGCCGTGCTGGACGCTGCCGGGCTGCCGGTGATGCTCGCGGGCCGCGCCGTGCGCGTCGCGGCCGTGCCGCGCGACCTGGTCGAGCGCGTGCTGCACGACGCCGGCCTCGCCGCGGACGTGCGCGACGTGCCGGCCACGCTCGAGGAGGCGATGGTCGCGCTCGACACCGAGCGCGCCCGGACGCCGTGAGGCGCGCAGGCGAGGACCGTCAGCCCGGGTCGACCGTGCGGCAGTCGCGGGGCTCGACCACGCGCACCGTCCCGGGGCACCGCTCGACGTGCACGCCGCGGGCCTGCGGTGCGGCGAACGCGTCCGCCGAGTCGTCGGTGACGATCTCGAGCCCGCGCACGTCGCCGCCGACGCGGTAGGTCAGCACGACGGGGTCGCCCTCGACGGTCGGGCGCGTCACGACGAGCGTGGTCGCGCGCCCCGACGCGAGGGCCGCGTCCAGGCACGTCCACGCCTCGTCGGGCACCTCCTCGCCCTGGCCGAGCCGGATCGCGCCGCACGACGCGGCGACCGGCACCGGTCTGGCCGTCGCCGTCGCCCGTGGGGTGGTCGCGCCCGCGCCCTGCTGGCACGCGGTGAGCGCCGCGACGAGCACGCCGACGACGCCCACGACCGTCGTCGCACCGCCGAGCACCGCACGCGTCGTCGCCTGCACACCGGCTCCCTCCGCCCACCGGGTTCGTGTCGTCGGCGGCGCGCTCCTTGCACACGCCGGTACCCGAGCGCCGACCGCCTCCCGTTCCGGTCGCCGGACCGCCCGCCTCACCCCAGACTTGCCGCGTGCGAACCATGGGAGTCGAAGAGGAGTACCTGCTGGTCACGCCCGAGGGCGAGCCCGCAGCGCAGTCGCCCGCCGTGCTCGGGCTGGCCGCCCGCGAGGTGCCCCGGACCGACGAGCCGGGCGGCGACGTCGAGAAGGAGTTCAAGAGCGAGCAGGTCGAGACCTCGACACGTCCGTGCACGGACCTCGGCGAGCTGCTCGGCGAGATCCGGGCCGGCCGCGAGCGCGTCGACACGCTCGCGCAGGGCGTCGGCGTACGGATCGCCGCGCTCGGCACCGCGCCCCAGGCCATCGACCCGACGGTGATCCCGGACAAGCGGGCCGGTGAGATCCGCGCGCGGTTCGGCCTGACCGCGCACGAGCAGCTCACCTGCGGCTGCCACGTGCACGTCTCGGTCGCCGACGACGAGGAGGGCGTGCGGATCCTCGACCACCTGCGCCCCTGGACGTCGGTGCTGCTCGCGCTGTCCGCCAACTCCCCCGCGTGGCAGGGCGTCGCGAGCGGCTACGCGAGCTACCGCTCGCAGGTCTGGGGCCGATGGCCCACCGCGGGCCCGACCGCACCGTTCGGCGACGCGGCGGGTTACCGCGCGGTCGTCGACGGGCTCCTGGCGAGCGGGACGATCCTGGACGACGGGATGCTCTACTTCGACGCTCGCCTGTCGCAGCGTTACCCCACGGTCGAGGTCCGCGTCGCGGACGTGTGCCTCGACGCCGCGGACGCCGCGCTGCAGGCCGCACTCGTGCGCGCGCTCGCGGACACCGCGGTCGCCACGCCCGTCGACCCGGTCCCGCCGCGCGTCGAGGTGCTGCGCACCGCCGCGTGGCGCGCCGCGCGCTCGGGGCTGGCCGGCGAGCTGGTCAGCCCGCTCACGTGGCGACCGGCACGCGCGAGCGACGTGGTCGACCAGCTCGTCGACCACGTGCGGGACGCGCTCGTCGCGAACGGGGACCTCGAGGCGGTCGAGCGGCAGCTCGCCGAGGTGCGCCGACGCGGCAACGGCGCGATCGAGCAGATGGCCTGGCGCGCGCGGGGCGACGACGACGCCGCGGTGGTCCGCCGCGCGACGCAGCGCACGCTCGGGGCCCCGGCGCTCGTCGCCTGACGCTCGGCAGATCTGCCCGGCAGTCAGCCGAGCAGGTCGGCGATCGGCACGTCGGGGTCCGCGAGCCGTTCGCGCGGCACGACCGCGCGCGAACGGATCAGGGCCTGCACGTCGTCGACCACGTCCCACACGTTGACGTTCATGCCCGCGACCACCCGGCCCTGACGCAGCCAGAACGCGACGAGCTCGCGCGCCTGCTCGTCGCCGCGGACGACGACCTCGTCGTAGCCCTCGCGGCCGGGCCAGCCGGTGTACTCCATGCCGAGGTCGTACTGGTCGGTGAAGAAGTACGGCAGGCGGTCGTACGGCTCGTCGGCGCCCGTGATCGTCGCCGCGACGGTCTCGCCGTGGTGCAGCGCGGCGTCCCAGTGCTCGACGCGGACACGCTCGCCCAGGAAGGGGTGCGCCACGGCCGCGAGGTCCCCGACGGCCAGCACGTGCGGGTCCGACGTGCGCAGGTGCTCGTCGACCTCGATGCCGCCGTCCGAGCCGAGCGCGAGCCCCGCGTCGCGCGCGAGCCCGGACCGCGGCGCCGCGCCGATGCCCACGACGACGAGCGCGGCGTCCAGCCGGCTGCCGTCGGTGAGCTCGACCGCCGCCACGCCGCGCGCGTCGGCGCGGTCGCCCGGCACGACGGAACGAACCGCGACGCGCGTGCGCAGGTCCACCCCGTGCTCCCGGTGCAGGTCGGCGAACAGGGCGGCCATGCGCTCGCCCAGCACGGCGAGCAACGGAGCCGAGTCGCGGACGAGGACCGTCACGGCACACCCGGCGGTGCGCGCGGCCGCCGCGACCTCGAGGCCGATCCACCCGCCGCCGACCACGACCACCCGCCCGCCGCGGGAGGCCACCGTCGCGATCGACGACCGCAGCCGGTCGCTGTCGTCGATGGTCCGCAGCGTCACCACACCGTCCAGGTCAGCACCCGGCACGTCCAGGCGCCGCGGCTCCGACCCGGTCGCGAGGACGAGGTGGTCGTACCCGGTGCTCGTCCCGGCGGTGTCCACCACCGACCGTGACGCGCGGTCGACCCGCGCGACCGTCACGCCGAGCCGCAGGTCCACCTCGTGCTCGTCGTACCAGCCGGGCGCGTGCACGAACGCCTGCTCTCGCTCGTCCTGCCCCTGCAGGTACTCCTTCGACAGGGGCGGGCGTTCGTACGGACGCTCCCGCTCGGCACCCAGGAGCGTGACGGAACCCTCGAAGCCCCGCTCGCGCAACGCCTCGACCGTCTTCGCACCGCCCAGGCCGCCGCCCACGACCACCACTCGACCCGTCATCGCCGTCTCCCACCTCGCGCCCGACCCTCAGCGGACCAGGTCGCGCACCGCACTGCAACCCCTCGCCCCGCGACGCAACCCGAGCGCGTGTGACGAACTCACGGGGCCCATCCGCTGCCGACTTCGCCGGTCGCTGGCACATTGGTCGCCATGCTCACCTGGCCTGGACGCCCCTACCCCCTCGGCGCCACCTACGACGGGACCGGCACCAACTTCGCGCTGTTCTCCGAGGTCGCCGAACGCGTCGAGCTCTGCCTGCTCGACCCCGACGGCACCGAGCGACGCGTCGAGGTCGTCGAGGTCGACGCCTTCGTGTGGCACGTCTACCTGCCCGCGGTGCAGCCCGGGCAGCTGTACGGCTACCGCGTGCACGGCCCGTACGACCCCGCCAACGGGCACCGCTGCGACCCCTCGAAGCTGCTCCTGGACCCGTACGCCAAGGCGATCCACGGACAGGTCGACGGCGACCCGTCGCTGTACTCCTACCGCTTCGACGACCCGGAGCAGCGCAACGAGGACGACTCCGCCGCGCACACCATGACCTCCGTCGTGGTCAACCCGTTCTTCGACTGGGGCCACGACCGGCCGCCGGAGCACGAGTACCACGAGCTCGTCATCTACGAGGCGCACGTGCGCGGGCTGACGCGGCTGCACCCCGCGGTGCCCGAGGAGCTGCGCGGCACGTACGCGGGTATGGCGCACCCGGCCGTGATCGACCACCTCAAGCAGCTCGGGGTCACCGCGGTCGAGCTCATGCCCGTGCACCAGTTCGTCGACGACCCGTCGCTGCAGGAGAAGGGCCTGTCGAACTACTGGGGCTACAACACGATCGGCTTCTTCGCGCCGCACAACGCCTACGCCGCGTTCCGCCAGCCGGGCCAGCAGGTCCAGGAGTTCAAGGCGATGGTCAAGGAGCTGCACGCCGCGGACATCGAGGTGATCCTCGACGTGGTCTACAACCACACGGCCGAGGGCAACCACATGGGCCCCACGCTGAGCTTCCGGGGCATCGACAACGCGAACTACTACCGGCTCGTCGACGACGAGAAGGCCCACTACTTCGACACGACGGGCACCGGGAACTCGCTGCTCATGCGCTCGCCGCACGTGCTGCAGCTCATCATGGACTCGCTGCGCTACTGGGTCACCGAGATGCACGTCGACGGCTTCCGGTTCGACCTCGCGGCGACGCTGGCCCGGCAGTTCCACGAGGTCGACCGCCTCTCGGCGTTCTTCGACCTGGTGCACCAGGACCCGGTCGTCTCGCAGGTCAAGCTCATCGCCGAGCCGTGGGACGTCGGCGACGGCGGGTACCAGGTGGGCGGGTTCCCCCCGCTGTGGTCGGAGTGGAACGGCAAGTACCGCGACACGGTGCGCGACTTCTGGCGCAGCGAGCCCTCGACGCTCGGCGAGTTCGCGAGCCGGCTGTCGGGCTCGTCGGACCTGTACGAGCACACCGGGCGCCTGCCGATCGCGAGCATCAACTTCATCACCGCGCACGACGGCTTCACGCTGCGCGACCTCGTGTCCTACAACGAGAAGCACAACGAGGCGAACGGCGAGGACAACCGCGACGGCGAGAGCTGGAACCGCTCGTGGAACTGCGGCGCCGAGGGCCCGACCGACGACTCGGCGATCAACGCGCTGCGCGGCCGCCAGCAGCGCAACTTCCTGGCCACCCTCCTGCTCTCGCAGGGCATCCCGATGCTCGCGCACGGCGACGAGCTCGGCCGCACGCAGCAGGGCAACAACAACGTGTACTGCCAGGACAACGAGCTGTCGTGGGTGGACTGGGACCTCGACGAGGAGCGCACCGAGCTGCTCGAGTTCACGCGGCGGGTCGTCCAGCTGCGCCGGGAGCACCCCGTGTTCCGCCGCCGTCGCTTCTTCGCGGGCGCGCCCGAGAAGGGCGGCGAGTCCGACCTGCACGACATCGAGTGGCTCGCCCCGTCGGGCACGCACATGTCCGACGAGGAGTGGAACAACTCGATGGCGCGCTCCGTCATGGTGTTCCTCAACGGCGACGCGATCGCCGAGCCGGACCTGCGCGGCGAGGAGATCGTCGACGACTCGTTCCTCATCCTGTTCAACGGCCAGCCCGGTCCGACGTCGTTCACGATCCCGGACAGCGACTACGGCGAGGTCTGGACCGCCGTGCTCGACACGGACTCCCAGGTGGACCCGGGCGACATCGCGCGTCCCGGCGAGGAGCTTGCGCTCGCGCGGCACTCGATGGTCGTGCTGACGCGTCCGCCGCTCACGCCGATCCCGGCCACGTCGGGCTCGGGTGCGGTCGCCGCGGCCGCGCGCGAGGCGGCCAAGGTGACCCCGACCAAGCCCAAGCGCCGTCCGGGCAAGCGCACCGGCTCGTCGGGCGGCTCCGGCTCGCGAGGGCAGGGCGCGTCGGACGGGACGACGAACGACACGTCGAAGGACGCCACGTGACCGACGCGCGGCAGACCCCGTCGCGCCGCCTGCCGGCGCCGGGCCGCCCCGTGCCCGTCTCCACGTACCGCGTGCAGCTGGGTGCCGACCTCACGTTCGACGACGTCGCGCAGCGCGTGCCGTACCTCGCATCGCTCGGCGTGACGCACGTGTACCTGTCGCCCGTGCTCACGGCCGCACCGGGGTCGACGCACGGCTACGACGTCGTCGCGCACGACGAGGTCGCCCCGGTGCTCGGCGGCCTCGACGGGCTGCGCCGGCTCGCGTCGGCCGCGCACGACGCCGGTCTGGGTCTCGTGCTCGACGTGGTCCCCAACCACATGGCGGTGCCGACGCCCGTGTGGCACAACGCCGCGCTGTGGTCGGTGCTCGAGGACGGACCGGCCTCGCCGTACGCGTCGTGGTTCGACGTGGACTGGTCCGCGGGCGAGGGCGCTGTCCTCATGCCGGTGCTGGGTGACCGGGTCGGCGCGGTGGTCGCACGCGGGGAGCTCGTGCTCACCGAGGAGGACGTGCCGGGCCACGGCACACGCACCGTGCTGCGGTACCACGACCACGTCTTCCCGGTCCGCGCCGGGACCGAGCACCTGCCGCTCGTCGAGCTGCTCGAACGCCAGCACTACCGGCTCGCGTACTGGCGGGTCGCCGACGAAGAGCTCAACTACCGGCGGTTCTTCGACGTCGGGACCCTCGTGGCGGTGCGCGTCGAGGACCCCGAGGTCTTCGACGCGACGCACCGTCTGGTGCTCGACCTGCTCGCCGACGGCACGGTCGACGGCCTGCGGATCGACCACCCGGACGGCCTGGCCGACCCCGCCGGCTACCTCGCGCGTCTGCGCGAGGCGACCGACGGCGCGTGGGTCGTCGTCGAGAAGATCCTCGAGGGCGACGAGGCGCTGCCGGCGGACTGGGACACCGCAGGCACCACCGGCTACGACGCGCTGTGGCGCATCCAGCAGACGTTCGTCGACCCGGGCGGTGCCGCACCGCTGGGCGCGCTCATGCACCGGATCACCGGGGACGCGTCCGACGACTACGCGCACGTCGTCGAGCGCGCGAAGCGCGAGGTGGTCGACGGTCCGCTGTACGCCGAGGTCTACCGCCTCACGACGCTCGCCGCGAGCATCTGCGCCGACGACCTGCGCCTGCGCGACCACACGTGGCGCGCGCTGCACGAGTGCCTCGTCGAGCTGCTCGTCGCGTTCGACCGCTACCGCGCGTACGTCGTGCCGGGCGAGCAGACGCACCCCGACGCGGCGGCCGCCCTCGAGGACGCCGCGACGCTCGCGCGCTCACGCATGTCCGTCGAGCGTGCGGCGACCATGGACGTCGTCGTCGACCTGCTGCTGGGCCGCGAGGTCGGCAGCGCGGGTCGGACGCGCGGCGAGCGGCGCGACGAGCTCGTCGTCCGGTTCCAGCAGACGTGCGGCGCGGTGACCGCCAAGGGCGTCGAGGACACGGCGTACTACCGCTGGACGCAGCTCGTCGGGCTGTGCGAGGTGGGCGGTGAGCCGGCGCGCTTCGCGCTGACGCCGTCCGACCTGTCCGCGTGGGCGGCGCGCCAGCAGGTCGCCTCGCCGCTCGCGATGACGACGCTGTCGACGCACGACACCAAGCGCGGCGAGGACACACGCAACCGGCTCGGGGTCCTCAGCGAGCTCCCGCACGAGTGGGCACGGCTCGTGGGCGACGTGCGCGCGCTGACCGCGACGGCCCGCAGCGCGCGCGTCGACGGTCGCATCGAGCAGTGGCTGTGGCAGACCCTCGCGGGCACGTGGACGGCCGCGGGCCCGATCGGCGAGGACCGCCTGGTCGAGTACCTGACCAAGTCGATGCGTGAGGCCAAGACGCACACGTGGTGGACCGCCCCCGACGAGGGCTACGAGGCCGCGGTGCTCGACCTGGCCCGCACGGCACTGTCCCACGAGGGCGTCGTCGCGCTGTTCGCCGACTGGGAGCAGCGCACCCGTGGTGCGGTCCGCGCCGCCGCGCTCGGCACCAAGCTCGTGCAGCTCACGCTGCCGGGCGTCCCCGACGTGTACCAGGGCACGGAGGTCGACGACCCGACGCTCGTGGACCCCGACAACCGCCGGCACGTCGACCACGAGCCGCTGGCCGCGCGCCTGGAGCGGCTCGACGAGGGCGCGGGTCCGCGCGACCTGTCCGACGAGAAGCTCCTGGTCACCTCGCGCGCGCTGCGGCTCCGACGCGACCTGCCGGACGCGTTCGTCGGTCCCGACGCCGGCTACGTGCCGCTGGCCCACTCCTCCGGGCACGCGGTCACGTACGCGCGCACCGTGGCCGACGAGGCGCGCGTGGTGGTCGTCGCGACCCGCCTGGCCGCCTCGGTCGACCGGCTGGGCGGCTGGGCGGACCACACGGTCGCGGTCCCGGACGGGGCGTGGCGCGACGTGCTCACGGGGCGGGACGTCGCGGGCGGCGTGGTCCACGTGGCTCCGCTCCTGGAGCGTCTGCCCGTCGCGCTGCTGGTGCGGGAGGGCTGACGTGCGCGTCGAGGTGTGGGCGCCGCACGCCGACCGGGTCGACCTCGTCCTGCCGCGCAGCGGGCAGGAGCGCGCACTGGCACGGGGCGACGACGGGTGGTGGCACGACGACCGCGAGGTCCCGCACGGCACCGACTACGCGCTGCGCCTCGACGGGGGCGACCCGCGACCGGACCCGCGCAGCGCGTGGCAGCCGCAGGGCGTGCACGGACCGAGCCGGGCGTTCGACACGGCCGCGTTCGCGTGGTCCGACGACGGCTGGGCCGGCGTCGACGTGCGCGGGCGCGTGCTGTACGAGCTGCACGTCGGCACGTTCACACCCGAGGGGACGCTCGACGCGGCCGTCGAGCACCTCGAGGAGCTCGTCGAGCTCGGCGTGGACGTCGTCGAGCTCATGCCGCTCGCCCCGTTCGACGGTCCCCGCGGCTGGGGCTACGACGGTGTCGGCCTCTACGCCGTGCACGAGGCGTACGGCGGACCGGCCGCGCTGCAACGGTTCGTCGACGCGGCGCACGCCCACGGCCTCGGGGTCTGCCTCGACGTCGTGCACAACCACCTCGGGCCGACCGGCGCGTACGTGGGCGAGTTCGGGCCGTACTGGACGGACGCGCACCACACGCCCTGGGGCGCGGCGATCAATCTCGACCAGCCGGGCTCCGCGCACGTCCGGGCGTGGATCGTGGACTCGGCGCTGCGCTGGCTGCGGGACTTCCACGTGGACGCGCTGCGCCTCGACGCGGTGCACGAGCTCGCCGACGACTCCGAGCCGCACTTGCTCGCCGAGCTCGCGGACCGCGTCGCGACCCTGGCCGACGAGCTGGGTCGCCCGCTGTCGCTCGTCGCGGAGACCGACCTCAACGACCCGGTCTCGGTCACACCGACGAGCGAGGGCGGCTGGGGCATGACCGCGCAGTGGGCCGACGACGTGCACCACGCGATCCACGCGCTGGTCACCGGTGAGCGGCACGGGTACTACGTGGACTTCGGCTCGCCGGCGACGCTGCGGCACGCCCTGACGCGCGTGTTCGTGCACGACGGGGGCCGCTCGACGTTCCGCGGACGTGACTGGGGGCGTCCGGTGCCGCCCGGGACGGACGGCCACCGGTTCGTCGTGTGCGTGCAGAACCACGACCAGGTGGGCAACCGCGCGATCGGCGACCGCCCCTCGCAGCGGCTGGGGGCGGGCGCGCTCGCGGGCGAGGCGGCGCTGCTGCTCCTGTCGCCGTTCACCCCCATGCTCTTCATGGGCGAGGAGTGGGGCACGCGCCGCCCGTTCCCGTTCTTCACGTCGTACGCCGACCCCGAGCTCGCGCAGGCCGTGCGCGAGGGGCGGACCGCGGAGTTCTCCGGCCACGGCTGGCAGGACCTCTACGGCGGGACGGTGCAGGTGCCGGACCCGCAGGACCCGGCGACGCGCGACGCGGCGGTCCTCGACCGGACGGAGCGCACCCAGGGCGAGCACGCGCTCCTGCTGGACTGGTACCGCACGCTCGTCGCCCTGCGACGCAGCGTGCCGGACCTCGCCTCGGGCGACCTCGCCGCCACGGACCTCGCGTGGGACGGGCCGGACGCCGCCGACGGTCCGTGGCGCGGCGTCCTGGTCCTGCGGCGCGGGCGGGCGCGCGTGGTGGTCAACCTGGACGACGACGAGCGCACGGTCGCCCCCGACGCGCTGCACGCCCGCGCGTGGGACGGCCGCGGCGCCGCACGGCCGACTCCGGACGCGAGCGGCACCGGAGCGCCCTGGGTCGTCGCCGCTCGGTGGGGCGTCGTGGAGCACGGGCCGGGTGGGCTCGTCCTGCCACCGTGCTCGGTCGCCGTCCTCGTGCCCGCGACGGAGACCTGACCCGTCACGTCGCGACCGCGACCTCCTCGAGCACCGAGCGGAACGCGCGCACGGCCGGTGACGCCAGTCCGGCGAGCCGCTGCGCGGTGAACACGGTGCGCCGCGGGCCGCCGGCCAGCTCGACGAGACGGCACGTCGTGTCGCGGTCGGTCCACACGAGGTCGGGCATGAGCGCGACCGCGTTCCCGGTCTCGACCAGGCGGATCTGCGCCTGCAGGTCGGCGGTCTCGTAGCGCACGTCGGGCTCGAAGCCCGCCGCACGGCACGTCTGCTCCGCGAAGTGCCGCGAGGCCGCGCCGCGGGGCTCCATGACCCACGGCAGGTCGCGCGCGTCGATGAGCGCCTCCACCGGGCGTCCGTCGCCGGCGCCGCCCGCGATCGGATGGTCGAGCGGCGGCAGCGCGAGGCGGATCGCGTCCGTCGTCAGCTCGTGCCGGTCGAGCCCCGGCAGCCATGCCGCCGCGTGCGCGGGGTACTGCTCGGCCACCACCATGTCGAACTCGCGCGCCCACGTCTCGTGCAGCGCGGTCTCCGGCTCCCGCTGGACCATCTCGACCCGCACCTGCGGGTAGCGCTGGGCGGTGAGCCGCAGCGCGGCGGGCATGAGCGCGAGGGCGGCGGACTGGAAGACGGCGACGCGCACGCGACCGCGGACCTCGGTGAGCGACGCCGCGACCTCCGCCTCGGCGCGCTCGATCGTGTCGAGCAGCTCCCCCGCGGCCGCCACCAGCACCTCGGCCTGCGGCGTGAGCCGCACCCCGCGCCCGGACTTGCGCAGCAGCTCGAGCCCGGTCTCCTTCTCGAGCAGGCTGAGCTGCTGGGACACCGCCGACGGGCTGTAGCTCATGGCCTGCGCGACCGCGGCGAGCGTGCCGCGGATCGAGAGCTCACGCAGCAGGACGAGACGACGCAGGTCGAGCACGGGAGCCTCCACTCATCGTGTCTGGTGATCGTTACTCTGCCAGATCCGTCACCGTTCCTGACCGCTCACGGCGACGCAGCGCGTTCGATACTGGCGGCGTCTCACCGCGACGAGCCCGGTCACCTCGCACGAAGGAGCGCCATGACGGTCCAGCCCAGCCCTGCCGTGCCGGCGGGTGCGCCGGTGCCCGACCCCGACCGCGAGACCGATCGCGAGCCCGATCTCGATCCCGACCGCGCGGCAGCGGGGTCGGCAGGCGCGAGCGACCTCGCGCAGGAGGCGGTCGCACTCGTCGAGCGCTGGCTCGCGGACGCCGCCGGGCACCCGGTCGACGGTTCGGCCGCGCAGCTCGCCGCCGCCCTCAAGGACCCGGACGGCCTGGCGTTCGTCGTCGGCTTCGTCGACGGCGTGATCCGTCCGCAGGACGTGCACGTCGCGGCCGCGGCACTGCGCGACCTGTCCCGCCGGACGCCCGCGTTCCTGTCCCCCGGGTTGCGCGCGCTCGTGCGGTTCGGCGGCGCACTCGCCCCCGTGCTCCCGCACGTCGTCGTGCCCGCCGCCCGGCGCGTGCTGCGCGAGCTCGTCGGCCACCTCGTCATCGACGCGACCGACCGTCGGCTCGGCCGCGCGATCGCTCGCCTGCGCAGGCCCGGCGTCCGCCTCAACGTCAACCTGCTCGGCGAGGCCGTGCTCGGGCGTCGCGAGGCGAGCCGACGCCTCGCCGGGACGATGCGGCTGCTCGCCCGTGACGACGTGGACTACGTCTCGGTCAAGGTCTCGTCGACCGTCGCGCCGCACAACCCGTGGGCGTTCGACGAGACCGTGGCGCACACGGTCGCCGAGCTCCGGCCGCTGTTCCGGCTCGCGGCCGCTTCCCGCACGCGGAAGTTCATCAACCTCGACATGGAGGAGTACAAGGACCTCGACGTCACGCTCGAGGTCTTCATGCGCCTCCTCGACGAGCCGGACCTGCTGCACCTCGAGGCCGGCATCGTGCTGCAGGCGTACCTGCCGGACGCGCTGAGCGCGATGCAGCGGCTCCAGGAGTGGGCCGCCGCGCGCCGTGCGCGGGGCGGTGCGCCGATCAAGGTGCGCCTGGTCAAGGGCGCGAACCTGCCCATGGAGCACGTCGAGGCCGAGCTGCACGGCTGGCCGCTGTCCACCTGGCACACCAAGCGCGAGTCCGACACGCACTACAAGCGCGTCCTGGACTACGCGCTGCACCCCGACCGCGTCCGCAACGTGCGGCTCGGCGTCGCGGGGCACAACCTGTTCGACGTCGCGTACGCGTGGCTGCTCGCCGGCCGACGCGGGGTGCGCGACGCGGTCGAGGTCGAGATGCTCCTGGGCATGGCGCAGGGCCAGGCCGAGGTGGTCCGGCGCGAGGTCGGCGGCCTGCTGCTCTACACGCCCGTGGTCGCTCCGCGCGAGTTCGACGTCGCGATCGCCTACCTGATCCGACGCCTCGAGGAGGGTGCGTCGGCGGAGAACTTCATGTCCGCGGTGTTCGAGCTCGACTCCGACCCGGCGTTGTTCGCACGCGAGCGTGACCGCTTCCTCGCGTCGGTCGCGGCGCTCGACGACGAGGTGCCCGCCCGGCACCGGACACCCGACCGGTACGCGGCCGTCGGCGCGCCTCCGGGCCCGGGGCGGTTCGTCAGCACGCCCGACACCGACCCCGCGGTCCGTGAGCACCGCGCCTGGGCGCGCGACGTGCTCGCGCGGGTTCCGGTCTCGACGCTCGGCTCGGCGACGATCGACGCGGCCTGGTTGCGCTCGTCCGACGGGGTCGACGACGAGGTCGTCCGAGCACGCACGGCCGCGCACGCGTGGGCGGCGCTGCCGGCCGACGAGCGCGCACGCGTGCTGCACCGCGTCGGCGACGTGCTCGAGGCCCACCGCGCCGAGCTCATCGAGGTCATGGCCGCCGAGACGGGCAAGACGCTCGACCAGGGCGACCCCGAAGTCTGCGAGGCGGTCGACTTCGCGCACTACTACGCCGAGCTCGCGCGCGACCTCGAGCACGTGGACGGCGCGCTCTTCACCCCGGCGTCCCTCACGCTCGTGACTCCCCCGTGGAACTTCCCCGTCGCGATCCCCGCCGGGTCGACGCTCGCCGCGCTCGCCACCGGCTCGGCCGTCCTGCTCAAGCCCGCGGGCCAGTCGCAGCGCTGCGGCGCGGTGCTCGCCGAGCTGCTGTGGGAGGCGGGCGTCCCGCGCGACGTGCTCCGTCTCGTGCAGGTCGACGAGGGCACGCTCGGCCGTACGCTCGTCGCCCACCCCGGCATCGACCGGGTGATCCTCACGGGCGCCTACGACACCGCCGCGCTGTTCCGCTCGTTCCGGCCCGACCTGCCGCTGCTCGCCGAGACGAGCGGGAAGAACGCGATCGTCGTGACGCCGAGCGCGGATCTCGACCTCGCGGTCAAGGACGTCGTGACCTCCGCCTTCGGGCACGCGGGGCAGAAGTGCTCGGCGGCGTCGCTCGTCGTGCTCGTCGGCTCCGTCGCGCGCTCCCGCCGGTTCCGCGACCAGCTGCTCGACGCGACCTCGTCGCTCGTCGTCGGCTACCCGCAGGACCCGCGCACCCAGGTCGGACCCGTGATCGAGCCGGCCGCGGGCAAGCTCTTGTCCGGGCTCACCGAGCTCGCGCCCGGCGAACGGTGGGCGCTGGCGCCCCGCCGGCTCGACGACTCCGGCCGCCTGTGGAGCCCTGGCGTGCGCGTGGGCGTGCGACGAGGAGCGCCCGCGCACCTGACCGAGTACTTCGGGCCGGTGCTGTCGGTGATGACCGCCGCCGACCTGGACGAGGCGATCGCGATCGCCAACGACGTCGACTACGGGCTCACCGCGGGTCTGCACTCGCTCGACCGCGCCGAGATCGCGACGTGGCTCGACGGCATCGAGGCCGGGAACCTCTACGTCAACCGCGGGATCACAGGCGCGATCGTGCGCCGCCAGCCGTTCGGCGGCTGGAAGCGCTCGGCTGTCGGACCCGGCGCGAAGGCGGGCGGCCCGAGCTACCTCGACGTGCTCGGCACGTGGCGGACCGCGACCGCGACCGAGGGGCTGGAGGTGACCGACGAGAAGGTCCGCGCGATCGTCGCAGCCGCGCGCGCCGAGCTCACACCCGACGAGGCCGGCACCGTCGAGCGCGGCGCCCGCAGCGACGCCCTCGCGCTCGCGACCCGGTTCGCGCCGCGCGACGTCACCGGCCTGGACGCGGAGCGCGACGTGCTGCGCCACCTGCCCTGCCGCGAACCCGTGCTCGTGCGCCTCGCGGCCGGGCACGGCGCGGCGGCGCTCGCCCGCGTGGTCGCGGCCGCCGCCGCCGCGCGCACGCCGGTCGTCGTCTCGACCGCCGAGGCCCTGCCCCGTGGGCTCGCCGCAGCGGTCGACGCCGCGGCCGCCGCGCTGCACGTCGAGGACGAGAACGCGTGGCTCGAACGGCTGTCCGCGCTCGACGGCGGCCGCGTCCGCCTCCTGGGGGCGACCGCCGGGTCGACGGTCCCCGCGACGCGCGGGCGGCCGGACGTCGCGGTCTGGGACCACGAGGCGACCGAGTCCGGGCGGGTCGAGCTCCTGCCGTTCCTGCGCGAGCAGGCCGTGAGCGCCACGGCGCACCGGTTCGGCACGCAGAACCACCTCACCGACGACGTGCTGCCGTCCGCCTGACCGCTCAGGCGCCCACCGCGGGCGGCGCGCTCGTCGTCGGCGCGCTCGTCGTCGGCGCGTCCGTCGTGGAGGCAGCCGTGGCGGCCGCGAGCGCGGCACCCTCGGACGCGAGCGCGCCCAGGCGGGACAACGCGCGGTAGTACTTCTTGCGGTAGCCGCCGCGCCTCATCTCCTCGGAGAACAACCCGTCGGTCCCGCCGCCGCCCAGCAGCACGGGCACGTCCCGGTCGTAGAGCCGGTCGACGAGCACGACGAGCCGCAGCGCGACGTCCTGCTTGCGCACGCCGTGCACGCCCGTGAGGCCGACGAGCGTGACGCCGTCGAGCAGGGCGCCGTACTTGGACGGGTGGACGGTCGCGAGATGGTCGAGCAGCGCCCCGAAGTCGTCGAGCGTCGCTCCTGCGCGGCCCGCCAGCGCGGCGCGCACGGCGTCGTCGTCCAGCGCCTCACCGTGCTCGACGCTGCGGTGCCGGTAGTCGTCGCCGTCGATCCGCAGCACGTCGAACCGGGCCGCGAGCGCCTGGATCTCGCGGAGGAAGTCGTCGGCGGCGAACCGCCCCTCGCCGAGCGAGCCGGGCAGCGTGTTGGACGTCGCCGCGAGCGCGACGCCGTGGTCGGCGAGCTCGCGCAGCAGCCGGGACATCAGCACGGTGTCGCCGGGGTCGTCGAGCTCGAACTCGTCGATGCACACGAGCCGGTGCGCGGCGAGCGCGTCGACGGTCTGGCGGAACCCGAGCGCGCCGACGAGGTTCGTGTACTCGACGAACGTCCCGAACGCGGCGCGGTGCCCGGCGGCGGTGACCGCGTGCGCGAGCGCGGCGAGCAGGTGGGTCTTGCCGACACCGAACCCGCCATCGAGGTAGACGGCCTCGGGCTGCGTGCGACGACGACGCAGCCACGACGAGCCCGCACCGCGGCCGACGGCCTGCGCCGCGTCGCGCAGCCGCTGCACGGCCGCGGCCTGGCTGGGGTGCACCGGGTCCGGCACGTAGGACTCGAACGACGCGGTCGCGAAGTGGGGCGGCGGCACCAGCTCGGCGACGAGCCGCGCGGGGTCGACCGCAGGCACGCGCGAGGTCAGCGCCGTCGGTCGGGTGGACTGCAGGTCGGTCACGAGGGTCCAGGGTACGTCCACGGGATGGTCGGATCGTCGTCCACATGCCGTCACGCGCATCTCACCATCCGGTCTGGGACTCCCCGAACGGGGGAACCCGTGTGAATCTCGACCCGTGATCTCCTCCGGGTTCGTGCGCGTATGTCGGCCGTGTGCCGGCTCGGCTGCGCGTGCCCGGACGTCCATGTGCATGTGCTGCTGTCTGCGGAGCAACTGACCCCGCCCACGTCCCCCACCCGGGCGCGCGGTCGTGCCCGGACGGAAGACCAGCGCTCGCTCGCTGTGTCCTGGGTGCAGCCGTACGCCATGAACGTCCTGGAGGTAGCGCCTCATGGCGCAGACCCGGATCGCCCCACCCGCTGCACGAGTCGAAGGCCAGTGGGCCTTCGACCAGCGCGAGCCGCTCAACGCCAACGAGGAGCTCAAGCAGGCCGACGACGGCCTGAACGTGCGTCATCGCATCGAGACGGTCTACGCGCAGCAGGGCTTCGACTCGATCCCCGGCGACGACCTGCGCGGCCGGATGCGCTGGTGGGGCCTGTACACGCAGCGTCGGCCCGGGATCGACGGCGGCAAGACCGCCACGCTCGAGCCCCACGAGCTCGAGGACTCGTACTTCATGCTCCGCGTGCGCTGCGACGGCGGGAAGCTCACCCTCGCGCAGCTGCGCACCGTGGCGGGCATCTCACGTGAGTTCGGCCGCGACACCGCCGACATCACCGACCGGCAGAACATCCAGCTGCACTGGATCCGCATCGAGGACGTGCCCGAGATCTGGCGGCGGCTCGAGGGCGTCGGTCTCACCACGCAGGAGGCGTGCGGTGACGTCCCGCGCGTGATCGTCGGCTCGCCCGTCGCGGGCGTCGCGGCCGACGAGATCATCGACGGCACGCCGGCGATCGAGGCCATCCACCGCCTCTACATCGGCGACCCCGCGTTCTCGAACCTGCCGCGCAAGTGGAAGACCGCGATCAGCGGGTCGCCGCACCAGGACGTCGCGCACGAGATCAACGACGTGGCGTTCGTCGGCGTCGTGCACCCCGAGCTCGGACCGGGCTTCGACCTGTGGGTCGGTGGTGCGCTGTCCACCAACCCGATGCTCGGCAAGCGCCTGGGCGCGTTCGTCACGCTCGACCAGGTCCCCGAGGTCTGGGTCGGCGTGACGTCGATCTTCCGCGACTACGGCTACCGGCGGCTGCGCACGCGTGCGCGCCTGAAGTTCCTGCTCGCCGACTGGGGCACCGAGCTGTTCCGCCAGGTCCTCGAGACGGAGTACCTCGGGTACGCGCTGCCCGACGGGCCCGAGCCGGCGCCGCCGCCCACCGGCCGCCGCGACCACGTCGGCGTGCACCCGCAGAAGGACGGCCGGTTCTACATCGGTGCCGCGCCCACGGTGGGCCGCGTCTCGGGTCCGATCCTGGACGCCGTCGCCGACCTGGTCGAGGCAGCGGGCTCCGACCGCGTCCAGCTCACGAGCGAGCAGAAGCTCGTGATCCTCGACGTCGCCGCCGACGACGTCGACGCCGTCGTGGACGGCCTCGAGGCCCTCGGTCTGCAGGTCCGCAACCCGTCGACGTTCCGGCGCGGCACGCTCGCGTGCACCGGCATCGAGTTCTGCAAGCTGGCGATCGTCGAGACCAAGGCGCGTGCGACGGCCCTCGTCGGGGAGCTCGAGAAGCGCCTGCCGACGTTCGACCAGCCCATCACGATCAACGTCAACGGCTGCCCCAACTCGTGCGCGCGCATCCAGACGGCCGACATCGGCCTCAAGGGCGCGCTCGCGCAGGGCGAGGAGGGTTACCAGGTCCACCTCGGAGGCGGGCTCGGCCTGACCGTCGGGCTCGGCAAGACCCTGCGCGGCCTGCGCGTGCCGGCCTCCGAGCTCGAAAACTACGTCGAGCGCGTGACCCGCAGGTTCGACGAGCAGCGCCTCGAGGGCGAGCTGTTCGCGCAGTGGGTCCAGCGCGCGGCCGAGGAGGACCTGCGATGAGCACGTCCGAGGGCCGCGCGGTGCCGTACTACTGCCCGTTCTGCGCGAGCGAGGACCTGTGGCCGGTGGGCGAGACCCACGGCCAGTGGGAGTGCCGGTCGTGCGCCCGTACCTTCGCGCTGCGCTTCGTCGGCCTGACGACACCCGGAGGTGACCGATGAGCACGTCGACCCCCACCGCCGCCGACCTGACCGACGACGAGCTGCGCGCGCTCGCCGAGCGGGCCGGCTCGGAGCTCGAGGGTGCGCACCCGCGCGAGATCATCGCGTGGGCGGCGCGCACGTTCGGCCCCGACCTGGTGCTCGCGTCGTCGATGGGCGACGAGGTGCTCGTGCACCTCGCGGCGGCCACGGCACCCGGCATCGAGGTGATCTTCCTCGACACCGGCTACCACTTCGCCGAGACCATCGGGACGCGCGACTACTACGCCGACTTCACCGCGATCCACCTGACGACGATCCTGCCGCTGCGCACGGTCGCCGAGCAGGACGCCGAGCACGGACCACGCCTGCACGACCGCGACCCGAACCTGTGCTGCGCGCTGCGCAAGGTCGAGCCGCTGGAGCGCGGCCTCGCGCCGTACCGCGCGTGGATCACCGGCATGCGCCGCGAGGACGCGCCCACCCGCACGGACATCGCCGTCGTGGGGTGGGACACCCGGCGCAACAAGGTCAAGCTCAACCCCCTCGCCGCCTGGTCGCAGGCCGACGTCGACGCGTACGTCGAGGCCGAGGGCGTGGTCCTCAACCCTCTGCGCCAGTCGGGGTACGCCTCGATCGGGTGCGCCCCCTGCACGCGCGCCGTCGCCCCGGGTGAGGACCCGCGGGCGGGGCGCTGGTCCGGTACCTCCAAGACGGAATGCGGTCTGCACACATGACGACGACGCTCGGCGCCCCGTCCCCCACGTCGGCACCCACCCGCACGCAGTCCCCCTCGTCGGGACCGCATGCGGCCGGGCCCGGCCGGCTCACGCAGCTCGACGCCCTCGAGTCCGAGGCGATCCACGTCATGCGTGAGGTCGCCGGCGAGTTCGAGCGGCCCGTGCTGCTGTTCTCCGGCGGCAAGGACTCGATCGTCATGCTGCACCTGGCCCGCAAGGCGTTCTGGCCCGCCACCGTGCCGTTCACGCTGCTGCACGTCGACACGGGGCACAACTTCCCCGAGGTGCTCGCCTACCGCGACGCGACCGTCGCGCAGCACGGGTTGCGGCTCGTGGTCGCGCACGTGCAGGACGCGATCGACGACGGCCGCGTGCACGAGCGGCCGGACGGCTCCCGCAACCCGCTGCAGACCGTCCCGCTCCTCGACGCCATCACGTCGCACCGGTTCGACGCCGTGTTCGGCGGCGGGCGCCGCGACGAGGAGAAGGCGCGCGCCAAGGAGCGCGTGTTCTCCCTGCGCGACGAGTTCGGTCAGTGGGACCCGCGGCGGCAGCGACCCGAGCTGTGGGACCTGTACAACGGCCGCCACAAGCCCGGCGAGCACGTGCGCGTGTTCCCGCTGTCCAACTGGACCGAGCTCGACGTGTGGCGCTACATCGAGCGCGAGGGCATCGCTCTCCCCGAGATCTACTACGCGCACGAGCGCGAGGTGTTCTCCCGCGACGGCATGTGGCTGGCCCCGGGCGACTGGGGCGGCCCGCGCGCGGGCGAGACGCTCGAGACCCGCACGGTGCGCTACCGCACGGTGGGCGACATGAGCTGCACGGGCGCGGTCGAGTCGACCGCGACCACGGTGGCGGATGTGATCGCGGAGGTCGCGGCGAGCCGGCTCACCGAGCGCGGCGCGACGCGGGCGGACGACCGGGCCTCCGAGGCCGCCATGGAGGACCGCAAGCGGGAGGGCTACTTCTGATGCCCGCCGCCTCCGGACCCACCCTGACGAACGACGAGACGAGACCCGTGACGACGTCCCCCGCCCCCGCCTCCCCCGCTCCGGCCGAGACTGCTCCGCCCGGTACCGCGCTGTCCGGCACCACGCTGTCCGGCACCGCGCTGTCGGACGGTGCCGCCGAGCACGCCTCGCGCGAGCTGCTGCGCCTGGCGACCGCAGGCTCGGTCGACGACGGCAAGTCCACCCTCATCGGCCGTCTGCTCTACGACACGAAGTCGGTCCTCGCGGACCAGCTGTCGGCCGTCGAGCGCGCGACCGCGGCGCGCGGCGCGGCCGAGGGCGAGGTCGACCTGGCGCTGCTCACCGACGGCCTGCGCGCCGAGCGTGAGCAGGGCATCACGATCGACGTCGCCTACCGGTACTTCTCCACGGCACGGCGCGCGTTCGTCCTGGCGGACACGCCAGGCCACGTGCAGTACACGCGCAACATGGTCACGGGCGCCTCGACGGCCCAGCTCGCGATCGTGCTGGTCGACGCACGCAAGGGCGTGCTCGAGCAGACGCGCCGGCACGCGACCGTCGCGGCGCTGCTCGGCGTCCCGCACGTGCTGCTCGCGGTGAACAAGATGGACCTCGTCGACTTCGACGAGGCCACGTTCCGCACCATCGCGGACGACTTCGCGGCGTACGCGGCCGGGCTCGGACTGCCGGACGTGCTCGCGGTGCCGGTCTCGGCGCTCACCGGCGACAACGTCGTCGACCGCTCGACGCGCACGCCGTGGTACGACGGCCCGACGCTCCTCGAGCACCTCGAGACCGTCCCGGTCTCCGACCTGCGCGCCGACGACGAGCTGCGGCTACCCGTGCAGCTCGTCATCCGACCGCGGACCGCGGAGCACCCGGACTACCGCGGGTACGCGGGCCGGATCACCTCCGGCACGGTCCGCGTCGGCGACCAGGTCACGGTGCTGCCGTCAGGCCGGACGAGCGTCGTGACGGGCATCGACGAGTTCGCGGGGCCACTCGAGAGCGCCGCCGCGGGCCGCTCGGTGACCGTGCGCCTCGCCGACGAGCTCGACATCTCGCGCGGCGACGTCCTGGTCCCGGCGGGCGCGCGCACGACGCTCGGCCAGGACCTCGTCGGGACCGTGTGCTGGCTCTCGGAGCGACGCTCGGTCCTGGGCGCGCGCCTGCTCGTACGCATCGGGACGCGGACCGTGCGCGCACTGCTCCGCGAGGTCGACGCGCGTCTCGACGTGGACACGCAGACCGTCGAGCTGGTCAGCGGCGTCGACACGAGGTACGCGCTCGACGCGACCGACACGTCGTCGGACGCGGCCCCGTCGGCTCTCGGGCTCAACGCGATCGGACGTGTGCGCGTGCGGCTCGCCGAGCCCGTCCTGCTGGACGACTACGCCGCGCACCGGGGCACGGGCGCGTTCCTGCTCGTCGACCCGTCCGACGGCACGACCCTGGCGGCGGGCATGGTCGGGCCGACCCTGCTCGACCGGCTCGCACCGACGGCCGAGGGCGAGTCCGACACCGACTGGCTCGCGGGCGCCGGCATCTGATGCACGCGCTCTTCCTGGACGTGCGCGGGCGACGGGTCGTCGTGGTCGGCGGCGGCCCGGTCGCGGCGCGCCGCACCGCGCGACTCGTCGACGACGGCGCGGACGTCCTCGTCGTGGCGCCGGACGTGTGCGAGGACCTCGCGGCCCTCGTCGCGTCGGGCGCCGTGCAGCACGAGCAGCGCGACTACGCCGACGGCGACCTCGACGGCGCGTGGCTCGTGCACACCGCGACCGGGGTGCGCACGATCGACGACCGCGTCGCCGCCGACGCCGAGGCGGCGCGCGTGTGGTGCGTCCGCGCCGACGACGCCGCGCGCTCGTCCGCGTGGAGCCCCGCGGTCGCGCGAGCCGGTGACGTCGACGTCGCCGTGACAGCGGGCGGCGACCCGCGCCGCGCCGCACGCCTGCGGTCGGCGATCGCGGTGCTGCTCGACACCGCGGGGCTCCCGCTACGGCACCACCGGCCGCCCGCCCGCGGCAGCGTCACGCTCGTCGGCGGCGGTCCGGGCGACCCGGGCCTCATCACGACGAAGGGCCGGCGTGCGCTCGCCGAGGCCGACGTCGTGGTCGTGGACCGGCTCGCGCCGCGCGAGCTGCTCGACGACCTCGACGAGGACGTCGAGGTCGTCGAGGCCGGCAAGGCGCCGCACGCGCACACGCTCACGCAGACCGAGATCAACGCGGTGCTCGTCGAGCGTGCGCGCGCAGGCAAGCGCGTCGTGCGGCTCAAGGGCGGCGACCCGTACGTGCTCGGGCGCGGTGGCGAGGAGGTGCAGGCGTGCGTCGCCGCGGGCGTACCGGTCACCGTCGTCCCCGGCGTCACGAGCGCGATCGCCGTTCCCGGTGCCGCCGGGATCCCCGTCACGCACCGCGGACTGTCCAGGCAGGTGACGATCCTGTCGGCGCACGACTCGACGCCGCACTGGCCTGACCTCGCACGGCTCGACGGGACCCTGGTCCTGCTCATGGGCGTGGCGCGGCTCGGCGAGTACGCGGCCGCCCTCGTCGCGCACGGTCGCGACGAGGCGACTCCCGTCGCGGTCGTGGAGAACGGGACGCTCCCGGGCCAGCGCACGACCGTCGGCACGCTCGCGACGATCGCGGGGCTCGCCCGCGCCCGCGGCGTGACCAACCCGGCCGTGATCGTCGTCGGTGACGTCGCCGCGCTGGCGGACGTCCCGTAGGAGCTGCCGTGCTCGCCCCGCCCGCCGTCCTGGACGGCACCGACCTGGACACGACCGGGCTGCACAGAACCGAGCTGCACAGAACCGAGCTGCACAAAGCCCAGTTGCACACGACCGACCTGCACGGCGCCGACGAGCCGTGCGACGTACGGTCGGAGCCATGACCGCCCCGACGCTCGACGTGCTGCTCCCCCGCTCCGAGTCGGCGCCGCGCCGGTTCGAGCCCCGCGCGGACGAGGCCGAGCTCGTGGCGTTCGTCGACGAGCGCCCGGCGGACACCACGCAGCACACCGGACCGACCCTCGTGGTGCGCGCGAACATGATCGCGACGCTGGACGGAGCGGCCACCGGCCCGGACCACGTGACGGGATCCATCAACGGGGCGGCCGACCTGCGGGTCTTCGAGTCGCTGCGCGTGCTCGCCGACGTCGTGCTCGTCGGGGCCGGCACGGTGCGCCAGGAGCGGTACGGGACGCTCGACCTGCCCGCGCCGCTCGCACGGACGCGCCGCGCGCTCGGCCGCCCGGCGCCGCCCGAGCTCGCGGTCGTGACGCGCTCGGGAGACCTCCCGGACGCGCTGCTCGACGCGCCGCGCCCCCCGCTCGTCGTGACGATCGCGACCAACCCGCGCCTGGGGGCGCTGCGCGAGCGCATCGGGACCGACCGCGTCGTCGTCGCCGGTGAGGTCGAGGTCGACCTCGTCGTGATGCTGCGCGCGCTCGTCGACCGCGGCCTGACCAGCGTCCTGGCCGAGGGCGGACCGTCGCTGCTGGCCGAGCTGGTGGCGCGGGACCTGGTCGACGAGCTGTTCCTCACGTGGTCGCCGACGGTGGCCGGCGGCCCCGCGCCGCGGATCCTCGACGGCGCGCCCTGGCTGCGACCGCCGCGCGAGGCGACACTGCTGCACCTGTTGCACGCCGACGGGGTGCTGCTGGGACGCTGGGGTGTCCGCGCCCCGGCGAGGCACGAGTCGAACTAGGCTCGCGACGTGACCGACACGATCCTGGTCCTCATCGAGGACACCCTCGCACCCGTCGACGTCCAGCACCTGCTCGCGCTGCACGAGGGCGAACAGCTCGCGTACCACGTGCTCGTGCCCGCGGACTCCGACCGGCCGCTGCTTCCGACCATCGTCGACAACCTCGGGCTCGGCGACCTCAAGGACGCGCTGGCGCGGCTGCGGGGCAAGGAGCCGACCTTGACCGAGGCGAAGGCCACCGCCTCCGAGCAGCTCGCGGCGACCCTGGCCGAGTTCGCCGCCGCGGGTCGCAGCGCCACGGGCGAGATCGTCGACGACGACCCGCTGCCCGCGCTGCGCCAGGCGGCCGTCGACCGCGAGGCGCGCGAGGTCGCGATCATCACGTACCCGCACGCATGGCTCGACACGTTCCACCAGGACTGGGCCTCGCGCGCCCGCGAGACGCTCGAGCTCCCGGTCCTGCACCTGTACTCGGGGACGTCCGAGCTCGGCTGACCGCGTCACGTCCCCTGCACGCGACGAGGGCCCGGCGGGATCGTCCCGTCGGGCCCTCGTGCTGTCGGTCGGGCGGCGCCACGCCCGCGACGAGCGCTCCGCCTAGAAGCCGGTGTCCGTCGGCTCGGGGTACCACCGGCGGAACTTGCGGATCTGGTTGACCGCCGCCGCGAGCACGTAGAACCGGCGCCGCGGCGACAGGTCCCGCTCGTACCGCAGCGGGTGGGCTGTCGCGCGGGACTTGATGAGCCGGCGGACACGGGCCGCGAGCTGCGGGTCCCGCACGTACCTGAGCAGCAGCCGGTGCGGCAGGATCGAGTAGAGCACCTCGCGCTCGACGACGACCGGCTCGACGGCCCGCCCCTCGACGCGGTCCTCGACGACGAACCGCACCGGGTTCGCGCCCGCCGCCGTGACGTAGTAGTTGTTGCGGCCGATGCGCGGGTTGACCTCGAAGAACCGGAACTGCCCGGTGCGCGGGTCGACCTTGACGTCGAAGTTGGCGAACCCGACGTAGCCGGTGCTCGTGAGGAAGCGGTGCGCCTGCTCGAGCATCGCGTCGTCGCGGTATGTGATCATCGCGGCCGGGTTGCCCAGGCCCGAGGGCGTGTGCTCCTCGAGCAGCACGTGCGCGCAGCACGAGAGCGTCACGACGCCGTGCTGGTCCACGTACGCCGTGACGGACCGCATCTGCGTGTCGTCACCGGGGACGAGCTCCTGCACGACGAAGCGTCCGACGAACCCGGCCCCGCGCAGCGAGCGCCACAGTGCGGCGAGCTCGGCCGGCGACTGGATCTCGAAGACCTTCTTCTTGCCCTCGAACTCCACGTCCTGGTAGTCGGCGCTGCTGGCGGCCTTGGCGATCAGCGGGTACTCGAGGTCGACGGGGACGTCGGGCTCGCCGGCGCCGAAGCCCTGCACGATCGTGCGCGGCACGGAGATGTCGAGCTCGGCGCAGATCTCGGCGAACGTCGCCTTGTCGCTGATCCGGGCGAGCAGGTCGGCGGACAGGAACGGCACGGCGTAGAACGGCTCGAGCTCGTCCCGGTGCTCCACGACGACCCGCACGAGCCAGTCGGAGTTCGCCATGAGCAGCAGGCGTCGGTCCGCCAGGCCCCGCGCCACCTCGAGCAGGCGGTCGACCAGCTGACGCGGGTCGTGACCGTCAGTGACGATCTCGTGCCGCACGATCGACGAGTGCTGCACGGGTCCCAGCGCCGCGCCCGCGACGACGACCGAGGTCACGCCGTACTGCTCGTGGAACGAGCGGGCGAGTGCGTAGACGCCGATGTCGGCCCCGAGGATGACCGGCTGGAGCGCGCGCGCCTCCAGCCGGTCGTCCTGCGGCGTGCCTGCGGCGCCGAGCGGCTGCGTCACGCGTCCTGCTCGGTGCGGTCGCCCGACCACAGGGTGTGGAACGAGCCGTCGCGGTCGGTGCGTCGGTAGGTGTGGGCACCGAAGAAGTCGCGCTGCGCCTGGATCAGCGCCGCGGGCAGACGCTCGGCCCGCACGCCGTCGTAGTACGCGAGCGACGAGGAGAACGCGGGCGTGGGCACGCCGTGCAGCGCGGCGCCCGCCACGATCCGGCGCCAGGCGGCGACCCCGGCACCGACCGCCTGCGTGAAGTACTCGTCGGCGAGCAGCAGCGGCAGGTGCGCGTCACGCTCGTAGGCCTCGGTGATGCGGTTGAGGAACCGCGCGCGGATGATGCAGCCGCCGCGCCAGATCCGCGCCATCGCGCCGCGGTCGATGTCCCAGCCGAACTCGGCCGAGGCGGCCGCGATCTGGTCGAAGCCCTGCGAGTACGCGACCACCTTCGAGGCGTACAGCGCCAGGCGCACGTCCTCGACGAACGCGTCCCGGTCCTCGACCGCCCACGGCGCGGTGTCCGCGACCAGGGTGCTGCGCGCGGCCTCGCGCTGCGCGACACCGCCGGACAGGGCCCGGGCGAACGTCGCCTCGGCGATGCCCGTGATCGGGACGCCCAGATCGAGACCGTTCTGGACGGTCCAGCGCCCGGTGCCCTTCTGCTCGGCCTGGTCCAGGACGACGTCGACGAACGCGGAACCCGTCGCGGCGTCCACGTGCTGCAGCACGTCGGCCGTGATCTCGATGAGGAACGACTCGAGGTCGCCCGTGTTCCACTGCGCGAAGATCTCGCCGATCTCCGCCGCGGACGCGCCGAGGCCCTGCTTGAGGAGGTCGTACGCCTCCGCGATGAGCTGCATGTCGGCGTACTCGATGCCGTTGTGCACCATCTTCACGAAGTGGCCCGCGCCGTCGGGGCCGACGTAGGTGCAGCACGGCACGCCGTCGACCTTCGCCGCGATCTTCTCGAGGATGGGGCCGAGCGACTCGTACGACTCGCGCGTGCCGCCGGGCATGATCGAGGGGCCGAGCAGCGCACCCTCCTCACCGCCCGAGACGCCCGAGCCGACGAAGTGCAGGCCGTGGGCGCGCAGCGCGTTCTCGCGGCGGATCGTGTCCGGGAAGTGCGCGTTGCCCGCGTCGACGACGATGTCGCCCGGCTCGAGGAGCGGGACGAGCTCGTCGATCACCGCGTCGGTCGGGCCGCCCGCCTTGACCATGATCACGACCTTGCGCGGCCGCTCGAGCGAGGCGACGAAGTCGGCGAGCGACTCCGACGGGACGAACGTGCCCTCGTCGCCGTGGTCGGCGACCAGCGACTGCGTCTTCGCGAACGACCGGTTGTGCACCGCGACCGTGAAGCCGCTGCGGGCGAAGTTGCGCGCCAGGTTGCGGCCCATGACCGCCAGCCCCGTCACACCGATCTGCGCGATCCCGACCTGACCGCCGGGGGCGTTGTCGACCATGCTGCGTGGTGCTCCTTCGGTTGTCGCCGCGGCAGGCGGGCTGGCTCGACCCGCGACCGTCGTGCAGGCGCGCACACCGTGCGCCCTGGACGAGCGAGGGACCGACGCCACGAACCCGTGGCTCCTGCCGGATGTCATGGACCCGGCCGTGCGGGCCGGGAGAGGTGCCGCCTCAGCCTAGTGCGCCCGCGCACCCGCCCCGGTGTGCCGATCACGGGGCAAGACTGCTCACGCGAGCGTCGTCGCCGCCGAGAGGTCCGCTCGCACCGCAGCGGTGATCGACGCGTCGGCGCCGCACCTCGCCTCGACCAGCGCCAGGGCGGCCCGCTCGGCCGACGCGACCGCGGCGCGCACCGTGTCCTCGACGAGTCGCGCGAGCGACGCGGGGCGTAGCGCGTACGCACGCTCGGCGAGCCGCAGCCGGACCAGGCGCCCGCGGGCGTCGACGAGCACGTCCACCTCCCCGCGTGGCGAGGTGGCCGCGCCGCGCAGCGCGTCGACCTCGTCGCGCAGCGACTCCAGGTCCCGCGCGTGCTGGTGCGCGCGGGCGACCTGCGCCGCGAACCGCTCCTCGGCCCCGTCGACCCAGTCCGCTCCGGGCGCCACCGGCGGGGCCGACGGTGGGACGGCGCCGCCGCCCACGCGCGTCGTGGCGGGGCCCGCCGTCGCCGCGGAGGCGGGCGAGGGTGCGGGGGCGGAACCGCGTGCAGGCCCGCCGAGGCCGGCGGGCGGGGTCGCACCGCCCGCCGTACTCAGGAGGGCGCCCGCCCCGGCCCGCGCATGCGCTGCGGACCCGTCCTGCGGCGACCTGCTCGAACCCGTCCCCGCACCAGGGCCGCCCGGTAGGCGACCGGGCACGAACCCTCCGGTGGTCGAGCGGCCGGTCCCGGCACCGCCTCGGTCGGCTCGCCCGCGTCGCGCGCCGTCCGCGTCGCTCGTCGTCCTCGTGGTCATGGCTCTCCCCCGCCTCTGCCCTGCCGTCGTCGCCCTGGTGAGGGGCGTGAGCGGACCGTAGCGAGCGTGCCGCGTCCCGCGTGCGCGTCCTCCACAGGCGCCCGGCGCGCCGCGCGCCCTGCGGGCGACGGTGTTGCCTACGCTCGGCAACCATGAGCCCCGCCGGTCCTGAGGACGTGCCTGCCGAGTTCGTGCAGGCCCTGCGCTCGCTGCGCACGGTCACGGTGCGGCCGGAGGTCGTCCTCGACGAGGTGCCCGGCCCCGCCCGGATCGCGCCGTACTCGGCCGCACTGACCGCCGAGGTGCGCACCGCACGACGGTCCGTCTCCGCCGCCGAGCTCGCCTCGGGGCGGTTCGTCGTCCTCTACGACCCCGCGGGCCAGGAGGCCTGGGACGGCCGGTTCCGCCTCGTGACCCTCGTCCGGGCGACCCTCGAGGCCGAGGTCGGCGCGGACCCGCTGCTCGCCGAGGTCGCCTGGAGCTGGTTCCTGGACGCCCTGTCGAGCGTCGGCCTCGACGCGCACGCGGCGGGCGGGACCGTCACGCGCGTGCTGTCGCAGAGCTTCGGCGCGCTCGACGTGCGCGCCGAGCAGACCGAGCTCGAGATCCGGGCGTCGTGGACCGCGCCCGACCCGGACCTGCGCGACCACCTGCGTGCGTGGGAGGCGCTGCTGTGCGCCGCGGCGGGGCTGCCCCCGCTGCCCGACGGCGTCGTCCCGCTCGGTCCCCGCCACTGACGACGTGCCCGGACGGCGGGCTCGCTCGCCGTCCGGGCACGCCGGTGGGCCGGCGCCGGCACCACAGCGAGGCGACGAGACGCTGACGAGCTGTCGTCTTCGTCCTGGCGGGGCTCAAGTCCCCGGCCGAGCCTGCCGATCAGCAGGTCGTGACCATCGAGCCGCTGCGCCGCGCGCCCGCCGCCCGCACCTCCGCCACGTCGGCGGCACCGGGTGCGGCACGGCCCGCTGCGGCTCATCACATGTGCGTCGTGGTGACCGAGCTCGCGGACGGCGACGGCACGACGCTCGTGCAGAACCTGCGCCGCCGCGGCAACCAGCGTGTCGTGGTGCTGACCCGCCGGGCGAGCCGTTCGGAGCTGTGCACGCTGCTCGCGGGCGGGCTGCGAGGAGCGGTCGCCAGCAGCACCGCACCGTCGCTCACGCGCACGCCGGTCGCGCCTCCCCCCGCACCGCCGCTGCCCGAGCTGACGTCGCGCGAGCTCAGCGTCCTCAGGCTCGTCGCGCAGGGCCGCAGCAACCGCCTCATCGGCGAGGAGCTCGGCCTGTCGGCGCTCACCGTCAAGAGCCACCTGGCGCGGATCTCGCGCAAGTTCGGCACGGGCGACCGCGCGCACCTCGTCGCGATGTCGTTCCGCGGCGGCCTGCTCGACTGACGTCGCCCCCGCGGTGTGACGCACGAGGCGTCCGCGGCCTGGGCGCGGCCTGCACGAGGTGCGGGCCGTTGTCGCCTACGGTTGGTTTCATGCGACCTGTGGACGACGAGCGCGCACCGGGCGTCGTCCCGTCGGACGACGTGGCTGACGCGCTCGGCACCGAGGTGCAGGCCGACGTCCCCCCGCCGGTCGTCCCGCTGACCGAGCCGGCCGAGGGCATCCCGGCGGTCGTCGACACGCCCGAGGCGCTCGCCGCCGTGGTGGAGGCGTTCGGTGCGGCGACGGGGCCCGTCGCGGTCGACGCCGAGCGCGCGTCCGGGTACCGGTACGGCCAGCGCACCTACCTGGTGCAGCTGCGCCGCGAGGGCGCGGGCACCGCCCTCATCGACCCGGTCGCGCTGCCCGACCTGTCCGCCCTCTCCGACGCGCTCGTCGGCGTCGAGTGGGTGCTGCACGCGGCGTCGCAGGACCTGCCGGGGCTGACCGAGCAGGGCATGGTCCCGACGCGCGTCTTCGACACCGAGCTCGCGGCTCGCCTGCTCGGCATGGAGCGTGTGGGTCTCGCGGCGGTCGTCGCCGACACGCTCGGCCTCGGCCTGGCCAAGGAGCACTCCGCCGTCGACTGGTCGACCCGTCCGCTGCCGACCGAGTGGCTGCGGTACGCGGCGCTCGACGTCGAGGTGCTCGTCGAGGTGCGCGAGGTGCTCGCCGAGCGGCTCGCGGTCGAGGGCAAGGCCGAGTGGGCCGCCCAGGAGTTCGAGGCGGTCCGGACCGCTCCCCCGCCGGCACCGCGCGTCGAGCCGTGGCGCCGCGTGTCCGGCCTGCACGCCGTGCGCGACGCGCGTCGTCTCGCGGTCGTCCGCGAGCTGTGGGTGACGCGCGACCAGAACGCGCGCCAGCGCGACGTGTCGCCCGGGCGGGTGCTGCCCGACGCCGCGATCGTCGCCGCCGCCCAGGCGCTGCCGCGTTCCGTGCCCCAGCTGACCGCGCTCCCGGCCTTCTCCGGCAAGGGGACGCGCCGCCGTGCGGTGCTGTGGCAGTCCGCGATCGACCGTGGCCTCGCGCTGGCGGACTCCGAGCTGCCGTCGGTGCGCGGGCCGAAGAGCGACGCCCCGCCGCCGCCGCGCGCGTGGGCCGACCGCGACCCGGCCGCTGCCGCACGCCTGGCCGCCGCGCGCGACGTGGTCGCGAGCCTGTCGACGCAGCACAACGTCCCGGTGGAGAACATCCTGCAGCCGGACCTGCTGCGGCGGCTGTGCTGGACGCCTCCGGACGCGCTCGACGCGACGACGATCGCCGAGCACCTGGCCGCCGGTGCCGCACGTCCGTGGCAGGTCGAGCTCGTGGCCGGCCCGCTCGCGGCGGCGTTCGCCTCCCTCGACGGCTGATCGCGAAGCCTCGTCTCGTAGCAGGGCTCGACGACTGAGCTCGCACGCCGGGCTCGACGACTGAGCTCGAGGCCCGAGCCCCGCCGGCGCGCCTCGAGGCGGCTCTCCCGCTGCAGGTCAGCGGATGTTACTCTCGGGTAACTTCGGCCCCTGTGGGTCGTAAGTCCCAGGCTCTGCGCATCATGGCGCAGGGCCCGGACCAGCACAGCACTCCCCGGTCCCGCCCGACCGTACGGACACCGTCGTCCCCAGGAGGCCCGATGCCCGCCGCCACCCGTGCTCGTCGCACCGTCTTCGTCGACGGGGTCCGCACCCCGTTCGGTCGCGCCCGTCCCGACGGGTTGTACGCGCACACACGTGCCGACGACCTCGTCGTCAAGACCGTGCGCGAGCTCCTGCGCCGTCACCCGCAGCTGCCACCCGACCGCGTCGACGAGGTCGCGATCGCGGCGACCACCCAGCAGGGCGACCAGGGGCTGACGCTCGGTCGCACGGTCGCGATGCTCGCGGGGCTCCCGACGACCGTGCCGGGCTACGCGATCGACCGCATGTGCGCGGGCGCGATGACCGCCGTGACCACCGTCGCGGGGGCGATCGCGGTCGGCTCGGTCGACGTCGCCCTCGCCGGCGGGGTCGAGCACATGGGCCGGCACCCGATGGGGTTCGACGCCGAGCCCAACCCGCGGTTCCTCGCCGAACGGCTCGTCGCCGCCGACGCCCTCAACATGGGCGTGACCGCCGAGAACCTGCACGACCGCTTCCCCGCGCTCACGCGTGAGCGGGCCGACGCGTACGGCGCCGCCAGCCAGCGCAAGTACGCCGAGGCCCTGGCAGCCGGCAAGGTCGAGCCCGACCTCGTGCCCGTCGCGACGCGCGACCCCGAGCGCGGCTGGGGCCTGGCCACCGCCGACGAGCCGCCGCGCCCCGGCACGACGGTCGAGGCGATCGCCGGCCTGCCGACCCCGTTCCGGCCGGGCGGGCGGGTCACGGCGGGCACCGCCGCCCCGCTCACCGACGGCGCCGCGTCGTGCCTGCTCGCCGCCGAGGACACCGCGGCCGAGCTCGGGCTGCCCGTGGCCATGCGCCTCGTGCAGTTCGCCTACGCGGGGGTCGAGCCGGAGATCATGGGCGTCGGCCCGGTGCCGGCCACGCGTCGTGCGCTCGAGCGGGCCGGCCTGACGATCGACGACATCGGCCTGTTCGAGGTCAACGAGGCGTTCGCCGTGCAGGTGCTCGCGTTCCTCGACGCGTTCGGCATCGCCGACGACGACCCGCGCGTCAACGAGTACGGCGGCGCGATCGCGGTCGGCCACCCGCTGGCGTCGTCGGGCGTGCGCCTCATGACCCAGCTCGCGCGCCAGTTCGCCGAGCACCCCGAGGTCCGCTACGGCCTGACGACGATGTGCGTCGGTCTCGGCCAGGGCGGGACCGTCGTCTGGGAGAACCCGCACCACGCCGACTACGTGCCGACGACCGACGAGGAGGCCGCCCGATGAGCGCCGACGCGACGACCAGGACCACGACCAGCACCGTCGAGCAGGGCGACGAGCGACCTGCGGCCCGCCCCGAGCGCGTCTCGCACGCGCTGGCCCGCGACGTGACGCTGCCGGGCGGTGCGGGCACGCTCGTGCTGGTGACGATCGACAACGGCCTGGACCACACCAAGCCGACGACGCTCGGACCGCAGGGCATGGCCGAGCTCGTCGCGACGCTCACCACCGTCCGGGACCGCGTGGGCGACGGCGAGGTGCAGGCCGTGGCGGTGACCGGCAAGCCGTACTTCCTCGCGGCGGGTGCGGACCTCACGCAGGTCGCGGGGATCACGTCGCGCGACGAGGCCCTCGAGCTCGGCCGGCAGGGGCACGTGGCCTACGGCCTGCTGCAGGACATGGGCGTACCCACGTTCGCGTTCGTCAACGGCGTCGCGCTGGGTGGCGGCCTCGAGCTCGCGCTCAACTGCCGCTACCGGACCGTTGCCGCGGACGTGCGCGCGCTCGCGCTCCCCGAGACCGGCCTCGGCCTCGTGCCCGGCTGGGGCGGCGCGTACGTCGTGCCGCGCCTCGTGGGGGTGCAGGCCGCGCTCGACGTCATCCTGACCCGCCCGGCCGCGAACAAGCCGTTCACGGCGCAGCAGGCCGCGCAGATCGGCCTCGTCGACGTCGTGCTGGACACCGCGGACTTCCTGGAGGAGTCGATCCGCTGGGCAGCCCGCGTGGTCACGGGCGAGCTGGTCGTCGAGCGTCGTCCGCTGGACGACGAGGCGACGTGGCGGGCCGTGACCGACGCGGCACGCGAGCGCCTCGACGCGACGGTCGCCGGCTCACGTCCCGCGCCCTACCGTGCGCTCGACCTCGTCGCGGCGGCCCGCACGGCGTCGCGCGACGAGGCGTTCGCGGCCGAGGACGAGGCCCTCGCGGACCTCATCATGTCCGACGAGATGCGCGCGAGCGTCTACGCGTTCGGGCTCGTCTCGGCGGGCAAGCGCCCCGTCGGAGCGCCCGACACCGCGCTCGCGCGGCCGGTGACGCGCGTCGGGATCGTCGGTGCGGGGCTCATGGCCGCGCAGATCGCGCTGCTGTTCGCCCAGCGGCTCGGCGTGCCGGTCGTGATGCGCGATCTCGACGACGAGCGTGTGGCCAAGGGCCTCGACGCGGTCCGGGCCGGGGTCGAGCGCCAGACCGCCTCCGGGCGGATGTCCGGGTCGACGGCCGCACGCCTGCTCGGCTCGATCCACGGGACGACGCGCCTCGAGGACCTTGCGGGGTGCGACTTCGTCATCGAGGCGGTCACCGAGGTGCTCTCGCTCAAGAAGCGCGTGTTCGCCGAGGTCGAGCAGGTCGTCTCGTCCGACGCGATCCTGGCGACGAACACCTCGGCGCTGTCCGTCACGCAGATGGCGGCCGACCTGCAGCACCCGGAGCGGGTCGTGGGCCTGCACTTCTTCAACCCGGTCGCGGCGATGCCGCTCGTCGAGGTGATCCACGCCGAGCGCACGTCGACCGAGGCGCTGGCCACGGGCGTCGCGGTCGCGAGCAGGCTGCGCAAGACGGCGGTGCTGTGCGCGGACCGTCCGGGCTTCGTCGTGAACCGACTGCTCGTCCTGCTGCTCGGCGTGATCGTGGACGCCGTGGAGAAGGGCACGCCGGTCGAGGTCGCCGACCGCGCGCTGCGGCCGCTCGGTCTGCCGATGCCGCCGTTCGAGCTGTTCGACCTCGTCGGGCCCGCCGTCGGCCTGCACGTGCTCACGTCGCTGCGCGAGGATCTCGGCGAGCGGTTCCCGCGCTCGCCCGGCCTGACCCGACTCGTCGAGGACGGCACGCGTGTCGTGCTGCCGGCGCCCGCCAAGGGGCTGCCGAAGCCGGTCGACCCCGCGATCCAGGCGACCTTCGACGCGCACCGCGAGACCGCGCCGCTCGACCCGCCGCTCGACGAGGCGGGTGTCCTCGACGCGGTGCTCACCGCGCTCACGGTCGAGGTCGGGCACATGCTCGACGAGGGCGTCGTCGCCACGCCGCAGCAGATCGACCTGTGCATGATCCTCGGCGCGGGCTGGGGCTTCCACCTGGGTGGCCTGACGCCCTACCTGGACCGCACCGGGTACAGCGAGCGGGTCCTCGGGCACCGGCTGCTGCCCGACGGGGTCGCCAACGTGCCGGCCACCTGAGCGGGGACGGAACCGGCACAGGCAGCGGGTCACGGGCCGGCCGCCTCGACGACGCCACCGCGGCACGTCGGGGCGGCCGCCTGCACCACCAGGACCTCCGAGACGTGACAAGGTGTGCGCATGCAGTGGCCTGAGCTGACGTTCGTCGGGAACCTCGACCCTCGCGCCGCGATCGGTGCGACCCGTCTCCTGGCCGGGCTGGTCGCCTGGCCCGAGATCACGCAGCGCTGGAACGACGAGTCCGCGTGCGCGGGCATGACCGTCGGCGCGCTCACGTGGCACCTCGTCAACCAGCCCCAGCGCATCGTCGAGACGCTGCTCGCGCACGACCGGTCGGACTCGCGCCTGTCCGAGCCCATCACCGTCTCGGAGCACTACGCGCAGGCGCTGTGGATCCAGCAGGACCTCGAAGGGCCCGCCAACCGCGGCGTACGCGAGCGGGGCGAGGAGCAGGCCGCGGCCGGCCCGCGCGCTGCCGCGACGGCCGCTCAGGACGCGCTCGCGCGCCTCGACGCGGTGCTCACGACCGCGCCCCCGGTCGTCGTCGTCCCGTGGACGGGCGCGGCGCTCGCGATCGAGGACTTCGTCGCGACCCGGCTCCTGGAGATCGTCGTCCACTCCGACGACCTCGCCGCGAGCCTGGGCGTCCCCGTGCCGCAGTTCCCGCACGAGGTGCTGTCCCCCGTGCTCACGCTGCTGACGGACACCGCGCTGCGCCGCCACGGCCAGGACGCGCTCGTGCGGACGCTCAGCCGGCCGCAGCGCGCGCCGATCTCGATCAGCGCGTTCTAGGGGCTGCTCGCCAGGCGCAGGCCGGAAGCCCGGTCAGAAGACGCGCAGCCCGCGGGCTCGGAACTGGCCGCGCACGCGCTCGACGAGCTCGGGGCTCGGCGGCTTGGTGTCGGCGAGCTCGTAGCGCATGCCGAGCTCGGCCCACTTGTCCTGGCCCATCTGGTGGAAGGGCAGCACCTCGACGCGCGTGACGCACTCGCCGAGCGACGCGACGTACTCGGCGACCGCGTCGACGTTGTCCTCGGCGTCGGTGAGACCCGGGACGAGCACGAACCGGACCCAGACCTCGGTGTCGCCGTGCGCCGCCAGGCGCCGGCCGAACTGGAGCGTGGGCTCGAGGTCGCGGCCGGTGACCTTCTTGTAGGTCTCCGGGTCGCCCGACTTCACGTCGAGCAGGACCAGGTCGATGTCGTCGAGCATCTCGTCGGTGCAGTGCGCACCGAGGTTGCCCGACGTGTCGATCGCGGTGTGCACGTCCATGGCCTTGGCGCCGCGCAGCAGCCGCCGCACGTACGCGGGCTGCATGAGCGGCTCACCGCCGGAGATCGTCAGGCCGCCGCCGGTGGCCTTCATGACCCCGCGGTAGCGCTTGACCTTCGAGAGGATCTCGTCGGAGGTGACGTCGGTGCCCCGACGCATCTCCATGGTGTCGGGGTTGTGGCAGTACAGGCAGCGCAGCGGGCACCCCGACAGGAACACCGTCATGCGCGTCCCGGGCCCGTCGACCGCGGTCACGAGCTCCCAGGAGTGCACCGAGCCGACCTCGCCCGCGCGCACCGCGGCGAGCTTGGCCGAGCGGTCGTCGGTCTCGGCGACCTCGAGACCCTCGGTGCCGGCACCCTGCGCGCGCCCGAGGGCGCCGCCGACGAGCGGCAGGCCGAGCTCGACGACCGGGGCGCCGACCTGCGTGGTGCTCGTGCTCATCGTCGGCTCCTCTCGTCGTTCTCGGGTGGCGGTTGCGGTGCGTGGCGGGCGTTCGACCCGCCCCGGTGAGGGACCGCGACCTCGCGGTGCGGCCCCTCACCCGGGCGTCGGTCAGACCGCGCCGTGGAACGTGCGGGACAGGACGTCGAGCTGCTGCTCACGGGTCAGCCGGACGAAGTTCACCGCGTAGCCGCTCACGCGGATCGTGAGCTGCGGGTAGTTCTCCGGGTGCTCCATGGCGTCCACGAGCGTCTCACGGTTCAGCACGTTGATGTTCATGTGGTAGCCGTTCGACATCGTGTACGCGTCCAGCAGGCCGACGAGGTTGGCGACCTGCTCCTCACGCGTGCGGCCCAGGCCGGACGGCACGACGGTCGAGGTGAGCGAGATCCCGTCCTGCGCCTCCGAGTACGGCAGCTTCGCGACGGACAGCGCCGAGGCGAGCATGCCGTGCGTGTCGCGCCCGTTCATCGGGTTGGCGCCCGGGGCGAACGGCTCGCCGCGACGACGACCGTCGGGCGTCGAGCCCGTGGCCTTGCCGTAGACGACGTTCGACGTGATCGTCAGCACCGACTGCGTGTGCAGCGCGTTGCGGTACGTCGGGTACTGGCGGATCTTGCGCATGAACGTCTCGACGAGGTACACCGCGATGTCGTCGGCCCGGTCGTCGTCGTTGCCGTACTTCGGGAAGTCGCCCTCGACCTGGTACTCGGTGACGAGACCGTCGGCGGTGCGCAGCGCACGGACCTTCGCGTACTTGATGGCCGCCAGCGAGTCCGCCACGACCGACATGCCGGCGATGCCGCACGCCATGGTCCGCAGGATCTCGCGGTCGTGCAGCGCCATCTCGATGCGCTCGTACGCGTACTTGTCGTGCATGAAGTGCACGCAGTTCAGCGCGTCGACGTACGTCTGGGCCAGCCAGTCCATCATCTTGTCGAACTTCGCCATGACGTCGTCGTAGTCGAGGAACTCGCCCTCGACCGGGGCCGACACCGGCGCGACCTGCTTGCCCGAGACCTCGTCGCGACCGCCGTTGATGGCGTAGAGCAGCGCCTTGGCGAGGTTCACGCGAGCGCCGAAGAACTGCATCTGCTTGCCGACACGCATCGGCGAGACGCAGCACGCGATCGCGGCGTCGTCGCCCCAGTCCGCGCGGATGAGGTCGTCGGACTCGTACTGCACGGCGGAGGTGTCGATCGACACCTGGGCGCAGAACTTCTTGAAGCCCTCGGGGAGCGCGTCGCTCCAGAAGACCGTCATGTTCGGCTCGGGGGCGGGGCCCAGGTTGTACAGCGTCTGCAGGTACCGGAACGACGTCCTGGTGACGAGCGGACGACCGTCCTCACCCATGCCACCGATCGACTCGGTCACCCAGGTCGGGTCGCCCGAGAAGAGGCTGTCGTACTCCGGGGTGCGCAGGAAGCGCACGATCCGCAGCTTGATGACGAAGTCGTCGATGATCTCCTGCGCCTGCTCCTCGGTGAGCGTGCCGGCCTCGAGGTCGCGGTTGAGGAAGACGTCGAGGAACGTCGACGTGCGGCCGAGCGACATGGCCGCGCCGTTCTGCTCCTTCACGGCGGCCAGGTAGCCGAAGTACAGCCACTGCACGGCCTCGCGGCCGTTCGTCGCAGGCTTCGAGATGTCGCAGCCGTAGGACGCGGCCATCGCCTTGAGCTCGCCCAGCGCGCGGATCTGCTCGGCGAGCTCCTCGCGGGCACGGATGACGTCCTCGACGGAGCGCTCCATGTCGAGCTCGGACTTCTCGAGCTTCTTCGCCTCGATCAGCGCGTCGACGCCGTACAGCGCGACGCGGCGGTAGTCGCCGATGATCCGGCCGCGGCCGTACGCGTCGGGCAGGCCCGTGATGATGTGCGACGAGCGCGCGGCGCGGACGTCGGGCGGGTACACGTCGAAGACGCCGTCGTTGTGCGTCTTGCGGTACTTGGTGAAGATGTCGATGATCTCCTGCGGCGCCTGGTAGCCGTAGGTCTCCAGCGACGTCTGGACCATGCGCCAGCCGCCGTTGGGGATGATCGCGCGCTTCAGCGGCGCGTCGGTCTGCAGGCCGACGATGACCTCCTCGCCCTCGGAGATGTAGCCCGGGGCGTGAGAGGTGATGGTCGAGGGGGTCGCGGCGTCGACGTCGTAGACGCCCTTCTCGCGCTCCTCGGGGAACATCGCCGACAGCTTCGACCAGATGCCAGTGGTGCGTGCGGTGGGCCCGGCGAGGAACGACGCGTCACCCGTGTAGGGCGTGTAGTTCCGCTGGATGAAGTCCCGCACGTCGACGTGGTCGACCCACGGGCCGGCGACGAACCCCTCCCATGCTGCAGGCATCGTTGCCTCGAGGTGGTCGGTGCCGGGTACGGCCGTCGTGGACATCTGCGCTCCTTGTGGAATCGGTCCGATGACTCGAACCTAGGAGGGAAATGATGGGATGTCTCGGGACCTAGGGCCCCGGGGTGATGTTTCGCAGGTCACAGGCCCTTTTTCCACGGTCGCGCGCGCACCGCGGGCACCTGGTGTCAGGCGCCCGCCAGCGCCGTGAGGACGTCGCGCGTGATGTCCTGCGGAGTCAGGCGCAGGGCGCCGACGAGCTGGTCGCGTGACGCGTGCGGCAGGAAGTCCCGCGGGATGCCGAACGCCTGGACCGGCGTGAGGATCCCGTGCTCGCTCGCGCGCTGCGCGACGTGCGCACCGACACCGCCGTCGACGAGGCCGTCCTCGATCGTCACCGCGTGGTCGTGGTCACCGACGAGCTTCGTCAGCGCAGCCGGGATCGGGAGCACCCAGCGCGGGTCGACGACCGTCACGGACAGCCCGTGCGCGGCGAGCGCCTCGCCGACCTGCAGAGCGCTGCCGACCATCGCCCCCACGCCGACGACGAGCACGCGTCGCGCGTGGGCGTCAGGGGCGTCGTGCCGCGCGAGGACGTCCACGCCGTCGAGGTCCTCGATCGCGGGGATCTCGTCGACCAGCGCGCTCTTCGGGTACCGCACGACCGTGGGCGCGTCGTCGACGTCGACGGCCTCACGCAGCGCGGTGCGCAGGGTCTGCTCGTCGCGCGGCGCCGCGAGGCGCAGCCCCGGCACGATCGCGAGCATCGCCATGTCCCACATGCCGTTGTGGCTCGCGCCGTCGTCGCCGGTCAGGCCCGCCCGGTCGAGCACGAACGTGACGCCCGCGCGGTGCAGCGCGACGTCCATGAGCACCTGGTCGAACGCGCGGTTGAGGAACGTCGCGTACACCGCGACGACGGGGTGGAGCCCGCCGAACGCCATGCCGGCCGCGGACGTCGCCGCGTGCTGCTCGGCGATGCCCACGTCGAACACGCGGTGCGGGAACTCCGCGGCGAACGGCGCCAGGCCCACGGGCTGCAGCATCGCCGCGGTGATCGCCACCACGTCCGGGCGTCGACGGCCGATGCGCACGATCTCGTCGGCGAACACGCTCGTCCAGCCGAACCGCGAGGGCGCGACCGGCAGCCCCGTCTCGGGGTGGATCACGCCGACGGCGTGGAACCGGTCGGCGACGTCCTGCTCCGCGGGCGTGTACCCACGGCCCTTCTCGGTGATCACGTGCACGATGACCGGCCCGCCGAACGCCTGCGCGCGGCGCAGCGCACGCTCGACGGCCTGCTCGTCGTGCCCGTCGACCGGCCCGACGTACTTCAGGCCGAGGTCCTCGAACAGGCCCTGCGGCAGGACGACGTCCTTGATGCCCTTCTTCAGGCCGTGCAGCGCGTCGTACGCGAGCCGCCCGGGCGGCCCCGAGCGCTTGAGCGTGCGCTTGCCCCAGGACAGGACGTTCTCGTAGCCCTGCGTGGTGCGCAGCGTGTCGAGGTGCAGCGCGAGGCCGCCGATCGTCGGCGCGTACGACCGGCCGTTGTCGTTGACCACGACGACGAGCCGACGGTCCTGGCCCTCGGCGATGTTGTTGAGCGCCTCCCAGGCCATGCCCCCCGTGAGCGCTCCGTCACCGATGACGGCGACCACGTGCCGGTCGGAGCGGCCCTGCAGCTCGTTGGCCTTGGCGATGCCGTCCGCCCAGCTCAGCGCCGTCGAGGCGTGCGAGTTCTCGACCACGTCGTGCTCGGACTCGGCGCGGCTCGGATAGCCCGACAGCCCGCCGCGCCGCCGCAGCTCCTCGAAGTCGCGGCGGCCGGTGAGCAGCTTGTGCACGTAGGACTGGTGCCCGGTGTCGAACACGAGCGTGTCGCGCGGCGACTCGAACACGCGGTGCAGCGCGATCGTCAGCTCCACGACTCCGAGGTTCGGCCCCAGGTGGCCGCCGGTCCGCGAGACCCGGTCGACCAGGAACGTGCGGATCTCCTGCGCGAGCGCGTCGAGCTGACCGGGGTGCAGCGCGCGGACGTCCGCAGGGGTGCGGACGCGCGACAGCAGCGACCTGTTCACGCGTTCCTCCCACGTCCCTCTGACGACTGACGTCCCACTCTAGGACGCCTCCGGCGTACGCGTCGCCGCACGGCGCCGTCGCCGCAGGGTGACGATCACGACGACGAGCGCCACCAGGAACACCAGGACGAGCAGCGGGACGAACACCGCCGCCAGGCTCAGCCCCACCGACGTCCCGTCCTCGACCGTCGACACCACGGGCGCGCCGGCGCCCAGCGTCGCGGCGTTGACCACGGGCCGCACGGTGGCCTTGCCCGCGTGCACGACGAGCGCCACGACGACGCCCGCGACGAACGGCACCCACGGGTGGTCCTGCACCCACCGGGACTCCTCGAGGTCGGCGGCGGCCGACGTCGCGGCGAAGACCACGCCCCCGGACAGCGGCCGGATCGCCGTCTGGATCGCGTCGTTGACCGAGTCCACGACGGGGACCTTGTCGAGCACGACGTCCGCGACGAGCAGGACCGTACCGATCCCGATGGCCCACCAGGACTCCATCCAGGTCAGGCCGTCGGGCAGGACCACCACGTCGGTGAACCGCGCGAGCAGCGCGACGACGAGGAACGGGATGTACGCGTTCAGCCCCGCCGCCGTCGCCAGGCCGATCCCCGTGAGCGCCACGAGCATGGCTGGACCCTACCGACCGGGCACCGGGCAGGCACTGCGTGCGCGACGCGCGTGTGTCACCCGTCCTCGCCATACTCGGCCGCATGAGCAGCACGTCGGTCACGCTCGACCTGCCGGACGGCCGCGTCCTGCGCGCGCACGCCTCGTCCGCCGACCAGGACGCCGGTGTCGTCGTCTGGCACCACGGGACGCCGCAGTCCGGAGCGCTCCTGGCGCCCGTGGTGGACGCCGCGGCCCGGCGCGGTCTGCGCGTCGTGTCCTACGGGCGACCGTCGTACGGCGGGTCGTCCCCACGGCCGGGGCGGGACGTCGCCTCGGCGGCGGCCGACGTGCGCGCGGTGCTCGACGCGTTCGACGTGCCGCGTGCGGCGTTCGTCGGCGCGTCCGGCGGCGGACCGCACGCGCTCGCGTGCGCGGCCCTGCTGCGCGACCGCGCGACCGCGGTCGTGAGCATCGCCGGGCTGGCGCCGTTCGACGGGTTCGACTGGGCCGCGGGCATGGCCTCGGACGCCGCGCTGCGGGCCGCAGGGGCCGGGCGCGCCGCTCGCGCCGCGGTGGTCGAGGACGACGACGTGGAGTGGTTCGTCGACGCGGACCTCGCCGCGCTCGAGGCGGCCTGGGCCGCCCTGGGAGCGGACGCCGGTCCCGCGGGGGCGGCCTGGCCGGACGGCGTCGTCGACGACGACGTCGCGTACGCCCAGCCGTGGGGCTTCTCCCCCGCCGACGTGCGCGTGCCGGTCCTGCTCGTGCACGGCGGGCGCGACCGGGTCGTCCCCGCGAGCCACAGCCGCCGCCTGCTCGAGCTGCTGCCCGACGCCCAGCTCTGGGAACGGCCTCACGACGGCCACGTCTCGGTGCTGCACGCGCTGCCCGTCGCGTTCGACTGGCTCGTCGACCTCGGGCTGTGACCCGCACGGGCCGGGGTACGGGCCCGGGGCAGGGCCTGGCGCACGTGCCCCGGGTACGATGCGTCGGAAAGGGGGAACTCGATGCGATTCCTGCCTGGCCACTCGGCCACCTCCGACCTCACCTACGGCGACGTGTTCCTCGTGCCGTCGCGTTCCGAGGTCACCTCCCGCTTCGACGTCGACCTCGCGTCGACCGACGGCACGGGCACGACGGTGCCGCTCGTCGTCGCCAACATGACCGCGGTCGCCGGGCGCCGGATGGCGGAGACCGTCGCGCGCCGCGGCGGCATGGCCGTGATCCCTCAGGACATCCCCGTCGAGGTGGTCGCTGACGTCGTGCAGTCGGTCAAGGCCGCGCACCCGGTGGTCGAGAGCCCCGTCGTGGTCGCCCCGCACGACACCGTGCACACCGCGCTCACGCTCATCGGCAAGCGGTCGCACGGTGCCGCGGTCGTCGTCGCCGACGGCGTCCCGGTCGGCGTCGTGACCGAGGCGGACTGCCAGGGCGTCGACCGGTTCACGCAGGTCGAGGACGTCATGACCGCGCACCCGACGACCGTCGACCTCGACGTCGTCGAGAACGGCGGCGCGCGCGGGCTCGAGGCGGCGTTCGAGAAGCTGCACTCGAGCCGGCGCAAGTTCTCCCCCGTGGTGCGCGACGGGCGGCTCGTCGGCGTCCTCACCCAGGTCGGCGCGCTGCGCTCGTCGATCTACCGTCCCGCGCTCGACACGTCCGGCCGCCTGCTCATCGCGGGTGCCGTCGGCATCAACGGCGACGTCAAGGCCAAGGCCGCCGCGCTGCTCGAGGCGGGGATCGACACGATCGTCGTCGACACCGCGCACGGCCATCAGCGCAAGATGCTCGACGCGCTCGCCGCCGTGCGCGCGCTCGACCCGCAGGTCCCCGTCGTCGCAGGCAACGTCGTGACGGCCGAGGGCACGCGCGACCTCGTCGAGGCGGGTGCGGACGTCGTCAAGGTCGGCGTCGGCCCGGGCGCGATGTGCACGACGCGCATGATGACGGCCGTCGGGCGCCCGCAGTTCTCGGCGGTGCTCGAGTGCGCCGCCGAGGCCCGCCGCCTGGGCGCGCACGTGTGGGCCGACGGTGGCGTGCGCCACCCGCGCGACGTCGCGCTCGCGCTCGCCGCGGGCGCCTCCCAGGTCATGATCGGCTCGTGGTTCGCGGGCACGCACGAGTCGCCGGGCGACCTGCACGAGGACAGCTCCGGCCGGCTCTACAAGGAGTCGTTCGGGATGGCGTCGGCGCGCGCCGTGGCCGCACGCACGCGCGGTGGCTCGGCGTTCGACCGCGCACGCAAGGCGCTGTACGAGGAGGGCATCTCCTCCTCGCGCATGTACCTGGACCCGCGGCGCCCGGGCGTCGAGGACCTCATCGACCACATCACGTCGGGCGTCCGGTCGGCGGCGACGTACGTGGGCGCCGCGACGATCGAGGAGCTCCACGAGCGCGCGACGGTCGGCATCCAGTCCGCGGCCGGCTACGAAGAGGGACGTCCGCTCCCGGACGGCTGGTGACCGGCGTGCGACCCGTCCTCGTGCTCACGCACGTCCCGTACGAGGGCCCCGGGCTGATCGCTCCGGGCCTCGACGCGCCCGTGCGCGTGCGCACGGTCTGCGGCACCGCCGACCCCGTGCTGCCCTCGCTCGACGAGCTCTCGGGCGTCGTCGTCATGGGCGGACCGATGGACGCCGACGACGACCGCGGCTACCCCGGCCTCGCGGCCGAACGCGCGCTGCTCGTCGCGGCCGTGGACGCGGACGTTCCGGTCCTCGGCGTGTGCCTCGGCGCGCAGCTGCTCGGCATGGCGCTCGGCGCTCACCTGCACCGTCGGCACGGCACCGAGATCGGGTTCGCGCCCGTCGACGTCGTCGCCGACGACCTCGTGCTCGGCCCGCTCGGCTCGCGCCCCACCGTGCTGCACTGGCACAGCGACGCGATCGACCTGCCGCCGGGGGCCACGCTGCTGGCCTCGACCCCGACCACGCCGGTCCAGGCGTTCCGGGCGGGCAGCGCGCTCGGCGTGCAGTTCCACATCGAGGTCGAGCCCGCGCTGCTCGACCTGTGGCTCGGTACGTCGACCATGACCGCCGACCTGACGGACGACGAGATCGCCACGATCCGCGACGACGGCGCGCGGCACCTGCCGACGCTCGTCCCGGCCGCGCACAAGCTCGTCCAGACGTTCGCCGAGCGGGTGCGGACGCGCGGGTGAGCGCGTCCGACCGACCCGGCGACCTCGACGACCGCGGCGAGGCCGACGCGCGTGACAGCCTGCGCGCGCTCGTCGGCCGGGGGGTCCCGTGGCGCTTCGACGCGGGCCGAGCGCTGCGCGACCCGTCGAACGCACGCCGCGCCGCGGTGCTCGTACTGTTCGGCGTGCTCGACGCACTGCCCGCGCACGCGCGAGGCGTTTCCCGGGTGCCGGCCGATCTCGACGTGCTGCTGCAGCGCCGCGCCGCGACGCTCGGCCACCACCCGGGCCAGGTCGCGTTCCCTGGCGGCGGGATCGACCCGCAGGATGCCGGCCCGCGCGAGGCCGCGCTGCGCGAGGCCGTCGAGGAGACCGGCCTCGACCCGTCCGGCGTCGAGGTGCTCGGCACGCTCGCCGACGTCCCGCTGCCCGTGAGCAACAACCTCGTCACGCCCGTCCTCGCGTGGTGGACCCGCCCGTCGCGCGTCGCCGCGGTCGACCACGACGAGGCCGTGGACGTGTTCCGCACCCCCGTCGCCGAGCTGCTCGACCCGGCCCGCCGCGGGTTCGTCGAGCACGCCGGGGTGCGCGGGCGGCTGCGGACGCCGGCGTTCCTCGTCGGAGACGACGTCCTGGTCTGGGGCTTCACCGCCCTCGTGCTCGACGGGATCTTCGACGCGCTGGGCTGGACCGTGCCGTGGGAGCGGAGCCGGACGTTCGAGCTGCGGCGGTTCGAGCCGTGAGCCGGCCGGCCGCGCCCGTGCACCCGCTCATCGAGATCGACGTCGACACCGACCTCGTGCACGCCCTGCTCGCCGAGCAGCACGCCGACCTCGCCGACCTGCCCCTGCACTCACGCGTGCACGGCTGGGACAACATCACGTGGCGGCTCGGTGACGACCTCGCGGTGCGGCTGCCGGTGCGCGCGGTCAGCGCACCGCTCGTCGCGAACGAGCACCGCTGGCTGCCGCTCATCGGTGCGCACGTGCCGGTCCCGACGCCCGTCCCGGTCCGGACCGGCGTCCCGTCGCCGCTCTACCCGTGGCCCTGGAGCGTCGTGCCGTGGCTGCCGGGGACCGTCGTGGCGGCGACGCCCGTGGCCGACCGCACCGCATGGGCCACGCAGCTCGCGGACGCGCTCGCCGCCCTGCACGTCGCGGCCCCCGCCGACGCACCGCGCAACCCGTACCGCGGCGTCCCGCTCGTCGAGCGGGCGCAGGTCGTCGCGACGCGGCTCGAGACGGCCCCCGACCTGCCGCACCGGGACGCGCTGCTCGACGCCTGGCACGACGGCCTGGCCGCTCCCCCGTGGCGCGAACCCGCGGTGTGGGTGCACGGCGACCCTCACCCGGGCAACCTCCTGAGCGACGACGGGCGTCTCACCGCGGTCCTGGACTTCGGGGACCTCGGCCACGGCGACCCCGCGAGCGACCTCGCGACCGCGTGGCTGACGTTCGACGCCGACGGGCGCGACGCGTTCGTCGCCCGCAGCGTCGCGGCGCGCGGATGGGACGACGCGACGTGGCGACGCGCACGTGCGTGGGCAGCCGGTCTCGTACCGGTCTTCCTCGCCCACCCGGTCGAGTACCCCCTCATGGCCGCTGTCGGGCTGCACGCCGCAGACGCGGTAGCATCGCGCTGACCTGCGAAGACGCGATGTATGCACGTGCACATGTGACCGCAGGCACATGGACCGTTGGTCCCAGGTGCACGGGTCTTCGTGGGTGAACGATCAGTGCAGCGGGCCGGACCGGTTCGCCGGGGCCGGAGCCCCTACCCGAGGGATCAGACAAGGACTCACGATGTCGACGCCGACTTCTTCTTCCACCACCAAGCTGCCCCGCCTCCTGGGCCTCATCATCATCATCTTCGGCGCGGTCTTCTTCGTCGCCGGCGCCACGACCTGGACGGCCGTCTCGGTGAACCTCAAGGCCGAGAACATCACCGTCTCCGACGACGCCGCGGCGTTCGCGGGCGGCGCTGTCGACACGCCGTGGGAGGCGTTCGCACAGGCCGACATCATCAAGCACCACGCGCTCGACGCGACCGGTGGCAAGACCTACGCCGAGCTCGACAAGGAGGACCCGCTGCGCGCCGTCGCGATGAACGGCTCCTTCCTGCGGGCCTCGCTCTTCACCTCGGTCGTCGCCTTCGGTGTCGCGCTGCTGGTCATGGGCCTGGGTGTCGTCCTCGCCATCACCGGTGTCGCGATCCGCAAGCTCGCGCCGGCCGACGACGCGGCTCCCGCGAAGCCCGAGCTCGCCTCCTCGGCCGTCTGAGCCGACCTCTGAGCTGACAAGGCCCCTCCCGCTCTCCCCGGCGGGCAGGGGCCTTCGTCATGCCCGGACACGGTCGGCGTCAGAGCGTGGGGTCCGCGACGGACGCCAGGAACAGCGGCCAGCCGGTCGTCACGTCCCGCACGACGAGCAGGAAGGGACGGTCGAACCTGACCTCACGCGTCGCCACCGGAGCAGCCTCGCCCGCCATCACCTCGGTGACCGCCGCCGCACGCGTGCCCGCCTCGTCGACCCGCAGGACGGCCTGCTGCGCGGCCTGCATGAGGTCCACGGGCGTGTCGGCGATGCCGCTCAGCGAGACGTCGGCGACACGAGCTCGGTGAGCAGCGGCATGAGGTCGGTCCGGCTCGTGAGGTCCAGGCGCGGGAGCGTGACGAGCACCTGCTCGCTCGACTGCGTGTCGAGCGAACGACTGAGTGCCGGGGCCTGACCTCCGGGCCTGGCGAGGGCGCCGCCGGACGTGGTGTGGCCGTCGGCGACGGAGTCGGCGCGGGGTTCGGAGCGGCCGATGGCGACGGCGACGACGTGCGGACCGGCGCGGTCGTCTCCACGTCCGGAGACAGGGTCGCCGCGGACGTCGGACCGGGCTCGTCCGAGGCCGGAGACACCGGCGTGACGCTCCGGGCGGGCGCGTCGGGCGCAGATGGATCGGCCGTCGCCGTCGGAGTCGGTGTGGACTCGGCGGCGCGTCGGACGGGTCCGTGCCAGCCATCGCCGGCGCCCCGGCCAGGCCGGTTGCGAACAGGCCACCGACGACGAGCTAAGCGACGATCGTGGTGACGCGCGTCGACCGCTGTGCGCGCACGGCGCGTTCTCCCTGACTCACGGCGATCACGCCGAAACGAAGCAGGGATGCCCGGCGGTCCTGGGTCCTGGTCGTCGATCACGGGCCATGGGCGCGACGTCACCCGGACGGAGGATGCCGCGAACCTAGACCCCTCGAACCGTGCGCGTCACGGTGCGCTTCATCACGCCGACTGAGGTGTCGCCCGTCGGCGTGAACTCGATGTGGACGATGTCGCCGGACTTGACCCGCGCAGGCAGGAGCAGCGTGACCTTGCCCTTCGCGGACGCCCGCAGTGTCGTCCAGACGCTGCGGCTGTCGACCGTGGCCCGGATGCGACCAGTGAGGGCGCTGACGCCGGACGCCGCGACAGTGACCCGTGCCGTGATCCGACTCCGGTCGTCCGACCTGACGAACGTGGCACCGATGTCAGGTCGAACCTTGCCCACGCGAGCATTGAAGGCGACGACGTCCGACACCGAGCCGAACCCGGGTCTCGAGGCGGTCACCCGGACGGAGACGCGTGCGTGGGCGTCGAGCACCCGGAGTCGGTACGCCGGTCCGCTCGCGCCGGAGATGGCGACACCGTCACGCAGCCACCTGTAGCTGAGCGTCACACTCGAAGGCGACCACGAACCAGTCGTCACGCGAACCGTCTCCCCCACGCGGGCGGTTCCGCTCACCGTCGGCCGGGTGCGTTCGGTGATGACTCCACGCTTGACCTGGACGGCCGACGTGGTGGCCACCACGTCAGCGAAGCCCGTGAGCTTGCCGGTGATCCGCACGGAGATCCGCGTGCCCTGGTCAGCGGCCACCGGTGTGTACTGGGCCGCCGTCGCCCCGGTGATCGCCCGCCCGTCGCGCAGCCATTGGAAGCGAGTCGCGTCGGGCGCAGCGCTCCACGCCAGCTCATCCACGGACAGCCTGGTTCCGACGACCGCCCCCGTAGTGAGCCGCGGCGCCTCCAGCAGGAGGAAGTCGAGCTCGACGGGGGCCGTGGTGACGGCGGCGGACGCCGGCACGTGCCTCGGCAGCTGGGCGGTCGCCGTCACGGAGATCCGGGCGTTCACGTCGTCGGCCCCCAGCGGGTAGAGAGGTCCGTCGTGACCGACGATCGTCCAGCCGTCCCGCGCCCAGCGGTAGGAGATGACCGCGTCCTGGGGCCATCCCTGGACCCCTGCACGCAAGGTGCCGCCCACTCGGACCTGCCCGTCAACGGTCACCTGGCCCGGCCTGACCTCGGGTGCCGGCACCCAGTCCTCGTGATCGACCTCGTAGCTCACGGAGCGGTAGCCGCTGCGGCGGGCCGTCACGACGACGCTCAGCGGGTGCCCGACGTCATCCATGGTCGGGACGTACGTCGGCCCGTCGGCCCCGGGGATGCGCGCTTCCGAACGACGCCACTCGAAGTCGAACGACTCGGCGGCAGGTGCCGTGGACCCGGTGCTGACGCTCAGCTCGCTGCCGACCCGCGACTCGCCGGTGAGCGTCGGCTTTTCGACCTGGACGAGGCCCGGATCATCGCCCAGGACGACACCGGTCGTAGCGGTGCAACCGTCGATCACGACGTCGGGGAACTGCCGTTCGACACGGTCGGTGTACACGATCGCGACGTGGTACGTCCCGGGTGCCAGACCTCTGACGGTGAACCGGGGGTCAGGATCCCCGATCCAGCCCGTGTGCTCGCCGATGGAACCCGGTGCGTCGCTCCACAGCTTCACTTGCTCGGGCTCCACGAATCGGTCGTCGAGCTCGACCCGGCCCGAGTAGGAGGCGCACCTCCCGCCACGAAGCAGAACCCCCTCGACAGTGGATTGGGGCTCGAAGGTGACCTCGGAGGCCTCGTCGAACGAGACGAAGCTGCGGCCGTCCTCGGAGTAGAAGCTCGGGGCGTATGACTCATCCGTGTCATCGACCAGGATCTTGTACGTCCCGGCGGGCGCGTCGACCGTGTAGTCAGAACCCTCGACGTAGCCGTAGTCCACGAGCTCGCCCGTCTCAGGATCCAAGTACTCGACCATCGTCCACCGGCTAGGAGCCAGTCGGCCGCTGAGAGTCGCCTGTGGCACGACGACGAGCTCTGCGTGTCCCCCTGCTGCGACCGACACCGCATTCGCGCGACGTTGTTGGACGACGGCGCCGTCACCCACGTACCAACCGCTCGACCACCCTCCGCTGGTCTGCAGGCGGTACTGACGGCCGGCCTGCAGACCGTTGATCCTCCCGGTGCCTGTGCGGTCCACCGACGCGTAGCCGCGCTCCACCCCTGCCTCGTCGAAGGCTCTGACCGATCCCACGGACTGAGCAGAGACGCCGGGCCCCGACACCCTCACCGTGATCCAGGTCCGCCCTGCCGTCGTGAGCGTGACTGCGCCTGGTGCAGTCACCCGAGCGGGTGACTCGACGCTGACCAGCTGCGACGTCGTGCCCCCGACGCGCACGGTGTACGACTCGCTGGGGACCAGGCCGCCGAGGACGAACCGGCCGTCCCGGCCGACCGGAACAGCCTCGACGAACTCATCGCCGATCCCGTGCGCCTTCGCCTTGAGCGAGTCGAACGACTCCGCAGGCGACTGGTCTCCGAGAACGACGGTGCCCTCGATCGTCGCCGCCTCCTCGAGCACCACGAGCACGTCCTGGTCGCCCGCAGCGATCGCGCTCCGGCTGCGCTCCACGGGAGACAGCGTCACCGAGCCTGTGTACCAACCACCCCGAAGTCGGTCGCGCCGATCGTCGATCTTGATGTACCCGGTCGAACCGGGCTCGATGCCCGAGACGAGGAAGGTCCCGTCGGCGCGCACGGAGCCACGTGGATACGCGCCCTCGTGCTTCCCGAAGCCTTCTACGTCGACGACGAGCTCCACCTCGTCGAGAGACACCTCAGGGGGCAGCTGGATCCGGCCGCCGACGGACGCCCACTCGGTCGGTCGCAGGATCAGGCCCGACATCGGGGGAACCGCTCGTGAGTTCGGTGACGACGACCCGTCTTGCCCGAGCCAGCCGGACGGCACGTCGTCGGCCGTCTCCCACCCGACCGCGTAAAGGTCGTCCGGGTCGAGGCCTGAGAAGGAGAAGGCGCCGTTCGTGGTCCACATCGCCGCCCGGAACCCGCTGTTCACGCCGCTCACGGTCACCTGGTACGAGTCGAACGACGTCGCCCGGCTCGGGGGCGGCTCGACCCGCCCTGACATGGTCGCTGCCGCCTTGGGACGTACGACCACGGCCGCACCGCACGAAAGACGCGCCGACCCTGCTCGCGTGGACTGTAGCGTGCGCGTGTCGGAGGCGTACCAACCCCCCACGAGCGGCCGACTTCCTGCTCGGTAACGCAGCTCGTACCCGGCAGTCGAGCTGGTCACGCGCAGCGCGAACACACCGCTCGCAGAGACCGTCGCGGTCTGCTCGACGTCGCCCTGGTACGCGACGTCGACCGATCCGCCGAGGGTGCTCGACGAGCCGGGCGGGAGCCGTACGGTCCCGCTGATCACACACTCGTCGGCGCTCGCGACAGCGGCGTCTTCTGCTGCATCCGCAGGCGCGGGGCCGACCACCGCCCCTGTTGCGACGAGGAGACCGGCAACGAGCACGGCGACGTGCGCGGTGACCCGCGTTCGGGTACGGACCAAGAGACTCGCGGCTCCCCAGCTCGAAGCGCAGCGCCGCTCGGCGCGCAGCAAGAATGGCACTCCCTGCGCGACCGCGTGCGTACGGTCACCCGAACGGCCCACTGCCGACGGGCCAGGGTGCCGCTAGGCCCGAAGACTGGAGCGGACGCAGCGAGGCCCGCAACCCCGTCGGGGTGCGGGCCTCGCTGGTGGACCAGCTGTCAGGCGACGCCGGCGACCTGGCGCAGGACGTACTGCAGGATGCCGCCGTTGCGGTAGTAGTCCGCCTCACCGGGGGTGTCGATGCGCACGACCGCGTCGAACTCGACGACGGTGCCGTCGGCCTTCGTCGCGGTGACCTTGACGGTCCGCGGCGTCACGCCGTCGTTGAGCGCGGTGACACCCGCGATGTCGAACGTCTCGGTGCCGTCCAGGCCGAGCGAGTCAGCAGACTCGCCCTCCGGGAACTGCAGCGGCAGGACGCCCATCCCGATGAGGTTGGAGCGGTGGATCCGCTCGAACGACTCGGTGATGACGGCGCGCACGCCGAGCAGACGCGTGCCCTTGGCCGCCCAGTCGCGCGACGAGCCCGAGCCGTACTCCTTGCCACCGAGGACGACGAGCGGGACGCCCGCGGCCTGGTAGGCGACCGACGCGTCGTAGATCGTCGTGTCCTCGCCGGTGAGCAGGTTCTTGGTGAACCCGCCCTCGACGCCGGGGACGAGCTGGTTGCGCAGGCGGATGTTCGCGAACGTGCCGCGGATCATGACCTCGTGGTTCCCGCGGCGCGAGCCGTAGGAGTTGAAGTCACGACGCTCGACGCCGTGCTCCGCGAGGTACACGCCGGCCGGGCTGTCCGGCTTGATCGAGCCCGCGGGGCTGATGTGGTCCGTCGTGACCGAGTCGCCGAGCTTGGCCAGGACGCGCGCACCCGTGATGTCGGTGACGGGCTCCGGGGTGGCGCCCATGCCCTCGAAGTACGGGGGCTTGCGCACGTACGTGGACTCGGGGTCCCACGAGAAGACGTTGCCCTCGGGCGTGTCCAGGCCGCGCCAGCGCTCGTCGCCGGAGAAGACGTCGGCGTAGTCGTCCTCGAACATCTTGCGGTCGATCGACGCGTCGATCGTGGCCTGCACCTGCTCGGGCGCGGGCCAGATGTCCTTGAGGAAGATCGGGTGCCCGTCCTCGGTGCGGCCCAGCGGGTCGGAGTCGAAGTCGAAGTCCATCGTGCCGGCGAGCGCGTACGCGATGACCAGCGGCGGCGACGCGAGGTAGTTCATCTTCACGTCGGGGTTGATGCGACCCTCGAAGTTGCGGTTGCCCGACAGCACGGCGGCCACGGCGAGGTCGTGCTCCTGGACGACCGCCGAGACCTTCTCGTCGAGCGGGCCGGAGTTGCCGATGCAGGTCGCGCAGCCGTAGCCCACGAGGTGGAAGCCGAGCTTCTCGAGGTAGGGCCACAGCCCCGCCTTCTCGTAGTAGTTGGTCACGACCTGCGAGCCGGGCGCCATCGACGTCTTGACCCACGGCTTGGCGACGAGGCCCTTCTCGACCGCGTTCTTGGCGAGCAGCGCCGCGGCGAGCATCACCGACGGGTTCGAGGTGTTGGTGCACGACGTGATCGACGCGATCGCGACCGCGCCGTGGAACAGCTCGAACGAGCGACCCTCGCTGTCGGTGACCGAGAAGGTCCGCGTCGCCGACGACGAGATCGCGGGCGAGTCGGAAGCCGGGAACGACTCGCGCTCGGCCTCGTCGACCTGGTTGAGCTCGGGTGCGTAGGTCGGCAGGTCGCGCTGGAACTGCTCCTTGGCCTTGGACAGCTCGATGCGGTCCTGCGGACGCTTCGGCCCGGCGATCGACGGCACGACCGTCGACAGGTCGAGCTCGAGGTACTCGGAGAACACCGGCTCGGTGTAGCCGTCGGCCGTGGGGTCGAGCCACAGCCCCTGCTCCTTGGCGTACGCCTCGACGAGCTCGAGCTGCTCCTGCGAGCGGGCGGTCAGGCGCAGGTAGTCGATCGTCACGCCGTCGATCGGGAAGATCGCCACGGTCGAGCCGAACTCGGGGCTCATGTTCCCGATCGTCGCGCGGTTCGCGAGCGGGACGGCCGCCACGCCCTCGCCGTAGAACTCGACGAACTTGCCGACGACGCCGTGCTGGCGCAGCTTCTGGGTGATGGTCAGCACCACGTCCGTGGCGGTCACACCGGCGGGGATGTTGCCCGTGAGCTTGAACCCGACGACCCGCGGGATGAGCATCGAGACGGGCTGGCCGAGCATGGCCGCCTCGGCCTCGATGCCGCCGACGCCCCAGCCGAGCACGCCGAGGCCGTTGACCATCGTGGTGTGCGAGTCGGTGCCGACACACGTGTCGGGGTACGCCTTGCCGTCGCGGACCATGACACCGCGGGCCAGGTACTCGATGTTGACCTGGTGGACGATGCCGGTGCCAGGCGGCACGACCTTGAAGTCGTCGAACGCGGTCTGGCCCCACCGCAGGAACTGGTAGCGCTCGCGGTTGCGCTGGTACTCGAGCTCGACGTTGCGCTCGAACGCGTCGGCGCGCCCCGCGACGTCGATCTGCACGGAGTGGTCGATGACCATCTCGGCCGGCGCGAGCGGGTTGATGCGCTCCGGGTCGCCGCCGAGCTCGGCGACGGCCTCACGCATGGTCGCGAGGTCGACGACGCAGGGCACGCCCGTGAAGTCCTGCATGATCACGCGTGCGGGCGTGAACTGGATCTCGGTGTCGGGCTGAGCGTCGGGGTCCCACGACGCGAGGGCGCGGATGTGGTCGGCGGTGATGTTCGCGCCGTCCTCCGTGCGCAGCAGGTTCTCGGCGAGGACCTTGAGGCTGAAGGGAAGTCGCTCCAGGCCGGGAACGGCGGCAAGGCGGTAGACCTCGTACGAGGCGTCACCGACCTCCAGCGTTCCACGGGATCCGAAGCTGTCGACGGTGCTCACGAGGCGGCTCCTTCTGGGGCGAGTCTGCCGGGGACGGTGATCCACCGGACCGCGGACGTCGGCTTCCAGCCTATGACCGGTGCCGACGCGGGATATCTCGACATCAAGATACATGCTGGCAACGCCCCGCGCACCTCCGACTCGCGGGAACGCGCGTGGCGGGAGTCACCCGCCACGCGCGCCCAGCCCGGTCCCGACCGGGTCGCCGTCGCGATCGCCGTCAGGGCTGCTCAGCAGCCTCTACGGCCTCCGCGGCCTTCCGCTCGGCCTCGACCGCGCGCTGGTGCGCGCGCTGGTCGTACTCCGGCGTGCCCTGCTTGAACAGCTCCTCGGTCGCGTGACGACGCGCCTCGGCCAGCTTGTGTGCCGCGTCCTGCTCGCTCATGCCAGACCCCTCCCACTCGTCGCCCGGCTCCCGCCCTCGTCCGACGGGACCGCTCGCTCCCACGCTAGGCGCGCGGCACGCCCGACGCACGGGCAGGACCCCTGCAGCGCGCGTACGCGTTCAGCGAGCGAAGGTCGCGACCGCCTCGACGTGGTGCGTCATGGGGAAAAGGTCATACCCGTCGACGTCGAGGAGGCCGTAGCCGGCGTCGGCGAGCAACGCCACGTCGCGCCCCAGCGCCGCCGGGTCGCACGCGACGTACACGAGGCGCTCGGGGCGCAGCGCGGTCACCGCGTCGAGCACGCGGCGGCCCGCGCCGACGCGCGGCGGGTCGAGGACGACGACGTCGGCGTGCACGACGTCGGACGAGGCGTCCTGCTCGCCCGTCAGCACCCGCGCCATGTCACCCGCGTGCAGCTCGACGTTGGTCCGGTCGTGCAGGTTGCGACGCGCGTCGCGCACCGCACGCGCGTCGCCCTCGACCGAGACGACCCGCCCCGTCGGTCCGACCGCGTCCGCGAGCGCGGCCGTGAACAGCCCGGCGCCCGCGTAGAGGTCGAGCACCGTGGCACCCGCGACGTCACCGACTCCGCCCAGCACAGCGTGGACGAGCGTCGCGGGGGCCTGGCGGTGCACCTGCCAGAACCCGGCCGCCGCGACACGGTAGGTGCGCTCGACGTCGTCCGCGACCACCACCTCGCGCACCGACGTGCGCGCGTTGGGCCGCGTGTCCGGCCGTCGCCGGCCCAGGTCGTAGGGGACGCCGTCGACGAGCACGAGCGGACGGTCGCCGCCCACGGGCGCGATCGCCTCGATCCGCGCCCCCACGGGCCAGCGCCGGCCGAACAGCTCGAGCTCGGCGATCTGCTCGACCGCGAGCGGCATCTCGTCGATCGCCACCACGTCGTGCGACCGGTGCCGCCGCATACCGGCCCGGCCGTGCTCGTCGGCCACCAGGTCGATGCGTGTGCGCCACGCGAGGCCGCCACGCTCGTCGTCGCCCGCTGCCGCGTGCACCGTCACGTCACGCTCGACCTTGCCGAGCCGCTGCAGCTGCTCACGCAGGACCGCGGCCTTCCACGCGCGCTGTGCGGGCAGCGCGACGTGCGCGAGCTCGCCGCCGCCCACACCGCCCGGACCGGCCTGCGGCCAGACGCTCGGCACGCGGTCCGGTGAGGCGTCAAGCACCTCGACCGCGTCAGCACGCCAGAACGTCGCGTCCGGCTCGGCGTCCGTCAGAACCGCGCGCACGCGCTCCCCCGGCAGCGTGTGCCGGACGAACACGACGCGACCCTCGTGCCGCGCGACGCAGTGCCCGCCGTGCGCGACCGGTCCGATCTCGAGCTCGACGAGCTCGCGCTCGTGCGCCTCAGCCACGAGGGAGCGTCCCGCGCATCCGGTCCTCGAGACCGGTCTGTCCCTCGGACGACGCGAGCTGCCACGGCACGGACGCGACGACGACGCCCGGCGTGAACAGCAACCTCCCCTTGAGGCGCAACGCGCTCTGGTTGTGCAGCAGCTGTTCCCACCAGTGACCCACGACGTACTCCGGGATGTAGACGACGACGAGATCCCGAGGGCTGTCCCTGCGGATCGAACGGACGTACTGCAGCACGGGCCGGGTGATCTCCCGGAACGGCGAGTCGAGCACACGCAGCGGGACGGGCAGGTCCATCGCGTCCCACTGCTCGCGCAGGCGCGCGACGTCGTCCTCGTCGACGCCCACCGTGACCGCCTCGATGACCTGCGGCCGCGCGGCCCGGGCGTAGGCGATCGCCCGCATCGTCGGCCGGTGCAGGTGCGAGACGAGGACGATCGCGTGCACGCGGCTCGGCAGGGCACGCGCCGCGGCGGCGTCCTCGCCGAGCGCGAGCTCCCGGCGCACCGCCACGTAGTGCCTGTGGATCGCCTGCATGAGCGCGAACACGAGGATCATCGCGAGGATCGCGATCCACGCGCCGTGCGTGAACTTGGTGATGAGCACGACGACGAGCACGGTCGCGGTCATGCCGAGACCGATCGCGTTGACGACCCGGGACCGCTTCATCCGTGAGCGCGCGCCCGGGTTCGGCTCGGTCCGCAGCTCGCGGGTCCAGTGCCGGACCATGCCGAGCTGGCTCAGCGTGAACGAGACGAACACGCCGACGATGTACAGCTGGATGAGTCGTGTGACCTCGGCGTCGAACGCCCAGATGAGGCCGATCGCGACGACCGCGAGCGTGATGATGCCGTTCGAGAACGCGAGCCGGTCGCCGCGCGTGTGAAGCTGACGCGGCAGGTAGCCGTCGCGCGCGAGGATCGAGCCGAGCACCGGGAAGCCGTTGAACGCGGTGTTCGCGGCCAGCACGAGGATCAGGCCAGTGACGACCGCGACGACCGCGACGAGCAGCGGGAAGCCCTGGAAGACCGCGCCCGCGATCTGCGCGATCACCGCGTGCTGCTCGAAGTCGGGCCCCACCGGGACGCCGTCGCGCAGCAGCTGCTCGTGCGGGCGGTCCGCGAAGACCACGCCGGTCGCGCGGGCCAGCAGCAGGATCGACATGATCATGACGATCGAGAGCATGCCGAGCAGTGCGAGCGTCGTCGCGGCGTTCCTCGACTTGGGCTTGCGGAACGCGGGCACGCCGTTGCTGATCGCCTCGACGCCGGTGAGCGCTGCACATCCGGACGCGAACGAGCGCAGCACGAGGAAGAACCCGGCGAGCCCGACGAGGCCCTGGTCGAACTCGGCCTCCGGCGCGAGCTCGAGGCCCGCGCTCTCGGCCATCGGCAGCGTCCCGAGGGCGTACCGCACGCTCCCGAACACCGCGATGAGCCCGATGGCGAGCATGAACAGGTACACGGGGATCGCGAACGCCGTCCCGGACTCCTTGACGCCGCGCAGGTTCACGAGCGTGAGCAGCACGACGAGCCCGATGGCGAACGGCGCCTCGTGGCCGCGCAACGCGGGGAACGCCGCGGCCGCGTACTGCGCACCGGACGAGATCGAGACCGCCACGGTCAGGATGTAGTCGACGAGCAGCGCGCTCGCGACCGTGACGCCCGCGTTGGGCCCCAGGTTGACGGTCGCGACCTCGTAGTCGCCACCTCCCGAGGGGTAGGCGTGCACGTTCTGGCGGTAGCTCGCGACGACCGTGAGCATGACGATCGCGACCGCCAGGCCCACCCACGGCGAGATCACGAGCGCCGACATGCCGGCGAGCGAGAGCGTCAGGAGGATCTCGTCGGGCGCGTACGCGACCGACGACAACGCGTCGGACGCGAAGACCGGGAGCGCGATGCGCTTGGGCAGGAGGGTGTGGCCGAGCCTGTCGCTCCGGACCGGACGTCCGAGCAGCAGTCTCTTGGCGGCATCCGACAGGTCCGACACGATGCCCCATCGTAGGGCGCCGCGGGCCGCACCGCGTGCCACCCGTACCCGCGGGTGCGAGGCGTCGTCACCACCCGGGTCGACGGGGCCGCCGGCCGGTGCCCGCCCCACCCGGTCGCGCGGCGTCAGCAGGGCGCCCCGCGGGGGTATAGCGTGGCGCGCTGTGCACTTCGTCATCATGGGCTGCGGCCGCGTCGGGGCGAGCCTCGCGCAAACCCTCGAGGAGCACGGCCACTCGGTGGCCGTGATCGACCAGAACCCCGAGGCGTTCCGCCGCCTGACGGGCAGCTTCTCGGGGCACAAGGTCACGGGCCTCGGCTTCGACCGGGACACCCTCATCAAGGCCGGCATCGACGACGCCTACGGTTTCGCCGCCGTCGCCGACGGCGACAACTCGAACATCCTCGCCGCGCGGGTCGCGCGCGAGACGTACGGCATCGAGAACGTCGTGGCCCGCATCTACGACCCGCACCGCGCCGAGATCTACCAGCGGCTCGGCATCCCCACCGTCGCGACCGTGCGCTGGACGGCCCTGCAGGTGCTGCGCCGGCTGCTCCCCCTCGGCGCGACGGACGAGTACCGCGACCCGTCGGGTCAGCTCACGCTCGTGCAGGTCGACGTCCACGCGGGCTGGGTGGGCCGCCCGGTCACCGCGCTCGAGGCCGCGGCCGGGGTCCGGGTCGTGTACCTGTCGCGGTACGGCGACGGCGTCCTGGCCGACGCCCGCACCGTCCTGCAGGAGAACGACGTGGTGCACGTCATGGCCCGCGTCGACGAGCTCGCCACGGTCGAGCGCGTGCTCACCGCCGAACCCCAGGAGACCGCATGAGGGTCGTGATCGCCGGCGCCGGCTCGGTGGGCCGCTCCATCGCGCGCGAGCTGCTCGCGCACGACCACGAGGTCACGCTCGTCGACCGGCAGCCGACCGCGATGCGCGTCGCGCAGGTCGCCGAGGCCGACTGGCTGCTGGCCGACGCGTGCGAGCTCCCCACCCTGCGCGAGGCGCGCACCGATGAGTGCGACGTCATGGTCGCCGCCACGGGTGACGACAAGGCCAACCTCGTCATCTCGCTGCTCGCCAAGACCGAGTTCGGCGTGCCCCGCACGGTCGCGCGCGTCAACAACCCCAAGAACGAGTGGATGTTCGACGAGGCGTGGGGCGTGGACGTGGCCGTCTCGACGCCGCGCATCATGACCGCGATGGTCGAGGAGGCCGTCGCCGTCGGCGACCTGGTGCGGATCTTCACGTTCCACCAGTCCGGCGCGGACATCCTCGAGATCACGCTGCCCGAGGACGCCGCGCTCGTGGGCGTGCGCGTCGGTCAGGTCGCCTGGCCCACCGACGTCGTGCTCGCGTGCATCGTCCGAGACGGACGACCCATCGCGCCCAGCATCGACGACACGCTCGAGGGGCGTGACGAGCTGCTGTTCGTCACGAGCAGCGAGGCCGACGAGGGTGCGCTCGACGCGATCCTCACGGGACCTCAGGTGACTCCTGCTGCTGACGGCGCGGCCGGGTCGAGCGCACCAGCACCCAGCTGATCCACAGCGCGAGCGCGGTGAGCGGCACGCCCATCGCGAGCTTCGCCGTGCCCAGCCACGCGACCTCGTCGTTGAAGTACAGCGGGAGCTGCACGGCGATGCGCAGCGCGAACATCGCGACCCACGGGATCGTCGCCCACGTGTAGGCGCGGCGCAGCGCAGGGTCGTCGTGCCACGCGACCGCGTTGCGCCACGAGCCCCCGTTCAGCGGGCCGTCGTGCGCGAACAGGCCCACGACCAGGCCGACCAGCGGCCAGCCGACGAGGACCGTCACGAGCGTCGCGAGCAGGTAGGCCCCGTTGACCCACAGCCCGTACGCGAAGTAGTCGCTCGCGTCGCCCGTGCGCCACGCCCAGACCACGCCGATGCCGACGCCGATGACGCCCGACAGCGCCTGCGTGACGGGCGTGCGCTGGACCAGCCGGACGACGACCGCGACCAGGGCGGCCGCACTCGCGGCGACGAGCGCGGGCGTCAGCCGCTGCCCGGCCGCGAGGTACACGACGACGAACAGCAGACCAGGGGCGACCGACTCGACGACGCCGCGTACGCCGCCGACCGCGTCGGATGCCGAGAACGTCTCTCCCGTGATCGCGCGCATGCCGCGCGCGGGGCCCGCGTCCGCGTCGGGCGCGTCGGCGCGCACCGTGTCGTCAGGGCGCACCACGTCGTCGGGTGCGTCGGGACGCACCGCGTCGTCGGGCGCGCTCACCTCGCGGTCACTCACCGGCTCGGGGACGCAGCTCGTAGCGGGGGTTGAAGATCGTGCGCCGCCCCTCGACCATGCAGACCATGCCGTCGGCCGTCAGCCGCCGCCCCGGTGTGATCCCTGCGATCTCGCGGCGTCCGAGCCACACGAGCGTGAGCGACCCGCTCCCGTCGTACAGCTCGGCCTCGAGCGCCGGCACACCCTCGCGCGGACGGAACGTGACCGAGCGCAGGATCCCGCTCACCTTGGCGCGCCGACGCAGCGGCGCGTTCTCGACCGTCGTGCAGCCGATCGCGCGTCCCGCCTCGACCCGCTCCTCGGCGGCCTCGACCTCGGCCTGCGAGGCCGCGAGCGAGTGCAGGACCTCCTTGAGGCTCATCGCGTCTCCGTGATCTCCGGACCCCGCGTGAGCGGGTCGAACTCGAGGTCGGCCGCGGGCTTCTCGTCGGCCTGCTCCCCGGCCGCAGCGGCGCTCGCCGCCTCGGGCCGTCCCGGCAGCGTGAGCGTGAGCAGGTCGCGAGGCGGGCGGGCCTCGGTCCCGCGCACCACGACGACCTCGCCGAAGACCCGCTCGAGCACCTGCGCGGCGGCGGGCTCGACGGCGGCACGACCGGTGATCACGCCACGCAGGAACCAGCGCGGCCCGTCGACGCCCAGGAAGCGTGCGGGCCGGTGACCCGTGCGGCCCTCGGGCGTGCGGGCAGGCAGACGGGCGAGCAGCTCGCGCCCGAACGGGCCGGGCAGGTCGTCGGCCGCGCCACCCTGCGCGACGACCGACTGCTGGATCTCCGCGCGGATCTCGTCCCAGATGCCCTCGGACCGCGGCGCGGCGTACGCCTGCAGCTGCAGCGTCGAGCCGTCGACCGTGACAGCCGCCGCGGAGACCGCGTTCGTCGCCTTGTCGACCTCCATGCGCAGCTCCATGCCGGGCACACCCGGCAGCCGCAGGGCACCCAGGTCGAGCCGAGAGATCTTCGTGGCGGCCTCGTCGTCGACGTCCCACGGACCTCGACCCGTCACGACCGGCGACGAGGCAGCCTCGTCCTGCTCCTCGGCAGCATCGGTCGCGAGCTCGTCGGTGGCCTGGACCTCCTCCTCGACCGCCGCGGGCTCGCTGTCGCCCTGGGGACGGCGCCGGAAAATCGCCACGTGTCACTCCTCCTCGGGCGCGTCTCGCGCCCGTCGCACGCCCGCGCCGCACGGCAGCGGGCAGCCAGTAGTTCGATGCTGATTCGACAGTAGCCCGCGACGGGCCGCGGACCTAGCCGCCCACGGGCGCGGGCGTCCCGTCGGCGGTCTTCCATCCCCCGCTCGAGCCGAACCCACCCGCACCGCGGTGCGAGCCGGGCAGCCGCTCGACCTCGACGAACCGCACGCACTCGACCTTCTGCACGACGAGCTGGGCGATCCGGTCCCCGCGGTGCAGCTCGATCGGGTGCTCGACGTCGGTGTTGAGCAGCGTCACCGCGATCTCGCCGCGGTAGCCCGCGTCGACCGTCCCAGGGGCGTTCACGATCGTGAGCCCGTGCCGCGCGGCGAGCCCCGAGCGCGGGTGGACGAACGCGGCGTACCCGTCCGGGAGCGCGATCGACGTCCCCGTCGGGACCGTCACGCGACCCTGCGGCGGGATCACCACGTCGATCCGCGTCACGAGGTCTGCCCCGGCGTCGCCGGGGTGGGCGTACGACGGGGCGGGCAGGTCGGGGTCGAGGCGCTGCAGCAGCACCTCCAGGGCGGGCTCGGTCGTCACGCGCCGACCCTACCGGCCCACCGAGCGCCGGGGCGCCGTCGTCCCCAGGGCGGCCACCTCCTGCAACGGCAGCGCGCGCGACGACGCGCACGTCCTGCCGTCCCGTGCCGGTCGCTCTGGGATGCTGGTCCCATGCCCGCGACGCCCGACCCCGCACGCCGCCCCTCGCCCGACGCCGTCCAGACTGCCTCGAGCACCTTCGACGAGGCGTTGCGGTTCGGCCCGCTCGGCTGGTTCGCGGTCGCCGGCCTCGTCGTCACCCTGTGGATCGCACTGCTGCCGGTCGACCTGGTGCTGGCCACCGCCGTCGCCGCGGTCGCCGCCGTCGTCGCCGTGCTGCTCGTCGTGCGCTGGACGCCGCGCGTGCGGGTGCGCGGCGGCGAGCTCGTCGCCGGACGTGCGCACATCCCTCTCGACCTCCTGCGCGCCCCGCGCGCCCTGGCGGGTGCCGAGCTGCGCGAGGCGCTCGGCCCGGGTCTCGACGCGCGCGCCTACGTCTGCCTGCGCGGCTGGGTGCACAGCGCGGTGCGCGTCGACGTGGACGATCCCCAGGACCCGACGCCCTACTGGATCGTCTCGACACGGCGCCCCGACGAGCTCGTCGCCGCGCTCACGCGCGGCTGACGCCTCGGCGGTACGCATGCCGCACACGCACCGGGCACGACGACGGCCGGCCCCGTCTCGGGACCGGCCGTCGTGGTCTCAGGGTGCCTGCGGTGAAGGTCAGGCAGCACACTCCGAGCAGACCTGCTGGCCGTCTCGCTCGTAGGCGAGCTGGCTGCGGTGATGGACGAGGAAGCAGCGCGAGCACGTGAACTCGTCGGCCTGCCGCGGCAGCACGCGGACCGAGAGCTCCTCGCCCGACAGGTCGGCGCCGGGCAGCTCGAACCCTTCAGCCGCTTCGGTCTCGTCCTCGTCGACCACGCCCGAGTTCTTGTCCGCGCGCCGCGCCTGGAGCTCCTGCAGCGAGTCCTCGCTCAGGTCCTCCTCGGTCTTGCGCGGTGCGTCGTAGTCGGTAGCCATCTGGGGCTTCACACTCCGTCTTTGTGTTGCAGGCTGATGAGTACGCGTGATCAATGCACAGCTGGAGCCTTTTGTTCCCGCGCGCAGGGGATTGTGCACCACATCCGTGCCACACGCGAACAGAGGTGACGCAGACAACGATCACACCGACGGGTGGATCGGACTACGCCGTCGAATCGGCCTTGCGAGACTCGAGAAACGTGACCAGCGCCTCGATCGTGCCAGGGGTTCCGGCAACCGTCATCTCGTGGTCAGCACGCCTGCCGTGCAGGCCGGTGACGAGCGCTCCTGCCTCCTGCGCGACGAGCGCGCCGGCGGCCTGGTCCCACGGCGCCAGACCGCGCTCGTAGTACAGGTCGAGGGCGCCGGAGGCCACCGCGCACAGGTCGAGCGCGGCCGATCCGAGACGCCGGATGTCGCGCACGAGCGGCAGCAGCTCGGCGACGATCGCGGCCTGCGCGCGTCGTCGCTCGACGAGGTAGCCGAAGCCCGTCCCGACGAGGCTCAGCTCGAGCGGCTTGGGCTCGTTGACCCGCAGCGGCTCGCCGTCGAGCGTGGCGCCCAGGCCTCGACCGGCCAGGAACGTACGCCCGTCGGCGGGCGCGTGCACCGCCCCCGCGAGCGCCGTCCACGTCTGCGGCTCGGGCGCTCGGTCGAGCGGCGCTCCGGGCGGGCCGACGACCGCGGCGACCGACACCGACCAGGACGCGAGGCCGTACAGGTAGTTGACGGTCCCGTCGATGGGGTCGACGACCCACGTCACACCGCTGGTCCCCGGGACGAACCCCTGCTCCTCACCCAGGATGCCGTCGTCGGGCCGCAGCTCCGCGAGGCGCCGCCGCAGCAGCTCCTCGGACGCGAGGTCCATCGCGGTGACCACGTCGACCGGGCTGGACTTCGTCGCGTGGACACGGACGCGGGCGGGACGGCCCTCGTGCACGAGGGATCCGGCCTCGCGCGCCAGGATCTGCGCGGTGGCGACGAGCGCCGAGACGTCGTGCGGTTCGGGTGTGCTCATGGGTCCATCCTGCCGTCGGAACGGCCGTCCCCTCGTCGCCGCCCTCGACCGGACCCCGGCCTGCGTCCGCCGTGACGCAGCCATCGCCGACGCGCGGTCTCAGGGACGTCCGCGCCAGGGCCCGGGTGCGTGCAGCCGGAAGCGCAGCGACAGCACGCGAAGCGCGAACACCCCGAGCACCACCGCGGAGAGCACGAGCGGGGTCGGCCGGCCCGCGATCCACAGTCCGGTCGTCGCCGCGGCGCCGAGCAGCGCGGGGACCGCGTAGAGCTGGCGGTCGTGCAGCACCACCGGCACCTCACCGGTCAGCAGGTCGCGCAGGACGCCGCCGCCCGCCCCCGTGATGACGCCGACGATCACCGCGGCGACCGCGGTCGTGCCGTACTCGAGGCCCTTGACCGTCCCGACGACCGTGAACACCGCGAGCGCACCGGCGTCGAGCACGACGATGAACCGGCGTGCCCGCTGCAGCCGCGGGTGGAAGAAGTACATGACGAGCGCACCGACCAGCGCGGTGACGATGAGCCGCCAGTCGGAGATGCCCACGGGCGGCACCGCGCCGATCAGCACATCACGCAGGAGTCCACCACCGAGCCCGGCCGCCCAGCCGAGCACGAAGATGCCGAACACGTCGAACTGCTTGCGGACCGCGGCGAGCGCTCCCGACATCGCTCCGACCCCGACGCCGACGATCTCGAGCACCGGTTCGAACGGGATGTCGCCGACCACGAGTGCATGATGACACCCCGAGCGTCACATCCGAGAGGGACGGCACACCGGGCCCACCTCCGCCCGCAGACGTGCAGAAGGTGGCACCCTCGACCGTGAGGCAGTAGGAGGACGTATGGATGAGCTCGAGCTGGTGGGTCTGGCCGACGACGGCGAGCACCTCGTGCTCACGCGCGCGGACGGCGAGCGGTTCCGCGTCCGCATCGACGAGCCGCTGCGCGCGGCCGTCCGCCGCGACCGACCGCAGCTCGAGCAGCTGCGCGCCGAGAGCGCGAGCGCGCTGTCGCCGCGCGAGATCCAGGCCCGCATCCGGGCAGGCGCCACGACGCAGGAGGTCGCCGAGCAGTCGGGGCTGCCGGTCGCGCACGTGCGCCGCTACGAGGGCCCGGTGCTCGCCGAGCGCGAGTACGTCGCCGAGCAGGCGCGTGCCTCGCGGGTCGGCCGTGACCACGGTGCGCCCGTGCTCGGTGACCTCGTGACGGACCGCCTCGCCGCGCGCGGGGTCGACCTGTCGTCGCTCGCGTGGGACGCCGCCCGCGAGGCGAACGGTCCGTGGTTCGTCCTGGCGCGGTTCACCGTGGACGACTCGCCGCGCGAGGCCCGGTGGTCGTTCGACCCCGCGGCCCGCACGCTCGTCGCCGACGAGGACGAGGCCCGCTGGCTGTCCGAGACCGAGCTGCCCGACGAGCCCGTCTCACGCCGCCACCTCGCCGCGGTGCGTGACGTGGTGTTCGACTTCGAGTCGGTCGCGGCCGTGCGCCCGATCGGCGGTGGCGACCAGGCCGACGGCGACACGCACGAGCAGCCGGCCGTCGACCCGCAGGAGCAGACGCACGCCCTCCTCGACGACCTGCAGGCGCGCCGCGGCGTGCGGCAGGCGGTCGAGCCCGAGGAGGACGACGACGCCCAGTTCGAGGGCTTCGGCCCGCAGCACGCGTTCGACTTCTCGCGCCTCGAGGACGTCCCGGGTGCGCACCCCGCGGACGCCGACGAGCGGGCCGAGGCGGTCGTGCTGCCGGCGCACCGACTCGTGGCCCGGCCGGCCACCGAGCCGGCGACCGACGACGCCACGGCACCCGAGGCCGCGGTCCCGGCGGCCGCCTCGACCGCGTCGCCGCCCGACGAGCCCGCCGAGCAGGAGCACGCGAAGGCCCCCGCGCACGAGGACCGGCCGCGCGGGCGCAAGACGCGCGCGAAGGTGCCGAGCTGGGACGAGATCGTGTTCGGGGCGCGTCCGGAGTAGGACGAACGGTCGGTCGGCGCTCAGCAGCCGGTCGGCACGCGACGCTCAGACGTCGAGCGTCGGCTGCTCGACGAGCACGGACGTGACCAGGGTCTGCGCGTTCGGCGCCGCGGCACGCGCGACGGCGGCGGTCATCCGCCGCATGTGGTGCCGCCGGCACAGCACCTCGTACTGCACCTCGCCGACCGACGCGTCGGGACTGCCCGCCACGTCCCCGACGACGACCTGCTCACCCTCGACGACCATCTCGCCGTCGACCGTGCGGGCATTGTGCGTCGCCCGCGCGCCGCACCAGCACAGCGCGCGGACCTGCAGCACCTCGACCCGGTCCGCGAGCTCGACGAGCCGCTGCGACCCGGGGAAGAGCCGCGCGCGGAAGTCGGACGAGATGCCGAACGCGTACACGTCGACCCCGAGCTCGTCGACGACGCGAGCGAGCTGCTCGACCTGCTCGGCCGTGTAGAACTGCGCCTCGTCGCCCAGCACGTAGTCGACGGGACGGCCCTGCGTGCGGCGGCCGATCACCTCGGCCCAGAAGTCCGTGCGGTCGTCGACCTCGTGCGCGCGCTTGGTCAGCCCGAGGCGCGACGAGATCGTCGCGTTGCCCGAGCGGTCGTGCCGCGTGAACAGCACGCCGTCGCGGCCTCGCGCGGCGTGGTTGTGGTGCATCTGGAGCGCGAGCGTCGACTTGCCGCAGTCCATCGTGCCCGAGAAGAACACCAGCTCGGCCACCGTGCCCGCCCCTCGTCCTCGTCCTGTCGTGCGCCGCACATCCTCGCAGACGCGGCCGCTCGCGCCGCACCCCGCGGTTCGCCGGGCCGCGTCACGCGACGACGATGCAGGGCACCAGCATCTCGTGCGGTGTGAGCGACCCGTGGACGCCCACCATGTCGAGCGACGCGGCGGTCTGCGTGCGCGTGTCGACGACGGTCGCGGCGCCCGCCATCGCGACCATGAGGTCGCCCACGACGGGACGCACACGGTCGTCGACGGGGCCGATCAGGCCGGAGTCGACCACCTCGTCGCGCGTGAGCACGAGGCCGTCGTCGCCCAGGACGTCCTGCCACGCGTCGCGCACCCGCTCGACGGGGACACCGCGCGCGAGGTGCACGTGGCTCGCGCGCGGCTCGCCCGCGACCAGGTCGACACCGGCCGACAGTCGCGCGTCGGACGCGACGTCCCACCGCCGCGTCCGGTCGACGTCGACCATCCCGTGGTCGGCGGTCACGACGAGCACTCCCCCGCGCGGCATGAGGCGCGCGAGCCGGCCGATCTCGGCGTCGGCCTCGGCGAGCGCGTCGCCCCACTGCCACGAGCCCACACCGTGGTGGTGCCCGACCTTGTCGACGTCACCCCAGTACAGGTAGGCCAGGCCGGGCTGACGCAGCGCCTGGAGCGCCGCGTCGACGCGGTCGGCGAGCGACTCGGCGGCCACGTAGCGCGAGCCGCGCAGCGCCGCCCGCGTCAGGCCGGACCCCGCGAACCGCGCCGGCCCCACGCTCGTGACCGGGGTCCCGGCGGCCGTCAGGAGCTCGAACGTGCTCGCGTGCGGCTGCCACGTCTCGGGCGCGGGCGCGTCGCTCCACGAGACGAGGTTGGCGAGCGCTCCCGTGCCGGGCACGCGCACGGTGTAGCCCAGCATCCCGGTCCCGCCGGGCGGCACGGCGGTGCCGAACGTGCCCAGCGCGGTCGCCGTGGTCGACGGGAACGTGCTCGAGACCGGGCTCGAGCCGTCGACGGCACGGCGCAGGAACGGCGCGTGCCCGCTGCGCTCGGCCAGGTTCAGGTGGCCGAGACCGTCCACGAGCACGACGCACACGCGCGGGCTCGCGGGCACCCCGACGAGCGCGCGCGCCGCCGCCCAGCCCGCGGCCGCCGGCAGGCCGTCGCTCGCACCGGCCGCCTCGTGCAGCGCTCCGGCCGCTCCCGCGAGCACCGAGCCCAGACCCGTGCGGTCGTCGGCCCCGGGCAGCACGAACCCGTACTTCTGGGCCGACTGCGCGAGCAGCGCAGCCGCCGTCCCGGCGTCCGAGGAGGGCGCTCCGACGTGCGTCGTCATGTCAGCGCCGTGCGCTCGCGGCCGAGAGCGCGCGTGCGAACTCGGTCGCCGCGCGCACCGAGTCGGCCCCCTCGGCCGCGGCGCTGACGCGCACCACGACGTCGTCGGGTGCGAGCGTCCCGGTCAGGCCGTGGTCCGCCTCGCACGCGGGGTCGCCGCACGTCGCGGGCTCGAGGTCGACGCGCGAGACCGCACCCCACCCGATCGCGAGCGTGAGCTCGAGCGCTGCCTTGCCGGGCTCGTGCCGCTCGGGCCGCTCGACGAGGTGGGTGAGCACGACAGAGCGCAGCTCGGCCAGCGGGACGGACTCGGTGGTCGCGGACGCGGCCGACGACGGGTGCTCGGAGTCCGCAGGGTGGTCGTCGACGTGCGCGCAGACCAGGCGGGTCGGTGTCAGCACGAGCACCGTGACGTGGCGGCGCACCTCGGCGGAGTCGAACGTGGTCTCGGGGTGCACGAGGTGGGCCACCACGGGTTCGTCGGCCAGGGCGACCTCCAGCACGTCGGCGACGAGCTCGGGGTAGTAACCGGCGCGGTACAGGTCCTCGTGCAAGGAGCGAGCAGCTGCGGGCATCTGCCCATCCTCCCACCGCCGGGGTGCTCGGCCCCAGCCTCGTCCGTCACGTTGTGGAGAGCGTGGCGTCACGCTCACGTGCGCTGCAGCCGGCGCGTGTTGTCCGCGCGGTCCGCGTGCGCGAGGGTGACGCGCGCCGCGAGCGCGACCGCACCGCGTTCGGCGACGACCACCGGGTTGAGCTCGAGGCTACGGACCTCGGGCAGCGCGTCGGACAGCACCGCGACCCGTGCGACCACGTCCTCGAGCGCGGCGACGTCGAGCGGGGGCAGCCCGCGGTAGCCGAACAGCCGCGGCGCGGCGCGGGGAGCGCGGACCAGGTCGGCGACGTCGACGTCCGTCAGCGGCGGGATCCCGTAGGCGACGTCGCCGAGCAGGTCGGACGCGTCGCCCGCGAGCCCGACGCTGATGACCGGGCCGTAGAGCGGGTCCTCGACCGAACGCACGACGCACGAGGAGCCGCGCGGCGCCATCGCCTGGACCTCGAGCGGCGCGGCCCCGGGTTCGGGCCGGTGCTCGGCGGCGAGCGCGAGCACCTCGGCGACGTCGGCGCGCAGCTCGGCCTCGTCGGCCACGTCGAGCCGGATCCCGCCCAGGTCCGCCCGGTGCCGCAGCGCGGGTGCGGTCGTCTTGAGCGCGACGGGGTACCCGATCGCGCGCGCGGCCGCGGCGGCCTCGTCCGCGTCGTGCGCGGGCGTCGAGGCCAGCACGTGCACCCCGACCGCGGCGAGCAGCTCGCCTGCCTGCTCGGGCGTCAGCACGACCTGCGCCGAGCCGGTGAGCCACCCGCGCACGAGGCGCGCTGCGCGGCGCAGGTCGGCGCCCTCGGGGTGCAACGGCCGCCCGTGGTCCCGCGAGCGCCACGTCGCGTAGCGAGCCGCGTGGCCGAGCGCGAGCGCGGCGTCCTCGGGTGTCGCGTACGCGGGCACCGTGCGCGGCTCGCCGTCCGGTCCCGGCGCGGTCAGCTCGTCGGTCACGCCGCGCAGCCCCAGCACGCACGCGACGACGGTCTTGCCGCTGTCCGCCGCGGCGCGCGCGACCACCCGCCCGAACCGCGGGTCCGGTGCCCCGACGATCGGGATGCGCACGACGATCACGACGTCCACGTCGGGCTCCCGCAGGACCTCCCGCACGAGCGCCTCGGCGGTCTCGTCGTCCGCGTCCTCGGGCAGCACCTGCGCCCCGGCGACGACCAGCCCCGCCGTCGCGGCGGCCTCCGCGACGAACGTCGCGCCCGACGACGAGCTCGCGACGACCGCCACACGGCGTCCCGCGGGCAGCGGCTGCAGCGCAAGGACCTGTGCGACGTCGAACATCTGGTGGGTGTTCTCGACCCGGATCACACCCGACTGCCGCATGAGCTCGTCGACCGCGCGCCCGGGCGCCTGCGTGGGGCGCACGGCGTGCCCGGGAGGGACGACCTGCCCCGACCGGCCCGCGGTCAGGACGATCACGGGCTTGATGAGCGCGAGGCGCCGCGCGACGCGCGAGAACTTGCGCGGGTTGCCGATCGACTCCAGGTACAGCCCGACCACGTCGGTGCCCTCGTCGTCGGCCCAGAACTGCATGAGGTCGTTGCCCGAGACGTCCGCGCGGTGCCCGGCCGAGACGAACTCGGCCAGCCCGAGCCCGCGCCGCCGCGCCGCGTCGAGCAGGGGCACCGCGAGGGCCGCCGACTGGCTGAACAGCCCGAGTCGGCCGGGCGCCGGCAGCTCGTCGGCGAGCGAGGCGTTGAGCGCGCCGTCCTGCCCGAGCGAGACGATCCCGTAGGAAGCGGGACCGATCAGGCGCATCCCCGTGCGATGCGCCGCGGCGAGCACCGCGCGCTGCAGCGCGAGCCCCTCGGGCCCGGTCTCGGCGAAGCCCGCGGTCATCAGCACCACGGCACGCGCACCCGTGGGCGCGATCGCGCGCACCACCGCGGGCGCGTACTGCGCCGGGACGGCGAGCACCGCGAGGTCCACGGGCCCGACGACGCCCTCGAACGCCGCCGCCACAGCGGCGGCCCGCGCCCGCTCGTCGAGGTCGGCCGCCCCGGTCGCGTCGGCGTCGGGAACGGGGTCCGTGCCGACCGACTGCACCCGCACCTGCGGGTCGGCGAGGGCGAGGTGCGCGAGCACCGCGCGCGCCATGCCGAGGTGCAGCGTGCGAGGCGGCGGCGCGCCGGGCAGCACCGGTCCGACGACGAGCACCGAGCGTGCCCCGAGCACCGCGCGCATCGACCGCGCCTCGGCGCGGTGCTCGCGGTCGGCCATCACGGCCAGCGACCGGTCCGTCGGGTCGATGTCGAACGCGAGCGAGACCACGCCGTCCTCGGCGTGCTGGCGCACCTCGTACCCCGCGTCGCGGAACACCGAGATCATGCGGCCGTTCTGCGGCAGCACCTCGGCGACGAAGCGACGGACGCCACGCTCGCGCGCGGCCGCGGCGAGGTGCTCCAGCAGCACCGAGCCCAGCCCGCGGCCCTGCTGCGCGTCCGCGATGTTGAACGCGACCTCGGCCTCGTCCTCGTCGACCCGGTCGTACCGCGCGACGCCGATGATCCGGTAGCCCTGCGGCCCGTCGTCGTCCGCGGTGGCGACGAGCGCGACGCGGTCGGTGTGGTCGACGTGCACGAGCCGGTGCAGGTCGCGCTCGGGCAGCCGCTCGAGGTGCGCGAAGAAGCGCAGGTAGGTCGAGCGCTCGGACTGGGCGACGTGGAACGCCTGCAGCGCGTCGGCGTCCTGCGGCCTGATCGGACGGATGTGCGTCGTCGCCCCGTCGAGCAGGACGACGTCGGCCTCCCAGCCCGCCGGATAGGCGGCGTCCGCGTCGTCGCGGGTCGCGTCGTCCATGCCGTCAGGCTAGCGATCCCGCGCGCCTGGCACGTCGCACCCCGCCCGCGGGCGAGAATGGGCCGGCACCACGACCGCAGCACCCGAGGAGCAGCCCCGCATGGCGCGTCGCCCCGCGACCCCGAACCTGCCGCCCGACGACCTCGTCGAGCGGATCGTCGACATCGACGTCGCGACCGAGATGGAGGGCTCGTTCCTCGAGTACGCCTACTCGGTCATATACGCGCGTGCGCTGCCCGACGCGCGGGACGGCCTCAAGCCCGTGCAGCGGCGCATCCTCTTCCAGATGTCCGACATGGGCCTGCGCCCGGACCGCCCGTACGTGAAGTCGGCGCGCGTCGTCGGCGAGGTCATGGGCAAGCTGCACCCGCACGGCGACTCCGCGATCTACGACGCGATGGTGCGCCTCGCACAGCCGTTCAGCCTGCGTCTGCCGCTCGTGGACGGGCACGGCAACTTCGGCTCGCTCGACGACGGCCCCGCTGCCCCGCGCTACACCGAGGCGCGCCTGGCCCCCGCCGCCATGGCGATGACCACGGACCTCGACGAGGACGTCGTCGACTTCGTGCCCAACTACGACAACAAGCTGCAGCAGCCCGACGTGCTGCCGTCGGCCATCCCGAACCTCCTGGTCAACGGCGCGGCCGGCATCGCGGTCGGCATGGCGACGAACATGGCGCCGCACAACCTCGTCGAGGTCGTCGCCGCGGCCCGCCACCTCGTCATGCACCCCGACGCGACGCTCGAGGACCTGGTGCGGTTCGTGCCCGGGCCGGACCTGCCCACGGGCGGCAAGATCGTCGGGCTGGACGGCGTGCGCGACGCGTACCGGACCGGACGCGGGGCGTTCCGCACGCGCGCGACCGCCCGCATCGAGAACGTCACGGCGCGCCGCAAGGGCATCGTCATCACCGAGCTGCCGTACATGGTCGGCCCGGAGAAGGTCATCGAGAAGATCAAGGAGGGCGTGCAGTCCAAGAAGCTCTCCGGCATCGCCGACGCGGTCGACCTGACCGACCGCGCGCACGGCCTGCGTCTCGTGATCGAGGTCAAGTCCGGCTTCGACCCGGACGCGGTGCTCGAGCAGCTCTACCGCGCGACGCCGCTCGAGGACTCGTTCTCGATCAACAACGTCGCGCTCGTCGACGGCCAGCCCCGCACGCTCGGCCTGCGCGAGCTGCTCGTCGTGTGGGTCGACCACCGGCTCTCGGTCGTGCGACGCCGCTCGCAGTTCCGGCTGGACAAGCGTCTCGAGCGCCTGCACCTGGTCGAGGGCCTGCTCGTCGCGATCCTCGACATCGACGAGGTCATCCAGGTCATCCGCACGTCCGACGACGCGGAGGCGGCACGCTCGCGCCTGCGCTCGGTCTTCGACCTGTCGGAGCCGCAGGCCGAGTACATCCTCGAGCTGCGCCTGCGCCGCCTGACGAAGTTCTCCCGCCTCGAGCTCGAGCGCGAGAAGGAGCAGCTCGAGGCCGAGATCGACGAGCTGCGCGCGGTCCTCGGTGACGACGTCACGCTGCGCACGCTGGTCTCCGACGAGATGGCGCAGGTCGCGGCCACGTACGGCACGCCGCGACGCACGATCCTGCTCGAGTCCGCGGGCGGGTCCGCGGTGACCGGGGCGCCCGCGGCGAAGGGCTCGTCGCGCGGCGCCGCGGTCACGCTCGAGATCGCCGACACGCCGTGCTTCGCCCTCCTGTCCGGCACGGGTCTGCTCGCGCGCACCGCGACCGACGAGCCGATCGAGCGGACGCCGGACACGCGCCGGGCCAAGCACGACGTCCTGGCGTCCGTGGTCGCGACGACGACGCGCGCGGAGATCGGAGCCGTCACGTCCCGCGGCCGCATGGTGCGGATCCCGATGCTCGACCTGCCCGCGCTGCCGCCCGCGCACGGCGCACCGTCGCTCGGCGGCGGCGTGCCGCTCAGCGAGGTCGTCACGCTCGAGCCCGGCGAGCGCGTCGTCGCCCTCGCGTCGCTCGCCGCGGACGCCCCGACGCTCGCGCTCGCGACCGCGCAGGGCGTCGTGAAGCGCGTGACCGCGGGCGACGTGCCCGGCAACCGGGACGCGTGGGAGGTCGTCGCGCTCAAGGACGGCGACGAGGTGGTCGGCGCGACGCAGGTCACCGACGACGACGAGCTCGTGCTGGTCTCGTCGGACTCCTCGCTGCTGCACTTCGGCGCCGCGCAGGTCCGGCCGCAGGGCCGTGCCGCGGGCGGCATGGCCGGCATCAAGCTCGCGGCGGGTCAGCGGGTCGTCGCGTTCGCGGGCGTCCCGGCGGCGCGGGTCGGCGACGCGGTCGTCGTGACCGTGTCCGGCTCGTCGACCGCGCTGCCCGGCACGCAGGCCGGCTCGGCGAAGGTCTCCCCGTTCGAGGTCTTCCCCGGCAAGGGCCGCGCGACGGGCGGCGTGCGCTCGCACCGGTTCCTCAAGGGTGAGGACGCGCTGATCCTCGCGTGGGTGGGTGCCGCGCCCGCGTGGGCGTGCGGCTCGGCGGGTCAACCCATCGACCTGCCCGAGCTCGACCCGCGTCGCGACATGTCGGGCACGGCGCTGCACGCGCCGCTGCACGCGATCGGCTAGTCGGCCTCGACGCGCTCACACCCCGACGCGACGCACGGCGACGAACGCGACCACGTTGTCGCGCGTCGTCGTCGGTGTGCGCACGGCGAGCGTCGTCGGGCGGGCGCGTCGTCGCGCGCGGTTGTCGGACGCGACGGCCGCCACCAGGAGCGCCTGGCCGACGGCGTACGTGAGCATGACCGCGACGCCCTGCCCGGGCAGGTCCCAGCCCGGCACGAACCGGGCGAGGGCGATGAGCGCGTCGGACAGCAGGAACACCGCACCTCCGATCGCGCCCAGACGCCCGAGCCCGGTCGCGAGCACCGCCATCGCGGTGAGCACCCCGCCGTACACCGCGACCGGCACCAGGAGGGTCCCGGCGTGCGGCGCGCACAGCGCGACGAGACCGACCAGCACCGCGCCGTAGACGACGAGCCACGCAGGCCGGGTCCGCACGACGCTGCGGCGCGCCCGCGGGGCGAACGCGACGACGTACGACACCTGGGCCAGCAGGAAGCACCCGACCATCGCGAGGAACGCGGCGTCGCCGTCGAGCAGCCGGGGCACGGCGTCCCCGAGGAACGACGCGGCGAGCGCGCCGAACGCCCAGGTCACCGTGTGCCCGCGCGGCCAGCGCGTCGCCGTCCAGAGCACCCCGGCCAGGACGGGCATGAGGAGGCACTGCGTGACGTCGGCGAGGTCGTCGGCGCCCGCGAGCAGGGCGCCGAGATGCGCCGCGACGAGCACGCCGTAACCGATCGACCACCGCCGCACCGCAGCAGACGAGTGCATCGGGCGTCCTTCCCGCCGGCGCATGCCGGCAGCGAGACGGCGGACCTCGTCGTCCGCCGGCCGTGATGCTATCCCGCAGCCCAGGGGCCCGGCGACGCTGCCCCGCCGACGGGTGGACGGCCGTCGCGACGCCCGTGCGCCCGACCGTGCCGGGCGAACCTCCCCGTCAGAGCTCGATCGTGAACAGCGTCGACCGGTAGAACGGCGTGAAGCCGAGCGAGGTGTAGAGCCCGAGCGCACCGGACAGGTTCTCGGTGTCGACCCCCAGCTCCGCGTACTGGATGCCGTCGGCGTGCAGGCGCCGCATCACCGCTGCGAGCAGCGCAGGGGCGATGCCGCGACGTCGCCACGCCGGGCGGACACCCAGCAGCTCGACGTACCCCGAGCTGTGGCCCGCGATCTCCCAGTCCTGCTCGTACCGGCCCGTGAGCAGGTAGCCCGCGACCTCGCCCGTCGCCTCGTCCAGCGCGACCAGGCTCCACTGCGGCGCGAAGTGGCTACGGCCGCTGCGCCACGACTCGGCGGTCTGCGGTTCGCTCCCCCAGTGCGACGCGAACGCCTCGTTGTGCGCGAGCCGGACCTCCTCGTCGCGCTCCTCGCTCCACCCGACGATCTGCACACCCGCGGGGACCGGGACGTCCGGCAGGTCGGTCTCCAGCGGACGGTGCAGGTCCGAGTAGTAGCGGATCGGCGTGAGCCCGCACGCACGGAGCAGCGCGAGCGCGCTCGTCGTCTGCTCGGACGCGTACGCCCCGATCCGGCCCGGCACGTCCTTGCCGGTCGCCGCCAGGACCTGGCGCGCACGGTCGAGCTCCCACGCGAGCACCTCACGCCCGATCCCCCGGCCCCGCCACTGCGGGTCGACGCCGCCCTCGAGGAACGCGCGCACGACCGTCGTGTCACCGGGCGGCTGCGTCACCTGCGCCCACGCCCGCAGCACGCCCGAGTCGTCGACGCCGCCGAGCGTGTCGCGCGCCGGGTCCTTCCAGTCGCCGTCGAACTTCTCGGCGACCTCCTCCGGCGAGGTGCGGAACGGCTCCGCGTCGGCCTCCTCGATGCGTCCCAGCAGGCTCGTCAGGTCCGGGACGTCAGCCACCGACAGGGGTCGCCAGGTCAGGCCGTGGTCGGCCGACGGCAGACGGACCTCGGCGGGCGCCTGGGCCCGCTCGGCGATCGGGCTCAGGGTCGTGGGCTCGGAGACAGACATGGTGCACATGCTCCGTGGCGGACCCGGCGACGGCAACGCCATTTCGTCTGCCGCCGCAGGTGCGCGGCTGCCGTCAGACGTCGATGCGGCTGCGGTCCAGGCCGCTCGCGCCCGCGACGATGAAGTCCTTCCGCGGTGCGACGTCCGAACCCATGAGCAGCTCGAAGACCTCCTCGGCCCGCGCGGCCGCGTCGACGGTCACCCGCCGCAGCGTGCGGAAGCGCGGGTCCATCGTGGTCTCCGCGAGCTGGTCGGCGTCCATCTCGCCGAGGCCCTTGTAGCGCTGGATGTCGTCCTTGTAGCGCTTGCCGGCCTTGTCGAGCTTCTTGAGCGTCGCGGCGAGCTCGGCTTCCGAGTACGTGTAGACGTACTTGTCCGCGTCGCCGCGCACACCCGTGAGCTCGATGCGGTGCAGCGGCGGGACCGCGGCGTACACGCGTCCCTCCTCGACGAGCGGCCGCATGTACCGGAAGAAGAGCGTCAGGAGCAGGGTGCGGATGTGCGCGCCGTCGACGTCGGCGTCCGTCATCAGCACGATCTTGCCGTAGCGGGCCGCCTCGAGGTCGAACGTGCGCCCCGAGCCCGCGCCGATGACCTGGATGATCGCGGCGCACTCGGCGTTCTTCAGCATGTCCGTCACGGACGCCTTCTGGACGTTGAGGATCTTGCCGCGGATCGGCAGCAGCGCCTGGAAGTCCGACGAGCGTGCCAGCTTGGCCGTGCCGAGCGCCGAGTCACCCTCGACGATGAACAGCTCGCTGTGCGCGACGTCGTCGATCCGGCAGTCCGCGAGCTTGGCCGGCAGCGAGGAGGACTCGAGCGCGTTCTTGCGGCGCGAGATCTCCTTCTGCTTGCGCGCGGACAGCCGCGCACGCATCTCCCCGACCACCTTGTCGAGCAGGGCAGCCGTGTGCGCCTTGTGCTCGCGCTTGCTCGACGCGAACAGCGCCGCGAGCTCCTTCTCGACGACCTTCGCGACGATCCCGCGCACGGGGCCCGTGCCGAGGACCTCCTTGGTCTGACCCTCGAACTGCGGCTCGGCGAGGCGGACCGTGAGCACCGCGGTCATGCCGGCGAGCATGTCTTCCTTGTCGATGCGCTCCGTCGCCGCGTCCTTGGCGCTGATCTTGAGGCGACGCGCGTTCGCGTCGACCTGCTTGCGCAGCGTCTTGAGCAGACCTGCCTCGAAGCCTGCCTGGTGCGTCCCGCCCTTGGGCGTCGCGACGATGTTGACGAACGTGCGCAGCTCGGTCTCGTACCCGGTCCCCCAGCGCACCGCGACCTCGACGTCGCACGTGCGCTCGACCTCGCGCGGCGTCATGTGGCCCTTCTCGTCGAGCACGGGCACGGTCTCGGTGAACGTCCCCGATCCCGTCAGGTGCCACGTGTCCGTCACCGGTGCGTCGGGCGACAGGTGGTCGACGAAGTCGACGACGCCGCCGGTGTGGCAGAACGTCTCCTCGTGCGGGCCGTGCTCGCCCGGCGTCCCCGCCAGCCCGCGCTCGTCGCGCACGACGATCGTCAGGCCGGGCACCAGGAAGCTCGTCTGGCGGGCGCGCGTGACGAGCTCGTCGTACGCGAACACGGCGGTCTTGGGGAAGATCTGACGGTCGGCCCAGTACCGCACGCGCGTTCCGGTGCGGGCCTTGGCGACCTTGCCGACGACCGCGAGCTCGGAGCCCGACACGAACGGCTCGAACGGCGACTGCGGCGTACGGCCCTCGCGGTCGTCGAACGTGCCGGGCTCGCCGCGGTGGAACGTCATGCGGTGCGTCTTGCCGTCGCGGTCGACCTCGACGTCGAGACGTGCCGACAGCGCGTTGACGACCGACGCGCCGACGCCGTGCAGTCCGCCCGACGCGCCGTACGAGCCGCCGCCGAACTTGCCGCCCGCGTGCAGCTTGGTGAACACGACCTCGACACCCGTCAGACCGGTCTTCGGCTCGACGTCGACCGGGATGCCGCGCGCGTTGTCGCGGACCTCGACCGAGCTGTCGGCGTGCAGCACGACCTCGATCCGGTCGCCGAACCCGGCGAGCGCCTCGTCGACGGCGTTGTCGATGATCTCCCAGAGGCAGTGCATGAGACCGCGGCTGTCCGTGGTCCCGATGTACATGCCGGGTCGCTTGCGGACGGCCTCGAGTCCTTCGAGCACCGACAGGTGCCGGGCGGTGTAGGCCGAGCGCGAGGAGGTCGTCGTCACGCGTGAGATGGTAGCTGCGCCCACCCCCGCAGCCCGCGAGCCATGCCGTGACCACGCGCACCGGTTCGCGCCCCGCGACGTGAAGGCCCACCTGAGGTGCGCCGAAGGTCCCTTGCATGTCAGGTGCGTCACGATCGTGTGACGTTTCCGTACGCGGACAGCGAACCACCCGCTCCCGAGAGGATGGATTCGGCAGACGGATGGTTGTATGGGGATGTGACAGCGACAACGACCGAACCGCTCACCGCAGCCGACCGCTGCGACCGTTGCGGCGCCCAGGCCTACGTCCGCGTGGTGCTCCCCGTGGGTGAGCTCCTGTTCTGCGCGCACCACGCGCGCGAGCACGCGCCGAAGTTCGCCGAGCTGGCGACGCACGTCCACGACGAGACCGACCGACTTCTCGAGGAGCACGGCGCCGGCGCGATGCGCTGACCCGCTCCCCTCGACGACGAGGCCCGGACCCCTGCGGTCCGGGCCTCGTCTCGTCGTACCTGGGACCGCTCCCGTCCTGACCAGCCGTCGCGGCCGAGCGAGGACGACGACGGCACGGGTGCGGCGACGCGACGCATCACACACGCGAGAGCCTCCGCACCCTGTCGTCAGGGGCGGGGGCTCTCGCGCGCGAGCCAGCTCGGGGCCGCGTCAGTCCAGGTAGTCGCGCAGGACCTGCGAGCGCGACGGGTGGCGCAGCTTCGACATCGTCTTGGACTCGATCTGGCGGATGCGCTCACGCGTCACGCCGTAGACCTTGCCGATCTCGTCGAGCGTCTTGGGCTGACCGTCGGTGAGGCCGAAGCGCATCGAGACGACGCCGGCCTCACGCTCGCTCAGCGTGTCGAGCACCTGGTGCAGCTGCTCCTGCAGGAGCGTGAAGCTCACGGCGTCGGCGGGCACGACAGCCTCGGAGTCCTCGATGAGGTCGCCGAACTCGCTGTCGCCGTCCTCGCCGAGCGGCGTGTGCAGCGAGATCGGCTCACGGCCGTACTTCTGGACCTCGACGACCTTCTCAGGCGTCATGTCGAGCTCCTTCGCCAGCTCCTCCGGCGTGGGCTCGCGGCCCAGGTCCTGGAGCATCTGGCGCTGGACGCGCGCGAGCTTGTTGATGACCTCGACCATGTGCACCGGGATGCGGATGGTGCGCGCCTGGTCGGCCATGGCGCGGGTGATGGCCTGGCGGATCCACCACGTCGCGTACGTCGAGAACTTGTAGCCCTTGGTGTAGTCGAACTTCTCGACCGCGCGGATCAGGCCCAGGTTGCCCTCCTGGATCAGGTCCAGGAAGAGCATGCCGCGGCCGGTGTAGCGCTTCGCGAGCGAGACGACCAGCCGGAGGTTCGCCTCGAGCAGGTGGTTCTTGGCACGACGGCCGTCCTGCGCGATCCACTCGAGCTCACGGCGCGCCTTCGGCTCGAGCGTGATGCCCGAGTTGAGCCGCTCCTCGGCGAACAGGCCGGCCTCGATGCGCTTGGCGAGCTCGACCTCCTGCTCGGCGTTGAGGAGCGCGACCTTGCCGATCTGCTTGAGGTAGTCCTTGACCGGGTCGGCGGTGGCGCCCGCGGTGACGACCTGCTGCGCGGGTGCGTCGTCGTCGTCGGCGTCGGAGTAGACGAAGCCCGAGTCCTCGGAGTCCTCGCGCGCCGTGGTGGCGGCGGGCTTGGTCTCGGTCTCGTCGTCGCCCGACTCGGCGTCGGCGTCGACGTCGGCCTCGACCGCGACGACCTCGTCCTCGAGCTCGGCGACGTCGACGTCCTCGATCTCGATGTCCTGGCCGTCGGCGGGGACATCGTCCTCGTCGGTGACCTTCGCGGCCTTGGCGCTCGCCGCCTTGGCGGACTTGGCGGCGGGCTTCGCGGCCGACTTGGCCGCCGGCTTGGCGGGCGCGGCGTCACCGTCGGCCGTCGCCTTCGCGGTCGTGGCGGCCTTCGCGGGCTTGGCGGCCGTCGTGACGGCGGCCTTCGACGTCGTGCGGGCCTTGGCGCTGGTGGCGGCGGCGACGCGAGCCGGGACGGCGTCGCTCACGGTGACACCGGCGGTGGCCAGACCACGGACGACGGCCTTGAGGCGCTTGGCGTCCTCGACGCCGGCCTGCTCGCACGCCGCACGGACCTCAGCGGCACCGACCGAGCCGTGGGTGCGGCCCCGGACCACGAGGTCCTGGAGCGCGGGGTGCTCGAACTCGCGCGGAAGCGCGGGATGCGGAGTCTGGGACGTCACGAACGACCTTTCGGCAGCACGACACCGGAGATGGAGCCGGGTGGTAGACGGATATTGTACCGAGCCGAACGCGTGGACGAGCCGTCCTGCGCGAGTGCGGCAGCAGCGTCGGCGACGAGGGACTCCGCGAGCGACTCGGTGTCGCGCGGCGGGGGCCGCGCGCGTCAGGAAGATGGCGTCCTCTCACGTGGCCGGTCGTGTGGCGGCGCCGGGACGTCCGCATGCTCCAACGCACGGAGGGCCGTCAGGATTCCCGCCCGGGCGGACGAGTTCGCCGACGCCCGTCCTGCCCCTTCCGGGCGCGGGTCTCAGCGCGTCGTGGGCTTGACGGTGAGCACCGGGCACGGGGCGTCGAACAGCACCCGCTGCGCGTTCGCACCCAGGATGAGCTTGCCGACGGGACTGCGCTGCCGCAGCCCGATGACGACGAGCTCGGCGGCCACCTCCTCGGCCGTGGCCAGCAGGTCGTCCGCGGTGTCGCCGCCCGACAGCAGGCGCACCTCGTGCGCGACGCCACGGGCGGTGAGGTCCTGCGCGACCTGCTCGAGCTCCGACTCGATCGCGGCACGCTGCTCGGCGGGCTCGTCGGCACGCACGCTCACGACGACGACGACATCGCGTCCTCGGATCCCGGCCTCCTGGACTGCGGCGTCCAGAGCGGCACGCCCTTCTGGCGTCGCCAGGTAGCCGACCACGATGCCCATGCTGAGCTCCTCTCGATGGCCCGTGCCTGGACCGTACCGCCGCCCGGCCCACGACTCCACCTGCGACGACGCGCGCCGCCCCCGGACCTCACCCGACGGCGGGCCCAGGCGCGTCGTCCGGCCCGCCGTCCTCGTCGTCCTCCAGGTCGGGTCGGCGCGCCCACCCGGGGCCGATGCCCGCCCCAAGAGCCGCGTCCAGGAGCGTGGCGAGCCGGTAGGCCGGGTCGTCCTGCAGCGCGCGGTCGAGCAGGATCTGCGCGCGGGCTCCGTCGCCGCGCCACCACGACAGGACGGCGAGGAGCGAGAGTGCGGGCGCCTGGGCGGAGCGACGGCCGTGCGCGACGAGGGCCTCGAGCGCCTCCTCGTAGAGCCTGACCGGTCCCTCGGGCGCCGGGATCCCGGCGGACGCGCCCATGATGCGCGTCGAGACCTGCGCCATCGCCTGTTCGACGTCGGGGGCCGGCCGGGCCCCGCGCACGCTCCGCTCAGGCAGGTCGCCGACGCCCGGGACGAACGAGGCGAGGACGGCGTCGCGCACACGCCGGTCCTGCAGCCCGGCCTCGAGCCGGCCCCACGGAGCCGGCGCCCCGAGCTCCGCGCGCCCGGCGACCAGGTCGACCGCCGCACGCCATGCGGCGACCGACGCGAGCCGCCACCGCTCGAGCGCGTGCGGGCCGTCGGCCAGGGCCTGCTGGCCGCGCTCGTGCCAGCGGCGTCGCGTCCGCGCCACCACCCGACGCCGCTGGGCGTCCGCCGACGGGATCCGCACCAGGTCGTCGCGCGAACCGGCGACCGTCGCCCCCTCGAGCACCATGCGCGCCGAGACCTGCGTCGACTCGAGCTCGCGCAGCGGACGGCCGCCGGGCGGGCAGCACGAGCGCGCGCAGTCGTACGAGAGGTAGCCGCTCGACGTCACGACCCAGACCGGCACGCTGCCGAGCGACGCGTCCGCGGCCTCGCGGTAGTGCGCGACCGCGCGCATCACCTGCTCGGCGGCCGACCCGGGGTCGAGCCGAGGGTCGACGTCGGTGTAGACGACCAGCACCGTGCTCTGCGCACCGTCGCGGCCCATCGTCGCGATCATCGCGCGGGCGACCTGCGCGCCCACCTCGCCGTCCCCGAGCGCCGGCAGGTCGACCCGCATGACGACCCCGACGCGTCCGCGCGGGGCCCGCAGGCTCACGCCCACCGCGCTGTCGCGCGGCCGGAAGCCCAGGCGGTACGGGAGCAGGGAGATGATCTCGCGGGGCTCGTTCACCCGCATCGTCGTGGTCGCCGTCATGACTGCACCCCACCGCACGCCCGGGCCGTCCCCGGCGGCAGCGCCGCCCGTCTGTGGAGCGACCGACGGCAGCCAGGCCTGGGGTCGGGTCGCGCGCGGCTAGGCTGACGCGGTGCGCGACCGCCTGACCCTGCCCGCCGGCACCCGCCCGACGAGGCGCGTGAACGGCATCGTGGCCCTCGTCCCCGCCCTGGTGCTCGGCGCGGCTCTCGCCGGGTGCTCGAGCTCCGAGCCTGCCCGGCTCGACACGCCGCTCGCGGCGAGCGACCAGCCGCTCCTGACCGCCGAGCCGACCGCCGACGCGACGTTCGAGCCGCTCGACGGCGAGCACGGCAGCGTCGGCGAGCTCGCCGACGGCTTTCCCACGGACCTCGTACCGCTGCCCGACGACGCCGACATCCTCGTCTCCGCCGCGCAGGTGGACCCCGACGGCGCGTTCACCGAGATCAGCCTCAACCTGCGCACGACGCTGTCGGCCGACGACCTCATGGCCAGCCTGGCGACCGCACTGACCGGTGCCGGGTTCACGCAGTCCCCCGTCGCGTCTCCTCCTGCCGGGGTGGCCGCCCAGTCGACGTTCGCCCGCGAGACCGGTGAGGTCGTCACCGTCGCGGTGCTCGACCGGGACGGCGTGCGGACGCTGACCCTCGGGGGCCGTGTCGCGGTCGCCTAGGCTGCCGGGATGAGCACGCACACCCGGCCGCTGGACGGCGCGGACGTCCCCACGCACGCCCTGGTGGACCTCGAGGGGCTGCGCGCCGGCGTGGACCACGTGCTCGCCGAGCACGTCGCCCGCCTGCGCGCCGAGCTGCGCGCGGTGAGCTCCGACGCGGACCGGCTCGCCGACGCGGTCGAGGCGATGCTCGCGGGCGGCAAGCGCCTGCGCGCGGCGTTCTGCTGGTGGTCGTGGCGCGCTCACGGCGGTCAGCCGGACACACCGGAGGCTGCAGCCGTGCTGCGCGTCGGGGCGGCGCTCGAGCTCTTCCAGGCGGCCGCGCTGTTCCACGACGACGTCATGGACGACTCCGACACGCGACGCGGCAAGCCGGCAGCCCACCGTGCGTTCGCGGCGATGCACGACGAGCTCGGGCTGCAGGGTGACGCCGAGCGGTTCGGCACGTCCGCGGCGATCCTGCTCGGCGACCTCGCGCTCGTCGCGAGCGAGCAGGTCTTCGCGGACGCTCTCGCGCAGGCGCCGCTCCCCCGCGTGCTGCGCGCGCGGGCGGTCTTCGACCTCATGCGCACCGAGGTCACGGTCGGCCAGTACCTCGACGTGCTCGCGCAGTCGCAGCCGTGGGGCGACCCCGCGGGCGACGAGGCACGGGCGCGCGAGGTGATCCGCGCCAAGTCCGCTCGCTACAGCGTCGAGCACCCGCTCACGCTCGGCGCGGCGCTCGCCGACGCCGACGACGCCGAGCTCGACGCAGTGCGCGCGCTCGGGCTGCCGCTCGGCGAGGCGTTCCAGCTGCGCGACGACGTGCTCGGGGTGTTCGGCGACCCGCGGACGACGGGCAAGCCCGCGGGCGACGACCTGCGGGAGGGCAAGCGGACCGTGCTCATCGCCCGGGCGCATCGACGCGCGCTCGAGCGCGGCGACTCCGCGACCGCGGACCTGCTGCGCACGAGCCTCGGCGACCGCGCGCTGAGCGACGAGCAGGTCGCCGTGCTCGCCGACGCGATCGACTCGACCGGAGCCGTCGACGAGGTCGAGGAGCTGATCAGCGAGCTCGCGGGCACGGCGCTGGACCGGCTGACGGCGCGGTCATGGCGCCGGCCCGCCGCAGACGTGCTGGTCCGGCTCGCGCACGCGGCCGTCGACCGGCACGCCTGAGCGACGCACGGACGACGGCGACCTCGACGGCGGAGGACCGCACCAGGCGTCATCGGACGCCCGCCCATGGGGGGCCGACGCCGTGCCGCGGCCGACGCAGGCCTGCTAGAGCTCGGCCTGGGCCCGACGCCGGACCTCGGTCTTCTGGCCCGCACGCAGCGCGTCGATGGGCGTCCCCGGGAGCGAGTCGTCCGGCGTGAAGAGCCAGATGATCGCCTCCTCGTCGGAGAACCCCGCGTCCGCGAGCAGCGTCAGCGTGCCCTGGAGCCACGGGAGCGCGGCCCACTCACCGGTCGCGGCCTCGCCCTGCTGGCCGGGGACGAGGAAGCGCTCGGGCACGGACAACACGCGCGGCTCGCCGCGGCGCACGCCGACGAGCTTGCGCTCCTGCAGCAGGCGCCGCACCTTGCCGACGTCGAGCCCGACGCGCTCGGCGACGTCCGGCAGGGTCAGCCAGGAGTCGACGAGGGCGTCGACGGCGGCGGGCGAGGATTCGGGTGTCTGGCTCACGGTGCCAGCCTACGCAGGCGGGCGCGCACGGGTCGGACGGCCCGCCGTGTGCTACCCGTCGGTAGGTGTCACCCCGTTGGCGGGGTTTGCACACCGCCGAGGGTCAGCTAGGTTCACTCCTGTCACATCAGTAACACGAGTCACACGCTTCACTCGCGTCACGCGAGACGAGGGGGACCCATGAGCACGAGCAGCGCGACAGCCCGCCGCGACACCGTCCGGCGAGCAGCGACCGGGACCGGGGCCACGCTCGCCCTCGTCGCGATCTCCGTGTCCGCCTCCCCCGCCGCGCACGCCGACGACTCCTACACGGTGCGCGACGGTGACACCGTGAGCCACATCGCCGCGCGCACGGGCGCATCGGTCGCGGCGATCGCGCGCGCCAACTCGCTCGCCGACGTCTCGCGCATCCGCGCCGGGCAGGTCCTGACGATCCCCTCGGCCTCGGGACGCACGACGAGCACGCCCGCGGCGCCCACGGCGACGACGCACACGGTGCGCCTGGGCGAGACCGTCACCGGGATCGCGGCCCGCACCGGCACGACCGTCAAGGCGATCATCGCCGCGAACGGGCTGCGTGCCGACGGCCTCATCATCGCCGGCCAGAAGCTCACGATCCCCGGCAAGGGCCGCTCGTCGGCACCTGCCCCCGCCACGCCCCGCACGACGACCACCTACACCGTCCGCGCGGGCGACACGGTCTCCGCGATCGCCGCCCGCCACGGGACGACGGTCAGGGCGATCTCGGACGCCAACGGCCTGGGCTCGAACGCGATGATTCGCATCGGTCAGACGCTCACCCTCAGCGGCGCGGCCTCGTCGTCGCCCGCCCCGCGGCTCGTCGGCGACACCTTCGAGGGCCGCACCTATGCGCGCGACGTCGTCGACGCGGCGAACGCCAACAAGCGCGCGCTGCTCGCCGCGGGCGTGCCGTCCAGGGCGCAGATGCAGGCGAAGGTCGCGGCGACCGCACGCGCCTACGGCCTCGACCCCGCGCTCGCGCAGGCCATCGCGTTCCAGGAGTCCGGGTTCAACCACACCGCTGTCTCCCCCGCCAACGCGATCGGCACCATGCAGGTCATCCCGTCGTCGGGCGACTGGGCCTCGAGCATCGTCGGACGCCAGCTCAACCTGCTCGACCCCGACGACAACGTGACCGCGGGCGTCGTCATCCTGCGCGCGCTCGTGCGCATGTCGCCCGACCTGCCGAGCGCGATCGCGGGGTACTACCAGGGCGCGGCCTCGGTGCGGAAGTACGGGATGTTCTCCGACACGCGCCGGTACGCCGCCAACGTCCAGACGCTCATGGCGCGGTTCCGCTGAGCGGCACGACGTGGCCGTGACTCGGGTCGCAATACCCGGACCTGGCACGTCCCGAACGTAGACTCGCCGCGTGGGAAGCACCGTCACCGATCCGCTCGTCGGCCGCCTGGTCGACGGCAGGTACGAGGTCGTCTCCCGCATCGCGCGCGGTGGCATGGCCACGGTCTACCTCGCGGTGGATCGGCGGCTCGACCGCGACGTCGCGCTCAAGGTCATGCACGCCCACCTCGCGGAGGGCACGTCCGGTGCTGACTTCGTCGCACGCTTCCGGCGTGAGGCGCGCGCCGCCGCCCGGCTCACCCATCCCGGGCTCGTCGGGGTCTACGACCAGGGCGTCGACGGCGAGACCAGCTACCTGACGATGGAGTACGTGGACGGCGCGAACCTGCGCCGCCGGCTCGCCGAGCAAGGGGCGCTGAGCGTCGAGGAGTCGCTGCGCGTCGCCGAGTCGGTGCTCGACGCGCTCGCCGCCGCGCACCGCACCGGTCTGGTGCACCGCGACATCAAGCCCGAGAACGTCCTGCTCGCGACCGACGGCCGCATCAAGCTCGCCGACTTCGGCCTCGCGCGCGCGGTCACGGAGGTCACGTCCACCACCTCGGGGACCGTCCTCGGCACGGTGGCCTACCTCGCGCCCGAGCTCGTCGTGCACGGCGCGAGCGACGCCCGTACCGACGTGTACGCGTGCGGGATCCTGCTGTACGAGATGCTCACGGGACGTCAGCCGTTCGTCGGCGAGACCCCGATCCAGGTCGCGTTCCAGCACGTGAACTCCGAGATGCCGGCGCCCTCCGACGAGGTCGACTGGCTGCCGGTCGAGATCGACGACCTGGTCCGGGCGTTGGGTGCACGCGAGCCCGACGACCGTCCGACGGACGCCGCCGCCGCAGCGGCGCTCCTGCGCCGGGTCCGGGCCGAGCTCGACACCGAGCTGCTGACCCGACGTGCGGACGTCGCCCCGACGATCGTCCTGCCCACCGCGACCGACCCCGAGACCACGTCCCTGCCCGAGGGCGAGGCCACGCCGCAGGACGACGAGGCCCGGCCGGAGCAGGACGGCGAGACGGGCGCGACGGTCCGGCTCGAGGACGTGCCGCGCGGCTCGACCGTCGCCCTGCCGATCGGGCTGGGCGGCGCCGTGACGGTGCCGCCCCCGCCCGCCGAGCCGGAGCCCGAGGTCCGGCGGCGGCGCCTGCCGCGGCGCGCGCTCGCGATCGTCCTGGTGGCGCTCGTCGTGCTGGCCTCTGCCGGCGCCGGCTGGTGGTACGTCGTCGCCGGCCCCGGCGCCTACACGACCGTCCCTCAGATCGGCGGCACGAGCGCCGAGGCCGCGGCCGCGGCCCTCGACGCCGTGGGGCTCGAGGTCAGCACGACGTCCGACTTCTCGTCCGACGTGGCCAAGGGCCTCGTCGTGACATCCGAACCCGCGCCCGGCGAGCGCGTCCGCAAGGACGGCACGGTCGAGATCACCGTCTCGAAGGGTCCGGACTACGTGAAGGTGCCCGACGGCGTCGTCGGCGTGCTGCAGGCGGACGCCGCGGCGGCGCTCGAGGCGGCCGACCTCGAGGTCGACTACGCGGACGCGGTCTACGACGACGAGGCGGGGCTCGGGGTCGTGCTGAGCGCGGTCCTGCCCGACGGCGAGCCCGCCGAGGCCGGCGCGCGGACCGTCCGGCACTCCGTCGTCACGCTCACGGTGTCGAAGGGCCCGGCACCCGTCACCGTGATCTCGGTGGTCGGCGCGACGGTGGACGACGCGAAGGAGCAGCTCGGCGACCTCGGCCTCAAGGTGAAGATCTCCGAGCAGTTCAGCGCCGACGTCAAGGCCGGCGTCGTCATCAGCCAGAGCCCGAAGGACGGCACAGCGGGCCACCGCGGTGACACCGTCGCGCTCGTGGTCTCCAAGGGCCCCGAGCTGTTCGAGGTCCCGAACGTCATGCGCAACGGCGTCGGCTCGGCGACCGACACGCTCCAGGACGCGGGGTTCAAGGTCAAGGTCGTGCACGCGGCGACGTACTTCGGCCTCGGCTTCGTCGTCGGGCAGGAGCCCGGCGGCGGCAGCATGCACCCCAAGGGCACGACGATCGTCCTGACGATCACCTGACCGACGGCCCGGATCGACGACGCGGGGCACCGCCGACGGCCACGGGGACGACGAAGGGGCCGGCCCGCCGCAGCGGACCGACCCCCTCGTACGAGCGGTGGGCTCAGGACGCCCGGAGCAGCTCCACGACCTGGAACGCCAGCTCGAGCGACTGCTGGTGGTTCAGCCGTGGGTCGACGAGCGTCTCGTAGCGCTCGGTGAGCCGCTCGTCGTCGATCTCCTCCGAGCCGCCGAGCACCTCGGTCACGTCGTCGCCCGTGAGCTCGATGTGCAGGCCTCCGGGCACGGTGCCCAGCGCGCGGTGCACCTCGAAGAAGCCCGCGACCTCGTCCATCACGTCGCTGAACCGGCGCGTCTTGTAGCCGTTCGCCGAGGTGATGCCGTTGCCGTGCATCGGGTCGCAGACCCACGTCACGGGACGGCCGTCCGCGGTGACCTTCTCGACGAGCTGCGGCAGGTGGTCGCGGATCTTGCCCGCACCCATGCGCGTGACGAACGTCAGGCGCCCCGCCTCCCCCGTCGGGTTGAGCTTGTCGATCAGCGCGATCGCGTCGTCACCCGTCGAGGTCGGGCCGAGCTTGACCCCGATCGGGTTCTGCACGCGCGAGAAGTAGTCGATGTGCGCGCCCGTGAGCTCGCGCGTGCGCTCACCGATCCACACGAAGTGCGCCGAGCAGTCGTACGGCAGGCCCGTGCGGCTGTCGATGCGCGTGAGGGGACGCTCGTAGTCGAGCAGCAGGCCCTCGTGCGACGAGTAGAAGTCGACCGTGCGCAGCGCGTCGAAGTCCGCCCCGCACGCCGCCATGAAGCGGATCGCACGGTCGATCTCGGCGGCGATCTCCTCGTAGCGCTTGTACGCGGGGTTCGTCGTGAAGCCTCGGTTCCACTCGTGCACGCGCAGCAGGGACGCGAAGCCCCCGGTCGTGAACGCGCGGATGAGGTTCAGCGTCGACGCGGACGTGTGGTACGCCTCGAGCAGGCGCTGCGGGTCCGGCGTGCGGGCCTCGGGCGTGAAGTCGAACCCGTTGATGATGTCGCCCCGGAACGCGGGCAGCGTCACGCCGTCCCGCGTCTCGGTGCCCGACGACCGCGGCTTGGCGTACTGCCCGGCCATGCGGCCCATCTTGATCACCGGCAGGCTCGCGCCGTACGTGAGGACCACGGCCATCTGGAGGATCGTCTTGATCTTGTTCCGGATGTTGTCGGCCGTCGCCTCGGCGAACGTCTCGGCGCAGTCACCGCCCTGCAGAAGGAACGCCTCGCCCCGGCTCGCCGCGGCGAGCTGGGCGCGCAGGGCGTCGGCCTCCCCCGCGAACACGAGAGGAGGAAGCGCCGCGAGCCGGTCGGTCACCTGGGCGAGCGCCGCCTGGTCCGGCCAGGCGGGCTGCTGGCCCACCGGGAGCCCACGCCAGGCGTCGAGACCCGCGACGACCTCCGGGTCGGGCGCGACGCTCACGAGTGACTCGCCGGGACGAGCGGCTGACCGATGTCGGCCAGCAGCTCACCGAACCACGGCTGCGTCACGTCGAAGGCCTTGCCACCGGCGATGCGCGGGAACTCGATGGCCCGCAGCACGTCGCCGCGCTCCTCGTCGTGACCGATGACGCCGGCCTCGCCGCGCAGCGCGCACTCGACCGCCAGGTCCGTCATGGACTTGATGAGGCGCAGGTCCTCGGCGTTCGCCGCGGCGGCACGCGAGTAGTAGCCCGACTTCTGGACCATCGTCTTCTCGGCACCGAGCTTCTCGGCGAACTGCTTGGCGAACCACTGCCCGGGGTTGATCGTGTCGAGCTTGACGTGACCGAACGGGTCGCGCTCCGGGGGCGTGCCCGCCGCCGTGAGCTGGTCGACGATCTCGTGCATGCCCGCACCCTCGGACAGGAAGATGTTGACGTTGCCCTGGGAGTCCATGATCGCCTTCAGGCGCTCGGCCTCGGCGTCGATGTCGATCGCCAGCTCGGGGACGAACACCGCGTGGATGTCCCAGCGCTCACGCGACAGGCCGATGCCGGGGACCCACTCCTGCCGGTCGAGCCACTTGCGGTACTCGACCGCGGCCGCAGCCGTGAGCCAGCCGCAGTGCCGGCCCATGACCTCGTGCACGATCAGCATGCGCGGGCCCGAGCGGTGCTCGCCGATGATGTTCGCGGCGAAGCCCGCGGCCTCCTCGGCGGCGGTCCACGCGCCGAGCGACTGGCGGATCGGCACCACGTCGTTGTCGATCGTCTTGGGCAGGCCGACCACCGTCAGGCCGTAGTCGTTCTCCGCGAGGTAGGCGGCCAGGTCCGCGGCCGTCGTGTTCGTGTCGTCGCCGCCGATCGTGTGCAGCACGTCGACGCCGTCGGCCTTGAGCTGCTCGGCCGCGACCTGCAGCGGGTCCTGACCCTCGGCCACCAGGCCGCGCTTGACGCAGTCCTTGGCGTTCGTGAGCTTCACGCGGGAGTTGCCGATCGGCGAGCCGCCGAACCGGTGCAGGATGCCGGCGTTCTTGCGGACCTGCTCGTCGATGACGATCTTGTCGCCACGCAGCAGCCCGTAGTACCCGTGCTCGTACGCGATGATCTCGACGTCCGGAGCGATCTCCGTGTAGCGCTCGATGAGCCCACCGACGGCGGACGACAGGCACGGGGCGAAGCCACCCGCGGTGAGGAGGGCGACGCGACGGACCGACATGACAAACACCTTCCGTAGAGCTGCAGGGAGTCCCTGCGGGGACGCTGGCGACCCTAGGTCGCGCGCACGGCGCGCAGCCAGGACTTTCAGCGGAGCGGATCGCGGGGCGCTCGGGCCGGGCGACGACGACCGCGCGCGGCGGTCGACACGGTCATCCTACTGACGGCTCCGCGTCGTCCTGAGGCGGTACCGGAACCTGGACGTCGGGCACCGGACGGCCGCCCGGAGCGGCCGTGCGCGGCTCGTCGGCTGCGGGCTGGGCGTCGCTGACACCGGCCGCGATGCGCGCCTTCTGCGTGGCCGCGTAGACGTCGACGTACTCCTGGCCCGACAGGCTCATGATCGCGTACATGATCTCGTCGGTCACCGACCGCAGGATGAACCGGTCGTTCTCCATGCCCTTGTAGCGCGAGAAGTCGAGCGGCTCCCCCACGACCATGCCGATGCGCATGATCTTCGGGATCCGCTTGCCGACCGGCTGGGCGATGTTCGTGCCGATCATCGCGACGGGGATGACCGGCGCGCCCGACTCGAGCGCGAGCCGCGCGATGCCCGTCTTGCCGCGGTAGAGCCGGCCGTCAGGACTGCGCGTGCCCTCGGGGTAGATCCCGAACAGGTCGCCCTCCTCGAGCCGGCGCAGACCCGTGCGCAGGGCGGCCTCGCTCGCCTTGCCGCCCCCACGGTCCACGGGGATGGTGCCGACCCCGCGCATGAAGCCCGCCGTGAGCCGGCCCTTGAGGCCGCGACCGGTGAAGTACTCCTGCTTGCCGATGAACACCAGCTCGCGGTCGAGCATCAGCGGCAGGAAGAACGAGTCGATGACCGCCAGGTGGTTGCTCGCGAGGATCGCGGGCCCGTCAGCGGGCACGTGGTGCGCGCCGCGGATCCACGGTCGGTACACGAGGTGGAGCAACGGACCGACGAAGATCCGCTTCATCAACCAGTAGAACAAGGGGTCACCTTCCTGCACCGTCGACGGCCCGGACCGCCTGGACGACCGTTCGGCCGCCGCGGACCGTCGGGACCGCACGTCCGACTCTAGAGTGCTCTCATGGCTCCTCGCTCCGACCGGCCCGACGAACCGGTCGACGACGAACGGTGGGCCCGCATCGTCGCGGAGCTCGACGACGTGGACTCCGCCGCGGACGCGGCTGCCTCGCGCGGTCTCGACTTCCCCGTCGCGCCCGGCGTGGACTCGCCGTTCCGCGACGGGTCGCGCGTCGTGCGCCCCGCGCAGGACGACGCCGCCGAGCCGGCCGACCCGCTCTCGGCCGCCACGGGCCGGGACTGGGACGGGACGTCGCAGTACGACGAGGCCGAGGCGAGCGTCGACGAGCAGGAGAGTTTCGTCGCGCCCGACCCCGGGCCCGTGCTGGGCGGCGACCCGCTGCTCACCATGGCGTGGTTCGCGGCGGCGGGCGTGCCGATGCTGCTGCTCGTCGTCCTCGTCGCGTGGCGCGACGCGCCCGCGTTGCTGATCCAGGTCGCGTGCGTCGTGTTCGTGCTCGGCGTCGCGGTGCTCGTGTGGCGCATGCCCGCGCGCCGCGACCGGCAGGACGACGACGACGGCGCGGTCGTCTGAGCGGTCGTCCGAGCGGTCGCCCGACCGCGGCACGGCCCCGGCGCACCGTCGCGGACGACGCGCCGGGACCGGAGCTACAGGCGGGCGAGGTCCGCGGCGCCGACGATGCCGGCGTCGTTGCCCATCGAGGCGATCACGATCGTCGCCTCCGGGCGGTGACCACGCGCCGAGAGCTGGTCGCCGAAACCCTTGCGGGCGGGCTCGAGCAGCAGGTCACCCGCCGCCGCGACACCGCCGCCGATGACGACCATCGCCGGGTCGAGCAGCGCGGCGACCGAGGCGGCACCCTCACCGATCCACCGGCCGAGCTCGGCCAGGAGCTGGATCGCGAGCTCGTCGCCCTCCTCGGCCGCCTTCGTGACGTACGGGCCGACGATCTTGTCGGCGCGGCCGCCCGCGAGCTCGACGATCCGCTGCGCGCGGTCGGGGAACGCCACGGCCGCCGCCTGCGCGTCGCGCACGAGCGCGCTACCCGATGCGTACTGCTCCCAGCATCCCTCGTGCCCGCAGCCGCAGTAGTGCCCGCCCGGGACGACGCGCATGTGGCCGACCTCGGCCGCGACACCCGCGAAGCCGCGCACGAGCGCGCCGTTGGAGACGACCGCGCCACCGAGGCCTGTGCCGATCGTCAGGGTCAGCATGTCGTCGACGTCCCGCGCCGAGCCGAACCGGAACTCGGCCCACCCGGCCGCGTTCGCGTCGTTCTCCACGACGATGTCGACCTTCTCGTCGATGAGCGCCGCGACGCGGTCGCGCAGCGGGTAGTCGCGCCACGCGATGTTCGGCGCGAACAGCACACCCGAACGGTCGGCGGCGACGAAGCCGGCCGCGGCGAGCCCGATCGCCTTCACGGGGTGCTGCGCGCTCAGCTCGGCGTACGCGTCAGCGATCGCCGCGTCGATGCTCGCGGCGTCGTCCGGCTCGGTGTCGCGACGCGTCTGGGCCAGGATCCGGCCCTCGTCGTCCACCACGCCGGCGGCGATCTTGGTACCGCCGATGTCCACACCGATGGCGTGCATGCGTTCGTGCTCCCGAGTGAGTTGTGGCTGATCGCGCGACCGACGGCGCACGCCCACGCTAGCGCCAACAGCGCGCACCGCCGCACGTGCGTCCGCGCACGTGGCGACGCAGCGAGGCTAGCCTGCGCGGGCGCCGCCGGAGTCGGACACACGTCCCGTATCCTCGTCGGACCCGTCACCTCTGCCACTGGAGTCAGAATGGTCGAGTACAGCACCCCACTGCTTGTCGAGGTCGCGCCCGACCGCAATCTCAACGACCTGTTCGCGGAACGGCTCGCGGCCGACCCCGACGGTGTGGTCATCGAGCACAAGACCCAGCAGACGGGGCCCTGGATCCCGATCACGGCGCGCGAGCTCGACGCCGAGATCGTGGCCGTCGCGAAGGGCCTCGTCGCACGAGGGGTCGAGCCGGGTGACCGCGTCGGCATCATGTCCCGCACGCGGTACGAGTGGTCGCTGCTCGACTGGGCCATCTGGGCCGCCGGCGCCGTGCCCGTGCCGCTGTACGAGACCTCGTCGGCGGAGCAGGTCGCCTGGATCCTCACCGACGCCCACGTCACGGTGCTCGCGGTCGAGACCGAGACGCACGCCGCCACCGTCGCCGAGATCCGCGCGGACGTCCCGGACCTGCGCGAGGTCCTCGTGATCGACGGCGGCGCGATCGACACCCTCGTCGCCGCGGGAACGGACGTGCCGGACGACGAGATCGCCCGCCGCCGCGGGCTCGCCGACCTGTCGAGCCTCGCCACGGTGATCTACACCTCGGGCACGACCGGCCGACCCAAGGGCGTCGAGCTCACGCACGGCAACTTCTACGAGCTCACCGTCAACGCGGTCGAGGGGCTCAAGGCCGTCGTGTCCGACCCCGGCTCGCGCACGCTGCTGTTCATGCCGCTCGCGCACGTCTTCGCGCGGTTCATCCACGTGCTGTGCATCCCGGCGGGCGCCGTGCTCGGCCACTCCCCCGACACCCGCACCCTCATCGAGGACCTGGGCTCGTTCCGGCCGACGTTCGTGCTCGCGGTCCCGCGCGTGTTCGAGAAGGTCTACAACGGCGCCGAGCAGAAGGCCGCCGCGGGCGGCAAGGCCGCGATCTTCCAGCGAGCGGCGAAGACCTCGATCGTCTACTCGCGCGCGCTCGACGACCCGCGCGGCCCGAGCCCGTGGCTGCGGCTGCAGCACAAGGTCGCGGACGTCCTGGTGCTGCACAAGCTGCGGGCGCTGCTCGGCGGGCAGGCACGCTGGGCGATCTCGGGCGGAGCACCGCTCGGCGAGCGCCTCGGCCACTTCTACCGCGGCGTCGGCCTGCGCGTGCTCGAGGGCTACGGCCTGACCGAGACGACCGCGCCCGCGACCGTCAACCGGCCCGAGGCCACGAAGATCGGCACGGTCGGCCTCCCGCTGCCCGGCACCGCGATCCGGATCGCCGACGACGGCGAGATCGAGGTCAAGGGCGTCCAGGTGTTCCGCGGCTACCACGACAACCCGGAGGCGACCGCTGAGTCGCTCGACGACGGCTGGTTCCGCACGGGCGACCTGGGCTCGCTCGACGAGCAGGGCTTCCTGTCCATCACGGGGCGCAAGAAGGAGATCATCGTCACGGCCGGCGGCAAGAACGTCGCACCGGCCGTGCTCGAGGACCGGCTGCGCGGCCACCCGCTGATCAGCCAGGTCGTCGTGGTCGGCGACCAGCGCCCGTACATCGGTGCGCTCGTCACGCTCGACCCCGAGGGCGTGCCCGGCTGGCTCAGCGCGCACGGCAAGCCCGCGATGACGCTCGAGGAGGCCGCGCGGGACGTGGACGTCCTGGCGTCGATCGACAAGGCCGTCGCGCGCGCGAACAAGGCCGTCTCGCGCGCGGAGTCGATCCGCAAGTACCGCATCCTCGAGACGGACCTGACGATCGCGAACGGCTACCTCACGCCCAAGCTGAGCGTGAAGCGCTCGCTCGTGCTCAAGGACTTCGAGGCCGAGGTCGACGCGCTGTACGAGTCGGGCCCGGGCGGGCACGACGTGGCGCTGGGCTGACCAGGCTCCGGCTCCGGCTCCGGCTCCGGCTCCGGACCCAGCACCGCACAGCAGGCTCACGGACGGGCGACGAGACTCGCGGGTCTCGTCGCCCGTCCGTGTCAGCCGCCCTCGGCGAGGCGTAGCGGCGGGACCAAGTTCAGGTCGGCGAGCGTCCCCAGCGCGCGGCGCTCGGCGTCGTCGAGCTCGAACGGCACGCGGGCGTCCCGGCCCGCGACGCCGGGCGGTCGCTCGTGCGCGCGGTCGGACGGACGTTCACGCAGCCGCTCGCGGGGTCGGTCCCCGGCCGCGCGTGCCGGCACCTCGAGCACGAACGTGACGACGCAGTCCGCGCAGGCGGCCGGCCGAGCGGTGCACCCCTCGCAGTCGATGATCATGCGCCGGACGCTAGGGCGGACCACCGACACGGTGGCCTCACGCCGGCCTCGGACGGTGCTGCACCGCAGACGACCGGCAGCGCCGGGCGGCTCAGCCGTGGTGCAGGCGCGCGACGAGCGTCGCGGACGGCACCACGTACGCGCCCCGCGCCTCGACGTCGCGCGCGACCTCCTGGTCGCTCGTGACGACCACGACCACCCGACCCGTCGGCTCCGCCTGCACGAGGCGGCGGATGAGGTCGTCCGCGATCTCCCCGACCGAGAAGCGCACGCGGATGCCGCGTGCGAGCGCGGTGGCCGGCAGCGGCGTCGGCTGACCGTCGAAGCAGCACGTGACCTCGGCACCCGAGCGCGCCGCCATCGCGCCGAGCCCGTCTACGAGCAGGCGGCGCTGCTGCTCGAGCGTGAGGTCGGGGAACGCGGTCTTGGTGACGTTGTAGCCGTCGACGACGAGGTGCGACCGGGGCTGACGCAGCAGCTCGTCGAGCAGCGCGGGGTCGTCGACGAACCGCCCGCGCGAGCCCACGCGGGCCGTGCTGCTCGCCTGGGGCGGGGCGACGAGGTCGGCCGGCAGGTCGGTGGTCGGAGCCAGGGCCAGCTCGGTGCGCAGGCCGCTCGCCGCGTCGACGATCGTGTCGAGCAGGAGGCGCACGCGCGCGTCGGCGAGCTTGCGGGCGACCCGCAGCTCGGCGCGCGCGGCGGTGCGCTCGGCCTCGGCCGCGCGGCGCTCGTCGGTGGCGATCTCGAGCACGGTCGCCGCCTCGTCGCGCGCGGCGCGCGCCTGGTCGAGCAGCTCGTTCGCCTCGCTCAGCGCCTGGCGCCCCTCGGCACGAGCCCGGTCGGCGTCCGACCGCAGACGTCGCGCCTGCTTGCGCAGCGTCGTGAGCTCGTCGCGCGCGGCCTCGTGCTCCTCGCGCAGGCGGGCGAGCTCGGCCGTCACGCGGTCGAGGTCGGCCTGGGACGGCCCCGTCCGCACGGGCTCGGGTGCGGGCGCGGTGGCGTGCGCCGGCACGAGGTGCTCCCACGGTCGGCCGAGCAGCCACGCCCCGGCCGCGGCGGCGAGGGACGGCTCGAGCGCACCGGCGTCGTCCTGCTCTGCGTCAGCGTGCGCGCGGGCGTCCCGCGGCACGTCGTCGGAGGTCGTCCCGTCGGACGTCGGCTCGCCGTGCGCCGTCTCGTCGTGTGCCGTCCCGGGTGCCGTCTCGTCAGGTGCCGTCTCGTCGTCACCGCTCTCGTGACCGACCCCGAGCCGGGTCGCCAGGTCGGGGTGCTCCTGGGCCCACGTCCGGCCGACCCGCGCGCGGAACGCGTCCTCGTGCAGCGCTGACCACAGGGGCACGGCGCCGGCCACGGCCCGCTTGGCGGGTGCGAACGCCGCGACCCTGCGCAGCGCGGCCGGGACCGCGGCGCGGTCGTAGCCGGCCAGCGTCCTCGCGGCGACGGCGACGATCTCGGCGCGCAGCGCCGTCGGAACCCGCCCGTCGTCGCCCATGGCGTCACCCTAGGCCGCAGTGCGCGCGGCCGCGCGCACGCGCCCAGGTCAGCGCACGGATCCGCCGCAGCCCGCTGCGACCACGACACCGTGCGGCCTCCGCGGACGGGTGGCCGACGTCTCGCGACACGCGGGGTCGACCCGCCGAGCGTGTCGGAGCGCGCGGGTACGGTCGCGGCATGTCGTCCAGCCTGCACCGCCTGCGTCCCGTGTGGGCGGGCGCTCCGGCCGACGGCATCCCGGTCCAGCTCGGCCTGGACGAGATCGGCACCCCGCTGTCCGAGGTGACGTTCGTCGTCGTCGACCTCGAGACGACCGGCGGGACGCCGGCCGAGTGCGGCATCACGGAGATCGGCGCGGTCAAGGTGCGCGGCGGCCAGGTCCTGGGCGAGCTCCAGACGCTCGTCGACCCGGGCGGCCCCGTCCCCCCGTTCATCCAGGTGCTGACCGGCATCACGTCGTCGATGCTCGTCGGCGCACCGACCATCGAGGAGGTCCTGCCCTCCTTCCTCGAGTTCGCGCACGACTGCGTGCTCGTGGCGCACAACGCGCCGTTCGACGTCGGTTTCCTACGGGCTGCCGCCGCGCGCACGGGCCACGCCTGGCCCGGGTACCGCGTGGTCGACACCGTGCGCCTCGCGCGCCGCGTCGTGACGCGCGACGAGGCGCCCAACCACAAGCTCGGCACGCTCGCCGCGCTGTTCGGCGCCGCGGTGACCCCCAACCACCGTGCGCTCGACGACGCACGCGCGACGGTCGACGTCCTGCACGCGCTCCTGGCCCGGCTCGGCCCGCTGGGCGTGACGCACCTCGAGGACCTCGCGACCGCGACCGACCCCGTGCCGCAGGAGGTCCGCCGCAAGCGGACGCTCGCCGACGGGCTCCCGGACGCCCCCGGTGTCTACCTGTTCCGCGGCCCGAAGGACGAGGTGCTCTACGTCGGCACCTCGACGACGTCGCTGCGCACGCGCGTGCGCTCGTACTTCACGTCGTCGGAGAAGCGCGGTCGCATCCAGGAGATGGTGCGCATCGCCGAGCGCGTCGACCCGGTGGTGTGCGCGACGCCGCTCGAGGCCCGCGTACGCGAGCTGCGGCTCATCACCGAGCACTCGCCCCGCTACAACCGGCGCTCACGCTTCCCCGAGCGCATGCCGTGGGTCCGGCTGACGAGCGAGCCGTACCCGCGTCTGTCGATCGTGCGCGACGTGCGCGACGAGCCCGGCGCGAGCTACATCGGCCCGTTCGGGTCGCAGAGCTCGGCCCAGCTCGCCCTCGAGGCGCTGCAGGAGAGCTTCCCGGTCCGCCAGTGCACGAGGCGGCTGCCGCTCGTGGCGCCCGCGAACGCGTCCGCGTGCGCGCTGGCGGACATGGGCCGGTGCGGGGCGCCGTGCATCGGCCAGCAGGGCGAGCCCGACTACCGCGAGGTCGTCGAGCGGGTCCGGTCGGCGATGCTGGGCGATCCGGCGCCGGTCGTCGCGGTCCACGCCGAGCGCATCGACACCCTCGTCGCCCAGCAGCGCTACGAGGAGGCCGCGACGGTCCGCGACCGGCTCGGCGCGTTCCTGCGGGGCGCCGCCCGCGCGCAGCGGGTGATGCCGGTGGCGCGCTGCGAGGAGGTCGTGGCCGCGCGGCGTACCGACGACGGGGGCTGGGAGATCGTGCTCGTCCGGCACGGGCGACTCGCGGCCACGGCGCGCGTCGACCGCATGACGGACCCTCACCCGACGATCACGACGCTGCGCTCGACCGCCGAGCACGTCCCGGCACCGATCGCCCCCGCGTCGGCCGCGCACCCCGAGGAGACGGACCTCGTGCTCGACTGGCTCGAGCGACCGGGCGTCCGCATCGTCGATGTGGTCGGGACGTGGGCGCTGCCCGTGCGCACGGCTCTCGGTGACGTCGAGCCCGCCGCTGCGCTCGCGGCGCACGCGGCCGCGGTCCTCGGCCGGGCCGCGCCTGGGGTGCCCGTCGAGCAGGACGAGCCGCGCGTCGCGGCTCCGCCGGTGCCCGAGGTCGCCCGCCACGCCGCGATGCCCCGCACGGCGTGAGCCTTCGCGCGGCATGATGGCAACCATGCTGACCGCCATCGTCCTCATCGAGACCGACGCCGCCCGCATCCCCGAGGTGGCCTCCGCGATCGCCGACATCCGCGGCGTGAGCGAGGTCTACTCCGTGACCGGCGAGGTGGACCTCATCGCCCTCGTCCGCGTGCGCGAGCACGACGACCTCGCCGACGTCATCGCCGACCAGGTGAGCAAGGTCGAGGGCGTCCTGCGCACCCAGACGTACATCGCCTTCCGCACGTACAGCCAGCACGACCTGGACCAGGCCTTCGCGCTCGGGCTCGAGGATTGAGCCGGAGCGCAGCGTGAGGTGAGGGCCGCCCGGAGGCGGCACTCGCCTCACGCGGAGCGCAGGCTCAATCCGACCAACAGACACAGGGACTGAGCCCGAGCGCACCGCACGATGAAGGCCGCCCGGAGGCGGCACTCGCCTCACGCGGAGCGCAGGCTCAATCCGACCAACAGACACAGGGACTGAGCCCGAGCGCACCGTGACCTGAGGGCAGGCCTCACGCGCTGGCGCGCTGCCACCTCTCGAGCGCACCTCGCGCGGCACCGCTGTCGATGGACGCGCGCGCGTGCTCGACGCCCGCGGCGAACCGCTCGAGGAGCGTCCCGCCACTCGTCCCGGACAGCGTCCCGTCGGCGACGAGCGCGGCGGCGGAGTTGAGCAGGACGGTCTCGCGCACGGCACCGGGCTCGCCGTCGATCAACGCTCGCGCGACGCCCGCGTTGTGGGCCGCGTCGGCGCCCCGCAGCGCGGCGAGCTCGACGCGCTCGACGCCCAGCTCACGCCAGTCGACGAGGTGCTCGGTGACCTGCCCGTCGGCGACCTCCCAGATGCGCGTCGAGCTCGTCGGGGCGATCTCGTCGAGACCGTCCTCGCCGCGGAACACGAGCGCGCTCGTCCCTCGTCGGGCCAGCACGCCCGCGATCAGCGGACCCATCCGCCCGTCGCCGACGCCGATCGCGGCCGAGCCGGGCTGCGCCGGGTTGGTCAGCGGGCCGAGGAAGTTGAAGGCGGTGGCGATGCCGAGCCCGGCGCGGGCAGCCGCGGTGTGCCGGAACGACGGGTGGAAGACCTGCGCGAAGCAGAACGTGATCCCGGCCTCGAGGGCGATCTGCGCGACGCGCTCAGGTGCGTGGTCGAGCCGGATGCCGAGCTGCTCGAGCACGTCGGCCGACCCGGAGGACGACGACGCGGCGCGGTTGCCGTGCTTGACGACGCGCAGCCCGGTGCCGGCGATCACGAGCGCCGACATCGTGGAGATGTTCACGGTGTGCGAGCGGTCCCCGCCGGTGCCGACGATGTCGACGGTGCGACCGGGCACCTCGATGCGCTGCGCGTGCGCCAGCATGGTCTCGGCGAGCCCGGACAGCTCCTCGACGGTCTCGCCCTTGGCGCGCAGCCCGACGAGGAAGCCGGCGATCTGCACGGGCGACGCCTCGCCGCGCATGATCTCGTCCATCGCCCACGACGCCTGCGCCGCGGTCAGGTCCTCACCCGCGACGAGACCGGTGAGCAGGTCGGGCCAGGTGGAGGCGCCGCTCATCCGGCGACGGCCTGCGACGCCAGGAGCCCGACGACCGTGGAGTGCAGCTCGCGCGGGTCGAGCGGGCGGCTCACCGTCGCGTCGGCGTTGGACCAGGACGCGAGCCACGCGTCCTGCGGGCGACCGGTCAGCACGAGCACCGGAGGACAGCGGTAGACCTCCTCCTTGAGCTGGCGGCCCAGGCCCATGCCGCCGAGCTTGTCGGCCTCACCGTCCAGGACGAGCAGGTCGACGCCGCCCGCCTCGGTGGCGGACACGACCGCGGCCGGGGTCGCGGTCTCGACCCACTCGATCTCGGGCGCGCCGTGCTCGAGCCGCGGCCCGATCGCGAGCCTGACCTGCGCGCGCACATCGACGTCGTCGCTGTACAGGACGATCCGCGGTCCGCGGTTCGTGGCGGCTGGGTCGTGCGCGGTGCTCATGTGGTCCCTCACTCGTCTCGACGTGCGTCGTGAAGCATCTTGGCACGGCGTGACGCAGGACACGACGCCCGCTCGCCCACGGTGTCGCGACGGGCCGCCCTCACGACGATCAGGGGCCTCACACCGGCTGCCTGAAGGCCTCAGATCCTGACGGTGTGACATTTACCGCCCGCCACGCGTGGGCCCAATGGCCCATGCGGACGTCGTTTCCGCCATAATGGCGACCGTGTCGACCGCAACGGCTGCCCCTCGCACCGCCCCCCACGTGAGCGTCAACCGACCGAACCCAGTGTCGGTCGGGACGATCGTGTGGCTGGCCAGCGAGCTCATGTTCTTCGCCGGCCTCTTCGCCATGTACTTCACGGTGCGAGCTGCCGTCCCTGAGGAGTTCGCGGAGCAGACCGCGAAGCTCAACCTGACGTTCGCGGCGATCAACACGACCGTCCTGGTGCTGTCGTCGGTGACGTGCCAGATGGGCGTGTGGGCCGCCGAGCGCTTCCAGCCGGTCCGCAGCGGCTCGCTGCTGCAGGTCAACCGCTGGGGCATGAACGAGTGGATGACGCTCACGTACGTCATGGGCGCGTTCTTCATCGGCGGCCAGGTCTACGAGTACGCCGAGCTCGTGCACGAGGGCCTGACCATCTCGTCGAGCCCCTACGGCTCGGTCTTCTACCTGACCACCGGCTTCCACGGTCTGCACGTCGTCGGCGGCCTCATCGCGTTCCTGTTCCTGCTGGGCCGCTCGTTCTCGGCCAAGCGGTTCGGGCACCACGAGGCCACGACGGCCATCGTCACGTCGTACTACTGGCACTTCGTCGACGTGGTCTGGATCGCGCTGTTCCTGGTCATCTACCTGCTGCGCTGAGCCGCACCCCGCCCCACTCCCCACCATGCGAGACGAGGATCGATCCGTGAAGGCACTCGCGGCCCGCAGGCACGACCGGCGCGCACCAGCGATGCTGCTCCTGCTGGCGCTGCTGCTGGTCGGTGCGGTGTACGCGGTGGTCGCCCCTTCGTCGGCCGAGGCCGCCACGAAGACCGCGACCGCTGACGACATCGCCGCCGGCGAAAAGCTGTTCCAGGCCAACTGCTCGACCTGCCACGGACCGTCTGCGTCCGGCACCGACAGCGCGCCGTCCCTCATCGGTGTGGGCGCCGCCGCGGTCGACTTCCAGGTCGGCACCGGGCGCATGCCCATGCAGATGACGGGCCCGCAGGCCCAGGCCAAGCCCGTGCAGTTCACGGACGAGCAGATCTCCCAGCTCGCGGCGTACGTCGCGTCGCTCGGCGCCGGCCCGGCCATCCCCACGGAGGAGATGGTCGACCCCGCGCTCGGCGACTCGGCGTCCGGCATGGCGCTGTTCCGCACCAACTGCGCGATGTGCCACAACGCGGTCGGCGCCGGCGGCGCCCTCTCGCAGGGCAAGTTCGCCCCGAACCTGTGGGACACGACCCCGACGCACCTCTACGAGGCGATGCTCACGGGCCCGCAGTCCATGCCCGTCTTCAACGACGCGAACCTCACGCCCGAGGAGAAGCGCGACATCATCGCCTTCATCGACGAGCAGGGCCAGGGTTCGCCCGGTGGCCTCGACCTCGGCTCGCTCGGTCCGGTGAGCGAGGGCCTGTGGGCCTGGGTCGTCGGCCTCGGCCTGCTGCTCGGCATCTCTGTCTGGATCGGAGCGAAGTCCTCGTGAGCACCCCCCACGACCACAACCGCGACGTCGCCGTGCACGGTGATGGCCACGGCGAGCTGCCCGCGCGGTTCGAGAACCCGGGGCTGCACGAGCACACGCCGCGCCAGGCCGACGTCGACCCCCGCACGAGCAAGCGCGTCGAGCGCCAGGTGCTCGCGCTGTTCACGCTGTCGATCCTCGGCACGATCGCGGTCATCTGGGCCTACTTCGCGCTGCCCCCGGGCGAGACGGTCGGCTCGATGCGCGTGTCGAACCTCGTGCTCGGCCTGGGCCTGGCGGTCTGCCTGCTCGGCATCGGCATCGGCGGCAACTACTACATCAAGGTCCTCATGAGCAATCGTGAGTACGTCGAGGAGCGGCACGAGCTGCGCTCCTCCGACGAGACCCGCGAGATCGCCGTCCAGATGCTCAAGGACGGCGGCGAGGACTCCGGCCTGACCCGACGCGGCGCGCTCGTCGGCGCGGGCGTCACCGCTCTCGCCCTCTTCCCGCTGTCGATCCTCGTGCCGCTGATCGGCAACGTGGGCGAGGACTGGAACGTGCGCAAGTTCAAGCACACGATGTGGAAGAAGGGCACTCGCCTCCACACCGACCCGACGAACCGCCCGATCAAGGCCTCCGACGTCACGATCGGCGACGTCTGGCACGTGATCCCCGAGGGGCTCAACGAGCTCGAGCACGGCATGCTCGACGAGAAGGCCAAGGCGATCGTCCTGCTGGTCCGCCTGGACCCGCGCGACATCAAGTCCGACCAGTCTCCCGCGGGTGAGACCTGGGGCCACGAGGGCATCGTCGCGTACTCGAAGGTCTGCACCCACGTGGGCTGCCCGGTGGCGCTCTACGAGCAGCAGACCCACCACCTGCTGTGCCCGTGCCACCAGTCGACCTTCGACGTGGCGGACAGCTGCAAGGTCGTCTTCGGCCCCGCCAAGCGTCCGCTGCCGCAGCTGCCGATCACCGTCGACGACGAGGGTTACCTGGTCGCGCAGAGCGACTTCGCCGAGCCCATCGGCCCGAGCTTCTGGGAGCGTGCGACCAAGTGAGCGACCTCAAGTCTCCCCCGACGCGTACCGCGAAGGCGGCCGGCGCCACTGCCGACTACCTCGACCAGCGCACCGGCATCGGCGGCGCGGTCAAGTTCTTCGCGCGCAAGGTGTTCCCGGACCACTGGTCCTTCTTCCTCGGCGAGATCGCGCTGTACAGCTTCGTCACGCTGCTGATCTCGGGCGTGTTCCTGACGCTCTTCTTCGTCCCCAGCATGGGCGAGACGCACTACGAGGGCCCGTGGCCTTCGATGAACGGCGTCGAGATGTCCGAGGCGTTCGCCTCGACGCTGCGCCTGTCGTTCGAGGTGCGCGGCGGGCTGCTCATGCGGCAGATCCACCACTGGGCGGCGCTCATCTTCATGGCGTCGATCGTCGTGCACATGATGCGCGTGTTCTTCACGGGTGCGTTCCGCAAGCCGCGTGAGATCAACTGGCTCGTGGGCTTCGTGCTGCTGATCCTGGGTCTGGCCGCCGGTTTCTCGGGCTACTCGCTCCCGGACGACGTGCTCTCGGGCAACGGCCTGCGCATCACCGACGGCGTCGTCAAGGCGATCCCGATCATCGGCTCGTACATGTCGTACTTCGTGTTCGGCGGCGAGTTCCCCGGGCACGACCTGATCCCCCGGCTCTTCACGGTGCACATCCTGCTCGTGCCGGGCCTGATCCTCGCGCTCGTCGGGCTCCACCTGTTCCTCATGGTGATGCACAAGCACACGCAGTACCCGGGCTCGGGCCGGTCGAACACGAACGTCGTCGGCTACCCCGCGCTCCCGGCCTACGCCGGCAAGCTGCTGTTCAACCTGTTCGTGGTGTTCGGCGTGATCGCCCTCATGGCGGCCACCATGTCGATCAACCCGGTGTGGAACTACGGCCCCTACGACCCGTCACCGGTGTCCGCAGGAGCCCAGCCCGACTGGTACATGCTCTTCCTCGAAGGCTCGCTGCGACTGATGCCGGGCCAGACCGAGTTCATGATCGGGCCGTACACGCTCAGCCTGAACATCCTGATCCCCGCGATGATCGTCCCGGGCATCCTGTTCACGCTGCTCGGCGGCTACCCGTTCATCGAGGCGTTCGCGACCGGTGACAAGCGCGAGCACCACGTGCTCGACCGCCCGCGCAACCGGCCGTTCCGCACGGCGTTCGGCGTCTCGCTGCTCGTGGCCTTCTTCATCCTGGTCCTGGCGGGCTCGAACGACCTCATCGCGACGCATTTCCACCTGTCGATCAACGACATCACGTGGACGTTCCGCGTGCTGCTGTTCGTCGCCCCGTGGCTGGCGTTCGTGATCACGAAGCGCATCTGCCTCGGCCTGCAGCGCAAGGACCGCGAGCTCGTCCTGCACGGCCACGAGACCGGTCGCATCGTGCGTTACGCGTCCGGTGAGTACATCGAGGTCCACAAGCCGCTGGACGCGCACGAGCGCTGGCTCCGTGTGCAGCACGAGGCCGTCCGCCCGCTCGAGATCGAGCCGGCCGAGGACTCGCGCGGCGTGCGCCGCAAGGGCTACAAGACGGACCGTCTGCGCCAGCGGATCTCGCAGGTGTTCTACGAGGACCGCGTCGAGCCGGTGACGCCCGCCGAGCTCGCGGCCGCACACGCGGCGCACGGCGGTCACGACGACCACGCGATCGAGTCGCACGGCGCTCCCGTGCAGGTCGGCGCTGGTGTGACGGCCGATCCAGCATCCGAGACGACGCCCGACGGGCGGAATCGCTGATCCTGGACAAGAGTTGACCGAGTCGGGCGGCTCGCCCCACGGGCGGGCCGCCC
>NZ_BJUA01000001.1 GCF_007989825.1 Cellulomonas persica | reverse complement strand
CCCGGGGTGGCTTCTTCTGTTTCCCGACATTCTTCCCGACATTTCATGTGCGGCGCGACATTCATGGCTTGAGTGCGCGTTTGTCTGCACCGTGGCGTGGGCTGCACCGGCCGAGCCGGGGACGTCCCCGCTCGTGCGCCACGGCCCCGCGCAGACGGGCTGAAGGTCGGTGGTTTTCCACCACGAGCGCGGTCGTGCGGAACGCCGAGGTGCGGCGGCCCTCGTGGCGCTTGCGCGCCTGTCTGCGCTCCGGCCGGATGGCAGGGGAGCGGTCGTCCGCGCCGTCCCGGCGTGTGCGGCGCGTCTGTGCAGGGCCTCGGTGCGCGTCGCGCTGGTGCGCCAGGTGGCGACGGTGTGCTGGCGAACGGCCGTGTGCCGGCGCACGACGGTGTGCTGGCTCACGACGGCGTGCCGGTGAACGACGAGGGGCGGCGACCGACGGTTGCCGCCCCTCGAGGTGCCGGGAGTATGGCCGGTAGAGCTGCGCGGCGCCTACGACTCCTGCTGCAGGATGATCGCGCCGAGCGGAGGGACCCGCACGAGCGCGGAGTACGGGCGTCCGTGGTGCGGGTCGGGCTGCGCCTCGACCGCGCCGAGGTTGCCCACGCCCGAGCCTCCGTACTCGTGCGCGTCGGTGTTGAACACCTCGCTCCAGCGGCCACCCGCAGGCAGGGCGAGACGGTAGCTCTCGTGCGGGACCCCCGCGAAGTTCACGACGACGACCACGGGCGGCGCCGCGTGGCCCTTGCGGATGTAGGCGAGCACGTTGTGGTCGGCATCGTCGGAGTCGATCCACTCGAAGCCCTCGGGCGAGTGGTCGAGCTGCCACAGGGCGGGCGTGCGCGTGTAGAGGGCGTTGAGGTCCTTGAGCATGCGGCGCACGCCGGCGCGCAGCGGATCGTCCATCGCCCACCAGTCGAGCGAGCGTGACTCGCTCCACTCGTCGGGCTGAGCGAACTCCTGCCCCATGAACAGCAGCTTCTTGCCCGGGTGGGTCCACTGGTAGGCATAGAGCGCGCGGACCCCGGCGGACTTCTGCCAGTGGTCGCCCGGCATCCGCGCGTACACGGAGCCCTTGCCGTGCACGACCTCGTCGTGTGAGATCGGCAGGACGTACTGCTCGGAGAACGCGTAGACCATCGAGAACGTGATCTCGCCGTGGTGGTACCGGCGGTGGACGGGCTCCTCCTTGAGGTACCGGAGGGTGTCGTTCATCCAGCCCATGTTCCACTTGAGCCCGAACCCGAGGCCGTTGTGGTCGGTGGGGGCCGTGACGCCCGGCCATGCGGTGGACTCCTCGGCGATCATCATCGTCCCGGGCGCGCGCCGGTACGCGGTCGCGTTGGTCTCCTGGAGGAACGCGATGGCCTCGAGGTTCTCGCGCCCGCCGTGCCGGTTGGGACGCCACTGACCGGGCTGCCGCGAGTAGTCGAGGTAGAGCATCGAGGCGACGGCGTCCACGCGCAGCGCGTCGACGTGGAACTCCGTGAGCCAGTAGACGGCGTTCGCGACGAGGAAGTTGCGCACCTCGTTGCGGCCGTAGTTGAACACGTACGTGCCCCAGTCGGGCTGCTCGCCGAGCAGCGGGTCCGGGTGCTCGTACAGCGCGGTGCCGTCGAACTGCGCGAGCGCCCACTCGTCCTTGGGGAAGTGGCCGGGCACCCAGTCGACGATCACGCCGATCCCGGCGCGGTGCAGCGTGTCGATCAGGTAGCGAAGGTCGTCGGGGTGGCCGAACCGGGACGTCGCGGCGTAGTACCCGGTGACCTGGTACCCCCACGACGGCGCGTACGGGTGCTCGGCGACGGGCAGGAGCTCGACGTGCGTGAACCCGAGGTCCAGCACGTACCCGGTGAGCTGGTGCGCGAGCTCGCGGTACGACAGGCCCTGCCGCCACGAGCCGAGGTGCACCTCGTAGACCGACAGCGGTCCGTTGTGGGGGTCGGTCGCGGCGCGTGCCGCCATCCACTCGTCGTCGCCCCACGTGTACGTCGACTCGACGACGACCGAGGCGGTCGCGGGCGGCACCTCGGTGCCGCGCGCCATCGGGTCGGCCTTCTGCCGCCACGTGCCGTCGTGCGTGAGGATCTCGAACTTGTAGCGCGCCCCGGCGGTGATGCCCGGGACGAACAGCTCCCAGACGCCCGAGTCGCCGAGCGAGCGCATCGCGTGCGTCGCGCCCTGCCAGTAGTTGAAGTCGCCGACGACGCGCACCGCACGCGCGTTGGGCGCCCAGACCGCGAACGACGTGCCGTGCACCTCGCCGAGCGTGCTCGGGTAGGTGCGCACCTGCGCGCCGAGCACGGTCCACAGCTCCTCGTGCCGTCCCTCGCGGATGAGGTGGCGGTCGAGCTCCTGCACGGTCGGCAGGAACCGGTACGGGTCGTCGGCCAGCGTCGTGGTGTCGCCGTACGTGACCTCGACGCGGTAGTCGGGCACCTCGCCACCGGGCAGCACCGCGACCCACACGCCGTCCTGCTCGTGTCGCGCGGGGACGCGGGTCTCGGGAGTGATGACGACGACCGAGTCGGCCAGCGGGCGCAGGAGGCGGATCGTCACGCCGCCGTTGCCAGGGTGCGGCCCGAGCACGCCGTGGGGGTCGTAGAAGGAGCCGTGCGCCACGGCCCGCAGGGTGTCGGAGTCGGCAGGCACGGGGGAGGGGGCGGTCGCACTCATGCGCCTAGCCAACCACCACGTGCGGCGGTGTGCGCGTTCCCGGGCCGCATGACCTGCTCAGACGTCGTGCGGCCGCACCTCAGACGTCGCCCGTCCGGACCTCGGGCGTCAGTCCTCGGCGGTGAGGCGGTCGAGCCCGGCCAGCGGGATGGGCAGCCAGGCAGGGCGGTTGCGCGCCTCGTAGACGGCCTCGTAGAGCGTCTTGTCGAGCTCGAGCGCGCGGGTCAGCAGCGCGTCGGTCGGCGTGCCGTCCGCATCCCGCGACGCGCCCGCCGCGGGTGTCGCGTGCTGCCGGTAGCCGGCCAGCAGCGCGGCGCGCGCGTCCGCGGTCCAGCGCTGCGCCTCGTCGCCCGTCAGGCCGCCGACCGCGGCCGCGTAGTCCAGCGAGCGCAGCAGGCCCGCGACATCCCGCACGGCCAGGTCGGGACGTGTGCGCGCCTCGAGCGGGGCGAGCGGCTCGCCCTCGAAGTCCAGCACGAGCCAGTCGTCGTCCACGTGCAGCACCTGGCCCAGATGGAGGTCGCCGTGCACGCGCTGGCGCGAGGGAGTGCTCGGCAGCGCACGGACCTCCTGCGCCGTGCGCTCGACGGCGGGCCGGTACCGCTCGAGCCCCGCGACCGCGTCGCGCGCCCACGCGAACCGTTCGAGCAGGGCGCGCGCGAGCCGGTCGGGCCCGTCGTCGTCCGCCACCGTCGGGAAGGCGCGCAGGAGCGCCGCGTGCATGCGCGCGGTGACGGCACCCAGCCGGTACGCCTCGTCGTCGAACGGCGTGCGCGCGGCGGCGCGCTCGCACGCGAGCTCGAACCCGTCGCGCGCGCCGGCGACGAACTCCGTGGCCACGCCCAGGTAGCCCGTGACCGGCGAGTGGGGTTCGGCAAGGTCCGGCCACGTCGCGCGCATCCAGGCGAGCGGGGCCGGGACGCCCGTGTATCCCTCGTCGACGAGCCGGCGCGGCACGTCGACGTCCGGGTTCTCGCCCGGTTGGAGCGCGCGCAGGACCTTGAGGATCGCGCGGCCCGGTGCGCCGCCGGTCGGCTGCGGCGCCCCGAGGACCACCGAGGAGTTGGACTGCTCGGACGTGATGGGTGCGACGTGGCTGAGGTCGACGGGCGCGGGCGGGCCCAGCGGGCCCTCGGCGTGGTCGAACCACGCGCGCAGGAACGCGGGGTGCGCGGCGCCGTCGAGCACCGTACGGCCGTCGTCGACGGGCGTGCCCCCCGCCTCGGGCCCGACCACGACGAGCGGCAGCTGCAGCAGCGTGCTGCCCTGCGGGCCGCGCACGGCGACCAGCAGGACGCGCACGTCGGCAGCTCCCAGAGGGTCGGCCAGCGGCAGGACGGCGTGCACCGTGAGATCCGCGTCGGAGCCCTTGGCGGGGAACCAGCGCCGCGCGGGCAGGTCTGCGGCGACCGCGGCGAGCAGCCGCTGGTCGGACGCGTCCGGTGCCCGCGCGATCAGCACGGTCACGGCCCCGCCGGTCCCGTGGCGCGGCCCGTCGGCCGGCGGCGCACCGCGAGCCAGAAGAACTCGCGCGACCCCAGCGTGAACCGCGTCGTCCCGGTCTCGTCGAGCGTGCCGAACGACGCCCCGCCGAACACGTCGAACAGCTCGGCACCGGGCGCGTCCGCGACCGTCACGCGCGCGGACCGCGCGGTCGCCGCGAGGTTCGCGACGACGAGCACGGTCTCCTCCGCCGTGCTGCGCGTGAACGTCAGCACGGAGTCGTTGTCACTCGGCACGACGCGGAACTCGCCGAGGCCCATCGCGGGGTGCTGCTTGCGGACCGCGAGCATGCCGCGGACCCAGTGCAGGAGGCTCGTGGGCTGCGCGAGCTGGGCCTCGACGTTCGTGTGGCCGTAGTGGAAGACGAGCGACTGCACGAGCGGCAGGTACAGCTTGCCGGGGTCCGCCACCGAGAAGCCCGCGTTGCGGTCGGGCGTCCACTGCATCGGCGTGCGGACGGAGTCACGGTCCGGCAGCCAGATGTTGTCGCCCATGCCGATCTCGTCGCCGTAGTACAGGCACGGGCTGCCCGGCAGGGAGAGCAGCAGCGCGTGCGCGAGCTCGATCTCCTTGCGGGAGTTGTCCAGCAGCGGCGCGAGCCGACGCCGGATGCCCACGTTGGCGCGCATGCGCGAGTCGGGCGCGTACCAGCCGTACATCGACGCGCGTTCCTCGGTCGAGACCATCTCGAGGGTCAGCTCGTCGTGGTTGCGCAGGAACGTGCTCCACTGCGCGCCCCGCGGGATCTCCGGGGTGTCCGCCAGGATGTCGATGATCGGCGTCGCCCGCTGGTCCCGGATCGAGAAGTAGATCCGCGGCATCACGGGGAAGTGGAAGCACATGTGGCACTCGGGCTCGGACTCCGTGCCGAAGTAGTGCACGACGTCCTCGGGCCACTGGTTCGCCTCGGCGAGCATGATCCGGCCCGGGAACTCGCGGTCGAGCATCTCGCGGACCGTGCGCAGGAACGCGTGCGTCTCCGGAAGGTTCTCGCAGTTCGTGCCCTCCGCCTCGAACAGGTAGGGCACGGCGTCGAGGCGGAACCCGTCGATGCCCAGGCCCAGCCAGAACCGCGCGACGTCGAGCATCGCCTCGCGCACGCGCGGGTTCTCGAAGTTGAGGTCCGGCTGGTGGCTGAAGAACCGGTGCCAGAAGTACTGCCGGCGCACGGGGTCGAACGTCCAGTTCGACGTCTCGGTGTCGACGAAGATGATGCGCGCGTCCGGGTAGCGCGTGTTGTCGTCGGACCACACGTAGAAGTCGCCGTACGGCCCGTCGGGGTCGCTGCGCGACGCCTGGAACCAGGGGTGCGCGTCGCTCGTGTGGTTCATCACCAGGTCGACGACGATGCGCATGCCACGCGCGTGCGCCTGCTCGACGAGCTCGACGAAGTCCTCGAGAGTCCCGTACTGGCTGGCCACCGCGGTGTAGTCGGCGACGTCGTAGCCGCCGTCGCGCAGCGGGCTCGGGTAGAACGGCGGCAGCCACAGGCAGTCGATGCCCAGCCACTGCAGGTAGTCGAGCCGGTCGATCAGGCCGCGCAGGTCGCCGCTGCCGGTGCCGGTCGAGTCCGAGAACGAGCGCAGCATGACCTCGTAGAAGACCGCGGTGCGGTACCAGCTCGGGTCGTCGACCAGGCCGCCGCCCGGCAGGGGAGGCACCGCGGGCTGCCGGCTCGCGGGCAGGCGGATCTGCGACGTGGTGGGTGCGGGCTCGCGCACACGCGGCAGCTGACCCGTGGGCGGGTGGGCGGCCGCCATCGTGGACGGCTGCGTCTCGGTCACGGGTGCTCCAGCACGACGACGTGCGCGGGCCGCTCCGCCGGGTCGATCCGGACGTAGACCTGCGCGCCCCACGTGTAGTGCTCGTCGCGCAGGACGTCGTGCGCGTTCACGGGGCCGTTCGCCGGCAGCCCGAACGACGCCAGGTCGAGCTCGACCACTCCCTCGCGGGCGTTCCACGGGTCGAGCGAGACCACGACGACGACCGTGCTCGCGCGGCCCGTCGGCGAGTGCTCCGCCGCGAGGTGCCGTGAGAACGCGAGCGTGGCGTCGTCGCTCGTCGGGTGCACCTGCAGGTTGCGCAGCTGCTGCAGCGCGGGGTGCGCGCGGCGGATCTCGTTGAGCTTGCCGATCAGGTCCGCCATGCCCAGGTGCCGGGCGAGCGACCAGTCGCGCGGACGGAACTCGTACTTCTCGTTGTCGATCTGCTCGTCGGCACCCGGCCGCGGCACGTTCTCCAGGAGCTCGTAACCCGAGTAGATGCCCCAGGTCGGCGCACCGAGCGCGGCCAGCACGGCGCGGATGGCCCACGCCTGCCCGCCCGCACCCTGCAGGTAGGGCGGCAGGATGTCGTGCGTCGTCGGCCAGAACGCGGGCCGCATCCACGCGGCCTGCTTACCTGAGACCTCCTGCAGGTAGTCGCCGAGCTCGGCCTTCGTGCTGCGCCACGTGAAGTACGTGTAGGACTGGTGGAAGCCGACCTTGCCGAGCGTCAGCATCATCGCGGGACGCGTGAACGCCTCCGACAGGAAGATCACCTCGGGGTGGTCGCGCGCGACGTCCGCGAGCAGCCACTGCCAGAAGTCGAGCGGCTTGGTGTGCGGGTTGTCGACGCGGAACAGCGTCACGCCGTGGTCGATCCACACCTGCAGCACGCGGCGGACCTCCGCGTACAGCCCCGCGGGGTCGTTGTCGAAGTTGAGCGGGTAGATGTCCTGGTACTTCTTCGGCGGGTTCTCCGCGTAGGCGATCGAGCCGTCGACGCGCGTCGTGAACCACTCGGGGTGCTCCGTGACCCACGGGTGGTCCGGCGAGCACTGCAGCGCGATGTCGAGCGCGACCTCCATGCCGTGCTCGCGCGCCCGGGCGACGAACGCGTCGAAGTCGTCGAACGTGCCCAGGCTGGGCTCGATCGCGTCGTGCCCGCCGTCGGCGGACCCGATCGCGTACGGCGAGCCCGGGTCGCCCGGGAGCGCACCGAGCGAGTTGTTGCGGCCCTTGCGGTTCGTCAGGCCGATCGGGTGGATCGGCGTCAGGTAGACGACGTCGAAGCCCATCGACGCGATGCGCGGCAGCTGCTCGGCGGCGGTGCGCAGCGTGCCCGAGCGCCACTCCTGCGCGCGGTCGTCCCACTGCGCGCCGTGCGAGCGCGGGAACATCTCGTACCACGCGCCGGCGAGCGCAAGCGGGCGGTCGACGACGAGCGGGTACGACGGCGACGCGCTGACCTGGTCGCGCAGCGGCTCACGCGCGAGCGCCTGGCGCACGTGCGGCGAGAGCGCCCACGCGAGGCGCTCACCCGGGAAGCGGTGCGTGTCGCGCAGCGCCTCGACCGCCTCGCGCAGCGTCGCGGCGCCGTGCGGGCTCATCGCGTCCTCGCCCGTGCGGTCGGCCGCTCGCGCCAGCAGGCGCGCGCCCTCCGCGAGCATGAGCTCGACGTCGATGCCCGCCTCGACCTTGATCGCCGCATCGTGGGCCCAGGTCGCGTACGGGTCGGACCAGCCCTCGACGTGGAAGGTCCACAGCCCCGTCCGGTCGGGCACCAGTCTGGCCTCGTACCGGTCGAGACCGGGCGCGATGTCGACCATCGGCGCGCGCATGTGCACCACGCCTTCGGGGTCGACGAGCACGGCCGTCGCCGCGACCGCGTCGTGCCCCTCGCGGAACACCGTCGCACGCACGGGGAACGCCTCGCCGACGACCGCCTTGGCGGGGAACCGCCCGGCCTCGGCGACGGGCGACACGTCGACGACCGGGATGCGGCCGATCGGCGGCGCGCCGGCGATCGTCGACGGCCGCGGAGCCGACGGGGGCTGCGCCGACGGGGGCTGCGCCGACGGAGCCTCCACCGGCACGGCCTGCGCCGTCGGAGGCTCGGTGCGAGCGATGGCGGGCGGCGTGGCCGCGGCCTGAGCAGCCGTGGCCGGGTCGGCGGCACGCGCGTCGACCGCGCGTGCGGTGCTCGGGTCGGGGGGTGTCGTCACGGCGGCGGGGGCCGGGGCTTCGGGGGCGCTCGCGGTGCTCGTCGTGCGCTGCGGCTCGGCCTGCGCGGCCGAGGTGGTGGCACGTGCGGCCCGGCGGCGCCGACCCGGTGCGGCGGGGGAGGTCGTCACGTTCCCGAACCTATCCGCAGGTGCCGGTCACGGGCATCTGCAGCGGGCGAGTCTCCTCGTGCGCGTGTCGTGGAACGGGGGCATCCGAGCCCGAGACGGGCGTCTCAGGACACGTCGGACGCGAGCGCACGGCCCGCGGTGCGCCCCGTGAACAGGCAGCCGCCGAGGAACGTGCCCTCGAGCGCACGGTGGCCGTGCACGCCGCCGCCGCCGAAGCCCGAGGCCTCGCCGGCGGCCCACAGCCCGGGCAGCACCTCGCCGTCGGGCGTGAGCACGCGGCCCTCGAGATCGGTGTGCAGGCCGCCGAGCGTCTTGCGCGTGAGCACCGACAGCCGCACCGCGAGCAGCGGGCCGTGCGCGGGGTCGAGCAGGCGGTGCGGCTTGGCGACGCGGATGAGCTTGTCGACGACGTAGGTGCGCGCCTGGTTCGTCGCGACGACCTGCAGGTCCTTGCCCAGCCCGGAGGTCACCTGGCGGTCACGCTCGACGATCGTGCGCTCGAGCGTGGCTGCGTCGATGCGCGCGTCGCCCTGCAGCGCGTTCATCTTCGCGGCGAGCTCGGCTGGCGTGTCCGCCCACAGGAACTCGGGCGAGGCCTGCGCGAACGTCTCCACCGGGCCCACGGCGCCGGGCTTGACGCGCTGCAGCAGGAGCCCCACGTCCTTGCCGGTCAGGTCCGGGTTCTGCTCCGAGCCGGACAGCGCGAACTCCGAACCGAGGATGGTCTTGTCGAGCACGAACCACGAGTGGTCGTCGCCGCGTCGCGTGATGTGCTGCAGCGCGCCGAGCGCGTCGAACCCCGGGAACAGGGGGACGGGCAGGCGGTGACCGTCCGCGTCGAGCCACAGCGACGACGGTCCGGGCAGGATGCGGATGCCGTGGTGGCTCCACACGGGGGAGTGGTTCGTGATGCCCTCCGGGTAGTGCCACATGCGCTCGGCGTGCACGACCGCCGCGCCCGCGTCGCGGGCCGCCGCGATCCCCGAGCCGTCCACGTGGTCCGGTACGCCCGACAGCATGCGCTCGGGCATGCGCCCCGCGTCCGCGGGCCACGTCGCGCGGACCAGGTCATGGTTGGCGCCGATGCCGCCGGTCGCGACCACGACCGCGTCGGCCTCGACCTCGAACGTGCGCACGACCTCGCGCGACGACGGCACCGCGCGGGCCGCGTGGTCGTCGCGCAGCACGTCGCCCCGCACGCCCGTGACGCGTCCGTCGGTGACGACGAGTCCCGTGACCCGGTGCCGGAACCGCACGTCGACGAGGCCCACGGCGCGCGCGTCGAGCAGCGCGCGGACGAACGGCTCGAGGATGCCGGGGCCCGTGCCCCACGTGACGTGGAACCGCGGCACCGAGTTGCCGTGCCCGCCCGCGGTGTACCCGCCGCGCTCGGCCCACTGCACGAGCGGGAACCACCGCACGCCCTGCCGGTGCAGCCACGAGCGCATCTCGCCCGCGGCGAAGTCGACGAAGCCCTCGGCCCACGCGCGGCCCCACCGGTCCGAGCCGTCGTCCGAGAACTGCGCGGAGCCGAACCAGTCGGCCAGCGCGAGCTCGGCCGAGTCGCGCACGCCGAGGCGACGCTGCTCGGGGGAGTCGACCAGGAACAGCCCGCCGAACGACCAGAACGCCTGGCCTCCGAGCGACGCGGCGTTCTCGGCGTCGAGCAGCAGCACGCGGCGGCCGGCCCGGGTCAGCTCGGCTGTCGCGACGAGCCCGGCGAGGCCTGCGCCGACGACCACGACGTCGTGGGTACCCATGGCGCGCAGCCTAACTCGCTGGACGGGCGTCCAGAAGGGTGTCGTCGAGGCTTCATCCGCGGGGCCCTGAGCACTCCGTGCCGGCGGACGTCCGGACGCGGACCGGCGTGCCGACCAGCGCGTCGACCCGCGCTCCGACGGGTGCGGTCGCGGTCAGCCGACGGGGGAGAGCAGGTGCGCCGCGAGCGAGCCGCCCCACGCACGCGCGAGCGCGAGCTGCGAGGCGTCGATCGTCGCGCGGCCGTCCTCGCCGCCCTCGATGCCGAACGCCTGCGTCGGCGCGATGATCTCGGCGCCGCGCCGCCGCAGCAGCTTCTCGATGCGCGACCCCGCGGACCCCGCGAACCGCGACCACGAACGCGTGTCGAACACCGCCGACGCGCGGCCGGACAGCCCGGGCAGCGCGTCGAGCCACTCGTGGATCCCGAGCTCGCCCTCGCCGCCGCGGGCCCGGGCGAGCGCGCGCGACCGCGGCGTGGACAGGCCGCGCATGTGCGTGGGTGCGCCGACGACGAGGAGCCGCGCACGGCTCACCGTCACGTCGTGCGCGAGAGCGTCGTTGACGTCCAGCGCGATCGTCTCCAGACCGGCCGCCGTCATGCCCGCGCTGATCGACTCCGCGACCGCGCGCGTGCACCCGAACATCGACTCGAAGACCACGACCCCCGCCATGTCTCCCAGGATCGCCGTCGAGCGCGGTGACGGGGTGGGCCGGAGGTCCCGCGGACGACGGTCAGCGCAGCGTCGGCGCGGGGTCCTGACCTGCGGGGTCGGCGGGGTCGAGCAGGTAGACCCGCAGGCTGAGCGGCTCGAGCACGACCGCCTCGCCGGCGTGCGCGTGCAGCGCGCCGGCGATCGCCGACGAGCGCTGGTCGTCGGGGTGCTCCCACACCGAGTCCCACGCGAGGCGCCACCGGTCGGGCGGCCGGGCGGGCTGCGCCGGCTCGCCCGCCAGCGTGACCTCGGCCTCGGCGAGCGCGCCGTTGACGACGACGAGCACGACGTCGGGCGCGACGGCCGGGTCCTCGTCGAGCGCGCGCAGCATCTGCAGCGTGCGGATCTGCGGGTCGTGCCAGCGGCCGTGGTCGAACGCCGTGCCCGTGGCGTCGAACCACGCCAGGTCGGGGCGCCCGCCGGGCCGGGCCGGACGGCCGGTGTAGAACCGGCGCGCGCGCAGCGCGGCGTGCTCGCGGCGCAGCGCGAGCAGCCAGCGCGTGCTCGCGAGCAGGTCGCGGCGCCACGCGGACAGGTCCCACGACACCCAGGTCAGCTCGCTGTCCTGGCAGTAGGCGTTGTTGTTGCCGCGCTGCGTGCGGCCCATCTCGTCGCCTGCGGTGAGCATCGGCGTACCCGCCGCCAGCACGAGCGTCGCGAGCAGGTTGCGGATCGAGCGCCGGCGCAGCGGCAGCACCGCGGCCGCGGGCGAGTCGGGCTCGACGTGCCCCTCGGCGCCGTGGTTCCACGAGCGGTTGTCGTCGGTGCCGTCGCGGTTGTTCTCGCCGTTGGCGAGGTTGTGCTTGTGGTCGTACGCGACCAGGTCGGCCATCGTGAAGCCGTCGTGCGCCGTCACGAAGTTCACCGACGCACCCGGTCCCCGCACGAGCGGCGGGTCGCCGTGACCGAACAGGTCGACCGAGCCGGACAGGCGCGTCGCCAGGTCGCGCACGCGGTGGCCCGGCAGGCCGTGCGCGGCGCGCGCGGGGTCGGCGAGCCAGAACGAGCGCACCGCGTTGCGGAACCGGTCGTTCCACTCGGCCCACGGCGGGATGAACTGCCCCGTGCGCCACCCGCCCGGTCCGACGTCCCACGGCTCGGCGACGAGCTTGAGGCCGTGCAGCGACGGGTCGGTCGCGGCCGCGACGAGGAGCGGGTGGCTCTGCGAGAAGCCGTCGGAGCGGCGCGCGAGCGTGACCGCCAGGTCGAACCGGAACCCGTCGACACCCACGACGTCCGCCCAGTAGCGCAGCGAGTCGAGCGTCATGCGCACGACCTCCGTGCGCCGGAAGTCGAGTGTGTTGCCCGTGCCCGTGACGTCCGCGAGCGTCGCGGGGACGCCGCCGTCGTGCCAGTAGTAGAGCGTGTTGTCGAGCCCTCGCCACGACACGTGCTGGCCCGGGTTCCCGCCCTCGCACGTGTGGTTGTAGACGACGTCGAGGAGGACCTCGATGCCTGCCGCGTGCAGCGCGTGCACCGCGCCGCGCAGCTCGGCGAGCACCGCGCCGGGTCCCGCGGCGCGCGCGGCCGCGGTCGCGTAGCGGGGCTCGGGCGCGAAGAACCCGAGCGTGCTGTAGCCCCAGTAGTTGCGCAGGCCCTGGGCGACGAGGTGCGGCTCGGACGCGCTCGCGTGCACGGGCAGCAGCTCGAACGTCGTCACGCCCAGGCCGCGCAGGTGGTCGATGACCCCGGGGTGCGCGAGCCCCGCGTACGTCCCGCGCAGCTCGGGCGGGAGCAGCGGGTGCAGCTTCGTCAGGCCGCGCACGTGCGCCTCGTAGACGACCGTGCTCTCCCACGGCACCCACGGGCGGTTCGCCGCCGGGTCCGGGCCGGTCAACGCTGCGGTGTCGACGACCACGCCGTAGGGCACGTGCCCGGCCGAGTCGCGCGGGTCCGCCGGGCCGTAGACGTCACCCCGGCACTCGTCGTCGACGACGTGCCCGTACGTCTCCGGGCCGTACGCGAGCTCGCCCTCCAGACCGCGCGCCCACGGGTCGACGAGCAGCTTGGCGGGGTTGTGGCGCAGACCCTGGACCGGGTCCCACGTGCCGTGGACGCGCAGCCCGTAGCGGTCGCCGGGCTGCACGCCCGCGACGAAACCGCTGAACACGCCCTGCACGGGACCGTGCAGCGCCACCCGGCGCTCGCTCGTGTGCGGTGCCGACCCGTGCCCGTCGAACAGGCACAGCTCGACCCCGGTCGCGTGCGACGCGAGGACCGCGACCTCGACGCCGCCGTCGACCGGGTGCACCCCCAGGCGAGGAGGGCGGCGCAGGGGCGTCGATCGGGGGCTCACGGCGCCCATTGTGACGGACGGTCGTGTCGTGCCCGTGTCGCGGACGTGACCCGCTCGATCGTCGTCCGCGTCCGGTGGGCGAACCGCCCGAGATGCACCGGAGCGTCGGAGGGTAACGTTCCGGACGTGAAGATCGTCGTCTGCGTCAAGCACGTCCCGGACATCCAGTCGGACCGCCAGATCGCCGACGGGCGCACCGTCCGCGACGGCGGTGACGGCACGCTGAACGAGCTCGACGAGAACGCGCTCGAGTCGGCGCTGAGCCTCGTCGAGGCGGCGGGCGAGGGCGAGGTGGTCGTGCTGACCGTCGGTCCCGACGACGCCGTCGACGCGGTCCGCAAGGGCCTGCAGATGGGCGCCGACGAGGCCGTGCACGTCGTCGACGAGGCGATCGCCGGCTCCGACGCGATCGCCACCGCGCGCGTCCTGGCCGCGGCGATCACGCACGTGGGCGGCGCGGACCTCGTCGTGACCGGGATGGCCGGCCTCGACGGCCTGACGTCCCTGGTCCCCGCGGCGGTCGCGGCCCTGCTCGACGTCCCGGCGCTGCCGCTCGCCGCGCAGCTCGAGGTCACCGGCTCGACGGTGCGCGTGACGCGCCACCTCGACCACGCGAGCGAGGTGCTCGAGGCGCAGCTGCCCGCGCTAGTGTCCGTGACGGACCAGGCCAACGAGCCGCGCTACCCGAACTTCAAGGGCATCATGGCCGCCCGCAAGAAGCCCGTCACCACCCTCACGCTCGCCGACCTGGGCCTCGACGCGACGCTCGTCGGCGCGGCCGGTGCGCGCACCGAGGTGCTCGAGGCCGCGCCGCGGCCCGCACGCGAGGACCGCGTGCTCGTGACCGACACCGGCGACGCGGGCGTGCGCCTGGCCGCCTACCTCGTCGAGAACCAGCTCGTCTGACGACGCGCGCCTCTCAGCCCACCGCCAGACCCGACCTGAGGACCACCGTGAGCGACATCCTCGTCCTGCTCGACCACACCAGCACCGGTGCGCTGCGCACGCCCGTGCGCGAGCTCGTCACGCTCGCGCGTGACCTGACGGACGGCGGCGTGCACGGCGTCTGGGCCGCCGACGGGGCCGAGCCCTCCGCGGACGCGCTCACGGAGCTCGGCGAGCTCGGCGTCACGCACGTGCACCGGCTGACGAGCGACGCCGACGTGCGCGTCCCGGCCGTGCTCGCCGAGGGCGTCGTCGGGCTGCTCGACGCCACCGGCGCGCGCACGCTGCTCGCCGTCTCGTCGTTCGAGAACAAGGAGCTCGCCGCGTACCTCGCGGTCGCCACGGGTGCGGGCGTCGTCACCGACGCGGACGCGCTCGAGCGCGTCGACGGCACGCTCGTCGTCGGCAAGACCGTGTTCGCCGGCACCTGGACCACGCGCACCGCGGTCCGCACGCCCGTCGCGGTCGTGCTCGTCAAGGCCAACAGCGTCGTCGTCTCGCCCGCCCCTGCCGCGGTCGCCCCACAGGTGGGCGAGCACGCGTTCACGGCGAGCGCGGGCGCCTCGCGCGTGCGCGTCGTCGAGCGGACCGAGCGGCCCGCGACCGGGCGGCCGGACCTGGGCAGCGCGCACATCGTCGTGACCGGTGGCCGCGGGACCGAGGGCGACTTCACCGCGCTCGAGGAGCTCGCGGACGTGCTCGGCGGCGCGGTCGGCGCGACGCGGGTCGCGACCGACGAGGGCTGGATCGGCCACGACGCGCAGATCGGGCAGACGGGGGTGACGATCTCGCCGCGCCTCTACATCGGCGCGGGCGTCTCCGGCGCCGTGCACCACCGCGGCGGCATGCAGGCGTCCGGCACGATCGTCGCGATCAACACCGACCCCGACGCGCCGATCTTCGAGATCGCGGACTTCGGCGTCGTGGGCGACCTGACGACGGTCGTGCCGCAGCTGACGGCCGAGCTCCGCCGGCTCAAGGGCTGACAGGGCGGACCACGTCGTCCGCACGCGGTTCCCGGTGCGGACTTGTGCGACGTCGCCGCAGGTCAGGAGACTGAGCCCAGCCCCGGCGCGCATGACGTCCCGGCGGGGCCGGGCTCGTGCTCGACGTCGCGCACGGTCACCTCCTCCCAGCGACGACAGGAGCCGTCATGACCGCACCCACGACGAAGCGCGTCGGGATCCTCACGGCCGGCGGCGACAGCCCAGGCCTCAACGCCGCGATCCGCGGCTTCGGCAAGACCGCGACGGGCCACTACGGGATGGAGCTCATCGGCTTCCGGGACGGCGTCACGGGGCTCGTCGAGAACCGGTTCGTCGAGCTCGACGGCGCCGCGCTGTCGGGGATCCTCACGGTCGGCGGCACGATCCTGGGCACCAGCCGCGACAAGGTGCACCGGTGGAACGTGGACGGCGAGGTCCGCGACATGGTGCCCACGGTCGTCGAGAACTACGAGCGCAACGGGCTGGACGCGCTCATCATGCTCGGCGGCGGCGGGACCGCGAAGAACGCGATGCGCCTCGTGGACGCGGGGCTCAACGTCATCACGCTGCCCAAGACGATCGACAACGACATCGCCGAGACCGACACGACGTTCGGCTTCGCGACCGCGATGGAGATCGCGACCGAGGCGATCGACCGCGTGCACTCCACGGCGCACAGCCACCACCGGATCATCCTCACCGAGATCATGGGCCACCGGGCGGGCTGGCTCACGCTCGGCGCGGGCATCGCAGGCGGCGCGGACGTGATCCTCATCCCCGAGATCCCGTACACCGTCGAGTCCGTCGCGGAGACGATCCGGGCGCGCACGGCGCGCGGGTCGACCTTCTCGGTGATCGCGGTGGCGGAGGGTGCGCGCGACGCCGACGACACGGCGGACTACGAGGCTGCGCAGCTGCTGGTCAAGGCCGCCAAGACGCCCGAGGCCGTGCGTGCCGCCAAGTCGCACCTGCGGCACGTCGAGGACTCGCAGCGCGAGCACACGTTCAAGCTCGCGCGCGAGCTCGAGGCCGCCACGGGGCTCGAGTCGCGCGTGACGATCCTCGGTTACGTGCAGCGCGGCGGGACGCCGTGCGCGGCCGACCGCCTGCTCGCCTCCCGCCTGGGCGCGGCCGCGGCCGACCTGGTCGCGCGCGGCGAGTTCGGCGTCATGGTCGCCTCGCGCGGCGAGGGCACCGAGGCGGTGCCGCTCGCGCAGGTGGCGGGCAAGGTCAAGCTCGTGCCGCAGGACCACGCATGGATCGCCGCGGCGCGTCAGGTGGGCACGGGCCTGGGCGACTGACCAGCGGGCTCGCCCCGCCGACGAGGAGCGCGGCCGGCTCGTCGTGAGCGCCGTGCACCTAGACCGTGCGCAGCCAGGCGAGCGTCGCGTACGCCTGCGCGCGCTGGAACGCCCGCAGGTTGGGGATGCCCGGCGGGGGCGGCTGCACGCTGCCGTACGCGAAGTAGCCCGCGAGCGCCGCGAGGCACGCGCGCAGCTCGTCGTCGGACACCCCGACCGACAGCTGGTGCCCGCGGAAGATCGCGGCGGGGTCCCCGCCGCCCTGCAGCGCGACGCTCGGCAGCATGAAGGCCAGGTCGAGCCACGGGGCGCCGACGCTCGCGTGCGGCCAGTCGATCAGCCAGACGCGGCCGTGGTCGTCGATCATGACGTTGTCCGCGCGCAGGTCGCCGTGCACGAGCGCGTCACCCGCGCACGCGGGCAGCGCGTCCTGCTCGAGCAGGACCAGGCGCTCGAGCGAGTCGACTGCCCACTGCCCGGTCGAGCCGCCCTCGCGTGCGAGCTCGTCGAGCGCCGATCCAGGCCCCGCCGCCAGGTGGCGCCAGCCCTGGAAGTCGTCGGCGAGCTGGTCGTCGGTGCGCGGCAGCGTGTGGCCGCTGACGGGCTCGGCGTCGGCGAGCCTGCCGACGGTCTCGAGCACCTCGCCCAGGTCGTCCGGGCGCCACGGGAGCACCGGCGAGCGGCCGTGCACGGCCTCGAAGCCGAGGACCACCCAGTCGCCGTCGTCGTGCGACCACAGCAGCGGCGGGGCCGGGACCTCGGGCGGCAGCGCGGCGGCGTTGCGGATCTCGGCGCGCGCGAGCTCCGGCGAGTGGGGGTTCTGCTCGGGCGAGACGGCCTTGACGAAGACGTCGCGGCCGTCGGCGAGCTCGAGCACCGCGGCGAAGCCGGGGGAGAAGCCGCTCGTCGCGTCGATCTCCGCGCTCACCTGGGCGCCCGCGAGGTCGCCGATGCGCGTCCGCACGGATCGGGGGAGGTCGCGCCAGGCGAGTCGCTGCCCGCTGAAGGCGAGCGGCAGGGCCAGGACGTCGTCGTCGGCGCTCACGGCGGACATCTTGCCAGGTCTGGCGCCCGCCGTGCGCGGGTGTCCCGCTCGCGGAGACGGTGCCGCGCGCGGCGGTTCGTAGACTCGTGGCGTGACTGCCCGCCCGGCGGCGACCGCCGCGTCGTACCTCGACCACGCAGCGACCACGCCCATGCTCCCCGCGGCGGTCCGCGCGCTCGAGCACGAGCTCGTCCGGACCGGCAACCCGTCGTCCCTGCACGCCTCGGGGCGGGCGGCGCGGCGCGTGGTCGAGGAGGCGCGCGAGCGGTTCGCGGCCGCGCTCGGCGCGCGCCCGAGCGAGGTGCTGTGGACGTCGGGCGGGACCGAGGCGGACAACCTCGCGATCAAGGGACTGTTCTGGGCGCGGCGCACGCAGGACCCCGCGCGCCGGCGGATCCTCGTGTCCGCGGTCGAGCACCATGCGGTCCTCGACCCGGCGTTCTGGATGGCGGAGCACGCGGGCGCCGAGCTCGTGCTGCTCCCGGTGGACGCCGACGGGGTGCTCGACGTCGACGCGCTGCGCGCCGAGCTCGAGGCGAACGGCGAGAACGCCGCGCTCGTGTCGGTCATGTGGGCCAACAACGAGGTGGGCGCGCTGCAGCCGCTCGACGACGTCGTCGCGCTCGCCCGACGGTACGGCGTGCCGGTGCACGCGGACGCGGTGCAGGCCGTCGGCCAGGTCCCCGTGGACTTCGCGGCGAGCGGGCTCGACGCGATGACGGTCTCGGCGCACAAGCTCGGCGGCCCGGGCGGCACGGGCGCGCTGCTCGCCCGGCGCGGCCTCGAGCTCACGCCCGTGCTGCACGGCGGCGGGCAGGAGCGCGGCGTGCGGTCCGGCACGCTCGACGCGGCGCTGCTCGCGTCGTTCGCGACGGCCGTCGACGAGGCCGTCGCGGCCCGCCCGACGAGCGCGCCGCGGCTGGCCGCGCTGCGCGACGAGCTCGTCGCCGGGGTGCGGGCGATCGACCCGAGCGCCGTCCTGCGCGGACCCGCCGACCCCGGGCGGCGGCTGCCCGCGAACGCGCACTTCACGTTCCCCGGCTGCGAGGGCGACTCGCTGCTCTACCTGCTCGACTCGGCGGGCGTCGAGGCCTCGACCGGGTCGGCGTGCCAGGCGGGCGTCCCGCGGCCCTCGCACGTGCTGCTCGCGATGGGCGTCGGCGAGGACGACGCGCGTGGTGCGCTGCGGTTCTCGCTCGGCCACACCTCGTCGTCCGACGACGTCGCGGCGCTGCACGCGGCGCTGCCGGCCGTGCTCGAGCGCGCCCGCGCGGCCGGTCTGGCGGGTTCGCCGTCGACGCGGGTGGGGGTGGCCTGAGTGCGCGTGCTCGCCGCCCTGTCGGGCGGCGTCGACTCGGCGGTCGCCGCGGCGCGTGCCGTGGAGGCCGGCCACGACGTCGTCGGCGTGCACATGGCGCTGTCCCGCACGCGCGACCAGTTCCGCACGGGCTCGCGCGGGTGCTGCTCGATCGAGGACGCGGGCGACGCGCGTCGGGCCGCCGACGTCCTGGGCATCCCGTACTACGTGTGGGACCTGTCCGAGCGGTTCGAGGAGACGGTCGTCGCGGACTTCCTGGCGGAGTACGCCGCGGGCCGCACGCCGAACCCGTGCGTGCGGTGCAACGAGCACATCAAGTTCGCGACGCTGCTGGACAAGGCGCTCGCGCTCGGCTTCGACGCGGTGTGCACCGGGCACTACGCGCGCGTCGTGACCCGGCCCGACGGGTCGCATGAGCTGCACCGCGCGCGCGACCTGGCCAAGGACCAGTCGTACGTGCTCGCCGTGATGGGCCCCGAGCGTCTCGCGCGGTCGATCTTCCCGCTCGGCGACGTCGCCTCGAAGGACGAGACGCGCCGCGAGGCCGCCGCGCGCGGGCTGTCGGTCTCGGCCAAGCCCGACTCGTACGACATCTGCTTCGTCGCGGACGGCGACACCCAGGGTTTCCTGCGCGACCGGCTCGGCGCCCGGCCCGGCGAGGTCGTCGACACCTCGGGTGCGGTCGTCGGGACGCACGACGGCGCGTACGCCTACACCGTGGGCCAGCGGCGCGGCCTCGCTCTGGGCCGTCCCGCGCCCGACGGCAGGCCGCGGTACGTGCTCGCGGTCGAGCCCGTGCACAACCGTGTGGTGGTCGGGTCGGCCGACGAGCTCGTCGTCGACCACGTGCACGCGGACCGGGCGGTCTGGTACGACGACGCGGCCGCGTCCGGCGCGCCGCGTGAGGGGGCGCTGAGCGTGCAGGTCCGCGCGCACGGCGCACCTGTGCCCGCCGCGCTCGCGCACGCCGACGCGCAGCGGCTGAGCGTCGCGCTGCACGAGCCGCTGCGCGGGGTCGCCGCCGGGCAGTCGCTCGTCGTGTACGACGGCACGCGCGTCGTCGGCCAGGCGACCGTGACGTCGGCCGAGCGGACGCCCGCCCCCGCGGGCTCCGCGGCCGGGACGCGCGCGTGACCGCGGGGACGCGCGCGTGATCGGCGTCAGCGGGACCGGGGCGTGGCCCGGCCAGGACGTGCTCGAGGCGCAGTCGGTCGTCGTGGGCGACCTCGTCGAGACCCCGTCGGAGGTGGCGGGCCTGCCGTTCGCGGTGCGCCTGCCCGCGCGAGGCCCCGGGGCGACGCTCGCCGGCCAGGCGCTCGCGCTGCTCGTCGACCTGCCGGCCGAGCTCGGCCCGCACGGCTGGAAGCTTGCCGACCGGCCCGGCGGCGACCTGGCCCGCGCGCGGGCGTTCACCCGCGAGGACCTCGACGCCCTCGCCGTCGCCGCGCACGGGTACGCCGGTCCGCTCGTCGTGCCCGTGCTCGGACCGATGACCCTCGCCGCGTCGACCTACCTCGCGCGCGGCGACCGTGTGCTCGCCGACACCGGCGCGCTGCGCGACCTCGCCGAGTCGCTGGCCGCCGGGCTCGTCGAGCACCTCGCCGCACTGGCGCGTGCCGTTCCGGGCGCGCAGCCCGTGGTGCTGCTGCACGAGCCGCTGCTCGCGCAGGCCGTCGCGGGAGTGCTGCCGTCGTTCTCGGGGTACGCGCGGCTGCGGTCCGTCCCGGGCCCGGTGGCCGGCGAGCGGGTGGGCGCGCTCGTCGCGGCCGCGCGCGGAGCGGGTGCGCGCGTCGTCGTGCACGGTGGGACCGCCTGGACCGCGCTGCCGGCCGTGCGGGCCTCGGGCGCCGACGGGGTCGCGCTCGAGATCGCGGCGCTCGACGAGCGCGGCTGGGAACGCGTCGCCGAGGTCGTCGAGGCCGGGCTGCAGCTGTGGGCGCACGTCCCGCCGCAGCAGTCCTCGCAGTGCGCCGGTCCGGACGCCGTCGGGCAGGCGCGGGCGCTGACCGCGCCGTGGCGGTCCGTCGGGCTACCCGCAGCGGGTCTCGACGACGTCGTGCTGCTGGCCGGCGACCCGCCGGCAGGTCCCGACGAGGCCCGCGGTGCGCTCGCGGGCGTGGTCCGGGCCGCGCGCGTGGTCGCGGAGGTCGCGCACGGCTGAGCGGCGCGCGCGTCGTAGGCTGCACGGGCGCGGCAGGCGCGTGACGAACGGGGTGAGGCGTGGGCGAGGGACGTGACGGGACGCGTGCGACGGCGGGCCGCGGGGGCACGGCAGGCCGTGGTGCGGCGGTGGGTCGCGCGGGCGAGGCGCGCAACCGGGTCCACCTCGAGCACCCCGTGACGCTGCTGCTCGCGAGCGGGGCGGCGATCGTCGGCATCGTCCTGCTGCTGGTCACGCTCGTGACGCTCGGCACGCGGTCGCTCGAGGCGTCGAACTCCGGCGACGTGCCGTGCCTCGTGGCGGTCAGCGACGAGGTCGCGGGCGCGTCGGTGGACAACCACGTGCTCCCGCCGCGCACGACCTGCACGTGGCGGACCGACGCGGGTGCGACCGAGACGGTCGTCGTCGCGGAGCCCTCGGCGGCGGTGTTCTGGACGGGCGCCGTGCTGTTCTTCGGCGGGATCGCGACGTGCGTGGGCGTGCTGGTCGCGCCGCGGCTGCGTCGCTGACGTCCCGCTGGTCCCGCGCCGTCCACACCTGCCGGTCGCGACGTGCCGCGTGTGGGTGGCACCGGCCAGAATGGGCGGGTGAGCGACGCGCAGCCTGCCGAGACGACCGCCCCCGTGGACGCAGCTTCGGGCGACCTGACTGCGGACCTACCTCCCGAGGACCAGACAGCGGACGCGCTGCCGACGGAGGCGAGGCACCGCTGGGACGCGCTCGCCGAGCAGATCCGGGCGGACCAGTTCGCGTACTACGTCCGGGACGCGCCGTCGTCGTCGGACGCCGAGTACGACGCCCGCATGCGCGAGCTCGCGGAGCTCGAGGAGACCTACCCGAGCCTGCGCACGCCGGACTCGCCGACGCAGGTCGTCGGCGGGACGTTCTCGACCGAGTTCGCCTCGGTCGACCACGTCGAGCGCATGCTGTCGCTCGACAACGCGTTCTCCGACGAGGACATCCGCGCGTGGGCCGAGCGGGTCCAGCGCGACCTCGAGACCGACGAGCCGCCGCACTACCTGTGCGAGCTCAAGATCGACGGCCTCGCGATCGCCCTGCTGTACGAGAAGGGGCGGCTGGTGCGCGCGGCGACGCGTGGCGACGGCCGCACGGGCGAGGACGTGACGCTCAACGTCCGCACCATCACGACGATCCCCGACGTGCTCGCGGGCGACCCCGCCACCCACCCGGACCTCATCGAGATCCGCGGCGAGGTGTTCCTGCCGGTCGAGGCGTTCACCGAGCTCAACGCGGCGCAGGTCGCGGCGGGCAAGGCACCGTTCGCCAACCCGCGCAACGCCGCGGCGGGCTCGCTGCGCCAGAAGGACCCGCGCGTCACCGCGTCGCGCCCCTTGCGGATGTACGCGCACGGGATCGGTGCGCTGCGGTGGGCGCCCGGTGCGCGTCCGGCCGACCTGCTGCGGCAGTCGCAGGTCTACGAGCTGCTGAGCGGCTGGGGCGTACCGACGTCCTCGCACACGCGCGTCGTGCAGGGGCTCGACGGCGTGCGGGAGATGATCGCCCACTACGGCGAGCACCGGCACGACGTCGAGCACGAGATCGACGGGATCGTCGTCAAGGTCGACGAGATCGCGCTGCAGCGCCGGCTCGGCGCGACGAGCCGCGCGCCGCGCTGGGCGATCGCCTACAAGTACCCGCCCGAGGAGGTCAACACGCGGCTCCTGGCGATCGAGGTCGGGATCGGCCGCACGGGCCGCGCGACGCCGTTCGCCGTGATGGAGCCGGTCGTCGTCGCGGGGTCGACGGTGCGGCAGGCCACGCTGCACAACCAGGACGTGGTCAAGGTCAAGGGCGTCGAGATCGGCGACATGGTCGTCCTGCGCAAGGCGGGCGACGTGATCCCGGAGATCGTCGGTCCCGCGCCGCGCGCGCCGGGTGATGACGTCGAGCGGGTCCCGTGGACGATGCCCACCGACTGCCCCGCGTGCGGCACCCCGCTGCGCCCCATGCGCGAGGGCGACGTCGACCTGCGCTGCCCGAACGCGCAGAGCTGCCCCGCGCAGGTCCGTGGCCGCGTCGAGCACATCGGCTCGCGCGGCGCGCTCGACATCGAGGCGCTCGGCGAGGTCACGGCCGCCGCGCTCACCCAGCCGGACGTCCCCGAGACGCCTCCGCTGCGCACCGAGGCCGACCTGTTCGACCTGGTCGGCTACCCGGCGGACGCGAGCGACGAGGAGCGCGAGCGCGTGCGCGAGGTGAGCCTGGCGCGGCTCGCGCAGATCGAGGTCGTCGTGCGGGACCCGGAGACGGGCCTGCCGCGCGAGGACGAGGACGGCAACGTGCGTCGCCGCACCCCGTTCCGTCGCCGTCTGACGTGGAGCAGGACGCAGCGCGCGCAGGCCGAGGCCGAGGGACGCGAGCTGCGGGACTGGGAGCCCTCCGAGGCGGCCCGCACGCTGCTCGACCAGCTCGACCTGGCCAAGACCAAGGAGCTGTGGCGCGTGATCGTGGCGCTCAGCATCCGCAACGTCGGGCCGACCGCGGCGCGCGCGCTCGCGCAGGAGTTCCGGTCGATGGCCGCGTTGCGCGAGGTGCTCGAGGGCGATCCGGAGGTAGCGGTCGAGCGGCTCAGCGGGGTGGACGGCGTCGGTCCGACGATCGCGGCGTCGCTCGCCGACTGGTTCGCGCAGGACTGGCACCGCGAGATCGTCGACCGCTGGCAGGCCGCGGGCGTGGTCATGGCGGACGAGGCGGTCGAGGGGGCGCCGCGCACGCTCGAGGGACTGACGGTCGTCGTCACGGGGAGCCTCGAGGGCTACTCGCGGGACGAGGCCAAGGAGGCGATCCTGTCGCGCGGCGGCAAGGCGTCCGGGTCGGTGTCGAAGAAGACGGACTACGTGGTGGTCGGCGAGAACGCCGGGTCCAAGGAGACCAAGGCGCGCGAGCTCGGCCTGCCGATCCTCGACGAGGCCGCGTTCGAGCGGCTGCTCGCGGGCGGCCCGGAGGCGCTCGCGTGACCGCGCAGCACGCGACGCTGCCCGCACCGGGCGCGGCGACGGAGATGGCCTGCTGGCCGCCCGTGCGCACGGTGGAGACGTCCGACGGCTGGCGCGCCGGGTTGTCGGGCGGCGTGACGAGACGCGCGAACAGCGCGGTGCCGCTGCGGGTGCCCGTCGACGCCGCTCGTGCGGTCGACGAGGTCGAGGCGCTCTACTCCGCCGCGGGTCAACGTGCGGTCATCCGGGTCGGCGGGACCGAGGCGGACGACGCGGTGGACCGTGAGCTCGACCGCCGGGGTTGGGTGACGGTCGCGGAGACGGACGTCCTGGCTCGCGAGCTGGACGACGACGGTGACGGGGACGAGCCCGCAGGGTCCGCCTCGGACATCGAGGTGACCTGGGCGCGCGAGCCGGACGACGACTGGCTCGACACCTACCTCGCCGTCAAGAGCGGCGGCCGGCACCGCGAGCTCCTGCGCGGCATTCTCGCGAGCGGCGACGCCTGGCACGTGACGGCACGCGACCGGTCGACGGTCGTCGGGGTGATCCGGGTCGCGCTCGCGGACGGGTGGGCGGCGCTCTCGTGCCTCGTGGTCGCGCCCGACGCGCGTCGGCGGGGGATCGGGCGGACGCTGACCGCGGCGGGACTGCGGCTCGCGCGCGAGCAGGGCGTGACGCGTGCCTTCCTCCAGGTCGAGCAGCACAACGAGGCGGCGCGCGCGCTCTACGACGGTCTCGGCTTCGTGCCCGTCGACGGCTACCGCTACCGAGAGCCGGACCCGGACCGCTGACGTCGACGGACCAGCTGCGGACCTCGTGCGAGACGGCGCTGATCCGGTCCTGAGCCGGTGCTGAAACTTGTCCACAGACCGCCCACGCGGCGGTGACCTGCTCTGACATACTGCTCCGTTACTCACGTCAGGGGTGGCCCGCTCGGCGGGCGTCCCGGGGGTCTGGCAAGCAGGAAAGGGACAGTCGTGACGGTCTTCTTCGTGGTCGGTGCCATCGGTCTGGTGCTGCTCGTCCTCTCGCTCGTCGTGGGCGAGATCTTCGAGTCGTTCGAGATCGGGGACGGCGGGATCTCCGGGCTGGCTGTCGGGATCGGCGCCGTCGTGTTCGGCGCCTCGGGTGTGCTCGCCTTGTCGCAGGACCTCGACGTGATCTGGGCGTACGTCATCGCGGTCGCGTTCGCGGCCGCGGCCGGTCTCGTCGCCCAGCTCGTCGTCAACCGGCTCGCGGAGTCCGAGGACGCGCCGCCGCCCCCTCTCGAGGGCGCGTTCGGGGTGCTCACGGCGACCACGGGACCGGAGGGCGGAGAGGTGCGGCTCGAAGGCGTGCGGGACCTCGAGAGTCGTCTGGCCTGGTCGGACGAGACCCTCCAGGCAGGGACGCGCGTGGTCGTCGTGGGCGTCTCCGGGTCACGCGTGCAGGTCGCGCGCGCCTGACCCACCCCGGCGGACACCGAGGTCCGCGCACCGAGTCATCGACCGAACCCACCCACGCCGCGGCGCTCGTCGCGGCCGGACAGGAAGGAGCCCGGGGCGACCCGGGACACCATGCCCGAGTTCTTGGAGAACGGTGCGGCGATCATCGCCGTGCTCGCACTGGTCATCGCGTTCTTCGCGGTCCTCGCGCTCGTCACGAAGCGCATCCGCCGCGTGCCCCCCAACGAGGCGCTCATCATCGTCGGCCGTGGCGCCGGCAAGAACGCGGGTGACGGCGGTCAGCGCGTGGTCGTCGGCGGCCGCGTCTTCGTCTGGCCCGTGCTGCAGCAGGGCTTCCCGATCTCGCTCGAGCAGCGGCAGATCGGCATCACGGTCGAGGGCGTCGACAAGAACCGCATCAAGCTCGCCATCAAGGCGTCGATCAACTTCAAGGTGCGCGGCGACGAGGAGGGCGTGCGTCGTGCGGCCCAGCGCTTCCTGTCGCAGCAGGCGACGCTGACCGACGTCATCAAGGAGTCGCTCGAGGGGTCGCTGCGCTCGATCATCGGCGACATGACGATCGAGCAGATCATCAGCGACCGCAAGTCGCTGCAGGACGCGGTCGTCGCCTCGACCAAGGCCGACCTCGCCGAGCAGGGCCTGCAGGTCGACCTGCTCAACATCTCCGACATCTCGACGCCCGGTTCGGACTACCTGGCGAACCTCGGTCGCGCCGAGGCCGCCCGTGCCCGCCAGGTCGCCGAGGTCAAGGAGGCCGAGGCGCAGCAGGTCTCCGAGTTCGCCAAGATCGTGGCGGCCGAGGCCATCGCCGAGCGCCAGCGTGACCTCGCGCTCAAGCAGGCCACCATCAAGGCCGAGACCGACCGCGCGAACGCCGAGGCCGAGGCCGCGGGCCGCCTCGCGCGTGCCGAGCAGGACAAGCTCGTCGCGCAGCAGGAGCGCGAGGCGCTCGCCGAGAAGGCCAAGGTCACCGAGGAGCAGCTCGACATCGACGTGCGCAAGCCGGCCGAGGCCGCCGCGTACGCCGCGGTCCAGCAGGCGACCGGCGAGCGCGACGCGGCGAACGCCGCGACGGAGGCGGACGCGTTCAAGCGCACGCGCATCGCCGAGGCGAACAAGGTCGCGGCGGTCAACGACGCCGAGGCCGCGGCGCAGGCCACGATCCGCGCGGGCAACGCCGAGCGTGACCGTCAGCTCGCCGAGGCGCAGGCGGTCGAGGCGCTCGGTCTCGCCCGCGCGGCGGCGGCGAAGGCCGAGGGCCTAGCCGCGGCCGAGGCGACGAAGGCGCAGGCCGACGCGCTGCGGGAGCAGGGCGAGGCGATCCTCGCCCAGCAGGTCATCGCGGTCCTGCCGGAGATCGTGAAGGCGGCGTCCGACCCGATCGCGGCGATCAAGCAGCTCACGGTGGTCTCGACCGACGGAGCGTCGGCGGTCACCAAGACGGTCGGTCAGGTCCTCGGCGAGGGCCAGGAGGTCGTCAAGTCGCTCACGGGCATCGACATCGCCTCGGTGCTCTCGGGTGCGGCCGGCGGGATCGCCTCGGGCGCGCTGGGCAACCGTTCGGGGAGCAACGGCGCCTGAGCACGACGAGCGACGAGGGGCTCAGCCTGCGCGGCGGGCGAGCCCCTCGTCGAGCTCGTCGAGGAGGCGCCGGCACTCCTCGACGTCCCACGGCGTGCCGGCGAGCTCGAACTCGAACAGGATCGGCCGCCCCGAGCGCTCGGCGATCTCCCGCGCGGCCTTCTGGTAGTAGCGGCCGAAGTTGCGGTTCCCCGAGCCCATGATCCCGACGAGCTGGCGGCGGTTGCGCTCGGAGCGCAGGAACCGCCGCACGGCCTCGGGGATCGTGTCGTTGGCGTCGTTGCCGGTCTTGTAGGACGGCGTCAGCAGGACCCACGGCCCGTCGACCTCGCTGCGCCGGTGCTCACGCTCGGCGAGGTTGAACACCGGACGTCCGAGGCGCTCGGCGAACGTGCGGACGAGTCCGCTCGAGGACGAGTAGTAGTAGACGGGGGTGGGACGCACGTCTGCGAGCATCGCTCGTCGTCCGCCGCGTCGCTCGGGCAGATGGTCCCGGACAGGTCGATACTGGACGTGTGATCACGCGTGAGCTGGCCCTGCGGCTGCGCGGCACGGGGCTGCACTGGCACCCGGCGTCGGGCGACCGGTTCGGTGTGCTCGTGGACGGCGTCGACGAGGTCTTCACGGTCAGCGAGATGACCATCGAGCCGCACCACTACCCGACCGGCACGGTGCTGGGCTTCAACGGCACGACCGAGTGGGCGCTGGACTCGGTCGCGTTGCAGGACGCGGTCTGGCTGCCACGCGAGGACCAGCTGCGCGACCTGCTGGGCGGGACGTTCCGCTCGCTCGCGCGTGCGACCGACGGCACGTTCCAGGTGCTCGTCGAGCTCGCGGGGCGGCCCGAGCAGGTGTTCACCGCCGACCGTGCCGAGGACGCGTACGCGCTCGCGCTGCTCTCGCTCATCGAGGCGGCCGTCGAGCGGGTGTGAGGCCCCACTAGACTCTGCGTCATGTCCACCCTCTCTCGCGACGAGGTCGCGCGTGTGGCGGGGCTGGCCCGGATCGACCTGACGCCCGACGAGCTCGACCGGCTCGCCGGGGAGCTCGACGTCATCGTCGAGTCGGTCGCGCGCGTGAGCGAGATCGCCACGCCGGACGTGCCGGCCACGAGCCACCCCCTGCCGCTGACGAACGTGTTCCGAGCCGACGTGCCCGAGCCCCCGGTCGACCGCGACGCGGTGCTGGCCGCAGCGCCGGCCGCCCGCGACGGCAAGTTCCTCGTCCCGCAGATCCTGGGGGAGGACGCATGAGCGACGACCTGACGCGGATCTCGGCGGCGGCGCTCGCCGACAGGCTGCAGGCGGGCGAGGTGTCGAGCGTCGAGGCGACGCGTGCGCACCTGGACCGCATCGCGGCGGTCGAGCCCGCGGTGCACGCGTTCCTGCACGTGTCCGACGAGGACGCGCTCGCGACCGCGGCGGACGTGGACGCGCGACGCGCGGCGGGCGAGACGCTGCACCCGCTGGCGGGTGTGCCGATCGCGGTCAAGGACGTCGTGGTGACGAGGGGTGTTCCCACGACCGCCGGCTCGAAGATCCTCGAGGGCTGGGTCCCGCCGTACGACGCGACGCTCGTCGAGCGCATCAAGGCGGCCGGCCTGCCGATCCTCGGCAAGACGAACATGGACGAGTTCGCGATGGGCTCGTCGACCGAGCACTCCGCGTACGGCAACACGCACAACCCGTGGGACCTCGAGCGGATCCCGGGTGGTTCGGGCGGCGGCAGCGCCGCGGCGGTCGGCGCGTACGAGGCGCCGCTCGCGATCGGCACGGACACGGGCGGCTCGATCCGTCAGCCGGCCGCGGTCACGGGCACGGTGGGCGTCAAGCCCACGTACGGCTCGGTCTCGCGCTACGGGCTGATCGCGCTCGCGAGCAGCCTGGACCAGGCGGGTCCGGTGACGCGCACGGTGCTCGACTCGGCGCTGCTGCACGAGCTCATCGGCGGTCACGACCCGCGCGACTCGACGTCGATCGCCGAGCCGCTGCCGGACCTCGTCGGCGCGGCGCGCCTGGGGGCGAACGGCGACCTGTCGGGGGTGCGCGTCGGTGTGATCACCGAGCTGCAGGGCGAGGGCTACCAGGCCGGCGTCCTCGCGCGGTTCCACGAGTCGCTCGGCCTGCTGGAGCGCGCGGGCGCGGAGATCGTCGAGGTCTCGTGCCCTCACTTCACGTACGCGCTCGCGGCGTACTACCTCATCCTGCCGGCCGAGGCGTCGAGCAACCTGGCCAAGTTCGACGGCATGCGGTTCGGCCTGCGGGTCGAGCCGAGCGAGGGTCCGGTGACCGCGGAGCGCGTCATGGCCGCGACGCGTGGCCAGGGCTTCGGCGACGAGGTCAAGCGGCGCATCATCCTCGGGACGTACGCGCTGTCGGCGGGCTACTACGACGCGTACTACGGCAGCGCGCAGAAGGTCCGCACGCTCATCCAGCGCGACTTCTCGGCCGCGTTCGCGCAGGCCGACGTGCTCGTCTCGCCCACCGCGCCGACGACCGCGTTCAAGCTGGGCGAGAAGCTCGACGACCCGCTGGCGATGTACCTCAACGACGTCGCGACGATCCCGGCGAACCTCGCGGGTGTCCCCGGTCTGTCGTTGCCCGCGGGGCTGTCGGACGACGGCTTGCCCGTCGGGTTCCAGGTGCTCGCGCCGGCGAAGGCCGACGACCGCCTGTACCGCGTGGGTGCGGCGCTCGAGGCGCTGCTCGAGAACGAGTGGGGCGGCCCGCTGCTGGCCCAGGCCCCGGAGCTGGAGGTGGCGCGATGAGCCACGCAGTCGTCGACCTGGTCGACTACGACGACGCGGTCGCGCGCTTCGACCCGGTGATCGGCATCGAGGTGCACGTCGAGCTCGGCACGCGGACCAAGATGTTCGACGCGGCGCCGGCGGGGTTCGGCGAGGAGCCCAACACGTCTGTCACGCCCGTGTCGCTGGGGCTGCCGGGCAGCCTCCCGGTGGTCAACGGGACCGCGGTCGAGTACGCGATCCGGATCGGTCTGGCACTGAACTGCTCGATCGCGCAGACGTGCCGGTTCGCGCGCAAGAACTACTTCTACCCGGACGTCCCGAAGAACTTCCAGACGTCGCAGTACGACGAGCCGATCGCGTTCGACGGGCACGTCGACGTCGAGCTCGAGGACGGCACGGTGTTCCGCGTCGACATCGAGCGCGCGCACATGGAGGAGGACGCGGGCAAGAACACGCACGTGGGCGGCAGCACGGGTCGCATCCACGGCGCGGAGTACTCGCTGGTCGACTACAACCGCGCGGGCATCCCGCTCGTCGAGATCGTCACGCGCCCGATCACGGGTGCTGGTGCCCGAGCGCCCGAGGTCGCACGTGCGTACGTGCAGACGCTGCGCGACCTGTTCCGTGCGCTCGAGGTCTCCGAGGCGCGCATGGAGCGCGGCAACGTGCGGGCGGACGTCAACGTGTCGCTGCGCCCGACGTCGTCGAGCCCGCTGGGCACACGGACCGAGACCAAGAACGTGAACTCGTTCCGCTCGGTCGAGCGCGCGGTGCGCTACGAGATCTCGCGGCAGGCGGCGGTGCTCGACGCGGGCGGCGCGGTCGTGCAGGAGACGCGCCACTGGCACGAGGACACGGGCACGACGACGAGCGGGCGCGTGAAGTCGGACGCGGAGGACTACCGGTACTTCCCGGAGCCCGACCTGGTGCCGATCGCGCCGGACCGCGCGTGGGTCGAGGAGATCCGCGCCGCGCTCCCGGAGCTGCCCGCGGCGCGTCGTCGCCGGCTGCAGGGCGAGTGGGGCTTCGCGGACGCCGAGATGCGCGATGTGGTGAACGCGGGCGCGGTCGAGCTCATCGAGGCGACGGTGGCCGCGGGTGCGGCGCCCGCGGCCGCACGCAAGTGGTGGATGGGCGAGCTCGCGCGTACCGCCAAGGAGCGCGAGGTCGAGCTGGCCGAGCTGCCCATCACGCCCGCGCAGATCGGTGCGCTGCAGGCGCTCGTCGACTCGGGCCGGATCAACGACAAGCTCGCGCGGCAGGTCCTCGAGGGCGTGCTCGCGGGGGAGGGCGACCCCGAGCAGGTCGTCGTCGCACGTGGCCTCGAGGTCGTGTCCGACGACGGTCCGCTCCTCGAGGCGATCGACGCGGCGCTCGCGGCGCAGCCGGACATCGCCGAGAAGATCCGGTCGGGCAACCTCGGGCCGGTCGGCGCGATCATCGGTGCGGTCATGAAGGCCACGCGCGGTCAGGCCGACGCGGGTCGCGTGCGCGAGCTGGTCCTGGAGCGCGTCTCGCAGTGATCGAAACTTTCAGCGCGTAATCCCTCCAGGGGACGCGCGGTACGACGAAGCCCCCGGTCGGACGTCCTCCGATCGGGGGCTTCGTCGTCTCCGGTGACAGGGACGTACGTCCCGACCTCCGCGTGATCACGCCCATCGTCGCCACCGGTTCCGTGCGGCGCCGGACGCGGTCCTGTCCGGTCCGTCCCGAGTGCGCGGCATGCGCGCGGTCGAACGGTATCGAAATCGTTACCGAAAGAACGCGCCACGGAGCCCGATACCGGGCTAGCCTCACGCCACCGAGATCGGTCCACGTCCACGCAAAGGAGCGTTGATGTTCACTCACTCCCCGGTTCGCGGAAGGCGCAGGGTGGCGGGTCTCGCCACTCTCGCGCTGCTCGCGGCACCCCTGACGGCCGTCACGGCGGGCGCCACAGCCGCCGGCGCGGCCGACGGGGCGACCACCCTGCTGTCCGAGTCGTTCGACGACGGCACGCTCGGCGCTCTCCTCCCGTCCGGCGCGAGCGGCGAGTTCGTCACGCTGCCGGACGACTCCAAGGTCTACGAGGTCCCGCGCGGCGCGGACTACGACGGCGTCTCGACCCCCGCGGGCATGCTCGACGACCTGGCCCCCGGCAGCGTCGTGACCGTCTCCGCCAAGATGCGCGTCGTCGAGGGTGCGGACCAGGTCGACGCACGGTGGATCACGCTGCCCAACTTCGGCTGGCTCACGCCCACCACGGTCACCGCCGAGTGGACAACCGTCACCAGCCAGTACACGATCCCCGCGGTCGCCACGGAGAGCTCGTTCTACCTCGGCACCACCGGCGCGACGTACTCCTACCAGCTCGACGACGTGCTGGTGACGGCGACCTCGCCCAGCAGCGAGCCGACGGTCGTCCTCAGCAACGACTTCGAGACCACGAAGGACCCGTGGGGCAACCGCGGCTCGACGACCGCGCTGACCGACACCGAGGCGCACGGCGGCGCGAAGAGCCTGCTGGTCTCGGCGCGCAGCGCGAACTGGGCAGGGACGCAGGCCGACCTGACGGCGACCCTCGCCGAGGGCACGCCCTACACCGTCTCGGCGTGGGTCAAGCTCCCGGCCGGGACCACCGGGCCCTCGACCATCAAGCTCACGGCCCAGACGAACTCCGGCGGTGACGACTCGTACGGCACGGTCGCCGAGGCGGTCGACGTGACCGACCAGGAGTGGGTCGAGCTCTCCGGCACGTACACGCGCGGTCCGGGCCTGACCTCGGTCGTGCTGTACTTCGAGGCCGCTGACGTCGAGACCGCGCACCCCGACTTCCTGGTGGACGACGTGCTGATCACAGGTGGCTCCAGCGACGACTACGTCGAGACGGACCCGGACTTCGTGCCGGGTGGCGCGCTCAACCCGACGACCACGCCGGTCTCGGCCGCGCGCGGCACGGTGAAGACCTCGGCGCTCACGTTCGACGACGGCCCCAACGGCGCCACGACGACCGCGCTGCTGGACTTCCTCGAGGAGAACCACGTCACGGCGACGTTCTGCGTGATCGGGGAGAACATCCAGGCGCCGGGCGGGGCGGACATCCTCAAGCGGATCGTTGCCGACGGCCACACGCTGTGCAACCACAGCACCGACTACGCGAGCATGGCCGACCTGTCGAAGCAGGAGGTCGCGGACAAGCTCAAGGCGAACCTCGCGATCATCCGTGACGCGCTGGGCGACCCCGATGCCGAGGTCCCGTACTTCCGCGCGCCGAACGGTGCGTGGGGCCAGACGAACCAGGTCGCCGTGGCCCTCGGCATGCAGCCGCTCGCCGTCGACAACCTGATCATGGACTGGGACGGCGCCGAGAACGCGGGCGACGAGGCCAAGCTCACCGCCGCGCTGCGCACGACCATCACGTCGAACCCCGGCGAGATCGTCCTCGTGCACGACGGCGGCGGCAACCGGACGCCGGGCGTCAACGCGGTCAAGACGGTCGTCGCCGAGCTGCTCGCGGACGGCTGGATCTTCACGCTGCCGGCCGGCGGTGCCGCGCCCAAGGGCGTGACGCTCGTCGAGTCCGACTTCGAGGACGGCACGCTGCAGGGCTGGACGGCGCGTGACGACGGCAACGGCGTCGCGACGCTCGACGTGCAGGACGAGGTCGCGCACGACTCGACGTACGCGGTGCGCGTGTCGAACCGCGTGTCGCAGGGCCAGGGCCTGCAGTACGACGTGACCGACACGGCCACCCCGGGCGCGACGTACGACGTGTCCGCGTGGGTCAAGTTCGAGGGCACGCCGGGCGACATGACGCTCTCGTCGCGCACGGTGGCGAACGGGACGCAGGCGTTCTCGAACCTCGCTCAGTTCACGGGCCTGTCCTCGAGCCAGTGGGTCCACCTCACGGGCACGTTCTCGATGCCCGCGTTCGACGAGGCCGCCGAGCTGTACTTCGAGACGGCGTGGGCGCAGGGCGAGGCGGGCAACACCTCGACCTTCGTCATCGACGACATCCAGGTCCGTTCGACGCCGCCCTCCGAGATCGAGGACCTCACGCCGCTCAAGGACACGGTCGACTTCCCCGTGGGCGTGGCGATCGACTCGCGCGAGATGGCGGGCTCGGCCTCCGAGCTGCTGCTCAAGCACTTCGGTCAGGTCACGGCCGAGAACTACATGAAGGTCGAGGCGTGGTACTCGGGCGAGGGCGTCGACACGTTCGGCATGCACGCCGAGGCGAAGGCGCTGCTCGACTACGCGCGGGACAACGACCTGCGCGTGTACGGCCACGTGCTCGCCTGGCACAGCCAGACGCCGGACTGGTTCTACCGGGACGACGAGGGCGCGCTGCTCGGCCCTGACGCGATGCGTCAGCGCCTGCACGACCACATCTTCAACGTGGCGCGGACGATCGCGGAGGAGTACGGGCCGTTCGGCTCGGACACCAACCCGATGGTCGCGTGGGACGTCGTCAACGAGGTGATCGACGACGGCACCGCCTACGCCGACGGCATGCGCCGCTCGACGTGGTACCAGATCCTCGGCGAGAGCTTCGTGGACTCGGCGTTCGAGTACGCGAACGCGGCCTTCAACGACGAGTACGCCGCTGAGGGCGCCGAGCACCCGGTCGCGCTGTTCATCAACGACTACAACACCGAGCAGACGGGCAAGCGCGCTCGCTACAAGGCTCTCGTGGAGCGCCTCATCGAGCGCGACGTGCCGATCGACGGCGTGGGCCACCAGTTCCACGTGGCGCTCTCGACGCCGGTCAGCACGCTCGGCGACGCCCTCGCGGACTTCGACGGCCTCAAGAAGGCGGACGGGACCGACCTGCTGCAGGCGGTCACGGAGCTCGACGTCGTGGTCGGCTCGGCGGACACCGCGAAGGCCGTCGACCAGGGGTACTACTACCAGACCGCGTTCGACACGTTCCGGGCGCACGCCGAGGACCTTTTCTCGGTGACGCTCTGGGGCCTGACGGACGGTCGCTCGTGGCGCGCGTCGAACAACGGCAAGCCGCTGCTGTTCGACGACTACTACAAGGCCAAGTACGCGTTCTACGGTGCGGCCGGCCTCGACCTGCCGGCGGCGATCCGCAGCGCGAACGCGTTCGCGGCCGACGCCGACGGCGACTACTCGGTGACCTCGTCGCAGTGGCAGCGACTGCCCCTGCAGCAGGTCGGCGAGAAGGCGGCGTTCCAGCTGCGCTGGTCCGCCGACCGGCTCACGGCGTACGTGGACGTCGACGACACCACGGTCGACCCGTCCGACGAGCTCCGGCTCGTCACGACCGACGGCACGTTCGCGTTCGGTCGCGACGGGGAGGGTGACCTCGAGGGCGTCGCCACGCCGCGCGAGGGCGGCTGGACCGCCGTCGTGCAGCTCCCGCTGAGCGACGCGGCACGCGGTGACGTCGTCGAGCTCGACGTGCAGGTGGTCGACGGCTCGACGAAGGCCACGTGGAACACGCCGGGAGTGCTCGGTTCGGTCTCGCTCGTCGAGGAGCTGTCGTACGTCGAGGTCCCGGCCGCCACGGCCGTCCCGACGATCGACGGCGAGGTCGACGCGGCGTGGGCCGGTGCCGGCTCGGTCGCCACCCAGAAGGCGACGTCGGGCTCGGGCGGTGCCGTCGGCACCTTCCGGACGCTCTGGAAGGACCACACGCTGTACGTGCTCGCCGACGTCGCCGACCCGGTGATCGACACGAGCGGGAGCGACCCGTGGATCAAGGACTCGGTCGAGATCTACGTCGACGGCGGCAACGCGAAGAACGGCTCGTACCGGTACGACGACACCCAGATCCGCATCGACGCGGCGGGCGCCGTGTCGTTCGGCACGGGTGACGAGGCGTACCAGCGCAACCGACTGACCAGCGCGGTCGTCGAGACCGAGACCGGCTACCGCGTCGAGGCGGCGATCAGCCTCCTCGAGTACGGCGGCCTCGGGACGTTCCACGGCCTGGACTTCCAGGTCAACGACGCCGCGAACGGCAGCCGGCACGCGATCACCAACTGGGCCGACCCGACGGGTGCGGGCTACCAGAGCACCGCGCACTGGGGCGTCGGCCGGCTGGTCGAGGCCAAGGTGGTCCCGCCGACGGAGGTCAAGCCGACGGTGACGACGCACCCGTCGTCCGTCACTGCGGTCCGCGGCACCACCGTGGTGCTCCGTGCGGCGGCGACGGGGACACCGACGCCGACCGTGTCGTGGCAGCGTCGCGCGGCCGGCACGACCACGTGGGAGACGGTCGCGGGTGCGACGAAGACCTCCCTCGCGGTGGTCGTCGGCTCGGCCAACCACGGGGCGTCGTACCGGGCGGTGTTCACGAACACCGCCGGGAAGGCGACCACCACGGCGGCGACCGTCAAGATCGCGCCGTACGCGCCGAAGGTCACGAAGAACCCGAAGTCCGTCACGAACCAGAAGGCGGGCACGAAGGTGACGCTCAGCGCGGCGGCGTCGGGCTTCCCGACCCCGACGGTGCGCTGGCAGCAGCGCGGTGTCGGTTACTCGACGTGGAAGACCATCACGGGTGCGACCGGCACGTCGGTCACGCTCAAGGTCCCCACGACGAGCAAGGGCGTCGAGGTGCGCGCGGTGTTCACGAACTCCGCGGGCAAGGCGACGACCACGACGGCGGTCGTCCGCAAGGCGGTCGCCCCGACGGTGGTGACCGCGCCGGCGTCGGTCACGGCGAAGCGCGACACGGTCGCGACGTTCCGCGTCGCGGTCAGCGGCTCGCCGGCACCGTCGGTCCAGTGGTACGAGCGGCGCGCCGGGTCGAGCACGTGGGTCAAGCTCACGGGCGCGACCAGCACGACGCTCAAGGTCGTCGCGACCAAGGCACGTGACGGGGCCCAGTACCGGGTGTACGTCACGAACGCGGCGGGCAACGTGACCAGCAAGGCAGCCACCCTCACGGTGCGCTGATCGCCGGGCCGGACACGTCCGGCCCGGTCATGGACGCGGCGGCGTCGCGGAGTCTGGCTGAGCTCCGCGGCGCCGCCGTCGTCATGCCCGTCGTCATCGCTCGTCGTCGGTCGTCGTCGGTCGTGGTCGTCGCCCCGTCGTCGTGCTGCCGTCCGGTCGCGCGCTCTCGTTCCCCGCCGCCGCGCACGCCGGCACGCGGAGTGCGACACCCCGCCGCGGCGAAGGTCCCTGCCGGGGAGCCGGACGCAGCACTACCCTCGGGGGACCGACCGGGGGAGGGCCGATGACGACGACGCGCGTCGAGAAGCCGACGCTGCAGGGCGAGATGCTCACGCTCCGTCCGATCCGCGCGGACGACGCCGAGGCGCTGTGGGAGTCGGTGAGCGACCCCGAGGGCAAGCGGCTGACGGGGACCACCCGCGACTTCACGCTCGAGCAGGCGCGGACGTGGTGCGCGACCGTCGGACAGCTGCCGGGGCGCGTCGACCTCGCCATCACGCTCGTCGGCCATGACGAGTACCTCGGTGAGATCGTCCTGGACGACATCGACGAGTACCTGGGCAGCGCGTCGCTGCGGCTCGCGATGCGTCCCGGCTACCGGGGTCGCGGGTACGGCACCGAGGCGATCGAGCTCGTGCTCGGGTTCGCGTTCGACGGCCTCGGCCTGCACCGCGTGGGGCTCGACGTCCTGTCGATCAACTCGCGTGCGCAGGCGCTGTACGAGAACCTCGGGTTCCGGGTCGAGGGGCGGCGTCGTGACGCGTACCGCGACGGCGACCGCTGGTGCGACGCGATCGACATGGGCCTGCTCGAGGACGAGTACCGCGCGGGGCAGTTCGGCGACACCGCACGCTGAGCGCGAGCGGACGCGCCCCGACGGCGTCCGCGCGGCGTCCGACTGACCGCCTGCCCTACCACGCGGCACCGGCACTCAGGTGGTGAGGGGGTCCCGGGCGCTCCACGATGGGCGGATGGACCATGACGGCATGGATCGTGATGACCAGCCGGAACGCAGGCGGCGGGACCGGAGCGGACCGCGACGCAGCGGACCCGAGCAGAGCCCGATCGACCCCACGCCGGGGGACGCGCACCTGAACGACGACGCCGTGCTGCGCGTCGGCCGGTCGCGCGGACCGGTCCCGCGTGACCGCGCGTTCTTCGGCCACCCGCTCGGCCTGATGACCCTGTTCGGGACGGAGCTGTGGGAGCGGTTCAGCTACTACGGCATGCGGGCGATCCTGCTGTACTTCCTCACCGACACGCTCGCGAACGGCGGTCTCGGGCTCGAGGACGACCTGGGCAACGCGGTCGTCGCCGCGTACGGCGCGTCGGTGTACCTGCTGTCGGTGATCGGCGGCTGGCTCGCGGACCGCATGATCGGCGCGCGCCGCTCGGTGCTCTACGGCGGGGTCGTGATCGCGGCCGGTCACGTGAGCCTGGCGGTCCCGAGCACGTCGACCGCGTACCTGGGGATCGTGCTCGTCGCGCTCGGCACGGGCCTGCTCAAGCCCAACGTCTCGAGCATGGTCGGCGACCTGTACTCGCGCGACGACGTGCGGCGCGACTCGGGGTTCTCGATCTTCTACATGGGCATCAACCTGGGCTCACTGCTCGCGCCGATCCTCGTGGGCATCGCGCGGGAGATCGGCGGGTACCACGCCGGTTTCGCGGTCGCCGCGGTCGGCATGGCGATCGCTCTCGTGTTCTTCGTCGCGGGGCGTGGCCTGCTGGGCGGCGCCGGCGACGAGCCCCCGAACCCGCTGACGTCCGCGGACCGCGCGGGGGTCGTGCGCCTCGTCGTCGCGGTCGCGGCCGGATGCGTCGTGGCCCTCGGCGTCGCGGCGCTCGTCTCGGGTGGCTTCACGACGACGACGCTCGTCGACGCGCTGTCGTACATCGCGCTCGCGGCGCCGGTCGCGACGTTCTGGGTCATGTTCCGCTCGCCCAAGGTCACGGAGCGCGAGCGGTCGCGCCTGCGTGCGTACATCCCGCTGTTCGTCGCCGCGATGCTGTTCTGGATGATCTTCGAGCAGGCCGCGAGCACGCTGTCGGCCTACGCGCGTGACCACACGGACCTCGAGATCTTCGGCATCGAGGTCTCGCCCGCCTTCTTCCAGTCGGTCAACCCGGCCTCGATCATCATCCTCGCGCCGGTGTTCGCGTGGCTGTGGGTCAAGCTCGACGACCGGCCGCCGACCGCCGTGAAGTTCGCGATCGGTCTGACGTTCGCCGCCCTGTCGTTCCTGTTCCTCGCGGGGGCGTCGGCGGTCGCGGGCGACGGCACGTCGCCGTGGTGGGTGCTCGTCGTGGTCTACGTCGTGCAGACGATCGGCGAGCTGTGCCTGTCGCCCGTCGGCCTGGCCGCGACGACCTTGCTCGCGCCGCGCGCGTTCAAGGGTCAGGCGATGGCGCTGTGGTTCCTCGCGACGAGCGCGGGCAACGCGATCACGGCACAGCTCGTGCAGGTGACGAGCGACGCGAGCCCGACCGCGTACTTCGGCGGGATCGGGGCGGTCGCCCTCGTGTTCGCGGGCGCCATGTTCGCGATCGCGCCGTGGGTCACGCGGCACATCCGCGAGGGCTCGGTGACGGACGAGGCCGACGACGCAGCGGGCACGGTCGTGCACTGACCGTGCCGCGCGTGCCGACGGGCACCGGGGAGGTCAGCCCAGCGGGCGGCAGGACGCGCGCTCGATCAGGGCCGTGGGCAGGCGCAGGTGCGTCGGCACGTCCCTCTCGGCGAGCAGGTCGATGAGCAGGTGCAGCGCGCGCGCGCCGATGTCGCGCAGCGGCTGGCTGACGGTCGTCAGCGGCGGGTCGCAGAGCGCGGACTCGGGGACGTTGTCGAACCCGACCACGGACAGGTCGTCGGGCACGCGCAGCCCGAGCTCGCGCGCGACCTCGACGGTACGGATCGCCGACAGGTCGTTCGCGGCGAACACCGCGGTCGGGCGGTCGGGGCGGTCGAGCAGGTCGCGCGCGGGCTGCGTCGCGGTGTCCTGGCGGAAGCCACCGTTGACGACGAGGGTCTCGTCGACCGTCAGCCCGGCGGACGTCATCGCGGCGCGGAACCCCGCCTCGCGCAGCCGCGCGGACTCGAGGTCGGGGCGCCCGCCCATGAGGCCGATGCGGCGGTGGCCGAGGCGCAGCAGGTGCTCGGTCGCCATGACGGCGCCGGCGAAGTTGTCGGAGTCGACGGTCGGCAGACCGGACGGGCCGGTGTGCGGGTCGATCGCGACGACGGGGATGACGCTGCGCGCGTCGACCACCGTGGGGGTCACGATGATCGCGCCGTCGATGAGCGTGCCGCCGAGGCGCGACAGGTACCGGCGCTCCCAGCCGACGTCCGCGCGGCGCCCGCCGGCGGAGTAGGCGAGCAGCTCGTAGTCGGTCGAGCCGATCGCGTCGGAGGCGCCCTTGAGGAGCTCGGTGGAGAACGGCTCGAACTCGGCGACGAGGATCCCGACCACGTGCGTGCGGTGCGATCGCAGGCTCGACGCGCCGAGGCTGGCCTCGTAGCCGAGCTCGGAGATGACCTGCTGGACGCGGTCGAGGGTCGCCTGCGCGACCCCGTACCGACCGTTGACGACCTTGGACACGGTCGCCACCGAAACGCCCGCCTGACGGGCGACGTCGGCCATCTTGACCCGGCCTGAGTGCTCCACGCGGCGATCCTATGGCATCGGTTTCATAACGGTGTCGATATCGGTGTCGATAACGATTGACGCGTCGCCCGAAACTTTGCCATGCTCCTCAGCGTCCAGGTGGGTCAACGAAGATCGAAGGGACCAGACATGGCACGCATGCGTCGTGCAACTGCGGGCATCGCGCTCGCGACGACGATCGCACTCCTCGCCGCTTGCTCCAACGGCGGCGACTCCCCGTCCGGCGACGGCACGACCGGCGGCGGCGGGGACAAGGGTGAGAAGGTCACCATCTCGTGGTGGCACAACTCCAACACGGGTGACGGCAAGGTCTACTACGACAAGGTCGCGAAGGACTTCGAGGCTGCCAACCCGGGCGTCACCGTCGAGGTGAGCGCCATGCAGCACGAGGACATGATCACGAAGCTCGAGGCCGCGTTCCAGGCCGGGGACGCCCCGGACATCTACATGGAGCGTGGCGGCGGCGAGCTGCGCGACCACGTCAACGCGGGCATCACGAAGGACATCTCGGACGCGGCGGCGGAGACGATCGCCAAGCTCGGTGGCTCCGTGGCCGGCTTCCAGGTCGAGGGCAAGACCTACGCGCTGCCGTTCTCGCTCGGTGTGGTGGGCTTCTGGTACAACAAGGCCCTCTTCGAGCAGGCCGGCATCTCGGCGCCCCCGGCCACGTGGGACGAGATGTACGCCGCGATCGACAAGCTCAAGGCCGCGGGCATCACGCCGCTGTCGGTCGGTGCCGGTGAGGGCTGGCCGGCTGCGCACTACTGGTACCAGTTCGCGCTGCGCCAGTGCTCGCAGGACACCCTCGTGGGCGCGCTGTCGTCGTACGACTTCTCCGACCCGTGCTTCCTGCGCGCCGGTGAGTCGCTCCAGGAGCTCCTGGACGCCGAGCCCTTCAACGACGGCTTCCTGAGCACCGTCGCCCAGAAGGGCCCGTCGAGCGCCTCGGGCATGCTCGCCACGGGCAAGGTCGCGATCGAGCTCCAGGGTCACTGGGAGCCCGGCGTGATGCAGGGCATCACCGACGAGCTCGGCGAGGACGGCATCGGCTCGAACCTCGCGTGGTTCGCGTTCCCGGCCGTCTCGAACGGTGACGGCGACCCGGCTGCCCAGCTGGGTGGCGGTGACGCGTGGGCCGTGAGCAAGGACGCGCCCGACGCTGCCGTGGACTTCGCGCAGTACCTGCTGTCCGACGAGATCCAGAAGGGCTTCGCGGAGCTCGACATGGGTCTGCCGACCAACCCGACGGCGTCGAAGTACGTCTCGGACGCGGCGCTGGCGAGCCTCCTCGAGGTCCGTGACGCGGCCCCGTTCATCCAGCTGTACTTCGACACGGCCTTCGGCAAGGCGATCGGTGACGCGATGAACGCCAAGATCGTCGACCTGTTCGCCGGTAAGGCCAGCCCGCAGGACATCGTCGACGCCACCCAGGCGGCGGCTGACGCGGAGAAGTGATCGACGTGGCAGACGAAGCGACCGCCCAGATGGGCGCCCCCGCCTCGCCTGCGACGTCCAACCCGACCGTCCCGGTCGCCGGTCGCGCTTCGGCGCGGCCGGCGACCGGCCGGTCGGCCGGACGCCGCGGGAGTGGTCCGTTCCGCAAGGGTCTCGAGATCACGCTGTTCGTGGCGCCCGCCCTCGCACTGCTCGGCCTGTTCGTCGTCGTGCCGATCGCACGCGCCGTCCAGATCTCCTTCTTCAAGTGGAAGGGGTACGGCGACTTCGAGAGGTTCGTCGGTCTCGACAACTACCGTCGCGTGCTCGAGAACCCCGAGTTCATCGAGGCGTTCCAGCACAACATGATCATCGTGGTGGCGTCGATCGCCATCCAGCTCCCGCTCGGCCTGGCCATCGCGCTGCTGCTGAACCGCAAGATGCGCGGCCAGGGGATCCTGCGGACGATCATCTTCGTCCCGTACGTGCTGTCCGAGGTCATCGCGGGTGTCATCTGGTACCAGATGTTCGTCCCGAACGAGGGCATCATCGACACGGTGCTCTCCAGCGTCGGGTTGAGCGGGCCGAAACAAGGCTTCACCGGCAGCCTCGAGTGGGCGCTGCCCGCCGTGATCGCGGTGCTGACCTGGAAGTACCTCGGCATGGCGATCATCCTGTTCCTCGCCGGCCTGCAGGGCGTGCCCGAGGAGCTCTACGAGGCGGCCCAGCTCGACGGCGCCTCCTGGTGGCAGATCCAGCGGCGCGTCACGATCCCGATGCTCGGCCCGACCCTGCGCACGTGGGCGTTCCTGTCGATGATCGGCTCGCTGCAGCTCTTCGACATGGTGTGGGTCCTCACCGGAGGTGGCCCCGCCAACGCGACCAGCACGATGGCGACCTTCCTCGTCCAGCAGGGCACGCAGCGCTCCAACTACGGCATCGCCTCGGCGGCCTCGGTGATCCTCTTCATCGTCGCGCTCGTCATGGCGCTGCTCTACCAGCGATTCATCATGAACCGAGACAACACAGCCACGGTCGTCCGCCGGAAGAAGGTCTCCCGATGAGCACCGCCACCGCCGCTCCGAAGGGCGCTGCAGCGGCCGCCGCCACCAAGACCGCACGGCGCACGAACCGCTCGACGAACGTGATGCGGGGCGGTAACCCCTGGATCTACTTCATCGCGCTCATCGTCGTCGCGTTCTCCCTCGGCCCGGTGCTGTACGGCGTGATCTCGGGCTTCCGCACCAACGGCGACCTGATCCGCAACCCGTCCGGCCTGCCCGACCCCTGGGTCCTGAAGAACTACTCGGGAATCCTGAGCGACTCGAACTTCTGGCGTTACACGCTCAACTCGACGGTGATCGCGCTCATCACGACGGCGCTCGTCGTGATCTGCGGGGTCATGGCGGCCTACCCGCTCGCGCGCTACAAGTTCAAGGGCCGCGAGGGGATCTACACGATCTTCGTGGCGGGTCTGCTGTTCCCGGCGACCGTGGGTGTCATCCCGCTGTTCATCCTCATCCGTGACCTCAACCTGTCGAACACGTGGTGGGGCATCGCGCTCCCGCAGGCGGCGTACGCGTTGCCGCTGACGGTCGTGATCCTGCGGCCGTTCCTGCAGGCGATCCCGAACGAGCTCGAGGAGGCCTCGCAGCTCGACGGCGCCAGCCGCCTCGGGTTCTTCTGGCGGATCCTGCTCCCGCTGTCGGGGCCTGGTCTCGTGACGGTCGGCGTGCTCGCGTTCGTCGGCTCCTGGAACGCCTACCTGCTGCCGCTGCTCCTGCTGCTCGGGGACAACAAGACCCTGCCGCTGGGCGTCGCGGACTTCTCGGCAGAGCACTCGACCGACATCGCGGGCGTCTTCGCCTTCACCTCGCTCGCGATGATCCCGGCCCTCATCTTCTTCCTCGCGATGCAGAAGCGGATCGTCAGCGGTCTGCAGGGCGCGGTCAAGGGCTGATCCACGATGACGGAGAGCACCATGGGTACCCCTTTGCCCGCAGCGGACGCGCGTGCGTCGGACGCCGAGCGGGTCGCACAGATCGTCGAGCGGCTCACGCTCGAGGAGAAGACGGCGCAGATCGTCGGCTTCTGGGAGAAGGGCGACGGCGAGGTCGTCGCCCCTCTCCAGGGCGAGTTCACGCGTGACGGCGGTCTGGACGACGCGATGCGGCACGGCCTGGGTCACCTGACCCGGGTCTACGGCACGCGCCCCGTCGACCCGGTCGAGCGCGCGCGCTGGCTCTGGAGGCGGCAGCGCGAGCTCGTCGAGAGGGTGGGCATCCCGGCGCTCGTCCACGAGGAGTGCCTGACCGGGCTGTCGGCCTGGCAGGCGGCGACCTTCCCCACGCCGCTCGCGTGGGGCGCGGCGTTCGACCCCGAGCTCGTCGGCCGGATGGCCGAGCTGATCGGTGGCTCGATGCACGCGCTCGGCGTCCACCAGGGCCTCGCCCCGGTGCTCGACGTCATCCGTGACCCGCGCTGGGGTCGGGTCGAGGAGTGCATCTCGGAGGACCCGTACCTCGTCGGTGCCACGGGCACCGCGTACGTGCGCGGGCTGCAGTCGGCGGGCGTCCACGCGACGCTCAAGCACTTCGTCGGCTACTCCGCGTCGCAGTCCGGCCGCAACTTCGGGCCGGTGCACGCGGGGCCGCGCGAGATCGCGGACGTGCTGCTCGTGCCGTTCGAGATGGCGGTGCGCGACGGCGGCGTGCGCTCGGTGATGCACGCGTACACCGAGATCGACGGCGTTCCGACCGCTGCGGACCCGACGTACCTCACGCACGTGCTGCGCGGGGCGTGGGGCTTCGACGGGGTCGTGGTCGCCGACTACTTCGGCGTCGCGTTCCTCGACATCCTGCACCACGTCGCGGAGGGCCTCGGCGAGGCCGCCGGCCTCGCGCTGGCCGCCGGTGTCGACATCGAGCTGCCCACGGGGGACGCGTTCCTCGAGCCCCTGATCACCGCGATCCGCGAGGGCAAGGTCGACGAGAAGCTGGTCGACCGGGCCGTCACCCGTGCGCTGCTGCAGAAGGCCGAGCTGGGTCTGCTCGACGCGACGTTCGACGACGAGCCCCCCACGCACGTCGACCTCGACTCGCCCGAGCACCGTGCGGTCGCCGCGCAGCTCGCGGAGCGGTCGGTCGTGCTGCTCGCGAACGACGGCGTCCTGCCGCTGCTCGGCGGGTCGAAGCCCGCGCCGCGCCGGGTCGCGGTGGTGGGCCCGAACGCCGACAAGCACGAGGCGATGTTCGGCTGCTACTCGTTCGTGAACCACGTCCTCGAGCACCACCCGGAGGTCCCGGTGGGCATCGAGGTGCCGACGGTGCTGGCCGCGCTGCGGTCGGAGCTGGACGGCGTCGAGATCACGACCGCACCGGGCTGCGAGGTCGACACCGACGACCGGTCGGGCTTCGCCGCCGCGGTCGACGCGGCGAGCGGCGCCGACGTCGCGGTGGTCGTCGTCGGCGACCGGGCGGGCCTGTTCGGCCGCGCCACCGTCGGCGAGGGCTGCGACCGCGACGACCTGGAGCTGCCGGGTGTGCAGCGCGAGCTCGTCGAGGCCGTGCTCGCCACGGGCACCCCGGTGGTCCTGGTGCTGCTCACGGGCCGGCCGTACGCGGTCGGCTGGGCGCTCGAGCAGTGCGCGGCCGTGGTCCAGGCGTTCTTCCCGGGTGAGGAGGGCGGCGCGGCGGTCGCCGGTGTCCTGACCGGGCGGGTCAACCCGTCGGGCAGGCTCCCGGTGAGCCTGCCCCGGCCCGCAGGATCGCAGCCGTTCTCGTACCTGCACCCGGCGCTCGGGGGAGACGGCGACGTCACCAACCTGCCGTCGACCCCGGCGCGGCCGTTCGGCTTCGGCCTGTCGTACACGACGTTCGCGTACGACGAGCTCGTGGCCGAGCAGGCGCAGGTCCCCACGGACGGGCGTGTGCGCGTCGCGGTCCGGGTGACCAACACGGGCCAGAGGGACGGTGACGAGGTCGTGCAGCTGTACGCCCACGACACGGTCGCGACGGTGACGCGTCCGGTGGCGCAGCTGGTCGGCTTCCGCCGGCTGAGCCTGGCCGCGGGCGCCTCCGCGGTCGTGCACTTCGACGTCCCGACGACGCGCGTCGCGTTCAGCGGCCGCGACCTGACCCGGATCGTCGAACCGGGCGAGCTGCAGCTCTGGGTCGGCACGTGTGCGGAACGTGCTGCTGCCACGAGCGTTCGCCTGGTCGGGCCCGTCCACGCGATCGGCGATGACGACCGTTGGACGGAGACGGAGGTCACCGCGTCCTGACCGACGGGTCTGCGCGGCGGCCACGGCGGCCCCGCACCTCGCCTCTCCCGGGGCACGAGGTGCGGGGCCGTTCCCGTTCCCCGGCTTTGTGGGGCGGAGTCCCCTCCGGCCGGTCGGCGTGACCGACCGGCCGGAGGGTGCGCACCCTCGGAACGGCGCCTGGCCGACGAGGGTGCGCACCGGGGTGGTCGTCAGCGGTGAGGACGGATGACGTACGGCATCCGGCCGTTGCTGGCGACGGTCGCCACGCGGACGCCCTGGTCCTTCACGGCGTCGACGACCCGGCCCGAACCCATGTACAGAGCGACGTGATCATCGGTGACCGTCGAGGTGCTCTGGCCGAACGCGATGATGTCGCCGGGCTGCAGATCCTCGAAGGGCACGCGCCAGCTGGTCAGCGCGTACTGGTCGCGTGAGGACCGCGCGTCCTGCCAGGTGGACTGCAGGTCCGCGGTCCAGTAGTCGAACGCCGCACCCCACGACCGGTTGGTGAGGCCGGAGCAGTCGATGTACTTCGTGGACGTCAGGCTCGCTCCGAGCAGGTAGTCCATGTCGTCGTGCGCCAGCGCCCAGTCGACCGCCACGGTGACCTGGCTCGAGGCGCACGCTCCGGGCACCCCGGAGATGGTCTTCTGCGTCCAGCCCGACGCGTCGATCGGCTTGCCGAGGTGGCGGTTGAGCGAGGTCGACGTCTGCTCGTTCCAGCTCATCGCGCCGTCGGCGTCGACGCCGTAGATGATCCCGCCGAAGGGCGAGGCGAGCCGGGAGACGCTCCCGAAGCCGGACGCGGCCAGCAGCGTGCGCTTCCACGTCGTGCCCTTGAACAGGTACTCGACGAGCTTCCCGTCGGACGTGGTGCCGTAGAACGACTCCGGGCCCGAGGCGGCGATCGCCTTGAGTGTGAAGCCCGTGCCGATCTCCGTGCGGCCCGTGATCTGCGAGAGGGACGGCTTGCTCGCCTTGACCGTGTAGCGGATCAGCAGGCCGTCGGCGATCCCGTAGAGGTACGCCGAGCCGTCGTAGGTCAAGGAGTCGTGCGTCCAGCCGCTCGAGGCGAGCTTCGTCTTGGAGTAGGAGACCCCGTCGCTGTTGGACGAGATGTCGACCCGCCACAACGCACCGGTGCTCGCGTCTGTGACGAGCAAGGTGTTGAAGTTGAGGGCGGCGCTGGCCCTCACGGTGAAGCCCAGCTTCGTGGTCGAGATCTCGGGGCCGACGCGCGTGCCGGTCTTGGGCGAGATCGAGGTGTAGGTGATGCGGCCGTCGGAGAGCGTGCCGTAGATGCTGGCGTTGTTGCCCTCGCAGATGTAGGAGTGCGGGTCCAGGGACGCGTCGCTGACCGTCGAGCTCGGCGAGTAGTAGGGCTCGTCCGCGGCCCCCGCCTGCGTCGCGGCCGCGGCCAGGCCGGCCGTGGTCAGCAACGAAGCGGCGGCGGTGGCTGCACACATCCGAAGAATGCGATTGCGCACGTGCTTGTTCCTTTCATCAGGGAATGGGCAAATGGCGCCGCAGTGCGCCTTCCCCCATTCGCGGTGAGCAAGTGAAACGTACCGATATGTGGCGTTCTGTGGCGCCAGAATCGACGTGGTGAATGTCTCCCTCAAAACGCGTATCTGGCGTCCAGGTAATTGCACCGGAGCCGTTCCTGTGCCGACAGATACCTCGCCCGGTCCGGCTGCGTCGCTCGTTCGGGGAACCGCTCGGATCGCCGTAGGTCACGGGTCGGACGAGCAGGCGGCGGCGGCGCGAGACGTCGTACCGTGTCCCAGGCCGTTCCCCACGGCGCCGCACCTGGCGAAGGAGTTCACCCGCGATGAGCCGTCCGCTGCGTTCCCGGACCTCGACCCACGGCCGCAACATGGCCGGCGCCCGCGCGCTGTGGCGCGCGACCGGCATGGGCTCGGAGGACTTCGGCAAGCCGATCATCGCGATCGCCAACTCGTACACGCAGTTCGTCCCGGGGCACGTGCACCTCAAGGACATGGGGGACCTGGTCGCGGGCGCGATCCGCGAGGCCGGAGGCGTGGCCAAGGAGTTCAACACGATCGCGGTCGACGACGGCATCGCGATGGGCCACGCCGGCATGCTCTACTCGCTGCCCAGCCGCGACCTGATCGCGGACTCGGTCGAGTACATGGTGAACGCGCACTGCGCGGACGCGCTGGTGTGCATCTCGAACTGCGACAAGATCACGCCCGGCATGCTCAACGCGGCGCTGCGCCTGAACATCCCGGTGATCTTCGTGTCGGGCGGGCCGATGGAGGCCGGCAAGGCCGTCGTCGCCGACGGCGTCGCGCAGACGCCGCTCAACCTCATCAACGCGATCAACTACTCGGCCGACGAGAACGTCACGGACAAGGCGCTCGACGCGGTCGAGGAGAACGCGTGCCCGACGTGCGGCTCCTGCTCGGGCATGTTCACCGCGAACTCGATGAACTGCCTCACCGAGGCGCTCGGCCTGTCGCTGCCGGGCAACGGCTCGACGCTCGCGACGCACGCGGCTCGGCGGGACCTGTTCCTCGAGGCCGGGCGCACGATCGTCGACCTGGCCCGGCGCTACTACGAGGACGAGGACGACACCGCGGCTCCGCGGGGGATCGCGACGAAGGCCGCGTTCGCCAACGCCATGGCGCTCGACGTCGCGATGGGCGGCTCGACGAACACCGTGCTGCACATCCTCGCCGCGGCGCAGGAGGCCGAGGTCGACTTCACGCTCGCGGACATCGACGGGATCTCGCGCCGCGTCCCGTGCCTGTCGAAGGTCGCGCCCAACCACCCGAGCTACCACATGGAGGACGTGCACCGCGCCGGCGGCATCCCCGCGCTGCTCGGCGAGCTCGACCGGGGCGGCCTGCTGAACCACGACGTGACGTCGGTGCACACCCCGACGCTGCGTGCCTGGCTCGACACCTGGGACATCCGCGGCGGCAAGGCGACCGACCGGGCGCGTGAGCTGTTCCTCGCCGCCCCCGGTGGCGTGCGCACGACGCAGGCGTTCTCGACGACGAACGTGTGGGCCTCGCTCGACACCGATGCGGCCGACGGCTGCATCCGGGACGTCGCGCACGCGTACACGGTCGAGGGCGGGCTCGCCGTGCTGCGCGGCAACCTCGCCGAGGACGGCGCGATCATCAAGACCGCCGGCATCGACCCGGACGTCTTCCACTTCGTCGGGACCGCGCTGGTCTGCGAGTCCCAGGACGAGGCCGTCGAGAAGATCCTCACCAAGCAGGTGCAGCCCGGCCACGTGGTCGTCGTGCGGTACGAGGGTCCCGCGGGCGGCCCAGGCATGCAGGAGATGCTCTACCCGACCTCGTTCATCAAGGGACGTGGACTGGGCAAGGTCTGCGCGCTCATCACCGACGGCCGGTTCTCGGGGGGCTCGTCGGGCATCTCGGTCGGGCACATCAGCCCCGAGGCGGCCGCGGGCGGCACGATCGGGCTCATCGAGGACGGCGACGAGATCGAGATCGACGTCGAGACGCGGCTCATCCGGGTCAACGTCCCCGACGAGGTGCTCGCGGAGCGCCGCGCCAAGATGGAGTCCCGCGAGAACCCGTGGCAGCCGGTCGACCGCGACCGCTACGTGTCGCCGGCTCTGCAGGCGTACGCGGCGATGGCGACGTCCGCGGACCGCGGCGCGGTGCGCGACGTCAGCCGCCTGCGGCGGGGCTGACCCTGGCGGGGCCGACGCAGCAGCTGCCGCGTCGGCCGTTCGCCTCCGTCAGCACTGCTCCTCGGAGCGCTCGTCGAGCACCCAGTGCCCGGTGCCCGGCACGAGGACGACCGTGCCGCAGTCACCGCTCGCGTACGTGACGTCCAGCACCGCGTGCTCGTCGGTCTGCTCGACGAGCTCGACTTCGACCTCGGCGCTCTGACCGACGGCCGCGTACAGGCCCGCGGTGAACTCGACCATCGACGCGCAGTCGCTGATGCCGGGCAGCCCGGCCGCGAGCTCGTCGACCATGCGCTGCGCGAGCGCGGGCGTGAGGTAGGCGCACGCGGTCGCGGCGTCGGCCGAACGGCTCGCGGTCAGCCACGTCCGGAACGCGCCCTCGGGCCCCTCGTCGCTCCCGGGGGCGGCCGGTGTGTCACCGGCCGCAGGCTCGGTCGCGTCCGGCGCCGAGGGCGCGGTCGTGGCGGCGGCGGGCGACTGGCCAGCAGCGGCGGTCCGCGCGGAGGCAGGGTCGCGGGCGTCGTCGCTCGAGGAGCACGCCGTCAGCAGCGCGGTGCACAGGACGACGGCCCAGGTCAGAGGGCGGTTCTGCAGGCGGGTGCGGTTCACGCCGACATGGTGCCATCGGTTGCCGGGGACGACGACGGTCCGCGCACGGCGCGGCGACCCCGCGCCACCTCGGTCGCGAGCGCGTCGAGCGGCTGGCCCATCGCGGCGAGCGGGTCGACGAGGTCGTCGAACCAGGCACGCACGTCGGCGACCGTGCCGGTGTCCAGCGCGTAGATGCGGCGGGTGCCCGCGGTGCGCACCGTGACGAGCCCGGCGTCACGGAGCACGCCGAGGTGCTGCGACACCGCGGGCTGCGAGACCGGCCGCACGGCCTGGACGCCGCGCACGAGCTCGCCCGCCGGCCGCTCACCCGCGGCGACGAGCCGCACGAGCAGCCGGCGGACGGGATCGCCGAGCGCGTCGAGTGCCGCGTCGGCCCGTGCTGCGGGGCTGGTGCTCACTCCGGCTGACCGTCCGTGCCCGCCTGCGGCTCGGGGGCACCGGTGTAGAACGCCACGGCGCCCTCGGACGCCGCTGCCATCGTCTGCGGGTCCTCGCCTGTGGCGATCGCGGCTGCGGTCCACGCCCGCGCGGCGGTCCGGACGAACGTGGTGCCCTCGGGGGTCAGCGGGTAGCCCGCACCCTCGTCGGCGTCGACCGCCGCGCCGGTCTCCAGGTGCAGCCCGAGCCCGACGAGCGCGAGGTCCCACCCGAGACCGACGGCGCCCGGGCCGTACCGGGCCCACATCTGCGGGTCGACGTGCGCCTCGTGGCGCAGCTCGAACGTGGTGCCGCCCGCGCTGGGCGCGAGCTCGACCTCGAGCCACGAGACCTGCGGTCCCATCTCCCACGTGAGCGCGAGCAGGCGTGGCGCCTCGCACCGCTCGACCACGCCGGACGCATTGCCTGCGAGGGCGTACCGTCCGCCGACGCGCAGGTCGCCCGTGACGGGCAGGAACCACCGCGGGATGCGCTGCGGGTCGGTGAGCGCGTCCCAGAGATCGGCCACATCGGTCGGGTACTCGCGGCGGGCGACGGCGATCCTGGTGGGAGCACCCGCGCGCTCGCCCGCGCGGATCTCGCGCGTGACGAGCCCGGCGGTGATCACGGGGTCGATCGGGAGCGTCATGACGGCATCCTTTCGATAAGTGGATGCTTATATTCGCACGCCGTCCGCGCCGGGGGAAGACCGCGGCTTCGTCGCGCGCGGCGGCGCGGGCGCTCCTACCGTGAGCGCATGGACGCCACCGTGGACGGCATCGACATCAAGCCGCGCTCGCGGCAGGTCACCGACGGGATCGAGGCGACCGCAGCGCGCGGCATGCTGCGCGCGGTCGGCCTGGGCGACGAGGACTTCGCCAAGCCGCAGATCGGCGTCGCGAGCTCGTGGAACGAGATCACGCCGTGCAACCTGTCGCTCGACCGCCTCGCGAAGGCCGCGAAGGCCGGCGTGCACGCGGCGGGCGGGTACCCGCTGGAGTTCGGCACCATCTCAGTGTCCGACGGCATCTCCATGGGCCACGAGGGCATGCACTTCTCGCTCGCGAGCCGCGACATCATCGCCGACTCGGTCGAGACCGTGATGATGGCCGAGCGGCTCGACGGCTCGGTGCTGCTCGCGGGGTGCGACAAGTCGCTGCCGGGGATGCTCATGGCCGCAGCGCGTCTCGACCTCGCGTCGGTGTTCCTCTACGCGGGCTCGATCATGCCGGGCTGGGTCAAGCTGTCCGACGGCACCGAGAAGGACGTGACGATCATCGACGCGTTCGAGGCGGTCGGAGCGTGCGCACGCGGTCTGATGAGCCGCGAGGACCTCGACCGCATCGAGCGCGCGATCTGCCCCGGTGAGGGCGCGTGCGGCGGCATGTACACCGCGAACACGATGGCGTCCGTCGCAGAGGCGATCGGGATGTCGGTGCCCGGGTCGGCGGCGCCGCCCTCGGCGGACCGGCGCCGCGACCAGTTCGCGCACCGGTCGGGAGAGGCGGTGGTCGGGCTGCTGCGGCGGGGGATCACGGCGCGCCAGATCATGACGAAGGAGGCGTTCGAGAACGCGATCGCCGTGGTCATGGCGTTCGGCGGGTCGACGAACGCGGTGCTCCACCTGCTCGCGATCGCGCACGAGGCCGAGGTCGACCTCACGCTGGAGGACTTCGCGCGCGTCGCGCGGCGCGTGCCGCACCTCGGCGACCTCAAGCCGTTCGGCCGGTACGTCATGAACGACGTCGACCGCGTGGGCGGCGTCCCGGTCGTCATGAAGGCACTGTTGGACGCGGGGCTGCTGCACGGCGACTGCCTGACGGTCACCGGCCGCACCGTCGCGGAGAACCTCGCGGACCTGGCGCCGCCGGACCCCGACGGCAAGATCCTGCGCGCGCTCGACGACCCGATCCACCGCACGGGCGGCATCACGATCCTGTCCGGCTCGCTCGCGCCCGACGGCGCGGTCGTGAAGTCGGCCGGGTTCGACTCGGACGTCTTCGAGGGGACGGCGCGCGTGTTCGAGCGCGAGCGTGCGGCGCTCGACGCGCTCGAGGACGGCACGATCCGGGCGGGCGACGTCGTCGTGATCCGCTACGAGGGCCCCAAGGGCGGTCCGGGGATGCGCGAGATGCTCGCGATCACGGGCGCGATCAAGGGTGCGGGCCTCGGCAAGGACGTGCTGCTGGTCACCGACGGCCGGTTCTCGGGCGGCACGACGGGTCTGTGCGTCGGGCACATCGCGCCCGAGGCGGTCGACGGCGGACCGATCGCGTTCGTGCGCGACGGGGACCGCATCCGCCTCGACGTCGCGCACGCACGCCTCGACCTGCTGGTGGACGACGACGAGCTCGCGGCCCGGCGTGTGGACTGGGCTCCGCTGCCCCCGCGCTACACGCGCGGGGTGCTCGCCAAGTACGCCAAGCTCGTGCAGTCGGCCAGCAAGGGCGCGGTCCTGCTCTGACCTCGGCTGCCGCGTCGGCAGCGCGTGCGGCGGCGTCGGTGCCACACCTACGGTGGGGCATGGCCTTCACGCAGGAGAACGCCCCGTGGTGGACGCGGGCCGTGGTGTACCAGGTGTACCCGCGCTCGTTCCAGGACTCCGACGGCGACGGCGTCGGCGACCTGCGCGGCGTGCTGCAGCGCGTCGACCACCTCGCGGAGCTCGGCGTCGACGTCGTGTGGTTCTCGCCGCTCTACCGCAGCCCGCAGGACGACAACGGCTACGACATCAGCGACTACGAGGACGTCGACCCGTTGTTCGGCACGCTCGCTGACCTCGACGAGGTGATCGCGGCGCTGCACGCGCGCGGCATCAAGGTGGTCATGGACCTCGTCGTGAACCACACGTCCGACGAGCACGCGTGGTTCGTCGGGTCGCGCTCGTCGAAGGACGACCCGCGGCGCGACTGGTACTGGTGGCGCCCCGCGCGTCACGGCATGGAGCCGGGCGCGCCGGGTGCCGAACCGACCAACTGGGCGAGCTTCTTCTCCGGCCCGGCGTGGGAGTACGACGAGGCGACAGGCGAGTACTACCTGCACCTGTTCAGCCGCAAGCAGCCGGACCTGAACTGGGAGAACCCGCAGGTCAGGCAGGCCGTCTACGCGATGATGCGCTGGTGGCTCGACCGCGGGGTCGACGGCTTCCGGATGGACGTGATCAACGCGATCTCCAAGGTCGTGCGCGAGGACGGCTCGCTCCCGGACGGCCTCACGCACGACGGTCGCCTGGGCGACGGCAGCCCGTACTACCTGTCGGGCCCGCGCATCCACGAGTTCGTCGCGGAGATGCGCCGCGAGGTGTTCGCCGGGCGTGAGGGCGCGTTCCTGACGGTGGGGGAGACGCCGGGTGTCACGCTCGAGGACGCGCAGCTGTTCACCGAGCCCGAGCGCGGTGAGGTCGACATGGTGTTCCAGTTCGAGCACGTGGGGCTGGACCACGGTCCCGGCGGGAAGTTCGACCCGCGTCGCCTGCGGCTGACGGACCTCAAGGCCAGCTTCGGGCGCTGGCAGTCGGGCCTGGCCGAGTCCGGGTGGAACTCGCTGTACTGGGACAACCACGACCAGCCGCGCATCGTCTCGCGGTGGGGCGACGACGGGGCCTACCGGCGCGAGTCCGCGACGATGCTGGCGACCGTGCTGCACCTGCACCGTGGGACGCCGTACGTCTACCAGGGCGAGGAGCTCGGGATGACGAACGCGCACTTCACGTCGTTCGACCAGTACCGCGACATCGAGACGCTCAACTACCTCGCCGAAGCCCGCGCGTACCGCACGGACGACGAGCTGCTCGCGGCCTTCGCGGCGATGAGCCGCGACAACGCGCGCACGCCCGTGCAGTGGGACGCCTCGCCGCATGCGGGCTTCACGACCGGCGAGCCCTGGCTGCCGGTGAACCCGAACCACGTCGAGATCAACGCGGCGGCCCAGCACGCGGACCCGCGGTCGGTGTTCCACCACTACCGCCGGCTCATCGCGCTGCGGCACGACGAGCCCGTCGTCGCGATCGGCGACTTCACGATGCTGCTGCCCGACGACGAGCACGTCTACGCCTTCACGCGCGCGCTCGACGACGTCGAGCTGCTCGTCCTGGGCAACTTCACGTCCGACGAGCGGCTCGCGCTCGTCGACCCGGTCTGGACCGACGCCCCGGTGGTGATCGGCAACTACGACGACGACCGCGTGGTCGAGGTGCCCGTGCGGTTGCGGCCGTGGGAGGCGCTGGTGCTGCGCCGCACGCGCTGAGCCCCCGACCGGTCGCGTGCCCGACCGGCAAGATGCCCGGCCTGTCCCTCGACCCGGACCGCTACGTTCCTCGTCATGGGGAAGGTGCACGAACGGATCGACGACCGCCTGCGCCGGTTCATCGAGGCGCAGCACGTGTTCTTCGTCGCGACCGCGCCGAGCGGTCCCGGCGGGCACGTGAACGTCTCGCCCAAGGGCATCGGCGGCACGTTCGCGGTGCTCGACGACCACACGGTCGCGTACGTCGACGTCACCGCGTCCGGCTCGGAGACGATCGCGCACATCCGGGAGAACGGTCGCGTCACGATCATGTTCTGCGCGTTCGAGGGACCGCCGAACATCGTGCGGCTGCACGGCCGGGGCCGGTTCGTGACGCTGTACGACGACGGGTTCGACGAGCTGCTCGGACTGTTCGACAGCGACGTCGACGAGTCGCAGGGTGTGCGGGCCGTGATCGTGGTCGACGTCGAGCGCGTCTCGGACTCGTGCGGCTACGGCGTGCCGTTCATGAGCTACCAGGGCGAGCGCGACCTGCTGCCGCAGTACATGGCGCGCAAGGGCGTCGAGGGCCGCGCCGACTACCGACGCCTGAAGAACCGCACGAGCATCGACGGGCTGCCGGCGTTCGACATGGACGGGGCCGGTTAGCGCGCGTCCGGTCGCCGGCTCCCGGCATGCCCGGTTCGGGTGAACTGCGCGCGACCAGCGCGTTCACCAGCGGACCCGCCGGGACGAGCCGCTACGGTTCGCGTGCACCCCGGAGGTCGGGGGATCGGCGGACGGGGGCTGGGTCGATGACGTTCACGCAGGAGCTCGCGATCTCCACGCGCGGGTTGCGCAAGACCTACCGCCGGCGCGGCAAGCGCCAGGTCGCGGTCGAGGGGCTCGACCTCGACGTCCCGGTGGGCGGCGTGCACGGGTTCCTCGGCCCGAACGGGTCCGGCAAGACGACGACGATCCGCATGCTGCTGGGTCTCGTGCGGGCCGACTCCGGCACCATGCGCGTGTTCGACCAGGCAGTGCCCGAGCGCCTGCCCGAGGTCGTCGGCCGCGTCGGTGCGATCGTCGAGCAGCCCAAGTTCTTCCCGAACTTCTCGGGGCGGCGCAACCTGAGCCTGCTCGCGGGCGGCATCGGTGCCGACCCCAAGCTCGTCGAGGTCGTGCTCGCCGATGTCGGCCTGGCCGACCGGGCGCGCGACCGGTACCGCACGTACTCGCTCGGCATGAAGCAGCGGCTCGCGATCGCGGCGACGCTGCTCAAGGACCCGGACCTGCTGATCTTCGACGAGCCGACCAACGGCCTGGACCCCGCGGGCATCCGGGAGATCCGCGAGACCATGCGCGGCCTGGCGGACCGCGGCAAGACCGTGCTCGTCTCGAGCCACATCCTGGCCGAGGTCGAGCAGGTCGCCGACACGGTCTCGATCGTCGCGCGCGGCCGCCTCGTCGCGCAGGGCACGGTCGCCGAGCTCATCGGCACGCGCACGACCGCGACCGTCAAGGTCGGGGTCGAGGTGCCCGGCACGGCGGGCGAGCTGCTGCGCGCGCAGGGCTGGGCCGTCCGCCGGGACGGCCGGTACCTGCTGGTCGACGGCGCGCCCACGGGTGCGCGCATCACCGAGGTCCTCGCGCGCGAGGGCCTGTACGTCGACGAGCTCGTGCCCGTGCGGGTCGACCTGGAGTCGGTGTTCCTCGAGCTCACGGCCGGGCAAGGCCCAGGGACGAGAGCACCTGACGAGCCCGACCACCAGCACGGCCGCCGCGCAGCGGGAGGTGCCGCATGACCCGCCTCGTGACCACCGAGCTCACCCGCTTCTTCTCCCGCAGCCTCCTGTGGGGTCTGGCGATCGGCGCCGTCGTGCTCGCGGCGTTCGCGCCCTTCGCCGCGTGGCAGGGCTCGAGCCCGGCCAGCGCGGCCGAGATCGCCGAGGCGCAGCTCCAGGTCGACAGCTTCGAGCCGATGACCGGCGAGGACCTCGAGGCGTGCCTCGAGTCGGACCGCCAGTACCTCGAGGAGTTCCCCGAGGAGGCCGAGGGCTTCGAGAGCGGCTGCTCGTGGGAGCCCACGATCGAGGACTTCCTGCCGTCGCGCAGCTACTTCGACACCGACGCGTTCGAGACCGTCGCCGGCGTCGCGGTGCCGCTCGCGCTGCTGGCGCTCGTCATGGGCGCGAGCTTCGTCGCCGCTGAGTTCTCGACGGGCGCGATCGGCAACTGGCTGACGTTCGCGCCGCGGCGCGGCCGGGTCTACGCGAGCAAGCTCACCGCGGCGGCCGTCGGGGTGGTGCCGGCGGCGGTGGTCGCGCTCGTGGTCCTGCTGGGCGGCACGTGGTCGGCGTTCGCGGTCCACGACGCGAGGCAGGCACCGGAGAACCACTGGGACGACGACCGGCGGACGGTCGCGGACGTGCTCGAGCTCGGCGGGCGGATCGCGGCCCTCGTGGTCGGCGTCGCGCTGGCCGGGGCGGCGCTCGGGTTCCTGCTGCGCCACACGGCGGCGGTGCTGGGCACGATCGTCGGCTGGGCCGCGGTGGTCGAGGGCTACGTCGGCCTGACGTTCGACGGCGTGCGGCCGTACCTCCTGAGCCTCAACGTCCAGGCCTGGGTGAACGGCGGCGCGTCGTACTGGACCGAGAAGTGCGCGCCCGACCCGGACCAGGGCAACGCGGTCGTGTGCCAGTCGGTCGAGCAGGTCGTCAGCCAGACGCACGGGGCGGTGGTGCTCGGGATCGTCGGCGTGCTGTGCCTCGCCGCGGCCTGGTTCGTGTTCCGTCGCCGCGACGTCGCCTGACGCGCCCGCCGGACGCCCACCTGACGCGCGCCGGCCGACGCGGCCGCGCCGCTAGGGCGACTGCACGTCGACGACGACGCGGACCGGGTCGGCCAGCAGCGTGACGCGCAGCGGGCGCTCGGCGTCCAGCCCGACGAACGACTGGGTCTGGCCCTCGAACGTCAGCGGGCGCGTCACCTGCTGGACGCCGCCGGTCGCCGTGACGTCGTGGGCGTACTCGTCGAAGCCGGTGTCCATCGGGTAGCCGGCGCCGAGGAGCACGACCTGCAGCGTGGCGTCGCCCGCGACGTCGACGACCTCGCCGCTCGGGTCGTCGACCGCCTCGTCGACGTAGGCGATGCGCCACCCGGGTAGGCCCTCGCCGGCCAGCTCGTAGACCACGCGCTCGTAGCCGTCGTGCGCGCCGACCCGCACGTCGACGACGGTGAGGAGGCCGTCCTGCGGCTCGTGCGTGAGCTCGGTTCCCGGCGCGGTGAAGGCGCCGGCGGTGGGCTCGCTCGTCGGGAGCGCGCCGGGGGTCGGCTCGGCGGTGGACGCGCCGGTGGGAGCGTCGGTGGGCAGGGCGGTCGCGGGCGCCGTCGTCGCGCTCGCGGACGGCTCCGACGACGAGGGTGCGCCCGGTTCGTCGTCCGACGCACCGCAGCCGCCGACCGTCAGCACCGCGGCGGTCAGCACCACGGCGCCGAGCAGGCAGGGCGTCGGGTGCCGCCGTGCGGGGGAGCCGGTCGTACCCATGCTGTCCTCCGTGCTCGTCGCGCTCGTCGTCGTACTCGCTGCGGGCTCGTCGTGCGCTCGCCGTGCGCCTCGCCGTGCAGCGTGGTCACCGTAGGCCGATCGGACGACCGCGACGGGACGCGCGCCGCGGTGGCGCACGCGGGACGGCACGCCATCCGATATGCGGGCACGTGAGCCAGGATGTGAGACGGCGTGGCGCAGGCGTGACACGGAACCGACGGAGGCGTAACCTCACCTGCGTGCAGACGATCCTCGTAGTACTTCCTGAGCGCGCCGGCTGAGGCCAGCAGCCCAGGCTTCGTCAGCGCGCTCACCCCTCGCACCGTCGGCAGCAGACCGACGCGAGGGGTTTTCTGTTTTCCGGGACAGGCACACCAGCAGCACGCACCGCATCACGCAGCACCCACCGCATCACGTCAGCAGCAGGGAGACACCGATGGTCCAGGGCCCCCACCCGGCACCGCCGCGGACGCCCGTGAGCCCCGCGGTCGTCGGCGCGACGGCACGTCCGGCCGCACCGACCCCGACCGCCTCGCACGCCTCGTCGGCCACGGTCGTCGAGCAGGTCACGGGTGCGCAGTCGATCGTCCGCTCGCTCGAGGAGGTCGGGGCCGAGGTCGTCTTCGGGATCCCCGGCGGTGCGATCCTGCCGACGTACGACCCGCTCATGGACTCGACCCGGCTGCGGCACATCCTCGTGCGGCACGAGCAGGGCGGTGGCCACGCGGCAGCCGGCTACGCGTCCGCGACGGGCCGCGTCGGCGTGTGCATGGCGACGTCGGGCCCCGGCGCGACGAACCTCGTCACCCCGATCGCCGACGCGAACATGGACTCGGTGCCCATGGTCGCGATCACCGGGCAGGTCGGCGCGGCGATGATCGGCACGGACGCGTTCCAGGAGGCCGACATCGTCGGCATCACGCTGCCGATCACCAAGCACAACTACCTGGTGACCGACCCGGCGGACATCCCGCGGGTCATCGCCGAGGCGTTCCACGTGGCCGCGACCGGTCGGCCCGGCCCCGTGCTCGTCGACATCGCGAAGTCCGCGATGCAGGCGACGACGACGTTCTCGTGGCCGCAGGACATCGCGCTGCCCGGCTACCACCCGGTGACCAAGCCGCACGCCAAGCAGATCCGGGAGGCCGCGCGCCTGCTGGCGACGTCGCGCCGCCCGGTGCTGTACGTCGGCGGCGGCGTGATCCGCGCTCGGGCCGCCGAGCAGCTGCGCAGGCTCACGGACCTGTCCGGCGCACCCGTCGTCACGACCCTGATGGCGCGCGGCGCTCTGCCCGACACGCACCCGCAGCACCTGGGCATGCCCGGCATGCACGGCACGGTCGCCGCGGTGGCCGCGCTGCAGAAGGCCGACCTGATCGTCGCCCTCGGCGCCCGGTTCGACGACCGCGTGACAGGCCTGCTGTCGTCGTTCGCGCCGCACGCGACCGTCGTGCACGCCGACATCGACCCCGCCGAGATCGGCAAGAACAAGGCCGTCGACGTCCCGATCGTCGGCGACCTGCGCGAGGTCATCTCCGACCTGCTGCCCGAGCTCGAGCGTGAGCACGCGCAGCACGGCAAGCCGGACCTCGAGGCCTGGTGGCGCCAGCTCGACGCGTGGCGCGAGACGTTCGGCCTCGGCTACGACGAGCCGTCCGACGGGCACCTCGCGCCGCAGCACGTCATCCAGCGCATCGGCGAGCTGACCGGGCCCGAGGCGACGTACGTCGCGGGCGTGGGCCAGCACCAGATGTGGGCGGCGCAGTTCATCAAGTACGAGCGCCCGAACTCGTGGCTGAACTCCGGCGGCCTGGGGACCATGGGCTACGCGGTCCCCGCGGCCATGGGTGCCAAGGTCGGCGAGCCGGACCGCACCGTGTGGGCGATCGACGGCGACGGCTGCTTCCAGATGACCAACCAGGAGCTCGCGACCTGCGCCATCAACGACATCCCGATCAAGGTCGCGGTCGTCAACAACTCCTCGCTCGGCATGGTCCGCCAGTGGCAGACGCTGTTCTACGAGTCGCGGTACTCGAACACCGACCTGCACACCGGTCACGGCACCGTGCGGATCCCGGACTTCGTCAAGCTCGCCGACGCGTACGGCTGCGTCGGGCTGCGCTGCGAGACGAAGGCCGACGTCGACGCGACGATCAAGCGCGCGCTCGAGATCGACGACCAGCCGGTCGTCGTCGACTTCACCGTCTCGCGTGACGCGATGGTGTGGCCGATGGTCGCCGCCGGCGTGAGCAACGACGACATCCAGTACGCGCGGGGCATCTCCCCGGCGTGGGACCGGGAGGACTGAGCGCCATGAGCCGCCACACGCTGTCCGTGCTCGTCGAGAACAAGCCCGGCGTGCTCACGCGCGTCGCCGGCCTGTTCGCGCGGCGGGCGTTCAACATCCACTCGCTCGCGGTGGGCCCGACCGAGCACCAGGAGATCTCCCGGATCACGGTCGTCGTCGACGTCGACGAGCTCCCCCTCGAGCAGGTGACGAAGCAGCTGAACAAGCTCATCAACGTCATCAAGATCGTCGAGCTCGAGGACGCCGCCTCCGTGCAGCGCGAGCTGCTGCTGGTCAAGGTCAAGGCCGACGTCACGCAGCGCACCTCGGTGCTCGAGGTCGTCCAGCTCTTCCGCGCGCACGTCGTCGACGTCGTGCCGGACACCGTCGTCATCGAGGCGACCGGTTCGCCGGGCAAGCTCGACGCCCTGCTGTCCGCCCTCGAGCCGTTCGGCATCCGTGAGATCGTGCAGTCCGGCACCGTGGCCATCGGCCGCGGGTCGCGCTCGATCACGGACCGGGCGCTCGAGCGCGTCTCGCGCTCCGCCTGATAGACCTCAGTCCAGACGCACACTCGTGCTTGCCCCACCGTTCGATCCCCGAACGTCCATCTGAAGGAGAGACCCACCGTGGCCGAGCTGTTCTACGACGACGACGCCGACCTGTCGATCATCCAGTCCAAGAAGGTCGCCGTCGTCGGCTACGGCAGCCAGGGGCACGCGCACTCGCTCAACCTGCGCGACTCCGGCGTCGACGTGACCGTCGGTCTGCGCGAGGGCTCGCCGTCCCGCGCCAAGGCCGAGAACCAGGGCCTCAAGGTCGCCACGGTGGCCGAGGCCGTCGCGGGTGCCGACGTGGTCGTCATCCTCGCGCCCGACCAGGTGCAGCGTCACCTGTACCGCGACGAGATCGAGCCGAACCTCAAGGACGGTGCCGCGCTCGTCTTCGGTCACGGCTTCAACATCCGCTTCGGCTACATCCAGCCGGCCGCGGGGCACGACGTGCTCATGGTCGCCCCGAAGGGCCCCGGTCACCTCGTGCGTCGCGAGTACGTCGACGGTCGCGGTGTGCCGGTCATCGTCGCGGTCGAGCAGGACGCGTCGGGTGCCGCGTGGGCCCTCGCGCTCTCGTACGCCAAGGCGATCGGTGGTCTGCGTGCCGCGGGCATCAAGACCACGTTCACCGAGGAGACCGAGACCGACCTGTTCGGTGAGCAGGCCGTCCTGTGCGGTGGTGTCTCGCAGCTCATCCAGTACGGCTTCGAGACGCTGACCGAGGCGGGCTACCAGCCCGAGGTCGCGTACTTCGAGGTGCTGCACGAGCTCAAGCTGATCGTCGACCTCATCTGGGAGGGCGGCATCACCAAGCAGCGCTGGTCGGTCTCCGACACGGCCGAGTACGGCGACTACGTCTCCGGCCCGCGGGTCATCACGCCCGACGTGAAGGAGAACATGAAGGCGGTGCTCGCCGACATCCAGAACGGCGCGTTCGCCCAGCGCTTCATCGACGACCAGGACGCCGGCGCGCCGGAGTTCACGGCCCTGCGCGAGAAGGGCCAGAACCACCCGATCGAGCCGGTCGGCCGCGAGCTCCGCAAGCTGTTCGCATGGGTGAAGCCCTCGGACACCGACTACACGGAGGGAAGCGCAGCGCGCTGACCGCAGGTAGGGGTCGTGCGTAGCGCGGCACCTGCCGGAGGGCAGGGCGCTGCGCTTCCCGACCAGAAGGCACAGTGGGAAGCGCCACCAGCGGGTCCTGCTGAGCCCGCACCGCCGCCTGCGACGAGCGCGGCGCCCCTGACCACGGGGCGCCGCGCTTCGTCGTTCTCGGCGCGTGCGTTGCGCGGTCGTCGGGCAGGATGAGCGGACCGGTCCGACGGCGAGACGAGGAGCACGGCATGAGCGGGTACGACGAGTCCGTGGCCGACGAGCACGCGGACGTCGCCACGGACGGCGACGACCGGATCACGGCGTTCTGGCAGGCGGCGCGCGGTCACGTGGGCTTCGGCAAGCTCGAGGGCATCGTGGGGTCGGCGCCGCTGGACGTCGTGCCGCCGCCGTCGTTCTCGTACGGCGTGGGCGCGGAGGCCGACGACGCGGTGCGGGAGATCCTCGCCGGGACGCGCACGTCCTCGCGCGCGCCGCGCGACGAGTTCGCGGACGACGAGGTGCCGCGCGTGGGCGACATGGCGATCGTGCTCGACAGTCGAGGGGAGCCGCGGGCGCTCGTCCGGACCACGGACGTGACGGTCGTGGGGGACTCGGTGCACGAGACGTACGAGCTGGTGTACCCGACGGACGGGCCGACGCCCGCCGTCGACTGACGCCTGACCGGGCGGCACCGGCGTGGTCAGATCGTGAGATGGACCGTCCGGCCAGTGGGACGCGGGTCTAGGCTCAGCACATGAGCAGCAGCGCCACCGCACGGGACATCCACCTCGCCGTCGTCGCCGGGGACGGCATCGGCACCGAGGTCGTCGAGCAGGGCCTGCTCGTCCTGGACGCGGCGCTGGCGGGGTCGGGCGTGGGCGTCTCCACCACCGACTTCGACCTGGGCGCGCGCCGCTGGCACGCGACCGGCGAGACGCTCACGGACACCGACCTCGACGCGATCCGCACGCACGACGCGATCCTGCTCGGCGCGATCGGCGACCCGAGCGTCCCGTCCGGCGTGCTCGAGCGCGGGCTGCTCCTCAAGCTGCGCTTCGCACTCGACCACTACGTGAACCTGCGTCCCGGCAAGCTGTTCCCGGGCGTCGCGAGCCCGCTCGCGCACCCGGGCGACGTCGACTTCGTCGTCGTGCGTGAGGGGACCGAGGGCCCGTACGTCGGCAACGGCGGCGCGATCCGCGTCGGCACGCCGCACGAGGTCGCGAACGAGGTCAGCGTGAACACCGCGTTCGGCGTCGAGCGCGTGGTGCGTGACGCGTTCGCCCGCGCTGCGGCCCGCCCGCGCAAGAAGCTCACGCTCGTGCACAAGCACAACGTCCTCGTGCACGCCGGCCACCTGTGGCGCCGCACGGTCGAGGCGGTCAACGCCGAGTTCCCCGACGTGACGGTGGACTACCTGCACGTCGACGCCGCGACGATCTTCCTGGTGACGAACCCGAGCCGGTTCGACGTCATCGTCACGGACAACCTGTTCGGCGACATCCTCACGGACCTCGCCGCGGCGATCACGGGCGGGATCGGCCTGGCCGCCAGCGCCAACATCAACCCGGACCGCACGGCGCCGAGCATGTTCGAGCCCGTGCACGGCTCCGCCCCCGACATCGCCGGCCAGGGCAAGGCGGACCCCACCGCCACGGTGCTCTCGGTTGCGCTCCTGCTGGACCACCTCGGCCTCCACACCCAGGCGAAGGCCGTCGAGGACGCCGTCGCGGCCGACCTGGCCGGGCGCGGCTCCGCCGAGCGAGTACGGTCGACGGCCGAGGTGGGCAAGGACCTCGCCGCGCGCGTCGCGGGCTGACCTCCTCGTCCTGCCGAAGGCCGTCGCTCCCCGTCCCGGGTCCCCGGTGACGGGACGGCCGGCCCGTCCCTGACGTCCCTCGCGCACGCGAGCGACGCCGGGGGCAGTGCACCAGGCCGCCACCGCCGGGTACCGTCAGACCAGCCCAGGTGAAAGGCCCCTTTCATGAGCACCGTCGCTTCCTCCACGTCCGCCGACCTCTTCGAGGTGCACGCGACGACGAACCCCGTGCCCGACGCCGAGCGCGCCGAGCTGCTGGCCGCGCCCAAGTTCGGCACGGTCTTCACGGACCACATGGCCCGCATCTCGTACTCGCAGTCGCAGGGCTGGCACCACCGGCGGGTCGAGCCCTACGGCCCGCTGCAGCTCGACCCCGCGACCGCCGTGCTGCACTACGGCCAGGAGATCTTCGAGGGTCTCAAGGCGTACCGGCACGCCGACGGCTCGGTGTGGACGTTCCGCCCGCACGCCAACGCCGCGCGGTTCGCGCGCTCGGCCGAGCGGCTCGCGCTGCCGCAGCTGCCCGAGGCGGACTTCCTCGGCTCGATCGAGGCGCTCGTGCGCACCGACGCCGCGTGGATCCCCACGGGCGAGGAGACGAGCCTGTACCTGCGCCCGTTCATGTACGCCTCGGAGTCGTTCCTCGGGGTGCGGCCGTCGCTCGAGGTCGAGTACCTCGTCATCGCCTCGCCCGTGGGCCCGTACTTCTCGGGCGGCGTGAAGCCCGTCTCGATCTGGGTCGACCAGGACTACCACCGTGCCGGTGCGGGTGGCACGGGCGCGGCGAAGTGCGGCGGCAACTACGCCGCGAGCCTGCTGCCGCAGCAGAGCGCGTACGAGCACGGCTGCGAGCAGGTCTGCTTCCTCGACGCGTCGACGAACACCTACCTCGAGGAGCTCGGGGGCATGAACGTCGTCGTCGTGCACGCCGACGGCTCGGTGGTGACGCCGCCGACCTCGGGCTCGATCCTCGAGGGCGTGACGCGGTCGTCGATCCTGCGGCTGCTGAGCGACGCGGGCCACGAGGTCGACGAGCGTCCCGTGGCGCTCGCCGACCTGCGCGCGGGTCTCGCGGACGGGTCGATCACCGAGGTGTTCGCATGCGGCACGGCGGCGGTGATCACGCCGATCGGCCGGCTCAAGGGCACCGACTTCGACCTGACGGTCGCCGACGGCGAGGCCGGCCCGGTCACGACGCGCACGCGCGCCGAGCTCACCGACATCCAGTACGGCCGCGCGGCCGACCGCCACGGCTGGCTGCACCGCCTGGTCTGAGCCTGCCTGAGCCGCCGGTCCGCACCGGCCGGTCCGAGGCCCGGGACGACGACGAAGGGGACGCTCCGAGCGGGGCGTCCCCTTCGTCGTGCTGGACGGCGTGCGCGACCACGCGGCGGGACGAGGCGGCGCGGCGAGATGGCGGGAACCAGGCGGCGGGAACCAGGCGGCGGAAACCAGACGGGGAACAGGCGGCCAGACGCCGCCGGTGCGTCAGGTCGAGACCACCGCCGTCGTGCGCGTGAGCACCCCGGCCAGCAGGGACCAGATCGCGACGCCGACGAGGAGGTTGACCAGCCCCGTGCACAGCGCGGACGTCACGTCGTCGGTCCACGTGAGCGGCAGGAGCGCCACCACGACGATGGCGAGCGCCATGATCCAGCCGAAGAACGCGCGCGGGCGGGGCGTCGAGACGACGAGCAGGTGCAGGAGGGCGGCGGCGGCGAGCGCAGCGACGAAGCCGCCGAGCGCGTACGCGAGGTAGTCGTCGTCGACGCCCGCCGGGTCGTGCACGACGAGGTCGACGTCGAGGATCGACTGCAGCACGAGCACACCGACGACCCCGACGAGCGCGGCGACGAGCGCCGTCGCGAGGGCACCGCCCCAGAAGGGCCCGGCGCGCAGCACGATGCGTGACTGCGGCGGTGGTGGGGACCCCGGCGCCCATGCGGGCGGCACCGCGGCCGCAGGAGTGGCGGACGGGACGACGACCGGGGGAGGCGCCGACGAGGCGGGCACGCCCGACGGGGTCGCTGCGGGTGGCAGCGGACGGGTGACCGGCTGGCGCTCGGGCGGGGTGTCGGGGGGCAGTGCGCTCACGCGGGCCTCCAGGGGTGCGGACGACGGATGTCGTCGTCCGTTCACGCTAGTGACCTGGGCGCCGACCGCATCTCGAGCGGTGCCCGCGCGCGAGCCGACGGGGCTCACGCGCGGCGCCCTCGTACCCCCGACGACGTCCGAGGGGTGGAACCAGGCGCGCCAGGCGTGACCGCACCGGGTGGCGTGTGTCACCATGGCGGCATGTCCCCGTGGACCTCGATTATCGACTAGCGCGTCAGCACACCCGCTGACGCGCAGACCTCCCGTACCCCGGGGGGTCTTTTTGTTGGTGCGGGTCCGTCTCACGAGGACACCCCCGCACCCGCACGAGGCCCAGCAGCACGCGTCCCGAGCACTCCGCACGCCCCGAAGAGAGCACCACCGTGAACGCAGCGACTCCCGAAGCGAACCTCGACCAGCGCGTCGACGTCGCGCTCCCGCACCTCGCGGGCGCGCCGGCCGGCACCCTGCAGGTCTACGACACGACGCTGCGCGACGGCGCCCAGCAGGAGGGGATCGCGCTGTCGGTCGCCGACAAGCTGGCGATCGCCGCGCTGCTCGACGAGCTCGGCGTCGGGTTCATCGAGGGCGGCTGGCCCGGCGCGGTGCCCAAGGACACCGAGTTCTTCAAGCGCGCCGCCAAGGAGCTCGACCTGCGCAACGCCGAGCTCGCGGCGTTCGGCTCGACCCGCAAGGCCGGGGCGCGCGCGTCGCAGGACCCGCAGGTGCGCGCGCTGCTCGACTCGGAGGCCCCGGTCGTCGCCCTCGTCGCCAAGAGCGACATCCGGCACGCCGAGCGCGCGCTGCGCACCACGGGCGAGGAGAACCTCGCGATGATCGCCGACACGGTCTCGTTCCTCGTGGCCGAGGGGCGAAGGGTCGTCGTCGACGCCGAGCACTTCTTCGACGGCTACCGCTACGACGCCGCGTACGCGCGCGCCGCGGTCACGACCGCGTTCGAGGCCGGAGCGCAGGTCGTCGCACTGTGCGACACGAACGGTGGCATGGTCCCCGCGTGGGTGTCGCAGATCGTCGCGGAGGTGCGGGACTCGCTCGGTCCCGACGCCGTGCTCGGGATGCACGCGCACAACGACTCGGGCTGCGCGGTCGCCAACACGCTCGCGGCCGTCGAGGCCGGGTGCGCGCACGTGCAGGGGACGGTGAACGGCTACGGCGAGCGCACCGGCAACGCGGACCTGCTCGCGGTCGTCGCGAACCTCGAGCTCAAGTACGGCCTGCCCGTGCTCGGGCGCGACGAGGACGGCACGTCGCGGCTCACCGAGCTCACCCACATCGCGCACGCGATCAGCGAGATCACGAACATCTCGCCGTTCGCCCGCTCGCCGTACGTGGGCGCGAGCGCGTTCGCGCACAAGGCCGGCCTGCACGCGTCGGCGATCCGCGTCGACCCGGACCTCTACCAGCACATCGACCCCGCGCGGATCGGCAACGACATGCGCATGCTCGTCTCCGACATGGCGGGGCGTGCGTCCATCGAGCTCAAGGGCCGCGAGCTCGGCTTCGACCTGTCGCAGAGCCCCGACGTCCTCTCGCGGGTGACCGACCGGGTCAAGGACGCCGAGGCGCGTGGCTACACCTACGAGGCCGCCGACGCGTCGTTCGAGCTCATGCTCGTCGAGGAGATCGAGGGCAAGCGGCCGCAGTACTTCAGCGTCGAGTCCTGGCGGACCATCGTCGAGCGAGTCGGGGGCCGCGGGACACCCGCGAACGCCGAGGCGACCGTCAAGCTGCACGCGGGCGGCGAGCGGATCGTCACCACGGGCGAGGGCAACGGCCCCGTGAACGCGCTCGACCACGCGCTGCGCCGGGCGCTCGTCGGCGTCTACCCCGAGCTCGAGTCGTTCGAGCTCATCGACTTCAAGGTGCGCATCCTCGACTCGATGCACGGCACGGACGCCGTGACGCGCGTGCTCATCGAGCTCACCGACGGTCAGACCGTGTGGCAGACCGTGGGTGTGGGTCCGAACCTGCTCGAGGCGTCCTGGGAGGCGCTGACCGACGGGACGATCTGGGGCCTGCGCAACCGCGGGGTCGTGCCGCGTTGATGTCTCGACCGCGAGGGCGATAGCGGTCGACCGCGAACGGGCCTAGCCTCGGACACGACGACCACCGTCGGTCGACCCGGGACCCCCTCCCGGCCGGTCCCGGGTCGCCGCAGCGAGCACGCCTGCGGATCAGGCACGAGGAGAGGACGCGCGTGACGAGCACCGAGCCGGCCGGTTCCGGCGGGGCGGGTTCGCCTGACGCGTCGCAGGACTCGCCCGACCGCCGCTGGTGGTGGGTCGTGGCGATCGTCGTCGTCGCGGCCGTCGCCGCCGTGCTGCTCATCGTCCAGCCCTGGGCCGACCACGAGACGGAGCCGATCGTCGACGCGACCATGACCACCCCCACGCCCACGCCGACCCCGACGACCGCCGCACCGACGGTCGCGCCGAGCCTGACGGCCACGCCCTCGCCGCCGCCCGTGCCGGGGGCGGACGCCCTGTTCGACGACGAGACCGTCACGTCGCTGTTCGTGCGCAAGCCCGCGCTCGAGGAGGCCGTGCCCGCCGCGGCGGACGGCGTCGAGACGGGGATCGCGGTTGGCGAGCTGCCCTGGGGCCTGCCGGAGGGCTCGTCGGTGGAGCCTGCCGAGTGCACGGTCGCGCGCACCGTCGTCGCGACCGCACCGCCGGGCTACGTCGCGCGGTCGCTCGTCAACGACGAGGTGGACTTCACCCAGGAGCTCACGCGGCTCGCCGACGCCACCGCCGCGCAGGACGCGTTCCGCGACCTCGTCACCACGATCGACGGCTGCCCCACGTACTCCCAGGTCAACCCCGGGACCGACGGGGGGACGTGGACCGCGGAGCCCGCGATCGAGGGCCAGGGCGTCTTCCCGGCGATCGTGCAGGAGGTCCTGCACAGCGCCGAGGGCACCTCGGCGCCGGCCTACCGCGGCCACATGCTCGTCGGGAACGTCATCGTGACGTGGACCGCGACCGCCACCGCCGGCGGGGACGACGTCCCGGCACTGCTCGCGAGCCTCGGCACCCCCGAGTCGCTGTCGACGATGGTGCAGGAGCGCGCGCAGGCGGCGGTCGCCGACCTGAGCTGACGGGCGGGTCCGGCAGGTGCGCGCCGACGCGTCGGCTCCGACGCGCGCCGGGGAGGGTCCGCCCCGCTGCGTCGGTGCCGCGTCCGCCCGCGCCTAGGCTGGGCGCCGTGAGCGACACGCACGACGAGCAGCACCACCACGAGCAGCACCACGACGAGCAGCACCATGACCGTCGGCCGCACGACGAGCAGGGGCCCCTGCACGGCGAGTACAAGGTGCCGGGCGGCAAGCTCGTCACGGTCGACCTCGCGACGCGCGACGGCGTGCTCGCGCACGTGCGCGTCGCCGGTGACTTCTTCCTCGAGCCCGACGACGCGCTCGTCGAGATCGACGCCGCGCTCACCGGCCTGCCGGTCGACACGACCACGTCGCGCCTCGCGGACGCGATCCGTGAGCACCTCGCCGCCGCGCAGGATGCCGGCCGACTGATCGGGCCGGTCGCGATGATCGGGTTCGACGAGCGCGCGGTCGCGGTCGCGGTGCGTCGCGCGCTGGGCCGCTCGACGTCGTGGGAGGACCACTCGTTCGAGGTGATCCGGCCCGGCCCGTTCCCGCCTGCGCTGCACACCGCACTCGACCAGGTGCTCACCGAGGAGCTCGCGGCGGGGCGTCGCGGCCCGACGCTGCGGTTCTGGGACTGGGAGGAGCCCGCGGTGGTCATCGGCTCGTTCCAGTCGCTGCGCAACGAGGTCGACCTCGAGGCGGCCGAGCGCTACGGCATCACGGTCGTGCGTCGCATCTCGGGCGGTGGCGCGATGTTCATGGAGGCGGGCAACTGCATCACGTTCTCGCTCGTCGTGCCCGGCTCGCTCGTCGACGGGATGTCGTTCGAGGAGTCGTACGCGTTCCTCAACCAGTGGGTGCTGGGCGCGCTCGCGGACGTCGGCGTCACCGCGACGCTCTCGGGCCTGAACGACATCTCGTCACCCGGCGGCAAGCTCGCGGGCTCGGCGCAGAAGCGCCTCGTCGGCGGCGCGGTGCTGCACCACGTGACGATGTCGTACGACATCGACGCCGCGAAGATGCTCGAGGTCCTGCGCATCGGCCGCGAGAAGGTGTCCGACAAGGGCACGCGCAGCGCGGCCAAGCGCGTCGACCCGGTCCGCTCACAGACCCAGATGCCGCGCGAGGCGGTCATCGACGCGTTCGAGGCGCACTTCCGCGCGCGCTACCCGAGCGTGACGGGCGAGCTGCGTCCCGAGGAGCTCGAGCGCGCCGAGCAGCTGCGCGTGCGCAAGTTCGCCGACCCGGCCTGGACCGCACGCGTGCCGTAGCCGGTCCCCGGTGCAGGAGGGCCCGTGCGGCGGGGTGGCCCGGCGGGTGGTGCGGCGGGGGCGTCCGGCAGGCGTCAGCCCGCCAGGACGACGACGAGGGCCGCGACGCCGACGAGCGCCGTGCCGGCCGCCACGACGCCGACGAGCCCGCCGCCCTGGGCCTGCGCCGGGCTGAGCCCCGTCGCGACGTGCGGGTCGGTCGGGCCGTCCGGCGCGTGGCGCGGTGCCCGGGGCCGCGGCGGTCCGACGAGGCGTCGCCAAGCCGCTCGCGTGACGAGCGCCGACGCCGTCAGCCCGGCGGCGGCGACGAGCCACGACGCGGGCCCGACGACGTCCTGCAGGAGCCGCCCAGCCGCGACCGACCCGGCCGCGAGGCCCAGCGCGGTGCGCCGCCACGCGAGCCGCGTGCGCTCGAGCGCGAGACCTGCCGGGCGGTCGGCGGTCACCGGACGACCAGCCCGAGGAGCACCAGGACCCCGGCGGCGGCCACGCCGGCCACCAGGATCACGAAGCCGACAGGTGCCGGCAGCCGGGCGTCGGTGCGCATCGACCGCTCGGCGCGCGCCCAGCCCCACCAGCCGAGCAGTGGGGCCAGCGCCCCGAGCATCACGAGCAGCACCGAGGCGGCCAGCCGCAGCCGCTCCTCGATCGGCAGATCGAGCGCCTCGAGCGCGACGCCCGCGGCGAGCAGCGCGAGCGCCGTGCGCACCCACGCGAGGAACGTGCGCTCGTTGGCGAGGGAGAACCGCGCGTCGGGCTCGACGCCCTGGCGGTACACCCAGGCGGGCAGCCGCCGGTCGCGTTCGTCGCTCACACGCCCATTGTGACGTGCGACGGGGCGGTGCCGGACCGACAGGAGGTCACCGGAGGCCGCGTCATCCGCCCCGCCCGGTATCTCGGCGTGAGCTCCCGGCCCCTGACGTGCAGGTGTCGACGACCAGACGACACAGACAGGACGACGGGCGGCCGGATCGCCGCCTGGGCACCGATGGAGGACGCGTGGCGCACGAGAGCCTGACCCTGGACCGCGAGCTGCGGCGCATGGCCGTGCTGCACGCGCGCGAGATCGCTGCGCTGCGCCGGGCCAGTTCGCCCCGCCTGCGCCCTCAGCGACCCGTGGCCGCCGGACGGCTGCCGAACACCGCCGTGCCGACGCGCACCGTGGTCGAGCCGCAGGCGATCGCGAGCTCGAGGTCGCCGCTCATGCCCATCGACAGCCCGCACGCGCTCGCGGTGCCCGGCGCCCCGCTCGCGACGACGTCGTCGCGCACCTCGCGCAGCCGGTCGTAGCCGGCCGCGACCACGCGGTCGTCGTCCGAGCGGGCGCCGATCGTCATGAAGCCGACGACCCGCAGGCCCTCCAGGGCGCCCACCTCCACCGCGAGCCGCACGGCCTCGTGCGGGGCGACCCCCTGCTTCGTCGGCTCGCCCGAGACGTTGACCTGCAGCATGACGTCGAGCGGGACGTCGCGCGCGGCCGCGCGGACCGCGAGGCGCCGGGCGAGGTCGACGGACGCGACCGACTCGACGCACGACACCCAGCGCAGCGCCGCGTTGACCTTGTTGGACTGCAGCGGCCCGATCATGTGCCACGAGGGCGCGAGGTCCACCAGGTCGGGTGCCTTCGCGACGAGCTCCTGGACCTTGCTCTCGCCGAGCAGCACGGGACGCAGTGACGGGTCGGCCGCGCGGGCGCGCTCATCGGCCTGCAGCGCGGCGCGCGTCGCCGCCGTGGTCTGCGCCTTCGAGGCGAGCAGGAGCGTCACGTCGCCGGGGTCCCGGCCGGCCGCCTCGCACGCCCGGGTGACGCGGGCGCGCACCGCCGCGAGCGGTGCGTCGAGCTGGACGTCGGCCTCCACGACCCAGCAACCTAACGGACCCTGCCCCGTGCCGACGAACGGTCCACGGACGCGGGGCGCGCGCCGCGTCCGCCCTGGTGCGGGTGCACGTCGCGTGGCACGGTGTGGTCCGTGAAGACGCTGCTCAACCTGATCTGGCTGGTCCTGGCGGGGTTCTGGCTCGCGCTCGGGTACGTGGTCGCGGGCATCATCTGCTGCCTGCTCATCGTCACGATCCCGTTCGGTATCGCCTCGTTCCGGATCGCGGGGTACGCGCTGTGGCCGTTCGGGCGCACGGTCGTCGACAAGCCCACCGCCGGCGCGTGGTCCGTCATCGGCAACGTCATCTGGATCGTCGTCGCGGGGATCTGGCTCGCGATCGAGCACCTCGTCACGGCGATCGCGCTGTTCGTGACGATCATCGGGATCCCGCTGGCGATCGCCAACCTCAAGATGATCCCGATCTCGCTCATGCCGCTCGGCAAGCAGATCGTGCCGTCGGAGCGTGGGTTCGCCGCCTACGGGGGACCGGACCGGGGCTGAGCGCGCCCGCCACCCGGTCCACCCGGACGACGGGCCTCGGATCCGTCCGGGCGGTCAGTCCTTGGCGATGTCGGCGACCGTCGCGGACGTGAGCCGCACGAGGTCGTCGGGCGCGAGCTCGACGTCGAGCCCGCGCCGACCCCCCGAGACGAACACGGTGTCGAACAGCCACACGGTCTCGTCGACGACGGTGGGGTGCGCCTGACGCTGCCCGAGCGGGGAGATGCCGCCGACGACGTACCCCGTCGCGCGCTCGGCGTCGGGCTTCGGGGCCATCGCTGCCTTCTTGCCGCCCGCGGCGGCGGCGAGCGCCTTGAGGTCGAGCTGACCGGTCACAGGCACCACCGCGACCGTGAGCGCCCCGTCGACCACCGTCATGAGGGTCTTGAAGACCTGCTCGGGCGGCACACCGAGGACCTGCGCCGCCTCGAGGCCGTAGCCGACGTCGGAGGCGGGGTCGAGCTCGTACGGGTGCGCGGTGTGCGGGACGCCCGCCTGCGTCAGCGCGACGAGCGCGGGGGTGCCGGTCGGTGCGTGCTTGGCGTTCTTGGCCACGCGCGCAAGCCTAGGACGGCCGAGGTGGGTGCCGGGACGCGCGTCCTCGGTCCGTCGGGGTGCCGCTAGACCGCGAGCCCGACCGCCGCGCCGATCACGTAGGTGATCACCATCGCGAGCGACCCGCCGACGACGTTGCGCCGCACGGCGGGCCGCACGGGCGCGCCGCCGACGCGTGCGCTGACCGCCCCGGTCACGACGAGTGCGGCGACGACCGCGACGAACACCGCCGGCACGATCGCCGGCCCCCACGGCAGGAGCGCCACGAGGACCGGCACGATGCCGCCGACGAGGAACGCCCCGAGCGAGGCCACCGCCGCGTGCCACGGGTTGACGAGGTCCTCGTCCGCGACCTGCCCCGCACGCTCGGCGTCACGCTGCGAGCTGACCGAGACGTACTCGCCCGCCGCCATCGACAGGGCACCGGCCACGAGTCCGGCGATCCCGGCCGTGAGGATCGCGGTCGAGCCGGGCGTCGCACCGGCCACGCCGACGACGATCGCGGCGACCGAGACGATGCCGTCGTTCGCGCCCAGGACACCCGCGCGCAGGCCGTTGAGGCGGGCGCCGTCGACCGGGTCGTCCGACTGCCGGGGGTGCAGGAGCGTCGTCAGGACGGTCATGCCGTCACCGTAGGCACGTTCTGACGGCCTGTCATCGTTGGAAAGGCTGGCCTGACCTGCGCAAACGCAGGATTGCCTACCCTTGCTCCACGCTCCGGCACGGCCCGTCGGGCGGGCCGCCGACGCCGCCGCCGGCTCAGAGCGGACCGACCGCCACGACCCGCAGGACGACCTCGGAGAGCTCGTCCGAGGCCGGCAGGTCGACGACCGCGTCGATGCGCCAGTCGTGGTCGCCCTCCGGGTCGTCGAGCAGCTGACGCACGCGCCACGTCGTCGGACTCGTCGTGACCTGGAACAACGCGGGTCCGCGCGCGGGCGCTCCCGTGAGGATCTCGTCGTGGTCGTCGTAGAACGGGTCCAGCGCCTGCGACCAACGGTCGGCCGTCCACGGCTCGTCGTCCTCGTCGCGGTCACCGAGCGCCGCGAGCGCGCCGTACTGCTCACGCGCGGCGAGCTCGACGCGGCGGAACAACGCACCGCGGACGAGTGCGCGGAACACCCGCGGGTTCTCGGTGATCGGCTCGGGCGTGTCGTCGTCGACCCCACCCGGCGCGTCGGCGCCGGGCTCGTCGAGCGGGTTGGCGAGGCGCTCCCACTCGTCCAGCAGGCTCGAGTCCGTGCGGCGCACCAGGTCGCCGAGCCACTCGACGACCTCCCACAGCTCCTCGGTGCGCGCGTCGTCCGGGACGGTCTGACGCAGCGCCCGGTAGGCGTCCGCCAGGTAGCGCAGCAGCACGCCCTCGGTGCGGTCGAGCGTGTAGAGGCTGACGTACTCCGCGAACGTCGCGGCGCGCTCGTGCATCTCGCGGACCACCGACTTGGGGGAGAGCTCGAGGTCGGCGACCCACGGGTTCGTCGTGCGGTACGTCGCGAACGCGGCCGAGAGCAGGTCGGCGAGGGGGCGCGGGTAGGTGACGTCCTCGAGCAGCGCCATGCGCTCGTCGTAGTCCAGGCCGTCGGCCTTCATCGCGGCGACGGCCTCGCCGCGCGCCTTGTTCTCCTGCGCCGCGAGCACCTGCCGCGGGTCGTCGAGCGTGGCCTCGAGCACCGAGACGACGTCGTGCGCGTACGCGGGGTCCGTGCGGTCGAGCAGCTCGAGGGCCGCGTACGCGAACGGCGACAGCGCCTGGTTGAGCGCGAAGTTGGCGGGCAGGTCGTGCGTGAGCCGCACCGTCCGGCGACGGCCCTTCGGCGCCGAGGCGTCGTCGACCCACACCCGCTCGACCACCCCGGCCGCGCGGAGCGAGCGGTACACCGCCACCGCCTGACGCACGTGGCGTCCGCGCGCACCCTCGGGCTCGTGGTTGTCGGCCAGCAGCCGGGTCATCGCGACCACCGGGTCCTCACCCTTGGCGCCGCGCGCGAGGACGTGCAGGACCATCGCGTGCGTGACCGCGAAGCTGCTGGTCAGCGGCTCGGGCGGCGCGTCGCGCAGGCGCTCGAACGTCTTGTCGGTCCAGTTCACGTGCCCGCTGGGCGCCTGCTTGCGCACGATCTTCTTGAGCTTGCGCGGGTCGTCGCCCGCGCGCTCGAGCGCCTTGCGGTTCTCGATGACGTGCTCGGGCGCCATGACGACGACCTCGCCGACCGTGTCGAAGCCCGCGCGCCCGGCCCGCCCCGCGATCTGGTGGAACTCGCGCGCCGACAGGTGCCGCATGCGCTGACCGTCGTACTTGACCAGGCTCGTCAGCACGACCGTGCGGATCGGCACGTTGATGCCGACGCCGAGCGTGTCCGTGCCGCACACCACCGGCAGCAGGCCGCGCTGCGTCAGGCGCTCGACGACCCGGCGGTACTTGGGCAGCATCCCCGCGTGGTGCACGCCTACGCCGTGCCGCAGCAGGCGCGAGAGCGTCTTGCCGAAGCCCGGCCCGAACCGGAACGCACCCAGCTCGGCCGCGATCGCGTCGCGCTGCTCGCGGCTCGTCAGGTGCGCCGACAGCAGCGACTGCGCGCGCTCGACGGCCTCCTTCTGCGTGAAGTGCACGACGTACACCGGTGCGCGCCGGGTCCGGACCAGCTCGTCGAGCACGTCGTGCAGCGGCTCGACGACGTACGAGAAGGTCAACGGCACCGGGCGCTCGGCGTTGGTGATGACGGCGACCTCGCCGCCCGTGCGACGGCGCAGGTCGTCGGCGAAGAACGTGACGTCGCCGAGCGTCGCCGACATGAGGACGAACTGCGCGTGCGGCAGCTCGAGCAGCGGGACCTGCCACGCCCACCCGCGCTGCGGGTCGGAGTAGAAGTGGAACTCGTCCATCACCACCTGACGCGCGTCCGCGTCCGCACCGTCGCGCAGCGCGAGGTTGGCGAGGATCTCGGCGGTGCAGCAGATGATCGGTGCGTCCGGGTTGACCGCCGAGTCGCCCGTCATCATGCCGACGTTCTGCGAGCCGAATGCCGCCACCAGCGCGAAGAACTTCTCGCTGACCAGGGCCTTCAGCGGCGCGGTGTAGAACGTCCGCCGGCCCTGCGCGAGCGCGACGAAGTGCGCCGCGGTCGCGACGAGGGACTTGCCGGAGCCCGTCGGCGTCGACAGGATCACGTGGCTGCCCGTGACCAGCTCGAGGAGTGACTCCTCCTGGTGCGGGTAGAGCGTCAGGCCCTGCTCGGCCGCCCACCCCGTGAAGGCCTCGTAGAGCGCGTCGGGGTCGGTGGGATCGGCCGGGATCCGGTCGGCGAGAGTGGCGGGCACCGCCCGATCCTCCCATCCGCCGTCAGGACCAGCGCCACCCCGCCATGACGGCCTCGACCTCGGCGAGGTGCGGCGCCGACCCGTCGTGCAGGTAGCCGACCCCGAAGATCGCGCCGTCGCGCTCGACGACCCACTCGGTGACCGTGCTGCGGCCGACCACGTACTCGAACCGGATCGACGCCCCGAGCGGCGAGGTCACCCGCACGGGCGCGCCCCGCAGCGGGTAGTTCGCGGCGTCGCTCGCGTCGCTCGCCCGGATGCCGTGCGCCTGACGCTCGGCGAGCAGCTCGGCCAGGTGGCCGACCTCGTCGACCGACCCGAAGCAGGTCAGCAGGAGCCCGTCGTCGTCGAGCATCGTGGTCGCGCTGTCGGCGTCCGTCCACCGCATCGGGGTGGGCACGTTCGTCGTGTAGCCCGGGCACACGCCCGGGGGCCCTGTGTAGGTCTCGGTCAGGCTGACCTCGGCCCGCCCGAGGACCTCGGACGCGAGCGCGCCGTCGTCCGGTCGGCTCAGCTGCCAGCCCGCGACGACGATGCCGCCCAGGGCCGCCACCAGGGCGGCGCCGATCACCGCGGGCACCGTCACGCGTGCCATGCCGTCACCCCGTCTCGTCCTCGTCGGCCCCACGGCGAGGCTGGCAGACCGGATGCCCGCGCGCCACGACCCGCGTCCGCCGTCACCCGGACGGACGCGGCCGGCGGGGATAGCGTCGTGACATGAAGCCGTTCGTGCTCCTGGCTTCGCGCGCCGAGGACGCCGCCGCGGACGACGAGTACGCCCAGGTGCTGCGGTTCGGGGGGCTGGACGAGGGGTCGCTGGTCCGCGTCCGGATGGAGGCCGGGCCGATGCCCGAGCTCGACCTCGACGCGATCAGCGGGATCGTCGTGGGCGGGAGCCCGTTCGACGCGAGCGCCCCCGCGGACCGCAAGTCCGCCGTGCAGGTGCGGGTCGAACGCGAGATGGCTGCGCTGCTCGACCGGGTCGTCCCGCGCGACCTGCCGTTCCTCGGCGCGTGCTACGGCGTCGGGACGCTCGGCACGCACCAGGGCGGCGTCATCGACCGCACGTACGCCGAGCCGATCAGCGCGGTGCGAATCACGCTCACACCCGAGGGTCGCCGTGACCCGCTGCTGGCCGACGTGCCCGACGAGTTCGACGCGTTCGTCGGGCACAAGGAGGCGTGCCGCGTCCTGCCGCCCACCGCGACCCTCCTCGCGAGCTCGGCCACGTGCCCCGTCCAGATGTTCCGGGTGCGGCGCAACCTGTACGCGACGCAGTTCCACCCCGAGCTCGACGTGGCCGGGATCTCCGCGCGCATCCGGATCTACGGCGGCTACGGCTACTACGAGCCCGGGGAGCAGGAGTACGTGCTGGCCGGGGTCGCGTCGGCGGACGTGTGGGCGCCGCCGCGCATCCTCGCGGCCTTCGTCGACCGGTACGCGCGCCGCTGACACGTCCCCGACGTGCTCGCCGCGCGAACCCGCGGCGCACGAGGTGGTGCGTGACGTGTCCGGAGGCGCAAGCATGGCGACGGGACCGGTCGACCCGGCCGGCACGGACACGGGAGAACCCATGGTGCAGGCGCAGCGGACGTTCGACGTGGTGGTGCTCGGCGGCGGAGCGGTCGGCGAGAACGCCGCGGACCGCGCCTCACGCACCGGGCTGCAGGTCGCTCTCGTCGAGGGCGCGCTCGTCGGCGGGGAGTGCTCGTACTGGGCGTGCATGCCGTCCAAGGCCCTGCTGCGACCAGGCGCGGCGCGCGACGCCGCGCGGCGCACCCCGGGCGTCGCCGACCCGGGCGACCTCGACGTCGCCGCCGTGCTCGCGCGACGCGACGAGATCACCAACCGGTGGGACGACTCCTCGCAGGCCGACTGGGTCGCGAGCGCCGGGCTCACGCTCCTGCGCGGGCACGCACGGTTCACCGGACCCCGCGCCCTCGTCGTCGAGTCCGACGAGGGGAGCCTGCCCGTCGAGGCGCGTCGTGCCGTGATCGTCGCGACCGGCTCGCAGCCGACGATCCCGCCCGTCGAGGGCCTCGCCGACGCCCGCCCCTGGACCAGCCGCGACGCGACGTCCGCGCGGCACGTGCCCGCCCGGCTCGTGGTGCTCGGCGGCGGGGTCGTGGCGTGCGAGCTCGCGACCGCGTTCGCGAGCCTCGGTAGCGACGTGACGGTGCTCGTGCGCGGGCAGCGCCCGCTCGCCGGGGCCGAGCCGTTCGCCGGCGAGGCAGTGCTCGACTCCCTGCGGTCGCGCGGCGTGCGCGTGGTCCTCGGGGCGCAGACGCGCTCGGTGCGACGTGACGACGACGGCGTGCGCGTCACGCTCGAGGACGAGGTGGTCACGGCCGACGAGCTCCTGGTGGCCACGGGGCGGCACCCGCGGACGGGGGACCTCGGCCTGGAGACGATCGGGTTGGAACCGGGCCGGCCGATCGACGTCGACGACGCGCTCGCGGTCCCGGACGTGCCGTGGCTGTTCGCGGTCGGCGACGTGACCGGGCGCACCGGCACGACGCACCAGGGCAAGTACGACGCGCGGGTCGCGGGCGACGTGGTCGCGGCGCGGTTCGGCTCCGACGACGCCGCGCGCGCAGCCGAGGCTGCGGCGGGTCCCTGGAGCCGGTACCGCGCGAGCGCCGACCACGCCGCGGTGCCCCAGGTCGTCTTCACCGATCCGGAGGTCGCCTGGGTGGGCCTGACCGAGCGCGCCGCCCGGGACGCCGGGCTCGACGTGCGCGTCGTGTCCTACGACCTCGCGAACCTGGCGGGAGCGAGCGTCATCTCCCCGGACTACGCCGGCCAGGCGCAGCTCGTCCTCGACACCGCGCGCGACGACGTGGTGGTCGGCGCGACGTTCGTCGGACCCGACGCCGCCGAGATGCTGCACGCCGCGACCGTCGCGGTGGTCGGCGAGCTGCCGCTGTCACGGCTGTGGCACGCCGTGCCGTCCTACCCGACGGTCAGCGAGGTCTGGCTCCGGTTCGCGGAGACGGCAGGCCTCTGAGGGCTCGGCCGGCCGGCCCCGCGGCTCGCTCAGCCGAGCGAGCCGTCGCTCGACAGCACCAGCCCGATGGCCGCCTCGCCCTTGCGCACGGCCTCACCGATCAGGGCGAAGTCGTAGGCGGTGAAGTCGGTGAACACCAGGCCGTAGGTCTCCTCGAGGCCAGGCTGGCAGAAGGGTCGCTCGGGGCACTCCGCGGGACCGGCGAGCGTCAGCCCGCCGCCGCACGCCTCGGCGAGCTCGGACAGCGTCGAGACGCCGTGCTCGTCGGCGAACTCCTGCGTGACCGCGAACGCGTTCTGGTCCTGCGCCGCGGACGCCGCTCCGACGACGAGGCCGCGCTCTGCCGCGAGCGGCTCGAGCGCCGCGACGGTCGCGTCGACGTCACCCGACGCGACCGGCTCGGCGTCCGCGCCGTTGACCGAGGCGTTGAGGAACTCGGCGAGCGTCGCCGCGTACTCGGGGACGGCGGCGAGCTCACCGGACTCGAGCGCCGGCAGGTACGTCTCGCGTGCCCCGATCTCCCGGACCTGCGCGTCGAAGCCGGCGGTGCGCAGCACCTCGGCGTAGATGTTCGCGAGGGTGCTGCTCTCCGAGAAGTTCGCGGCGCCGATCACGACGGACACGCCCTCGCCGGACTTCTCCTGTGCCGCCAGCCCCTCGTCCTTGACGAAGCCGTGCGCGACCTCGCTGGACGTCTGCCGGTCGATGTCGACGGCCTTGTTGAGCGCGATGAGCTTGTCCGTGTCGAGCGCGTCCGACACGGTGTCGAGCAGCGGCACGACGGTCGGGTTCGCCTCCGCGACCGAGGCGCTCACCGCCGGGATGACGTTGTCGGCGTTCTGCAGCGTCTTGTCGTCCTCGAGGACGACGAGCTTCTCGCCCGCCACGGGCTCGCAGGACGCGCCCGTGGCGGAGGTCTGCGTGGTCGGGTCGGCGACGCCTCCGCCCGAGCCGGGGTCACCGCACGCGGCGAGCGCGAGCAGGCAGGAGGCGAGGGACAGCACGGCGAGGCTCTTGCGGTTCGTGGGCACGGTGACTCCAGGGCGGCCGGTGAGCGGGACAGGACAGGAGGTCTGGTGGGCGTGCTGCGGGGCGGGCGGTGCGGTCATCGCGTGATCCCATTCGAACCGGGACCGCGCGCCGTGGCAACAGCGGGGACGGGGTCGGCGGCGGTCAGCCCACGCCGGGGGCGCCGGCCCCGCCCCGCGGCTTCTCGTACGCCCCTCGGGGTCACGGTGCGCTGGGCGAGCGCGAGGAGACCCTCGGCGACGAGGCACAGCGCGGCGACGAGCAGACCGCCGGCGAGCACCTGTCCGTACCGCTGTGTCGCGAAACCGGACACGACGACCGACCCGAGGCTGCGGCCACCGACGAGCGCCGCGAGCGGCACGGTCGCGAGCACCTGGACCACCGCGGTGCGCACGCCCGCGGCGACGAGCGGCACCGCGAGCGGGAGCTCGACGAGCCAGAGCCGTCGCGGCCCGCTCATCCCGAGGCCGCGCGCCGCGTCGAGCACGTCCCGGTCGACGCCGGCCAGCCCGGTGACGGTGTTGGTGAGCAGCGGTGGGACGGCGAACACCGCACACGCGAGCACGGTCGCGGTGTTGCCGAACAGTCCGGCCGAGGCCAGCAGCGTGAGCAGGGCGAGCGTCGGCAGCGCGCGCGTCGTGTTCGCCACGACCACGCCGAGCGTCCCGCCGCGCCGCGCGTGCCCGAGCGCGACGCCCGCGGGCAGGGCGACCGCCGCCGCCAGCAGCACGGCGACCAGCGTCACCTGGACGTGGGCGGCGGTCAGGGCGAGCACGCCGTTGCGTCCCGTCCAGTTGAGCGGGTCGTTGAGCCAGGCGAAGGCCTCCGTCAGCAGGTCCACACGCGCCCCCTCGTCCGGGCATCGGTCCGGCGCTCCGTGGGGCCGTCGACGCGGGGGCTCACGCGGCCGCCGCCTGCCGGTCGCGCGCGGAGCGCCAGGGGGTCAGCAGTCGCCCGACGAGCACGACGAGCAGGTCCGCGACCAGCGCGAGCAGCACGCACAGCACCGTCGCGGTCATGATCTCGGCGTGGTAGTCGCTGCGGAACCCGCGGAACATGAGCTGGCCGAGCCCGCCGTACCCGACGACCACCCCGACGGTCACGAGCGCGACCGTCGTCACCGTTGCGACGCGCACACCCGCGACGATGCTCGGCAGCGCCTGGGGCAGCTCGACCTGCAGCAGCATGCGCACGCGTCCGTAGCCCATGCCGCGGGCCGCGTCGGTCACGGCCGGGTCGACCCCCGCGAGCCCGACGAGGACGTTGCGCACGAGCACGAGCAGCGCGTACAGCACGAGCCCGATGAGCACGGTCGTGCGCCCGATCCCCGTGTACGGCGCGAGGAGCGCGAACAGCGCGAGCGACGGCACGGTGTACAGGACGCCCGCCGTCCCGACGACGGGCCCCGCGAGGCGCGGACGCAGGTGCGCGAGACCGGCCAGCGGCAGCGCGACGACGAGGGCCAGCACCACTGCCTGGACCGTGAGCGACACGTGCTGGGTCAGCGCACGCTCGATGTCGCCCCAGTTGCGCGCGACGTAGTCCCACGAGAACCACGGGTTCGGTGGTGCGTCGGTCGCGGACATGGGAGGCAACGTAGACCCGCCCTCCGACACGCGCCCGGCGAGCGTGCTCGCCGGCGCGAGCGGGTCCCGGCACGGTGCCCGCAGCCACGTTGACGACGGTGACCTGCGACGGCGACGCGAACGGGGCAGTCGCGGTTGTCGGTGCGCACCGTTAGCGTCCGACGCGTGAGCGACGAGTGGGCGATCCGGTTCGAGCACGCGGCGAAGTCGTACGCCGCGGGCTCGTCGTCGAGCGGCGGGGGACCGGCCGCGGTCGACGACCTCTCGCTCGACGTGCGCACGGGCGAGGTCCTCGTGCTCGTCGGCCCGTCGGGATGCGGCAAGTCGACCACGCTGCGCATGGTGAACCGGCTGGTCGAGCCGACCAGCGGGCGCGTGCTCGTCGAGGGCCGTGACGTCGCGGCGCTCGACGTCGTCGAGCTGCGGCGCCGCATCGGCTACGTGATCCAGAACGTGGGCCTGTTCCCGCACCGCACGGTCGCGCAGAACGTCGCGACCGTGCCCCGGCTGCTCGGCTGGGACCGCACGCGCACCCGCACCCGCGTCGCCGAGCTGCTCGAGCTCGTCGGGCTCGCCCCCGACCGGTACGCCCGCCGCTACCCGCACGAGCTGTCGGGCGGCGAGCGCCAGCGCGTCGGCGTGGCGCGCGCGCTCGCGACCGACCCGCCCGTCCTGCTCGTGGACGAGCCGTTCGGCGCGGTCGACCCGGTGGGTCGCCGCCGGCTCCAGGACGAGTTCGCGCGCATCCAGCGCGAGCTCGGCACCACCGTCATGCTCGTGACGCACGACATCGACGAGGCGGTGCGGATGGCGGGGCGCGTCGCCGTGATGAGCGCGGGCGGGCACGTCGAGCAGCTCGCGGCCCCGCTCGAGATCGTCGCCCGCCCCGCGACCCCGGCGGTCGCCGACCTCGTCGGCCGCGGCCGCACGGCTCGCCTCCTGGCCCTCGGACGCCTGCAGCGCGACGACCTGGACCCCGCGACCGTGGCGCAGCCCGACGCCCCCGTCGTACGGCTCGGCGACGAGCTCGGCGAGGTCCTCGACGTGCTCGCACGCGACGGCGTGACGAGCGCTACGGTGCACGCCGACGGCGTGCTCGTCGGCGCGGTCACGCCGGCCGCGGTGCTGTCGGCCCTGCGGCGTCTGGTCGGTCCGGAGTCCCTGGACGTCAGGACCTGAGGTACGGCAGGGGCCCGCTGGACGCCGGCGTCCCGCCGCGCGCGCCTGCGCGCACCCCGTCGCAGGATGGGGTGATGATCCTCGAGTCGTGGCGCACCCGCGTGGGCACCGCCCTGTTCCTGCGCGTGGCAGGTCCCGACGGTCTGGAGAGCCGCGAGCGCATCCACGGCACGCCCGGGCCACGGTGGTTCGCGCCCGACGCGGCGATCCGGCGCGTGCACGGCGACGCGTCGATGTTCGTCGGCGGCCTGCGCGCGCTGCTTCTGCAGTCCCTGCACCCGGCCGCGATGGCGGGCGTCGCGGGCCACTCGGGCTACCGCGGGGACCCGTGGGGCCGGCTGGCGCGCACGAGCACGTTCCTGGCGGTCACCGCGTTCGGCACCGCCGACGACGCGCAGGCGGCGGTCGACCGGGTCCGCGCGGTGCACGCGCGCGTGCGCGGCCGCACGCCCGACGGTGTGCCGTACCGCGCCGACGACCCCGAGCTGCTGCGCTGGGTGCACGTCGCGGAGGTCGACTCGTTCCTGCGCGCGCACCAGCAGTTCGGGCGGCGCCCGCTCGACGCGGCCGGCGCCGACGCGTACCTGCGAGACGCCGCGGTCGTCGGACGGGCGCTCGGTGCCGACGACCTGCCGGAGACGGTCCCGGACCTCGCCGCCGCTCTCGAGGGCTTCCGCCCGGCGCTCGCGGCCGGCGAGCAGGCGCGGGACACCGCGCGGTTCCTGCTCGACGAGCCGCCCGTGCCGTCGGCGATGCGGGCGGGCTACGCGCTGCTCAGCGGCGCGGCTGTCGCGACGCTGCCCGCGTGGGCTGTCGAGGAGCTCGGGCTGCGGCGCGTCGGGCGGGTACGCCGCGCGGCGGCGACCGCCGGTGGCCACGTGGTGACGCGCGGGATCCGGTTCGTGCTCGGCCCGGACGACGCGCGTCGCGTCTCGCGCGACCGGGACGCGCCCGCCCCGTCGCGCACCTGAGCGCCTGCCGCGGCCGGATCCGGAGCCGGCTCAGAGACCGCCGAGGATGCGCCCCACGACGATCTTGGTGATCATCGCCGCCGGGTAGACGAGCGCGTACCCGAGAGCCACGCGGGCGTCGTACTGCGTGCGTCCGTTGGCGAACGCGAGGATCGCCGGCTGGGTCTGGGCGCCGCCCATGATCCCGGACAGCCGCGTCCCGCCGACCTGGAACACGCGCCGCATGACGACGTACAGGCCGGTCGAGACGAAGCTCGTGACGACGACGCCGAGGACGAGGATCCGCAGCCACTCGCCCGACGTGAAGGCCGCGCCGATCTGGGCGCCGGCCCGCGAGCCGGCCTGCGCGAGGAAGATCAGCAGACCGAGCTCGGACATGGCCTGCGCAGCGGTGTAGGGCATCGCGGTCACCACCGGGCCGATGCGCCCGATCCTGCCGAGCACGAGCCCGACGAGCAGGGTGCCGAACGCGGAGCCGATCTTGAACTCGCCGCCCGCGACGGGGAACGGGATGGCGCCGAGCAGGATGCCGACCGTCATGCCGAGGCCCAGGACGACGGGCATGATGTCGGACAGCCCGCGCGAGGAGTCGCCGAACCACTTCGAGACCTCGGCCATGCGCTCGCGGGGCGCGATCACGCGGACGCGGTCGCCGAGCTGGATCTGCAGGTCGTCCGTGGCGACCATGTCGACGTCGCCGCGCCGCACGCGCGAGACCGTCGCGCCGAACCGGCCGACGAGGTCGAGCTCGGCCACGGTGCGTCCCGCGGCGTGCTCCGCGGACACGGTGATGCGCCGCACGTCGAGGTACATCCGGTCGGCTTCGAGCCGGTGCGACGACGCGTGGCCGAGCTCGCGCGTCACGGCGTCGATCTCGTCGCTGGGCCCGACGACGGTCACCAGGTCGTCGAGCAGCAGGAGGTCGGTGGCGTCGGCCGGGCGGATCGGGGACGTCTCGCCGTGCCGCACGCGGGAGAACTTGATGCGCTCACCGTGCAGCTCCTCGAGGTCCTGGATGCGCGGGCGGTCGGCGACCTCGACACGCACCGTGCGGCTCACGAGCGTCGGCGGCGCGTCCGCGTCCTTGTCCCGGTGCCGCAGCGCGACGGACACGGCGATCAGCATCCCGACGACCCCGAACAGGTAGGTCACGGCATAGCCGATGGTCGGGCCCGTGGCGTCGCCCGCGGCGTCGCGTGCCGCGGCGAGCGCGGGCGTGTTGGTCACGGCACCGGCCCACGACCCGGCGACCACCGCCTTGTCCAGGTGCAGCACGCTGCCGGTCCCGACGGCCAGGACCGCGCTGGCGACGAGCACGCCCGCGACCGCGAGGATCGGCCCGAGGCTGCGCCGCAGGGACGAGAAGAACGTCGCCCCGGACACGAGGCCGACGCAGAACGTGAACAGCGCGAGCCCGAGCGTGCCGATCTCCTCGGGGATCTCCAGGTGCGTCCCGTACGACGCGGACCAGGCCGCGACTCCGATCGACAGCAGGAGCACGGCGGCCGCGCCCAGCCCGACCCCCCGCACCTTGATGTGCCCGACGGCGGAACCCACGCCGATCACGACGAACAGGAGCAGCACGGGCTGCGCTGCGAGGAAGACGAAGACCTGGGACATCACTGCTCCGGGGTGCCGCAGGGCGCCGCCTGGTGGCGACGTTGCCGCACTCATTGAAGCGAACGTGTGATGACGAGGAATGGTCCCTAGGGCCCGGGTCGGCCGACCCGTCGACGAGGTCCGTGATCGGCCGCGTGCGGCGGTGCCTCGCTCCGCGCGGCGCCGCACGCCGCCAGGAGACGCGCGCGGAGGTCGCGCGACCGGACCGCGTAGTCGCGCTGCCGGCGGACGTACTCCGCCTTGCCGTCCGGGGTCTCGATCGCGACGGGCGCCAGGCCGTAGGACGACACGTCGTACGGCGAGGCCTCCATGTCGGTGCACCGGATCTCGCGCGCGAGCTCGAACGTGTCGAGCAGCAGGTCGCCGGGCACGAGCGGGCCCAGCTTGAGCGCCCACTTGTAGAGGTCCATGTTCGCGTGCAGGCACCCCGGCTGCTCGAGCGCCGGTTGCGTCTCGCGCGTGGGCTGCAGGGTGTTGCGGGGCGCGGCCTGCGGCGTGAAGAAGCGGAAGGCGTCGACGTGCGTGCACCGGATGCGGTGCCCCTCGACGACGGCGTCGGTGCCGTCCTGCCCGAGCCGCAGCGGCAGCGGGTGCCGGTGCGCGTCCTGGCGGTAGACCATCGCCCACTCGTGCAGCCCGAAGCAGCCGGTCGCGGCAGGGCGGGAGGCGGTGGCGCCGACGAGCTGCTCGACGTACGCGACGGTGCTGCCGCGGTCCGCGAGGAACGCCGCGACGTCGAGGTGCGTGCGACCCTCGTCGTCGACGGTGTACCAGCGCCACGCGGCGTGCGGGGCGGGGCCGTCGGGACCAGGCGCGAGCGCGACGCCCGCGCCGGGGTGCCAGCGGCGCAGCAGCGCGGGCTTGGTGGGGTAGTACTCGAACAGGAAGTCCTCGATCGCGTGCCGCTCCTGGCGGGAGCGGCGCTCGCGGTGACCGGCGGTGAACGCGTCCGCGCGCTCGGCGTGCGCGTGCGCCGACGCGGCCCACGTCTCGTGCGGGAGCACGACGAGCGCGGGGGCCTGGGCCTGCGGGGCGGTCACGCCTCCAGGGTACGGAGCCCACGCCCGGGGCCCGGCACGCCTCGGGTCCGTTGCCGAGGTGTGGGCAGACGCGACGTGCGTGTCGCTGGCATGCTGGCGGGCATGGTCGTCGTCGCCGCGGTTCTCGCGCTGCTGTCCGCGGTGCTGCACGTCGTGATCTTCGTGCTCGAGGCGGTGCTGTTCCGGCGCCCGGACGTGCACCGACGGTTCGCGACGAAGCCGCAGGACGTCGACGCGGTCGCGCCGTGGGCGTTCAACCAGGGCTTCTACAACCTGTTCCTCGCGATCGGTGCGGCCGCCGGCGCACTGCTCGCGCTCGGTGAGGGGACGCGCACGGTGGGCCTCGGGCTCGTGCTGCTCGCGTGCGGGTCGATGCTCGCGGCGGCGATCGTGCTGGCCGCCTCCGACCGCAGGATGCTGCGCGCCGCAGCCAACCAGGGGACGATCCCGCTGGTCACGGTGGTGGCCGCGGTCCTCGCGCTGGCCTGACCGTCGCCGACGCCGTGATCAGCCCGGTTCCCGGGCCTCGACCTCGCGCGGCACGAGCCGTTCGGCGACCGCGGTCGAGACGCCGTGCAGGACGCGTTCGAGCGGTCCGCGCCCCAGCCACGTGCGCCACCCCCAGCAGACCAGGGTCGTCGCGACGACGAACACGACCCACGACGTGACGAGCGGCTCCCAGACGATCTCGGGCCCGACCGCCGCGACGACGAGGATCTGCGTGGTGTACGCGGTGAACGCGAGCGCGCCGACCGCGGCGATCGGCGCGAGCAGGCGGGGCGCGCGCGGCGCGAGCGCGAGGCTGGCCGCGACGACGAGCAGCGCGACGCCCGTGTTGCCCGCGACCTCGAACGTCGTCGACGAGTGCGGCTGCGTCGAGGCGAGCGCGGCGTCGCCCACCGCGAGGCGGGCCACCCAGCCGCCGCCGTAGCCGACCACCGCGAGCACGGCGCCGACGAGTGCGGTGCGTCGCTGCACCGCACGTGACGCGAGGTCCCCGCGTCCGAGGGCGAGACCCGCCAGCAGGTAGGCGAACCAGACGAGCGCGGGGTAGTGCGGGCCGACGAGCAGGTCGCGCAGGTCGAGGCTCATGCCCGGCCCCTGCGGCCCGCCGCCGAGCGTGACCGCGTCCCGCACGAGCGGCCCGACGACAGCGAGGACCGCCGCCGCCACGACGAGCGCACGCACGGACCACCGCAGCACGAGACACCCGGCGAGGAACAGGACCGCGTAGGTCGGCAGGATCACGAGGATCGGGGTGTCGAGCGAGTCGAGCACCAGGCCGACGAGCAGCACGACGACCGCGCGGGCGGACACGCGGACGCGTGCGCGACGCAGGTCCCGACCGCTCACGGGCACCTGTCCACCGGACATGAGGGCGAGCGAGACCCCCGCGAGCACGACGAAGAGCGCCGACGAGCGTCCGTCGGCGAGCTCCAGCACACGGTCCGCGGGCGTGGTGCGCCCGGGCGCGTCGGGTCCGACGTGCGCCGTGACCATGCCGAGGACGGCCAGGCCGCGCGCGACGTCGATACCCGTGAGGCGCTGCACGCTCCGACCGTACGGCCGACGACGAGGGGCGCGGCGTCATCGTCGTGCGGCGTGGCCGGTGTCTCGCATGATGGGCCGCGGCGTCCCGTGCCTTGATCACCCCCGGGGTGCCGGGCCTACCCTCGCGTGTGAGCACCAGCAACGACGTCTACGTGCACGGGCACCACGAGTCCGTGCTGCGCTCCCACCGGTGGCGCACCGCGGAGAACTCCGCGGCCTACCTGCTCCCGGCGCTCGAGCCCGGGGCGCGCCTGCTGGACGTCGGCTGCGGCCCGGGCAACCTCACGATCGACCTCGCGCAGCGGGTCGCACCGGGCGCCGTCGTCGGGATCGACGCGTCGTCGGCGGTCGTCGAGATCGCGCGCAAGGCGGCGGCCGAGGCCGGCTCGCTCGACGTGACGTTCGAGGTCGCGGACGCCTACCACCTGCCGTTCGACGACGACTCGTTCGACGTGGTCCACGCGCACCAGGTGCTGCAGCACCTGACCGACCCGGTCGCGGCGCTGCGCGAGATGCGCCGCGTCGCCCGACCGGGCGGGATCGTCGCCGTCCGCGACTCCGACTACTCCGGCATGACCTGGTACCCCGCGTCCGCCGGGCTGGAGGAGTGGTCGGCGCTCTACCACGAGGTCACGCAGGCGAACGGCTCCGAGGCCGACGCCGGCCGGCGCCTGGTGAGCTGGGTGCGCGCCGCGGGGTTCGACCCCGAGGGCATCGCGCCGAGCGCCGGCGTGTGGTGCTACGCGACTCCCGAGGACCGCACGTGGTGGTCGGGCCTGTGGGCGGACCGCTGCGTCGCGTCGAACTTCGCCAAGCAGGCGATCGACCACGGCCTGGCCGACGAGGTGGGGCTCGAGCAGCTCGCCGACGCGTGGCACGAGTGGGGTCGCCAGCCCGACGGCTGGTTCGCGGTGCTGCACGGCGAGGTCGTCGCCCGCGCGTGACACGCCCGCAGCGCCCGTAGGCTGAGCCGGTGCGCATCGCGAGGTTCACCACTGGTTCCGACCCCCGTTTCGCCCTGGTCGAGGGCGAGCCCGGCTCCGAGGAGCTCGTCGTCATCACGGGCGACCCGATCTACACGCCCGTGCAGGCCACGGGCGAGCGCGTCCGTCTCGACGACGACTCGGTCCGCCTGCTCGCGCCCGTGATCCCGCGCTCGAAGGTGGTGGGCGTCGGCCGCAACTACGCCGACCACGTGGCCGAGATGGGCAACGAGGTCCCCACGCAGCCGCTGCTGTTCCTCAAGCCGAACACCGCCGTCATCGGCCCCGACGACCCGATCGTCCTGCCCGACTGGACCGAGGAGGTCTCGTACGAGGCCGAGCTCGCGATCGTCATCGGCAAGGTCACCAAGGACGTGCCGCCCGAGCGCGCGCTCGACCAGGTCTTCGGGTTCACGGTGGCCAACGACGTCACCGCGCGCGACATCCAGCGCAGCGACTCGCAGTGGGCCCGCGCCAAGGGCTTCGACGGCTCGTGCCCGATCGGCCCGTGGATCGTGCCCGGGCTGGACGTCGACGACCTCGCGGTGCGCTCGCGCGTCAACGGCGAGCCCCGCCAGGACGGCCGCACGTCGCAGATGCTGTTCGACGCGGCGTACCTCGTCTCGTACGTCAGCGAGGTCTTCACGCTGCTGCCGGGTGACGTGATCCTCACCGGGACGCCCGCGGGCGTCGGCGCGATCGTGGACCGTGACGTCGTGGAGTGCGAGGTCGAGGAGATCGGCGTGCTGCGCAACCCGGTGCTGCGCCGCCACTGACCCGACATCCCGAGGGTCGCGAAGGGCCGGCGTGCTGCGCAACCCGGTGCTGCGCCGCCACTGAGCCCGGGGCGCCCGACTACCCTGGACCCGTGACCACCCCCGCTGTCGACGGCTCCGCCGTGCGTGTCCGCTTCTGCCCGTCCCCGACCGGTCTGCCGCACGTCGGCATGGTCCGGACCGCGCTGTTCAACTGGGCGTACGCGCGCCACGTGGGCGGCACGTTCGTCTTCCGCATCGAGGACACCGACGCGGCGCGTGACTCCGAGGAGAGCTACCACATGCTCCTCGACGCGCTGCGGTGGCTCGGGCTGGACTGGGACGAGGGCGTCGAGGTGGGCGGCCCGCACGAGCCGTACCGGCAGTCGCAGCGCTACGACCTGTACCGCGACGTCGTCGCGAAGCTCGTCGCTGGCGGTTACGCGTACGAGTCGTGGTCCACGCCCGAGGAGATCGAGGCGCGCCACCGTGCCGCGGGCCGCGACCCGAAGCTCGGCTACGACGGCTTCGACCGTGACCTCACCGAGGAGCAGAAGGCCGCCTACCGCGAGCAGGGTCGCGAGCCGGTGATCCGCGTGCGGATGCCCGACGAGGACATCACGTTCACGGACCTGGTCCGCGGCGACGTGACGTTCAGGGCCGGCTCGGTCCCGGACTACGTCATCGTGCGCGCGAACGGTCACCCGCTGTACACGCTGGTCAACCCGGTCGACGACGCGTTCATGGGCATCACGCACGTGCTCCGCGGCGAGGACCTGCTGTCCTCCACGCCGCGTCAGGTGGTGCTGTACCGCGCGCTGCTGGACCTGGGCGTCGCGACCGTCATGCCGGAGTTCGGCCACCTGCCGTACGTCATGGGCGAGGGCAACAAGAAGCTCTCGAAGCGCGACCCCGAGTCGAACCTGTTCCTGCACCGCGAGAACGGGTTCACGCCCGAGGGCCTGCTGAACTACCTGTCGCTGCTGGGCTGGGGCCTGTCCGCGGACCGCGACATCTTCACGGTCGACGAGCTCGTCGCAGCGTTCGACGTGCACGACGTCAACCCGAACCCGGCGCGGTTCGACCTCAAGAAGGCCGAGGCGATCAACGCCGCGCACGTGCGCATGCTCGCCCCGGAGGACTTCCGCGACCGCCTGGTCCCGTACCTGCACCGCGCGGGCCTCGTGCCCGCGGACTCGTTCGCGGACCTCTCACCGGAGCACCGCGACCTGCTGACGGCGTCCGCACCGCTCGTCCAGGAGCGCATGACGCTGCTGGGTGAGGCGGTCGGGATGCTCGGCTTCCTGTTCGTCGCCGACGACGCGCTGCAGGTCGAGGAGGACGGGCGCAAGGCGCTGCGGCCCGAGTCGCCGCAGGTGCTGGAGACGGCGGCCGACGTGCTGAGCGCGCTCCCCGCGGACGGCTTCACCACCGAGGCGACGCAGGCCGCGCTGCAGGCCGCGCTCGTCGACGAGGGCGGGCTCGGGATCAAGGCGCGCTTCGCCTACACGCCGCTGCGGGTGGCCGTGACGGGTCGGCGGGTCTCGCCGCCGCTGTTCGAGTCGCTCGAGCTGCTGGGCAAGGAGTCGACCCTGGCGCGCATCGCGGCGCTGCGCGCGTCGCTGTGACGACGAGCAGCACGGCGACCGGCGTGACGGACACCGCGACGGACGCCGCGACGGGTCGCGCCGGTGACGGTCCGACGAGCACGCGCGACCTGCTCGTCGACGGCGTGCTGTTCGACATCGACGACACGATCGTCGACACCCGGACGGCGTTCGAGGCGGCGCTCACGGGCGTCGTCGCGGCGTACCTGCCGCCGCTGCCGGACGACGAGGCGCAGACGCGCCTGCGCGACGTCGTCGCGATGTGGCGCGCCGACCCGCACGCGCGCTACCGCCGGTACACCTCGGGGCAGGACACCTACCTGCACCAGAAGATGATGCGCGCGAACGACCTGCACGCCGCGTTCGGCGGCGAGCCGCTCGACGAGGACGCGTTCACGGCCTGGAACGCGGTGTTCGACGAGGGCTTCCGTGCCGCGTGGGCCGCGCACCACGAGACCGAGGCCGCTCTCGAGACGCTTCTCGCCGCCGGGATCGCGGTCGGCGCGCTCTCGAACGCCGCGACGCCTCTGCAGTCCGCGAAGCTCGAGAAGGCCGGTCTCCTCGACCGCGTGCCGATGCTCGTCGGCGTCGACACGCTCGGCGTCGGCAAGCCCGACCCACGCGTGTTCCTCGAGGCGTGCCGCCGGCTCGGCACCGACCCGGCGCGCACGGCGTACGTGGGCGACGAGGCGGACGTCGACGCGCTCGCTGCGCGCGACGCAGGCCTCGTCGGGGTCTGGCTCGACCGGCCCGGCGCGCGCCGTCGCCCGGTCGACGAGTCGACGGTGACGGGCGTGCACGTCATCCGGTCGCTCGACGAGCTCCCGAGCGTGCTCGGGCTCGCCTGAGCCCGAGCGCCCAGGCCGGCAGCGGCCGGCGCTCAGTCGCCGTAGGTGTGCGCGAGCAGGCTCGTCCAGGCGGCCGCGGTGTCGTCGGACGACGCGGGCTGGGCGGCGAAGTCGTGCACGGCGACGCCCACGACGTGCCCGAACGCGTTGCGGCCGAACACGCGCACGAGCGCGTCGTCGGTGCGCAGCCCCAGGAAGTGCGGGTGCACGTAGTCGACGACGACGCGCGTCGGGCCGTCCGGGAGCGCGACGGTGACCTCGTCGCCCGCGGCGACGTCGGCGGGGACCCCGAGCGCGGTGCGGAGCACGTCGAGCGCGTCGGGTGCTCCGCCGGGGCCGCCGACCGGAGCCTCGACGTGGGTCCAGACCGCGTCGCGACCGCGGAAGTGGGCGAGGTACTGCAGCAGGGTGTGCAGGTAGAACTCGGTGTGCTGGCTGACGCCGTCGTACTGGTCGTCCCAGTCGTCGACGAACATCCCGCTGTGCACCCAGCGCAGCGTCGAGCCGCCGTCCTCACGCGCGGTGACCTGCGCCTCGAGGCGGTTGTACCAGCCGTCCTCGCGCGTCTCGTAGCCGACCCAGCGGTGCGGCGGGTCCCACTCGACGACGGGACCGCCGGCTCCGGGCGCCCCCTGCGCCAGCTCGGGCTGCGGCCAGAGCCAGCCGGCCGAGCCGGTGGTGATCGCGGCCCAGGTCTCGGCCTGACTCGCGTCGAGGGACGTCTCACGGGAGATCTCGAACTCACGCACGGCGGTGCTCCTTCGTCTCGGTGCCGCCGTGCGGTGTCACGGCGGCGGGCTGTGCGGTGGACCGGTGGGTGGGCTGCTCGACGGCCGGGCCAGGGCCTGGCTTGAGCGCGGGGTGCAGGGCGACGACGAGGCGGTGGTCGCGGCCGCCGTCGGAGCCCGGCGCGTCGTAGCGGGCGATGAGGTCGGTCAGGGCCGCGCCGAGCTCGTCGGCGAAGCGTGCGCGGTCCGCCGCGGAGGCGAACCTGACCGTGCCGTCGACCGCGTACGTCGCCAGGCGCTGACCCGCGGCCTGCGCGCCGCTCAGGAGCGTGCCGACCTCGTGCACGAGCCGTGCGCCCAGCGCGAGCATCCACTGCGCGGAGAGCTGGTCGCGCAGCCGCTCGGGGTCGGGGGCGACCTGGGGGAGCGCGCCGGGCGAGATGACGTAGGACGCGGCGCTGGCCTGCAGCACGCGCTCGGTCATGTTGCCGCGCCGCCGCTCGTCGACGAGGGTCGCGAGCCCGTGCGACTCGAGCGTGCGCAGGTGGTAGTTCACCTGCTGGCGGGTCAGGCCCAGGTCGGCCGCGAGCGTGGTCGCGGAGCCGGGCGCGGTGAGCGCGGCGAGCAGGCGCGCGCGGGTGGGGTCCAGGGCGACCTCCGCGACCGCGGGGTCGTCGATGACGGCGACGTCGAGCATGCCGCCACCGTCGCACCGAAAGGGCGCGTTGTCAAGAAAACAGAAGTTGTCGGCCCGACGGGCCGACGGTCACGTGGTCGAGGCGCGCCAGCACCGGGTGACGTAGGGGAGCTCGGCCCACTCCCGTCCGACCAGGTCCGGGTGCGTGCGCCACAGCGCGTCGACCTCCGCGAGCAGCGCGTCCCGATCGGGCGGGGACATCGCGATGAGGTGGCTGCGACTCGCGGCCAGCCGCCGCAGCTCGTCGGGCCGGATGGTGCGCCGCCACGCGAAGGACGCGCGCTCCCACGGGCCGAGACCCGGTCCCACGACGGGATCCTGCGTACGCGAGTAGTCGAGCGTGTCGCCCCGGTGCACGATCTCGAAGTAGGCGTCCGCCCAATCGAGCTCACCCTCGAGCACCACGTTCCACACGAGGGCCAGCCGGCCACCCGGCCGCAGCACGCGTCGGACCTCGTGCGTCGCAGGCAGCGGGTCGAACCAGTGCCACGCCTGACCCACGGTCACGAGGTCCGCGCTCGCGTCGGGCAGGCCCGTGGCCTCGGCGGTCCCTGAGACGGCCGTGACGGTCGGCAGCGCGGCGGCCAGCACGCCGCGCATGAGGTCGTCGGGCTCGACGGCCGTCACGCGCAGACCCCCGCGCGCCGCGAGACCCGCGGTGAGCTTGCCCGTCCCGGCGCCGAGGTCCACGACATCGCGCGCGTCGTCCGGCACGAGCCACGCGACCGCGTCGCCCGGGTAGGACGGGCGTGCTGCGGCGTAGGCGTCCACGCTGCGACCGAACGACGTCGAGCGCGCCCGGTGCAGGTCGCCGCGCCAGTCATCGCCCCCGTCGGTCACCCGCGTGCCGCTCAGTCGTCCGCGAGGTCGAGGCGCGCGAGCAGCTCGTCGTGCAGCAGGCCGTTGGACGCCGCGCCCGACCCGCCGAACGGACCCGGCGCGCCGCCCACCGACGTGAACCGCCCGCCTGCCTCGGTGACGATCGGGACCAGCGCCGCCATGTCGTGCAGCGCGAGCTCGGGCTCCGCGGCGACGTCCACCGCACCCTCCGCGACGAGCACGTACGACCAGAAGTCGCCGAACGCGCGCGTCCGCCACACCGTGCGCATGAGGTCGAGCACCTGCGGGAGCCGTCCGCGCTCCTCCCAGCCCGTCAGGCTCGAGTACGAGAACGACGCGTCCTCGAGCCGGTCGACCTTCGACACGTGCATCTGTGTGGCCTGCGACAGCGAGCGCCCGGTCCATGCGCCGGAGCCCTGCGCGGCCCACCAGCGGCGGCCGAGCGCCGGCGCGCTGACCAGCCCGACGACCACCTGGTCGCCGTCGAGCAACGCGATGAGCGTCGCCCACACGGGCACGCCGCGCACGAAGTTCTTGGTGCCGTCGATCGGGTCGACGACCCAGCGGCGCGGGCCGTGGCCGGTGTCGGCCATCTCCTCGCCGTGCACCGCGTCGCGCGGACGCGTGCGGGACAGCTGCGAGCGGATCAGGGCCTCGGCGTCACGGTCCGCGTCCGAGACGGGCGTGAGGTCCGGCTTGGTCTCGATCTTCAGGTCCAGCGCCTTGAACCGGGACATGGTCAGGGCGTCGACCTGGTCGGCGATCACGTGGGCGAGGCGCAGGTCGTCGTCGTACCCGGTCCGCAGGCTCATGCGCTCACCGTAGTGGGCGCCGCGTGCGCGTGAGCGTCACGACGACGGCGCCGCGTCGGCGTCGGCCGTGCCCAGGCGGCTCGCCAGCAGGCGGCGGAACGAGTCCACACGCGCCGCGCGTGCGGCTCGCTCGTCGTCGTCCGCGCTCGCCTCGACCCACTCGTCGAGGCCGCAGTCGGGGGAGTCCGCCGCGTGCGTGCAGCCCCGCGGGCACATCTGCGCCGCGACCTGCGCGAGGTCGGCGAACGCCTGCAGCAGGTGGTCCGGCTCGACGTGCGCGAGCCCGAACGATCGCACGCCCGGTGTGTCGATCACCCATGTGGGGGCCTCGTCCACCTGCGCCGGCACGCGCAGCGCGATCGCGGACGTGGACGTGTGCCGACCGCGGCCCGTGACGACGTTGACCGCACCCGTCGCACGACGCGCGTCGGGCACGAGCGCGTTGACCAGCGTCGACTTGCCCACACCCGAGTGCCCGACGAGCACCGACGTACGACCCGCGAGCGCCGCACGCAGCTCGGGCAGGCCGTGGATCGTGCGGTCGTCGCCCGACCCCTCGATGCGCGTCACGACCACGCGCACGCCGATCGGCTCGTACATCCGCACGAGCTCGGCGGGGTCCGCCAGATCTGCCTTCGTGAGCGCGAGCAGGGCGTCCATGCCGGCGTCGTACGCCGCGGCGACGCAGCGGTCGATCATGCGTGTGCGCGGCTCGGGATCGGCCAGGGCCGTGACGATGACGAGCTGGTCGGCGTTGGCGACGATCACGCGCTCGACCGGGTCGGTGTCGTCGGCCGTGCGGCGCAGCACGGTTCGTCGCTCGGTGATGCGCACGATCCGCGCGAGCGTGCCGTCGTCGCCCGACGTGTCGCCCACGAGGTCGACGAGGTCGCCCGGCACCACGCGCTCGCGGCCCAGCTCGCGCGCCTTCATCGCGGTCGTGCGCCGCTCGTCGGGACCGTCCGGGTCGACGAGCACGGCGTAACGCCCGCGGTCGACGCCCGTGACCATGGCGCGCTCGGCGTCCGCGTGCTCGGGGCGCTGCTTGGTCCGCGGTCGCGACCCCTTGCCGGGCCTGATCCGCACGTCGGACTCGTCGTACTGCCGCCTGCGGCTCACCGCTGCGCGTCGCCTGCCAGCATGCCGTCCCACAGGCCGACGAAGTCGGGGATGGTCTTCGCCGTCGTCGCGACGTCCTCCACCACGACCCCCGGGACGCGCAGGCCGATCAGCGCGCCGGCGGTCGCCATGCGGTGGTCGGCGTACGTGCGCCACGTCCCGCCCGACAGCGGCCGGGGCGTGATCACCAGGCCGTCGGCGGTCTGCTCGGCCTGCCCGCCGAGCCGCGTGATCTCACTGGCCAGCGCCGCGAGGCGGTCGGTCTCGTGGCCGCGCAGGTGCGCGATGCCGCGCAGCCGCGTGGGGGAGTCCGCGAGCACCGCGAGCGCGGCGATCGTCGGGGCGATCTCGCCCGCCGCGTGCAGGTCGAGGTCGACACCGCGGATGACGCCCGTGCCGGTCACCGCGAGCTCGTCGCCGACGAGCGCGGTGCTCGCCCCCATGCGCTCGAGGATCCCCGGCAGGAGAGCTCCGGGCTGGGTGGTCGCGGCGGGCCAGCCCGGGACCCGGACCGTGCCGCCCGCGACCAGCGCGGCGCACAGGAACGGCGCGGCGTTCGACAGGTCGGGCTCGACGCGCACGTCGCGCGCGGCCACGGGACCCGGTGCCACCTCCCAGATCGCGGGCCGCGAGTCGTCGACCTGCACGCCCGCCGCACGCAGCGTCTCGACCGTCATCTCGATGTGCGGCAGCGAGGGGAGCGTCGGGCCGGTGTGCCGCACGACGAGCCCCTGCTCGAACCGTGCCGCGGCGAGCAGCAGCCCGGAGACGAACTGGCTCGAGCCGGACGCGTCGACGTCGACGTTCCCGCCCCGCACCGCGCCGTGACCGTGGACCGTGAACGGCAGGTGCCCCGGCTCGCCCTCCTCGTCGATCCGTACGCCCAGGGCGCGCAGCGCGCGGATGACCGGGCCCATGGGCCGCACGAGCGCCTCGGCGTCGCCCGTGAAGCGGACCGGGCCGTCGGCGAGGGCCGCGACCGCGGGCAGGAAGCGCATCACGGTCCCCGCGAGGCCGCAGTCGATCGTCACGTGACCACGCAGCGCGCCGGGCTCGACCGTGACGTCCTGGCCGAGCTCGACACCGACGCCCAGCGTCTCGAGCGCGGCCGCCATGAGGCGCGTGTCGCGGGACAGCAACGCCGAGCGCAGCCGGCTCGGGCCGTCGGCGATCGCCGCGAGGACGAGGTAGCGGTTGGTGAGCGACTTCGATCCCGGGACCTCGACCCGCGCGTCGAGCGGCGCGGTCGCGGCCGGTGCGGGCCACAGCGGGCGAGAGGTCGGCGGGAGAGTCGCGGTCATGGCGCCCAGGCTAGCCACGGCGCACGGCCGGCACGGTCTAGGCTCACGCCGTGAACACGCAGAATCCGGACATCCTGCCCCTCGGCTCCCTTCCTCGCCCCACCTCGGGCGACGACCTCGCGGCGCGGCTGCGCACCGCCCTGCTGACGTACGGCGGTGTGGACGCCGCGTCGGCCGGAGCCCTCCAGGTCTCCGCGACGCTGGCCGGCGCGGACATCACGACGCTCGACGTGGACCTCACCGGCGTCGAGCTCTCGCCGCGCGAGGCACGCGCGGCGCAGGCCTCCGCCGCCGCCGTCGAGGCCGCGCGGCGCGAGCGCGGCACGATCGGCGCCCTGAGCGTGCAGGCGCACCCCGTCACCGTCCTCGGGGCCGGGGTCGACCTCCAGCTCGACGTCGCGGGCGTCTCGTTCGAGTGGGTCGAGGGCACCGACGGCCGCCTCGGTCTCGCGCCCGTCGAGCCCGACGAGGCGCACCCCGTGACGGGCGCCGCACGCGTCGCGGTGCCCGTGCAGGCCATCGAGGCGGCCGCCGAGCGAGTCGCGACGCAGCTCGCCGCCGCGAACGGGCTCAAGCTCACGCGGCTCGACCTGCGGCTGTCGCCCGCCGGCGCGAACGGCGTCGCGGTCGTCGTCGACGCGCAGGTCAAGAAGTCGCTGCTGTCCGCCACGGTCGAGGCGAGCATGACCGCCACGGTCGACGACGCGCTCGGTGTCACGCTCAGCGACGTCAAGGTCACGAGCCGCAACCCGGTCGTCGCCGGGCTGCTCGTCGCGGCGCGCAGCCGGGTCGAGCGGTTCGACGGGCGCCGCATCGACCTGGTCTCCGCGCTGCCTGCGGGCATCCGGCTCGCCGACGTGCGCGTCACGGTCGGCGACGAGGTCGTGCTGACGGCCCGCGCGCAGTGACCCGACGCCGGTGAGCTGACGGCCGCGACCTGGCGCGCCCCTGCTTGCTCGTGCCCTGCCTGCTCGTGCCCTGCCGGTCACCCCGCCTGCTCGTGCGGGGTGACCGGCAGCGGGCGGGCAGGGCACGTGGCCGTCCCGGGTCGCGCAACGCTCGGTGCGGTCCTCGTCCGGCTCGTCAGTCGTCGTCGGACGCGTGCGCCGCGACGCGGCGCTCGTGCGCGTCGGCCATGCGCCACCGCAGACCCGGGCGGCCCTCGTAGTCGGCGCCGACGAGGACCGCGCCCGCGGTGAACGCGAGCGCGCGGATCAGGCGCTGGCGGCGCTCGGCCCGCAGCGCCGGGTCCGCGGTGCGCTCCCCGCGCGCGGGCAGGTTGACGAGCACGAGCGGGGCCGTCAGGCCTGCCAGCGCGAGCGCGGCTGTCCGCGGTGCCCGCCCGACCGCGAGCATCGTCGCCGCGAGCACGACCGCACCGCCGTGCGCGCGCACCGCCGCGGTGAGCTGCGCGTCGGTCAGGTGCGTGCGCGCGTCGGGCACGGCGTCCTGCAGCCGGTCGAGCGTGGCGCGCGCGGCGGCGACGTGGGGAGCAGGGTGGCGCAGCGCGTCGAGCCCCTCGGAGACGAACCACGTGGCGAACAGCGGACGAGCGATGCGACGCAGCAGCACGGCGACCCCTTCGTCAGGGCACGGCCCGGCCGGTCGCCGGTCCGTCGGTCATGCCACGCTACTGCGCGCGGGAATCGGACGCCGACCGCGGGCGTTGACGACCTTCATGACCCGCCTCGCCGCGCCGACCGCTGCGCCCGACCACGAGCAGACGGCCGCACCGGCACCCGAGCTGACGCACGCGCCCGCAGCGCGGTCGTCCGTGCACCCCCGATCGCGCACCCGGACGACCGCCGCGTCGCACGCCGGGCCGCACGCCGCGGCGGTCGGGACGCTCGCGTGCGCGGTCGCAGCCGCACTGGTCGCGGGCCGGTCGCCCGGCGGTGCGCACGCCCCGGCGGGCATAGGCTCGGCACCGATGAGCGACGAGACGATCGAGCCCGCCGCGGCCGCCGGGACGGCCGACGAGACGGCCGAGCCCACTCCCGAGATCGAACCGATGCCGCACGGCGGCACGCGCGCCCCCGAGGCGGAGGACGACGCCGCGCGGGCCGCCCGGTTCGAGGACGAGGCGCTGGTCTACCTGGACCAGCTCTACGGCGCTGCGCTGCGCATGACGCGCAACCCGTCGGACGCCGAGGACCTCGTCCAGGAGACGTTCACCAAGGCGTTCGCCGCGTTCCACCAGTACAAGCCGGGGACCAACCTCAAGGCGTGGCTGTACCGGATCCTGACGAACACGTACATCAACACGTACCGCAAGAAGCAGCGCGAGCCCCAGCAGTCGCACTCGGAGGAGATCGAGGACTGGCAGCTGGCGCGAGCGGCGTCGCACACCTCGAGCGGGCTGCGCTCGGCCGAGGCGGAGGCGCTGGACCACCTGCCGGACTCGGACGTCAAGGACGCGCTGCAGCGCATCCCGGAGGAGTTCCGGATCGCGGTGTACCTCGCGGACGTCGAGGGCTTCGCGTACAAGGAGATCGCCGAGATCATGGGCACACCGATCGGGACCGTGATGTCCCGCCTGCACCGTGGGCGCGGACAGCTGCGTGAGCTGCTGGCCGACTACGCGCGCGAGCGTGGGCTGGTGCCGGCGGCGCAAGGCACGGCACAGGGCTCGTCGGCGCAGGGCTCGTCGGAGGAGGGCGAGTGATGAACGAGAGCGACACGCTGCGCGAGGACGCGTGGGAGGAACCCGCGGCGACCCGCCGGTCCACGGCGGGCTGCGACTGCGACGAGGCCGTCGCCGAGCTGTGGGCCTACCTCGACTCCGAGCTCGAACCGCTCGAGGCCGAGCGCGTCAAGGCCCACCTCGAGGGCTGCGACGGGTGCCTCGGCGAGCAGGAGGTCGAGCTCGTCGTGAAGAAGCTCGTCAAGCGCTGCTGGGAGAAGGACGAGGGCGCGCCGGCCGACCTGCGGGCCAAGATCCACGCGACCCTGACGAGCATCAGCATCACCGAGACGGTCCGCATCACCGAGAGCTGACGCGCCGGGTCGGCGTCGACGGGGCGGCAGGACCGGCTGCGATCACGACGAGGGACCGAGGACGACGAAGGCCCCGCCGCACCGAGAGGTGCGCGGGGCCTTCGTGCAGTGCGTCGGGCGAGGCCCCTGCCGAGCTCGAGGCTCAGGCGTTGGGACGCTTGCCGTGGTTCGACGCGCTCCCGGCGCGGGAGCGGCGCTTGCGGCCACGCTTGCTCATGGAGGGCTTCCCTTCTGGGGTCGGTCGCGGAGTTGCACGCCATCGTCCCACACCCGCGGTGATGAGCCGGACGGCGTCCGCCGGACGCACCTGGGCAGCGAGAACGTCCCCGACCCCCTCAAGTCGGGCATGTCGGCGACCGATGAACTCCGACGTGAGCGCGCCGACCCAGTCCGTCATCCCGTTCCTGCACGCCCTGGCCAGCACGGGCGGCTCCGACCTGCACTGCAAGGTCGGCTCGGCGCCGCGCGTGCGCGTCGACGGCCGGCTGCGCAAGCTCCAGGTCCCCGAGCTCACCCCGGCCGACACCGAGCGCATGCTCGAAGAGGTCCTGCCCGACGACCTCGTCGCGACGTTCCGGGAGACGCACGAGGCGGACTTCGCCTACTCCCTGTCCGGCGTCGGCCGGTTCCGCGTGAACGCCTACCAGGCGCGCGGCACCTACGGCCTGGTGTTCCGGCGTGTAGCCGTGGGTGCGCAGTCGCTCGGCTCGCTCGGCATCCCGGAGGTGGTCGGCGAGCTCGCGCTCGAGCCCCGCGGCCTGGTGCTGGTGACGGGCCCGACCGGTTCGGGCAAGACCACGACGCTCGCGTCGATGGTCGACCTCATCAACACGTTCCGCGAGGTCAACATCGTCACGATCGAGGACCCGATCGAGATCCTGCACCACGACAAGAAGGCGATCGTCTCGCAGCGCGAGGTGCGCCAGGACACGGCCGACTTCACGGTCGCGCTCCGTGCCGCGATGCGGCAGGACCCGGACGTGATCCTCGTCGGCGAGATGCGTGACATCGAGACCGTGCGTGCGGCGCTGTCCGCAGCCGAGACCGGTCACCTCGTCCTGTCGACGCTGCACACGATCGACGCGCCCGAGACGATCAACCGCATCGTCGACTTCTTCCCGCTGCACGAGCAGAAGCAGGTGCGTGTCGCGCTCTCGCAGGCGCTGCGCGGCGTGATCTCGCAGCGTCTGGTCCGCAAGTCCGACGGGACGGGCCGCTGCCCCGCCGTCGAGGTCATGGTGAACACGGGCCGTACCGCCGAGGCGATCCTCGACCCGCAGAACGCCCCGCCCCTCGTCGACCTGATCCGCGAGGGCGACTACTACAAGATGCAGACGTTCGACCAGCACCTGTTCAACCTCGTGCGCGACGACGTCATCACCTACGACGAGGCGCTCGCCGCCTCGTCGAACCCGCACGACCTCACGGTCGAGCTGCGTCAGGCCGGCATCGTCGCCTGATCGCGCTGCGGTTGATCGGACTGCGGTTGATCGGACTGCGGTTGATCGGACTGCGGTTGATCGGACTGCGGCTGATCGAGCCGCGGTCGGTCGAGGTGGGGTGTCACGCGTGGCGTGCGGCCACCGGGACGACGAGGCCGACGGTCGCGTCCTGCCGTGCCGTGCGCCGCGGCGTGGGTGACGCGCTGAGCCGGTAGGCCGGCAGCCCGCGGCGTCGGATCAGCCACTCGGCGACGACGACGTTCGGCAGCCAGCACAGGAACGGCACGGCGGCGTAGGCGTGCATGAACAGCGCCTCGGCGTCGGGGTCCGGCCCCGCGCCGGGCAGCTGCACGGCGATGAGCACCCCGGTCCACGTGCGCAGCGTGACCGCTGCGAACGTCAGCGCGTACGTCCGCAGCATCCACGCCTCGTGGCTCGCGACGTCCCCGCGGCGGATCGCGAGCAGCGCGCGCGTGCCCGAGCCGACCCACAGGAACGCGAGCGTGCCGAAGCCGAACACGCCGACGAACCCCGCGCTGTTCGCGGGCAGGATCACGAGCGAGGAGGCCGCCCCGACGCCTACCGCGACGAGGTAGGCGCGGCCGAGCACGCGGTGACCGCGCGGCGCTCGCCGCCGCAGGCGAGCCGAGAGCTGGGGGAGCCCGGCGACGAGCGCGAAGGCGGACGCCGCGATGTGCACGTAGAGCGCGCCCTGGACGAGCGCGGGCTCGTCGGCGTACGCGGAGGCGAGGCCGGCGTCGTCGGCGGCGAGCTCGCGCAGCGTGCCTTGCGCGTACGTCGAGATCGAGATCAGGGCGATCGCGAGCGCGGCGAGGCCCAGCGCGACGAACGAGAGCCGTGCGGGTCGTCGGCGCGCGGGCCGCGCGTCTCCTGCCCCGGGCTCGGCGGGCCTGGTGGCGATCCGGCCCGGGGCGGCGAGGCTGGTGTCGGCGGGGCCGGGGTCGGTGGTGGGCGTGGTCGGGCGTCGCTCGTGCATCGGGACCCCTGCGCTTGGAGGAATGTGAACGATCGTCACATTGTGAACGGCGTCAACATAAGGGTCGATGTTAGTGTCGTCAACATGCCCGCCACCTCGCGAGACAGCTACCACCACGGCGATCTGCGGGCGGCTCTGCTCGCGGCGGGCCGCGAGCTCCTGGCCGAGCGTGGTGCGGCGGGGTTCTCGCTGAGCGAGCTCGCGCGACGCGTCGGGGTGAGCAGCGCGGCGCCGTACCGCCACTTCGCGGACCGCGTCGCGATCCTGGACGCGCTCGCCGACGAGGGCTACGGGATCTTCGGCGAGGGCCTGCGCGCGGCGATCGCGGTCGACGACGGCTCGCGTGCCTGGCTGCGCCGGATCGGCGTCGCGTACCTCGGGTTCGCACGCGACCACCCGGAGCTGTTCGAGATCATGTTCGCCGACCGCGAGGGCCGGCCCGCGCTCGCCGGTCCGCCGACCTTCGAGCCGCTCGTCACCGCGGTCGCCGCGGCGCAGCGCGAGGGGGTGCTTCCCGACGACCGGACGGTGGCGAGCCTCGCGCGCACCATCTGGGCGACGCTGCACGGGCTCGCGGTACTGGAGGCGCGCGGCGGCCTGTCGAAGCTCGGCCTGGGCGGGACCCACGAGACGCTCGTCGGTGAGGCTCTCGCGGTGATGCTGCGCCCGGCCTGAGGTCCGGTGTGAGATCCGGTCCGAGGCCGGGCCGCAGGTCCGGTCTGGGGCGGGAGCGTCGGAGGGGTGAGGCGTCCCGTCGTCCGCGTCGACCACGTCGGCCGGCCGTCGGATGGATGACGCGATATATCTTGACCCGATGCACAACGCGATATAGCGTGACCCGAGACAAGATATATCGCGACAGGGGAGAGATCATGGCTACCGAGTCCTGGGTCGTCGCCGGCCCGCAGATCATCGAGGTCGAGCACGTCGACTCGCTGCGCGTGCAGCTCGTCGGCGGCCGCGTCGACGTCGTCGCCCACGACGACCCGGGCGTGCGTGTCGAGGTGCACTCGGTCGAGGGTCGCCCGCTGGAGATCGCGCTCTCGAACGGCGAGCTGCGCGTGGGCTACAGCTTCACCCTGACCGGCTGGGACGGCTTCCTCGAGAAGTTCCGCAACTTCCGCGACAAGGACCGCGCGGACGTGCACATCGCGATCCCGCGCTCGGTCGCCGTCAAGCTCGGGACCGTCTCGGCCGACGGCCTGCTCGTAGGCGTCGTCGAGGACTCGTCCGTCTCGACCGTCTCCGGCTCGGTCGTCACCGACGGCACGCGCGGCCGCCTGTCCGCGAACGCGGTCTCGGGCGAGATCGTCGTGCGCGACCACGGCGGCCCGCTCAAGGTCAACTCGGTCTCGGGTGAGGTGGCTGCCTCGGGCGAGCTCTCCCTGGTGCAGGCCAACACCGTCTCGGGCGCGCTGTCGCTCGACGTCACGACGGGCACGTCGTCGGTCACGGCCACGACGGTGGCGGGCGACGTGACCGTGCGACTGCCCGCCGGCAAGGGCGTCCACGTCAAGGCGCAGTCCGTCTCGGGCCGCCTCGTCGTCGACGGCGAGGAGCACAAGGGTGCCACGCCCGGTCAGCGCCGCGTCGACCTGTCGACGGGCGACGGCGCGTGCTACGTCTCGGCGAACACCGTGAGCGGGCACGTGACCGTGCTGCGCGGCGAGGTGGCGTGATGATGGCGCCGGTCTTCGCGCACGGCCAGCTCCGCCTGTACCTGCTGTCGCTGCTCGAGTCCGGTCCCAAGCACGGCTACGAGCTCATCACCGCACTGTCGGACCGGTTCGGCGGCACCTACCGCCCGAGCGCCGGGACGATCTACCCCCGCCTCGCACGGCTCGAGGAGGAAGGGCTGGTCACGCGGTACGACGAGGAGCGCAAGAGCACGTACGCGCTCACCGAGGCGGGTTTCGCCGAGCTGCAGGCGCGGCGCGGCGACCTCGCCGACCTCGAGCAGGGGATCGCGGAGACCGTGCGTGACCGGGCGTCCCAGGTGCGCGAGGACGTGCGTGGCGCGATGCACGGGCTGCGCGCCGACCTCGCGGCGGCGGCGCAGCAGGCGCGTGAGCACGCCGCGCCGGCCTCGCACGCCGACGCGCACACGGCCTCGCACGTCCACCGGGTCGAGGCCGAGCAGCTCGTCCAGCGGTTCCGCGACGACGTGCGCGCCGAGCTGCGCCGCGCCGACGCGAACGGCCACGTGGAGCGGCTCACGGTCGAGACGCTGCGCACCGTGCTGGACTCGGCGCTGTCGGCGGTGCGCTCGACGCTCCGCTGACGTCGGTCGGTCACGGCTGCGGCCGCCGCCCGGCGGCGTCGCTCAGGCGGCGTCGTCGGGCAGGCCCAGCCAGGCGTGCCAGCCGGTGTGCAGCACGAGCCAGGCCATGAGCCCGTAGCCCGCCTGGCCCGGCAGCACGCCGTCGCCCGCGGCGAGGTCCGCGAGCCACTGCTCGTGCGCCGCGAGCGGGGAGTACGTGTCGACGTAGGGGACGCGGCGGCGCGTCGCCACGTCGGCGAACGCGACCGAGAGCTCGGCGAGCTTGTCGCCGTCCTGCGTCGCGCCGGGCGGCGGGCCGACGACGAACGCGGGCATCCGCCGCTGCTCGGCGACGTCGAGGATGTTGGCGAGGTTGAGCCGGCTGCGCGCGAGCGACAGGCCCGCGCCGATGTCGGCCCGGCCAAGCCCGATCACCAGGCGCGTGTCGACGTCCGGCGCGGTGCGACGCGCGACCTCGTCCTCCCAGCGCTGGCTCAGTGCGGTGGTCGACTCGCCCGGGATGGCGAGCGTGAGGACGGTGAGACGGTCGGGGGCAGGCGTGCGCGCCGTGACGCGGCCGACCCACCCGAGCGCCTTCGGGTCACCCGCACCGGCGACGAGCTCGTCGCCGATCACCACGAGCCGCAGCTCACCCACTGTTCGTCCCTCCGCACCCGACGTCCTGCCGGCGTCCATCCTCCCAGCGTCGGGCGGATGCGCCGACGAGCCGGGCGGGCGAGTCGCGGACGGACGCGAACCGGGAGGTCCGGGGTGGTCCTGGACGACGAGGGCCGGCGGCCGCCGTCAGAACGGGCGGCTGGGCAGGCCGTGGGTGGCGTCGGACCAGGCGGCCCGGGACGCGGGCGGGCGGCGCGAGCCGAGCCCGTCGCGGGAGATGAGGATCGCGAGGCGGATCGCCGACCAGACGGCGAGGACCACCAGCAGGGCGAGGAACCAGGTCATGGCAGAAAGTCTGCGCTCGCGAAGATACCGCCGACAGTGGCAGAACTGCCGGTCTCCGTTGATTTCCCGCCAACCCCGGGGGACGATGTCCGCATGCTGCGCACCGTCTCCGTCGTCCTCCTGCCGAACGTGGCGCCGTTCGAGCTCGGCGTCGCGTGCGAGGTGTTCGGCATCGACCGCTCGGACACCGGCGGACCGTCCTTCGACTTCCGCGTGTGCGCGCAGGAGCCCGGACCCATCTCGACGAAGGGCGGCGCGTTCGGCCTGAGCGTGGACCTGGACCTGAGCGCGACGCTCGACGCCGACCTCGTCGTCGTCCCGGCCTACGGCACGGACCCGGCTCCCGTCCCGGAGCCCGTGCTCGACGCCCTGCGCGCGGCGCACGAGCGCGGCGCGTGGATCCTGAGCATCTGCAGCGGTGCGTTCGCGCTGGGGGAGGCCGGGTTGCTCGACGACCGCACGTGCACGACGCACTGGCTGCACGCGGCCGAGCTCGCCCGGCGGTTCCCCTCTGCGCGGGTGGACCCGTCGGTGCTCTACGTCGACGACGAGCGCGTGCTCACGAGCGCCGGCACCGCCTCGGGGATCGACGCGAGCCTGTACCTGGTGCGCCGCGAGCTCGGCGCCTCCGCCGCTGCGACCATCGCGCGCCGCATGGTGGTCCCGCCGCACCGCGACGGCGGGCAGGCGCAGTACGTCGACACCCCGCTGCCGTGCGACGCCGACACGCTCGCGCCGCTGCTCGCGTGGGCCGTCGAGCACCTCGACGAGGAGCACTCCGTGCCGAGCCTCGCGGCCCGCGCGCTCATGTCCGAGCGCACGTTCGCGCGCCGCTTCCGGGCCGAGACCGGCACGACGCCCGCCTCGTGGCTCACGCGGCAGCGCCTCGTGCGGGCGCAGGAGCTCCTCGAACGCACGGACCTGGGGATCGACGAGGTCGCGCAGCGCGCCGGGTTCGGCACCGCGGCGGTGCTGCGGCACCACTTCGCCCGGTCGCTCGGCACGAGCCCGCAGAGCTACCGCCGGACGTTCGCCGGCCCCGCCCGCACCGACGACGCCGCCCGCGACGAGGACGTCGCCTGACCGGGGACGTCGCCTGACGGACCGCGCGACGACGCGACGAGCCCGACGGCGAGACGAGCACGACGGCGAGACGAGCACGACGACGAGAGCCCCGCCCCTGCGACGCAGGGACGGGGCTCTCGGCTGCGAGCGGGTCGCTCAGCGCGCGAAGGCCTGCTCGAGGAGCGCGGCCTGCTGTGCCTGGTGCTTCTTGGCCGTGCCGGTGGCCGGGGACGCCGACTCCGCGCGCGACACGACGTCGAGCGTGCGGCCGACGAGCTGCGGCACGTGCTGCGACAGGTACGACCACGGGCCCTGGTTGAGCGGCTCGTCCTGGACCCAGACCAGCTCGGCGCCGTCGAACGGCGCGAGCGCGGCGCGGATCGCGTCGCCGTCGAGCGGGTAGAGCTGCTCGAACCGCACGATCGCGGTCTGCTCGTCGCCCGTCTTGACCCGGTGCGCGAGCAGGTCCCAGTAGACCTTGCCCGAGCACATCAGGACGCGCGTGACCTGACCGGCCTTGGCCTCGGCGAGCTCGTCGCGCATCACCGGCTGCCACGTGCCGGACGTGAACTCCTCGACGGCCGACGAGGCGGCCTTGAGCCGCAGCATCGACTTCGGCGTGAACACGATCAACGGCTTGCGCGGACGCGTGTAGGCCTGGCGGCGCAGCAGGTGGAAGTACGACGCGGGCGTCGACGGCTGCGCGATGACCATGTTGTCCTGCGCGGCGAGCTGCAGGAACCGCTCGATGCGCGCCGAGGAGTGGTCCGGTCCCTGGCCCTCGTACCCGTGGGGGAGCAGGAGCACCACCGACGAGCGCTGCGCCCATTTCTGCTCCGCGGACGAGATGAACTCGTCGATCACGGTCTGGGCGCCGTTGACGAAGTCGCCGAACTGGGCCTCCCACAGCACCAGGGCGTCGGGACGCTCGACCGAGTAGCCGTACTCGAAGCCGAGGCACGCGTACTCCGACAGCGACGAGTCGTACACCCAGAACTTGGCCTGGTCGCCCGACAGGTACAGCAGCGGCGTCCACTCGGCGCCCGTCTCGCGGTCGTGGAGCACCGCGTGGCGCTGCACGAACGTCCCGCGGCGCGAGTCCTGCCCCGCGAGGCGCACGGGCGTGCCCTCGACGAGCAGCGAGCCGAACGCGAGGATCTCGCCGAAGCCCCAGTCGATGCCGCCCTCGCGCGACATGGCCTCGCGCTTGTCGAGCAGCTGCTGCAGCTTCGGGTGGACCGTGAAGCCTTCCGGCGGACGCACGTGCGCGCGGCCGATGCGCTCGAGCACCGACGCCGGGACGGCCGTCTGCCAGCCGACCATGACGCCCGCGTCCTCGAGCTGCGACTCCGGGCGCTCCAGGCCCGCGACCGCCTCCGACTCCGGCGCGGGCGGCGTCCAGCCGTCCTCGCGGGTCTCGGTGAACACGCGCTCGAGCTGCGACTGGTAGTCGCGCAGCGCCTGCTCGGCCTCGTCGATCGTGATGTCGCCGCGCGAGACGAGGGTCTCCGTGTAGATCTTGCGCACCGACCGCTTGGCCTCGATGAGGTTGTACATGAGCGGCTGCGTCATCGACGGGTCGTCGCCCTCGTTGTGACCGCGGCGGCGGTAGCACAGCATGTCGATGATGACGTCGCGGTCGAACTGCTCGCGGTACTCGAACGCGAGCTCAGCGGCGCGCACGACGGCCTCGGGGTCGTCGCCGTTCACGTGGAAGATCGGCACCTGCAGGCCCTTGGCGACGTCGGTCGCGTACTGCGACGAGCGCGACGACGACGGGCCGGTCGTGAAGCCGACCTGGTTGTTGATGATCACGTGGATCGTGCCGCCCGTGCGGTACCCGCGCAGCTGCGCGAGGTTGAGCGTCTCGAACACGACGCCCTGGCCCGCGAACGCCGCGTCGCCGTGGATCAGCACCGGCAGGACGGAGAAGCCGTCGCCGCCCAGGTCGATGCGGTCCTGCTTGGCGCGCACGATGCCCTCGAGGACGGGGTCGACCGCCTCGAGGTGCGACGGGTTGGCGGCGAGGTAGACCTTCGTCGTCGCACCCGACTCGGCGGTGAACAGACCCTCGGTGCCGAGGTGGTACTTCACGTCGCCCGAGCCCTGCACGGACTTCGGGTCGGCGTTGCCCTCGAACTCGCTGAAGATCTGCGCGTACGACTTGCCGGCGATGTTCGCGAGCACGTTGAGGCGTCCGCGGTGCGCCATGCCGATGCCGACCTCGTCGAGACCGGCGTCCGCGGCGCGCGACAGGATCGCGTCGAGCAGCGGGATGACGGACTCGCCGCCCTCGAGCGAGAACCGCTTCTGGCCGACGTACTTCGTCTGCAGGAACGTCTCGAACGCCTCGGCGGCGTTGAGGCGGCGCAGGATCCGCAGCTGGTCCTCACGCGGCGTGCGCGCCCATCCGGACTCGAGCCGCTCCTGCAGCCAGCGGCGCTGCCGCGGGTCCTGCAGGTGCATGTACTCGACACCCGTGGTGCGGCAGTACGAGTCGCGCAGCAGGCCCAGGACGTCGCGCAGCGTCGCGCGCGGCTTGCCCGTGAACCCGCCCGTCGGGAACGTGCGGTCCAGGTCCCACAGCGTCAGGCCGTGGTTCTGGATGTCGAGGTCGGGGTGCTTGCGCTGGCGGTAGGCGAGCGGGTCCGTGTCGGCCATGAGGTGGCCGCGCGAACGGTACGCGTGGATGAGCTCGGCGATGCGCGCGGGCTTGATCGCCTCGGCGTCCGGGTCGTTCGACGTGTCGCGGACCCACCGGACGGGCTCGTACGGCACCCGCAGCGACGCGAACACGCGGTCGTAGAAGCCGTCCTCGCCGAGGAGCTTCCTCGACAGGATGCGCAGGAAGTCGCCCGACTGCGCGCCCTGGATGATCCGGTGGTCGTACGTGCTCGTGATCGTCAGCACGCGCGAGACGCCGAGCTCGTTGAGCCGGTCGTCGGACGTGCCCTGGAACTCGGCGGGGTACTCCATCGCGCCGACGCCGACGATCGTGCCCTGGCCCTGCATCAGGCGCGGCACCGAGTGGACCGTGCCGATCGTGCCGGGGTTGGTGAGCGAGATCGTCGTGCCCGCGAAGTCCTCGACCGTGAGCTTGCCGGCGCGCGCACGGCGCACGACGTCCTCGTAGGCGTTCCAGAACTGCGCGAAGTCGAGCGTCTCGGCCTTCTTGATCGACGGGACGAGCAGCTGGCGCGTGCCGTCGGGCTTGGCGAGGTCGATCGCGAGTCCGAGGTTCACGTGCGCGGGCTGCGTGACGCCCGGCTTGCCGTCCACGAGCGTGTACGCGGCGTTCATCGCGGGCATGTCCGCGAGCGCCTCGACGAGCGCGAAACCGATGAGGTGCGTGAACGAGATCTTCCCGCCGCGGCTGCGCTGCAGGTGGTTGTTCACGACGATGCGGTTGTCCACCATGAGCTTGGCGGGCACGACGCGCACCGACGTGGCGGTCGGGACCTCGAGCGACGACTCCATGTTCGTCACGACGCGCGCGGCCGGGCCGCGCAGGCGCTGCACGTCGTCGGTCGCGTCCGAGGTGTCGGGCCGGCTCGAGCGCTGCGCGACCTCGGCGTACGGGGCGGTCGCGGGCTGCGCGGTGGCGACCGGCGACGTCGCGGTCGGCGTCGGCTGGTCGTCGGAGCCGCCGTCCGCGGCGGGGGCCACGGATCCGGACGCGGCGGGCGCCGGTGCCGTCGGCGCGGCCGACGAGGGCGCTGCCGACGAGGGCGCGGCCGCCGACGGTGCGGGGGCGCTCGTCGGCGCGGGCGCTGCGGGGGCTGCCGGTGCCGCGGGCGCCTGCGGCGCGGACGTCGCGGCCTGGAAGGCGCCGTCGGAGCCGGTGCCGGAGGCCGTGCCCGCGGCGGGCGCGGCCTCGTTCACCCCGTCCGGCGGCGACTGCTCGTGCGGTCGGTAGCCCTCGAAGAAGTCCCACCACGCGGGGTCGACCGCGTTCTTGTCCTTGAGGTACTGCTCGTACAGCTCGTCCACGAGCCACTCGTTCGCGCCGAACACGGCACGCATCGACTCTGGCTCAGCCTTCTGGGACACGCGAGGATCGCCCACTTCCGCTTCGGTCCAGCAGGACCGCTTCGTCGCCGGTTCTGTCGATGACAACACTACGGCGTCCGGGACCTTCGACCCGCCTGGGGAGGCGCTTTCCGGGCCTATGTCACCCCTCCCCGCGTCGCCCTCGGACGCCCAGGTCAACGGCGGGCAAGGCGCCACCAGTACGTCGGGCAAGCGGGGCCCACCGGCTGGTCTTCTCGCCGGCGGGCCCCGTCCTGGCAGGAGTGCGGACGCGTCAGGTGATGTCGCGACGCAGCGTCGTCACGCGGCCGATCGCGGACAGCACGACGACGTACACGAGGAGCACGAGCAGGCCCTGCCACCACGACAGGAGCGAGGTCATGCCCGTCGCGCTGTAGAGGCTGCCGCCCGAGACGGCCTCACCGGCCGCGCCCGGGAGGAACGCCGCGACGCGCGACCCCCACGACGTCATGCTGAGCACGACGCGCGCGATGGGCTCGACGAACTGCGTGAAGGCGAGCACGACGACGATCACGGCCACCTGGTTCGTCATGACCGAGCCGAGCGCGGTCCCGAGCAGCGCCCACAGCGCGAGCGCGAGCACGGACAGGCCGATCGACCGCCACGTCGCGGCCGAGCCGAGGAAGGTCTCCTCGCCGATCGCGGCGAGCACGCCGCCGCCGGCGACGACCGCAGCGAGCGTGCCGACCGCGCCGAACAGCAGGCCGACGGCGCCGTTGGCCCCGAGCTTGGCGAGCAGGACGCGCGTGCGGCTCGGCTCGGCGAGCAGGGTCGGGGTGATCGTCTTGTGCCGGAACTCGGCCGAGAACGCGAGCGCGCCGACGAGCAGCGGGAAGACGTAGCCGAGGGAGACCGCGACCGTGTAGACGGACCGGACGACGTCGTCGGGGGTGAGCACGAGCTCGTCGCCCGTGCCGGTCGAGACGTCGCCCTGCGAGAGGCTCCAGCCCAGACCGGCGGCCATCAGCGCCATGTACGCGGCCATGACGGCGAGCAGGATCCACCACAGACGGGTCGTGACGAGCTTGCGGTACTCGGCGACGAGCGCGGCGCGGGTCATCGCTCACCTCCTGCGGGGGCGTCGGTCTGCGGCGCGGTGCTGCTCGGGACGGGAGCGGGTCCGGGCCCGGGGGCCGGGGCCTCGGCGGAGGTCTGCTGCGCGGGTGCCGCGGTGAGCTGCAGGAACAGGTCCTCGAGCCCCACGTCCTGACCCGCCAGGCGGTGCAGCTCGACGCGTCCGCCGAACGCGGCGGCGCCGACCTGCGCCGCGGAGACGTCGAGCAGCTCGTACGAGGCGGCGTCACCGTCGCGGCCGCTCGCGCCGACGGTCCAGCCGTGGGCGGCGACCAGCGCGTCGAGCGCGGCGGCGTCGGGCGAGACGACGCTCACGCGGGGCCGCGCGAGCCGCGCCAGGTCGGGCAACGACGAGGCGTGCACGAGCTGCCCGCGCGCGATGATCACGACGTCGTCGACGGTCTGCTCGACCTCCGACAGGACGTGGCTCGAGACGAGCACCGTGCGGCCCTCGCGGGCGAGCGCGCGCAGGAGACCGCGCAGCCACGCGATGCCCTCGGGGTCCAGCCCGTTCGCGGGCTCGTCGAGCAGCAGGACGGGCGGGTCGCCGAGCAGCGTGGTGGCGAGCGCGAGCCGCTGCCGCATGCCGAGCGAGAAGCCGCCGACGCGCCGCTTGGCGACCTCGGCGAGCCCGACGAGTGCGAGGACCTCGTCGGCGCGCGAGTCCGGCACGCCGACCTGGGGCGCGTACACGCGCAGGTGGTCGCGCGCGGTGCGCCCGGGATGGAAGCTCGCGGCCTCGAGGGCCGCGCCCACGACGTGCGCGGGCCGCTCGATCTGGTCGTACCGGCGGCCACCGATCGTCGCGGTGCCGCTGGTGGGCGCGACGAGCCCGAGCAGCATGCGCAGCGTCGTCGTCTTGCCGGCGCCGTTGGGGCCCAGGAAGCCGGTGACGCGTCCCGGGCGGACCTCGAACGAGAGGTCGTGGACGGCGTGCACCGCGCCCGGGCCGCTGCCGAACGTCTTGGTCAGGTGCTCGACGCGGACGACTCCGTCCGTGTGCTGCGCCGGGGGACCGGCGGTCGAGGGTCCTGGCGTGGGTGGGGGTGCCTGGCTCATGTGCGGCACCCTACTGTTCTAGTTGCGGTAGAACAAATGACCTCCGGGCAGCGGCCGCACCGCACCCGGCAACGTCACCCGCATGGTGCAGCCCTCGGCCACGTCGGCGACCTCGATCGTGCCGCCGTGCAGCTCGACGGCCCAGCGCACGATCGCGAGCCCGAGCCCGGTGCCGCCCGTCGAGACCTGGCCCGTCGCGGCCGGCGAGTTCCCTCGCACGAAGCGCTCGAACACGTGCGCACGCTGGTCCGGCGAGATGCCCGGCCCGTGGTCCACGACGTCGATCCGCACGTCGCCACCCGCGCGGCGCGCGACCAGGCGCACCTCCTCGTCGGGCGGCGAGTGGCGGACCGCGTTGTGCAGGAGGTTCGCGACCACCTGGTGCAGCCGCTCCGGGTCGGCGCGGACCGAGAGGTCCTCGGGCTCGACGTCGACCGGGAAGCGCAGGTTCTTGGACGCGCCGACGAGCGCCGCCGCCTCGGCCGCCTCCTGCAGGAAGTCGACCAGCCGCAGCTGCGTGAGCTGCAGGGGTACGTCGCCCGCCTCGAGCCGGGACAGGTCGAGCAGGTAGGCGACGAGCCGGCCGAGCCGTTCGGTCTGGGCGAGCGCCGCCTCCATGGTCGCGGGGTCCGCGGGGGTCACGCCGTCGACGATGTTCTCGAGCTGGGCCTGCAGCGCCGTCACCGGGGTCCGCAGCTCGTGCGAGACGTTCGCGACGAGCTCGCGTCGGAACGTGTCGGCCTGCTGCAGGTCGTCGGACATCGTGTTGAACGCCTCGGCGAGCTGGCCCACCTCGTCGGCGCTCGTCGCCCGGACACGCTGCGAGTAGTCACCGGCCGCCATGCGACGTGCGGCGTGGGTCATGTCGCGCAGCGGCGAGGTCATGCCGCGCGCGAGGAGCTGCGTGAGGACCAGCGAGATCGCGATCGCGAGCGGGAACGTGCGCGACGGCCCGAACTCGTACGACAGCCCGATCCACGTGATGAACGACGCCATCGTCACGGTCGCGGCGACCAGCACGCCCAGCTTGATCTTGATCGACCGGAACCGGTCGAGCGGGCGCACGTCGGGCAGGCGCGAGCGGCTCGCGGCACCGCGCCCGTGGCGAGGGCTCTGCCGGGCCTCCTGGCGAGAGCTGCTCATGCGCTCAGGCGCCGGCGCCCTCGTCGGCCGGGACGCCGTCGGCGGGCTCGAACGCGTAGCCCACGCCGTGCACCGTGCGGATGAGGTCGGCGCCGAGCTTGCGGCGCAGCGCCTTGACGTGCGAGTCGACCGTCCGGGTGCCGCTCGCGTCGACCCAGTCCCACACCTCCGCGAGCAGGCGCTCGCGGGTCAGCACGGTGCGCGGGGAGTTCGCGAGCGCGACGAGCAGGTCGAACTCCGTGGGCGTCAGGTGCACCTGCTCGCCGTGGCGGACCACGCGGCGCTGCGCCTTGTCGATGGTCACGTCGCCGATCGCCAGCGGGGGAGCGGGCGCCTCGGCGGCCTGCAGCTCGACCGCGCGCGCGGCGCGCTCGGTGCGCCGCAGCAGGGCCTTGGTGCGCGCGACGAGCTCGCGCATCGAGAACGGCTTGGTCATGTAGTCGTCGGCGCCCACGCCGAGCCCGATGAGCATGTCGGTCTCGTCGTCGCGCGCGGTCAGCATGAGGACCGGCACGGGACGCGCGGCCTGGATGCGCCGGCACACCTCGAGCCCGTCGATGCCGGGGAGCATGACGTCGAGCACCACCACGTCGGGTGCGAGCCGGGCCGCGGCCTCGACGCCCGCGAGCCCGTCGCCGACCGCCTCCACGGTCCAGCCCTCGGCCGAGAGTCGCCGCACGATCGCCTGCGCGATCGCGGGCTCGTCCTCGACGACCAGCACCTTCGTCGCACCCGCGGGCCGGACGGCTCCACCGACGCCACCCGCGGCTCCACCCACCGTCGTCATGGTCCCAGACTGGCACAGCAGGCCGTCGGCAGCCGTTCACGTGCGCCATGACGCGCTGGGCGGCGCCCCGTATGATGGCGCCACTATGAGCAGCTCAAGTAGCTGCCGGCGTCCCACCCCCACCGCCGCGACCGTAGGGACGGGCCAGCGCACGAGCTGGCTCACGGTCGACGAGGCGGTGGCAGGGTCCGACGAAGCCGGCCCCCACCTGAGATCCCGGGTCGCCCCCGAGCGGCCCTCCGCCTGCCCGCCGGGTGCACCGTGCTGACCGAGTGGCTGCTCGTCGTCCTCGGTGTGGCGCTGACGCTCGGGACCGCGGTGTTCGTCGCCGGCGAGTTCTCGCTCGTCACGCTCGACCCGGGCGTCGTCGAGAAGCAGACCCGCGCCGACGACCGCCGGGGACAGTCCGTCCTGAAGGCACTGCGTGCTCTGTCGACCCAGCTGTCCGGTGCCCAGGTCGGCATCACGGCGACGACCGTCCTGCTCGGCTACACGACGCAGCCGGCCGTGCAGCAGCTGTTCGAGGGCTGGCTCGGCTCCGGCGCGCTGAGCGCGACCGTCGCCACGAGCGTCGCGGTGGTCCTCGCGATCGTCGTCGTCAACGGGTTCTCCATGCTCGTCGGCGAGCTCATCCCCAAGAACTTCGCGATCGCGAGCCCGTACGCGACCGCGCGCGTCGTCGCGCCGTTGCAGCGCGGCTTCACGCGCGCGCTGCGCCCCGTGATCGCGTTCTTCAACGGCAGCGCCAACTGGCTGCTGCGGCGCATGGGCGTCGAGCCGCGCGAGGAGCTGTCGGGCGGTCGGTCGCCGCAGGAGCTCGCGGCGCTCGTGCGGCGCTCGGCCGAGGTCGGCACGCTCGACGAGTCGACCGCGACGCTGCTGACCAACTCGCTCGACTTCGAGACCCTCACGGCCGTGGACGTCATGACCGACCGTCAGCGCATGGTCGCGGTGCGGCGGGAGGAGTCCGCCGCGGACGTCGTCGCGCTCGCCCGGCGCACGGGCCACTCCCGCTTCCCGGTCCTCGGTGACGGCAGCGACGACATCGTCGGCCTCGTGCACCTGCGTCGCGTGGTCGCGGTGCCGTTCGAGAAGCGCGACGAGGTGCCCGCGGCCGCACTCATGGACGACGCGCCGCGCGTCCCCGAGACCGTGCACCTCGGCCCGCTGCTCGTCGAGCTGCGCGGGCACGGCATGCAGATGGCGGTCGTCGTCGACGAGTACGGCGGCACCTCGGGCGTCGTGACGCTCGAGGACGTCGTCGAGGAGCTCGTGGGCGAGGTCGCCGACGAGCACGACCGCACGCGTGCGGGCGTCGCCCGCTCGGCCGACGGCACGTGGCACCTGCCGGGCGTCACGCGGCCGGACGAGCTCGCGGAGCGCACCGGACTGGTCGTCCCCGACGACGGCCCGTACGAGACCCTCGGCGGGCTCGTCATGGCCCGCCTCGGCCGGATCCCGAAGGTCGGCGACGTGGTCGACGTCGACGGCGTGCACGTCGAGGTCGAGCGCATGGCGGGTCGCCGCGTCGAGCGCGTGCACGTGTGGCCCGCACCGCAGGACGAACCCGACGACGACGCCGCCGGGGCCGACGGTGACGCCCCGCGCCGCACGAGGAGCCCGCGATGAGCGGCACCACCGCCCTGCTGATCGCCGCGGCGCTGCTCGCGGCCAACGCGTTCTTCGTCGGTGCGGAGTTCGCGATCATCTCCGCACGCCGCTCGTCGATCGAGCCGCTCGCGGCCGCCGGCGACCGCCGTGCCCGCACCGTGCTGTGGGCGATGGAGCACGTCTCGCTCATGCTCGCGTGCGCACAGCTCGGCATCACCGTGTGCTCCACGAGCCTCGGTGTCGTGGCCGAGCCGGCGATCGCGCACCTCATCGAGGACCCGCTGCACGCCGCGGGGGTCCCGTCCGCGTGGACGCACCCCATCGCGTTCGTCGTGGCGCTGCTGATCGTCGTCTACCTGCACGTGGTGCTCGGCGAGATGGTGCCGAAGAACCTGGCCGTGTCCGGCCCGGACCGTGCCGTGCTGTGGTTCGGCCCGGCGCTCGTCGTCGTCGCGCGGATCGTGCGACCGGTGATCGTCGCGCTCAACTGGCTCGCCAACCACGTGCTGCGGCTGTTCGGCGTCGAGCCCAAGGACGAGGTGTCCTCGGCGTTCACCGCGCAGGAGGTCCAGTCGATCGTCGAGCGCTCGCAGGCCGAGGGGCTCCTCGAGGACGAGCAGGGTCTGCTCGCGGGAGCGATCGAGTTCTCGGACCGCACCGCGCGCCAGGTCATGGTGCCGCGCGACGCGCTCGTCGCGGTCGACCCCGCGACCACGCCGGCGCAGGTCGAGTCGCTCGTCGCGCGGACCGGGTTCTCGCGTTTCCCCGTGCAGGACGACGGCGAGCTCGTCGGCTACCTGCACCTCAAGGACGTGCTGTACGCCGAGGAGCAGGACCGCGACCAGCCGGTCCCGCGGTGGCGCGTGCGCGCGCTCGCGGTCGTCGGACCGGACGACGAGATCGAGGAGACGCTCGCGGCGATGCAGCGCACCGGGACGCACCTCGCGCGCGTCGACGACGCGACCGGTGCCGTCGGTGTCGTGTTCCTCGAGGACATCCTCGAGGAGCTCGTCGGGGAGGTCAGCGACGCGATGCAGAGGGGCGCGCTGCCCGAGCGCCCGGTCGGGTGACGCGCGTCAGCGTCGGACTCGCCGACGGGCGAGTGCGCACGGAACCTTCACATTCGGGACGGCGCGCGTCGCGCGCGGGGAGTCTGTCCGGATCTGCACCCCTCGCGCGCGGGTGAACGGCGTGCAGCGACCGGGTGAATCGGCGTGTCGCCCGGCGTGTCGGACTTGAGTGCGTGGGAGCGCGTTCCTCCGATCGACTGGACGAGCGTCCAGGGGGTTGGACGGGAGCGGGTGAGCCGTTATGGTTTCGTGATCGCCGGCGAAGGCGCGGGACCGGGGGCAGTTCCGCAAGCCGGCGTGCTCCATGTTCAGACGTCATCCGTGCCCCTGTCGGGCGCCCGGTCTCGGGAGGTGCTGTGGTCGATCCCGGCCAGGCTTCACCCCCGTTGACGCGACGCCAGATCCGGGAGGCCGAGCGCGCCGCTGCCGAGAGCGCCCAGCGCCCGGCCGCGCACCTCGCGCCGCAGCCCCAGAGCCCGGACCGCCCGACGCACGCTGCGTGGGACCCGCGCTCCCTGTCTGCGCAGCCCGCTGGGCCGTCGCGCGTGTTCTCGCAGGGCCCCGACATCGCGCAGGGCCCCGACGCGCAGCAGGCCACCCGCGCCGCTCGTCGCGACGAGCCCGCTCGTCGGTCCGAGTCCGCACGCCCGTCCGGTCCCGCCGCTCGTCCGACGACCGTCTCGTCGGGCCCCGGGTCGGCCGGCCACCACACCCCGAGCTGGGTGCCGACCGAGCGTCGCTCGGTCGCTCAGCCGCCCGTGCCGCACGCGCCCGCCGTAACGGCGACCCTGACGCCCCCGACCGGCGCCCCGCAGGCCCCACGCCGCGCGACCCAGGCCTCCGCGCCCCAGGTGTTCACCGCGTCCGCGACGCCCACCGCCGCCAAGTCGCGTGTCGCCCCCGCCGTCTTCGTGCCGTCGGCGCAGGCCGCCGCCGCGTCGCGCGGCGCCGCCACCACGGCGATCCCCGCGGTCCTCGACGCGCGGTCCGCCGTCGCGCCCCTCGCCCCCGTCCCGGCCGCGGACGAGACGGTCGTGCTCGACGCGTTCGTCGCGCTCGACGAGCCCGCGACGTCGGTCACGCGGGAGGCCGTCACCCCTGACGTGCCTGCTGCGCCTGAGACGCCCGCTGCTCCTGAGGCGACCCCGACTCCGGCGGCGCCCTCGGCGGTGTTCCCGACGAGCCCGGTCGTCGTCCCCGAGCCCGCCCGCGCCGGCGCACCCGACCGCCGAGCGGAGGCGCCCCGCGTCGTGGCGCGGTCGGGATCCGAGAAGCGTCCCGCCTCCTCCGAGCACGTCGTGCGCACGCCGGCCCGCGCGCTCAACCGCGCCGGTCGCAACGCGGTGCGGTTCGGCGTCGTCGGCGCCCTCGCCGCGGTGACCGTCGCGGTCCCGCTCGGGCGCGGCTCGCTCGGCAGCACGGACGTGCTGTCCGGCCTGCCCAGCGACCACGGCACGCTGCCCACCACGGTCTCCGCGCTGACGGCCGCTCCGCTGTCGGTCTCGCCCCCGGCGTCGCTGACCACGGTCGACTCGGCGATCCTCGACGCGCGCGGCGCCGAGCTCGCCAGCCGTGACGCGTCGCGTCAGCCCATCCCCGGCTGCGACCCGTCCGCCCGCGCGGCGGGCGAGAACGGCCGCCTCGCGCGCGTCGACCTGTGCACCCTGTGGGACGGCCACACGCAGATGCGCGCCGACGCGGCCTCCGCCCTGGCCGAGCTCAACGCGGTGTACGTCGCGCGGTTCGGCGCCGACATGTGCCTCGCCTCCGGCTACCGCACGCTGCAGGAGCAGTACAGCGTCAAGGCGCGCCGGGGTGGCCTCGCCGCGGCGCCCGGCAAGAGCAACCACGGCTGGGGCCTCGCGGTCGACTTCTGCAGCGCCATGACGAGCGGTGCGCGCTGGACCTGGCTCAACCAGAACGCCGGCACCTACGGGTTCGAGAACCCCGAGTGGGCCAAGCCGGGCGGCTCGGGTCCGTTCGAGCGGTGGCACTGGGAGTACACCAAGGGCGTCAAGGCCGACGGCGAGTACTACGGCTGACGCCCACCGGCCCGGAACGACGACGAAGGCCCTCGACCACGCCAGGTGCGTGGCCGAGGGCCTTCGTCGTGAAGGGCAGTGGCGTCACTCGAGACGCAGGCCCCAGCGCGCCTCGTGCGTCTGTCCGGGCGCGAGCTCGACGAGCAGGTCGCCCGTGCGGAACGCGTCCGCGATGCAGGTCATCGGCTCGACCGCGACGCCACGGCGTGCGATCGCGGGCACGTAGTCGCCCGTGCAGACCTGCCACGCCTCGAACGTGCCGTCGGCCCACATCGCGGTGGTGCGGCCGTCGGGCGTCGTCAGCCGCGCCCAGGTGAGGCCCGCCTCGTCGCGCACGGGCGCGAGCCAGGCGTCGTCGAGCGCGACCCCGCGCAGCAGGCGCGGCTCGAGCAGGTCGTAGCTGCCCTCGACCTCCTCGTCGCCCGTGGGCAGGAGGCGCTCGTCGACCGTGACGTGCAGCCGCGCGCCGAGCTGCAGCGTGCACTCGTCGAGCGACGCGTCGCCGGGGGACAGCCACGGGTGGAAGCCCAGGCCGTACGGCGCGGTGCTCGTGCCGAGGTTTGTCGCGCGCGTCGTGACCTCGAGGCCGCCGTCGCCGAGCGCGTACGTGACGTCGACGCGGACCGGCCACGGGTAGCCGTGGGTCGGCACGATCGTCGTGGTGAGGGTGACCGCCTCGTCGGACGGCTCACCCGCGACGACGAACGGGACGCTCGCGACCAGGCCGTGCAGCGCGGTGAGGCGGTCGGGCTCGGTGATCGGCACCTGGTACGTGCCGCCCGCGTAGCCGTAGAGGCCGCCGGCGAGGCGGTTGGGCCACGGCGCGAGCGTGGCGCCCGAGAACGCCGGGGCGATCTCGTCCTCGGCGAAGGGCAGCACCACGTCACGCTCGCCCACGCGGTACTCGCGCAGGCTCGCGCCCACCGCGGCCACGACGGCGATCTGGTCGCCGTGGCGCAGGACGTGCTGGGTGCCGGAAGGGGCAGGGGTCTGGACGACGTCGTCGAGAGCGCTGTTCACGTGCCCCACCGTAGCCCTCCGAGCAGCGACGACATGCGCCTGGAGGTCCCGGTGGGACGGACGGTGCGCGCGTCCGATCGGGTGACGGCACCCGGACTGTGGACAGACGCCTGCGGTGCTCGTGCGGTCTCCCGTAGGGTGCGCATGCCTTCGTCGGATCGGACATTGCGGACGAACCGGCGGGGTGGTCGCGTCGCAGGGGGCGCATGACGAACACGCAGGGGGGCGGATGGACGGCGTCGGGATCCTCGAGGACGAGGTGCGCGAGCTGATCCGTCGGCGTGGCATCGACCCGGTGCGTGACCGGTCCGGCGTGACGGCCCTGGTCGACGAGGCGATCGCCGACTACGACGCGCGTTCGGTCCTCGGCGTCGTCCCGCCGCTCGTCGACGGCAACGCTGCGCACAAGGCCGTGCTCGACGCGGTCGCGGGGTTCGGGCCGCTGCAGCGCTACCTCGACGACCCGGACGTCGAGGAGATCTGGATCAACACGCCGCAGCAGGTGTTCGTCGCGCGGCACGGCGAAGCCGAGCTCACCACGACGATCCTCACCGCGCAGCAGGTGCGTGAGCTCGTCGAGCGCATGCTCAAGGTCTCGGGTCGGCGTCTGGACCTGTCGAGCCCGTTCGTCGACGCGACCCTGCCCGGCGGCGAACGCCTGCACGCGGTCATCCCGGACGTGACGCGCACGCACTGGGTCGTCAACATCCGCAAGTACGTCGTGCGCGCGGACCACCTCGAGGACCTCGTGGCGCTCGGGTCCCTGCCGCCGGACGCGGCCGCGTTCCTCTCCGCGGCCGTCCGCGCCGGTCTCAACATCCTGGTCTCGGGCGCGACCCAGGCCGGCAAGACCACGATGCTGAACGGGTTGGCCGGGGCCGTCCCGGTGCGGGAACGCATCGTGTCGTGCGAGGAGGTCTTCGAGCTGCGCCTCGCGGCACGGGACTGGGTCGCGATGCAGTGCCGTCAGCCGAACCTCGAGGGCGTCGGGGAGATCCCGCTGCGGCGGCTGGTCAAGGAGGCGCTGCGCATGCGCCCCGACCGCCTGCTCGTCGGAGAGGTGCGCGAGGCCGAGGCGCTCGACCTGCTCATCGCGCTCAACGCGGGCGTGCCCGCGATGTGCACCATCCACGCCAACTCCGCGCGTGAGGCGGTCACCAAGCTGTGCACCCTGCCGCTGCTCGCGGGCGAGAACGTGAGCGACCGGTTCGTCGTGCCGACCGTCGCGTCCTGCGTCGACCTGGTCGTGCACCTCGGGCACGACGCGCGTGGGCGACGGCGGGTGCGCGAGGTCCTCGCCGTCCCGGGCCGCACCGAGCAGGGCGTCGTCGAGACGGCGGAGATCTTCGCGTGGCGGGACGACCGGCTCGTGCGGGCCGACGGGTTCCCGCCGCACCCCGAGCGGTTCGCCCGTGTCGGGGTGGACCTCGCGGCGCTCCTGCGAGCGAGGGGCTGAGGGTGGACGTCGTCGTCGGGCTCGTCCTCGGTGCGGGCGTGGGCAGCCTGTGGTGGTCGCTGTGGCCGCGCACGGCCGCGGCCGACAGCCGGTCCGCGCGGTGGAGCGCGCGCGTGCAGGACGAGCTCGTGCAGGCGGGCGTGCTCGGGGTGACGCCGGGCGGCCTCGTCGTCGCGAGCGTGCTGCTGGGGATCGTCACGCTCACGTTCACGGTCGCCCTGACCCGGGCGCCCACCGTCGCGCTGTTCTTCGCGGCCTTCTCGACCGCGGCTCCGCTCGGGGTCGTGCGGGGCCGGGCGCGGCGGCGCCGGGGGCGCCTGCGGCAGCTGTGGCCGGAGGTCGTCGACCACCTGGCCTCGGGCATCCGCGCCGGCCTGTCGCTCCCCGAGGCGGTCGCGCAGGTCGGGGAGCGTGGTCCGGTCGAGCTGCGGCCGCAGTTCCGGGCGTTCGGCGAGGACTACCGGGCGACGGGTCGCTTCGCCGAGAGCCTCGACCTGCTCAAGGCGCGGCTCGCGGATCCCGTCGCGGACCGGATCGTCGAGGCGCTGCGCATCACGCGCGACGTCGGCGGGACGGACCTCGGCCGGTTGCTGCGCACCCTGTCGGGGTTCCTGCGCGACGACGTGCGGACGCGCGGCGAGCTCGAGGCACGGCAGAGCTGGACGGTCTACGCGGCCCGGCTCGCGGCCGCCGCGCCCTGGATCGTGCTCGCGGTGCTCGCGACCCGCACCGAGGCGGCCGCCGCCTACGACACGCCCGCCGGATTCGTCGTGCTGCTCACGGGCGCCGCGTGCACCGTCGTCGCGTACACGGCGATGCTGCGGGTCGCGCGCCTGCCCGAGGACCCGAGGGTGCTGCGATGAGCCCGGTCGTCCAGGGAGCGTTCGCGGGGCTGCTCGCCGCGTGCGGGGTGCTGGTGGTCGTCGCGCGGCTGCGCGCCCGCCGGATCACGCTGGACCACCGGCTCGCCCCGTACCTGCGTCCGCGCCGGACCGGCTCGAGCCTGCTCGGAGCGCCGCCGGCCCGCGGCCCGGTCCCCGTCCTGGAACGCCTGGTCGCACCGGTGCTGACCGACGGGGTGCGCCTCGTGTCCCGGATCGGCGCGCCCACCGCCGAGCTCGCGCGCCGGCTCGTGCGCGCAGGGCGGACCGAGACCGTCGAGCAGTTCCGCGTCGGGCAGGTCGTCGCCGGAGCGCTCGGGCTCGCCGCGGGGCTCGCGATCGCGCTCGTGCTCGCGGCGACCCGGAGCTCGGCGACGATCGCCCTGCTCGTCCTGGTCGGCACGTGCGGGTTCGTCGGCGTGCTCGTCCCCGACTGGCTGCTCGGGCGGCAGGTCAAGGCGCGCGAGAGCCGGATCATCGCGGAGCTCCCGACCATCGCCGAGCTGCTCGCGCTGGCCGTCGGTGCGGGTGAGGGGGCGCTCGGAGCGCTCGAGCGCGTGACGCGCAGCACCCACGGGGAGCTCAGCGTCGAGCTCGAGCGGACGCTCGCCGACGCGCGGGCCGGGATGCCGGTCACCCAGGCGCTCGACCGGCTCGCCGACCGCACGGGCGTGCCCGCGCTCTCGCGCTTCGCCGAGGGCGTCGCGGTCGCCGTCGAACGCGGTGCGCCGCTGGCGGACGTGCTCCGCGCGCAGGCGCAGGACGTGCGCGAGGAGGGCCGGCGCGTCCTCATGGAGACCGGCGGCCGCAAGGAGGTGCTGATGATGATCCCGGTGGTGTTCCTCATCCTGCCGGTCACCGTCGCCTTCGCGGTCTTCCCGAGTGCCGTCCTGCTCCGGGTGGGCCTGTGACCAGGGACGAGCTGGCGGTGGCGCCTCCGACTGGGTGCCCACACGCCACGGGGTCGACACTTCCGAACCCGACGGGTCCCACCGTCACGCGTCCCGATGGTGGCACGCGCGCACGGCTGGCGAGGCAGCCCGACGTCCACCCGGGCAGGACGCGGCCGACGCCGCGCCAGGACGAGAACGACGCGCGACCGATGTCGTGCCACGACGAGCACGGCACGACACGTCCGGGGCACGTCTACGACGAGCAGGACACGACGCGGCCGACGGGGCCGCGCATCGACGAGCGAGCCCGGTCGAGCGGCGGGGCACGCGGACGAGGAGGAGCACATGAGCAGCACGGGCCGAGCGAGAACGGTCGCGATCACGACCTGTGGCGAGACGCCCCGGCGCACGACCGCTGGGACGCGTCAGGCGTGCGCCGCGCTGCGGGCGTCCTCGCAGCTGTGGGCGGTGCGCTCCCAGGTCTGGCTCGAGCAGCGTGTGCGCGCGGCAGGGCGACCCGATCGCGGCGACGTGCCCGGTTGGGTGCTCGTGACGCTCATGACCGCAGGGATCGTGACCGCGCTCTGGGTGCTGGCCAAGCCACTGCTCGAGGGCCTCTTCCAGCGCGCGGTCAACGACGTGCACGGCTGACGTACGCCGGGCACCCGGTACCGCGCCGCTGGAGACCGCACTCCCGGGGGAGTGCGGTCGCGCAGAGCGGCGGCCCTCGGGACGAGGGGAGTGCAGTCGTCGACTTCGTGCTGGTCGGAGCGCTCGTCCTGCTGCTCGTCCTGGGCGTGGTCCAGCTGACGATCTCCCTGCACGTGCGCAATACGCTGATCGACAGCGCGTCGGAGGGTGCTCGCTACGGCGCCCTTGCCGGACGTACACCGGCGGACGGAGCGCAGCGGACGCGCGACCTCGTGCGCGGGTCCCTCTCCGACGAGTACGCGGGCCAGGTGACCGCGGCGCGGGTGAAGCGCGACGGTGTCGAGCTCGTCGAGGTGCGCGTGACCGCGCCCTTGCCGGTCGTCGGGCTGATCGGCCCGACCGGCCGGCTGACCGTCTCGGGTCACGCGATCGCCGAGGACTCCCTCCCGTGAGGCTCCGGGCTGCTCAGCGCCGTGGAGCGCTGGCGCGAGTGCGCGCGTGGGCGCGGCACGCGCGCGCTGACGACTCCGGCAACGCCGTCGTCGAGTTCCTCGGGCTGTCGTTCGTTCTCCTCGTCCCGCTCGTGTACCTGGTGCTGGTGCTCGCGAGGATCGAGGCGGCGAGCTACGCGGTCGAGGGTGCGGCCCGCGAGGCGGCGCGCACGTACGTCGCCGCGGACGACGTGGACTCGGCCTCAGCGCGTGCCGTGGCGGTGACCGGGGTCGCGCTCGCGGACCAGGGCTTCGACGACGACCCGGCGCAGGCGCTCGCGCTCGTGTGCGAGCAGCAGCCCTGCCTGCGTCCCGACGCCCACGTCGAGGCGCGCGTCGAGGTGATGGTCCCGCTGCCCCTCGTCCCCGGGTTCGTGCGCGACATCGTGCCGATGCAGGTGCCGGTCAGCGCGCGGCACGTGGCGGTCGTCGACGAGTTCCGGGGCACCGGATGAGCGGGCGCGTGCGCGTATGGGCGGCTCGGCGGGCCGGCGCGCTGCAGGGGCGGACCGCGCACGTGTGCGACGACCGCGGCCAGCGCTGTGCTGGCGACGAGCAGCGTGCTGGCGGCGATCAGCGTGCTGACGGCGATCAGTGTGGCGACGGCGGCTGCTGTGCTGAGGGTGACTGCCGGGCGGCCCGAGGGCACCGCGCGGCCGGGGATCGCGGGCAGGTGCTCGTCCTGACGATCGGGGTCGTCGTGCTCGCGGTGCTGCTGATCCTCGTGGTCGCGTCCGCCGCGCAGGTGCACCTCGAGCACAAGAAGCTCGTCGCGCTGACGGACCTCCTCGCACTCGAGGCCGCGGACGCGATCACCGACGATGTGTACTACGGCGAGGAGGGCGATGCCCGGCTGCGCGTCACGAGTGCGTCGGTCCGCTCCGCGGTCGAGGACTACCTCGCGCAGCACCCGGGGGAGACCAAGGGGTGGCGTCGCGTGGGGATCCAGGAGGCGACCGCGACCGGCCCGCGCACGGCTCGTGTCTCGATGGTCGCGCGCGTCCGACCCGCGGCGACCGCCTGGGTGCTCGCCGCCTGGTCGGACGGCGTCGTGATCACCGCGACGTCGACCGCGACGGCGGACTGAGCGTGACGCTGGACTGAACGTGGCGCCGGACTGAGCGTGACGCTGGACTGAGCGTGATGTCTGACCAGGTGCTGCGCCGTGGTGCGCGGCGCCGGGTCCACATGTGGAGCAGCGGGTCGGGCGCGGCGGGCGGGGGCGTCTCGTCGGGATCGGTCCGCGGTGCCGGTAACCTGACTCGTTGTGGCCACCACCGACTTTCCCGCCGAGATCCGCGAGCTGCGCACCACCCTGGAGTCCATCCAGGCGGTGAGCGACCCGACAGCGCTCCGGGCGAAGATCGAGCAGCTGTCCGAGGCCGCGTCGGCGCCGAACCTGTGGGACGACCCTGAGTCGGCGCAGAAGGTCACGAGCGCGCTGTCCGCCGCGCAGGCCGAGCTGGAGCGCGTCGACCGGCTCCGCGGGCGGATCGACGACCTCGAGACGCTGGTCGAGCTCGGCCAGGAGATGGAGGACGACGAGACGCTCGCCGAGGCCGAGACGGAGCTCGTCGGCATCCGCAAGGACCTCGACGCGCTCGAGATCCGCACGCTGCTCGCGGGGGAGTACGACCAGCGCGAGGCCGTCGTGACCATCCGCGCGGGTGCGGGTGGCGTCGACGCGGCCGACTTCGCCGAGATGCTCCTGCGCATGTACCTGCGGTGGGCCGAGCGGCACAACTACCCGACGACGGTGCTCGACACCTCCTACGCGGAGGAGGCGGGCCTGAAGTCGGCGACGTTCGAGGTCAAGGCCCCGTACGCGTACGGGCACCTGTCCGTCGAGGCCGGCACGCACCGCCTCGTGCGCATCTCGCCGTTCGACAACCAGGGCCGCCGCCAGACGTCGTTCGCGGCGGTCGAGGTGGTCCCGCTGATCGAGCAGACGGACAGCATCGAGATCCCCGAGTCGGAGATCAAGGTCGACGTGTTCCGCTCGTCGGGTCCCGGCGGCCAGTCGGTCAACACGACCGACTCGGCCGTGCGCATGACGCACATCCCGACCGGCATCGTCGTGTCGATGCAGAACGAGAAGTCGCAGATCCAGAACCGTGCCGCCGCGCTGCGCGTCCTGCAGTCGCGACTGCTCCTGGTCCGTCAGGAGGAGGAGCGCGCCGCGAAGAAGGAGCTCGCGGGTGACATCAAGGCGAGCTGGGGCGACCAGATGCGCTCGTACGTGCTGCAGCCGTACCAGATGGTCAAGGACCTGCGCACGGAGCACGAGGTCGGCAACCCGTCGGCCGTGTTCGACGGTGACATCGACGACTTCATCGAGGCGGGCGTCCGCTGGCGCCGTGCCCAGGACGTCACCGCCTGACCTGACGATCGCGCCCCTCGCGCGGCGCGGTGCGCCATCGACCCGGTCTCCGCTCCGGCCGAGGGCGCGTGCCGTGCTGCGGGTCAGCCGACCGTGGAGGCGCGGACCGTGAACGACGTCGGCAGGACGATCGGCTCGCGGGGGACCGGCGTCCCGCGGAAGCTCGCGAGCAGCGCACGCGCCGCGGCCTGACCCATCTCGCGGATCGGCTGGTGCACGGTCGTGAGCGGCGGGTCGGTCTGGGCGGCGGACGGCAGGTCGTCGAAGCCGACGACGGCCACGTCGTCCGGGATGCGCAGGCCTGCCCGGCGCAGCTCGGCCATCGCCCCGGTCGCCATGGTGTCGTTGTGCGCGAACAGCGAGTCGAAGGGGATCCCTGCCTCGAGCGCACGCGCCACGGCGGCCTGCCCCGACTCGAACGTGAAGTCGCCCTCGACCACGTGCATCGGGTCGAGCGTGAGCCCGGCGGCGGCGAAGCCCTCGGTGAAGCCGGCGATGCGCTCCTGCACGCAGCCGAACCGTGGTTCGCCGCTGATCACCAGGGGCTGACGGCGGCCGATCTCGAGCAGGTGGTGGGCGGCGGCCAGCGCGCCGAGGCGGTTCGTCGTCGCGACGGAACCGAACCTCGGCTCGTGCCCGCGGTCGTCGACGAGGACGACGGGCAGGCCCTCCTCGTGCAGGCGGGTGATGTAGTCGAGCGTCCCGCCGGGTTCGACGACGAGCAGGCCGTCGAACGCGCGCGCGGAGACGTGCTCGGCGAACCGGCGCATGGACTCGTCGCCCTGCGTGGTGGTGAAGACGAGCATCCCGTAGCCCTCGTCCTCGACGGCCTCGATGGCGGCCTGGACGACCTCGCCGATCCACGGCCACGTCAGGGAGGGGAGCAGCATCGCGACGATGTGCGTGGACCCGCGCGCGAAGGCGACGGCCCGTGCGCTCGGGACGTAGCCGAGCTCCGCGATCACGGCGCGGACGCGCGCGGCGGTGCGCTCGTCGAGCTCGTCGCGGCCGTTGAGGACGCGCGAGACGGTCGTCTTCGAGACGCCGGCCCGCTGCGCGACGTCGCGGATGGTCACTGCCACGTCTGCGATTGTCCCGGCTGGTGCCCCGATCCGGGCAGGTTCGTCAGGGTGAGACCGCTAGTGTGAGATAGGCCACATCCCATGACTTCGCGTCGCGAAGCGAACGCATCTGATCACGTGCTGATCACGGCAAACACGCGTAGGACACGCTTTGATAACGCGACTTGCCTTCGCCATGACTTTGAGACTTGAATTCAACCGTCACCTCGGGGTGGTGATCCATCGGCGGCTCACCCACGTGGGTCCGGCACTGTCGTCGGCCCGCGCTCCCCAGAGGATGTACCAGAGGAGTAGACGACGATGTCCAAGACCTGGAAGAAGGTGGCGGTCGCGGTCGCGACTGCCGGCCTTTTCGCCACCTCGCTCGCGGCGTGCAGCAGCGAGCGTGAGACGCCGGCCGCGACCGGCGGCGCGACCGCTTCGGAAGACGCGGCGCCCGAGGCCGGTGGCCTCATCGGTATCGCGATGCCGACCAAGTCGCTCGAGCGCTGGAACCGTGACGGCTCGCACCTCGAGGAGCTGCTGAAGACGGCCGGCTTCGACGTGAGCCTGCAGTACGCGGACAACAAGACCGACCAGCAGATCAGCCAGATCGAGAACATGATCAACGACGGCGCCAAGGTGCTCGTCATCGCTTCGATCGACGGCACGACGCTCGGCCCGGTGCTCGAGCAGGCCGCGGCGAAGGACATCAAGGTCATCGCGTACGACCGCCTGATCAACGAGACGCCGAACGTCGACTACTACGCGACGTTCGACAACTACAAGGTCGGTCAGCTGCAGGGCCAGTTCATCGAGGACGCCCTCGGCCTGAAGGACGGCAAGGGCCCGTTCAACTTCGAGCCGTTCGCCGGTTCGCCCGACGACAACAACGCCAAGTTCTTCTTCCAGGGCGCCTGGGACATCCTCAAGCAGTACGTCGAGAGCGGCAAGCTCGTCGTGCCGTCGGGCAAGGCGCCCAAGACGGACGACCAGTGGACCAACATCGGCATCCTCGGCTGGGGCTCGGACGACGCCCAGGCCGAGATGGAGAACCGCCTCAACTCGTTCTACGGCGGCGACACCAAGGTCGAGGTCGTGCTGTCCCCGAACGACTCGCTGGCGCTGGGCATCGCGCAGGCGCTCACGGGTGCGGGCTACAAGGCCGGTGAGGGCTGGCCGGTGCTGACCGGTCAGGACGCCGACCAGGCCAACGTGCTGAACATGCTCGCGGGCAAGCAGTCCATGACGGTCTGGAAGGACACCCGTGCGCTCGGCGACGCCGTGGCGAACATGGTCCAGGAGATCATCGCGGGCGACGAGGTCACCACGAACGACACCGAGACGTACAACAACAACGTCAAGGTCGTCCCGACGCTCCTGCTCGACCCGCTGGTCGTCACGCCGGACACCGTCGAGAAGGACCTGGTCGACTCGGGCTTCTACACGGCCTCTGACCTGGGTCTGTGACCCTCGCCTGACGCAGGCCGCCGCCGCCCACGCACCACGGTGCGGCGGCGGCCGGCGTCGGGCAGCCGCCCACGAGACGGCACCGTCAGGGTCCGCCACCGCGGACCGGTCGTGACCGGGCAAGGACCGAGGACGAGATGGACACCACAGCAGGACCGGGCGCAGCAGCCCCGGGCAACACAGCAGGACCGCAGGACGCCGTGGACGCGACGGGCTCCGACCACATCCTCGAGATGCGGGGCATCACCAAGCGCTTCCCCGGAGTCCTCGCTCTCTCGGACGTGAACCTCTCCGTCCGACGAGGGGAGATCCACGCGATCTGCGGAGAGAACGGGGCCGGCAAGTCGACCCTGATGAAGGTGCTCTCCGGGGTCTACCCCCACGGGAGCTACGACGGAGACATCGTCTTCGAGGGCAGGACCGCGGAGTTCAAGAGCACGCGGGACTCCGAGCACGTCGGGATCGTGATCATCCACCAGGAGCTGGCGCTCTCGCCGTTCCTGTCGATCGCCGAGAACATCTTCCTCGGCAACGAGCGGGCTGCCCGCGGCGTCATCGACTGGAACCACACGAACTCCGAGGCCGCCAAGCTGCTGGCTCGCGTCGGCCTCGACGAGCGGCCGGACACGCGCATCATCGACATCGGCGTCGGCAAGCAGCAGCTCGTGGAGATCGCCAAGGCGCTCTCCAAGGAGGTCAAGCTCCTCATCCTCGACGAGCCCACCGCGGCCCTGAACGACGAGGACAGCGCGCACCTGCTCGGCCTGATCAGCGGTCTGCGCGACCTCGGCATCACGTCGATCATCATCAGCCACAAGCTCAACGAGATCGAGGCGATCGCGGACACGACGACGGTCATCCGCGACGGCCAGACGATCGAGACGCTCGACATGCGCGACCCGGGCGTCAACGAGGAGCGGATCATCCGCGGGATGGTCGGTCGTTCGCTCGACCACCGCTTCCCGGAGCACACCCCCTCGATCGGCGACGAGGTCCTGCGCATCGAGGACTGGACGGTCCACCACCCGCTCGACCAGTCCCGCAAGGTCGTCGACGGCGCGTCGCTCAACGTGCGCCGCGGCGAGATCGTCGGGATCGCCGGCCTCATGGGCGCCGGGCGCACCGAGCTCGCGATGTCGGTGTTCGGGCGGTCGTACGGCGCGCACATCTCCGGCCGGGTCTACAAGGACGGCAAGCAGGTCAACCTGCACACCGTCGGTGACGCGATCAAGGCCGGCATCGCATACGCGACCGAGGACCGCAAGCACTACGGGCTGAACCTGATCGCCACGATCCGCGACAACGTCTCGGGTGCGGCGATCCACAAGGTCTCCGGGCGCGGTGTCATCGACCGCAACGAGGAGCTCAAGGTCGCCGAGCGCTTCCGCAAGGAGCTCAACATCCGCACGCCCACCGTCGAGGCGCTCGTCGGCAAGCTGTCCGGCGGCAACCAGCAGAAGGTCGTCCTGAGCAAGTGGATCTTCTCGGACCCGGACGTGCTGATCCTCGACGAGCCGACGCGCGGTATCGACGTCGGCGCGAAGTACGAGATCTACACGATCATCAACAGGCTGGCTGACGCCGGCAAGGGCGTCATCGTGATCTCGTCGGAGCTGCCCGAGCTGCTCGGCATCTGCGACCGCATCTACACCCTGTCCCAGGGCCGCATCACGGGCGAGGTCGCCCGGCAGGACGCGACCCAGGAGCGACTCATGCACTACATGACCATGGAGAAGGACGTGACTCCCCGATGAGCACCGACACCAACCTCGCCCCCGCGATGCCCAGCGGTGAACAGGCGCGGATCCCGCTGAGCCAGCGTCTGTCCGGCCTGGGTGGCAACGCGCGCCAGTACGGCATCTTCGCGGCGCTCATCGTCATCATCCTGCTCTTCCAGGGTCTGACCGACGGCCGTCTGCTCAAGCCGGACAACGTCGTCTCCCTGTTCCAGCAGAACGCGTACGTGATGGTGCTGGCCATCGGCATGGTGATGGTCATCGTCGCCGGGCACATCGACCTGTCGGTCGGTTCGGTGGTCGCCCTGGTCGGCGGCATCGTCGCCCTGTCGATCACCGACTGGGGCCTGCCGTGGTGGGTCGCCGTCCTGCTCGGCGTCGCGATCGGTGCCGTGGTGGGCGCGTGGCAGGGCTTCTGGATCGCCTACGTCGGGATCCCGGCCTTCATCGTGACCCTGGCAGGCATGCTGATCTTCCGCGGGCTCGCGCTCGTCGTGGTCAGCCAGACCATCCGCGTCAACGACGACAACTTCAACTCGATCGTCTCCGGCTCGCTGCCGAACTTCCTCGGCTTCAGCGGTGACATGGACGTCGTCACCCTGGTGATCGGCGCGCTGACGATCGCGGCCTTCGCGATCGCCCAGTTCCGGGCCCGCATGCAGCTGCGCAAGCACGACCTGCACGTCGAGGCGCTCGGCCTGTTCATCGCCAAGCTCGTGGGTGTCGCGGTCGCCGTCGGCTTCCTGTCGGTGCTGCTGTCCCTGTCGGCCGGCGGCATGCCGATCATCCTCGTGATCGTCGGCGTCCTGATCGTCGCCTACACGTTCCTCATGGGTCGCACGGTCTTCGGCCGGCACATCTACGCGGTCGGTGGTAACCGTCCCGCGGCGAGCCTGTCGGGCGTGCGCACCAAGCGCGTCGACTTCATGATCTTCGTCAACATCGGCGCCCTCGCGGGTGTCGCTGCGATCATCACGACCGCCCGCGGTGGTGCCGCGGTCGCGGCCGCCGGCCAGAACTTCGAGCTCGACGCGATCGCCGCGTGCTTCATCGGTGGCGCCGCGGTCACGGGCGGCATCGGCCGGATCTCGGGTGCGATCGTCGGTGCGCTCATCATGGGCGTGCTCAACATGGGCCTGTCGATCATGTCGGTCGACCCGTCCTGGCAGCAGGCGATCAAGGGCCTCGTGCTCCTGTTCGCGGTGGCCTTCGACCTGATCAACAAGCGGCGCGCCGGCACCAGCTGACGCTCAGCTGACCAGGGGGAACGGTCACGGACACTAAGGTGCGAGCGTGAGCAGGAGAGCAGGCACCGCCGGCTCCCAGTCGTCCCTGCGTGAGGCCAACCGTCAGCTCGTCGCCGAGACGGTCAAGCGGTACGGGGGCCTCACGCAGGTCGAGCTCGCCGAGGCCACAGGACTGTCCCAGGCGACGGTGTCGACGATCGTCCGCGAGCTCTACGCCGCGGGGGTCGTCGACACCGTCGCGACCACGCGCAGCGGGCGGCGTGCCCAGATGGTCACGCTCGCCCGCCGCGTCGGTCTGGCGGCCGGGATCCAGATCGGGCACCGGAACCTGCGGGTCGCGCTGGGAGACTTCTCGCACGAGATCCTCGCGGAGCAGTCGCTGCCGCTGCCGGTCGAGCACCGGGTCGACACGACCCTCGACCGGGTGGCACTCCTCGTCGTCGACCTGCTCGAGCGCGTGGGGGCCTCGATCGACGACGTCGTCGGGATGGGCGTCGGCGTGCCGGCGCCGGTCGACTCGGCGACGGGGATGATCTCCGTCGAGGGGATCATGCCGGGCTGGGACGACGTGCACCTGGGTCAGGTGCTCTCGAAGCGGCTCGGTCTGCCGGTCTACGTCGACAACGACGCGAACCTCGCGGCGTTCGCGGAGTCCACCGTGGGCGCGGCACGGGACCGGGCCGACTGCCTGTTCCTGCGCGCGTCGTACGGCGTCGGCGCCGGGATCGTGCTGGGCGGGCACGTGCTGCGCGGCTTCGCCGGCACCGCGGGCGAGATCGGTCATCTCACCGTGCGGCCCGACGGCGAGCAGTGCCGGTGCGGCCGGCGCGGGTGCCTCGACACGGTCGTCGGCGCGGGTGCGCTGCTCGAGGCCGTCGGGCCGGTGCCCGGCGTCGCGAGCCTGCGGGACGTGATCCAGCGCGCGAACCAGGGCGACGAGCGGTGCGGCGACGTGGTCGCCGAGGCCGGGGCCGCGATCGGTGCGGCCCTCGCGGGCCTCGTGCTCGCGGTCAACCCGCAGGTCGTGGTCGTGGGCGGCGAGCTCGCGGAGACGGGGGAGACGCTCGTCGCCCCGCTGCGCTCGGCGCTGCTGCGGCACGCGCTGCCCAACCGGATCGCGCCGCTCGAGGTGGTGCGCGCGAGCCTGGGGACGCGCGCGGAGATGGTGGGGGCGCTCGCGCTCGCGGTGCAGTCGACGGACGTGCCGCTGAGCGTCGAGGAGACGGTCGACGTCGAGGGGCTCGGATGAGCGCCGTTGACCCCGCGCAGGTGGGAGACTTCACTGACCAGCAGCACGACGACGTGGAGCAGGTGATCACGATGAGCACATCGCCCGTCCCCCTGCTGTCCATGCGGGGCATCAGCAAGAACTTCGGCGCGGTCGAGGCCCTCGCGGGCGTCGACCTCGACGTGTTCGCGCACGAGGTGGTCGCGCTCGTCGGTGACAACGGGGCCGGCAAGTCCACGCTCGCGAAGGTCATCGCGGGTGCGCACACGCCCGACTCGGGCCTCATCGAGATCGCCGGCGAGCCCACCTCGATCCCGACGCCGTCGGCCGCGCGCACGCTCGGGGTCGCGACGGTGTTCCAGGACCTCGCGCTGTGCGACAACCTCGACGTGACGAGCAACCTGTTCCTGGGCCGGGAGGTCAAGCGCGGCGGTCTGCGCGACGACGGCTACATGGAGGCCACCGCGCGTCGCGTGCTGCAGGCGCTCAACAGCCGCATCCCGTCGGTCCGCACGCCGCTGTCGACCTTGTCGGCCGGGCAGCGGCAGGCCGTCGCGATCGCGCGCACGCTCATCGGCGAGCCGCGCATCGTCGTGCTCGACGAGCCGACCGCGGCGCTGTCGGTCGGCCAGACGGCCGAGGTGCTCACGCACATCGAGCGACTGCGCGAGCTGGGCCTGGCGGTCATCCTCATCAGCCACAACATGACGGACGTGCGGGCGGTCTCCGACCGGATCGTCGTGCTGCGGCACGGTCGCAACAACGGCACGTTCGACGCCGCGACGACGAGCCACGAGGCGGTCCTCGCGGCGATCACGGGTGCCACGGTCCGCTCCACGCCCCGGCTGCACGCGCTGCGTTGACCGGTTCGTCCCGGTTGCGCGCGTTCGTCCTGTCGCACGTGCGTGCGACCTTCACGCGACCTCCGCGTCTGCACGGCGTGTCGGCCCGCCGGGCCCACGGGCGCGGTGCCTAGTCTCGACGAGCCGGGCGCCGCTCGGCGGCCGGGCACGCCCCGGTCACGTCGTGCGGGAACCGCCGCCGGACAGCCAGAGCGAGCAGCGTGATCAAGTTCGAGAACGTCACCAAGGTCTACGCGCGCGGCGCCAGACCTGCGCTGGACAGCGTGTCGCTGGACGTCGAGCGCGGTGAGTTCGTGTTCCTCGTCGGCGCGTCCGGCTCGGGGAAGTCCACGTTCCTGCGTCTCGTGCTCCGCGAGGAGCGTGCGTCGGCGGGCAAGGTCTTCGTCGCGGGCAAGGAGCTCGGCTCGCTCTCGTCGTGGAAGGTCCCGCAGCTGCGGCGCCAGATCGGCGCGGTGTTCCAGGACTTCCGGCTGCTGCCGAACAAGACGGTGTTCGAGAACGTCGCGTTCGCGCTGCAGGTGATCGGCAAGCCCCGGCACCAGATCCTGTCGACCGTGCCGGACACGCTCGAGATGGTCGGCCTGGCCGGCAAGGAGAAGCGGCGTCCGCACGAGCTGTCCGGCGGTGAGCAGCAGCGTGTGGCGATCGCGCGCGCGTTCGTCAACCGGCCGCAGATCCTGCTGTGCGACGAGCCGACCGGCAACCTCGACCCGACCACCTCGCTGGGGATCATGCGCCTGCTCGACCGGATCAACCGCACCGGCACCACCGTCGTCATGGCCACGCACGACGACGAGATCGTCGACCAGATGCGCAAGCGCGTCGTCGAGCTGGCCACGGGCGAGCTCGTGCGCGACCAGTCGCGCGGCGTCTACGGCTCGGACCGCTGAGGGGGATCGGCCGTGCGACTGCGCTTCATCCTCTCCGAGATCGGGATCGGTCTTCGTCGGAACCTGTCGATGACCATCTCGGTCATCCTCGTCACGTTCGTCTCGCTGACCTTCGTCGGCAGCGCCGCGCTGCTGCAGCTGCAGATCGACAAGATGAAGGACGACTGGTACGACAAGGTCGAGGTCTCCGTCTTCCTCTGCCCGGCGACGTCGCCCGAGCCCACGTGCGCGGGCGGTGAGGTCACCGAGGAGCAGAAGCAGGCGATCCGCGACGCGCTCGACGAGCCCGAGGTCGCCCCGCTCATCGTCCAGCCGGTGTTCTTCGAGACGAAGGAGGAGGCGTTCGCCTCCTTCAAGAAGCAGTTCGGCGACCAGTCGTGGGCGTCGGTCGCGACCGTCGAGGACATGAACTCCTCGTTCCGGATCAAGCTGACCGACCCGTCGCAGTACCAGGTGGTCGCGGACGTGGTCTCGGGTCGCCAGGGCGTGGAGTCCGTGCAGGACCAGCGGCGCCTGTTCGACCGGCTGTTCCTGGTGATCGACCGCGCGACGCTGCTCACCGGGGGGCTCGCGGCGGTCATGCTCGTCGCGGCGGTGCTGCTCATCACGACGACGATCCGGCTGTCGGCGCTCTCACGCCGACGCGAGACCGGGATCATGCGCCTCGTCGGGGCGTCCACGATGTTCATCCAGCTGCCGTTCATGCTCGAGGGCGCGATCGCGGCGACCGTCGGCTCGCTCATGGCCGTCGGCGGGCTCTGGCTGGGCGTGCAGTACCTGGTCACGGACTGGTTGGGCGGTACGGTCTCCTGGATCCCGTACGTGACGACGTCCGACGTGCTGACGGTGGCGCCGCTCCTCGTCGCTGCGGGCATCCTGCTGGCTGCGATCTCCTCGCTCGTGACCCTGAGCCGCTACACGAAGGTGTGAGCATGCGTCGACCCACGGCCCCGAACAGCACGTCGCGCCCGGTCCGGGCCGGGCAGCGCACCTCGCGCCGTGCCGCCATCCTGGCGGTCGCGGGCCTCGTCGTAACCCTCGTGCTCGGAGCCGTGGCGCCGCCCGCGATGGGCGACGCGATCGACGACCGTCGCGCGGCCGCCGAGAAGGAGAAGAAGGCCAACGAGCGCAAGCGCTCCGACGCCGAGGAGGTGCTGGAGGGCCTCGAGGGCGAGCTCGGCGCGGTCTCGGACCGCCTGCTCGAGATCGAGACGCAGCTGCCTGCGGCGCGGCTCGCGCTGCAGGAGGCCGAGGCGGAGTTCGCCAAGGCGAAGCGTGAGGCGGCGATCGTCGCGGCCCGGCTCGAGGACGCCAAGGACCAGGCCGCGGACCTGTCCGCGACCATCGAGGCCGACTCGGACGAGGCCACGAAGATGCGCGAGGCGATCGGCCAGATGGCGCGTGAGGCGTACCGCGGCGGCGGCGACGTCTCGAGCGTCAGCATGATCCTCGACGCGGACTCGAGCGAGGACTTCATCGAGCGCGCGGACCTCATGAGCCAGGCGCTGCGCACGCGCGCGCAGGTGCTCGACGACCTGCAGGCGACCGAGTCCGGCAACCGGAACTCCGCGCAGCGCCTCGAGGCCGTGCAGGGCCGCATCAGCGAGCTCAAGGACGAGGCGGACGCCAAGGTCGCCGCGTCGAAGAAGGCCAAGAAGGCGGCCGAGGACGCGAAGGCGGCGCTGGACGCGCTCCTCGTCGAGCAGCAGGACAAGCAGACCGCGCTGCTGGCCAAGAAGGACGAGATCGCCGCGAAGCTCAAGGAGATCGACGCCGAGGCCAAGCGCATCGAGCAGGACCTGGCCAAGGCGATCGCCGAGCAGCGCAAGCGCGACGCGGCCAAGGGCACCGACCCGGACGACCCGCCGGCGGCCTCCGGCACGCTGTTCGTCAACCCGACGCAGACCCGGCCGATCTATGTGACGTCCGAGTACGGCATGCGCTTCCACCCCGTGCTGCACTACTGGCGCCTGCACGCCGGGATCGACCTGCGCGACTACTGCGGCAACGACGTGTACGCGGGTCGCTCCGGCACCGTGCTGTGGACGCAGTACCGCTACGGCTACGGCAACCAGGTGATGATCAGCCACGGCACCGTGAACGGCAAGACGCTCGCGTCGAGCTACAACCACCTGTCGCAGTTCCTCGTGAGGCCCGGCGCGTCCGTCAAGGCCGGTCAGCTCATCGCGCGCGCCGGCAACACCGGGACGTCGGGCGCGTGCCACCTGCACTTCGAGGTCTACATGAACAGCTCGACGGTGAACCCGCGCCCGTTCCTGCCGCTGTGACGACGCCGTCCTGACGACCCGGTCGCCCGTGCCGTCCGCGGATATCCGCGAGGGGTTCGGCGGGCTCGGCGGGTAGGCTCGTCCGGCGCGCGACGAGCGTGCGCGGGCACCCGCCGGACGGTTCGGTCCGACGAGGCTGCCGACGAACGAGGTCCCGCGAGGCGGGACGCAGGACGAGGAGGGGTGCGCGGTGGCCAAGGAGACCGGGCGCAAGCTCGTGGCCGCCAACCGCAAGGCCCGCCACGACTACACGATCGAGGACGTCTTCGAGGCCGGGGTCGTGCTGACCGGGACCGAGGTCAAGGCGCTGCGCGCCGGCCGTGCGTCGCTGGTCGACGGCTGGTGCGAGGTCGACGGCGGGGAGGCGTGGCTGCACGGCGTCCACATCCCCGAGTACGCGCAGGGCACGTGGACCAACCACGCGCCGCGCCGCAAGCGCAAGCTGCTGCTGCACCGCGAGGAGATCGAGCGGCTCGACGCCCGCACGCGCGAGAAGGGGCACACGATCGTGCCGCTCGCGCTGTACTTCCTCGACGGGCGCGCCAAGGTCGAGATCGCGCTCGCGCGAGGCAAGAAGGACTGGGACAAGCGCCAGGCGCTGCGCGAGCGGCAGGACAACCTGGAGGCGCAGCGCGCGATGCGCGAGCGTCGCGACCGCTGAGCGCCGAACGGGCGGCCCTGACGGGCCGAGCCTGATCGACAGGCCCGGACGCGCCGTGCAGGGGTCCGGCGCGCGGGCCGTGGGACCCGGCTGCGGACGAGCACGCCGCGATAGGTTGCGCCGGTGACCGTTCTCGACGCCCTGTCCCGACGCCCGCGACCTGCGCGTCCGCTGGCCCGCGCCGCGACGACGCTCGCCCTGGCCGCGGGTGCGGTCGTCGCGAGCGGCCTCGCGGCGACCGCCGCACCGGACCAGACGTCCGGCCGCGAGATCACGCGGTACGACGTCGCGGCCGTGCTGGGCGCGGACGGCGTCGCGACCGTCGCGATCGAGTTCGACTTCGACTTCGGCGACGACCCGGGGCACGGCCCCTACCTCACGCTCCCGACCCGGCAGCGCTACGACGACACGCACGACCGCGCGTTCGAGTACAGCGCCGTGTCCGTGTCGAGCAGCACCGGCGCCCCCGCGCAGCTGCACCGCGAGGAGGACGGCGACGCGCTGATCCTGCGGATCGGTGACGAGGACGTCGACGACGTCTCGGGCGTGCAGACCTACCAGCTCACCTACCGCGTCGACGGTCTGGTGAACCCGGCGAACGAGCAGCACTCCGGCGACGAGCTGTACTGGAACGTCATCGGGACCGGCTGGGAGATCCCGCTGGGTGACCTCACCGCGACGGTGACCGGACCGGCGGACGTCGAGGGTGCGGTGTGCTTCGCGGGCCCGCAGGGCTCGACGTCCCCGTGCTCGTCGGCCGACGCGGTGGGCGACACCGCGACGTTCACGCAGGACCTGCTCGGACAGGGTGAGCCGTTCACGACCGTGACGGGCTGGCCCGCGGGCACGTTCCCGGGGGTCGAGCCGATCGTCGTCGAGCGCCCCGACCCGGCCGCGGTGTGGAACCCGGTGTCGCCGTTGGGCGGCGTCGCGGCGCTCATGGCCGCCGGAGGCGCGGCGCTCGCGATCCGACGCGTGCGGCGCACCGGACGCGACCGCGCGTACCTGGGCCTGACGCCCGGTCTGCGGCCCGTCAGCGGCCAGGACACCGGCTCGGGCTACCGCGACAAGCGCGCACCCGTCGCGGTGCAGTTCACGCCGCCCGCGAACGTGCGGCCGGGGGAGCTCGGCACGCTCGTCGACGAGAAGGCCGACCCGGTCGACGTGACCGCGACGCTCATCGACCTCGCGGTGCGCGGCTACCTGCGCATCGAGGAGGTCCCGCGCGCCGACGCCAAGAAGAAGCCGAAGGACTGGACTCTCGTCGCGCTGCGCGAGCCCGACGCCGGGCTGCTCGAGTACGAGGCGCTGCTGATGGACGAGATCTTCACGGGGCGGCCGCGCGTCACGCTGTCGGACCTCAAGACGACGTTCGCGTCGTCCATGACCAAGGTGCAGGACCGGCTCTACGACCAGGTCACGCGCAACCACTGGTTCCGCGCGAACCCGAAGTCGGTGCGCGGGTCGTGGCTGGCCACGGGGATCGTGCTGATCGTGGTGGCGGGCATCGCGCTGTTCGTCTCGCTCGCGGTCGGCGACTCGGAGCTGTCGACGAACGTCCCCGGGTTGGGACTGATCCCGATCGCGATCGGAGCCGTCGGCGTCGTCGTGCTGATCTGCGCCCGGCACGCGCCCGCGCGCACCGAGGAGGGCACGGCGGTGCTCGCGCAGTCGCTCGGGTTCCGTACCTATCTCACGACCGCCGAGGCCGAGCAGATCAGGTTCGAGGAGGGCGAGGACGTCTTCAGCCGGTACCTGCCGTACGCGATCGTGTTCGGTGTCGCGGAGCGGTGGGCGCGCGTGTTCGCCGAGCTCGCCGCGCAGGGCCGCGCGATCGACCCGCCCGGCTGGTACGTGGGCTACTACGACCCGCTGCCGGGCGTGTTCTGGGCGTCGGGCTTCGCGTCGTCGATGGACCGGTTCCAGTCGGTCGCGACCGAGTCGCTCACGGCGCCGACTCCGGGGTCCTCGGGCGACTCCGGGTTCTCCGGGGGCTTCTCCGGCGGTGGCGTCGGGGGAGGCGGCGGCGGGGGCTGGTGAGCCGCGGGCTTCCGCGCGCCCTCGACGGGTCGCCGGGCGCGCTCGTCGTCCCGGCGGTTCCTACGGGCGGCGACCCAGGATGTCCGCGAGGTCGAACCGGACGGGCTCGTCGAGCTGGGCGTACGTGCACGTCGCCGGGTCGCGGTCGGGGCGCCAGCGGCGGAACTGCGCGGTGTGCCGGAAGCGGTCGCCCTCCATGTGGTCGTACGCGACCTCGACGACGAGCTCGGGGCGCAGCGGCACGAAGCTCAGGTCCTTCGTCGCGTTCCAGCGGCTGACGGCGCCCGGCAGCCGGTTGGCCTCGTGGGCCGACCGGTCCGCCCACGACGCCCACGGGTGGTCCTCGACGTCGGTGCGCAGCGGCGCGAGCTCGTCGACGAGCGTGGCGCGCCGCGCCATGGGGAACGACGCCGCGACGCCCACGTGCTGGAGCCTGCCCTCGTCGTTCCACAGCCCCAGCAGGAGGCTCCCGACGACCGGCCCGCTCTTGTGCCAGCGGAAGCCCGCGACCACGCAGTCCGCGGTGCGCTCGTGCTTGACCTTGAACATCGTGCGCTTGTCCGGCTGGTAGGTGCCGTCGAGCGGCTTGGCGACCACGCCGTCGAGTCCCGCGCCCTCGAACTGCGCGAACCACCGCTGCGCCTCGGCCGGGTCACCGGTCGCCGGCGTGAGGTGGATGCTGCCGCCTGCGTGCGCGAGGGCGTCGGTGAGGCGCGCGTGCCGTTCACGCAGCGGCGTGCCCATGAGGTCGTCGTCACCGAGCGCGAGGACGTCGAACGCGACGAAGCTCGCGGGGGTCTGCTCGGCGAGCAGCTTCACCCGTGACGCGGCGGGGTGGATCCGGTTCGTCAGGGAGTCCCAGTCGAGGCGGTCGCCCTGCACGATCACGATCTCGCCGTCGAGCACGCACCGTGGCGGGGTGTGCTCCTTGATCTGCTCGACGAGCTCGGGGAAGTAGCGCGTCATCGGCTTCTCGTTGCGGCTGCCGAGCTCGACCTCGTCGCCGTCCCGGAAGACGATCGTGCGGAAGCCGTCCCACTTGGGCTCGACGTGCCCCGTGTCGGGGATGTCCTTGACCGACTTCGCGAGCATGGGCGCGACGGGCGGCATCACGGGCAGGCGCATGGGGCTCATCCTGCCCGTCGCGTGCGACATCGGCAGCGGATCACGCACCATCACGGTCGGAGGGCGGGACGGCTCCAGCGGCGCCTGGTTCGTGCCGATGGTCTGACGTGTCCTTCGACGACCTGCCGCGCTCGCCCACGGGGCGCATCCCGCAGTGGGTGATCGACGAGGCGCAGGGGAGGGCCGCGGGCCCGTCGCCCTGGCGCGGCGACGCCTACGACACCTCCGCGGACCCCGTCGGCGAGCGGTTCGGCGCGCGCGGGCACGCCGCCGGCCGGGACGGGTGGGGCGCCGACGGAGACGCGCCGACGAGCGCGCGACGGCGACGCGCGCGGCGCTCCGGGTCGAGCGTGGCCGTCGCCGTCCTGTGCGTCCTGATCACCGGCGGTTTCGTCGGCGTCTGGCTGTCCCAGCTGCCGGAGGTCTCCTGGGACGCGGTCGTCGCTGCGCTGTCGGCGGAGCCCGTGCGCACCACGGACCTCGACGCGACGGGTGCGGTCCAGCCGTTCGAGCCACCGTCCGGGCTCGAGGGCCACCCGCCTCCGGGCGTCGAGGAGTCGCCGTGGCCGCGCGGGGTCCCGGCTCCGGTCGACTGGGACGGCACCCCGTACGCGTTCCAGGACACGCAGCGGCGCCCCGACGGCCTGGACGTGCCGGTGACCTTCTCGCCGTGCCGCCCCGTGCACTACGCCGTGAACACCGCGGGTGCCCCTGCAGGCTTCGTCGACGACGTCGCGAAGGTCATGCGCGAGCTGACGTCCGCCACCGGGTTCGTGTTCGTCGACGACGGCACGACGACCGAGTCCGGCGGCGCCGACCGCGCCCTGTACCAACCCGACCGCTACGGCGAGCGCTGGGCGCCTGTGCTCATCCAGTTCTCCGACGAGGACCACTTCGCGCGGCTCGAGGGCGACGTCGCCGGCGTGGCGGCCCACCGTGTCGTCGACGACGGCAACGGGCTGCTCGTCGCGGTCACGGGCACCGTCTGGCTCGACACGAACCTGCTCGAACGCCAGCCGAGCGGCGCGGAGCCCGTGCACGTCGCCGTGCTGCGGCACGAGCTCGCGCACGTGCTCGGGCTCGACCACGTCGACGACGCGACGCAGCTGATGAGCCCCCGGCAGTCGGGCGAGTTCACCACGTTCCAGTCGGGCGACCTGTACGGGCTGTCGTTGCTGAACCGTGGGGTGTGCGCGCCCGAGGTGTGAACGACACGTCACGTGATCGTCAGGGAACTCTCACGTCCCGTTCAGCCGTTCTCCGGGTACCACCGCTTGGGTGGGACTCGGCGGGGCCGCCGCGGCGCCGCCAGGGAGGGGACGACGATGGCGATCGACGACGGATCCCGAGCACGTGACACCCGGTGCGAGACGCTCGTGCGGGGGCGACGACGGGGCATGGCGATCGGAGCGGTCCTCGCGGTCGGGGCGAGCGTCGTCGGACCCGCCGCGGCCGCAGCCGCCGCGCCTGCCGACGCGGCGCAGGCTCGCCCGGCCGCACCCGCGTGGCCGGGCCTGTCGTCCGCCGACTCGTCGTCCGGGGTGCTCGAGGTCGCGGCGGCGGGGGAGTCCGGCGCCCAGGTACGCGGCGCAGCGCTGGCCGTGGCCGAGGGCGGGATCGTCGTGACGCACTCCCACGTCGTCGCCGGAGCCACCTCCATCGTCGTGACCGACCCGACGACCGGTGCCGTCAGCCCGGCGTCCGTGCTCGTGCGCGACGAGCGTGCCGACGTCGCCGTCCTGCAGCTCGCGTCCGCCGACGGCGTCCGCCTGGCCACGCTGCGCGAGGGGCTCCCCGACCTGGCTTCCTGACCACACGTCCAGGCCCGGCTCCCTGACCTGGACGAACGATGACGTGCCCGGAGCAGCACAGGTGTCGCGTGTCCGGTTCACCCCCGAGCGTGACCGGGTGTCCGAAACCCGAGTGATTCGGCAGGTCTGGGCTCGTGCGCCACCGATCGCCCTGCATACATTGCCCTTCGCCGGACGAGCGGATGGGGGGCGTTGGTGTGGTCGAGGTGATGACGGCGGTACCTGAGCTGGCGCGGTCGGTGCAGTCCACCGACCGTGTGCCGGCCGTCGCGGGTGTGCTCGCGATCCTGAGCGTGATCGGGATCGGCGCGTTCATCGTCGCGCGCAACGCGCGCTCCCACCCACCCCACAGCGATCTGCCCGACGTCGTGCTCGACCTCGAGGAACGCGGCTACCTCGAGATCGAGGCGTTCTTCGACCGCGGCATGCCCGACTGGCTGCTGCACCGGCGACGGCTGCCGGACCGCAACCTGTCGGAGCACGAGACCGGCTGGTACTTCGCGATCTTCGGGACACGCCTACGCTCGTCGGTGCCGTGGTCCCAGGTCAGGCCACCGACGGTCACGCCACCGGTCGCCTGACCCCGCGCCGTAGCCTGCCGGGGTGCCCTCACGTCGGCGCCCCGAGGGCGGTCAGGTCGCGCTCGGCATACAGCCGGTGGTGCCACTCCTCGAGCAGGAGCACCTCGAGGCACTCACGCACCGCGAACGGCCGCGCGGGCGGCCACGAGTCGCCGTCGAGCGGCTCGGTGTGCTCGTCGAGCCTCGCGTCGGTGAGCTGCGCGAGGAACCCGCGCACCAGCGCCTGCCGCTCCCGGCGCCGGACCAGGACGTCGTCCAGGTCGGGGCGGACGGTACGGTCCCGCGGGATCCCGGGTGTGTCCGGCATCTCGTCCCACGGGAGGTCCCACGGGTCCCACGGGTCCTCGACGCGCAGGATCCCGCGGCGCACCCACGAGTCCGTCACGAAGAGCAGGTGGCGCAGCGTCTCGACGAACGACCACTCCTCGTCGACGCTGACGTGCAGCGCATCGGGCTCGAGCGCGCGGGCTCGCTCGAGCGTGCCCTCCCACAGCCGCTCGAGCAGCGCCCACGCCGCGCGGAAGCCCTCGGCGTCCGTCGGGCGCATCGCGACCCGGTCGGGGTCGCGACGGTCGAGCTCGGCGTTGACGTACGCGCTGACCTCGACGCCGTTGATCGTCAGGTTCTCGACCTCGCCCGTGATCTGCGCGTCGACCAGCTCGACCCCGTCCAGCCGCACGCCGTGCAGGCCGGCTCCGCGCACCGTGATGCCGTTCAGGCGCGCTCGTCGGAACTCGGCTCCGGTCAGGTCCACCCGCGTGAAGCGTGAGCCGCGCAGGTCCGCGTCGATGAAGTCCGCCATGCTCGGACGCTAGTGCGCCCCTCCGACACGCGCCCCCACACGTGTGCTGACACCGGCTGTGCCGGGCCGGGAATCACGGCGACGACCGGCACGTTGGGCAGGTAGTCTGGACCTGCTCGGCACGTGCTGCGGCACGCCGACCGCACGGATCGGGCGCTTGATAAATCAACATGGGGGTGATCGGTTTCGACGGTGATCGTCGAGCCAGGAGAAGCGGGTCGAGGACGCACGGTTATCTCGTCAACGCTCCGTGCAAATCATAGGTGCCGATTCCAAGAGCACCGACTTCGCCCTCGCCGCCTGAGCGAGCTTCGAAGTCCGTCGGCCTAAGTACGCTCTCGACTTAGTTCCCGGCGTCATCTAGAGAGCCACTGCTGATCCTCATCGTCAGTGTGAGGATCGGGACTTCTAGCTGACTGGGCCCGTCCACCTTCCCGTCCGTGGGAGTGGTGGGGGCCGAGAAAATCCATCACGGACTGCACCCGGAGAAGCCCTGGTTCCACGTCATCGGACGCGGGTTCGATTCCCGCCACCTCCACCCATCTGACCTGCGGAAACGCAATGGATGTTGACACGAAGGTAGCAACTCGTTGACGCGAGGGGCTGCCTTCGTGTGTATGGCCTCCATCCGTGAGCGTCGACGAGCCGACGGGACGCGGTCGTTCGCGGTGCTCTGGCGCGATCCGGACAGCGGCAAGCAGACGTCCCTGACCTACGACGACGAGAACGACGCTGTCGTGGCGAAAAGGCTGATTGAGGCGGCTGGTGGGCGTGCCGCCGAGGCTGCGCGGATCGCCGAGGCCGTGCGCAGCAAAGGGCCTTCCGTCGACGAAGTAGTCGCGGAGCACATCGAATTGCTGACATCGATCGGCCCGGATACCCGCTCGCACTACAAGAGCCAGCTGAATCGGTTACCGGCCCGAGAACCCCTGCACCGGCGTTGAGCTCCCCAAGTCGCAGGCGACCCGGGACGAGATGACCGTCCTGACGCGGGACGAGTTCGCCTTGCTCCTCTCGTACATCCCGGCCTACTACCAGCCGCTGGTCCTCACTCTGGTTGCCACGGGACTCCGCTGGGGCGAGGCGACGGCCCTGACTGTCGGCGATCTGGACCTGACGTCGCGTCCCGCGACCCTTCGAGTCACCAAGGCCTGGAAGCGCGATGGAGCCCGCCGTTGGTACGTCGGTCCGCCGAAGACGAAACGAGCCCGTCGGACGGTGTCGCTGCCGGACGACCTCGTCGACGTTCTCCTGCCGCTCGTGGCAGCGAAGGCACCGGACGAGCTCCTCTTCACCAACACGGTCGGAAGCCAGCTCTCGTCGTCGAGGTTCTGGACCACGACCTGGACGCCGGCGGTCGATGCTGCGAACGATCCGAAGACGCCCGATGGGAAGCCCGACCGAGACCGGCCGCGGTTGACGAAGCGTCCGCGAGTCCACGACCTGCGGCACACGCACGCGTCCTGGATGATCGCCGCCGGCACGGACTTGTTCGTGTTGCAGCGTCGTCTCGGACATGAGTCGATCACCACGACGACCGAGACATACGCTCACCTGCTGCCCGATCAGCAAGCCGCGGCTGCGGCTGCCGCTGGTCGAGCCCTCGCGGGGATCGCCCTTTCGAGGCCAGGACCCGCTGCGGCACCGTGAGGTCAGGTCGTATGCCGATCGTGACGGTGACCTCGGAGGGAGCTCACCGTGGCTCCGAGGCTCGCCAGGTACCCGAGTGAGGCCGCTGAAGGGCTGGCTGCGGAATTGTCGGCCTGTGGTTTCGTGCGCCAGCTCAAGCCGTTCCAGCTTCGCAACCTGGCCAAGCTAATGCTCCTCCCACATGGTGCCGACTTCTCTGTGCCCGGTGCCGGAAAGACCACGGTGGCACTCGCGAATTTCGCGCTCCAGCGTGCTCGCGGCGAAGTCGACCGTCTGCTCGTCATAGGTCCGATCGCCGCTTTCGACGCGTGGAAGACGGACTCGGTGGATTGCCTGGCAGACAATCCTAAGATCACGGTCCACACCGGTCCGGGATCGGTCATACCGATAGCTACCGATCTGTTATTGACGAACTACCATCGCGTCGCCGGCGACTACGAACGTATCCGCGAGTTTGTTGACTCCGCCCGGACCCAGGTGATACTCGACGAGGCGCACCGTGTGAAGCGCGGTGCCGGCCGTGTGCACGGACGGGCAGTGTTGGACTTGGCTTATGCGGCGCGGCGTCGGGACATCCTGACTGGAACACCCGCCCCACAGGGAGCGGGAGACCTGATCGCGCTGATGCGCTTCCTGTACCCCGGACAGGACCGCTCCATACTCCCACCCGACGTCTACAACGACTCGATGGGGCGCGACCCTAAAGTCGTGAGACGAACCAGCGAAGCGATCCGCCGCTACTTCGTCCGCTCGCCGAAGTCGGCACTCGACATCCCCGATCCGAAATGGGAGATCGTCGCCCGGCCGATGAGCCCGATCCAGCACGAGATCTACGCAGCGCTCGTCGGCAGGTACCGGGGCGGATTCGGGCTGTCGAAGGACTCCAAGCGCGAGTTCAAGAAGCTCGGCAGGGTCGTGATGTACCTCTTGGAGGCCGCCACGAACCCATCTCTGATCGTCGCCGGCTCCGACAGGGCCGACGAGGAGGGGTTCGAGCACCCGCCGCTCGAGCTCGCTGGGAACGAGCCATTGAGCAGGCTTCTGCGGAACTACAACCAGTACGAGTACCCGTGGAAGTACGAGTACGTCAAGCACGCTGTCCACGAAGCGGCAGCGCGCGGCGAGAAGATTCTGGTGTGGTCAACGTTCGTGCGGAACCTCAAGACTCTCGCCCGCGAGCTCGCCCAGTTCAACCCAGCGGTCGTCCACGGCGGCGTCCCACCACAGGACTCCGCACCGCCCGGCGCGGTCACCCGTGAAGCTGAGTTCGAACGGTTCCGCAACGACGCGTCATGTTCGGTCCTGCTCGCCAATCCGGCCGCAGCAGGCGAGGGAGTCAGCCTCCACCACTGGTGTCATCACGCCATCTACCTCGACCGGACGTTCAATGCCGGCCACTTCTTGCAGAGCCAGGACCGAATCCACCGGCTGGGCCTCCGACGGGAGATCGAGACCCGGTTCACCGTGTTGATCAGCGAAGAGACGGTCGACGCAGTCGTCGATGACCGTCTGAAGGACAAGGTCAAGGCGCTCGCCCTTCTGATGGACGATCCTGGACTCGTGAGGGTCGCGTTGCCGGAGAGCGACGAGAACCATGATGCACCGCCGGCCGAGGAGGACGATGAAGCAGCGATCCTCAGCCACCTGGGATTCGCATAGACGATGATCCCTACGCATGGTGCCGCGACGAGCGTCTTTCACCTGGCTAACGCGATCCGCCACGGCAGCGTTGCGGACATCCCGTCGTGGCTTCGGGCTGCGCGAGACCGGAGCGCCTATTTGGCGGCCGCGACAGATCACGAGCCGGCCGCGAACTTCCTGATCAAAGCGGGCCTGGTGTCCCTCGCGAGTGCCATCGGGACGAGCGCGCGGTTGAGGGCCGTCGCTGACGTCGCCGATCGCACGACGCTCGTCGCAATCGCTTCAATGATGTTGGAGCTCGATCCGCCGGCGTGGCTGCCCGTCGCGATCGCTGGAGGCCAGGTGAGATGGGAGGTCGTTCCGTCAAGGGATCTGGACGGCATGGAATGGCTGCAGCCCGAGCTGGAACAGATGATGCTGAGCGCGATGCTCGCGAGTTCACCCGAAACGGACCAACTGCCATTAGGAATCGGGCGTGCGGCTGAGTTGGCGGTCTTCGCCGGGCTGAAGAGCAGGGGCGGATATGCGACCCACGTGGCCGAGATCTCGGACCGGTTCGGGTACGACATCGAGAGCATCGATCGAGAGACGAGCCGCTGGGAGGTGAAAGGGTGCACCGAGCGAACTAGGGGCACCTTCCATCTCAGCCGCAACGAGTTCGAAAAGTGCCGACTACACGGAGCCGAGTGGAGGCTCGTGCAGGTGGAATTCTCTGGCGCGGCTCTCGTCGCCGAACACGTGACCGCATCGCACGTCGCCAGCATCCGCGAGGTGAGTTCAGCCGAGATCCTGTCGCTGGTCCCGATGGATACCGCCGAGTTCCGTTGGGAGGAGAGCGCGCTGCTCGCACCCCGACCGCAGGCGTGGGTGGAAAGCGAGGTGGCGGTCCCATCTGACCTTCGTCTTCCCGCTCTTGAAACGTTGGGCTGCGAAGTGATCGAGCGCCGACGGGCCAGGCGGGGAGGTGAGTGACATTCGGGTCCAACGCGACTGTCTCTCGGCTGTGACCGTCGGAGCCGCAGGGGAGTCTGTCGACGGCGGTGGCGAGAGCGAGTAACTACTTCATCGGCGCCGCTGGACTTTGACGCTGTCAACAACGAGGCCCCAATCGGTCCGGATGGATCGCCGACGCGCCCCATGGAACCGCAGGTCACCGCCGCGGACGAGAACTCACATCTGGCTCCCAACAGGTTCGATGCCCACGACCTCCACGCCTGAGGTCGTCGCCGCAGGCGGAGACGACTGTCGTCGACTGCGCTGAGGCTCATCCCTCCGGGGCCGGTCTCCAGCGCGCCGTCGGCGGGTGCGCGGACCCGTGCTGCTCGCGCTGCTCGCGCCGCGCCTCGTGCGCTACGTCGAGGCGCGCCGGACGACCCGCAGCGTGGCATCGGGGGTGCCGGTCGGGAAGGGCGGTGCGTCATCGGTGTCGAGGGCGTGCAGCACGGCAGCCGAGGCGATCTGGGCCCATGCGGCCAGGTCGGGACTGATGGTGGTCAGCGGGGGAGTCGACACCAGGCCGACCTTCGCGTCACTGAGATCGCGGCGAGGGCGAGTCCGTGCTGCGACGAGAGGCGGCTCGGACGAACGTCGACACGCGGCGTCGGTTCCGAGCCTCCGTCGAACTCGGTGCACACAAGGCGCCGTGATGTCGACCGGCGGCCTACCGCACCGACCGGTACTTCATGGCGAGCGGGCACTGGAAGGGGTCGCGCGCCGCGAGACCGACGGCGTTGAGGTGCCGCACGACGATGCGGTAGGACCGCAGCAGGGTGGTCTCGGTGTAGGGCACATGGTGCTCCGCGCAGAACGCCCGCACGATGGGCTGGACGCGATGCAGGTTCGGGCTCGGCATGTTCGGGAACAGGTGGTGCTCGATCTGGTAGTTCAGCCCGCCCATGAACACGTCGACCAACCGCCCGCCGCGGACGTTGCGGCTCATGAGGACCTGGCGACGCAGGAAGTCGATCCGGGCATCGCGGGGCACGAGCGGCATGCCCTTGTGGTTGGGCGCGAACACGGCACCCATGTAGAGGCCGAAGAGCCCGAGCTGGACGGCGAGGAACGCGCACGCCATCCCGAAGGGCAGCAGCCAGAACACGACGGCGAGGTAGCCGCCGAGCCGCACGGTCACGAAAGAGATCTCGACCGGACGCCGTTTGACGTGGCCGCGGCCGAAGATCGTCTTGACCCCTGAGACGTGCAGGTTGAGGCCTTCGAGCAGCAGCAGCGGGAAGAACAGCCAGCCCTGGCGCTGGGTCAGCCAGCCCTTGAGGCCGGTGCGGGGCGCCGGCAGGTCCTCGGTGTGGAAGACGATGACGTCGGTCGCGATGTCGGGGTCGGCGCCGATCTGGTTCGGCTTGGCGTGGTGGCGGGAGTGCTTGTGCTGCCACCAGCCGTAGCTCATGCCGGCGTAGAGGTTGGCGATCACCAGGCTGGACCAGTCGTTCCACCGCCCCGACTCGAAGATCTGCCGGTGGGCGGCGTCGTGCCCGAGGAACATGACCTGCCCGAGCAGCACGGCGACGACGGCCGCTGTGACGAGCTGCCACCACGACGGGCCGATGAGGACGAACGCGGTGAACGCGACCGCCAACAGCGTCGTCAGCAGCAGGAACCGCACCCAGTAGTAGGCGTACCGACGCCGCATCAGGCCCGAAGCCTGAACGGTGCGCCCGAGGGCCGTGAAGTCGCTGACCTGCCGCTCACGAGGGCGCGCGGCGGTCGGCGTGGTCGCACCAGGGAGCGCCGAGGCATCCACGACGACCTACTCGAAACGGATGTCCGCGACGGCGGCGTGGGTCAGGTCGGCCCGTCGCTGCACCTCGACGGAACGGGCCTGGGTCGCGGCGGCGGCTTCGTCGCGCACGGCCCGCAGATCGCTGCCGAGCTCCCGCAGCATCGCCGCGAGGTCGGCGGCGAGGCCGTCGCGGAGCTGGGCGAGATTGGTGTTCTCGATCAGGAGCCGACGGTCGGAGACGACGAGCCTGAGCCCCCGCCCGGCACTCGTCTCGCCGCCCGGTCGGGACAGCCGTCGGGCCGTCTCGGGGTCCTCGATGCGGGTCCGTTCGTGACGGCCGACCTGCCGGGAGAAGACGGCGGGCACCGTGTACGTGGCGGGCTCGTCGGCGCTGCCGAGCTCGGCGGGGAGCCCGGACTCGAGGATGGACAGCAGGCGGAGGTCGTGCGTGCCGGCGTCGGGTGCTTGCGTGGGTGCGGTGCTGGTCATGGCGGACCTCTTCCGAAGGTGGGTGTCGCCCGCACCGGGAGAGTGCTTCCCGGGCGGGCGTCGAGGCGGCTCAGCGAGCGAGCGGCGTGGAGCGCCGGTCGGCGCGGATGCGGCGGCGCAGCTGGCCGATGCGCAGGGCACCGACGACGAGCGCGACGATGCCGACACCGAGACCCGCGATGAGCAGGACGAGCGCGAGCGGCGCTGCGCCGGACATCCCGAGGAAGGTGACCTCGACGGGCGCCGTGTTCTGCATCATGAACACGACGAGGGCGACGAGGACGAGGGCGCCGACGCAGACGCCGAACCAGGCGGCGCTGGTCCGGCTCCGCACCGGCCTGGCCGCTCGCGGGCCCGGGGCGGGCCGGGAGGGCCAGTCGTCGATGGAGAGCGGATGCTCGAGGTCGTGGGCGGGCTGAGGCGTGGAGTTGCTCTGGACGGGCATGAAGCCCTCCTTGGTGTCACCAGGAGGGCTGGTCCTTGGCTCGAGCCGGTTCCTGGAGCTCAATCGTACGCCTGTTCGGTCCCCCGGGCCCGTTGAGATGCACCCCGCCGCCCGCTAGGGCCTGATTGCGACCAGCCGGTCTCCGACGCGCACGCGCACCGGCGGGCGTGTCGGAGACCTCGTCGAGGACCCGCTCGCGTCCGGCTCGCACGAAGATGAGCTTGCCGACGTAGCCGTGCGTGCCGTCGGCGAACAGGGCCTCGTGCCCCCAGGGTTTGGACACGCCGACGGTGCGCCCGAAGCTGGCGCGGGCAGCCACCGTGGGAGAGCGGTCGCCGCTGCTGGGGCCGGTCGGCGTGCCCGCGCCAGGGGTGTCGGTCAAGTGTGCAGCTCCTCGATCAGGGCGTCCAGGTCGGCCAGTGCGATGCGGATCGTGGAGTCGCTGCAGCCGTACGGTAGGACGAGCGTGCGGCCGTGGAGCATGGCTCCGCAGGAGTAGACGACGTTGGGGACGTAGCCGGAGCGCTCGTCGGCCGCAGGGGTGAGCAGGGGGCGCGCGAGGCGTCCACGGACCCGAGTCGGGTCGTCCAGGTCGAGCAACAGCGCGCCGATGCAATAGGTGCGCATCGGTCCGACGCCGTGGGTCAGGACGACCCAGCCGCTCGCGGTCTCGATCGGCGATCCGCAGTTGCCGAGCTGGACCAGCTCCCAAGGGTGTGCGGGACGCTGGACGACGACGGGCTCTTCCCAGTGCAGCAGGTCGCTCGACGTGGTGACCGAGTTGGTCTCCCGGTCGGCCCGTGACAGCGCGAGATATCGGTCACCGACCTGACGGGGGAAGAGCGCGAGGCCCTTGTTCCGTGCACCCGGGCCCGACAAGGGGGTCGCCGTGAACCGGGTGAAGTCGCTGGTGCGCAGCAGCTGCATCGACACCTCCCGCCCGTCGAAGGCCGTGTAGGAGGCCAGGTACTCCTGCTCGCCGTCGGGAGCGGTGAAGCGCACCATCCGGACGTCTTCCACTCCGTGGCTCTCCGAGGCGCCGTGCGGCAGCAGCACTCTCTCGCCGATGGCCGAGTCGGACGGGTACTCGACCTGGTAGGTGCAGTCGGCGATCCACTCGAGGCGGGCGATGGTGCGTTCTGCCGCGCCCCGAGTCAGGCGCTGAGCGCGTAGCACGTCCAGGGCGCGATCGAGGTCGTTCCGGTCGAACGTCGGCGGCAGGGCGTCCAGGACGAAGTCGGCGTTGGTCAGGTGGCTGCCGAGGTCGTCGAGCCGATGCTGGAAAGCCTCGCGCGAGTAGGGGGAGGCCAGGGTAGCCGGGAGCACGCCGACCGACGGAGGTGGATCGAACGTGAGGTCGTCGTGGGCGTCGATGACGCCCGTGCGCAGACCCATGCTCGAGACGTGGCCTTCGCCGACGGCGCGCACGGTCATGACGAAACGCGTGGCGCCCGCCGCGACTCCCCTCTGGTCGGGGTGCGGGACGAGGGTTGGGTTGAACAGTGCCGCGCCCTCCACAGCGAACTCCTGGGTGAAGTAAGCGCCGATGAGCCGCCGCCGGTGAGGCGTCAGGTCCGCCGCGTCGGTGAGCCGGTGGCGCATCAATGCGAAGTGGGCGTCCCAGCTGGCGTCGAGGTCCCGGTGACGAGGAGCGAACGCACGGGCCAGGGCGTCGAGCTCCGCGTCGACCTCGCCGTCGGTCAGGCCCAGCACACGGGCGAGCACGCCCGCCGATCGCGACTCGCCGGACGCGAGCAGCTCCTGGCCCGGCAGGAAGAGCGTGCTGACCACACGCGTGGGGTCCGGACCCAGCCTGACGTCGGTGCGTCGGACCCAGCTCGGGTCGTCGGTCGCGGAGGAGCTCATCGCGCCGCGAAGGGCTGCGCCTGCGCCAGCTGGAGGCAGGCCAGCCACGCGAGCGTCGACTCCGCGCCCTGGTTCCGGTTCACGCCCGCCGGCTCCAGGCCGTCGTAGCCGCCGCCGGTCTCGAGGTCCCGCATCGGGACGCGGCTGTCGTTGTCGCCCTCGAACCAGGCGACGCACCGGTCGACGACCGCGTGCCAGCCCCCGTCGCCCGTCGCCAGGTACGCGGTCGACGCGGCCTCGGCCAGCACGGCGGCCTCGATGGGCTGCTGGTCGAAGCCCGGGCGTGCGTCGCCCGGTCCCCGTCCGCCGGCAGGGACGAGCGACAGGTGACCGTCGACGGTCTGCTCGTCGACGAGCCAGCGCAGCAGGCGAAGGCCGTTCTTCAGCAGGTCGTCGTCGCCCAGCTCGACCCCGATGACGACCATCGCCTGCGGGATCACCGCGTTGGCATAGGTCAGACGGGCCTCGGGCCACGGCCACGACTCGCCAGAGCCGAAGCGGGGTAGCACCGCTCGGGCGTCGAGCAGCAGGCGGGACGCCATCACGTCGTCGCGCGAGATGCGGCGCATCTGGGCGGCGCCGAGCGCAGCGTAGGCCATCGCGCGGGGGTAGCGGGATCGTGCGCGCATCGCCAGGTCGGCGCCTCGGAGGGCGTCCGCGGTGACATCCTCGTCGGCCAGGTGCGCGGCGGCCGTGCCGAATGCCCACAGCGCACGGCCCCAGTGGTCTCCGGTCGACGCCGCGTCGACCCACGTGCGACCAGCGGTCCGTCTGTTGTGCATGAGGCCGTCGGAGCGTTGGCCATCCCGGAGGAAGCGCAGGCAGGTCGTCGTCATCGTCCGCGTCGTGGGCGTGGGCGCCGGCATCCGTGCCATGACGACGAGCGCGCGGGCGACGTCGTCGACGCACATGCCGTTCGCGACGCGCGGCGCCGTGCCCAGCGCGTGCTCGTAGAGCCCGTCCGGCGTCGTCAGGTGCAGCAGGTGCTCGAGCGGGAGCGGACGGCCGCGGGCCGTCGTGCCGTCCATCAGAGCGCGGCGGGAACGGTCAGTGCTCGCATCGACGAGGCAAGCTCGAGGTAGCGCGCGGCCACGGTGGGCCACAGCAAGGACGCGGCGAGGTTTCGGGACGTCGCGGCCATCCGGTCGGCCAGCCCATGGATCGTGAGCACCCGCTCGAGGGCGACGGCGAGCGCGGACGGGTCGCGCGGCGGCACCAGGAGGCCGGCGCCGCTCGAGAGCAGCTCGACCGCGTGCGGGAAGTTCGTCGAGATCACCGGCTTGCCGGCAGCGACCGCCTCCGTCAGCACTCCGGACGTCACCTGGTCGGGCGAGTCGTACGGAAGCAGGATCACGTCTGCCTGCCGCACCACCTCACGCAGGTCCGGGCTCGACAGGTACCTGCGCTCGAACCGGACCCGTTCGGCCAGGTGCAGGCTCGCCGTCATCTCCACGAGCCGGTCGCGGTACGCCTCGCCCTCGCGCTCCAGGACGCGCGGGTGGGTCTGGCCGACGACCTCATAGTCCGGCAGCGGCATCTTGCGTCGCAGCTCCGCGAGACCGAGCAGGGCCCACTCGATCCCCTTGCCCTCGGACAACAGTCCCCACGTCAGCACGCGGCGTCGGCGGGTGTTTCCGTTGGGGAACGGCACGATGGCGGACCGGTTGTCCTCGGCGCCGTGCGGGATGACCGTCACGCGGTCCGGGTCGACGCCCCAGCCGGTGATCAGCCTGTCGCGAGCGGTCGTGGTCATCGTGACCAGCGCCGCCGCGTGGTCGACGAGCTCGGCCATGACTCGGTGCTGGTTCCTCGACGGCCGGGTCAGGACCGTGTGCAGCACCGCGACGACCGGGACGTTCAGCCGCGCGACGAGGTCGAGGAGGTCCTGCCCGTCGGGGCCGCCGTAGATGCCGTACTCGTGCTGCACCACGGCGACGTCGTAGTCGTCCAGCGTCGCCGCGGCCGCAGCCGCGGGCTCGGCGGTGACCCATTGCTCGACCACCAGCGGCACGGGCGGCGCGGGCGCGTCCACGAGCCGGACCAGGCCGACGTCCGCCCCGGCGGCCACCAGGTGCGTGACCAGTGCCTCGCTGAACGTCGCGATGCCGCACTGCGTGGGTGGATAGGTGGACAGCATGCCGATTCGGGCGCCCATGGGGGCCTCTTCCATGGTGCGTTGCCGCAGCGAGAGTGCTGCCGTGCACGGAGGAGGAGAGAAGGCCGCGTCCCTGAGTGCTCCGCACAGGGGCGGAGCCGAGGCCGCGAATGACGTCCGGCCCAGTGCGATGCTGCTCCGTCACCTTACCCCAGATCCCTCGAGGCCCCGGCGTACGCTCGAGCCGAACCCGGGGAGGCCACCGTCAGAGTCGCCGTGCTCGCCTCGATCGCGCATCGCGTGCCGCCGCGCGACTACGGGCCGTGGGAACAGGTCGCGGCGACGATCACCGAGGGGCTCGTCGCCCGTGGGCACGACGTCACCTTGTTCGCGACGGCGGACTCGCTGACCTCGGCCCGGCTGCACGCCGAGGCGCCCGCCGGCTACGAGGAAGACGCCTCGGTCGACGCCAAGGTCTTCGAGGCCCTCCACATCGCCGCCGTGTTCGAGCGCGCCGACCAGTTCGACGTCATCAGCAACCAGTTCGACTTCCTGCCACTCGTCTTCACCCGCATGACGTCGACGCCCGTGGTCACGACGATCCACGGCTTCTCCTCGGAACACATCGTGCCCGTCTACCGCGCCTACGACGACGTCGGCCACTACGTCGCCATCAGTCACGCCGACCGTCGAGCCGACCTGACCTACGCGGCGACGATCCATCACGGCATCGAGGCACGAGACTTCACCGCCGGCGCGGGTGACGGCGGGTACCTGCTGTTCCTCGGGCGCATCCACCCGGACAAGGGCACCGCAGCGGCGATCGAGGTGGCCCGCCGCGTCGGCCTGCCGCTCGTCATCGCCGGTGTGATCCAGGACGCCGACTACCACCGCCGCGAGGTCGAGCCGCACCTCGACGGCACGAACGTGACCTACCGGGGACCGGTCGGGCCCGCGGAACGCAACCAGCTGCTCGGCGGCGCGCGGGCGCTGCTGCACCTCATCGACTTCGACGAGCCGTTCGGCCTGTCCGTGGTCGAGGCGATGATCACCGGCACCCCCGTCATCGCCTTCCTTCGCGGCTCGATGCCGGAGCTCGTCCGGCCCGGCATCTCGGGCTTTCTCGTCGACGACGTCGCACAAGCGACCGCCGCCGTCGCTGCCGTCGGCGATCTCGACCGCGCGGCGTGCCGCCTTGACGCGCTCGCCCGCTTCTCGGCCGACCGCATGGTCGACGACTACGAACGCCTGTTCCGTCGCATCGTCGCTGGGATCACGCCCGACGGCCCGCAACCGACGTCCGCCGCCTGAGCCCGCGTCGACGGCACCGGCTACTCGATCAACCGTCGCCCGATCGGCCGGTTCGTCGACGTGCACGCCGACCGGCACCGGGTCACGGCGGCCTGCGCCTGGCAGGTCGTGGCCGAGCGCGCCGCTGCTCGCGCGAAGAGGTTGCCGATCACCAGGCTCTGGCAGGAGTCCCGGTTTGCGAGCGCCGCTCTACGCCCCCTGAACGTCGTCGTCGCCAATGCCCTGCTCGGCCCACCTGCGGCGCAGCGTTCCCGCGAGCCAGTCGGGAAGGATGAAGCTGAACTCGTCGCCGGCGTCGTCGCGAAAGACGTGCCGGTGCATGTCGCTCGGCATGCCGGCGTCGTCCTGCCAGCCCAGGTAGTCCACGAGCATGCGCAGTCCAGCCGCATCAATGTCCCTCCCGACGTAGACGGCGTGGTCCTCGTCGTTGTACCTGAACGGCAAGCCGGCGGCGATGAGCGAGTCGTGTTCGCGGCACACGCGGAACTCGATCGGCAGGCGATCCGGGTCGCCGCTATGAACGACCCGCGTCGCGGCGGACTCGTTGCCACAGCGCAGCACCATGCAGGTGGCCATGTTCTGCACCGTAGCGCGCACACCGCAGTGCGGCGTCAGCGGGCCGAGTGACGAGGACCTCGGCGGCGGTGCGGGAAATGTGCTGCGGGGGTTGGCCGGCTACGGCGATCAGGGGGTGTCGACCTCTGCGTCAGGCCTTTCATGCCTATGCGATGGAGTTCCGCCGGGACGTCGTGGCGGTCGCCCGAGGCGGCGAGGCTCTGATGAAGCGCACGGTGCACATCGTTCCCGCGCCGACTCCCGGCACCACAGGTCAGGTGTCACCTCCTCGAGCAGCTGACCCGGCCGCCGTCCCCGTCCGGGGTCGGCGGCCTTCGTCGTGCCCGGGCCTCGCGTCGCGATGGCGCGCCAGTTGGGCCGTTCGAGTTCTGGCGTCACGTCGACGCTGGGAGTCGCCGATGGGATGGGTAGCGCGGTCAGTACGGTGAGCGCGCGCTGCGATGTCGCAGCAGCGGGTCATTCGGGCTGGATCGCGGGCGTGGGCGGCAGCGCACGTGCGTCAAGTGGCGGGAGCGTGGGATGGACGACGAGATCGAGCTCGTCAGCGACGGCGAGGGCATCGCTCTCCTCGGCGACGCCGGTGCGATCGAGAGGTTCCTGGCGTCCGAAGGGCTGCCCTCGCAGGACCTCGGGCTGCGCAGGCTGAGCGGGGCGACGGCGACTGGTGCCGCGGCTCTGGAGGCCGGCTCGCAGATCGCCGCGACGTCGGGGCGTTGGGTCAAGCTGACCAAGGAGTCGGCGCGTGCCATGAAGAGCATGCCGCTCATGAAGGGCTCAAGTGCCTCGAGCAGTCGCGCCGTGGCGATGGATGGCGGCAAGACGAGCCACATCCTGGAGATCGTGCGGACGCCCGGCGCGATGCTGACCAACCCGGCGATGCTCACGGGAGTCGCGGGGCTCATGGCCCAGCTCGCCATGCAGCAGGCGATGCAGGAGATCACCGACTACCTCGTGCGCATCGACGCGAAGGTCGACGACGTCCTGCGTGGGCAGAAGGACGCGGCGCTGGCGGCGATGGTGGGCGCTCTGCTCGTCATCGAGGATGCGCTCACCATCCGCGATCACGTCGGGGGCGTCTCGGACGTCACGTGGTCCAAGGTCCAGGCCACGCCTGCGACCATCGCTGAGACTCAGGCGTACGCGCTTCGCCAGCTCGACGACGTGGCCCAGAAGCTGGAGAGGGCGCAGGCGGTGGGCGAGGTCGCGAAGGCCGCCGACCACGCGCGGGCGGTGGTCGAGGAGTGGCTGGCGGTCCTGGCCCGGTGCTTCCAGCTGCAGGACGCCGTTGCCGTCCTCGAGCTCGATCGTGTGCTCGGAGGGGCTCCCGACGAGCTCGAGCAGCATCGTGCGGGCATCCGTGTTGCGCGGCAGAAGCGGCTCGACCTCATCGCCAGCAGGGTCGATCGGTTGATGACGCGTATGGATGATGCGGTCGGAACCGCGGACGCGAAGGTGCTCCTGCACCCGCGTGCCGCTCAGTCGATCAACGCGTCCAGCCGCGTCGTCGGGTCGCACGTCCTCGAGTTCACCGCGGGGCTGGGGATCGGCGCGGACCGCGAGGCCGTCGCTGTCCGGCGCTGGCTCGAGGCGGCCACGGAGGCGAAGGAGCGTGCACTCGAGACCGGGGCGGCCGGCCTCGAGGGTGCCAAGGATCTCACCGGCCAGACGGTCGGCCGGGCCCGCTCGGCCACGACGAAGCTGGCGGGCACCATCGCCGAACGAGCGGCGCGCCGGCGTCCGCGTGCGGCCGAGGTGGACGACGAGTAGCTCGGGTCGTGTCAGACGTCGAGGAGGGCGTCTCTGCAGGCGGTGAGGCCCGCTCGTAGTGCGTCGCGCTGGGTCGGGTCGAGGCCTGTGAGCATGCGGGCGAGGACGTCCGCGACTGCCGTCTCCGCCTGGGCGAGCGACGTCTGAGCACGCGAGGTCAGGAGCGCGGCGCGCTCGCGACGGGGGCCGGGTTCTGGCGCGCGTTCGACCATTCCCTGCTTCTCCAGCGCCTGGAGAAGCACGTTCATCGACTGTCGCGAGACGAACGTGCGTCGGGCGAGCTCGGAGCTGCTGATGCCGGGCTCGGCGTGCAGGTTGCTGAGGCAGGCGTACTGGGCGACGGTCAGCCCGAGCGGGCGCAGGGCCTCGTCCATCCGCTGGTTGAGAGCGGCCTGGGTCGCCTTGATGAGGATGCCGAGCTCTCGGGCTCCGGCGGCGTCGACGTCGGTCACGTCAATATCTTGACATGAGTCGGTGACTTGATGTCAGTATGTTGACATGACAACCACCTCACCCACCACCGGCCCCGACTTCGTCTCGCTCCAGGTACGTGACCTGGCGGCGTCCGCCGACTTCTACGAGCGCGTCGTCGGACTCGCGCGCGTGCCGGCCCCCAACCCGCAGGCCGTCGTCTTCACGAGCGGCTCCGTCTCGTTCGCGGTCCGGACGCCGCTTCCGGGCGTCGACCTCGACGCGCATGCGCAGCTCGGCGTGGGCGTCGGCATCTGGTTCCACCACCCGGAGGCCCTCGTCGTGCACGAGCGTGTCGTCGGCCACGGGGCGGTCGTCGTGCAGGAGCCCGCCGACGGCCCGTTCGGCACGACGTTCGCGTTCCGCGACCCCGACGGCTACGTGATCACCGTCCACTCCCAGGCGTGACGGCCGCACGGCCCCGCCCGGATGGCGGGGCCGTGCGGGAGCCACGGCGGGTCAGTGCGACATGCCGGGCATGGTCGAGCCGTCGTCCATGACGTGGCTCGGCTCCCAGCCGAGGACGGACGGGTCGAGCATGCCGAAGATCATCGCGACGTGCGCGACGACGAGGAACACCCCGACGAACGTGGCGTGGGTCCTGAGCCGGCGCCGGTCGTCCCAGTCGGCGCCGAGCACGCCCGTCTCCATCAGCGACATCCCGTACAGCGGCACGAGCCCCAGCAGGTAGAACCCGACCGCGATGACGTCGGCCGGACCGCGCCAGCCGCCGTCGGTCGTCAGGGGGATGACCGCGTGCTTCATGAGGTACGCGAACACGCCCAGGAAGTAGAAGCCCGCCACCAGGCCCGCGTAGCGGTTCAGGGCACGCACCGTGCGGCCCGCGCGCTGCGGGCTGAACAGGACGACGAGCTCCGTCACGGCGATCGTCTCGGCGAGGATCACGGGCACCGCCATGAAGAGCAGCAGGTTCCACGGCTGGTTGGCCGCGAGCAGGCCCATGTAGTGCGTCGAGCCCATGTCCTCTCCGGCCGGCCATGCGGGCAGGGCGAGCGCCGTCACGACGATGACGAGGCTCACCGCGACGACGAGCGTGACACGCACCTCCCGTCGCTGACCGTCGCGGGTCGTGGCGGGTCCGGCTGCCGGGCCGGGTGCAGTGGTGACCATCGGGACTCCTTCGCTGACCTCGTCGGACCACCCGACGCGTCGGCCAGCGTGCTGAGGTCCGATGGAGCGGTCCCTCAGGTTCGGTCAAGATCTGATGAAGCCCACACACGGGGGAGCGGGCGCCGCCGCGGGACGGGACGAAGGGCCCCGGTCGCGGGTGCGATCAGGCCTCGGCGGCTGCCGGGAGCGTGATCGTGAACGTCGCGCCGCCGTCCTCACCGGGGCTGGCCACGTGGATCGTCCCGCCCTGCGCCTCGACGAGGGCCTTGCTGATGGCGAGCCCGATCCCGGAGCCGCCGCTGTCGCGGTCCCGAGCGGTCTCGGCCCGGTAGAACCGTTCGAAGACGTGCGGCAGGTGTTCCGCGGCGATCCCGGTGCCGGTGTCGCTCACCTCGAGGCAGACCTGGTCGTCGCGCCGGCTCGCGCGCAGCGTGATGCGACCGCCGGACGGTGTGTGCCGCAGCGCGTTCGCCAGCAGGTTGTCCAGGACCTGTGCCATGCGGTTGTGGTCGACGCGGACGGCGGGCAGGGGGCGCTCGGCGTGCGAGCGCACGTCGACGCCCGCGGTCGCGGCCCGTTCCGCCCACGCGTGCACGGCGGCGTCGACGAGCTCTTCGGGCTGGATCGGCTCCAGGTCGAGGGTGATGTCACCGGCCTCGGCGTGCGTCACTGCTGCGAGGTCCCGCGCGAGCCGGGACAGCCGCTCGGCCTGGCCGAGGAGCACGTCCGCGGTCGTGGCGTCGAGCTCCTGCACGCCGTCCGTGATCGCTTCGACGTACCCGCGGATGGTGGCGACCGGGGTGCGGATCTCGTGGGCGACGTCGGCGAGCAGGCGCTCGCGCAGGTGCTGCGACTCCTCGAGCCGGTCGGCCAGGGCGTTGAACGACGTCGTGAGCTGCTCGAACTCCGCGCCCAGGCCCGACGTGGGGACCCGGACGCCGTAGTCGCCCGCGCCGAGGTCCGCGGCCGCGGCCGCGACGGCGTCGAGCGAACCCGCGATCCGTCGCGCGACGACGAGGCTCGCGGCCGTCGCGGCGATCGCCGCTGCCACGAGGGCCAGCGCGGCGGCCGTCGTGCTCGCCGCCCGGAACGCCTCCTCGGCGTGCACGACCGCGGCGTCGTGGTCGTCGAGTCCTGCCTTGACCATGTGCTCGTGGAACAGCCGGGGCCCGACCGCGGCGCCAACCACCCACGCCGTGACGGCGGCGGTCACCAGTACCACGGCCAGGGCGACCAGGAGCCGGGCCGCGAGCCCGACTCCGCTGCGGGTGCGCGCCGTGGCGGTCACGCGCCGACGCCGATGCGGTACCCGACGCCGCGGACGGTGCGCACGAAGCGCTGGTCCTTGGCGGTGTCGCCCAGCTTCTGACGGACGTGCAGCACGTGCACGTCCACCAGGTGGTCGTCACCGATCCAGCCCGGACCCCAGACGGCGTCGATGAGCGCCCGCCGGGTCAGCACGGTCCCGGGGCGTGCCGCGAGCGCGGCGAGCACGTCGAACTCCGTGCGGGTCAGCGGCACGAGCGCCCCGTCGACGTACGCCTCGCGGGCCTCGACGTCGAGCCGCAGCGCTCCTACCTCGATCGGCGGTGCCGCGGGCGTGGCGACGACGGTCGCCGTGCGACGTGGTCGGCGCAGCAACGCCGTGATGCGCGCCATGAGCTCGCGGGGGCTGAACGGCTTCGTCATGTAGTCGTCGGCGCCGACCGACAGGCCGATCAGCTTGTCCACCTCCTCCGAGCGGGCGGTCAGCATGACGACGTAGCAGTCGGAGAAGGTCCGCAGCTGCCGGCAGACCTCGACCCCGTCCACGCCGGGCAGGCCCAGGTCCAGCACGACGACGTCCGGGTCCACGTCGCGGAGCACCGCCACCGCCTGCACGCCGTCATGGCACAGGTGGACCTCGAAGCCGTCCCGTTCGAGGTAGCTGCCGATCAGCGTGGCCAACGGCTGCTCGTCGTCGACGACGACCGCGCGGCGCGCCGACACCGAGGAGGAAGTCATCTGCCCATCTTGGGTGATCCCGCGCCTCGTCCTGCGAACTTCACGAAACCTTGATCGAACGACGAGGAGGCGTGCGACGTCCGTGGCGGACCGTACCGGTAGCCGAAGTGAGGAGCCACCGTGCCGGATCCAGCCAGACAACCCGCCCAGGTCACCGTCGTCGAGGTCGCCGCCTGCCATCTGTGCGACCAGGCGAAGGCGACGCTCGCCGAGCTGGCCCGCGACCACCCGCTCGTCGTCGAGGTCGTGGACGCCGCCTCGGCCGAGGGCCGCGTCCTGGTCGCACGGCACCGCCCCGGCCTGGCGCCGCTCGTCCTGCTGGACGGGGAGTTCTTCTCCTGCGGGCGGCTGCCCCGGCGCCGGCTCGAGCGGGCTCTGACCGCGCGCGGCTCGCGGATCGAGGCGGTGCACTGATGGGCAGCGAGCTGCTTGCGACGGGCAGCGTCCTCGCCGCGTTCTTCGCCGGTGGGGTCGCCCTGTTCGCCCCGTGCTGCATCGTCTTCCTCGCGCCGTCCTACCTCGCGGGGGCGGTGAAGAACGCGCGTTGGCGGCTGCTCCCGCTGACGTTCCTGTTCGCCGCGGGCCTGGCCGTGGTGCTGGTCCCGATCACCTTGGGCGTGAGCATGCTCGCCGGGGCCATCGCGCAGTACCACGCGCCGCTGTACTGGGGCGGCGGGGTCCTCATGCTCGCCCTGGCCGGGCTCGCACTGTCGGGGCGGATGTGGTCGCTCCCGTCGTTCGTGAGGTCTCCCGACACCGCGCGCGGCGACTCGGCGAGCTTCTTCGCGCTCGGGGTGTTCTCCGGGATCGCCTCCTCGTGCTGCGCTCCGGTCCTCGCTGGTGTGATGACGCTCTCGGCCCTGTCCGGCTCGACCGGCGGCGGCCTGGTCCTGGGCCTCGCCTACGTGTTCGGCATGGTCTTCCCGCTGTTCCTCATGGCGCTGGTGTGGGACAGGGCGCGGCTCGGCGAACGCCGCGTCCTGCGTCCTCGGGTCGTGCGGCTGCGGCTCAATGGACGGAGCCTCGTCACCACCACGTCGAACCTTGCGGTCGCGGCCGCCTTCGCCGTGATGGGCGTGTTCGTCATCGCGCTCGCCGGGCGCGAGGACATGAGCGGGGGGACCGCGCTCCAGGAAGCGGCGAGCCGGACGCTGACCCGCGTGTTCGGGGGGATCCAGGACTGGCTGTCGCCCTTCCCGGAGCCCGTGCTCGCCGTCGTGCTGTTCGCCGTCGCGGGCGCGTTCGTCGCGGCGACCGTGACCGACCGTTCGTCGTCGCGCCGCGCGCGCGGTGCCACGACGCGTGCCGAGGCGCCCGGAACCCCGGCGGAGCCCGCCGACGACGAGGTGGGCGCACCCGCGTGCCACCAGCAACCCACGCCAGCCACGAGTGCAGGAGCCGACTCATGACCTCCGGAACCGCGTCCCGCCGTCGCCAGGAGCGCGCGGACGCCGACAACGCCCTCCGCGCCGCAGCCGACCGCGGCCGCCGCCTGCGCTCCTGGGCGCTCTGGGGCGTCGCCGCCGTCGTCGCCGCCGTGCTGGTCGCCGCCGGGCTGCTGTCGTCACGCCCGGTCACGTCCACGGAGGCCCGCGTGGCACCAGGGTTCACGCTCCCGGCGTCGGACGGGTCGGCCGTCTCGCTCGACGACTACCGCGGCCGCCCGGTCGTCCTGTACTTCAACGAGGGCGCCGGCTGCGACGCGTGCCTGATGCAGATGGGTGCGATCGAGGACGACGAGCGGTTCGCAGAGGAAGGCGTCACGGTCCTGCCGATCGTCATGAACACCGCCGAGCAGATCAACGCCGACCGCGAGCGTCTCGGCATCGAAGCGCCCTTCCTGCTGGACGACGGCACTGTCTCCGAGGCGTACGGGACCCTCGGCACCGGCATGCACGAGGGCCTGCCCGGGCACGGCTTCGTCCTCGTCGACGCGGACGGCAACCAGGTCTGGAAGGGCGACTACCCGTCGATGTGGTTGGCGCCCGCGGACCTGCTCGACGAGGTCACCAGCCGGCTGTGACCACCCCGACCCCCTCCCGCAGGAGACCCTGATGACAGCACGCACCCGCTCACGTCTCGTCGCCGCCGCTGCGGCGTTCAGCCTCGCCGCGAGCCTCGCCGCGTGCTCGGACGGCGCCGGCGCAGACCCGCGGTCGACGGTCGTGCAGACGTCCAGCGCGGCCACGACGACGACCGAGCACGACGATGCGGACGTGACGTTCGCGCAGATGATGATCGTCCACCACGAGGGCGCGATCGAGATGGCCGAGCTGGCTGCCGCGACCGCGTCCACGCCTCAGGTCAGGGCCCTCGCCGCGCGGATCGCCGCGGCCCAGGGGCCGCAGATCGACCGCATGAAGCGCTGGCTCGACGGCTGGGGCGAGCCGCAGCCCGCAGACGTCGAGCACGGCGGCATGGATCACGGCGGGATGTCGATGGACGGCACGGACCAGGCCGGGGCGATGTCCGACCTGCGCGGCCTGTCCGGCACTGAGTTCGACAGGCGCTTCCTCGAGCTCATGACGGCGCACCACCAGGGCGCGGTGACGATGTCCGAGGAGGAGCTCGCGTCGGGCCGCAACGCCGAGGCTCTCGCCCTCGCCCGGTCGATCATCGACGACCAGACGGCCGAGATCACGGAGATGACCAACCTGCTCCACGGGCTGTGACGCCCGACCGCCGCAGGGGTCTGCCGGCGGGGCCGCGGCCACGCCAGCGTGGTCACGCGAGCCGCGATCACAGCCGATGGGCAGCTCACCTGCGATTGCGGTCGCCCGGCTCCTTCCCCTTGCCCGGCCCCGGCTTGTCAGGTGGCTCGACCTTGGTGGGCTTCTTGGGCTTCTTGGGCTCGGGCGCCGGGCCGGGGCGGGCCGGCTCAGGCTTCGAGGGCGCCTTCGTCTCCTCGACGACGACCTTCGTCGTCGCCTGCGGTGTCGGCGTCGCCTCGACGGCCGGGGCCGTCTCCGTCGCGGCGGCACGCTCCTGCGCGGCGGCGAGCTCGGCCTCGACCTCGTCGAGCGCCGCGTCGATCGCGCGGTAGCGCATCGCCGAGACCTCACCCTGCTCGACGCCCGCGTCGAGCAGCGCCCGGGTGGACCCGAGCAGCGTCGTGGCCTCACGCCAGTGGCCGTCAGCCGCCGCGCGTGTGACCGCCAGCACGGAGGCCTGGAGCGTGCGGGCGCGATCGGCGCCGAGCTCGGTGCTGCTCCCGCACCCGGAGACGCCGAGCAGAGTGAGCGCGACCCCCAGCGCGACGACGGCCCTGCGCAGTCGGATCATGGCTGCACGCTCTCCTGCAGCTCGGTGAGCGCTGTGCCCAGGCGTCCGTCCACGGCGGGGTACGACGGTGCGTCGGACGGCGCGTCGGACGCCGACACCTGCTGGGCGACGAGCAGCCCGCCGGCGGCGAGCAGCAGGGCGGCACCGGCGGAGAGCAGTGCGCGGCGCGGGTGGCGCCGGGGGTTCTTCTCCGCGGGAGCCGCGGGGACGGCCTCCGTCGGCTGCGCCTCGGTGAGCGGTGCGGCGGCGGCCGGGAGGTGGAGGGTGCGGTCGGGCGAGGCGAGCGCCGCGAGCGCCGTCGCGACCTCGTCGGCGCTCGGGCGCTCGTCGGGCGTCATGAGGGTCATGCGCGTCAGCAGCGCCGCCAGCTCGGGGTCGATGTCGTCGGGGATGCGCGGCGCGGAGACCAGACGCGCGATCGCGGACTCGGTGGTGGTGCCCTCGAACGCGGGACGCCCGGTCAGGCACTCGATGAGCACGAGCCCGAGCGAGTAGATGTCGCTCGACGGCGCCAGCGCCTCCCCGCGCGCCTGCTCCGGGCTGAGGTAGAGCACGGTGCCGAGCGTCTGACCGGTCATGGTCAGCCGGGTGCCGTCGATCAGTCGCGCGATGCCGAAGTCGGTGAGCTTGACCGCCGGCCCGCCGCAGTCGTCGGCCTCGAGCGCGTCGGGGCTCGCCAGCAGGATGTTGCCCGGCTTGATGTCGCGGTGGATCACGCCCTGGGCATGCACCACCGCGAGCGCCTCGGCCAGATCGCGGCCCACGCGGGTGGCCTGCGCGTGGTCGAGCGGGACGCGGCGCAGCCGCTCGGACAGCGTCGGGCCGCTCACCAGCTCCATGACGAGGTAGTCCTGCTGTCCGCCGTCGGGCCGGTGCTCGGCACCCGCGTCGTACAGCATGACGAGCGCGGGGTGGCTGAGCGCCGCGAGCACGAGAACCTCGGCGCGGTTGCGCATGAGCTCGTTCTCGCCGTGCACCACGGGGAACACCTTGAGGGCGACGTCGCGCTCCAGGAGGATGTCGCGAGCGCGGTGGACGGTCGCCATCCCGCCGTGGCCGAGCACGCCGTCGAGCCGGTACCGACCGTCGAAGACGATCGGTTCCGGTACGTCCGACGAGGGCGCCGTCGGAGGCGAGTCCACGTGTCCCAGCACGTCGCCGACGCTAAGCCTGCTCCGCGCGACCCGCATGCCGGGCGGCGGGATTTCCCCCGTTCGGGGGTTGACAAGCGGTCCCGACGAAGAGACAGATCTCCGGCTCGACCTGCACGTCCACCACGCGAGGGCGCTGCCGGGGAGATGGTGCGCCTTCCTCTGCACACGGTCGCCCGTACGGGCGCCGCGCCCGCCGGGTTAGCCTCGGGCCGTGGACGCAGACGCGGGGGCTCAGGACGACCTGCTCGCCCGTCTCCGGCGGTACCCCGATCTCGAGGCGCCGAACCTGCACGCGGTCGACGCGACCGACCGGCTGATCCTCGGCGAGGCGTCGTCGTCGTGGGGCGCGGTGTCCGGGGAGCACGTCGTCGTGATCGGTGACCACCACGGTGCGCTGACGCTCGGCGCGATCGTCCGGCACGGGCTGTCCGGTGTGCGCACGCACCAGGACCGGCTGCTGGGTGAGCGCGCGCTGCAGGCGAACGCCGAGCGGCTGGGTGTCGGCGGCTTCAGGTCGCTCGGGCTGACGCCGGATCTCGTCGCCGACGCGAGGTTCGTCCTGCTGCAGCTGCCGCGTTCGCTCGACGCGCTCGACGAGATCGCCGGTCTGGTCGCCGCGCACGCCGACCCCGGCGTGCTCGTCGTCGCCGGTGGTCGCGTCAAGCACATGACGACCGCGATGAACGACGTGCTGCGGCGGCACTTCGGCGACGTGCAGGCCCACCTGGCGCGGCAGAAGTCGCGCGTCCTGGTGGCCTCGCGCCCCCGTCCCGACGACGAGCGCCCCGAGCAGCTCTGGCCGCGGCGCGAGGAGCATCTCGACCTCGGCGTGACGGTCTGCGCGCACGGCGGCGCCTTCGCCGGGACGAGTGTCGACATCGGCACGCGTGCGCTGCTCCGCCACCTCGGCGCGATGCCCGCGGACGCCACGACGGCGCTCGACCTGGGCTGCGGGACCGGCGTGCTCGCGGTGCTCCTGGCCCGCGCGAACGAGCGGCTGACCGTGACCGCGACCGACGAGTCCGCGGCCGCGGTGGCATCGGCGCGCGCGACCGCCGCCGCGAACGGTCTCGAGGACAGGGTCGTCGTCGCGCGGGCGAACGGCGCGGACGTGCTGCCCGACGCGAGCGTGGACCTCGTCGTGCTGAACCCGCCGTTCCACGTGGGTGCCGCGGTGCACGCGGGGATCGCGCAGCAGCTGTTCGCCGAGGCCGCGCGGGTGCTGCGGCCGGGCGGGGAGCTGTGGGCGGTGTGGAACTCCCACCTGCGGTATCGGTCCACGCTCGAGCGAGTCGTGGGGCCGACCCGGCAGGTCGCTCGCGACCCGAAGTTCACGGTCACGGCCTCCACGCGCGCGAGCCGCTGAGCAGACCGAGCCGGCCGCAGGTCCGGACAACCGTCCGGACGGTCGTTATCGTCGCCGCAGGAGACCGGCGCCGCCGGCGCACAATGCACCCGAGGAGACGACGATGTCCGCTGACCAGCTCACGTTCGACAACCCCGTCGAGCGGCACAAGCACATCAAGCCGCACGCGTCGTGGCAGCCGCTCCCGGGGCTGGACGCCGAGCTGGACCCGAAGGCCGACCACGGCGAGACGTCCTACCGGGGGACCGGCCGCCTGCCGGGGCGCAAGGCGCTCATCACGGGCGGGGACTCGGGCATCGGCGCGGCCGTGGCGATCGCGTTCGCGCGCGAGGGCGCGGACGTCGCGCTCAGCTACCTGCCCGAGGAGCAGGTCGACGCCGAGGCCATCGCCGCGCTGGTGCGGGCCGAGGGGCGCAACGCCGTGCTCCTGCCCGGTGACATCCGCGACCGGGAGTTCTGCCGCACGCTCGTCGCCGACGCGGTCGAGGGCCTCGGCGGGCTGGACATCCTCGTGAACAACGCGGCGCACCAGGTCTACCACCAGACGTACGACGAGCTCGACGAGGCCGACCTCGACCGCACCATCCAGACCAACCTCTACGCGATGTTCTGGATCACGCGCGACGCCCTGCCGCACCTGCCGCCGGGGGCGACGATCATCAACAGCACGTCCGTGCAGGGCTACAACCCGTCGCCGATGATCATCAACTACGCGTCGACGAAGTTCGCGATCATCGGGTTCACCAAGGCGCTCGCGGCCGACCTCGCGCCGCGGGGGATCCGGGTGAACGCGGTCGCGCCCGGCCCGGTGTGGACCCCGCTGCAGGTCACCGACGGCCAGCCCGCCGAGAAGCTCGACGGCTTCGGCGAGTCGTCGTGGCTGGGCCGCACGAGCCAGCCCGTCGAGCAGGCACCGGCCTACGTGTTCCTCGCGTCGCCCGAGTCGAGCTTCGTCGTCGGCGAGGTCATCAACGTCAACGGCGGCGCGAACGTCCCCTGAGCTCCGGGCCGGGTCAGGCCGGCGGGAAGGCGCGCGCGAGGGTGCGGTGCAGCTCATCGACGACGTCCGGTCCGAGCGGGCCGGGCGTCGTCAGGCGTTCGTACGCCTTCCGAGGCCAGAGGACGTCGAGCCCGTCGATCTGGAACGAGCCGCCGATCAGCGGCCAGTCGGCGTCGACGAAGCAGAGCATCCCGCGGACGGGCGCCGTGCCGTGCCCGGCGGCCGTGAGGGCGTCGACGACGAGGCCGACCTGCTTGTGGACGCCCTCGACGAGCTTCGTGCCGTCGCGTGAGCCGATCACGAGCCTGGCAGTGCGCGGCCGGAGGATCCCGCCCTCGGCGCGCAGGCTCGGGCGCCCCTGGTACCGCTTGGCATCGATCACGTAGACGCCTGAGGAGGTCACCGCGATGTGATCGATGTTGGCCCTCGTGCGCGGGATGCGACGGTCGTGCAGCACCCGCACGCCCTTGCCCGCGAGCCCGTCCAGGCCACGCCCCAGCACCTCTTCGCCCTTGGCACCTCGCGCCCAGGCGGTCGTGCTCTGCGGTTCGTCGGTGACCGCGAGGATGAGCCCTCCGAGACGAGGATGCTTCTCTCGGATGCGCTTCTCGCGCGCCGCGCTGCGTCGCTCGTACTCGCGCCGTGCGGAGGCCCCCGCAGCGCCGCCCTCGACCTCGCGGCCCTCGGTGCTGGCGTCGGTGGCGGCCGGGACATGCCGGCTCGTCGCCTGCACGGCCGGCGCTACGGGCGGCGGCGCATCGGGAGGCGGGTCTGCTCGCAGATCGGGTGCAGGCGGTCCGACTGCGTCGTGGCACGTCATGCACGTCACGGTCTTGCTAGTCGGGTCGTAGACGGCGGTGGTGCCCGCAGCGAGCGACAGGGCACAGGTCCGGCATACCCCGGCATACCGCAGGCGCATGGTCTTCGGGCCGCGGACCGCCTCTTGCTCGCTCGTCGCCATGCAGCTCTATCGACACGTCCTGGCACCTTCTGAACGCGCTCGACGGGCGGGCCGTTGGTCCCGTGCCGAGGCGAGAGGGCGCTCGTTAGCGTCGGCTCAACGACTCGATGTGGAGCGGATGATGACGAGCATCAAGCAGGCGGCGGAGACGTTCCTCAACTCGCGGCGCATCGCCGTCACAGGAGTCTCACGCACCCCGGCGAACCACGGCGGGAATGTCGTCTACACGCGGCTGCGGGACGCCGGCTACGAGGTGTTCGCCGTGAACCCGCACGCGAAGTCGATCGAGGGCGACCCGGCGTACGCGAACCTCTCGGAGATCCCGGGTGGCGTGGACGCGGTCGTGATCGCGACGGCGCCGCAGCACGCCAAGGCCACCGTGCAGGAGGCGATCGACCTCGGCGTGAAGCAGGTGTGGATGCACCGCACCGTGGACAAGGGCAGCGTCGACCCGGAGGCGGCGACGCTCGGTCGTGAGCACGGGCTGACCGTGATCGAGGGCGGGTGCCCGCTGATGTACGGGCGTGCGTCCGACCGCGGTCACCGGATCATGTGCCGGCTGTTCATGCTGACCAAGCGGATCCCGCGCGAGGTCTGACCCGCGCATCGTCGACAGCGCTGCTCAGTCCGACGAGATCGCGCGGCGGGCCAGGCCGTACACGCGGCCGAGGTTGAGGGTCCAGCCCACGCCGAACACGCGCGGACCGATGAGGTGCTCGGAGTCCGGGTCCCACACACGCTCGCGGAACCGGGAGATCGTCGGCGGCCGCAGCTCGTAGGGCACGAACCCGGCGATGACGCCGTGCCACGTGCGCTCCTCGGTCGGCTTGCGCAGCTCCTTGACGACAGCCGCGACGGCGAGCGCGACCCCGACCGCCCGCACGACGTCCCTGGCGTTGACCTTGCGCTCGCTCTTGCCCTGTCTGGTCATCGAGCCCCCTCGTGTCGTTGTGGCCATGATCCACCTGTCGGTCGCTGAGGGGGAGGGGGCTAGTCGATCCGCTCCAGCGGGAGCAGCTGGATGTGCGTCGCGCCCGCGGGCCACGGCAGCTCGGGCTGAGCCGCGAAGCGCAGTGAGCCGTCGTCGCCGAGCTCCCAGGTCGTCTCGGTGACGAACCCGCCGGCCTCGCTGCCTTCCCCCGAGGGCGCGACCGTCGTCGGGTACGTACCGGACCTGTACCGTCTCGCGGCGGCGTGCGACGTCGCCGTCGTGCAGGGCGGGCTCACGACCTGCATGGAGCTCACGGCGCTGCGCAAGCCGTTCGTCTACGTGCCGCTCGAGCACCACTTCGAGCAGAACGTCCACGTGCGCGCCCGGCTCGACCGGTACGAGGCGGGTCGACACCTCGCGTACACCGACGCGCTCGACCCGGGCGGCCTCGCGGAGGCGATCGCGAAGGAGCTCGCCCGCGAGGTCGCGTACCGCCCGGTCGAGACCGACGGCGCCGAGCGCGCCGCTCGGCTGCTCGCCGAGCTGGTCTGAGCGGGTCCGCGGGCATGAACGCACGCGCCGCATCGTTGTCGTGGACGTAGGGTGCCGCAGGCGCCCCGGACCCCGGCAGGAGTCCGACGACGAGGGGAGCGACGATGTCGCAGGCAGTGGCCTGGACCGACCCGCGCGAGCAGATCGAGTTCAGCGTGCTCATGGCCGACGGGCGTCTGGCGGGCCGCAGGTTCGAGTCCCGCGAGCAGGCCGAGGCCTGGGCGCAGCCCGACGAGCAGGTCGTCGAGTACAACCTCGTCTGTGAGTGCGCCGTCTGACGGTGGCGAGCCTCGCGCCTCAGCGCGCAGGGGTGCGGACGGCGCCGAAGATCGTGCGGCGGCGCAGCTGGAAGCCCAGCCGCTCGTAGATCGCGATCGCCCTCGTGTTGGCCTCCGCGGCGTGCAGGAGCGCCCGTTCGCCGCGCTCGTGGATGTGGTGCGCGACGTCGAGCACGAGGCGCGTGGCCAGACCCTGGCGCTGATGGTCGGCGTCGGTGCAGACCGCGCTGATCTCCGTCCACCCACCGGGCTGCAGCCGCTCGCCGGCCATCGCCACGAGCCTGCCCTCGCGACGGATACCGACGTACCGGCCGAGCTCGTACGTGCGCGGGGCGAACGGTCCGGGCTTGGTCCGCTCGACCAGCGCGAGCATCTCGGGCACGTCGTCCGCGCCGAGGACCACGACCTCGTCGTCGGGCCGCGTCCGCAGCGCGTCCGTCTCGACGAGCTGGACGCCCGCACCCCGCGCAGCGATCTCCCAGCCGTTCGGCAGGACGGGCGAGGCGCCCGAGACGGGGAACAGCTCGCCGGGTCCGACGAGGTCGATGATCGCGTCCCACACGTCGGGGTCGTCCCACGAGCGCACCGCGGCGAACGGCGACACCTCGGGCAGGTACCGCCGCACGAGCTCGTTGCCCTCGGAGAGTGCCGCGTGCCGGCCGTTGAGCGAGTGCCAGGCCGGGTTGTCGAGGACGCCCAGCTCGAGGCCGGGCGCTGCCGGCACGAGCTCGGTCGTGCCGTGCGCGGCAGCGGGTGCTCCGGTCGAGGTCGTGTCGATGGCCACGGAAGTCCCTCTCGTCGTCGGACCGTCTGCCGGATGCTAGACGTGTGACGCTCGCGCGCAACGTCCTTTGCCGAGGGTCCCGCGCAGTGAGACCCAATGCTCGCGGGCGCCGCGCGGGCCCCGCTCAGTCCGTCAGGCGCGTCCTCAGCTCGATGACGTCGAAGGGGTCGCTGCTCGACCGGGTGACGGCGGTGCCGTCGATCGCGCGCCACTTCTGGAGTGGATCCGATGCGACCCGGTATCGCCCCCTCCAGGACGTGGTCAGGCCGACGGTGCTCGCCTCCATCGGCGTGCGGAAGGTGTGGGTGATGTCGAACGAGGGGTACGGGGCGCCGGGGACGTCGGTCGCGAGTCGCTCACCGTCGTCGAACGCCCATTCCCAGGCGGTCGGCTCGGCGACGATCTCGACGGCGAACCCTTCGATGTCGACGTCGAATGCCTGCGCGTCGGCGGCGGTGAAGAGGATGGCGGGCTTGTTCACGAGCATGTCGCCGGATGGCTGGACACCGACCTCAGGTGGCGCGATGCGCAGGACGCGGAGGTCGTCGACGTCGACCGGCGGAAGCAGGTGCTCGGGGCAGGACCAGCCGACCAGCATCTCCCACGTCGACCAGGCGGAGTCGACGCTCGCCCGGTAGCGGAACCACAGCGGCGCGATCGCCGGGCCGTCCTCGCACGTCGGCCCCGTGATCTCGATACCCGGTGGGATGTAGCAGGACTGATCGATCCCCGGCTCGTCGAGCTCAGGGTCGTCGTTGCACCGGGACGAGCGCTTGTACTCGTCGAGACGCTCTTCGAGAGGAGTTCCTGCTGCCTTCCACGCATGCTCAGCTTGGGAGGCGGCGAACGCGCGCGCGTGGAGCCGGTCATCACCCGGCGCCGATACGACGACATCGTCAGCGTTGGCTGGCAATGACAGTCCGATGGTCATCGCTGCTGCCGTGCAGACGATCGCGGTTGGGTGGCGGACGCCCCGCCTCACAACGTACCGAGCTTCCGGGGGTCCACGCCGTCCACTGTCCATCCCGCGCCGTCCCAGATCAGGCTCACCTGTGCTCGGACCCTGGAAGTCTCCGGAAAGCCCTCCACGAGCTCACCTGACTCGTCGAGGGCGCGCGACGGGTGCTGGATGAACACGACCCAGGCGAAGTACTCGTCGCCGTCGAAGGTGGACGATCCGCTCGCCTCGAACTCGAAGTTCCCGCCCACCGCGTGCCTGCCAGCGGCGACCTTCTCGCGGAGGTCGGCGAGCGTCCCGGCACAGTACCCGCAGTTCTTGCCCGACAGTCGTTCCCATTCCGAGGTGTCGCCGGTCGCGTACATATAGGGGAACAGCGACATGAAGTACTCCGCGACCGCGGCTGCGTTCGCCTCGGTCGGAGGACCGTCAAGCGCGGCGGGAGCGGTGGGGGCGACGGTGACGTCGGGGAGCGCGCCCGTCGGCGCGGGCGACGGTACAGGGGTCGGGCTCGGAGAAGGCGTAGGAGGCTGACGCGACGTCGCAGCCGTGGTTGCCGCCGTCGGATCCGCACCCCCGCTGCCGGTACACGCAGCAAGACCAAGACTGATGCCGATGCCGATGGCGGTCGCGAACGCGACCGCGCGTGCCATGGCCCCCTGACGACGCATGTCGGGCAAAGTACCCGAATCGCGACCCGCGAGAGGGAGGTTTGCCGGGGCTGTGGACAAGCGCGGGCCACCAGCATGAGTCGTGCGCCGGAGGTCGGCCCGTGCTACTCGTTGATGGCTTCGATGCCGGCGTCGTCCAGGGCGCGCAGGTGGTCGAGCATGTTCTGGAGGACCTCGGGTGGGTGGCCGTGCCACGTGCTGACCTCGGCGAGCACGCGCACAGGCTCACGGGTCCGGTACGAGCGGGTCGGGTTGCCGGGGAACCGCTTGTCGGTCAGGTTCGGGTCGTTCTCGAGCGTGCCGAGCGGCTCCACGCGGTAGATGCGGCCGGTGCCGTCACCCTGCGCGAGCTCGGCACCCCAGATCGCGGCGTCCATCGTGGCGGTGACGTAGACGAAGGCGGCGACCCGGCGCGATCCGTAGTTCGAGGCACGCCCGGGCTCGATGAGGTCACCGGGCAGGAGCTCGGCCTTGGTGCCGTGGAAGAACGGCCCCGGGTCGTCCACCCCGCCGTGTGCGACTGGCTCCGTCACATCCGCCCCTCACGCTCGGCGATCGACCCGTCCCCGTTTCCGTCAGGCTACGTTCCCGTCAGGCTACGTTCCGGTCAGGCTACGTCCCGGTCAGGCTAGCTGCGTCGCGCGGTGCCCGCCGGGTGCACGCACGGCCGTGGCGTGCAGCTCGCCCGGCGCCGGGACGACGAGAGGGGTCGGCGCCGCGGTGCGGAGCCGACCCCTCGTCGTGGGCGCGTCGGTGAAGACGGGCTCGTCAGTCGCGGACCTCGACGACGGACGCGCTGGAGCTGAACTGGCTGAAGTCCGGCGGGTTGAGCGCGGACGTGACCGAGCCGGCGAGCACGAGCACCGCGGTGACGATCCACGCCAGCTTCTTGTGCTGGTCGTAGCCCGCGAGCTTGCGACCGTGCTTGTCCTTCTGGACGCCCGCGAGGACGAGGATCAGGTCGACCAGCGCCCAGATGCCGCAGCCGCCGAGCGTGACGAGCTTGGCGACGCCGGTGCCGATCTTGCCGAGGTAGAACCGGTCCACCCCGAGGATGCCGAGGAAGTACGCCAGGAGCCACGTCGCGATGAAGGACTTGTCCGACTCCTCGCCGGGCGCGCCGGGGTAGCCGTACGCCGGGGGAGCGGTCGGGAACTGCGGCGGCTGAGGCGCGCCGTACGCGGGCACGCCCGGCGTGGGCTGGGCGGGCGGCTGGTTCTCGGGCGTCGGGGCGCCGGGGTACTCAGAGGACACGGGGGCTCCTGTTCGTCGGGCGGGCACCCAGGCGGCGTTGCCGGGGAGCGCGCGGAGCGTACCGAAGCCGCAGGTCAGGGGCCCCATCGCGCTCGCCTGACGAACGGTGTGAACGGTTCGTCGCGCCTGAGACCGGTCGATTGCGGGAGGAACCGGTCACCACGCGGCTGTGGTGTGCCCGCGTGTTCGACCGACGGTCCGGACCGTCGCGCAGGTGGGTGGGCGGGGCCGACGAGCGCGGCGTGCTCGCGCGTGACCTGCGGCGACGAGCGGTCAGACGGGCTCGGCCGGCTCGGTGAGACGGTCCGCCTGCGCGCGGGCGGCCTCGTCGAGCTCGGCGCGCTCGTCGTCGTCCAGGTCCGCGGTCCAGTGGCGGTACTGCTCGACGCCCCGCGACGCGGCCGCCGCGAAGCCGGGCGACTCGAGCAGGTCCCGCGCCGAACGCCGGCCCGCGAGGATGTCGTCGTACAGCCGGGCGGTCTGCTCGTCGGGCGCCTGCTCGCGCAGCGTCGCGAGCGCCTGACGGAGCGTGCGGTCCGCGACGCTCCCGGCCGGGATCGCGCCGAGCAGCGGCGTGTCGTCGGGCGTCGTGGGGTCGTGGGGTGAGCTCATCGGGTCGCTCCGGGGTGGTCGTAGGCGGCGGGCAGCGCGACGTCCGCGAAGCCGTGGATCGCACCGAGGTAACCGGGGATGAACCCGGCGGCGGCATCGATCACGACCTGCCCCGCGGACAGGGCGGTGGACGCGCTCGAGATCGCGCGGATGGTCTGCACGACCGCCGCCGCGGTCGCCGCGCCACCCGCGATCCCGCCGACGACCGTCCAGGACGACGCCGCGGTCGCCGCGGCGATGGCTGCGGTGTAGATGATCCAGTCGATCGCGAAGTTGATCGCGTCGTTCGCGACCATCGCGGTCCGGTGCATGCCGACCGCGACTGCCTGGTACTGGTCGCCGACGTTGCGGACCGCGGTCGACAGCTCGGTCAGCGCGGGGACGAGCGTGCCGACCATGTAGGAGTCGCACGCGTTCGCCGCGTTGCCCTCCCAGTCGGCGAGGACCTTGCGCGTCTCGACGGACAGCTCGGTGGCGACCTCGTCGAGGAACGTGTCGAGCGCCTGGTAGCCGCGTGCGGCCTGTGCGACGGCGTTCCAGTCGCCCGAGAGACCTTTGAGCGCCTCGGTGAGGGGGTCCCATCCCCCGCACATCGACAGGATGGTGCGCACCCAGCCGGTCGGGCTGAGCAGCGTCCCCATCCCGGAGATCACGAGCTCGGCAAGGTCGGGGATGATCGCGTCGTCACTCGGTGGGACGAGGACGCCCGACGGGTCCGCCATCAGTACGTCCCGTCGAGCTGGGCGGCCGTGACGGTGTCGGTGTCGCGGTAGTACGCGGCGGTTGCGGCCAGCTCGGTCGACGACGTCCGCAGCAGCGTCCGCAGGTGCGTCAGCGCCTCGTCGACCCCTGCGCGGCACTCGGCGGCGATGCCGGAGAAGTTCTGGAACACGACGCCGGTCGCGTCGGACGGGATCGTGCAGTAGGTCGAGTGGTACGTGACGCCGCGGTCGGCGTCGCCGGCAAGTCCGTCGTTCCCGGTCGCTGTCGCGAACCGGGTGATGGCCGTGGGATCGACGTAGAACTCGGTCACGGATGCGCCCCTTCGTCCGGTGGTTGCCCCATGCTAGGGACATGTTCCGGACCGATCGTGCCTTCGTGACCGGCGCTGCCCTGCCGCTCGTCCTCGTCGCGCTGGTGCTGGGCGTCGGTCAGCTGGTCTGGCTCGGGGTGTCGTGGCGCACCGTCCTGGTGCTCGCCGCGTTCGTGGGCGCGGCGCTGTGCCGGGCTCGGTCGGCTGCGGCGGTCGCGCCGCCCGCGCGGGTGTCGCCGGGCGCGCCGGCGGCCGAGTCGTTGCCCGAGCGGCCGGGTGCCGGGGTGCTGTGGGCGCTCGCGTCGGCCGTGCTGGTGCTCGGCGCGATCGGGTTGCTGCTCGCGGAGGCGTCCGCGCGCTGAGCCCGGGAGCGGGTGCTCCCGGGCTCAGCGCGTCGGGGTCCAGGCCCTCAGCGCCCGCGTCAGAAGACCTGGCGCAGGTTGGCGCGCGTGAGGTCGAGCAGCTCGTCGCCGCGGCCCGACAGCAGCGTGCGCAGCGCGTAGAGCGCGAAGCCCTTGGCCTGGTCGAGCTTGACCGACGGCGGGATGGTCAGCTCCTGACGCTCGGTGACGACGTCGACGAACGCAGGGCCGGGGTACGCGAACGCCTGCTCGAGCGCGCCGCGCAGGTCGGCGGACTTCTCGACGCGGAACGCCTTGAGGCCGGCGGCCTCGGCGATCGCCGCGAGCGACGGGTTCTCCAGGTCGGTCGCGTTGGTGACGAAGCCCGCGGCCTTCATCTCGAGCTCGACGAAGTTGAGCGACGAGTTGTTGAAGACGACGACCTTCACGGGCAGCTTGTTCTGCGTGAACGTGAGCAGCTCGCCGAGCAGCATCGCGACGCCGCCGTCGCCGGACATCGCGACGACCTGGCGTCCCGGGAACGCCGCCGCGGCACCCGCGGCCTGCGGGAGCGCGTTGGCCATCGAGCCGTGGATGAACGAGCCGATGACCTTGCGGCGGCCGTTCATCTTCAGGTAGCGCGCCGCCCAGATGACCGGCGAGCCGACGTCGGGGATGAACACCGCGTCGTCGGACGCGATCTCGTCGATCAGCTTGGCGACGTACTGCGGGTGCAGCGGCTGCGAGCCCTTGCGGGGCGTCGCGAGGTCGTCGAGCTTGGTGCGGGTCTTGGCGTAGTGCGCGAGCGCGTCGTCGAGGTGCGAGCGGTCCGACTGGCGTGACAGGCGCGGCAGCAGGCCGAGGATCGTCTCGCGCACGTCGCCGACGAGGCCGAGCTCGAGCGGCGTGCGACGGCCGAGCCGCTCACCGCGGATGTCGACCTGGATGACCTTGGCCTTCTCCGGCAGGAACGGGCGGTACGGGAAGTCCGTGCCGAGCATCAGCAGCGTGTCGCACGACTCCATCGCCTTGTAGCCGGACGCGAAGCCCAGCAGGCCGGTCATGCCGACGTCGAACGGGTTGTCGTACTCGACGTACTGCTTGGAGCGCAGTGTGTGCACGATCGGCGCGCCGAGCGTGTCGGCGAGCGCGAGGAGCTCGGCGTGCGCTCCCTCGACACCCGCACCCGCGAGGATCGTGACGCGCTTCGCGTCGTTGAGGATGCCCGCGGCCGTCGCGAGCTCGTCGTCGGACGGGATCACGCGCGGCCTGGTCGCGCGGATGGGCGCGACGCCGTCGTCGTCGGCCTCGGCGAGCGCGACGTCACCGGGGATCACGACGACCGCGACGCCCTTCTGCTCGATCGCGGCGCGCATCGCGGTCTGCATGACCCGCGGCATCTGGACGGGGGAGGCCACGTACTCGCAGTACACCGAGCACTCGCGGAACAGCTCCTGCGGGTGGGTCTCCTGGAAGTAGCCCGAGCCGATCTCCGAGGTGGGGATGTGCGCGGCGATCGCCAGCACCGGCACGCCCGAGCGCTGCGCGTCGAACAGGCCGTTGATGAGGTGCAGGTTGCCCGGGCCGCACGAGCCCACGCACACGGCGATCTCGCCGGTCAGCGCCGCCTCCGCGCCCGCGGCGAACGCGGCGGCCTCCTCGTGGCGCACGTGCACCCAGTCGATGCCCGAGCCGCGCAGCGCGTCCGTGAACCCGTTGAGCGAGTCCCCGGGGATGCCGTAGACGCGCTGGACGCCCGCGGCGACGAGCGTGTCGACCATGTTCTTGGCGACGGTGGTCATGCGTGTTCTCCCTGGTGTGGGTGGGTGCGGCGGGGTGTGCCGCGCTGGAGGACGGACGAGGTCAGGTCGTGATCGCGGGCCAGACGAGGGCGCACACGTGCTCGGCGAGGTCGTCGTCGAGCGGGGCGTGCCCCCAGATCAGCCTGTGGTACGCGGGCGCGAACAGCGCGTCGACGACGAGGGCGGTGTCGGTCCCGGGGCGGATCTCGCCGATCGTCATGCCGCGCTCGAGGTGGTGGATCGCGGCGTGGCGGCGCGGTTCCATCCACTGGTCGAGCAGTGCGGTCGCGGTCGCCGCGTCGGTGATGGACGCGGACATGAGCTGGCGCAGCAGCCGTCCCGCGGGGGTGTCGCGCAGCAGGTGGACGAGCGCGTCGACCTGCGCCGTGAGTGCGGCGCGCACGGGGAGGTCGTCGTCGAACTCGATGCTCGCGTGGAAGCGCTCGAGCAGTCCTTCGAGCAGGACCGCGGCCGACGAGGGCCACCACTTGTAGAGCGTCGTGCGGGAGACCCCGGCGCGCGTGGCGATCGCGTCCATGGTCGGCAGGGTCTGGCTGCCGAGCGCGAGCTCCGCGGCGGCGTCGAGGATCGCGCGCCGGCGCTCGACCGAGCGCGGACGCCCGCGCCCCACGCTCCCCGAATTCATGGACATATTGTTCACTATATGCCCGCCGACGAGGTGCTCCCGATGTCTGATCGCTCACGGTCGGGCCGTCTGCCTACCCGTCGAGGCGGCTTCGGAGCTCGATGACGTCGAACGGGTCGAGCGTGGTCGTGGTGACAGCAGTGCCATCGATCTCACGCCACTCGTGATCCGGGTCCTCGTCGACCCGGAACCGGCCGGTCCACTTCGTCGTCAGGGACACCGTCGCCGTCGTGGCCGACCTGTACGTGTGCGTCAGTTCCAGAGACGGGTAGGGGCCTCCGGCCGAGCGCGTGTCAAGCGTGCTGCCGTCACCGAAGTCCCATGTGTAGGCGACTGGCGTTGTCTCGACGTCGACTGCAAACCCGAACAGATCAGTCCGGAACGCGCGCTGCGCCGGATCTGTGAAGACGATCAGCGGCTTGTTGACGAGTATCTCAGGCCGAGACGGCTGTCTGTGGGCTTCAAGCGGCGCGATCTTGAGACGTCGGAACTCGACCTCGGGAAACGGGGGAAGCAGATCATCGGGGCACACCCAGCCGATGACCATCCTCCACGCGCGCCACTCGCTCGCCGCATCTGGCCGGGTCCGGCGCCAGAGCGGCTCCATCGGCTCGTCGTCCCCGCAGCCAGGAATCGGCACGGTCCCGTCAGGAGGAAGGCACTCTCCATCGATGCCGGGCTGGAGGTAGGGCGAGCCGACGTTGCACAGCGGTGCCCTGGCATAGTCGGTGAGCTTGATCGCAGGCGGGCTCTTGAGCCAGCGCCGGTAAGCAAGGTGCGTCTTGAACGTCCCGCTGAGATGCACTTCGTCCTCGTCGAGATCTCCGCGCGTGCTCGCGACGCTGGGCGTCGCAAGCACGAGCATGGGGGCCAGGACGACGGCGGCGACGGTGAGTGCGCGTCCCCGCCTCATTGCTGCTCGTCGAAGTCGTCGATCTGGACACCCTCGACCTTCCATTTGCTCCCTGACCAGCTCAACCGCATCGTCGCCTTCATCTCGGAGGTGTCCGGGAAGTCCTCGACGAGCGCGCCGTCCGCTGACACGGTCTGCGACGGGTACTCGGTGAAGGCGATGTCGACGAGGAAGGTCCCGTCGTCATCGAGGGTCGCTGTGCCGGCGTGCAGATCGACGGCGCCGCCGACGCCGTGGTTCCCGGCTTCGTGTATGGCGACTGCCACCTCGCGGCCGCTCGCGCAGTATCGGCAGCCCTTGGCGGCCAGTGAGTCCCACTGCTCGAGGTCCCCCGTGGCGACGATGTAGGAGTAGAGAGCGAGGTGGTACTTCGCGACGGCGACCGCGTTCTCCTCGGTGGCAGGACCTTGGAGTGCCTCGGGGCGTTCGGGCTCGACGGTCACATCCTGATTCGGGCCCGAGCTCGGGGCGACCGAGGGGGACGCGGAAGGCATCGGAGACGGCGAGGAGGTCGGGCCCGCGGACACGGTTGGGCCTGGGGTCTGCGTGCGCGGGGGCGTGGGAGTCTCTTGCGTGCAGGCAGTCAGGGTTGCGAGCAGGAGGAGGGCGGTCACGAGCGCTGCTGGCCGTCGGGGCATGGGGTGCAAACTACTCAATCGCGACACCGGGCGGAGCGCGGTCCGCGCGACTGTGGACAACTACCCGACGGGACCCGACCGGATCCTGCCTCACCAGCGTTGGGTGACGTCCTCCGCGGAGCCCAGGAGGTCACGGATCTCGAGCCTCGGGCCGTCGTCGAGCGTGACCCAGCCGGACCAGTGGCCGAAGCACTGGTGGGTGGACGAGCGCACGACGCGCAGGTCGGTGTGCGAGACGCGGTCGTGGAATGGGGTGAACGTCAGGTCGACGCTCGCACCGCGCACGGTCCACGGGTCGGTCCAGCGGCCGTCGGTCCACGACCAGGTCAGGTCCTCGCGCACCTTGTGCAGGCGGCCGTCCACGACGACGGCGTTCTCGGTCGATCCCGTGCCGTCGGTCCAGCGGCCGCCGAGCTGCAGCCCGACGACGCGGCCGTCGACCACGCCCGCGCCGAACCCCCAGTTCCACGACAGCTCACGCGGCCAGTACCCGCGCCCGTGGTCGAGCACCGCGAACGAGCCCTCCGGGACGTCGTAGGTCACGCCGTCGACCGCGAGCCGCCCGGTGACGGGCCGTGCGACGTCCTTGACCGTGTACTGGAACGTCCGGTCGTCCCACGGCACCACGACGCCCAGGCGCTCGTGGCCGGCCGGCAACGCGGCGGTCACGTCGAGCCGCACCCGGGCGGTGCGGGCGCGCAGGCGGGTGCCGTGCTCGTCGTCGTCGAACCGGGCCGTGACCGCGCGCGTCGACACGGTCGCGGGCCCGGCGCCCAGCGTGCCGGGCAGGTGCGTGCCGATCGCGAGCGGGACGATCGCGACGGCGTCGACCTCCTCGCCGGTGGCGCGGTCCAGCACCCACAGCTGCGCCAGGCCCGCGTAGTCGAGCGACGAGATCGTCACGCCGACGACGTGCGTGGGCGTCAGGACGGCCCAGTACTCCCACCGCTTGGCCCGGCCCCACCGCCGAGCCCAGCGGCCGACGCGGTCGGTGGAGTGCAGGGGAGTGCGGGTCCAGCCCACCGCGTCCGGGTGCAGCCGCCCGTAGGGCAGCTGGAGCGGGACGGGCCGGGTGATCTCCTGCGCATCGATGAGCACAGCGCGATCGTCGCAGCCCGCCGCCGTCCCGCGCCGATGCCGCGCGGACCGCGCGAGGTCGTCAGGTGCGCGATCAGTCGTCAGTGGTCGCTGACGACCCGACGTGCTTCTGACGACCCCGCGGGGCAGGGGGCGGGGGTCGGGGGTCAGATCAGGCGGCGTTCCGTCTCGTGGACGACGCGCAGCCAGCGGAAGCCGTAGCCGGGCAGCTCGAGCTCCACACGGCCGCGCGCGTCCACCTCCGTCTCTGCGGTCTCGAGCAGGTCGACGAGCCGTGCGGGCGGGCCGTCGCCCGAGCAGTCGTGCAGCTCGAGCGGCACGACGACGGGCTCGGGCGCGAGGTTGTGCAGCGCGACCATCGAGCCGTCGTCCCACGTCGACCGGTGCGCGAGCACCGCGTCGTGCGGCTGGGAGAGGATCTCGACCTCGCGCGCCCAGCCGAGCTCGGGGCTCTCGCGGTACCGCCGGACCAGGAGCCGGATGAACGCCAGCAGCGAGTCGGGGTCGAGGCGTTGCGCGGCGACGTTGACGTGCGCGGGGCCGTACCCGTCCTCGACCACCGGCCCGGGCAGGCGCGAGGGTGCCGCGCGGCTGAACCCGCCATTGCGCTCGTCGGTCCACTGCATGGGCGTGCGCACGGCCATGCGCCCCTCGGCGGCGAGGTTCTCGCCCATGCCGATCTCCTCGCCGTAGAACAGCACGGGCGTGCCGGGCAGGGAGAACAGCAGCGAGTAGACCATCCGGATGCGGCGGGGGTCGCCGTCGAGCATCGTCGGCAGCCGGCGCCGCAGGCCGCGGCCGTACAGCTGCATCTCCTCGGCGGGGCCGAACGCGGCGAACACCTCCGCGCGCTCGTCGTCGGACAGCTTGTCGAGCGTGAGCTCGTCATGGTTGCGCACGAACGTCGCCCACTGCGCGTCGCGCGGGATCGTCGGACGCGTGCCGAGGGTCGCGGCCAGCGGACGCGCGTCGCGCCGCGCGAGCGACAGGTACATCTGCTGCATCGCGACGAAGTCGAACTGCAGCGTGAGCTCGGTGCCGTCGGCGGTGCCGTCCCCGTCGTCGTCACCGAAGAACTGGCGTTGCTGGTCGTACGGCAGGTTCACCTCGCCCATGAGCACGGCGTCACCGGCCCGCCGGGACAGGAACGAGCGCAGGTCGCGCAGGTAGTCGTGGGGGTCCTGCAGGTCGTCGCCCGGGTGCTTGGCGGTGTCCGCGAGGAAGAACGGCACCGCGTCCACGCGGAAGCCCGACAGGCCGAGCTGCATCCAGTAGCCGACGACCTTCGCGATCTCGTCGCGCACGCGCGGGTTCGCGGTGTTGAGGTCGGGCTGGTGCCGGTAGAAGCGGTGGCGGTACCACTCGCCGGTCGCCTCGTCGAGCGTCCAGATCCCCGCCTCCTGGTCGGGGAACACCACCTGGTCGCTGGTGTCCGGGGGCTTCGTCGCGCTCCACACGTAGTAGTCGCGGTACGGGGAGTCCTTGCTGCGGCGCGCGGAACGGAACCACGGGTGGCGGTCGCTCGTGTGGTTCACGACGAGGTCCGCGATGACCCGGATGCCGCGGTCGCGTGCGGTGCGGATCAGCCGCACCAGGTCCCCGACGTCGCCCAGGCGCGGGTCGACGCCGAGGAAGTCGGTGATGTCGTAGCCGTCGTCGCGGTCGGCCGTCGGGTAGAAGGGCATGAGCCACAGGCACGTCACGCCGAGATCGGCGAGGTGGTCGATGCGTTGCGTCAGGCCCTGCAGGTCGCCGATGCCGTCGTCATCCCAGTCCATGAACGTCTCGACGTCCAGGCAGTAGATCACCGCGGTCTTCCACCACAGGTCGCCCGTCTCGCGGATCCTCACGCCATCACCTCCCGCAGGCCCGGCAGGAGGTGCTCGCCCGCCATGTCGAGGAACCGGTCGAGCGTCGCCGGGCGTGGGGTCGCGGTGGGTTCGGCGGTCGGGTGCTTGTCGTCCGACGAGCGTGCGTCGGTCGCCACCTGGTGGACGTACAGCGCGTCGAAGCCGATCCCGACGAGCGCCGCGAGCCGGTCGCGCAGGCGCGCCGGGTCGTGCTCGACGAGGACCGACGCCCGGACGGCGTCGTCGGACACGTGCGGCCTGAGCGAGTCGAACGCTTCCGGCACGTCCAGGTCCCACGCGAGCGGCGGCCCGAACACCTGCACGCCCCACTGCTCGCGCGCCACGGCGAGCGCCTGCTCCTCGTCGGGCGCCCACGAGACGTGCACCTGCAACGCGGCCGTGCCGCGCCCGCCCGCGTCACGGTAGGCGGCCAGGACCTCGCGCAGCCGGTCCGGGTGCTGGTTGACCGTGACGAGCCCGTCGGCCCAGTCGGCGTGCGCGGCCGCGGTCGCGGGGCTGACCGCGGGGCCGATCAGCGCGGGCGGCTCGTCGGGCAGGGTCCAGAGCTTGGCGCGGTCGACGCGCACCAGGCCGTCGTGCGTGACCTCCTCGCCCGCGAGCAGCGCACGGATCACCGCGACCGCCTCGCGCAGACGCGCGTCACGCTCGTGCTTGGGCGGCCACCGGTCGCCGGTGACGTGCTCGTTGAGGTTCTCGCCCGAGCCGAGCGCGACCCAGAACCGGCCGGGGAACATCGCCGCGAGCGTCGCGGCGGCCTGCGCGATGATCGCCGGGTGGTAGCGCTGGCCCGGCGCGTTGACCACGCCGAACGGCAGGTCCGTCGTCGCGAGCGCGGCTCCCAGCCACGACCACGCGAAGCCCGAGTGACCCTGCGTGGCGCTCCAGGGCGCGAAGTGGTCCGAGCACATCCCCGCGTCGAAGCCGACCTCCTGCGCGCGTCGCGCGGCCGCCAGGAGCGCCGCCGGGTGGACCTGCTCGTGCGAGTGGTGGAACCCGATCGTCACCATGGCGCACCTTCCTACCCGCCACCGGCGACCTGCGCGCGCCGAACGCTGCCGGGTGCGCTCCTGCGCGCTGGTGTCGTCGCGGCAGGTGCCGCGAGCGCTCGCGGGGAGCGCAGCGGGGGCGCACGATGCTGGCAGGCCGCCGCGCCGTGGTCGGCCGGCAGCCCCCGCCCACGGGGGGCAGGAGCGGAGGTGAGACATGGCGACCGTCGCGCGTCGGATGCGCTGCGAGCCGAAGGACGTGCTGGACGTCCTGGCCGACGGCTGGAGCTACGCGGCGTGGGTCGTCGGGACGGCCCGCATCCGCCAGGTCGACGACGCCTGGCCGGCACCGGGCTCGCGCATCGCCCACTCCGCGGGGCTGTGGCCCGCTCTCATCAACGACACGACGAGCGTGGTCGCGTGGGACCCCGAGGGTCGCCTCGAGCTGCGGGCACGGGGGTGGCCGGCGGGGGAGGCGCACATCGTCCTCGAGGTCGTCCCGCAGGCCGGCGGCGGCACCCTGGTGCGCATGGAGGAGGACGCCGTGCGCGGCGCGGCCACGCTCCTCCCGCGGCCGCTGCGCGACGCGGCGCTCGTGCCGCGCAACGCCGAGACGCTGCGTCGGCTCGCGTACATCGCCGAGGACCGGTCCACGCGCTGATCGCGACGCGCGCACGCGAGGGAGTTCCGGGACACTCGCATGCATCCGCCTCGTACGGACGGTGCCAGGTGAGCGGGAGGACGTCGCATGAGCGTGCTGCGGACCAAGTCGATCGAGCAGTCCCTCGCTGACGCGGACGAGCCGGAGTACCAGCTCAAGCGGTCGCTGTCCGCGCTCGACCTCATCGTGTTCGGGGTCGGCGTGGTCATCGGGGCGGGGATCTTCACGCTGACCGGTCGCGCGGCGCACGAGATCGCCGGGCCCGCGATCGTGCTGTCGTTCGTCGTCGCCGCGTTCTGCTGCGCGCTCGCGGCCATGTGCTACGCCGAGTTCGCGTCGACCGTGCCCGTCTCGGGGTCGGCGTACACGTTCAGCTACGCGAGCATGGGCGAGCTCGTCGCGTGGATCGTCGGGTGGGACCTGCTGCTCGAGATGTTCCTGGGCGCGAGCGTCGTGGCGCAGGGCTGGAGCGCCTACCTCGGGTCGTTCCTGGAGCACCTCGGGTGGGTCCTGCCGGAGTCGATCGCCTACGGCGGGGTGGTCGACCTGCCGGCCGTGCTGCTCGTCGTCGCGCTCGGCGTCCTGATCTCGGTCGGGATCAAGGAGTCGATGCGGGTCAACCTCGTGCTCGTCGCGATCAAGCTGTTCATCGTGCTGTTCGTGATCGTGGCGGGCATCCAGTTCGTCTCGGCGGCGAACTACGACCCGTTCGTGCCGCCGTCGCAGCCCACCGAGTCCGCGTCGGGGCTGACCCAGCCCCTGCTGCAGGCCCTGCTCGGCATCGAGCCGGCCGCGTTCGGCGTCTCGGGCATCTTCGCCGGGGCCGCGCTGGTGTTCTTCGCGTACATCGGGTTCGACGTGGTCGCGACGACCGCCGAGGAGACACGCAACCCGAGGCGCGACCTGCCGATCGGCATCATCGGCTCGCTGATCATCTGCACCGTCCTGTACTGCGCGGTCGCGCTCGTCGTGACGGGCATGGTCAGCTACGACGAGCTCGACCCGGCGGCGGCGCTGGCCAACGCGTTCGAGGTCCACGGTCAGGGCTGGATGGCCACGGTCATCTCGGCGGGCGCGGTCGCGGGGCTCACGACCGTGGTGCTGACCCTGATGATCGGTGCCTCGCGCGTGATGTTCGCCATGAGCCGCGACCACCTCCTGCCGCCCGTGATCGCCAAGGTGCACCCGCGGTACCGCACGCCGTGGGTCATCACCGCGATCGTCACGGCGGTGTGCGCGGTCGTCGCGGGCTTCACGCCCGTCGGCGTCCTCGAGGAGATGGTCAACATCGGGACGCTGTCCGCTTTCGTGCTGGTCAGCGTGGGGGTGATCGTGCTGCGTCGGACGCGGCCGGACCTGCCCCGGGCGTTCCGGGTGCCGTGGGTGCCGTGGCTGCCGGCGGCCTCGGCGCTCGTGTGCCTGTACCTCATGGTCAACCTGCCCGTGGAGACGTGGCTGCGGTTCGTCGTGTGGCTCGCGATCGGGTTCGCGATCTACTTCGGGTACTCGCGCAAGCGCTCGCGCGTGGGCCTCGAGGAGGCGCTGCGGCTCGACGACCGCGTGTGACCTCGTCGGTTGATGGGATGAATCTTCCGGGTTACCGTGTTGGAGCCGGAGACCGCCGCACGACGGCGTCCCGCGTCCCCCACCCGAGGAGCTGCCCCGCTGTGAGCACGATCCTGACCGAGCGCCGTGCCGTCGACCTGTCCCTGGTCGCCAGCGCGCTCTGTCGTGCCACCCGCGGCTGTTGACGACCTCCGCCGTCGTCCCACCCAGCGCGCGCTGACCTCGGCGCCCTGCTGATCCGCCGCGCCCTGCGCGCGGTCCTCCGGCCGATCCCGGCCCTCTCCTCGTCGTGCCACCTCGCTGTGCGCGACGCCCCCGACCGCGTCGCGGCTCGTCGCCGCGCGCCCCCGAAAGGTCACCCGTGTCCGACACGTCCCCCCAGCGCAGCCGGCTGCGCCTCCCGTCCTTCAGCGTCCAGGTGATCGCGGGCCTCGTGCTCGGCGTCCTCCTCGGCTGGGTCGCCCTGCAGATGGGACCCGTCGCCGACGGCTCCGCCAACTGGCTCACGACGACGCTCGACACCATCGGCTCGTCGTTCGTCACCCTGCTCAAGGCGATCGTCCCGCCGCTCGTGTTCCTCGCGATCGTCGCGTCCATCGCGAACCTGCGGCACGTGACCAACGCGGCCCGCCTCGCCGGCCAGACGCTGCTCTGGTTCGCGATCACCGCCGCGATCGCGGTCGCCGTGGGCATCGGCCTCGGCCTGGTGTTCCAGCCCGGCGCGAGCTCGACGCTCGACCCGGCCGCCGGCTCCGAGCCCGGCAAGACCGGGTCGTGGATCGACTTCCTCAACGGCCTGATCCCCGCGAACTTCCTCGGTCTCGGCGCCTCGACGCAGCTCGCCGAGGACGGCACCGCGTCCACGTCGGTGTCGTTCAACGTGCTGCAGATCGTCGTCGTCGCGCTCGTCGTCGGGATCGCCGCGCTGCGCAGCGGCAAGGCCGCCGAGCCGTTCCTCGCGTTCAACCGCTCCGCCCTGTCCGTCGTGCAGAAGGTGCTCTGGTGGGTCATCCGCCTCGCCCCGCTCGGCACGCTCGGCCTGATCGGGAAGGCCGTCGCGACCTACGGGTGGGACCTGCTCTCGCCGCTCGCGACGTTCGCGATCGCGATCTACGTCGGCCTGGCGATCGTCCTGTTCGTCGTCTACCCGGCGATCCTCAAGGCGCACGGCCTGCGCATCCGCTCGTTCTTCCGCGGCGCGTGGCCGGCCATCCAGCTCGCGTTCGTCTCGCGCTCGTCGGTCGGGACCCTGCCCGTCACGCAGCGCGTGACCGAGCGGAACCTCGGAGTGCCGTCGTCGTACGCGTCGTTCGCCGTGCCGCTGGCCGCGACGACGAAGATGGACGGTTGCGCCTCGATCTACCCGGCGATCTCCGCGATCTTCGTCGCCCAGATCTTCGGCGTGGACCTGTCCCTGACGGACTACCTGCTCATCGCGTTCGTGTCCGTGGTCGGCTCCGCCGCGACCGCGGGGCTCACCGGCGCGGTCGTGATGCTCACGCTCACGCTGTCCACGCTCGGGCTGCCGCTCGCCGGCGTCGGGCTGCTGCTGGCGATCGACCCGATCCTCGACATGGGTCGCACCGCGGTGAACGTCGCCGGTCAGGCGCTCGTCCCGACCGTCGTCGCGAAGCGTGAAGGGCTCCTGGACGTCGCCCGCTACGAGTCGTCGACCGCGGCTGACCTGTTCTCCGACGACGCCGTGTCCGACGAGGCCGTGTCCGACGAGGACGGCGTCGCGGGTGTTGCGTCGTCCCGCGAGGGCGTCGCCGCCGGCGAGGCTGCGGCGTCCGACGAGGCAGCGGCGGCCGAGCGTCGTCCCGTCACGGTCGGCTGACCTCGGCTGACCCCGGCTGACCCCGGACGACGACGAGGCGCGTGCTCCCTGCGCGTCGTGTCGCGCCGCCGACGGGCGGCGGGCGTCGAGCTGTGCTCTGTCGCGGCTCGCTCGTGCCGCCGCCCGTCGCGCGCACGCGCTCTCGATCCCCGTGCTCGTCCTGGCCATCACCACGGCCGCAGGCTCCACCCGACCTGGTTCCGTACGACCCAGCTCCGCAGAACGAGGTTCGGCGGGACGAGGTCCCGTGCGACGAGGTCCCGTGCGACGAGATCTCGTGCGACGGGGGCTTGCGACGAGGTTCCGTACGACGAGGTGCCGTCCGACGAGGCCCCGCTGGTTCGCCAGTGGGGCCTCGTCGTGTCATCGAACAGGTGGAGTGGCGGACCTGTGCGCGCAGGCGGGGAGTGTCAGTGGTCGGTGGAACACTTGTTCGAAGACGGCGGTGCTGCTGCGGACGGGGGTGATGAGCGGTGACAGTGCTCGCGGAGCGCACGGGGATGAGTGCGGACCCGTCTCCCGACGCGCCGTGCTCCGGCCCGCGGCTGGCAGTGGCTCGCACCCCGACCAGGCCGCTCGCGCACTGGTCGGTGGAGCTGCAGGAGTTCCCTGTGGAGGGCGCGAGCGCCGGTGCGCTGGCCGCGCGCCTCGAGAGCGTGGCGCTCGCGGACGCGGACGACGTCGACCTGCTCGGCCTGGTCGTCGGGTGGCAGCAGCTGGTCGGTGTGGCCGTCGCGGCGCAGGCCGAGGTGCTGCGGGAGCTGATGGCACGCGGGCACGGCTTGCTGGGCGACCTGCCCCAGGAGGTCGCCGTCGCCCTCGCGTGGACGCGGACCGCCGCGCAGGCGCTGGTGGCACGAGCGGGCTCGCTCGGCGACCTGCCCGTGCTCGACGAGGCCCTGCGCGCGGGTGCGATGGACGTGCGCAAGGTCGACGTCGTGCTCGACGAGGTCGCCGCGCTGGTCGTCGGCACGGACGAGCTGCCGGACCGCGACGCCGTCGAGCGCGCGACGCGGCGGGTGGCGGCGTCGGCCGCGGAACGGTCCGCGGACCTGACGCCCACGCAGCTCCGGCGGCTCGTGCGCCGCGAGGTGCTGGCGGTCGACCCGGAGGCGACGCGCGTGCGCGCCGCACAGGCTCGGGAGCGCAGGTGCGTGCGCGTGGACTGGGCCCCGGACGGCATGGCCTGGGTGTCGGCGTTCCTGAGCGCTCCGGATGCGATGGTGGTCCAGACCGTCCTGGACGCCGCGACCGACACCGCCGACCTCCTCGACGAGCGCACCCGCGACCAGCGACGAGCCGACCTGTTCGTCTCGCTGTTCCGCGACATCGCGGACACCGGAGTGCTGCCGTGCGGACGCGAGCTCCCGACGAAGCAGCGGATCCGTCCGCACATCCAGGTGACGGTCGCGGCCACGACGTTGCTCGGCCTCGACGACCATCCCGCCGAGCTCGCGGGTCACGGGCCGATCCCCGCGGAGACGGCCCGCCTGATCGCCGCCGACGGCACGTGGCGGCGCCTCCTGACCGACCCCGTCGACGGGACGCTGGTCGAGCGCGGCACGCGCACCTACCGTCCGGGCGCCGTGCTGGGCGGCCACGTGATCGCGCGCGACGTCACGTGCACGTTCCCGGGCTGTGTGCGTCCCGCCGGGACGGGCGAGCTCGACCACATCGAGCCCTACCGCTCGCCGACCTCCGGCACCGGGCCGGTCGGCAGGCAGACCACGGCAGCCAACCTGCACGCCGTCTGCATACGACATCACGACCTCAAGACCCAAGGTCTGTGGAAGGTGAGGCGCGACCTGCCCGGTGGCGGCGTGGCCTGGACGTCGCAGCTCGGCATCACCTACGTGACTCACCCCCAACCGGTCCTCGCCACGCCGCAGACGCGGACGCACGGACCGCGCTTGGCCTACCCACGCGACGACGAGCCGCCCCCGTTCTAGCGCCGCTCGGGGTGGGCGCCGCCCCGTGCGGTCGCAACCGGGTGGTCGCCCCGGGTTGCAACCGGGTGGTCGCAATCGGGTGGGCGGCACCGGGTGGTCGCAATCGGGTGGTCGGAATCGGGTGGCCGGCACCGGGTGGTCGCAATCGGGCGGGCGTCTACGCGGGTCGAGCATGTGGATTCGGGCATTGCGGGCGGAACCAAGGTGCGCTGTCCGGCGTTGTAGCGGATGGTGAGCACAGGTGGCGCCGTGAAGCAGAGGCGGAGCCCGTTCGCGTGGCGTGTGTGGGTGCGGCCGCGTACGGTCTCGACGGCCGATCGTGAGCAGCGGTGACCAGCGAGGAGGCAGTGGTGGACGTTGCGGGTGAGATCGGCGTCGAGGCAGAGCCGGGATGCACCGTCGTACGACTGGTCGGCGAGATCGACGTCGCCCTGCGTGAGCAGGCGAGCCGGTCGATGATCACGGCACTGACCAGCGACGGCGCGATCGTCATCGACGCCTCCGCCGTGACGTTCATCGACTCGTCGGGCATCGCCTTCGTCCTGCAGCTCCTGCACGCCGCCCGGGAGGCTGGGATCGACGTGACGCTGCGCGACCCGGACCGGGCGGTGTCCAGCGTGCTGGAGATCGTCGGGGCGGCGTCGCTGCTGCCGCAGGCTGCCGTGCTCGCAGGCGACGGTCCTGCGCGGGCCGGCGACGAGGTCGTCGCGGCACCGATCGGCTGACCTCACCTTCTCTCCGCACGGCGTGGAGGGGGTCTCCGCCTGCTGGCTGTCGCCGACGACGGTCAGCCGCCGAGAGCGGGTTCCTTGCTCCCGGGTGGCTGGGCCCGAGGATGGGGCTGGGACAGTCGTGCCCGAGCATGCGTTTGCCGCGCCCTGCGCGGGTGGTCGCCCGGGCGTCGCGGTGTTCCGCCCTGCACGCGGTGGTCGCGTAGGGGACGCGCCTGGCGCCGTGGACTGACAGCCGTGTGAGTGAACCGACACCGCATCGGCGCGCGGGGCGCTAAATCACTGCAGGTCGTCGCCGATCGTAACGATACGATCCGGAGCGACGGGAGACGTCGGGCGGCGCTGGTGCGGCCCGCCGCCATCGCGCCGCTCGTTCCCACCCGCGCACGACCTCTCGGAGCCGTTCACCCATGGCGAAGGTCCTCACGACCGGCCGCCCCTGGCGCGTCATCCTCGTCTTCGCCGTCCCCTTGCTCGTCGGCAACCTGGTCCAGCAGCTCTACCAGGTCGCCGATGCGTTCGTCGTCGGACGCACCCTCGGCGTCACGTCGCTGGCCGCCGTCGGCGTGGTCGGCAGCCTGCTGTTCCTCCTGCTCGGCGCGGCGTGGGGTATGACGTCGGGGTTCGCGATCCCGACCGCGCAGGCCTTCGGCGCGGGGGACCAGCGGGGAGTGCGGCGCTCGGTCGCGACGGGAACGATCCTGGCGGCCGGCGCGAGCGTCGTCCTCACGGTCGTCGCGATCGGGCTCGTCGAGCCGGCGCTCGGCTGGCTGCACACGCCCGCCGAGCTGGTGCCCGAGGCGCGCACCTTCGCGCTCGTCAGCTTCGCCGGCTCGGCCGTGACGATGTTCTACAACTACCTCGCCGCGATCATCCGGGCGATCGGCGACTCTCGCACGCCCCTCGTGTTCCTCACCGTGAGCTGCCTGCTCAACGTCGCGCTCGTCGTCACGCTCGTGAACGGCCTCGGCACGGGCGTCGGCGGCGCCGCGCTCGCGACGGTGGTCTCGCAGCTGATCTCGGTGCTGCTCTGCCTCGAGTACGTGCGTCGTCGCGTCCCCGTGCTGCACGTCCGGCGAGAGGACTGGCGCATCAGCCGCGGGGACGTCACGCGCCACCTGCGCCTCGGCCTGCCGATGGGCTTCCAGGCCTCGATCATCGCGATCGGGACACTCGCGGTGCAGCTGCGGCTCAACGAGCTCGGTGCGGACGCCGTCGCGGCCTACACGACCGCGGCGCGCGTCGACGGGCTCGCCATCGCGCTGCTCGCCTCGCTCGGGCTCGCGGTGTCCACGTTCGTCGCGCAGAACCACGGCGGGCGGCGGCCCGACCGCATCCGGCGCGGCGTGCTCGAGTCCCTGGGCATCGCGTTCGCCGGTGCGGTGCTCCTCGGGGTGGTGCTCATCTCGAGCGGAGCGCGCCTCGTCGAGCTCTTCGTCGGCCCGGGGGAGGAGCGCGTCGTCGAGATGGCGGCGGTCCTCCTCACCGTCAACGGTGCGACCTACACGCTCCTCGGGGCGCTGTTCGTCCTGCGAGGTGCCCTGCAGGGCTTGGGACAGTCCTTCGTGCCGACCATGACGGGCGTGCTCGAGCTCGTGATGCGCGTGGGCGCCGCCATCGTGCTCGGTGCCGCGTTCGGGTACACGGGCGTCGTCTGGGGCAACCCGTTGGCCTGGGTCGGCGCGATCGTCCTGCTGGTCCCGGCGTACGTCCGGGCCCACCGCGCGCTCGGTGTCGCCGCCTCGGCAGGCGGGGCACACGCGGCCGGGACCGACGAGGTCGCGACGAGTGCCGACGTCCTGTCGCGTCGTGCCGCGGTCCCGGGCGACGTCGCGGTGGCGGGCGTGGAGACGACGACCCCGGCGAGCGACGACGTGCTCGCGGCCCACGACTGGACCGGCGCGACCGTGCCGACGCTCGTCGACGGACCCTCGGACGGGTCGGTCGTGCTCGAGGCCGTCGTTCCCCTGCCGCGCTCCGCGCTCGAGGCAGAGACGCCCGCCGGGACCGACGCCGTCGCGAGCGACGACGGCCCACGTGAGTCTCGCGCCGTCGGGTGCGCCGGTCCCGACGAGGCGGAGCTCACCGCACGCTGACCGGCGGCCCCGCCTCCCTGCGTCGTCCCTCGGGTCGCTCCGCGCGGTGCGCCGGATCAGTGCGAGGGCTCAGCGTGCTCGCTCAGTGTGCGCGCTCAGTGTGCGCGCTCAGCGTGCGGGCGCCGGCAGCTCGATCTCGTGCAGGTCGCCCGCGCGGTCCAGCTCGAGCACGCGGTCGAGGCCGAGCCGTGCCAGGAACGCGTCGTCGTGGCTGACCACGAGCAGCGCGCCGCGGTAGGCGGCCAGCGCGCCGACGAGCTGGTCGACCGTGGTCAGGTCCAGGTCGTTCGTCGGCTCGTCGAGCACCAGCAGCTGCGGCGGCGGGTCGGCGAGGAGCAGCCGCGCGAGCGCCACGCGGAACCGCTCGCCGCCCGACAGCGTCCGCACCGGACGGTGCACGGTGTCACCCCGCAGGAGCAGACGGGCCAGCCGGTTGCGCAGCTCCCTCGTCGGGACCGACGGTGCGGCTGCGGCCACGAGCTGGAGCGCGCTCGCGTCGTCGTCCAGGTGCCACGACCGCTGCGGCAGGTACCCGACGCGGTCTGTCAGCAGGCGCACGCGCGCCGCGTCGATCGGTACGCCACGCGCATCGGCGTCCCGCACCGAGCCGTGCACGAGCAGCTCCAGCAGCGTCGTCTTCCCCACGCCGTTCGCACCGACCAGCCCCACGCGCTCGGGCCCCTGCACGACCACGGTCCCGGCACCGGCCGACGACCCCGGCAGCTCCGCGATCCGGCGGCTGCGCGGCACGTCAGGGTCGCCGAGCTCGAGGTGCACCGACTCGTCGTCGCGCACGCGAGCGGCAGCCTCGTCCGCGGCCGCGCGAGCCGAGGACATCTTGTCGTCCATGAGGCGGCGGTGCCGACCAGCCGTCACCTCGGCCTTCGCCGCCCACGCGTGCAGCACGATCGGGGCGGCCTTCGCGTTGAGTGCCATCGCGCGGCCCTGCCGCGCCCGTCGCGCGAGCTTGGTCTCGGCCTCGATCCGCTGGCGGCGCTCGACCTTGACCTGCTGCTCCGCGGTCCGCGCGGCCTGCGCGGCGGCGGCCTGCTCGGTCTCGAGCTGCGCGCGCCACGACGAGTACGGTCCGCCGTGCACCGACAGCCGGTGGGCGTAGAGCTCCGCGGTCTCGTCCATCTCCTCGAGCAGCGCCGTGTCGTGCGAGACGACGACGAGCGCACCGGGCCACGAGCGGACGACCTCGCGCAGCGCGGCACGCGCGGCGCGGTCGAGGTTGTTCGTCGGCTCGTCGAGCAGCGTGACCGCCGCACGACGCAGCCGCAGCCCGGCGACGGCGACGAGCATCGCCTCGCCGCCGGACAACGTCGCGACCGAGCGGTCGAGGTCGGCGGCGCCCAGACCCAGCGGGTGCAGGGCGTCCGCCGCGCGGGCCTCGACGTCCCAGTCGTCGTCGACGACCTCGAAGTGGTGCTCGGCGACGTCACCCGACTCGATCGCGCGCAACGACGCGAGGGTTGCTCCGACCCCGAGCAGGTCGGCGACCGTGGCCGTGGCGTCGAGCGTCACGTGCTGCGGGAGAAGGGCGACCTCACCCGCGGCGACGACCGAGCCCGACGTGGGCTCGAGCAGGCCGGCCGCGAGGCGCAGGAGCGTGGACTTGCCGGAGCCGTTGGCGCCGACGAGGCCCGTGCGGCCGGGACCGAACGAGCCGGTGACGTCCGCGAGCGTGACGGTCCCGTCGTCGCGGACGAGCGTGACGTCCGTGAAGGTGACCGAGGGGCGCGCAGCAGCGCGCGCAGGCGAGGAGGAAGGGGTGGACATACGGGCTCCGGGGGTTCGGCGGATGCGCTGAACCCTGCCCGCGCCTCATGGCGGCGGCGGGAGGTGGTCAGCGCGGCTGGCGCGGCGCGAACCGGGTGCCCGTCATGATCACGACCTTCAGGAGACGACAAGGACGCGCAGAGCCTGACATGCCCAGGCGTCCCTCGGCAACGTCTTTCTCGGTCGACTGCGTCGATGCCCCGGCACGACTGCTCGCGAGGAGCGAGCAATCGGTCGTCGGCTCGAGCCGTGCACGGCACGCGAGGAGCGTGTGCGTGCTGCCCGCGTCCTAGCGGGACTCGTCGGGGTTCGCCGCGCGCGTCCTGCCTCGGCGCTCCGTCGACGTCGCACGCACGGGCTTGACGGGCGTCGCCGCCGCACCGCCGGCGCTCGGTGACGCCGCGACTCCCCTCGCTGCAGGCTCCGCCGTACCCGCCGCGCCCCGGCCCGGTGGGTGCTCGGCCGTCGCCGACATGGTCGCCTCGCCGCCGGTGGGCGCAGCACCGCCCGCGGGCTCTCCTGAGGTGACCGCGCCCGCGCCCGGAGCGCCCGCCGGCGCCAGGGGCACCGTCGGGCCCTGCGGGTGGTTGTCCGCCATCGCGCGGGCGGTGGTGACCGTGTTCGACCCGAAGTAGAAGGCCGCGACCGCCGTCACGAGCGTGGCGACCGTCGTCACGAGCTGCTTGGCGAGGTCGTCGGACGTGCGGGTGGAGGTCGGCGGCGCGTACAGCACCACGTCGTACACGACCGTGCCGTCCTGCTCGCGCTGCGACGACTGCTTCACCTGCTCGAGCGGGACCTGCGCGAGCTGTACGGCGGTCAGCCCGTCGATCGTGCGGAACGTCGCGGGGTCCGTCGAGGCCCGGTTGCGGGTGGCGTCGAACAGGAACATCGCGCTGATGAAGAACAGCATGACGAGCAGGAGGGCGAGGACCGCCCGCACGCTCCCGGACGGGAGCCCCATCGCCTCCTCGCCGTTGTCCAGCCGCAGGCGCTTGAGGATGACGGTGAGCGCACCCACGACCAGGATCAGCACCACCGCCGCCGCCACGAACACGAGCGAGAGCGCCGCGGTCGGCTGATCCGTGTTGAGCCGCTGGAGCAGCAGCACGATCGCCGCGAGCACGCCGACCGACACCAACGCCGAGATCACCAGCGCCGTCACGGCCGACCAGCGGTTGCTCTCCATCTCGCGCGCAGCGGGGCCGGGTGTGGACTCCGCGTCCTCACCCTGCGCTGACCGGCGCATCTGGCGCCACGCGCTGCGCACGCCCATGTCGCCAGCGTGATCCTCGCCACCGGACCGGGCATAGACCTGCCGTGGGTGATCTTCACCTGATCAGGTGAGCGACCACGGACAGCGGCGGCGTCAGCGGGCGAGCGACGGGTGGTCGCGCCACGCCGGCATCGTCGCCATGTAGGCCTTCGTCTGCTCCTCGAGCTCGGCCCGGGACGCTCCCGGGTTGCGGCGCTCCTGCCAGGACACCATGCGCTCGAACCGCTCCTCGAACGCCTGCAGCGCCCCGGTCTCGTCGGTGCAGTACGCGCAGTACCGCCCCGACTCGATCGGCATGCCGCAGCTCTCGCACGCGGCGGCGTGGACGTGGTCGTGCTCGGTCGTGGTGCTCATCGGGGTTCTCCTTCGGTGAGGACGCCCGCACGGGCGTCGGGGGACTGCGCGGTGAGGTCGGGGGTGCCGCTGGTGACGCTGGCGGTTGCGTCGCCGTGAGCGCCGTCGTGCGTGGTCGTGACGGCGTCGTCGCCGGCGAGCAGCGCGGCCAGGTCGGCGAGCAGACGGTCGCGCTGCTCGGGCGGCAGCGCGGCGGCCGCCCGGTCGACGAGCGCGGGGGACAGGACGCGGCGGTCGGCCGCGAGACGCTCGAACCCGTCAGGCGTGAGCCAGACGAGCGTGCGACGACGATCGGCCGGGTCGCGCTCGCGCGCGAGCAGGCCGTCGCGTTCGAGGTGCGTCACGATCTCGCTCACCACGGACTGCGCGCGGCGCAGGTGGTCGGCGGCCTGGCCGACCGTGAGCGGACCGGCCATCGCGAGGTGCGCGAGCACGGCCCGCGACGCCCCCGCGAGCTCGGAGCGCGGCTCGTCGCGACGGTGGAAGCGCAGGTAGGCCTGCTGGAACAGGGCCTCGAAGCGCGTGCCGAACGGGTGGTCCGGGCTGGTCGTGGTGGTCACACGCCTCACCGTCGTCCGACCGGGATCCATCGTCAATCCCGATGGATCCCGAGACGGCCCTGGCCCGCCCGGTCGGGCCGGCAAGACCACGCCCCGCCCGCCGGAGCGGACCGGCGGGTCACTCGCAGGCGATGCCGTCGCCGTCGCGGTCCAGACCCGACCGGTAGCCGGGGTCACCCCGGTGCAGCGGCGCGGCGCCCGCTGCGCGGGCCTGCGTGCAGCTCGCGTAGTACACCGTGACGTCGTCGGCGGGAGCCGGCGCCTCGGTCGTCGCAGCGGGCGTGGGCTCGTGCGTCGCCGCGTCATCGGGTGCCGTCCACGCCGGGTCCGTGGTCGGCGACGCGTGCGCGTCGGGCAGGGGCTCGTCGGGACAGGTCGCGAGCACGCGCGCGATCGCGTCGCGCTCCGCGGCCGTCACCCAGAGCCCGTACGCGTGCTTCACCGCGACCTGGCGCGCGACGTACGCGCACCGGAACGCGCGGTTCGGCGGCAGCCACGTCGCGGCGTCGCCCGCGCCCTTGCGCTGGTTCGACGGGCCGTCGACCGCGAGGAGGTTCAGCGGGTCGTTGCCGAACGACTCCCGCGTCGCCGCATCCCACCGCTGCGCGCCCTTCTGCCATGCGTCGGCCAGGGCGACGACGTGGTCGATCTGCACGTCAGCGGACGTGGCCTGCCCGCGACGGAACGCGATCGCTATGCCCGAGTACGGGTCGAGCAGCGTGCCGGACTCGACGACGCAGCCGTCGGGGCGGACCTCCTGGTCGACGAGGTCGCGGCGCAGGATGTCGTTGCGCGTGTCGCAGCCGTTGCGGTCCAGGTCCACGGACCGGTAGGCGAACAGGTCGCGGTCGTACCCGGTCTGCGGCGCACGTCCCTTGACCTCCAGGATCGCCAGCGCGGCGAGCGCGGTCGGGGTGTCCGAGGCGCCGGACGACGAGGCAGCGGGCGCCGGGGTGGGCGACGAGGTCGCGGGCGACTCGTCGGCAGCGGGGGTCGGACGGGCCGTGTCGGGCGCGCTCGCGGCAGGCGACGGCGAGCGCGCGGCGGCAGGTCCGGCGGCGGAACCCGCGTCGGTCTCGAGCGGCGCGCAGCCGACGAGGCCGAGTGGGCCGGCCAGCGCGAGGGCGCCCGCCAGTGCGAGGGCCACGCCGTGGCGCGCCCTGGTGGCGTGCACCGGCGACGCGGCGTGCGCGCGACGCGGCCGACGGCGGGCTTCCATGTCCGAAGCATCGGCACGCGCACACCCGCGTCCGAGCCGCGCGGGGTGTGATCCGCGCGTCCGGTGGGCTCAGGCATCCGCGGGCGGGTCCGGCAGCTGGGGTGCGGCGAAGCCGTCGCCCACGACGAGCAGGCTCGCGCGGGTCAGCGCGCGGGACCCGAACCGCTCCGCGAGCCGGTCGGCGGCCCGGTCGAGCCCGTCGTGCGACGCCTCGAGCTCGAGCGCGGGCTGGACGACGGCGTCGCTGCCCAACCCGGTCAGCGCGACGCCCACGAGCGTGATCCCGCGCTCGGCGACCAGCTCGCGCACGGAGTCCAGCAGCGTCAGCGCCGTCGCGCGCAGCTCGTCGGACGAGGACGTGGCGAACGCGAGCGAACGCGACCTCGTCGCACGCGAGAAGTCCGCGAACCGCAGCCGCAGCACGACGGTGCGCGCCGTGCGGTGCCCGGCTCGCAGGCGCCGGCACACGCGGTCGACGAGTCCCAGCAGTGCCGCGCGCACGGCGTCGGGCGAGTGCGGTCCGCGACCGAGCGCGCGCTGCGCGCCCACGGAGCCGCGGGCGCGGTCGGTCACCACGCGCTCCGGCGTGCGGCCGTGCACGACCGCGTGCAAGTGTGACCCGGCGGCCGGGCCGAGCAGGCCGCGCAGCACGTGCTCCGGCAGGTCCGCGACGTCTCCGGCCGTCCGCAGGCCGTACGAGCGCAGCCTGGTCGCGGTCGTCTCACCGACGCCCCACAAGGTCTCGACCGGTAGCGGGTGCAGGAACGCGGCCTCGCGGTCCGGTGGGACGAGCAGCAGCCCGTCCGGCTTGGCGACACGGCTCGCGACCTTCGCGAGGAAGGGCGTGCGCGCGACCCCGACCGTGATCGGCAGACCGACCTCGTCGCGCACGCGGGCGCGCAGGCGGGCCGCGTGGTCGACGGGCGGCGTCGGGTCGGCGCGTCGCAGGCCGCGCACGTCGAGGAACGCCTCGTCGATCGACACCCCCTGCACCTGCGGCGTCGTGTCCCGGAAGATCGCGAAGACCTCCGCGCTCGCCTCGACGTAGGCCTCGAACCGCGGCGGCACGACGATCAGGTCGGGGCACAGCCCGCGCGCCTGGCGACCGCTCATCGCGGTACGCACGCCGCGCCGCTTCGCCTCGTAGGACGCCGCCAGGAGGACGCCCCCGCCCACGGCGACCGGCCGGGCGCGCAGGCGGGGGTCGTCGCGCTGCTCGACCGACGCGTAGAACGCGTCGAGGTCGGCGTGCAGGATCGTCGCCTCGCTCACGAACACATGTTCGACCCGGGCGCCCACACGGGCAAGGTGCGCGCACCCTCGCTCGCGCGCAGCGCGCAGGACCGTCGACAGGTCCGGGAACGACCGCGGCGACGACGCGCCTGGTGGGGCTCGTCGTCGCCGCGGGTGGTGCCTGACGCGGATGGGCGTCAGCTGCGCATGGTGCGCGCGTCAGTTGGTGCCTGAGACGGGCACAGCTGGATCGGCCCAGCTGGATCGGCCTGTTGAGACCGGCCCAGCTCAGATGTGCATCGGCGTGAGGGCCTCGTAGTCTTCGACCGAGCCGTCCTTGAGCACGATCTCGATGATCGCCCGACCGAGCGGGTCGAGCTCGTCCGTGAGGTACTGCTCGAGCTCGGACTTGAAGAACGCCTTGATGATCCCGGCGCCCTCGTCGTACGCCTCGACCCCGACCTGCGACTGCATCTCGGGCGCGAGCCACGTGGGACGCACGAGCTGCCCGTCGACCTTCATCTCGCGCAACGTGTAGCCGAACAGCGAGCAGCGCGCCGGCGTGAGCTGGTCGCGACGCATCCGCCCGCCACCGCGCCGCGCGAGGTACTCACGCGTGATCCACTCGGCGGCGAAGCCCACCTGGTAGGCGCCGATGTGCTGGTTCGGCGTCAGGACGTACCGGGTACGCGAGGCGTCGACGAGCTGACGCAGCAGCAGGTTCGCCGCGGCGACCTTGGTGCCGGTCGAGAACGGCCAGTACGAGCCGACGCCCTCCGAGACCATGCCGCCGTGCTTGATGACCTTGTTCTCGGACTTCGACTCGCCGATCGACGGGTTCTTGTCGCCGCGCGGGGCGATGAGCCGCCACACCCAGGCGAGCGCCGGCGGCACGAAGTGCGTGACGCCCATGATCCCGTAGGACGGCTTGTCCCGCGTGCACGCGGGCATCCGCACGCCGAACGTGCGCACGTCGACGTGCTCGGGCTCCGACAGCACGCCGCGGATCATCGAGCGGTCGATCACGACGCGCGGGTTCGGGCACGGCTTGCCGGTCGAGTCGAGCGTGTGCTCCCACGGCAGGGCGGTCGCGTCGGGCACGCCCTGGATGTTGAAGAACACCAGCGGCTTGTCCGGGTGGATGCACGCGCGCTCGAAGTTGCCGTCCTCGCCGTAGGAGCGCAGGTTGTCGACGCGCACGAACCAGCCGGCCTCGGCGTCCGCGATCACGAGCCGACCGTCGGAGTCCTGCAGCGACTTGTGGCACAGCGTCATGTCGTCCGTGACGGGGGCGAGCGCGCTCGACTCGGCGAGCGTGATGACGTACGGCTCCTTGGTCACGACGTTCGTGCCGAGCAGGATGCGGCCGTCGTCCTGGCGCCGGAACTCCTGGCACATCTCCGACTTGCCGCCGCCCGAGGCGCCCTCGTGCATGATCACGGTCTCGTTGTCGTACGGCGTGGTGACGCGCACCGACGACGCGTGGGCCGTGATCCAGCCCTCCTGCTCGCCGATGTCGAGCAGGACCGAGAACACGCCCTTCTTGGCGCTGGGACCCGGGTACAGGTTGTAGGCGAAGACCTCGTGCAGGTCAGGCGTGCGGTCGTGCACGACGACCTGGCGACCGCCGAACGTCGTGTGCCGGAACGGGGGAGCGACGTACAGGATCGAGCGCGGCGTGAACTCGCCCAGCTCGTCGAACGTCACCCAGCCCTGCAGGTCGACGAGTGCGACCGCGAAGAACGCCGCGTTCACGGGGACGAGCGCGACCGACGGGTAGCCGAACGTCGGGCCGCCCGCCTTGAACGGCACGACGACGAGGTCCTGCTCGCCGAGCCAGTCGAGCGTCGCGGCCTTCGTCGGTGCGAACTCCTCGCCGAACACGTCGCGGTAGCGCGGCTTGTCCGTCGGCAGGTCGTCGGCGATGCGCATGCAGTCCGGGTCGCGCCGGCGCATGTAGTCCTCGGGGTAGTTCACCGCGAGGCCGTTGCGGCACCGGGTGACCGTCGCCTCGACGATGCGGCGCATGCCCTCGTCGGTCGTGACGTCGTACGCGACCTCATGGATCGGGCCGCCGACCGGGCCGAGCGCGAGCTGGTAGAGCTCGTCGCGCGTCTGCGGGACGAGCACCCGCGGGCTGGACTCCACAGCGGCACGTACCGCAGGCGGCAGGTGGACAGCGGACAGGGCCGACAAGGCGTCCACGGCGCTCCCTTCATCGGGGACCTGGCCGGGTGTACGGGACTACACCGGGCCCAGATCCGCACTTGACCTGGAGATTACGTCCGGCCCTGAAGGGGGACCCGGGACCTGGGTCACATGCACCGCGCTGACCTCACGCGCTGGTCGCCGAGCTCGTCGTCCGAGGTCCCTCGGTGGTTGCTGGGGCTGGCGCGACCGTGCGCCCGCGCCCCGGCCGGCACCGCGGCACTTGTTCGACACGTGAGATGGACCGTCCGCGTGGTGGCGGTGACCGGGACCTAGGGCGGGCTCGGACGACGAGGTGCGGGGCTACCTTCGCGAGCATGGCCGATCCCCGTGGGTTCCTGCGCGTCCGGGGCCGTGAGCTCCCGCCCGACCGCGCCGTGCCGGTACGCATCCTCGACTGGGCCGAGGTCCACGAGCACCCCACGGGCGACGCCGACGCGCTCGCGATGCTGCACCGGCAGTCGAGCCGGTGCATGGACTGCGGCGTGCCGTTCTGCCACCACGCGTGCCCGCTCGGCAACCTCATGCCCGAGTGGAACGACCTCGTGTGGCGCGAGCAGTGGCGGGACGCCTCCGACCGGCTCCACCTGACCAACAACTTCCCCGAGGTCACCGGGCGCCTGTGCCCGGCCCCGTGCGAGGCGGGATGCGTGCTGGGCATCAACTCGCAGCCGGTGACGATCCGGAACGTCGAGCTCAGCATCGCCGAGGAGGCGTTCGCGCGCGGCCTCGTCGTCCCGGCCGTGCCCGACCGGATGAGCGGCCACACGGTCGCGGTCGTCGGTTCGGGGCCCGCTGGCCTGGCCGCGGCCCAGCAGCTCACGCGGGCCGGCCACACCGTCTCCGTGTACGAGCGCGCGAGCGCGCCCGGTGGGTTGATGCGGTTCGGCATCCCCGAGTACAAGCTGCCCGCCGCGGTCCTCGAGCGCCGCCTCGACGTCATGCGCGCCGAGGGCACGGTGTTCCGCTGCGGCGTGGAGGTCGGCGTCGACCTGACCGGTGCCGAGCTGCTCGCGCGGCACGATGCGGTCGTCGTGACCGTCGGCTCGACCGTCCCGCGCGACCTGCCCGTCCCGGGCCGGGAGCTGCGCGGCGTCATGCCCGCGATGGACTACCTCGTGCCTGCGAACCACGCCGCGGTCGGTGAGCCGGTCGCCGGGGCACCCCTGGCCACCGGGCTCGACGTCGTCGTCGTGGGCGGCGGCGACACCGGCGCCGACTGCGTCGGCACCGCGGTGCGGCAGGGGGCTCGCTCGATCACGCAGCTCGAGATCATGCCCGAGCCGCCGCACGAGCGGCCCGCGGAGCAGCCGTGGCCCACGTACCCGACGGTGTTCAAGGTCTCGACGTCGCACGAGGAGGGCGGCACGCGCGAGTTCGCGGTCAGCACCCAGGCGATCGTCGGCGACGACGAGGGCCGCGTGTCCGGTCTGCGGCTCGTCGAGGTCGAGCGCGTCGACGGGCGGTTCCAGCCGGTGGCCGGCACCGAGCGCACGCTGCCCGCGCAGCTCGTCGTCCTCGCCCTCGGCTTCGTCGGGCCGGAGCGCGGCGGCCTGGCCGACGAGCTCGGGCTCGAGGTCGACGCGCGCGGCGCCTTCGTGCGCGACGACGAGTTCGCGACCTCGATCCCGGGCGTCTACGTCGCGGGGGACTGCGGGCGCGGGCAGTCGCTCGTCGTCTGGGCGATCGCCGAGGGCCGCGCGGCGGCCTCGTCGGTGGACCGCTACCTCACCGGGACCACGTCGCTGCCCTCTCCGGTGACCGCGTCCACGGTGGCGCTGCGCGCCTGACCAGCCTGTCGCCACCGTGACGCGCGACCCCACGGTTGCTCGCGGTACGCGACCTCGCGCCCGAGGAGAAGCCGGGTCGCGGGGCTGTTGTCGGTGGGGATGGGCAGGATGGGGGCGTGGAAGTCGAGTTCGAGGCCCAGCTGCGCCCCTGGGACGTGCGCAAGCACGACTCGTGGACCTTCGCCGACCTGCCGACCGACGTCGCCGACGAGGTCGCGGACGCCGCTGAGGGGGTGTCGCGAGGGTTCGGGTCGGTGCGCGTCGAGGTGACGATCGGGCAGACGACCTGGCGCACGTCGATCTTCCCGAGCGCGACGACGTACGTGCTCCCGGTCAAGGCGGCCGTGCGGCGCGCGGAGTCGGTCCAGGCCGGCGACGTCGCGCGCATCCGGCTCCGGCTCGTCGACCTGGCGTGACGCCAGCCCGGGCCGGCCGCTGGGCAATGGTGGGAGGCGGGCGCGCGCGAGCTCGTGGCGTGCCGCCGCCGGTAGCGGGCCCAGGTCTGCCGCGCTGACGCGCCTGGACGGCGCTCAGTCGCTCGTCAGCGGACGGCCGAGGCCGCTCGCGCGCTGGACCCGGCGCAGCACGGCCGCGCGCACGGCCGCCTCCGTGCCGATCACGCGGATCTGCTGCCGCGCGCGCGTGACCGCGGTGTACAGCAGCTCGCGGGTGAGCAGGGGAGAGGTCGCCGCGGGCAGCAGCACGCTCACGCGCGCGAACTGGCTGCCCTGACCGCGGTGCACCGTCATCGCGTGCACGCTCTGCGCGGGCGGCAGCCGGTGCGTCGCGACCAGCCGGGACGCACCCCGGGCCCCGAACGCCACCGCGACGCCGTCGGGGGTCGCGACGACGACCCCCGTGTCGCCGTTGTAGAGGCCGGTCGCGCGGTCGTTGCTCGTGACGAGCAGGGGCCGACCGGGCGGGAACGGTGCGGACGAGCGGCCGCCGGTCTCCTGGGCGACCCAGTCCTCCGCGACCGTCGACCAGTGCGCGACCCCCGCGGGTCCGCGTCGGTGCGCGAGCAGCAGGCGGTGCGCGCCGAGCGCCTCGAGCGCACCGTCCACGTCGCCCGCGCGGGCCGCCGTGACCAGGGCGCGCCCCGTGCTGCGCACGTCGGCCTCGAGCGTCGCCACCTCACGCGCCGTGGGGACGTCCCCGGCGGTCTCGACCCACTCGATGACGTCGCCCCCGGCCCGCAGGAGCGCGACGGCACGGTCGGCGTTGCCCGCGCGGATCGCGTGCGCGAGCCCCGCCAGCTCGGCGCCGAACCGGTGCTCGCGCGTCAGCTCGACCACGCCCCGCGGCAGCGAGGCCACCAGGTCGCCGAGCACCGCGCCCGCCTCGACGCTCGCGAGCTGGTGCGGGTCGCCGACGAGCACCACGCGTGAGCCGGGACGCACCGCCTCGAGCAGGCGTGCCATGAGCGGCAGCGACATCATCGAGCACTCGTCGACGACCACGACGTCGTGCGGCAGCCGCTGCCGCGCGTCGTGCCGGAACCTCGTCGTGCTGCCGGGGCGGTTGCCGAGCAGGCGGTGGACCGTGCTCGAGCGCAGCTCACCGGTGCGCTGCCGGTCCTCGTCGTGCACGAGCGCGCGCAGCTCGTCGTTGACCGACTCCTGCAGGCGGGCCGCGGCCTTGCCGGTCGGCGCGGCGAGCGCGACCCGCAGGCCGGGGCCGTCGACGTCCTGCAGCGCCGCGACGAGCCGGGCGATCGTCGTCGTCTTGCCCGTGCCGGGGCCGCCCGTGAGCACCGTCAGCCGCGACGTGGCCGCCGCGCGCACGGCCGCGCGCTGACGTTCGTCGTCCTCGTGCGGGAACAGCCGGTGCACCGCAGCCTCGAGGCGCGCCTCGTCCACCGGGACCGGCGTGAGGCGGTCGGTGACCTGCGCCCGCACCGAGACCTCGTCGCGCCAGTAGCGGTCGAGGTACAGCAGGCCGCCGGTCCACCGCAGCGGCCGGTCGGGCGGGCCGTCGGGACCGTCCGCCACGGCCGGGCTCGCGCGCAGCGCCCGCACCCACGCGGTGGGCTCGGGCCAGGGCAGCACCTGCGCGAGCTGGTCGGTCGGGCCTGTCGCCGGCTCGTCGACGGCCTCGTCGTCCGCGGGTTCGACGACGGTCGAGGGCGCGGTCGCCAGCTCGACGCACACCGAACCGGCGCGCAGCGCGCGGACCGTGAGCGCGCCCGCGAGGACCACGCGCTCGTCGTCCTCGCCGCACAGCCGCGCCACCCGCCGGGCGACGTGCACGTCGGCGGACGTCAGGACCCGCGCGGCGACGAAGGGCGCGAGCAGCCCGTCGACCCGCCAGGGCACGTCGGCGGGCACGTCGGCGGACGGTCCGGCCAGCACTCCGGTCGGCTGGCCGATCGACGTGGCGGCAGGCGCGTCCCCGGCGCCGAGGGTCGGATCGCTCATGGGGCACCCGCCAGCAGGTCGGAGAGGTCGAGCACGAGCCCCGTCGGGGGCCGCCAGGCCAGCACGCCCGTCGGGGTCGGCCCGCCGGGGCCGTCGACCACGGGTGTGCCCGGGCCGAGCATGCCGCGCACGAACAGGTACAGGCCGCCGCCCAGGTGCACGTCCGGGTCGTAGCCGCGCACGCGCCAGCGCAGGAAGCGGTGCAGCGCGGCGGAGTAGAGCAGGAGCTGCAGCGGGTAGTGGTGCTCGACCATCGCGTCGACGAGACTCGCCGGCCGGTAGTCCCACGCGCTCAGGGGCTGCACCCACTCGCCGAGCCGGTTCGTCTTGTAGTCGACGACGAGGTAGGTGTGCTCACCCGGGGCGTGCGGCGCCGGGACCCGCAGCACGGCGTCGATGCTGCCCGTGAGGTAGCCCCGCAGCGTGCTCGACGCCAGGCCCGGGTCGTTGAGGCGGTCCGCGTAGGCCGCGAACGGGTCGTCGGCGGCCAGGTGCGCGCGCAGCAGTGCCGCGACGTCGCGCAGCGTCCCGGCGCGGCGGTCCGCGCGGTCGCCGCCCGCGAGCGGGAGCTCGAACTCGAGCTCCGGCAGGCGGTCGGACGGTGCGACGTCGGCGAGCGTCAGCCCTCCCGCGAGCCTGCCCAGTGGGGTGTGCAGCGACGGCAGGAGAGCGGCGGCGAGCTCGTCGGGTCCCACCGGCAGCACCCCGGCGGGAGCGGCCTGCGCGCAGCGCAGCGCGACCTCGGCAGGCAGGTCGGGCGCGCGCGTGTCGACGTGCTCGAGCACGTGGTGGACGAGCACGCCGAACGCGGTGCCCGCGGGCAGGTCGGCCATCGGAGAGCCCAGGGCGCGCAGCGCGACCTCGTCCGGCGAGGGCGGCTCGTCGCGCAGCGTGCCGACGGCCGCGGCCGGCGTCTCGTCGGGCTCGTCCTGCAGCCCCGAGTTCTCGGGCTCCGACGAGGGCGCGTGGTGCCGGACGTCGTACGCGGCGGACGTCAGGCCGGTGTACGACGTGCGACGCCACGCGGTGTCGAGCGTGCGGTCGAGCCGGCCGAGCTCGAGGCGTGGCGGCGTGACCGGGTCGGGGACCCAGCGCGCGGGCGGCCGCGGCGCCGTGACCACCTCGTGCACGAGCGCACCCGCCGTGGGTGCCGCGAGGGCCGCGAACGCCTCGCCCGCGGCCGCGTCGCTCGGGAGCCGGACGGACGCCTCGGGCGTGCCGTCGGCGGCGCGCGGCGCCAGGAGCAGCCGGGACAGCGGGCTGCGCTCGGCGTTGCGGTTTGGCGCCCACCACACGACGACCTGGCTGTGCGCACGCGTGAGCGCGACGTACGTGAGGCGCAGCTGCTCGCCCGCCTCGTCCTGCTGGTGCGCGAGCAGGCCGTCGTCGTAGCCCGGACTGCCCTGACCACCGACGTGCAGCGTGCGCGTGTCGTCGCGGTGGAACCGGAGCACCGCCGGGTCGGACGGCACCCACGTGTCCCACGCGAACGGTACGAGCGTCACGGGGAACTGCAGCCCCTTGCTCGCGTGGACCGTGATGACCTGCACGGCGGCGGCGTCGGTCTGCAGCCGGCGGCTGCGCTCCTCGGTGTAGTCCCGTGCGGCCTCGTCGATGCGCGCGCGCAACCACTCCAGCAGTGCGGTCGCACCCAGCCCGTCGCGCACGGCCTGCGCGTGCAGCGCCTCACCCACGTGCCGCAGGTCCGTCAGGTCCCGCTCGCCGTCGCGGGCGCGCATGACGCGCTCGCGCATCCCGGCGGCCGCCGCGGCCTCGAGCAGCGCGGCGACCCCGTGCGACGCGAGCGTCGCCGACCACGTGCGCATCCGCTCCGCGAGCCGGTCCCGCGCGTCGTCGTCCGCGAGCGCGAGCTCGGCCGCCGTCCACCCCGCGAACGGGGTGAGGGCGGCCGCGGCGCCCAGACGCGCGTCGTCGGGCCGGGCCAGCGCCGACAGGAACGTGAGCCAGTGCTGGGCCGCGCGCGTGTCGAACACGCTCGCGAGCCCGGAGATCACGGCCGGCACGCCGGCCGCCGCGAGCGAGCGCTGCACCGCGCGGGCGTCGCGGTTGCGGCGCACGAGCACGGCCACGTCGCCCGGCACGACCGGGCGCTCGTCGGTGCCGTCCGGCGCGGTGATGCGGTGCGTGCGCAGCGTCTGCACGACCTGCGCGGCGACGTCGGCGTACAGGAAGTCGCGCACCACGCCGACCGACGGCACCCGGGTCACCCCCAGGGCCTCGCGCGTCACCTGGCGCAGCACCACCGGGGGGCCACCCACCAGACGTCGTCCCGTGCGGTGCGCCTCGACGGGCCGCACGACGATGCGCGGGTCGCCGAGCGCCGCGCCCTCGAGCAACGGACGCAGGCCGGCGAGCACCGCCGGGTCGGCCCGGTGGTTGCGCGCGAGCGTCGCCTGGCGCGCGCTGGCGGCCGCGACCAGGTAGGTGACCACGTCCGCGCCGCGGAACGCGTAGATCGCCTGCTTCGGGTCGCCGATCAGGACCAGCGTGCGGTGCGTGTGGAACGCCGCGCGCAGGATCTCCCACTGCGTGGCGTCGGTGTCCTGGAACTCGTCGACCATCACGACCCGGAACGCCGCGCGCACCCGCTCGCGCGCGGCCGCGCCCGTCTCGGGGTCGGTGAGCGCGTCGCGCAGGAGCGTCAGCAGGTCGTCGTAGTCCACGACGCCGCGCGCCCGCTTGCGACGCCGCATCTCGGCGACCGCGACCTGCGCGAGCCGCAGGCGGTCGTACGCCGCGGTGCCCGGCTCGGCGTCGCGCGGCTCGAGGTCCACGTCCGGGTCGGAGATCGCCGCGTGCGCGACGTCGCGCGCATCGGCCACCGAGACCAGCGGGCTCGGGTCGCCCGCGTACTTGCGCAGGTACAGGTCGTCGACCACTTCGGCCTCGAGGTCGGCGACGTCCGGCAGGAGCGTCGCGTCGTGGTCGACGTCCGCGGTCGTGCCGAGCATCGCGAGCATCTGCTGGCAGAAGCCGTGCGTCGTGGTGATCGTCGCGGCGTCGAACTCGGCCAGCGCGCGGGTCAGCCGCGCCCGCCGGGTACGCACCTCGCCGGGCGCGGCGTCGGCCAGGTGTGCGATCACGTCGTCCGACGACGCGCGCGCGTGCTCGTCGCGCAGCGCGCGCTCGACCTCGACGAGGCGGGACCGGACGCGGTCACGCAGCTCGGTGGTCGCCGCACGCCCGAACGTGACGAGCAGGAGCTCGGGCAGCCGGACGTCGAGCTCGGCGACGTACCGCACCGCGAGCGACGCGATCGTCCACGTCTTGCCGGTCCCCGCGCTCGCCTCGAGCACCACGGTCTCCACGCCCGGGAGCGGACCGCACGGGTCGAACACGGGCACGGCAGGCCCCTCGGCGGTCAGGGCCTCGTCGGGCAGGGCCTCGTCGGGCAGGGCCTCGTCGGTCACGGGGCCTCCTCGAACGTGTCCGCGGCGAGCAGCTCGCGCCACACGCGCGACGCGAGCGCACCGAAGCGCGTGGGCTCCTCGGGTCGGGCGGCGCGGTCGGCTGCCGTCGGCGCGCCCAGGACGTCGTCGAGCTCGAAGCCCTCGCCCCACGCGAGCACGTGGTACGCGTCGACGCGCTCGAACGCGCCACGCCCGCTCTCGGCGGCCTCGAGCGTGCCCAGCTCGGCGCGCGCCGCCGACAGCGCGGCGGAGGCCGAGTCGCGTTCCCAACGCCGGCGCGCGTACACGTGGCTCGTCTTCGTGAGCAACGGGATCGGTTCGCGCAGGGCCTCGTCGCGCACCGCGAGCAGCTCGGCGAGGACCGCCGCCGCGTGCTCGGGGTCGGGCGCGCGCAGGACGGTCATGCTCGCCCCGGCGCTCCCACGTCCGATCGTCACCGCGGAGCGCACTGCCGGACGCCCGGCGGCGTCCTCGTCGGCCACGAGGGCGAGCAGCTGCACCCACGAGCGCAGCACGTGCTTGGCGGACAGGCGCGAGAACACCGCGCGGACCAGGCGGTTCCCGTGCACGCCACGGACCGTGCCGGTCAGGGCCCGCCCGCGCGCGTCCACGCGCACGTCGTACGTGCCCGGCTCGGGCGTGAGGAACGGGTCGACCGCCTCGCGCACGGGGACGGCGTCGTCGAGGATCCCCGAGAGCGCCGCACCGCCCAGCTCGCGAGGCGGCAGGTGCCCGCGCCGCCGCTCGGCTGCGGCGGCGGTGTCGACCTCGGCGCCCTCGAGCGTCGCGGTGAGCAGGCGGTCGCCGATGGCCCAGCGTGCGAGCGGGTCGAGCTCGAGCGGCATGCGGTCGTCGAGCTGCGGGGTGTCGCTCGGCAGCCGCGCGCCGAGCCGCTGCGTGAAGAACGCGCGCGGCGCGTGCTCGAGCACCCGCACGAGGTCCTCGAGGTCGCAGCCCGCGCCGGCGTCGACCGGGTCGGGCAGCGGCGCCGGGACGAGCGGGCCGGGCGGCACACGCTCCGACGTGACCGCGCGTGCCGCCGCGAGGTCGAGCGCATCGAACCCGAACGGTCCGGGACGCCCGAGCGCGCCCGGCTCGAACACGCGCGGGTCGACCGGCTGCAGCGGGTGCTCGACCACGAGCGCCTCGCGCGCGCCGCCGTCGAGCAGGGCGGGACCGTCGAGGGTGTCGAGCAGCTCGCCGACCGGGACGCACGGCGGGCGTTGCGCGCCGGTCCGCTCGTCCGCGCCCGTGTACAGCACGACGAGGTGGTCGGTCGCCGCGGTCACCGCGTCGAGGAAGAGCTGGCGGTCCTCCTGCCGACGGTCGCGCTCGCCGACGAGCGGGTCGCGCGCGAGCACGTCGTCGCCGTCGCGGCGGCCCCCGCGGGGGAAGGCGCCGTCGTCCATGCCCAGCAGCACGACGACGCGGTGCGGCACCGCGCGCATCGGGGCGAGCGAGCACACCGTGAGCGCACCCGTGCGGAACCCGGCGCGCGTGGGCCGCCCCGCGAGACGCGGCCCGAGCAGCGCGACCACGTCCGGTAGCCGCAGCACCCCGCCGTGCTCGGTCGCCGTCGCCCGCACCTCGGCGAGCACGCGGCTCGCCTCGAGCTGCTGCCAGCGGTCCGTGGGCGCGACCGACGTGAGGAGGAGCAGCGCGCGCTCGATCGCGTCGAACCAGTGCGCGGCCGGGTGCGCGCCCGCGAGCTCACCGAGCACCGCCGTGAGCCGGTCGAGCAGCTCGGCGACGCGTCCCACGAGCACCACGTCGGACGACCCGACGTCGTCGACCGGAAGCACCGCACCGACGAAGCGCTGGTCCTCCTCGGCCATCGCGACGCCGAGCAGCAGGCGGTCGAGCGCCGCTGACCACGTGCCCTGCGGCACCGCCCCGAGGTGGAACCGTGCGCGCCTCTCGACGTCCTCACCCCAGTGCACGCCCGACTCGAGCGCCCACGCCCGCAGCCGGTCGAGCGCCTCGTCGTCCAGCGCGAACCGCCGCCGCACGGGCTCCTGACCCGCGAGGTCGACGACCGCCGAGGCCGTGACGCGCGAGTCGGCGAGCTCGAGGAGCGTCGCCAGCACCGCGAGCACGGGGTTCGCACGTGCGGGGGAACGGTCGGCGATGCGGACGCGCAGCGTGCGGCCGGGGTGCTCGGGCGCGGCCTCCTGCGCGAGCGTCCCCTCGCCCGGCACCTCGGGCGTCGGGCCGAACACCGCGTGGACGAGCGGCGCGAACGCCTCGACGTCGGGGCACATGACGACGATGTCGCGCGGCTCGAGCGTGGGGTCGTCCGCGAGCAGGCCGACGAGCACGTCCCGCAGCACCTCGACCTGTCGCGACCGCCCGTGGCACGCGTGCACCTGGACCGACCGGTCGTGCGCGAGCGGGCCGCGCGTCGGAGCCGACGTGGAGTCCGTCGCCTCGTCGGGGGCGTCCGCGCGCAGGCGGGCCTGCAGCGCGCCCAGCAGCGTCGGCGCGGGCCCCGGCGTGGCGACCTCGTGGACGAGCGGGTCGAGCGCCTTGACGCGCGACGCGAGCTCGACCGAGTCGTTCGCCATCGACCGCAGCATCGGGTGCTGTGCCACCGCCGGGCGCGTGCGCCGGCGCTGCGAGCCCGGAGCGGGCTCGACGGCCCGCCACAGCGCGAGCGACGGTGCCGGGAGCCACAGGTGGACGTCGCGCCCGCGGGCGAGCGCGTCCAGCACCGTCAGGTGCGCCGCGGGCAGGGCCGTCGGGCCGAACACGTGCAGCCGCTCCGGCAGGTCCACGAGCGCGGGTCGCTCGACGAGCAGAGCCGCGGCCTCGTCGAGCCGCACGCTCGGCGGCGGTCCGAGCCGGTCGACGAGCAGACGCCACAGGACCGGCTGCCACGCCAGGTCGGGTGCCAGCGGAGCGCCCGCGCCGTCCTCGTCGACGCCCGCGGTCCAGGCGTGGGCCAGCGTCGGACGCCCCGAGTCGTACGCGACCAGCAGCCGGGCGACGCGCTGGGCCAGGTGCAGCCGACGACCCGCGCGCAGCTCGTCGTCGTCCGGCGCCGACGCGGGACGCGCCGCGCCCGCTGCGCGCTGTGCCGATCCGCCTGCCGATCCGCCTGCCGACCCGCCTGCCGACCCGCGCGCCGACCCGCCTGCCGACCCGGGCGTCGCTCCCACGTGGCGCGCGACGGCCGCGAGCCACGGCTCGTGGGCGTGCGCGTCGATCAGGTCGAGCACGTGCCACGTGAGGTTCTCGAGCCGCCAGGGGTCCGCCTCGCGTGCGACACCCCCGACCGCGGCCAGTACGTCGGCGACGACGCGCGCGGGCGAGTCGAACCGCACGTTCGCGCACACACCGTCCTCGGCGCCGTCGCCCGCGCCCAGCCGGTGCGCGAGCCGCTGGCTCACCCAGCGCTCCACCCCGCGCGTCGGCACCGCCACGACGTCGGCCGCGAACGGGTCCGCGACGGGTGACGTGAGCTCGTCGGCCAGCGCCGCCACGAGAGCGTCCGACCGCTCCGCGACGTGGACCCGGAGCCGACCGGTGGGGACAGGCTTGGCCGGACGACGCGAGGACGTGTCGAGGCGGACGCCCGAGCCGTCGCGGCTGCCGCCCGCGTCGTCCCGGCTGCCGCCCTCGTCGTCCACGTCCCGCACCCTAGCCACCCGCTGTGACAGTCGCGCGGAGCCCGCCCGTACCCTGTGGAACGTGCGGTGCTCCTACTTCGACGCGGGTGCGTGCCGGTCGTGCACCTGGATGGGCCGCAGCTACGCCGAGCAGCTCGTGCACAAGCAGGAGCACGCGCGCGGACTGCTCGCCGCCGCGAGCGACGCGGGCACGACCGTGTGGCTCCCGCCGGTCGCCAGCCCCGAGGCGGCGTTCCGCAACAAGGCGAAGATGGTCGTCGCGGGGACCGTCGCCGAGCCCACGCTGGGGATCCTCGACGCCGCCGGACGCGGGGTCGACCTGCAGGGCTGCGGCCTGTACCCACCGGACCTGCGGGCGGCGTTCCCGGCCGTGGCCAGGTTCGTCACGCGCGCGGCGATCGAGCCGTACGACGTGCCCGCGCGGCGCGGCGAGCTCAAGCACGTGCTCGTGACCCAGGCGCCCGACGGCGCGCTCATGCTCCGCTTCGTCCTGCGTTCGCAGGAGGCGGTCACCCGCATCCGCAAGCACCTGCCGAGCCTGCTCGCGGAGCTCCCCGCCCTCGCGGTGGTCTCCGCGAACATCCTCCCCGAGCACAAGGCCGTGCTCGAGGGCGACCTCGAGATCCCCCTCACCGAGCAGCAGACGCTCACGATGGACGTCGACGGGGTCGCGCTGCACCTGCGTCCGCGCAGCTTCTTCCAGACGAACACCGTGGTCACCGCCGCGCTCTACCGCCAGGCCGCGCAGTGGGTGCAGGCCAGTCGTCCGACGAGCGTCTGGGACCTGTACTGCGGCGTCGGCGGGTTCGCGCTGCACCTGCACGCGCCGCACGTCGTCGGCGTCGAGACGAGCGAGGAGGCCGTCGCGAGCGCGGCCGCCACCGCGGGCGAGCTCGGCCGGGCTGCGACGTTCGTCGCCGCCGACGCCACCGCGTGGGCCCTCGCGCAGCCGCACGCGCCCGACCTCGTCGTCGTGAACCCGCCGCGGCGCGGGATCGGCGCCGACCTCGCGCGCTGGCTCGAGACGTCGGGCGTCGAGCGCGTCGTCTACTCGTCCTGCAACGCGGTCTCGCTCGCGCGGGACCTGGCGGCCATGCCGTCGCTCGCGGTGCGCGAAGTGCGGCTGTTCGACATGTTCCCCCAGACCACGCACTACGAGGTCGCTGCGCTGCTGGAGCGACGCGCCGCGTGACGCGCCCCGGTCGTCCCGGCCGAGGCCCCGGCACCGGCCGGGGGGTACGCCGCAGACGGCCCCGAGGGTGACGAACCGGACACCGGCAGCGAGCCGGGCCCGATACAGTCGCGTGCGAACGGCGTGGTCACACGTGTGTGCAGGCGACGAAGGAGCGCGACGATGAGCAACCCCGACGAGCAGCGCGGCGCGCCGGACGAGCAGCGCGGCGCGCCGGACGAGCAGCGCGGCCCGGCCGACGAGCACGTGCAGGCGTCGTCCGCCGACCCGACGACCACGGACCCGGCAGCGCTGAGCGCGACGGCCGACCGGCCGACGAGCGCCGAGGCCGAGACGCACTCCGCGCCGGCCTCTGCGGAGCCGGGTCAGGCACCGTCGACGTATCCCGAGGGCTACCCGTTCGTCCAGGGCGGGTACCCCCCGCCTCCGGGCTCCGCGGCGCCGGGCTACGCGTCCGGGTACTACCCGGGTTACCCCTACCCGACCGCCGACCCGGCGCAGGGACCCGCCGGTCCCGCGGGGTACCCGCCTGCGCAGCCTCCTGCAGCGCAGCCGCCGTTCCCGGCGCAGCCGCCCCACGCTGCGCAGCCGTACCCGCAGCCCTACCCGCAGGGTCCCTACGCCCAGCAGCCCTACCCCCAGCAGCCCTACCTTCAGCAGCCGTACGCGCAGCAGCCGTACGCGCCGCAGCCCCACTCGCAGCCGCCGTACCCGCCGCAGGGCTACCCGGCCGGCGGGTACCCGCCGGGCCACCCGTCGGCGGGCGCCGCTGCGGGCTACGGCCCGGGGACGTACGGCGGCCCACCGGCCTCGACGCACGCGCACCCCGCGCCGGGCGCACCGACCGCCACGCGGGCGAGCGCGTTCCACGGCGTCCCGGCGCGGGACTACGTGACCGACGCCCTGGCTCTCGTGCTGCTGCTCGTCGCGCTCGGACTCGGCTGGGACTTCCGGTACACCGCGAGCGAGCGCATCGAGGTCGTCCTCGTGACGATCGTCTCGATCCTGTCGCTCTCGCTGTTCTACCTGGCGCGCTCCGGGGCGCTGCCGCGCGGGTGGACGAACAGGACCGTGCTGGGCGCCCGCGCGCTCGCGAACGCGCCGTTCGCCCTGCTCGTGCTGGTCTACCTGGTGCTGGACATGAGCGTGGCGTTCTCAGAGGGACCGGCGACCGGATCGGTTCCCGGCGGCGTCGGCCCGGCGGTCGCGATCGGTCTGGCGGGTGCCGCGCTCGCGGCGAGCCCGCGGTCGGCCGAGCTGCGCAGTGCCCGGACCGTCGAGCTCGTGACCCTCTGGACCCGGCGCGCGCTCGCCGCGCTCCTGGGCACGGCGGTCGTCGTGCAGTTCGTCGGGCTCGTCACGCTGCTCGTGGACGCCTCGAGGTACGTCCGCACCGCGGCCGCGGGAGCCGGCATCGGGGCACTCGTCGTGTCCGCGCTGCTCGTCACTGCCGTCGCCGCCGGTCCGCTGATCGGTGTGCTGCGTGGTCACGGGCCGTGGCGCCGGGTGCTCGTCGCGGTCGCGGCCACGGCGGCGGCGACCTTCGTGCTGTACGCCCCGCTCAACCACGAGCAGGCGGACTCGGGGTTCCACTCCGCGACCTCCGCCGCGCTGGGGAACGCGGGCTACGTGATCCTGCCGACGGCGGGCGTGCTCGTGCTGAGCCCGATCTGGCGGCGGCTCGTGCGGCCCGACGTGAGTGCCGAGCAGGGCTGGTTCGCGGCGGCGTCGCGTGCCTGGCTCAGCATCGCGCTCGTGGCCGGCGCGATCGCGCTCGTGCAGCTGATCGTCCTGGTCACGCTCGCGACCCAGCGCAACGGGGTCGACGGCTGGCGCGTCCAGCTCATGCTCGTGGTGGCCGCGTGCGGCGTCGCGGCGCTGATCGCCCGGGCGCTGTTCGACGCCACGCAGCCGACGCGCGCCACCGCCCTCGCGCTCACGCTCGTCGTCGTGGCGCTCGGCATCGTGGCCGTCGTCCTCGCGGCGCAGCAGCGTTCGTACGGCTGGACGACGACCGTCGACCTGCCGCTGCTGCTCGTGGCGTTCGGCCTGCCCGCGCTCGTCGCGATCGCGCTGCTGGGCCCTGCCCCGGTGCGCGCGTGGTTCGCCGCGCACGGCGGTGGTCCACGACCCGCGTGGGACGACGCCGAGCCGGAGCCGCCGCTCGCGACGCCCGAGCATCCCGCAGCCGCTGCCCAGCAGCACAAGGACCTGGGCAACGTCGGTGTGCAGTCGCCGTCGTCCGCGGGTGCCGTGCCGGTGGTGGTCGCCACGGCCGGTGGTGCTGCCGAGCCTGCTGACGACGGTGCTGCCGCACCTGCCGACGACAGGCCTGCCGTCCGCGCCGACGACCGCGCCGACGACGAGGACGAGGGCGTCGACGAGACGACGCACCCGCGTGCGGTCCCCGCTGAGGCTGTCGCGCCCGAGCAGCCCGAGGCGCACGTCGCGCCCGGGGAGCACGTGCCGGGTGACGGCTCGTCGGACGACGAGGGCAGCACCTGGTTCGACGAGTACTCGAGCCTCGACAGCGAGCCGGTGCCTGAGCAGCCGCACGCTCCCGACCAGATGGCACCCGGCCAGAGGGCGCTCGACCAGACGGTCGCCATCGCGGTGCCCGAGGACCTCGGCAGCGGGTCGGTCGCGGCCACCGAGGCGGCGCCCGCGCCGCACGGGGGCGACGCGCCGGTGCCGCCGCACCCGTACACCGCGGAGCAGGCCCTGGACCCGTCGACCGAGCTCGAGGTGCTGGCGGCGATCGCCGCGCAGGCGCCCGAGCTGCGCGTGCACCTCGCCTCGAACCCGTCGACCTACCCGGACCTGCTCGACTGGCTCGGCAGGCTCGGCGACCCGCAGATCGACGCGGCCCTGGCGCGGCGCCCGCGTTGAGCCGCGCTGCGGGTCAGGTGACGATGCCTGTCGCGGTGTCCCAGGCGGTGGTGAACGTCTTGCCGACCTTCCCGCTCGCCGTCCGCAGGATGACGCTGTAGGCGACGCGTCCGTACTCGAGGGTGATCGACTCGGTCCCCGCGTCGTCGGCGACGTCGCGCGTGTGGGCGACGACGCGCGCGTTGGTGAGCTCCCACCGCTCGACGGTGACCTCCTGCTCGCCGCCGGCGGTCCGCTCGACGCGTGCCGAGGGCACCTTCGTCCCGTCGAGGAGCGCGCGGAGCACGCCAGGGGAGTGGCGCCCGGGTCGGGTGGTGAGCCGCAGCGGCTCGGGTGTGACCCTGCCGCTCGCGCGACCCGAGCCCGCGCTCGTCGCCGCGGCTGCGCCCCAGCTGATGCTGTCGACCTCGATCCACTTCTCGTGGCCGCGCGAGGCGGCGTCGCCGTCGATCGACTCCAGTCGCAGGTACGTCGTCATCGTCGTGCCCCCGTTCGTGCCGACGCTCGTCGCCCGACCGCCTGCCCGGCGGGCGGGTCCCGTCCAGCGTGGCACCGTGGCGGCCGGAACGACACGCCCCGCCCCGGGTGAGATCGGCGACCCGACGCCCGCGGAGACGCCCGAAGCCGCCCGGAGGGCGTGCATGCAGGACGAGTGCAGGGTCGGTGCTCGCACGAGGCACCAACCCTGCATCCACTCCTGCATCGAGCGCCGTGCGGGTGAGGCCGGGTGACGGGTCTCGTCAGACGACCGGCGCGGGGTGCATCGCCAGGGCGCGCAACGTCTCGCGCACGACGACCGCGGACCGGTCGGCGGCGTCGTCGACGTGCGTCGCGAACTCGCCCGCCTCGACCGGGCTGCACAGGTCGCTGATCCCGCGCACCGAGAGGAACGGCACACCGAACCGGTGCGCGACCTGCGCGAGCGCGGCCGACTCCATGTCGGTGGCGAGCGCCTGCGGGAACGCCTCCCGCACGCCGGCGACGCGCTCGGCGTCGACGAACACGTCGCCGGAGACGACGTCGCCGTCGAGCACGCGCACCTGCGTGGGTGCGGTCGCCCACGGCGCGAGCGTGCCGGCCGTCGCGAGCGCGATCGTGCGCACGGTCGCGTCCGCGGGGTACGTCGCCGGCATGCCGGGCACCTGCCCGAGCACGTACCCGAACGCACGCGCGTCGGCGCCGGTGTGCACGTGCTGGTCGCCGACGACGACGTCACCGACGCGGACGCCCAGGCCGAGCCCGCCCGCGCTGCCGCCGCTGACGAGGAGCGAGGCGGGGTGCGCGGCGAGCGCGACGGCGGCGGCCGAGGCGGCGTTGACCAGCCCGATCCCTGCTCGTACGAGCAGCACGCGACGACCCGCGAGGGTCAGGACGCGGTGCTCCGCACCGGCCGGCGCCTCCTGGGGGGCACCGGCCTCGTCGGCGACCGCGACGAACGCGTCGGCCTCGACGGGCATAGCGACGACGACGACCGCGTCGAGCGGGTGGCTCGACCCGGCCGTCGTACCGCGGTCCGGCGTCGCGCTCACGCGGTCACCGTCGACCACTCGGCGCGGCGCGCGAGGAACTCCCGCGCAGCGTCCTGCGCGCCGGTGAGCGAGTGGTTGGCGCCCCAGCCGCACTGCACCTCGTTCGCGGCCGGGACCTCCTGCGCACCGAGCACGTCCTGCAGCGTCGCCTCGACGAGCGCGAGCACGTCCTCGTAGACCCAGGTCCCGGCGAGCGTGAGGTAGAAGCCGGTCTGGCAGCCCATCGGGGAGAAGTCGATCACGCGGTCGGTGTGGTTGCGCGAGTGCTCCGCGAACAGGTGCTCGAGCGAGTGCACGGTCGGCATCTCGAGGTGCGCGACGTTCGGCTGCGTGAACCGCACGTCGTACTTCTCGATCACGTCGCCCGCCGGGAGGGCCTTCGCGTCGGCGAGGCGCACGTAGGGCGCGACGACGGTGCGGTGGTCGAGGTTGAAGGACTCGACGTTCATGCGGTCGGTCATCAGGTGCTCCCAAGGTCGGCGACGGCCGCCATTGTCGCTCACACCCGTGCGCGACCGCGCTGGTCGGCGGCGCCGTCTCAAGGGCGTCCCTCGGGCTCCGCTCGGGGCGTCGGTCGGCGGGGACCGAGGAGGGCACGCCGTCGTGCGGGGCGCAGGCTCGTCGGCTACCGTGCGCCGGTGCCCACGCCCCACGACCTCGCTCTCCCGGACGCCACCGAGCGCCCGGTGGCTGCGGCGACGACGCCCGACGCGTCACGCCCGGCGATCGTGCAGGGCTTTCGCCGGGACGTGCAGGGGCTGCGGGCGGTCGCCGTCGCGCTCGTGCTCGCGTTCCACGCCGGGCTCCCGGTGCCGGGCGGATTCGTCGGCGTGGACGTGTTCTTCGTCGTCTCCGGCTTCCTCATCACGGGGCTCGTGGCCGACGAGGTCGCCCGCACCGGCCGCCTGCGCCTGGGGCGGTTCTACGCGCGGCGTGCGCGGCGCCTGCTGCCGGCTGCCGCGTTGACGCTCGCCGCCGTCGTCGTGATGACCGCGCTGTGGCTGCCGGTGACCCGGTGGCGGGACGTCGCGGGCGACGTGGTCGCGACCTCGCTGTACGTCGTCAACTGGCGGCTCGCGGACCGCTCGGTCGACTACCTCGCGCAGGACGCCGCGGCGAGCCCGGTGCAGCACTTCTGGTCGCTCGCGGTCGAGGAGCAGTTCTACGTCGTCTGGCCGTTGCTCGTCGTGGCCCTCGTCGCGGCCGCGCGGCTGCGCGGGCGGCGGGTCACCCGCCGCGGCCTGGTGCTGGGGGTCGCCGCGATCGGTGCGGCTTCCCTCGCGTGGTCGGTCGCGCTGACGTCGGCGGACCCGTCGCGCGCCTACTTCGTCACGACGACGCGTGCGTGGGAGCTCGCCGCGGGCGCGCTGCTGGCGCTGCTCACGCACCGCGTCGCGCGTGTGCCGCAGCGCGTGCTCGTCGTCGGCGGGTGGTGCGGGCTCGCACTCATCGGGTACGCGGCGTTCGCGCTGTCGGGAAGCACGCCGTTCCCCGGCGCCGCGGCGCTGCTGCCGGTCGGCGGGACCGTGCTCGTGCTCGCCGCGGGTGTCGTCGGGACGGGCGTGCGGCCCCTGGGCGCACGCGTGCTGCAGCCCGTGGGGGCGACGTCCTACTCGCTGTACCTGTGGCACTGGCCTGCGGTCGTCCTCGCGACGAGCCTCGTGGAGGGGCCGCCGCCGACGAGCACGCTCGTGCTGGCCGTGGCGCTCTCGGTGGTGCCCGCGGTCGCCTCGTACGTCCTCGTCGAGAAGCCGCTCCACACGTCGACGCGGCTGCGCGCGAGCGCGGGGCGGTCGGCGGTGCTCGGGGTCGCGTGCACGCTCGTCGGCATCCTGGCAGCCGGTCTGCTGCTGCGCGCGGTTCCCGGCACGCCCGACGACGTCGACGCGCCGGGCGCCGCCGTCCTGCGCGACGGCACGTGGTCGGGACCCGACCCGGCCACGGACCTGCGACGGCTCGTGCCCGCGCTCGCGGACGCCACGCTCGACGTCGCCGACCTGTACGAGGGGGACTGCCACCAGAACGCGCTGGGCACCGAGCCCGCCGCGTGCACATTCGGCGACGCGAGCTCGAGCACGGTCGTCGCGCTCGTGGGCGACTCGCACGCCGGTCAGTGGCAGCCGCCGCTCGCCGCGATCGCGAGCGAGCAGGGGTGGCGGCTCGACACGTACACCAAGGGGAGCTGCGCGCTGACTGCGGCGCTGACCTGGCTCGGCACGGTCGACGGGCCGTACACGCAGTGCACCGAATGGAACGACGCCGTGGTCGAGCGTCTGCTCGCCGACCCGCCGGACGTCGTCGTGACCAGCAACAACCAGATCGAGGTCGCGGCCGACGACGGTTCCCGGCTCACCGGTGGCGCGGGGGACGAGGTCGCGGTGGAGGGGCTGCAAGACACGTGGCGCACGCTGACCGAGGCCGGGATCGAGGTCGTCGTCGTGGGGGACACCCCGTGGGTCGGGATCGACGTGCCCGAGTGCGTCGCGCAGCACGAGGACTCGTGGGCGGAGGCGTGCACCGTGCCGGCCGAGCTGCCCGAGCGCCGGTCGGGCCTCGCGCAGCAGCGCGCCGCCGCAGCCGCCGCCGACGTCCCGCTGCTCGACCTCACCGAGCAGGTGTGCCCGGGCGGATCGTGCCCCGCGATCGTCGGCGGCGTGCTGGTGTGGCGCGACGTGAGCCACGTGACGGCGAGCTACGTGCGCACGCTCGAGCCCGAGCTGCGCGACTGGCTGGTCCCGCTCGTCCCGGCCCGCTCGAGGTAGGCCCTCGACACGTGTCGTCCACCGCACGTGTCGGACTTTCCCCCTGGAGGTCCGAGCGCACCGTTACCCTCGCGGGCGTGAGCAGCCAGAACCTGCACCGAGCTCGTCGGCACGCTGATCGTCCGGGTGGCCGTGGCGCTCGGGACGCCACGGTGGACGCGCACCGCAGGGCGGTGGCTCTCCTGCGCGCCTCGGTCGACGAGGCCGTCCGCGCAGCACGGCCGTCCGTCGGCGACCTCGGCGGCGCGGCCGCCGGCGCGGCCCGCACGATGCTGCCCGCGGCCGACGAACCGACCCGCGATGACCGGCGCTGACGCGCGGTCGAGCGGTCGGCGCCTGGGTCGCCGCACGTGGACCGCGGTCGGGGCGATCCTGCCGGTGACGGCCGTCGCGACGATCGCGGGATGCGTCGCCGCCGCCGCACTGGTCCGGGGCCCCGCGCAGCGGCTCGCCGTCGTGGCCATCCTCGTCGTCGGCGTCGTGGGCGGCCTCGTGCGGCAGCGCTCGGGCGGTGCCGAGGTGACCCACCGCCGCGTCGCGTCCACCCGCGCCACGTGGGCACGGACGTGGAGCGGCGCGAGGCTCGAGCCCGACGGCGACGCCGACCCCCGGGACGCCGCGCTCGCGCTGCCGCGAGGGTGGCGGGTCGAGGCCGCGCGCGGCAGGCTCCGACTCGCGGTCGCGGGGGTGCCGGTGCGATGTGAGACGTGGGTGCTGCGTGCGGAACCCGGGTCGCGCCGTTCGCGAGTCCGCCGGGAGGTCGTGGCTGCCGACGCGAGCACCGGCACGGCCCGCGTCTGCGTGCCGATCGGCGTGAGCGTCGACTCGGTGCTCGTGTCGCCGGCCTGGGCCGGGCGCCGCGAGGCGGGCGAGCCTGACTGGCTGCCCGCCGTGCGCGCCCGTGTCGCGCGCCACGACGACCTGCTCGCGGCACTCACGATCGGTGACGACCGCGTGGTCCTGCTCGCGCTCGACGACCCGCGAACGGAGACGACAGCCGCCCGCGCCCACCTGGTGCGCGACGTCGCCGCCCTGGTCCCGCGTCCTGCTGGGCGCTGAGCAGCCGGTGCGCAGCGCCCAGCGGGACGGCCCGGGTCAGCCGAACCAGCGCTGGACGTGCTCGACGACCGCGTGGTCGAACGCGTCGTCGTCGTGCCGGGCGCGCAGCCAGTCCTGGAAGTCGCCGCCCGCGGACGCGTCGAGCTCGCGTCGGCACGCCGCGGTGTCCGTGAGCGCACGCGTCAGCAGCTCCTCCGCCTCGTCGGGCGTGCGGTACAGGAACGGGTAGCGCGAGGGCAGGATCGCGCGCGCCCACGGTCGGTCCGGGAACACCCCGACGGCACCCGCGACCAGCGCCTCGATGTACTCCAGCCCGTACGACTCGTCGGTGGCCGTCGCGAGGAACGCGGTCGTGTGCGCCAGCGCCTCCCAGTAGTCGTCCCGGCTGGCCGTGAGCGGCCCGACCCACGCCCAGTCGTGCCGGGACAGGCGCATGGCCTGCTCGGACACGAGGTGGGACTCGACGAGCCGCGCCTCGACGCGCAGCGGTACGCGCTTGCGCACGCGCTCGACGACGTCGAGGAACAGCTGCGGCTGCTTGCGCTCCGCCAGGTAGATGGCGGGGTAGAGCACGACCGGGACGTCCGGCTCGTGCCGGCGGTGGACGTGCTCGAGCCGGATGCCGAGGTTGACCCACCCGATCCGGGCCTGCTCGGCGAGCTGCTGCACGGTCCACTGCGCGACGATCTCGCGCACCTCGGTCGCGGTGCGCTGCGAGTTGGCGAACGTCGGGAACAGCGCGCACGACAGCCCGAGCGACGCGCGGTCGACGACGTGGGTGTACTGCGACGTGGTCCACCACACGAAGTTCATGACGCGCGGCTCGACGCCCTGCGGGCACGACGCGCGCAGGACCCGCCATACCGCGGTCGAGTCGACCACGTCCATGTTGACGACGACCGTCTCGGTCGGGTCGACGAACTCGAGCGGCAGGACGTCGAAGCCCACGCACCGGCGGGGTCCGTCGCCGACGACGATCGAGCCCGGGAAGACGCGCAGCAGCCGACGCACGAGCGTGGCCCCCGCGTCGTGCCCCGCGACGTGCCCCTCGGGATCGAGGAGCACGTCGCGGTAGCGCACCGCGATCTTCATCGCGCGGTCGCCTCCTGCGAGACCTTCTCGCGCTCGGCCGCCGGCTCGTCGGCGTCGGCGGGCTCGGCCGTGGGCTGGTCGTCGAGCGGTGCGGCCGGGGTGGGGACCTCGCTCGCGGGCTCGTCGGGTGCGGGCTCCTCGGTGAGGGCGGGATCGTCGTCGCCCTCGAGCGACGTCTGGATCCGCATCCCGTAGAACGACCGGTGCACGAAGTACGCCGAGATCAGGAAGAACACGCCCGCGAGCGTCACGACGAGCGTGCCCTGACCCTTGTCGGTCAGCGAGACCGCGAGGTCGACCGCGAGCAGCCCGAACAGGGTCGTGAACTTGATGACCGGGTTGAGCGCGACGGACGACGTGTCCTTGTACGGGTCGCCCACGGTGTCGCCGACGATCGTCGCGTCGTGCAGTGCGGTGCCCTTGGCGTGCAGGTCGGTCTCGACGATCTTCTTCGCGTTGTCCCACGCGCCACCGGCGTTGGCCATGAAGATCGCCTGGTAGAGCCCGAACGTCGCGATCGAGATCAGGTAGCCGATGAAGAAGTACGGCTCGACGAACGCGAACGCGAGCGTCGCGAAGAACACGCCCAGGAACATCGTGAGCATGCCCTGCTGCGCGTACTGCGTGCAGATCTCCACGACGCGCCGCGAGTCGGCCTCGCTGGCCTTGGTGACGCCGTCGAGCTTGATGGTCGTGCGGATGAACTCGACCGCGCGGTGCGCGCCCGTCGTGACCGCCTGGATCGAGGCGCCGGTGAACCAGAAGATGACCGCGCCACCGGTGACCAGCCCGAGCAGGAACGGCGGGTGCAGCAGCGACAGGTTCTCGATGCCCTCGGTGAGGCCGCCGGTCAGGCCCATGATGATCGAGAAGATCATGGTCGTGGCGCCGACGACCGCCGTGCCGATGAGCACGGGCTTGGCGGTCGCCTTGAACGTGTTCCCGGCGCCGTCGTTCTCCTCGAGCATGAGCTTGCCGCGCTCCCACTGCGGCGTGAAGCCGTACTCGCGCTCGAGCTCGTCGTCGATGCCCTCGAGGTCCTCGATGACCGACAGCTCGTAGACGCTCTGCGCGTTGTCGGTGACGGGCCCGTACGAGTCGACCGCGATCGTCACCGGGCCCATGCCCAGGAAGCCGAACGCGACGAGGCCGAACGAGAAGACCGCGGGCGCGACCATGAGGTCGCCGAGCCCCTGCTCGCTGATGAGGTACGCGCCGCCCATGAGGCCGACGATCGCGACGCCCAGCCAGTACGCGGAGAAGTTGCCCGCGACCAGGCCGGACAGGATGTTGAGCGACGGGCCGCCCTGGCGCGAGGACTTGACGACCTCACGCACGTGCTTGCTCGACGTCGACGTGAACGCCTTGACGAGCTCGGGGATGAGCGCGCCGGCGAGCGTGCCGCACGAGACGATCACCGCCAGGCGCCACCACTGGTCGGCGGCGGCGGTGTCGGCGAGCACGAACCACGTGGTCAGGAACGTCGCGACGATGCACGCGGCCGACGTCAGCCACACGAGGTTCGACAGCGGCCGCTCGAAGTCCATGCGCTCCGCGTCGCGGTACCGGCGTGCGGTCCACAGGTCGTTGAGCGTGTAGGACGCGGCGGACGCGACGATCATCACGGCACGGACCACGAAGATCCACACGAGCAGGCTGGCCTGGACCGCGGGGTCGTGCACGCCCAGGAGCACGAACGTCACGAGTGCGACGCCGGTGACGCCGTAGGTCTCGAAACCGTCCGCGGACGGGCCGACGGAGTCGCCCGCGTTGTCGCCGGTGCAGTCGGCGATGACACCGGGGTTGCGGGCGTCGTCCTCCTTGATCTTGAAGACGATCTTCATGAGGTCGGAGCCGATGTCGGCGATCTTGGTGAAGATGCCACCGGCGATGCGCAGCGCGCTCGCGCCGAGCGACTCGCCGATCGCGAAGCCGATGAAGCACGCGCCGGCGATCTCCCGCGGCAGGAACATGAGGATGATCAGCATCATCAGCAGCTCGAGGCTGATCAGCACCATGCCGATCGACATGCCGGCCTTGAGCGGCATGCGGTGCAGGGGGAGTGGCCTGCCGCGCAGGCTCGCGAACGCGACGCGGCTGTTGGCGAGCGTGTTCACGCGGATGCCGAACCACGCCACCGAGTACGACCCGGCCATGCCGACGAGGCTGAACGCGATGACGACCGCGACCCGGCCCCACCCGAACCCGACGAGGACCTTGTAGTAGACGACGATGACCGCGGCGATGAACGCCCACAGCACCATGAGGAACTTGCCCTGCTGCGACAGGTACGCCTTGCAGGTCGAGTAGATGAGCTCGGCGACCTCACGCATCGAGGCGTGCACCTCGAGCTTGCGCATCTGCAGGTACGTCGCGACGCCCATCGCCAGGCCCATGACGCACACGACCAGGCCGAGGCCGAGCAGCGTGCGCCCGGACATGCCGCCGAGCACCGTGACCTGCCCGAGGTCCGGCAGCGCGAGGCTCGCCTCGCCGCCGTGCACCGAGGGCTCGCTCGACGACGACTCCTGACCGCAGCCGCTGAGCAGCGCGACCAGGCCGAGCAGGGCGCCCGCGGCCACCAGGGGACGCCGTCGTCGGCGACCACCCGGCCCTCCCGCGTCAGCGTGCGTCGGGACGGGTGCGGCAGCGGTGCGAACGACGGTGTTCACGATCTCCCCTGTGACGGAGTGAGTGCTCTCACGTCGAACGTAGGAGGGCGGGTCGCGCGCGCACTGAGTCGAAGGTCACAACTTCCGCGGGCCGCGTCGCCCGGTCACCGGGCTCGTGCGCGGGCTGTGTCCCGTCTCGCGTGGGTTGTCGGGTGCGACGACGACGAGAGCCGCGCCCCTCGTGCCGGGCGCGGCTCGTCGTCGTGCGGGTGCGGCTCGCGGGTCAGCGGTCCTCGAGCGCGGGGACGATCGTCGTCGGGATCGCGAACGCGAGGGCGACCGAGGCGATCCCGCCGAAGAACACCCACGGCTTGGCCGCGTCGACGACCTCGAACGCGACCGCGAACAACGCGAGGCCGACGAAGAACAGCACGAAGGCGAAGAAGACGGTGACCGCGCGCTCCGGGGAGCCGGACCGGTCGTCGTCGCGACGCTGCAGGACGGGTTCGCTCATGGCGCCCAGCCTACCCGGGACCTTCGTCCTGCCCGTGGTGGACGCGGCAGGTCGCGTCCACCACGGGGCCTCGCTCGGGGCCGTGCGGTGCTTCGGCCGGTGGACGGGCTCAGTCGCCGAGCAGCTCGCCGTCCTCGAACGGCCACGCCTCGCGCACGACGAGCCGGCCGAACCGCGCCATGGGGTGCCTGGAGGCGACCTCGACCGCCTGGTCGAGCGAGTCGCACTCGAGCACGTCGAAGCCCGCGATCTGCTCGCCGACCTCGGCGTACGGGCCCTCGACGACGCTGAGCCGCCCACCGCGCACCCGCACGGTCCGCGCCTCGGCGACCGGCCGCAGCCGCTCGCCGATCACGCGCACGTCCTGCGTCTGGTCCACCCACGTCGCGATGTCGTCGTCCTCGCGGCGGTACGGCTCGGCGGTGGGGTCCTCGCAGACGAGCATCAGGTACTTCATGGCGTCCTCCAAGCGGTCGCTGTCTCGGTTCCGGTACGGGTCTCGGTGCGGGACCGGCGTGGCCCGCACGGGTGTGACGCCCGGCGCGCCGCCGGATCGACATGGTCGCGTCCCCATCGTGGTGCCGGCCGGGCTGCCGGGCGCCCCGACGCACGGCAGGCTGGCCCGCATGGTCGTGCGCGTGGGGATCTCGGGGTGGCGGTACGCGCCGTGGCGTGGCGTGTTCTACCCGCGCGGGCTGCCGCAGCGCCTCGAGCTCGAGTACGCCGCGCAGCGCCTCACGAGCATCGAGCTCAACGGCTCGTTCTACGCGCTGCAGCGGCCCGCGAGCTACCAGGCGTGGGCCGCGCAGGTGCCCGAGGACTTCGTGTTCTCGGTCAAGGGGCCACGGTTCGTGACCCACATGAAGAAGCTCGCGGACGTGCGCGTCCCGGTCGCGAACTTCTTCGCCTCGGGCGTGCTCGCGTTCGGGCCCCGCCTGGGACCGGTCCTGTGGCAGCTCCCGCCGACGCTCGGGTTCGACGAGGACCGCCTCGCGCGCTTCTTCACCCTCTTGCCGCGCACGACCGCGGCCGCCGCGGCGCTCGCGACCGAGCACGACGAGCGGCTCGACGGTCGCTCGTGGACGACCGTCGACGCCGACCGCCCGCTGCGCCACGTGCTCGAGGTGCGGCACACGACGTTCGAGCAGCCGGCCTTCGTCGCCCTCGCCCGCGAGCACGACGTCGGCCTCGTCGTCGCGGACACCGCGGGACGCTGGCCCAGGATCGAGGACGTCACGTCGGACCTCGTCTACGTGCGCCTGCACGGCGACAGCGAGCTCTACACGAGCGGCTACGACGAGCCCGCGATCGACCGGTGGGCGCGGCGCGTGCGCGCCTGGTCGGCCGGCACCGAGCCCGTCGACGCACGTCGTCTGGGGCCGCCCGCCGCACCGGCGCCTGCGGGGCGGGACGTGTTCGTGTACTTCGACAACGACACCAAGGTCCGCGCGCCGTTCGACGCGCAGGCGCTCCTCGCTCGACTGGACGCGCTCGCCCGCGATCCGGTGTGACGGGTCCCCGAACGGCAACCCTCGGGTATCGGGACCACCGCGCCGCGTTCAGTCCCGGCGCGACTCGTCGCGGCCGCGCAGGCGGTCGAGCTGACGCCGGTCGCGCTTGGTCGGCCGGCCCGCTCCGCGCTCGCGCACCCCGGCGAGCGCGACGTGCTCACGCGGCAACGGCGCCGGGGAGCGGTCGAGGTAGCACTCCACCGCGACGGGAGCGCCCACACGTTTGACGACGGTGCGCTGCACGATCACGATCCGCTCGCGCTCGCCGCCCCGGACGTGCACCTCGTCGCCCGGCACGACCATCGTCGCGGGCTTCGCGCGCTCGCCGTTCACGCGCACGTGCCCCGCACGGCACGCCGCGCCGGCAGCGGACCTCGTCGGGAACAGGCGCACGGCCCAGCACCACGCGTCCACGCGCGCCCGCACCGCCTCTGCCACGGCCCCAGGTTCGCACACGCGCGACGACCGGCGCCGCCGTGCCGAGCCCGCCGCGCCGAGCCCGCCGCGCCGAGCCCGCCGCGCCGAGCCCGCCGCGCCCGTCCCGTGCCGGCGGCCCGCTCGGGGGCGGAGGTCACGCGACCCGCCGGCTGTCGACGCGGGAGCCGGCGGGTCGCGTGGTTCGGGGGGTCGCTCAGGCGCGGCGCGTGATGCGCACGGTCCAGGCGTCCGGACCGTCGACGAGGACCTCGGTGTCGATCGGCGCGCGCTCGGCGAGCTGCGCCAGGAGCGGGCGCGGCAGGTGCGGCGCGACGATCACGAGCGACTGGCCGGGGGCGATCGCGTCGAACGCGCCGAACACCGTCGCGTGGCGGATGGCGTGCGGGATCGGGCGGACGTCGAGGACCGGGTCGGCCTCGTCGTGACCGCCGCAGCCGCACGAGTGGCCCGAGGGCTCCTGCGGGGCGCTGCCCAGGATGTCGACGTGCTGCGTGGTCATGCGTGCCTCCGTGCGTGGCGATGGGGTGTCCGACGAGCATGCGCCCGACGCCCCGAGGTTTCCACGGGATGCGCCGTGGAAATAGGTCCAACGGCCCTTCCGTCGACGCGCGCCCCGGCGGACGCCCCGTCGTGTGACGGAGGCGTCAGGAGGCAGGTGCGGCGGACGGGGCGCGGCGCAGCTCGAGCACGCAGTGCTCGCGCCCGACGAACGGGCGCAGCCGGTGCGCGACGAGCGGTCCGCCCGCGGTCTCCATGACGCCCGAGGCCAGGCCGAGGTGCACGCTGCACACCACGTCCGGGCGCTCGCGGGCGAGCTCGAGGAACGGGCAACGCCACAGGTCGACGCGCAGCGCGTCGTCGTGGCGCTCGGGGTCGAAGCCGAGCCGGTCGAGGTGACCCTCGAGCGCGTCGAGCTGACGCTGCTCGACGGCGGGGGAACCGGCGCCGACGCCCGAGGCGTCGCCGTCCTCGCCGTGCTCGTCGTCGCTCTCGACCGGCGGCGGCTCGAGCGGCCCGCCGGGCGCCGTCAGGGCGTGCCCGGCCGCGCGGGCGGCCTCACGCGTGGGACCGAGGTCGCGCCCGAAGCCGCTGATCAGCACCTTCGTGAGGGCGACGTGCGCGATCGACTCCTCGAGACGCCCCATCGCGAGCGGGTCGCGGCGCGCGTCGTCGGCCGACGCGGCGCGGTACAGCATCCGCGGCCGCCCGCGGACGGTGCGGGCCTCAGGCGTGCGTACCGCGTAGCCGTCCTGGACGAGGCGCGCGAGGTGCTCACGCGTGGTGTTCTCGTGCAGGCCGGTCGCCTGCGCGAGCGAGCCGACCGTGTGGGCGCCGCCGCGCTGCAGGATGTGGAGCAGGTCGACGCGGCTCGCGGCGGCGAGCGTGCGCTCCGCGGGGGTGCGTCGGGTGGCGGGCATGGGGTCAGTATCGGGCCGCTCGCCCAGGTCGGGACGCGGGACCTCGGTCCCGCGCGTCGGGTCCGGCGGGTTAAATACGGTGCTGACGTGGAAAATCCGTCACGCCGACCGCTCGCGCGTCTCACGCTGCTGCTGCCGGCCGGCGTCGCCCTGCTCGCGGGCCTGGACGCCGCCCTCACGCTGCTCGGCCTGCCCGCCCCGGTCGAGCTCGACCGGCTCCCGGACGTGCACGGCCCGCTCATGGTGCTGGGCTTCGTCGGCACGCTCGTCGCGCTCGAGCGTGCGGTCGCCCTCGCCCCGTCGAGGACCCACGAGCGCGCGCGCCCGTGGGCGTGGGCCGCGCCCGCGTCCCTCGGGCTCGGTGGCCTGCTGCTCGTCTCGCCCGCGCCGCTCGTCGCGGGCCGCGTGTGCCAGGTCGTCGGGTCGGCGGTCCTCGTCGCGCTCTACGTCGCCGCGTGGCGTCGGCGGGCGGACCCGGCGATCGCGATCCAGGGGCTGGGCGCGGTCGGCGCGCTCGGGGCCGCGACGCTGTGGGCGGCGGGCGTCCCGGTGCCGGACCTCGCGCCGTGGCTGGTCGCTTTCCTCGTCCTGACGATCGTGGGCGAGCGGCTCGAGCTCATGCGCGTCGTGCCGGTGCCCCCGGCCGCGGAGCACGGGCTGCTCGCGGGGTCGCTCGCGGTGGTCGCCGGGGCCGCTCTCGCGCTCGTGTGGCCGGGGCTCGGCACGGCCGTGCTGGGGCTGGCGCTCGTCGGGACCGTCGCGGTCCTGCTGCGGTTCGACGTCGCGCGCCGCACCGTGCGGGGGTACGGCCTGCCACGGTTCATGGCGGCCGCGATGCTCGGTGCGTTCGGCTGGCTCGCGGTCGCCGGCGCGATCTGGCTCGTCGGCGGGCCCGCGACGAGCGGGGTCCGCTACGACGCGGTGCTGCACGCGGTGTTCCTCGGGTTCGTGATGTCGATGGTCATGGCCCATGCGCCCGTGATCCTGCCCGCCGTGCTGCGCCGCCCGCTGCCGTACCGGCCGGTCATGTACGCGCCTCTCGTGACCCTGCACGTGACGCTCCTGCTGCGCGTGCTCGTCGGTGACGCACGGGACGTGGCCTGGGCGGTGCAAGGCGGTGGCGTGGGCAACATCGTCGCGGTCCTGGCGTTCGTCGCCGTCGCGGCGACGAGCGTGCTGCTCGGCGCCCCCGCGCGCCCGCCCCGGTCCGCCGTCGCCGCGGACGCCGCGGGAGCTCGCGGGACGTCCCGGGTGGAGGTCGCGGCATGACCCGCGCGTCGTGGCACGTGCGCGCCAACGGGCTCGTCCTCGCGTGGCTCGTGGCGGCCGCGCTCCTGACCGTCGCGCACCGCTGGGTGCCCGCCGCGCAGTGGCTCATGGTGCACCTGCTGCTGCTCGGCGCGGTCACCACCGCGATCCTGCTGTGGAGCCAGCACTTCGCCGACACGCTGTTGCGCACGCCCGTGCCCGGTGGGCGCCGTGGCCTGACCGCGCGGCTCGCGGCGCACACCGTCGGCGCGCTGCTCGTCGTCGCGGGCCTCGCGCTGCCCCACTTCGCGCTCGTCGTGCCCGGCTCCGTGCTCGTCGCGGGTGCGGGGCTGACGCAGGCCGTCGTCCTGGTCCGGCAGATGCGCGGCGCGCTGCCCACCCGCTTCCGGCCGCTCGTGCGCTGGTACGTGTGCGCGGGTCTCGCGCTGCCGCTCGGGGTCGCGTGCGGCGTGGTGCTCGCCCGCGGGACGCTGTCCGACGACGCGCACGGCCGCGTCTACGTCGCGCACGTCGCGCTCACGCTCGTCGGCTGGGTCGCGACCACCGTGCTCGGCACGCTCATGGTGCTGTGGCCCACGGTCCAGCACGCCCGCATCGAGCCCGAGGACGAACGGGACGGGCGCCGCGCGCTGCCCGTGGTCCTGGCCGGTCTCGGCGTGCTCGTCGTCGGGGCTGCGACCGGGCTGCGCTGGCTCGTACCCGTCGGCTGCGTCGTCGTGAGCGTCGGCGCCGGGCTGATCGGGCTCGTCATGTGGCGCCAGCGGCGAGCGGCCCTGCCCGTCGTCGCGGCCAACGCCGCACGCGAGCTCCCGGCGCGCACCGCGCCCGTGCCCGTGCCGCCGACGTTCGCGCCGGGCTCGCTCGCCGCGTCGCTCGCCTGGTTCGTGGGCTCGTCGCTCGCGTTCGGCGCGGTGGTCGTCGCGGCGCCCGGGTGGGACGTCGCGGTCGACCGCGTGCGCGGGCTCGTGGCGCCGTTCGTCGTCGGGTTCGCGGCGCAGGTGCTCATCGGCGCGCTGTCGCACCTGCTGCCCGTCGTGCTCGGCGGCGGTCCTGCGGTCGCGCGCCGCACCGCGGCCGAGCTCGAGCGAGGCGCCGTGGTCCGGCTCGTCCTGGTCAACGGAGGCCTGCTGCTGTTCTGCGCGCCCGTGCCGAGCACCGTGCGCGTCGTGGTCTCGTTCGTCGTGCTCGGCGCGCTCGTCGCGTTCGTCGTGCTCGCGCTGCGTGCGCTGCTCGTCGTGCGCCACGCGCGGCGACCGCAGCCGGCCGCCTCCGGCCCCGGCGCCGAGACCCGGCCCGCGGATGCGGCCGGCGGCGCTCCGGCCGGTCCGGCGCCGGCTCTCGCGGCGCGGTCCGCGCACCGGTCGGGGGCGCTCGCGGTGGGGGTGGGCGCGCTCGCGCTCGCGCTCGTCGTGGGTGTCGCGATGGACCCGCCCGCGGCGGGGATCGCGACGGCCGGGACGTCGGGCGACGGCTCGGGCGACGTCGTCGCGACCGGGCGGACCACGACCGTGCGGGTCGAGGCGCGCGACATGCGGTTCTCGCCGTCGCGCATCGAGGTCCCCGCGGGTGACCGTCTGGTGCTCGAGGTGACGAACGTCGACGACGACGTGCACGACCTCGTCGTCGCCAACGGGGCGACGACCGGGCGGCTCGCGCCCGGGAGCAGCGCGAGCGTCGACGTGGGTGTCGTCGGCGGCGACCTCGACGCGTGGTGCTCGGTGGCCGGTCACCGGCTCATGGGGATGACGCTCACGATCGTCGCGACGGGCACCCCGCAGGTGGCCGCCCCGCCGGACGGCGAACAGCCGGCCGACGCGGGGGAGGCCGGTGACGCGCACGCGGGCCCGGGCGCGTCAGGAGGCGCGCACCACGACCACGGCGGCACCGGCTCGTCGCAGACCGGCTCGTCGCAGAACGGCCCGTCGCAGACCGGACCTGCGGCCGACCTGCTCGACCTCATGGCCGCACCCGGCGAGGACGTCGTCGCGCGCGACGCCGCGCTCGAGCCGCTCGGGCCCGACGAGGGGCCGGTCACGCGGCGCGTGCGGCTCGTCGTGCAGGAGGTCGTGCGCGAGGTCGCGCCCGGGGTGACGCAGCGGCTGTGGACGTTCGGCGGCACCGCGCCGGGGCCGGTGCTGCACGGGCGGGTGGGGGACAGGTTCGTCGTGACGCTCGTCAACGACGGCTCGATCGGGCACTCGATCGACTTCCACGCCGGTGCGCTCGCGCCCGACGACGTGATGCGGACGATCCAGCCGGGCGAGGAGCTGACCTACACGTTCACGGCCACGCGCTCGGGCATCTGGATGTACCACTGCTCGACGATGCCGATGTCGACCCACCTCGCCAACGGGATGCTGGGCGCGGTGGTCATCGAGCCCGACGGGCTCGCGCCGGTCGACCGGCAGTACGTCGTCGTCCAGCACGAGCTGTACCTGGGCGAGCAGGGCGGCGAGGTCGACGCCGCGAAGGTCGCCACCCAGGTGCCCGACCTCGTCGTCTTCAACGGGTACGCGAACCAGTACCGCGACCGGCCGCTCACGGCGTCCGCCGGCCAGAGCGTGCGGTTCTGGGTGCTCGACGCCGGCCCGAACCGGCCGAGCGCGTTCCACGTCGTCGGCGGGCAGTTCCACACGGTCTTCCGCGAGGGCGAGTACACGCTGCGTGACGGCGGCTCGACCGGCACGGGAGGGTCGCAGGTGCTCGCGCTGCAGCCCGCCGAGGGCGGGTTCGTCGAGGTGACGTTCCCGGAGGCGGGCACGTACCCGTTCGTGTCGCACGTCATGTCCGACGCGGAGAAGGGCGCCACGGGTCGCGTGGTGGTCACGCCGTAGGGCGCCCGTACGACGACGGGTGGAGAAGCGCTCGGTCAGGGAGCGTTTCTCCACCCGTTCGCGTGGCGCAGGTCAGTCGCGCAGGGAGAGGTACGTCGAGATCAGGGACTTGGTCGACGGGTCCTGGGCCTCGAGCGCCGCGGTGTCGCCCTCGACCGCCGGGGCGATCTCGAGCGCGAGCTTCTTGCCCAGCTCGACACCCCACTGGTCGAACGAGTCGATGCCCCAGACCGCGCCCTGCACGAACGTGATGTGCTCGTACAGCGCGATGAGCTGACCGACGACCGACGGCGTCAGGGCGGGCGCGAGGATCGACGTCGTCGGACGGTTCCCCGAGAACACGCGTGCGGGGACGATCGCCTCGTCGGTGCCCTCGGCGCGCACCTCGTCGGCCGTCTTGCCGAACGCGAGCGCCTTGGTCTGCGCGAAGAAGTTCGCCAGGAACAGGCCGTGCACGTCGGCGTCGCCGTCCTTGAGCGGGTGCGCCGGGTTGGCCACCGCGATGAAGTCCGCCGGGATGAGGCGCGTGCCCTGGTGGATCAGCTGGTAGAACGCGTGCTGGCCGTTCGTGCCGGGCTCGCCCCAGAACACCTCGCCCGTGTCGGTCGTGACCGGCGTGCCGTCCCAGCGGACCGACTTGCCGTTCGACTCCATCGTGAGCTGCTGGAGGTACGCCGGGAACCGGTGCAGGTACTGCGCGTAGGGCAGCACGGCGTGCGTGTGCGCGCCCAGGAAGTTGACGTACCAGACGTTGAGCAGGCCCATGAGGACGGGCACGTTGCTCGCCAGCGGAGTCGTCGCGACGTGCTCGTCGACCGCGTGGAAGCCCGCGAGCAGCTCACCGAACGCCTGCGGGCCGATCGCGATCGCGACGGACGTGCCGATCGTGGAGTCGACCGAGTAGCGCCCGCCGACCCAGTCCCAGAAGCCGAACGCGTTGGCGGGGTCGATGCCGAACGCCGCGACCTTGTCCAGCGCGGTCGAGACCGCGACGAAGTGCTGCGCGACCGCGGCCGTGCGCGCCTCGTCGGTGTCCTCGATGTGACCGGCTGCGAGGAGCTGGTCCCACAGCCAGCGGCGCGCGAGCCGCGCGTTCGTCAGCGTCTCGAGCGTGCCGAACGTCTTGGACGCGACGATGAACAGCGTCGTCGCGGGGTCCAGGCCCTTGACCTTCTCCGCGAGGTCCGTGGGGTCGATGTTGGAGACGAAGCGGACCTCGAGGCCCTCCTGCACGTACGGCTTCAGCGCCTCGTAGACCATGACGGGCCCGAGGTCGGAGCCGCCGATGCCGATGTTGACGACCGTCTTCACGCGCTCGCCCGTGACGCCCGTCCACTCGCCCGAACGCACCTTGTCCGCGAACGCGTACATCGTGGCGAGCTCGGCCTGCACGTCGCCGTCCACGTCCTGACCGTCGACGACGAGCGCCGGGGTCGCGCCCGCGGGGCGACGCAGCGCGGTGTGCAGCACGGCGCGGTCCTCGGTCACGTTGATGTGCTCGCCGCGCAGCATGGCCTGCAGACGCTCGGGGACGCCGGTCTCCTGCGCCAGGCGGACCAGGAGCGCGAGGGTCTCGTCGGTGACGAGGTTCTTCGACAGGTCGACGTGCAGGTCTGCGAGGCGGAACGTGAGCCGCTGCGCCCGCTGCGGGTCGGCCGCGAACCACCCGCGCAGGTCCGGGGTCAGCGTGGACTCGTGCGCGGACAGGTCCTGCCACGCGCTCGTCGTCGTGGCGTCGATGGGGCTGGTCACGATGGGGTTCCCTCCGAGGTGGCTGGGCAGTGGCTGCCGCGCCGCGCGGCGACGTCGGGCCGGTGCGGGCCCGGTGCGCGCGGACGACCCCAACCTAGTGCGCGCGCGAGCGCGCCTGCACGGGACCTGCGTCGGGCGGTGGGCGCCGCCCGCCTGCGCCGTCCACCTACAGTGACGCCGTGAACCGTCGCGTGCCCACCGCCCTGATCGCCGCCCTGAGCCTCGTCGCGGGCTTCGCGGTCGCGCAGGCGACGGACGTGCGCGCGCTCGGGGGAGCGGTGCTGGCGGCAGGGGCGGCCTGGTGCGTGGGGCGGTCGTGGCGGACCGCGGGGGCGCTGCGCGTGCTCGTCGTCGTGCTGCTCGGGGCGATCGGCTTCGTCGCGTCCCACCTCCTCGCGCGCACCCCGCTGGGCCCGTGGCCGTCGGTCCTGCTCGTCGCGGCCGCGCTCGGCGCGGTGACGTGGGTGCTGGTCGACCGCCGGCACTGACGCCCGCGGGGCAGCAGCACGCGAGACCCCGCGCGGGACCGGGTCCTGCACGAGACCTGCTCCCGCGCCAGACGGGACCGGCGCGGTGCGCAGCCCCCGCCCTGCTCGGGTGTCTCGCGCTGCCCGCGCTACGGGCGGGTGAACTGCCGGTCACGATGTGATCACGGTCACCGGCAGGCCTTGACGGCGATTAATAAGGAAGGTCTACTAACAAACATGCCAGCGACCACCCCGACGACCGGCGCGCGAGCCGGGCGCGCCCTGCGGCCCACCGCCAAGGTGCTCCCGGGCCACGCGCGCGTGCACAACCGGTCGCTCGTCCTGGCGCACCTGTTCCACACCGGACCCTCGTCGCGCGCCGACATCGCGCGCAGCACCGGCCTGACGCGGGTGACGGTCTCGACGCTCGTCGGCGACCTCATCGAGGAGGGGCTGGTCGAGGAGCTCGGCGTGCGCGCCGAGGGCAAGGTCGGCAAGCCCGCGACGCTCGTCGGGATGCGCACGCACGCGTTCCAGGTGGTCGCGGTCGACCTCACCGACGACGCGACGATCCACGGTGCGGTGCTCACGCTCACCGGCGACGTCATCACCCGGCACGAGACGCCGCTCGACGGCCGCACCGGCGACGCCGCGGTGGACGCGCTCGAGGCCGTGTGCCGCGCGCTGATCGCCGCGGCCGACCGCCCCGTGATCGGCATCGGCATCGCCTCGCCGGGTGTCATCACCACCGACGGGCACGTCGTGCAGGCGCCCAACCGGGGCTGGTACGACCTGCCGCTCGCCACACTGCTGCACGGACGGCTCGACGTCCCGGTGCACGTGGCCAATGACGCCAACTCGCGCGCGCTCGGCGAGTTCACGTTCGGCAAGGCCTCGGGCCGCGGCTCGATGGTCGTGACGGTCGGCGAGGGCGTCGGCGCGGGCCTCGTCGTCGACGGCGCGCTCGTCCTGGGCCGCAACAACGCCGCCGGCGAGATCGGCCACGTGACCGTCGTCGACGCGAGCACGCCCGGCGAGGTGCCGCTCGCGTGCGCGTGCGGCCGCGCCGGCTGCCTGGAGACCGTGCTGAGCGTGCCGGCCCTGCGCCGGCGCATCGCGGGTCTCGACCCCGAGGACTCCGACGCCGCGCTGGCGTCGGCGGGACGGATGCTGGGCATCGCCCTGGCACCCGTCGTCAGTGCGCTCGACCTCGCGGAGGTCCTGCTCTCCGGCCCCACGGAGCTGCTGGACGGTCCCCTGCGCGAGGCGGCGCTCACCGCCATCCGCACCCGGACCATGCCCGTCATCGGGCGCGGGCTGACCGTGCGGATGGGATCGCTCGACGAGGACGGGGCGCTGGCCGGTGCGGCAGTGCTCGTCCTGTCGGGGCAGCTCGGGGTCACGTGACGACCCCGAGCCGCCCCCTTGCAGGTCAAGGCACCACCCCGGCGACCGCCGCCCCGGCGCTCGCCTCGCACACGGGAGGAACCCCAACGTGAAGATGCTACGGTTCGCGGCCCTCGGCGTGGCGGCGACGCTCGCGCTGACCGCCTGCAGCTCCAGCGACACGCCGTCGGACGACGCGACGACCGCCGGCGGCGAGAAGACGGCAGAGGCTGCCGAGATCACGCTCTGGCTCGCGGGCGGTGACACCAACGACGAGCTGCGCCAGTACCTCAAGGACACGTTCGCCGCCGAGAACCCGGGCTCGACGCTGACCATCGAGGAGGTCGCGTGGCCCGACCTCGTCACCAAGCTCACGACCGCGCTGCCCGACGAGGCGAACACGCCCGACGTCGTCGAGATCGGCAACACGCAGTCGCCGACGTTCACGACCGTGGGCGCGTTCCGCGACCTGACCCCGATCTACGACGAGCTGGGCGGCGACAAGCTGCTGCAGTCGTTCGTCGACGTGGGCTCGGTCGACGGCAAGAACTACGCGCTGCCGTACTACTTCGGTTCGCGCTACATGTTCTACCGCAAGGACATCTGGACGGCCGCGGGCCTCGAGGTGCCGAAGACGCTCTCGGAGTTCAGCGAGTCGGTCGCCAAGCTCAAGACCGACACGCAGTCGGGCTTCGCGATGGGTGGCCAGGACTGGCGCAACGGCATCTCGTGGGTGTTCGCCAACGGCGGCGAGCTCGCGACGGTGGACGGCACCACGTGGACCTCGACGCTCTCGGACCCCAAGACGATCGAGGGCCTCACGCAGTGGCAGGAGGTCTACCGGACCGCCTCGAACCTGCCCTCGACCGAGCGTGACGTCGCGTACTGGGACTTCCTGAACGACGGCACGGACGGGTCCGCGCCGGCGGCGGCGACGATCATGGCGCCGGGTTGGGCGCGCTGGTCGATCGGTGACATCACGACGAACGACGCGGGCGACGAGGTGCGCGACGGCATGGCCGACGACACCACGTTCGACATCTTCGCGCTGCCGGGTGTCGACGGCGGCATCGCGCCGGTCTTCGCCGGTGGCTCGAACATCGCCGTCTCGGCGAAGTCGCAGCACCCGGAGCTCGCCGAGAACCTCCTGCGGATCATCTTCTCGGAGGAGTACCAGACGAAGCTCGGCGGTGCGGGCCTCGGCCCGGGCAACTCCGACTTCGTGTCCTCGCTCGGTGACGACAAGTTCGCCACGACGATGATCGAGACCGCCGCGGCCTCCAAGCTCACCCCGGCCGCGCCGGGCTGGGCCGCCATCGAGGGCGCGTTCGTCTACGAGGAGCTGTTCCAGAAGATCGCCGACGGCGGCGACGTCGCCGCGCTGGCGACCGAGTACGACGCCAAGCTGACGCCGATGCTCAACGGTGGCGCCGCGGGCTGACGCCCGATCACGGGTGGCCGGGCGGGACCCTGCCCGGCCACCCGACGGACCGACCCCGCTGTCCGCGGGGCCCCGCAGCACGGGGCCCCGCAGACGGCCCCGAGGCCCCGCCTCGGCACACAGGAGACCACTCATGTCCCACGACGCTGCCCTCGGCGTGCCCGCGCACAGCGGCCCGGCCGGCCCCGCTGCGACCGGCCCTGCGGCGACCGGCACCGCGCCGACGGGCGAGCCGCCCGCCCCGCGCCGGCGCCGCCCGCCCTCGGCGCCCTACCTGCTCCTCGTCCCCGCCGTCGTCGCGCTGCTCGCCGGTCTGGCCTACCCGGTCGGCAAGCAGGTCGTCATGTCGGTGCAGAAGTACGGCCTCGAGCAGCAGTTCGGGCAGCCGCCCGAGTTCGTCGGGCTCGACAACTTCGTGCGCATCTTCACCGACGACGCGCTGTGGGCCGTGGTCGCGCGCTCGGTCGTGTTCTGCATGGTCAACGCGCTGCTCACGGTCGTGGTCGGCCTCGCGCTCGCGCTGCTGATGCGCGCGGTCACGACGCCCGTCCGGCTCACCCTGCAGGTCTGCCTGCTGCTCGCGTGGGCGATGCCGATGGTCGCGGGCGTCACGGTCTTCAAGTGGCTGTTCGACTACCGCACGGGCGTCGTCAACTGGCTGCTCGTCAAGGTCGGCTTCGACGGCATGGCCGGCTACTCGTGGCTCTCGCAGCCCATGACGTTCTTCTTCGTCGCGACCATGATCATCGTCTGGATGTCGGTGCCGTTCGTCGCGCTGTCGCTGTACGCGGGCCTGACGTCGGTGCCCGAGGAGGTGCTCGAGGCCGCGCGCATCGACGGCGCGAGCGGCCGGCAGCAGCTGTGGCACATCCTGCTGCCGATGGTCCGCCCGGTCCTGTCGATCGTCCTGCTGCTGCAGATCATCTGGGACCTGCGGGTGTTCGCGCAGATCCGGCTCCTGCAGGACGCAGGCGCCCCGGTGTCCGAGACCAACCTGCTCGGCAACTTCATCTACGAGCTCGGCATGAGCCGCCAGGACTTCGGCGGGGCCGCAGCCGTCTCGATCTTCGTGCTGGCGCTCACCGTCCTGCTGAGCTGGCCGTACGTCCGCAGCCTCATGAAGGAGGACGCATGAGCGCCATCGCGCCCGCGCGCCCGTCGCAGGGCAAGGCCCGCGACCTCGCGACCAGGAAGCACGCACCGCGCGCGAACCGCCGCCGGGTGCGCGCCGTGGCCCTGGGTGCCCTCGGCATCCTCGCCGCGCTGATCTGGGTCTTCCCCGTCTACTGGATGGTCCTGTCCGCGTTCACGCCCGCCGCGTACCTGCGGGCGACGACGCCGCAGTTCCTGCCGCTGCACGCCACGACGACCAACTTCTCGCGCGTGCTCGAGGGCGGCGACTTCGCGACCGCGCTCAAGATGAGCACCGCGATCACGCTCCTGACGGTGCTCGCCGTGCTGGTCTTCGCGTTCCTCGGTGCGCTCGCGATCAGCCGCTGGAAGTTCCGCGGCCGCACGTCGTTCGTCCTCGCGGTGCTGTTCATCCAGATGCTGCCGGCCGAGGGCCTGTTCATCGCGCAGTACAAGATGCTCTCGTCGGTCCACCTGCTCGACTCCGTGATCGGCGTGACCGTGCTCTACACGGCCGCGGTGATCCCGTTCACCATCTGGATGCTGCGCGGGTTCGTCGCGGGTGTGCCCGCCGAGCTCGAGGAGGCCGCGATGGTCGACGGGCTCTCGCGCACGCAGGCGTTCCTGCGGATCACGTTCCCGCTGCTCGCGCCGGGTCTCGTGGCCTCGGGCGTGTACGCGTTCCTGCAGGCGTGGAACGAGTTCACGGTCGCGCTCGTCGCGCTGCCGTCGCAGTCCAGCCAGACGCTGCCCCTGTGGCTGCGCAACTTCCTGTCGGCGTCCGCCAACCGTGGCGTCGACTGGGGGCAGGTCATGGCGGCGTCCACGCTCATCGCGATCCCGGTGATCATCTTCTTCCTGTTCGTGCAGGGCCGGATGACCTCGGGCCTCGTGTCCGGCGCGGTCAAGGGCTGAGCGCATGTCCGAGCTCAGCACCGACGGCCGCGCGAGCGCTGCCGGCGACCGACGACCCGCCGTCGGCGTCGACGTCGGCGGCAGCACTACCGTGACGATCGTGCTCGACGACGCGGGCCGGGTCCTGGCGCGCGACGTGCGGCCGACCGGCAGCGGCGCGCAGCGGATCGCCGCCGACGTCGCCGACGCGGTGCGCCGTGTCGTGGCGGACGCGGGCCTCACGCCGGCCGACCTCGTCGGCGTGGGCGTGGGCGTCCCGGGCGTGGTCGACGCCGACGCGGGCACGGTCACGAACGCGGTCAACCTCGGGATCGACGGAAGCGCACCGCTCGCCGGACTCGTCTCGCGCGAGCTCGACGGCGTGACCGTGCACCTGGAGAACGACCTCAACGCGGCGGTGCTCGGCACGGCCCGGCACCTGACGGCCGCCGGTGAGGGACCGGTCGACGACCTCGCGTTCATCGCGCTCGGCACCGGTCTGGCGGCAGGGCTCATGCTCGACGGCCGCCTGCGGCGCGGTCCGCACCGCGCGGCCGGCGAGATCGGCCACCTGCGGTTCGTGCCCGACGGCCTGCCGTGCAAGTGCGGCCAGACGGGCTGTCTCGAGCGGTACGCGTCGGGCTCGGCCCTCGACGCGGCGTGGCCGTCGCGGTCCGGGCGTCCCGCACCCGTCGAGGTGTTCGAGGCGGCGGATGCGGGCGACGAGCGTGCGGTCGCCGTGCGGGACGAGTTCCTGACGGCGGTCGCGGGCGCGGTGCGCGTGCTCGTGCTGACGTGCGACGTCGGCCGGGTCGTCATCGGCGGTGGCGTGAGCCAGCTCGGTGAGCCGCTGCTGCGCGGTCTCGTCGCCGAGCTCGACCGCCAGGCGGCGGCCTCGCCGTTCCTGGCCGCCGCGGACCTGCCCGGCCGCGTGCGGCTCGCCCCCGCGGGGGTGCCGCTCGGCGCCGTCGGCGCCGCTCTGGTCGCACGAGGAGGAAGCTGATGGAGGTCGTCATCGCCCCGGGTCCGGAGCTGGCCCGCCTGGCGGCCGACGCGATCGAGCGGCTGCTGCGGGCCCGCCCGCAGACCGTGCTGGGTCTGGCGACCGGGTCGAGCCCGCTCGCGGTGTACGACGAGCTCGCCCGGCGGCACACGCAGGACGGGCTGTCGTTCGCGCGGGCACGCGCGTTCATGCTCGACGAGTACGTGGGCCTGCCGGCCGACCACCCGGAGCGCTACCGCAACGTCATCGAGGCGGAGATCGCCTCGCGCGTCGACTTCGCCGAGGGCGCCGTGCAGGGTCCGGACGGCCTGGCCGACGACCTGGTCGAGGCCTGCGCGGCCTACGAGCGCGCGATCGCGGACGTGGGCGGCGTGGACCTGCAGCTCCTGGGCATCGGCACCGACGGGCACGTCGCGTTCAACGAGCCGGGCTCGTCGCTCGCGTCCCGCACGCGCATCAAGACGCTCACGCGCCAGACGCGCGAGGACAACGCGCGGTTCTTCGACGACGACGTGTCCCAGGTGCCGACGCACTGCCTGACCCAGGGGCTCGCGACGATCATGTCGGCCCGCCACCTGGTGCTGCTCGCGCAGGGGCGGGGCAAGGCCGAGGCGGTGCACCAGCTCGTCGAGGGCCCGGTCAGCGCGCTGTGGCCCGCGACCGTGCTGCAGCACCACCCGCACGTCACGGTGCTGGTCGACGACGCCGCGGCGAGCCGGCTGCAGCTCGCGGACTACTACCGCGAGACCTACGCCGCCAAGCCCGCGTGGCAGGGGCTCTGAGGGACGCTCGGGGGGTGGGCGGTGCGTGAGGCATGTCGGACTCCCGACGTAGACTTCCGCGCATGAGTGAACCGCTGTCCTCGCCCGCCGGCCCCGACGACCCGTTCGGTCCGGACCAGGCGACGGGGACGAGCGTCCTCGAGCGCACCGAGGCGACCGAGCAGGTCGAGCCGGGCGATCACGAGCGCTTCGCGCACTACGTGCGCAAGGAGAAGATCACCGAGTCGGCCGTGACGGGCAGGCCCGTCGTCGCGCTGTGCGGCAAGGTCTGGGTGCCGGGTCGCGACCCGAACAAGTTCCCGGTCTGCCCGGTGTGCAAGGAGATCTACGACGGGCTCCGGCCGCCGCAGGACGGCGACGGCGGCCCGGGCGGAGGGTCGTCGGGCGGCTCGGGCGGCGGACGCCGCTGGGGCTTCGGCCGCGGCTCGTCCGGACGTTGAGCGCGTCGTTCGAACCGTCCACCACTCACGCGTCGTCGTCGGCGGCATCCCACCTGCCGCCGGCCTTCCCGTCGCGTGCGCCGTGGGGGACGGCAGGCAAGCTGCGTGCGTGGCAGGCGGAGGCCCTCGAGCTGTACCGGGCGCGCGCACCGCGTGACTTCCTCGCGGTGGCGACCCCCGGCGCGGGCAAGACGACGTTCGCCCTGCGGATCGCGACCGAGCTGCTCGAGGCGCGCGTCGTGCGCCGCGTGACGGTCGTCGCGCCGACCGACCACCTCAAGCGGCAGTGGGCGGACGCCGCCGCACGTGTGGGGATCCGGCTCGACCCCAACTTCAGCAACGCGCAGGGCCGGCACGGGCACGGCTTCGACGGCGTCGCGGTCACGTACGCGCAGGTCGCCAACAAGCCCGCGCTGCACGCGGCGCGCACGGGCGCGGCCCCCACGCTCGTCATCCTCGACGAGGTGCACCACGGTGGCGACGCGCTGTCGTGGGGCGACGGAGTCCGGGAGGCGTTCGAGGGCGCGACGCGACGGCTCGCGCTCACGGGGACGCCGTTCCGCTCCGACACCGCGGCGATCCCGTTCGTCCGCTACGACCGCGATGCGCAGGGCATCCGGCGCTCGGTCGCCGACTACAGCTACAACTACGGCGACGCGCTGCGCGACCACGTCGTGCGCCCCGTGATCTTCCTGTCGTACTCGGGCAGCATGCGCTGGCGCACCAAGACGGGCGACGAGATCAGCGCGCGGCTCGGTGAGGCGCTCACCAAGGACATGACCGCGCAGGCGTGGCGCACCGCGCTCGACCCGGGCGGCGAGTGGATCCCCGCGGTGCTCGCGGGTGCCGACCGCCGGCTGACCGAGGTGCGGCGCACGGTCCCGGACGCGGGCGCGATGATCATCGCGACCGACCAGACCGACGCGCGGGCGTACGCGGGGCACCTCGCGCGCCTCACGGGCGAGTCGCCGACCGTCGTGCTGTCCGACGACCCGACCGCGAGCGACAAGATCGACGAGTTCTCGCGCAGCGACTCGCGCTGGCTCGTCGCCGTGCGCATGGTCTCCGAGGGCGTCGACGTCCCGCGGCTCGCGGTGGGCGTGTACGCGACGAGCACCGCGACGCCGCTGTTCTTCGCGCAGGCCGTCGGCCGGTTCGTCCGCGCCCGCAAGCGCGGCGAGACCGCGTCGGTGTTCCTCCCGTCGGTGCCGCAGCTGCTCGCGCTCGCCAACGCGCTCGAGCTCGAGCGCGACCACGCGCTCGACCGCCCGAAGACCGCCGAGGAGGAGGGCGCCGGGTTCAACCCGGAGGACGCCCTGCTCGCGGCCGCCAACTCCGAGCGCAACGGCCCGGACGCGGTCGGGCCGGACGGCGTCCAGGGGTCGTTCGAGGCGCTCGAGGCGCAGGCGTCGTTCGACCGTGTGCTGTTCGACGGCGGCGAGTTCGGCACGGGCGCCGAGGTGGGCTCCGACGAGGAGCTCGACTTCCTCGGCCTGCCGGGCCTGCTCGACGCCGACCAGGTGTCCGCTCTGCTGCGCCAGCGGCAGGCCGACCAGCTCAAGGGTCGTCGTGCACCGCGGGACCCGGCGGCCGAGCTCGAGGCGATGGACCACCGGCGCCAGGCGGAGCTGCGCAAGGAGCTCGCGCAGCTCGTGGGCGCGTGGTCGCGGCGCAGCGGCCAGCCGCACGGCGCGGTGCACACCGAGCTGCGGCGGCGGTGCGGGGGGCCCGAGGTCGCGCTCGCGGACCCGGACCAGCTCGAGTCGCGTGTCGCGATGCTCCGCGGCTGGTTCGTCGGCAAGCGCTAGGTGCACTGGGGGGAGCGTGAGGCGGCGCATCGGCGCTGGCGCGTCACCCGCCCCGGACCGGTAGGCCTAACTCTCTACGTTTCTCCGGCGCGACCTGGGAAGCAATCCCCGTCTCGCGATATGGACAGGTCGGACGGGCCGGTTTGCGTGAGAAGCCGCAGGTCACAGGTGTGGGAGCGCGTGCCATAGCACCGCCCGCCGCTCGCGCAAGTCATCCGTTCGACGTGCCGACCAGGCCCGGGCGCGGGACCGTTGAGGTGCTTCGAGGCCCGGAACACCGCGCCTCGTCCCTCGCCGGCAGCACGCGTGCCGGCCGACGAAAGGAGTACGAGATGCCCTCGTGGCTCATCCTCGTCATCATCGGCGTCGTCCTCGTGATCCTGGGCTTCAGCGGAGTCGGCACGTTCCTGCTGTGGATCGGTATCGCCGTCCTCGTGATCAGCCTGATCCTGGCCCTCGCAGGCGGTCGTCGCCGCGTGTAGCACGACGAACGTCGCCGGACTTCCCCCTCCGGCACCCCAGAGCGCCGGACGCCGGCCCGCTTGCGATGAGCGGGTCGGCGTCCGGCATCTCCGGGCGGTCACGCCCAGCGTTCCGAGGACCGCCCGCACCACCCCGCCCGGACGCGAGCTCGTTCCCCGGGCAGTGGTCGGGTCCGGGCAGTGGTCGGGCAGTGATGCTGCGGTGCGGTCAGGACCGCGGGAGCGTGAGCGTCACCGTGGGGAGCGCGGCCTCGTCGGCCGAGAGCCGGCGTGCGCCGCGGGGGAGCGTGGCGCGGGAGGTGCGGTGCCGCTCGGCGGCAGCACGCACGCCCTGCGGACCGGTCCAGCGCTCGTCGACCTGCCCGTCGACGACGAGCGGGACGTGCAGCGGGCGCAGCTCGCCGGGCCCGCGCTCCGCCTGCTCCAGGGCGTCGAACGCCTCGCGCGCGGCGTCGGCGGACGACGAGGCCGCACGCACGCGCTCGTCGGGACCCGTCACGAGCACCTCTTCCGCGTCGCGTCCGCCGACGACCCGCCGCGCGGCGGACTTGCGCCCCCCGACGCTCGTCTTGGCCGTCGACGCCTTGGCGACGGGCTGCAGCACGCCGTCGGCGTCCTCGCGCGCGACGAGCTTGTAGACCATGCCGCACGTCGGTGCGCCCGAGCCCGTGACCACCGACGTGCCGACGCCGTAGGAGTCGACCGGCGCGACCGCGAGGGCCGCGATCGCGTGCTCGTCGAGGTCGGACGTCACGGTGATCTTCACGGAGTGCGCGCCGGCGGCGTCGAGCTGCGCGCGGACCTCGTGCGCGAGCACGGCCAGGTCGCCCGAGTCGAGCCGGACGGCGCCCAGGCCGGGGCCTGCGGCGGCGAGCGCACGCGCGACGCCCTCCTTCACGTCGTACGTGTCGACGAGCAGCGTGGTGCCCGCGCCGAGCGCGTCGACCTGCGAGGCGAACGCCGAGGCCTCGTCGTCGTGCAGGAGCGTGAACGCGTGCGCCGCCGTGCCGATCGTCGCGATGTCGTAGCGCCGCCCCGCCTCGAGGTTCGACGTCCCCGCGAACCCCGCGACCACCGCCGCGCGCGCGGCCGCGACGCCCGCCCACTCGTGCGCGCGGCGCGAGCCCATCTCGAGGCACGGCCGGTCCACCGCGGCGCTCGTCATGCGCGACGCGGCGGACGCGACCGCGGAGTCGTAGTTGAGCACCGACAGCACCATCGTCTCGAGCAGCACGGCCTCGGCGAACGTGCCCTCGACGACGAGCACGGGGGAGTGCGGGAAGAACGCCTCACCCTCAGCGTAGCCGACGACCGAGCCGCCGAACCGGTAGTCCGCCAGGTAGGTCAGCGTCGCGTCGTCGACGACGCGCTCGTCGGCGAGCCAGTCGAGCTCGGGGGTGCCGAACCGGAACCGGGTGAGCTCCTCGAGCACGCGACCCGTCCCGGCGACCACGCCGTAGCGCCGCCCGGGCGGCAGGCGGCGGGTGAAGACCTCGAACACGCAGCGGCGCCCGGCCGTGCCGTCGCGCAGCGCGGCCTGCAGCATCGTCAGCTCGTAGCGGTCCGTCAGGAGCGCCGGGCTCGGCAGCGTCGTCATGGCGACACGGTAGGCCGAAGCGCGTCCGGCGCGCCCTGCCTAGAGTGGACCCGTGAGCTCCGCACCCCATCTCGACGAGGTCGTCGCCTCCGACGCCCAGGCCTCGCTGGACGCCCCGTGGGTGACCGTCGTGTGGAACGACCCGGTGAACCTCATGACCTACGTGACGTACGTGTTCGAGACGTACTTCGGCCATCCGCGCCAGGTCGCCGAGCACCTCATGCGGCGCGTGCACACCGAGGGTCGCGCGATCGTCTCGCGCGGCACGCTCGAGGCGATGGAGGTCGACGTGCAGGCGATGCACGGGTACGGCCTGTGGGCGACGCTGCAGAGCAGCGGCCGGTGATGCGCGGGTTCGTCGCGCGGCAGCAGGAGTACGTCGCCCGGCTCGACGCCGACGAGCGTGCGGTGCTCGCGGGGATCGCCTCGGAGGTCGGCGTGCTGCTCGGCGCGGTCCCGTTCCGCAAGACCGCGCGTCAGGCGGACGCCGCCGCGTCGGCTGCGCCGACGCCGACGGGGGCGGCGGGAGGCCAGGTCGACGAGGGCGACGACGAGGACGACGTCCCGGGCGACCTGCTGGACGACGGACCGCCGCTGTCCGCGCTCGGCTGGGCCTGGCAGCGACCCGTCGAACGCCCGACCGACCCCGCGGTGCGCCGGCTCCTGCCCGACGCGAGCGACGACCCCGAGCAGGCCGCGGAGTTCCGCCGCCTGACCGACGCGGACCTGCGCGAGCGCAAGATCACCGGCCTGCGCACCTGGTGGCAGGCGCTGCGCACCCCCGGTGGCCCGCAGGGCGACGCGGTCGCGGTCACGGCCGCCGAGGCCCCCGCCGTCGCCGCCGCGATGACGGACGTCCGCCTGGTGCTGGCCGACCGCCTCGGCATCCGGACCGACGAGGACGGCGAGCGGATCTACCAGGAGCTCGCCCAGCCGGCGCCGGCCGCGCCCGACGGCTCGGACGCCGCCGAGGCGATGGCGGTGCGCCGCGCGTTCGTCGGCGTGTACGCGATGCTCTCCGAGCTCCAGGAGACGCTCGTGGGCGCGATGCTCGCCCAGGCGCGTGCGCGGCGGACGTCACAGGGTGGCGCGGAGGGCGGTCGCGGCATCGCGGGCTAGGCTCGTCCGCGTGAACGACGCGCCCATCGGGATCTTCGACTCAGGCGTCGGGGGCCTGACGGTCGCGCGAGCGATCCTCGACCAGCTCCCGAACGAGTCGACGCTCTACATCGGCGACACCCAGAACACGCCGTACGGCACCAAGCCGCTCGCGGCCGTCCGGGCGTTCGCGCTCGAGGTCATGGACGACCTCGTCGACGCGGGTGTCAAGGTCCTCGTCATCGCGTGCAACACCGCGTCGGCCGCGATGCTGCGCGACGCGCGTGAGCGCTACACGCTGCGCCGCGGCATCCCCGTGGTCGAGGTGATCCTGCCCGCGGCACGCCGCGCGGTCGCCGCGACGCGCACCGGAAAGATCGGCGTGATCGCGACGCGCGCGACCGTCGAGTCGCTCGCGTACGACGACGCGTTCGCGGTCGCGCCGGGTGTCTCGCTCGTGACGCAGGCGTGCCCGCGCTTCGTCGAGCTCGTCGAGGCGGGCGTCACGTCCGGCCCCGAGGTGCTGGCCGTCGCGCACGAGTACCTGGACCCGGTGCGCGAGGCGGGCGTCGACACGCTCGTGCTCGGCTGCACGCACTACCCGCTGCTGACCGGCGCGATCTCGTACGTCATGGGCGACGAGGTCACGCTCGTGTCGAGCGCCGAGGAGACCGCCAAGGACGTCTACCGCACGCTCGTCGCGCACGGTCTGGAGCGCACGGCCGACGAGGGTCCGCCGCAGCACCGGTTCCTCGCCACGGGCGATCCCGACTCGTTCCGGACGCTCGCGCGCCGGTTCCTGGGTCCGGAGGTCGACGCGGTCGAGCCCGTCGGGGCGCTGCGGTGAGGCTCGTCGTCCTCGGGTGCGCCGGCTCGTACCCGTCGGTGGACGCCGCCGCCTCGGCGTACCTGGTGCAGGCCGACGACGCCGCGGGCCGCACGTGGACCGTGCTGCTCGACCTGGGCAACGGTGCGCTCAGCCCCTTGCAGCAGTTCGGCGACCCCACCGCGCTGGACGCGATCGGGGTCTCGCACCTGCACTCCGACCACGTCGCGGACCTCGTCGTGCTCAACGTGCTGCGCCGCTACCGCCCGGACGGCCCGCTGCCCGCGGTCGACGTCTGGGGTCCCGAGGGCACCGCGGAGCGCCTCGCGGAGATGGCGGGCAAGGACCCGGCGACGGGCCTCGACGGCCAGTTCCGCTTCCGGACCTGGGACCCGGCCGCGCCGGTCACGGTCGGTCCGCTCACGCTCACCCCGGTGCCGGTCGAGCACCCCGTCCCGGCGTTCGGCATCCTCGTGACGGGTCCGGCCGAGGACGACCCCGGGCGCACGGTCACGCTCGGGTACACGGGCGACACCGACGAGTGCCCGGGCCTGGACGTGCTCGCGTCGACCGACCTGCTGCTGTGCGAGGCGGGCTTCCGCGACGAGCTCGACGACGACGTGCGCGGCATCCACCTGACCGGTGGCCGCGCCGGGTCGGTCGCGCAGCGCGCGGGCGCCGGACGCCTCGTCCTGACGCACCTGACGGCGTGGGAGGAGCCCGCGCAGGTCGTGGCGCACGCGGCCGCGTCGTACGCCGGCCCGATCGACCTGGCGACACCCGGCGCGACGTTCCGCGTGTAGCCGCACGGCGCGCGTCGTGGTGGTCGCACGGCGGGCGCGACCGGGACGACGAGGCTCGGGTCGTTAGGCTCGGGGCATGTCTGCTTCTGCCGTGACCTCTGCGCGCCCGGACGGCCGCGCCCCCGACGAGCTGCGCCCCGTCACCCTCACGCGGCGGTTCCTGACCGCCGGCGAGGGCTCGGTCCTCGTCGAGTTCGGCGGCACCAAGGTGCTGTGCGTCGCGTCGTTCACCGAGGGTGTGCCGCGCTGGCGCAAGGGCTCGGGGCAGGGCTGGGTCACCGCCGAGTACTCGATGCTGCCGCGCGCGACCGACAGCCGCTCGGACCGCGAGTCCGTGCGCGGCAAGATCGGCGGCCGCACGCACGAGATCTCGCGCCTGATCGGCCGCTCGCTGCGCGCGATCATCGACGTCGGCGCGCTGGGTGAGAACACGATCGTGCTCGACTGCGACGTGCTGCAGGCCGACGGCGGCACGCGCACCGCCGCGATCACGGGCGCGTACGTCGCGCTCGCCGACGCGGTCGCGTGGGCGAAGGAGCGCGGGATCGTCGCGAAGGGCCGCACGGTGCTGCGCGACTCGGTGTCCGCGGTGAGCGTGGGCATCGTCGACGGCGTCCCGGTGCTCGACCTGCCGTACGTCGAGGACGTGCGCGCCGACACCGACATGAACGTGGTCGTCACCGGCTCGGGTGCGTTCGTCGAGGTGCAGGGGACGGCCGAGCACGCGCCGTTCGTGCGCGCCGAGCTCGACGCGCTGCTGGACCTCGCGCTGACCGGGACCTCCCGCCTGGCCGCGCTGCAGGCCGACGCGCTCGCGCAGCCCGCCTCGGACGGCTCCGCGACGCGCGCCGCCACGCCGGCGGGCGCGGTGCCGGGCGCCACGACGGCCGACTCGACGGCGACGCAGCAGTGACCGTGCCCGCCGGCGCACGGCTCGTCCTGGCGACTCACAACGCGCACAAGGTCGGCGAGCTGCGCGCGATCCTCGCGCCCGTGCTGCCGGACCTGCCGTCCGGGGCGATCGTCGGCGCGCGCGACGTCGACGCGCCCGAGCCCGTCGAGGACGGCGTGACGTTCGCCGAGAACGCGCTGCTCAAGGCCCGCGCGCTCGCGCAGCTCACCGGCCTGCCGGCGGTCGCCGACGACTCCGGGCTCGCGGTCGACGTGCTCGGAGGGGCGCCGGGGATCTTCTCGGCGCGCTGGGCGGGTCGCCACGGGGACGACGCCGCCAACCTCGCGCTCCTGCTCGCGCAGCTCGCCGACATCGCCGACCCGCACCGCGGCGCGCGCTTCGTGTGCGCGGCGGCGCTCGTCACGCCCGACGGGTTCGAGCACGTCGAGACCGGTGCGCTCGTCGGGACCCTCGCGCACGAGCCGCGCGGTGACGGCGGGTTCGGGTACGACCCCGCGCTCGTGCCGCTCGGCGAGACCCGCACGTGCGCGCAGCTGTCGCCCGAGGAGAAGAACGCGATCAGCCACCGCGGTCAGGCGTTCCGCGCGCTCGCCCCGGTCGTCGCGCGCGTGCTGACGGGCTCCGCGACGCCCGACCCGGTGGCTGATGCCGACGGGTGACGACGCGGGTCGCGGGTCGTCGGGCGGCTCGGCAGGTGCGGTGCAGCTCGTCGCCGACGCCGTGTCGTTCGGGTACCCCGGTCGGCCCGTGCTGGACCGGCTCGACCTGACCGTCTCCGCGGGTGAGCGCGTCGGGCTGGTCGGCGAGAACGGTGCGGGCAAGACGACGCTGCTGCGGGTCCTGGCCGGCGACCTCGTGCCGACCTCGGGCACGGTGCGCCGCACAGGCTCGCTCGCGGTCGTCGACCAGGAGCTCGTGGTCGCGGCCCGGGACACCGTCGGGACGCTCGTCGCCGCGACGGGCGCGACCGTGCGTGCCGTGGCCGCCCGCCTCGAGGAGACGATCGCGCGGTTCGACCACGAGAGCGGCGACCTGGGTGCGCTGACCGCGGCGATGACCCGCTACGAGCAGCTCGCGGCGTGGGACACCGACCGGCGCGTCGACGAGGCGCTGACCCGGTTCGGCGCCCCGCGCGACCCCGAGCGCCCGCTCGACACCCTGAGCGTCGGCGAGCGCTACCGCGTGCGGCTCGCGTGCCGGATCGCCGAGCGCGCGGACGTGCTGCTGCTCGACGAGCCGACGAACCACCTGGACGCGGCCGGGATCGACTACCTCACCGGGCTGCTGCGCGAGTGGGCGGGAGCGGTCGTGATCGTCACGCACGACCGCCAGCTCCTCGACGACGTGATGACCGCGATCCTCGACCTCGATCCCGCGATGGACGGCCGCCCCGCGCTGTACGGCGCGACGCGCTACGCCGACTACCGGTTCGCCAAGGACCAGATGCTGCGGCGGTGGCGTGCGCGGTACCGCCAGGAGCGCAAGCGCGCGGTGCAGCTCGCGCAGCGGCTCGACGCGTCCTACGAGGGCCTGTCCGACGAGTGGCGGCCACCCAAGGGCTCGAACAAGCACCGCCGGGCCACCGGTGCGCGCATCCACGTCAAGGCGGCCGACCGCCTCGTGCAGCGGCTCGAGGCGCAGGCCGTCGCCGTGCCCGTCCCGCCGCCGTCGCTGGTGTTCCCCGACCTGCCGAGCCTGCCGCGACGCGCGTCGACGGGCGCCGACCCGGACCGGCCGCTCGACCCCGACGCCGACCGCGCCGCGGCGCACGAGGGGCCGCTGCTCGAGCTCCGCGCGCCGCGCGTCGTCGGATCGCACGGTCCTCGGCTCGACCTGCCGGGCCGGCGTCTCGAGGTGCTGCCCGCGTCGCGCCTGCTCGTCGTCGGGCCCAACGGCTCCGGCAAGTCGACCCTGCTCGGGGTCCTCGCCGGACGCGTCGGGCTCGACCGCGGCGCACGGACGCTCGCTCCCGGGGTCCGGCTCGGCGTCCTCGCGCAGGAGGGGCCGACCGAGCACGCCGACGTCGAGGGCGCTCCCGGGGTCGGGCCGACGGCGTTCGAGGCGTACGCGCGGCACGCGCTCGACCTGCTCGAGGGCGGGCTGCTCGACCCGGACCAGCTCGTGCCCGTCGCGGCGCTCGGGCTGCTCACCGAGGAGGACCTCGAGCGACCCGTGCGCGAGCTCTCGGTCGGTCAGCGCCGGCGGTTCGACCTCGCGTGCGCACTGCTCGCCGCCCCGCACGTGCTCGTCCTCGACGAGCCGACCAACCACCTGTCGGTCGGGCTCGTCGACGAGCTCACCGCGGCGCTGCGCACGACGTCCGCCGCGGTCGTCGTCGCGACGCACGACCGGCGCATGCGCGCCGACCTCGCGGACTGGCCGGTGCTCGACCTGTCGTGACAGCTCGCCCGGGGTGACGACCTGGCGGAGCCGACGACCTGGCCGAGCCGACGACCTGGCCGAGCCGACGAGCGGGCCGAGCCGATCAGCGGGCCGGGGCGACGGGCGGAGCGCGTCAGGGCAGGCGGCCGACGTGCGCCATCGCCTGGCGCAGCAGCACACCCTGGCCGCCGTTCATCTCGACCTGGACCTGCTCGGCGCACGCCTCCTCGGGCGTGAGCCACGCGAGGTCGATCGCGTCCTGCTGCGGTCGGCAGTCGCCGAGCACCGGCACGACGTACGCGAGCGACACCGCGTGCTGACGCGGGTCGTGGTAGGAGGTGATGCCGGGCGTCGGGAAGTACTCCGCGACCGTGAACGGCTGCGGCGCGGCGGGGATCTGGGGGAGCGCGACCGGGCCCAGGTCCTTCTCGATGTGCCGGACCAGCGCGTCCCGCACGCGCTCGTGGAACATCACGCGGCCCGAGACGAGCGCACGCGACATGACGCCCTCACGCGTCACGCGCAGCAGCAGCCCGACGGCGACCACGTCACCCGAGTCGTCGACCCGCACGGGCACCGCGTCGACGTACACCAACGGCATCAGTGCGCGGATGCGGGCGATCTCCTCGGACGGGAGCCATCCGGAGGGGCGCTCGGGGGTCGGGGGGTAGTCGGCCGTCTCGGTCACCGTGCCGTTCTACCGCCCGGCGGCGCCAGGCCGCCACAGGCGCGCAGGGGAGGAGGGGATGACCTGAGGCACACCCGTCGCGCGGCGCCTCGTCGTCGGGCTCGTTCGTCGGTCCCGTTCGTCGGGCGCGTCGGTCAGGCGCGGTGGGCTCGGGTGCCCGCGGCAGCCGCCGGGCTCGAGTGGCGGGAATAGTGCGGGGGCGCACACGCTTGCAGGAGGCGGACCCCACGACTCAAGGAGGGCCGGATGGCCACCACGACACTGACCGCCGAGACGATCGGTCAGACCATCAGCGAGAACGAGATCGTGCTCGTCGACTTCTGGGCCGAGTGGTGCGGGCCGTGCAAGCGGTTCGGACCCGTCTTCGAGGCCTCGTCGGACACGCACCCCGACGTGGTGCACGCGAAGGTCGACACCGAGGCCGAGCAGCAGCTCGCCGCGGAGCTGCAGATCTTCTCGATCCCCACGCTCATGGCGTTCCGCGACGGGATCCTCGTCTTCAACCAGGCCGGCGCGCTGCCCGGCCCGGCGCTCGAGCAGGTCGTCCAGGCCGTCAAGGACCTGGACATGGACGAGGTCCGCGCGAAGATCGCCGCGGCCTCCGACGGCCAGGCCTGACGCGCCGGCACCCAGCACCCAGCACGCAGCACGACGGAGCCCACCTCCCCGCGAGGTGGGCTCCGTCGCGTCTCACCTCCCCGACGAGCGCGCGCCGGGGAGAGCACCGGCCGGCTGAGCGGTCGTCGAGGCCGTCAGCAGCCCGTGCGGGTCCCGGCGACGACGACGTCGTCGAACCAGAGCGTGTCGGCACCGTCGCCGTAGGACTCCCAGCCGAGCCGCAGGTCGGTGAGCCGCGGTGACCAGGCCTTGTTGAGCCACTGCCCGTCGATGTCGTGCGTCGGCGTGCCGTCGGCGACGAGCCCGGTGACGACCTCGCCGTCGAGCCACGTCGTCACCCGACCGGCGCTCTGCACGAGCGCCTCGACGCAGTGCCACGACCCCGTGGGCAGCGGCCTGCTGAGCGCGACGCCCGCGGGGCTCTGCTCGGGCAGGGTCGCGTCGTCAGACGAGCGGTTCCACTGGAGAGCGGCGTTCTGCCCGCCCATGCGCAGGTCACGGTTGCCGTCGGCGGCGTCCTTCATCGCGAGGAACGTCGTGTGCGAGACGGGCAGCGCGGTGCTGTGCCGCACCCAGAACCTCACGTACGTGCTGCTCGTCAGGCTCGTGAGCGGCGTGGTGGCCTGGACGAACACGTGGTTGCAGTACCCCACGGCGCCGTCCACGCGCAGCGACCGCGAGCCCGTGCGCGCGACGGCGCTGTCGACGACCGCCCGGCCCGAGCCGGAGCAGTCGGGGTACGTCACGGTCCATGCGCCCGACGGCGTCGCGGATGTCTGCGTCTCCAGGCCGTCGCAGAACACCGCGGTGCTGCAGTCCCCGGTCGGCTGCTCGGTCGGCTCCTGGGTCGGCTCGTCGGTGGGCTCCTGGGTCGGTTCCTCGGTCGGTTCCTGCGTGGGCTCGACAGTGGGCTCCTGAGTCGGTTCCTCGGTCGGCTCCTGCGTCGGCGCCTGGGTCGGGGTCGTGCCGCCGTTGCACGCGACGCCGTCGAGCACGAAGTCCGTCGGCGCGGTGTTCGTGCCGCTCCACGTGCCCTGGAAGCCGAACGACGCGGTCTCGTTCGCACGCAGCTCGCCGTTCCACGGCGCGTTGGTCACCGTGACCCGCGAGCCCGACTGCGTGACCGTCGAGCTCCACGCCTGCGTGACCTGCTGACCGGACGGCCACGTCCACGTCAGCCGCCACCCGTGGGTGGCCTCACCCGGCGTCACGCGCACGTCCGCGGTGAAGCCGCCCGGCCACGAGCTCGTGCTCCAGGCCACCTGACAGCTCCCCGCCGCGTGCGCCGCGCCGCCGACGACGACCCCCGCGAGCGTCGTCCCGACGACCGCGGCAGCGGTCGCGGCCGCCGCCAGAGCCGTGCGCCAGCGTCTCGTCCTACGGTGCATGGTGATGCGTCCCCTCGTCGGGGCCCGGCGTCGGCGAGCACGCGGCGACGCGGGCCGTGTGCCCTCGACGCAGGGTGCTCCCGGCGGCGGTCGGGCGGGAAGCACTCAATCGCTTCACCCGGTCGGGTGAAGGTCAGGCGTTCAGGGGCGCGCGGGAGCCCTCGTCGTCGCACTGGTCGTCGCACTCCGGGTGCGGGAGGCGGGACTTGAACCCGCACGCCCGTGAGGGCACCAGGACCTAAACCTGGCGTGGCTGCCGTTTCACCACTCCCGCCGGCCCGCCGATCCTCCCACAGCGGCCGCGAGCACGGCCCGCACCTGGTCGGCCGGGTCCTCGGCCGCCGGGACCTCGGCGGGACGGGACGTCAGTCGAGGCCGAGGTCGCGCCGGAGCTTGGCGACGTGGCCCGTGGCCCGCACGTTGTACTGGGCGAGCTCGACGGTGCCCTCGGCGTCGAGCACGACCGTCGAGCGGATGACGCCCGTGACCGTCCGGCCGTAGAGCTGCTTCTCGCCGTACGCGCCCCACGCCTCCAGGACGCCCCGCGACTCGTCGGACACGAGCGGGAACGTGAGGCCCTCGGCCTGCGCGAACGTCGCGAGCCTGGCCACCGGGTCGGGGGAGACGCCGACGACCGCGAACCCGGCGCCCTGCAGCGCCGCGAGCGAGTCCCGGAAGTCGCACGCCTGCTTGGTGCACCCCGGCGTGCCAGCCGCCGGGTAGAAGTACACGATCACGCGCGAGCCGCGCAGGTCGGAGAGCGTCAGCGTGCCGCCGTCAGCCGTCGGGAGCGTGAAGTCGGGTGCGGTGTCGCCGACGGCGAGGCGGGGCATGGAGGGCTCCTTCGAGGACGGGTGCGGTCGGCGTCAGCCTAGGGTGCCCACGCGGTCCGAGGCGGGTGGGGCCAGGTGCGCGAGGTACCGTCCTCGCGTGAGCGCCACACCCGATCCTCGTGCCGAGCACCCCACGTCGACGAGCCCGGCAGCCCGGGCGTCCGAGGCGGGCGCGCTGCCGATCCGCATGCTCAACGACCGCCTCCTGGTCGAGCTCGACTCGGCCGGCGCCGAGCGTCGTTCGGCGGCGGGCATCGTCATCCCCGCGACGGCCACGGTGGGCAAGCGGCTCGCGTGGGCGCACGTACGGGCGGTCGGGCAGCACGTGCGGCAGGTCGAGGTGGGCGACCGCGTCCTGTTCGACCCCGACGAGCGCGCGGAGGTCGAGCTCGAGGGCCAGACGTACCTGCTGCTGCGTGAGAAGGACGTGCACGCCGTGGCCGCGCCGCGCTCGACGGGCCAGGGGACCGGCCTGTACCTGTGAGCCGGTACGTGCGAGCAGGCGCCGGTCCGGATGCGCGGCGCGGCCGGCTCGGGCTCGTGACCCTCGTCACGGGCAGGCCCACCGGTTCGCTCCCGAGGCCCGGTGCCTGCTAACGTTCTTTCCCGCGCGGCACTAGCTCAACTGGCAGAGCAGCTGACTCTTAATCAGCGGGTTCAGGGTTCGAGTCCCTGGTGCCGTACCAACTCGGAAGGCCCTCGACGTCCACGCGTCGGGGGCCTTCTGGCATGTCGGGCGCCTGCCGTCGCCCCGCGCCGGCGCGAGTGACGAGCATCACGCGCGTCCGCCGCCTGCGCCGCTGGGTACTCTTCGAGCGTGACCACGCCATCGCGTACGCAGCCCGCCCGACTGGCCCTGGCGACCTGTGCCGAGCTGCCGGAGCTGGATCCCGACGACGTCCCGTTGCGCGAGGCCCTCGAGGCGCGCGGCGTCGCCACCGACGTCGTCGTCTGGGACGACCCGACGGTCGACTGGGGGACGTACCACCACGTGCTGATCCGCTCCACGTGGGACTACACGCAGCGTCCCGTGCAGTTCGTCGACTGGACGCGCCGCGTCGAGGCGTCGAGCACGCTGCTCAACCCCGCGGCCGTCGTGCAGTGGAACGTCGACAAGACGTACCTGCGCGACCTCGAGGCGCGTGACGTCCCGACCGTGCCGACGATCTGGCTGGACCCCGCGCGCAACTTCGACTCGCGCGCGATCCACACGCGGTTCCCCGCGTTCGGCGACTTCGTCGTGAAGCCCACCGTGAGCGCCGGCTCGCGCGACACCGGCCGGTACCGCGCCGACGAGACCCCGCAGCGGTCGCAGGCGATCATGCACGCCAAGAACCTGCTCGGCGTCGGCCGCTGGGTGATGATCCAGCGGTACCTGCGGCAGGTCGACACCGTCGGCGAGACCGCGCTGGTCTTCTTCGACGGCGAGTTCTCGCACGCGGTGCGCAAGGGCGCTCTGCTGCAGGGCCCGTACAAGGAGGGCTCAGACGAGGGCCACCTGTACCACGAGGAGACCATGTCGCCCGCCGAGCCGAGCGAGGCCGAGCTCGAGCTGGCGCGCAGGGTCGTCGGCGTGCTGCCCGACGTCCTGGGGGCGTCCGAGCCGCTGCTGTACGCACGCGTCGACCTGATCCCCGACGACGAGGGCAACCCGGTCCTGCTCGAGCTCGAGCTCACGGAGCCGAGCCTGTTCTTCCAGCACGCCGACGGTGCGCTGGACCGGTTCGTCGACGCGGTGGTCGCGCGCGTCACAGCGTGACCGGCGTATCCGTGTGCGAAGTGGCGGTGCGGAGCCGTTACACTCGTCCACGGCTCGGTTCCGCCGAGGCATGGTGGCTATAGCTCAGCAGGTAGAGCACCTGGTTGTGGTCCAGGGGGTCGCGGGTTCAAGTCCCGTTAGCCACCCCAGCACGACGAAGGGCGCCGACACATCGTCGGCGCCCTTCGTCGTCCCGGCTGTTCGCGACGTCGTCAGGGCTTGGCGACCGACGTCGCGACGATCTGCGCGGCGATGCGGCGCGCGGCGTTCGAGTCCGGGCCGGGGGCAGCCGGGAAGAGCGCGGCGCGGTAGTAGCGCAGCTCGTCGATGCTCTCGAGGATGTCGGCCAGCGCGCGGTGCCCGCCGTTCTTGGGCGGCGACGCGAAGTACACGCGCGGGTACCAGCGGCGCGCGAGCTCCTTGATCGAGGACACGTCGACGATCCGGTAGTGCAGGTGCGCGACGAGCTCCGGCATGTCGCGCTCGAGGAACGCCTTGTCGGTGCCGACCGAGTTGCCGGCCAGCGGGGCCCTGCCCGCGTCGGGCACCCACGTGCGGACGTAGTCCAGCACCTGGCGCTGTGCGTCCTCGAGCGTCGTGCCCGTGGGCAGCGCGTCGAGCAGGCCCGAGGTGGTGTGCATGGTGCGGACGAAGTCGCCCATCTGCTCGAGCGCCTCCGGCGGCGGTGCGATCAGCACGTCGACGCCCTCGCCGAGCACGTTGAGCTCGGAGTCGGTGACGACGACCGCGACCTCCACCAACGCGTCGGCGCTCAGGTCGAGCCCCGTCATCTCGCAGTCGATCCACACGATGCGGTCGGCGCTCTCGTGGCCGTTGGTCTGCTGGCTCGTCGTGCTCGTCACGCGGCCCAGCCTAGGGCGAGCGGCGTCGTCACGCCGTCACCGGCTCTCCGGCCGCGGGGCTCGGCGACGCCCGTCGGGTCCTCCGGCGCACGCGGCGCAGCGGCTCGGTGGTCAGCCGCGGCGGCCGTCGTGCGGCTCGTCGGACGGCTGGGACGACCGGTCGTCGGACCCGTCGTCGGGAGGGGGAGAGGGGACCGTCGAGGCCACCCAGGCCGCCACCGGGACGAGCAGCAGCACGCCCAGCCCGACCGTCACGGACGTGCTCGAGGCGGTGCCCGCCCACCGCAGGACGACGGCGATGACACCGCCCGCCAGGATGCCGACGAGCAGGCGCTCGAGCCACACCGTGACCCGCGAGCGGGGGTCGACCGGTGGTGCGGACCCGGCGTGGCGACCCATCAGCGGGCCCGGCCTCGCGGGCCGTCGAAGCGGGCCTGACCTGCGTGCATGGCGCCATCGTGGCACGTGCGGCGCGACCCGACCCGCCAGGCGCGCGACACGCCCTCAGGCGGGGGACGGACCTGCCCCGGAACGCGAGAACGGGCGTGGCCCGAAGGAGGACCACGCCCGTTCCTGGGGCTGGTTGCGCGTCGCCATGATCAGAAGGCGGCGCTGGCACGCACGGGTCGCGGCGCGGCGTGCGCGGCACGGTGTGCCGCACGGCGTTCCGGTGGATGACTCGAGGCGTGCTTCTCGTGTTGCCGAGCCCGGCGGCGAGCCAGCTCGGACCGGGCCTGCAGCTCACGCTGCTGGACCTGGAAGAGGTCGAAGGACAAGAAGGCATGCATGAGGAACTCCTGACGGGGTGGGGTGGGGTTGCGGTCGAGCCGCGGACGAGCCGTCCGCCGAGGTCCCGTGGGGCCCCGGTGCGACGACTGAGCAGGACCACTGGACCACGAGCCAGATACGTGGGTCACGCTCATTTCTGCGCGGACCTGCGTGGGGCGCACGTGGGGCGCGCACGTGGGGCGCGGTCCGGTCAGGGGCCGCAGGGCGGCGTCCCGCGCCGACCGTGGGAGAACGGCACGCACCAGGCCCGGTAACCTGCGGCACCTAGGCCCCCGTAGCTCAGTGGACAGAGCAGCCGCCTTCTAAGCGGTCGGTCGCAGGTTCGAGTCCTGCCGGGGGCGCCCACCGTCTGGGCGCCCACCGCCGGTGTGGTTGCGGTTCCCGGGCCGGGTCCGCGCGGCCGTCACGCTGCACCCGTACGGCCGCCAGGTCGTCGACGCGCGTCGGGCTGCTCGTCCGGTTCCGGACGAATCGGAACCCGGTCGACCGCGTGGCGCGTTTGTGCAGGTCATCCCTGGCCGCGAGAATGGGCGCCGTGAGCGTCCAGCCCGGCACCACGGCAGCAGAGCCCGCGGGAGACGCCCCGGCGGGCGCGGCCGCGAGCCTGCTGACGGACGGCCCGGCGGGCGGGTCGACGGGAGAGCCTGGGGGCGGTCCCGTCGGCGGGGGTGCGCGCCACGCGCTTCCCGAGGTCGACGAGGCCGAGCGGCACGCCGGCCGCCACACCGCCGACGACCCGCGCGAGATCCTCGCCCGCCCGCTGGCCGCGGGCTCGCTGCTGGACGCGGTGCGTGACCTGCGCCGGGACGTCGAGGAGACGACGTTCCCGCTCGACCTGCCGGGCACCGCCGCGGCGCGCGCGTCGCGTGCACGGCTGGTCGACCAGCTCCGCGAGCACCTCGTGCCGCGCCTGACCGAGCTGTCGGCGCCCGCGGTGGTCGTCGTCGCCGGGTCGACGGGTGCGGGCAAGTCCACGCTCGTGAACTCGCTCGTCGGCCGCGAGGTGACGACCGCGGGCGTGCTGCGCCCGACGACGCGCGAACCCGTGCTCGTGCACCACCCGGGCGACGCCGACCTGCTCGCCGCGCACCCGCTCGTCGGGACGGCGCGGGCGATCGCCGACGAGGCCGTGCCCCGCGGCATCGCGCTGCTCGACGCGCCCGACCTCGACTCCGTGCTCGACGCCAACCGCGACGCGGCCCACCGGCTGCTCGAGGCGGCCGACCTGTGGCTGTTCGTCACGACGGCCGCACGCTACGGCGACGCGCTGCCGTGGCGTGTGCTGCAGGACGCGGTCTCGCGCGGCGCGTCGATCGCGATGGTGCTCAACCGCGTCCCGTCGTCGTCGCTGCCCGCGGTGCGCGGCGACCTGCTCGCGCGGCTCCGTGAGCACGGCCTGGCGGGATCCGCGTTGTTCGTCGTGCCCGACCAGGGACCGCACGAGGGTCCGCTCGAGCCGCGTGTCGTCGCGCCCGTGCGGCGCTGGCTGCTCATGCTCGCGGGCCCGGACCGCGCGCGGACCGTGATCGGACGCACGCTGCGTGGGTCGCTGACGGCCCTGCGGGCGTGGGTCGACGAGCTGGCCGAGGCCGTGCAGGACCAGGCGGACGCCGCCGCGCAGGTCGGTGCGCTGCTCGACGCCGCGGTCGCCGAGCCGCTCGAGCGCGCGAGCGCGGCGGTGGCGCGCGGCGACGTGGCCCGCGGTGCCGTGGGCGTGCGCTGGGCCGAGCTGACGTCCCCGCGCGGTGCGCTCGGGTCCGTCGTGCGCGGCGGGAAGGTGCGCGGCTCGGGTCGCGGACGCGCCGAGCGCGAGAGCGCGGTCGGCGCGCTGCGCACCGAGGTGACGCACGCAGCGACCGCCGTCCTGACGGCGTCCGCGCAGGACGCCGACCGTGACCTGCGGGCGGCGCTCGCGGACGGGCCGCCCGGGGCGGTCGCCGTGCTCGAGCGGTGGGCCGCGCGCCCGACCGGGCCCGACGGTGCGTCCGAGCAGGCCGCGCGCGCGTGGGTCGGGCAGGGCATCCGGGCGGTGCGCGCCGCGCTCGCGGACGACGCGGTGGACGCCGCGACCCGCAAGCGGCGCGACAAGGCCGTCAAGGCGCTCGGCGAGGAGTCGCTCGCGACCGTCGCGCTGGCCGCCGCCGCCGGCCTGGACGATGCGAGCGCGACTCTCGGCACGCTCGTCGGACCCGCAGCGCCGGGCGTGGTGGACGACCTGCGCGACGACCTGGAGCGGCGTGCGCGTGCGCGCGTGACTCTCGTGCGGGACGACGCCGCCGCGCCGCTCGCCGATCCGGACCTCGCGTCCGACGCCGCGTCGCGCCTGCGCCTGCGGCTGGCCGTGATCAAGGGGCTCACATGAGCGCGTCGACGACGAGCGTGACGGTCGGTGAGGAGACGCGTGCGCTGCAGGCGCGCGTGAGCGCGCTCGAGGACGCGCTCGAGCTGGGCGGGACGCGGCTCGACCCGGACGGCGCCGACGAGGCCCGCGCGGCGATCGCGCGGCTGCGCGAGCGGCTCGCGCTCGGCGTCGACCACACGGTCGTGGCGCTCGCCGGCGGCACGGGCTCGGGCAAGTCCAGCCTGTTCAACCGCGTGTCCGGGCTGCAGTTCGCCGAGGTCGGGGTGCGTCGTCCGACGAGCTCGCAGGTCACCGCGTGCGTCTGGGGGCCGGGCGGTGCCGACGTGCTCGACTGGCTCGGCGTGCACCCCGACCTGCGCATCCAGCGCGAGAGCCTGCTGGACGGCGAGACCGAGGCGCCGCTGCGCGGGCTCGTGCTGCTGGACCTGCCCGACCACGACTCGGTCGAGCCGGCGCACCGTGCGGTCGTCGACCGGCTGCTGCCGCAGGCGGACCTCCTGGTGTGGGTGGTCGACCCGCAGAAGTACGCCGACGAGGCCCTGCACGCGGGCTACCTGCGTGCGCTCGCGGGCCAGGACACCTCGATGCTCGTCGTGCTCAACCAGGTCGACACCGTGCGGCCGCAGGAGCGCGAGCCCCTGCTGGCGGACGTGGCGCGTCTGCTCGCCGACGACGGACTGCCCGACGTGCCGGTGGTCGCGGCCTCCGCGGTGACCGACGAGGGCATCCGCGAGCTGCGCGCGGGTCTCGCGGCCGTGGTCGCGGAGCGGTCGCTCGCGGCACGGCGCGCCGAGCAGGAGGTCACCGCGACCGCACGGCGGCTCACCGAGGGCGTCGCCCCTCGCGAGCCCGCCCCGGCCGCCCTCGCGACCGGCCCGATCGTCGCCTCGCTCGCCGAGGCCTCGGGCATGGACGCCGTCACCGACGCGGTCGCGGCGGCCGTGCGCGGACGTGGTGTGCGGGTCCCGCAGATCGTGCCGGTGCACCCCGACGCCGTGCGGCTCGCGCGCGACTCGTGGCTCGCGGGAGCGACCGCGGACCTGCCGGCGCGGTGGGCCGGCGCGGTGCGCGAGCGGGTGGCGGGCGCCCAGGACCTGGGGCGTCACCTGGGCGAGGCGCTCGGCGACGTCACGGTGACCGTGCGGCGCTCGCGCGCAGCCGCGGTGCTGGGCGTCGTCGCGGGCGTGCTCGGACTCGCGGCGCTCGTCGTCGGCGGTATCGGCATGGGCGAGCTCGTGGGCGGCAGGGGAGTGGGCGTCGCGCTCGAGGTCGGGATCGGCTGCGCGATCGTGGCGGCCGTGTGCTTCGTCGTGTCGCGCGTCGTGCGCAACCGGGCGGCGCAGCGCAGCAGCCAGCGGGTGCGGGACGAGGGCCGCGCGGCGATCGAGGCGGTCGCGCGCCGCGACCTCGTGCAGCCCGCGGCCGAGGTCGTGGGCGAGCACCGTAAGGTGCGCGGGCTGCTCGAGGCCGCGCGCGGCTGACCCGCGACCCGACCCCAGCCCTCGTCATCGCCGGATCCGTCCCCAGATCGTCTCTGCCACCCTCCCGATGGCGCGCCCCGCCGCGAGGCTGCGGGCACGCGCTCCGATCCCACGGAGCCACCGCGCAGGGAGGCAGCATGAGCAACGGGACCCTCGACCTCACGGTCACGGGGTGGGTGGGCAGCGAGATCACGACGCTGCCCGCGCAGGACGGTCGGGCGGCGTACACGACGTTCCGCCTCGGCAGCACGCGACGCTGGTGGAACCGGCAGACCGGGCAGTGGCAGGACTCGCAGACGGAGTGGTTCCAGGTCAAGGCCTGGCGCGCGCTCGCGGTCAACACCGGGCTGTCGCTGCGCAAGGGTGTGCCCGTCGTCGTGCAGGGGCGGCTGTCCACGCGCGAGTGGCAGGACGCCGGCGGCGCGCTGCGCACGTCGCTCGTCCTCGAGGCGACGGCGATCGGGGTCGACCTCAGCTTCGGCACGGTCGGTCCGTTCCAGCGGACGCTGTCCGGTCCTGCCGTGCAGTCGCCCGACGAGGTCCGCGCCGAGCGCCCCGTGGACCTCACGCGGTTCGTCGAGGTGGTCGACGACGCGTCGGGCGGTCGCGGGGACGCTGGCTCGCCACCGGCGTCGGGGCCCGGGTCGGACGCGTCGGCGGACTCCGCCGCGCGCGACGAGCGGCTCGTCGACGAGAGCGACGTCCTGCAGGACCTCGACGAGCAGGACCTCGACGGGCACGACCTCGACGAGCGCGACCTCGACGCCGCCTACGACGACGGGGACGACGAGGACGAGCGCGCCGCGATCGACGCCGCTCTCGCGGCAGGAGGGCTCGCCGGGCGGTGAGCGTCTAGGCTGGGGCACCGCGATCCCGACGACGACCGGCCCACACGTGTGCGCACGTGCGGGGGCCGGCGTCGGCGGGTGGTCGCCGATCGCCCCGCGAGGGCGCGATCCCCAGCATCCCGAGCACCGAGGCGGAGAACCGAGCCAGTGGCTGAGTTCATCTACAGCATGTACAAGGCGCGCAAGGCGCACGGAGACAAGGTCATCCTCGACGACGTCTCGCTGAACTTCCTTCCGGGCGCCAAGATCGGCGTCGTCGGCCCGAACGGCGCGGGCAAGTCCACGATCCTCAAGATCATGGCGGGGCTCGACCAGCCCTCCAACGGCGAGGCGCGGCTGAGCCCCGGCTTCACGGTCGGCATCCTGCAGCAGGAGCCGCCCCTGAACGACGAGAAGACCGTCCTGGGCAACGTCGAGGAGGGCGTCGCCGAGATCAAGGGCAAGCTCGACCGCTACAACGAGATCTCGGCGCTCATGGCCGAGCCCGACGCGGACTTCGACGCGCTGCTCGCCGAGATGGGCCAGCTCCAGGAGGCCATCGACGCGGCGGACGCGTGGGACCTCGACGCCCAGCTCGAGCAGGCGATGGACGCGCTGCGCTGCCCGCCGGCCGACGCGGACGTGAAGGTGCTCTCGGGTGGTGAGCGGCGCCGCGTCGCGCTGTGCAAGCTCCTGCTCGAGAAGCCCGACCTGCTGCTCCTCGACGAGCCCACCAACCACCTCGACGCCGAGTCGGTGCAGTGGCTCGAGCAGCACCTCAAGTCGTACGCGGGCGCCATCCTGGCCGTCACGCACGACCGGTACTTCCTCGACAACATCGCCGAGTGGATCTGCGAGGTCGACCGCGGTCGCCTCTACCCGTACGAGGGCAACTACTCGACGTACCTGGAGAAGAAGCAGGAGCGCCTCCAGGTCCAGGGCAAGAAGGACGCCAAGCTCGCCAAGCGCCTCAAGGACGAGCTCGAGTGGGTGCGGTCCAACGCCAAGGGCCGGCAGACCAAGTCGAAGTCGCGTCTCGCGCGGTACGAGGAGATGGCGGCCGAGGCCGAGCGGACGCGCAAGCTCGACTTCGAGGAGATCCAGATCCCGCCGGGCCCGCGCCTGGGCAACGTCGTCCTCGAGGCGACCGACCTGCAGAAGGGCTTCGACGGGCGTCAGCTCATCGACGGCCTCAGCTTCACGCTGCCGCGCAACGGCATCGTCGGCGTGATCGGGCCGAACGGCGTCGGCAAGACGACGCTGTTCAAGACGATCGTCGGCCTCGAGCCGCTCGACGGCGGCGAGCTCAAGATCGGTGAGACGGTCTCGATCTCGTACGTCGACCAGTCACGCGGCGGCATCGACCCCAAGAAGACGCTGTGGGAGGTCGTGTCCGACGGCCTCGACTTCCTCAAGGTCGGCAACGTCGAGATCCCGTCGCGTGCGTACGTCGCGTCGTTCGGGTTCAAGGGTCCGGACCAGCAGAAGCCCGCGGGCGTCCTGTCGGGTGGTGAGCGCAACCGCCTCAACCTCGCGCTCACGCTCAAGCAGGGCGGCAACCTGCTCCTGCTCGACGAGCCGACCAACGACCTGGACGTCGAGACGCTCGGCTCGCTCGAGAACGCGCTGCTCGAGTTCCCCGGCTGCGCCGTGGTCGTCTCGCACGACCGGTGGTTCCTCGACCGGGTCGCGACGCACATCCTGGCCTACGAGGGCACCGAGGAGGACCCCGCGAACTGGTACTGGTTCGAGGGCAACTTCGCCTCCTACGAGGAGAACAAGGTCGCGCGACTGGGTGCCGACGCCGCGCGTCCGCACCGCGTGACGTACCGCAAGCTGCGTCGCGACTGACGCCATCGCGGACCCGACGACGTGGTCGTCGTCGGGTCCGCCCCGCGCGCACGTCCGGGTGCCCCGGTCCGCTCCTCGGGCCGGGGCACCCGTGCTCGGGCAGACTGGCCACGTGCCGGAACGGCTGGTCGCGGGCTCGCTCGACCCCACCGACGGTGTGGTCGCGCTCGTCGACGCGCTCGAACGGCTGCGCAGCCGCCTCGTCGCGCTCGAGCTGCCGCTCGACGTGACCGACGTCCGGCGGGCGCGCTCCGACCGGGCGGCCGCGCTCGACCAGCTCGACGACTACCTGCTGCCGCGCCTGCGCGCGCACGCGGCGCCGCTGCTGGTCGTCGTGGGCGGCTCGACGGGTGCGGGCAAGTCCACGCTGGTGAACTCGCTGCTCGGCGAGCAGGTCTCCGCGCCCGGCGTCCTGCGCCCGACGACGCGCGCGCCGGTTCTCGTGCACCACCCGCTCGACGAGCGCTGGTTCTCGACCGCCCGCATCCTGCCCGGCCTGGCGCGCGTGACGTCGTCCGGACGCCCGGCGGGCGACCCGTCGGGGCCACCGTCGGGCCCGGACCGCACCCCGGGCGACGACGCGCGGGCGCTGCGGCTCGTCGCCTCCGACGCGCTCCCACCCGGGCTCGCGCTGCTCGACGCGCCGGACGTCGACTCCGTCGAGGTCGCCAACCGCCGGCTCGCGGTCCAGCTCCTGGACGCAGCGGACCTGTGGCTGTTCGTCACGACGGCCGCTCGGTACGCCGACGCGGTCCCGTGGGAGCTCCTGCACCGCGCGGTCGACCGGCACGCGCAGGTCGCGCTGGTCGTCGACCGGGTCGATGCCGGCGCGCGGGCCGCAGGTGACGACCTACGCCGCATGATGGACGAGAACGGGCTGACGCAGGCGCCGCTGTTCGTGGTGGGGGAGACCACGCTCGTCGACGGACTGCTGCCTGCGCCGGCCGTGCACGACGTCGCGACCTGGCTGACCGCGCTCGGTGCCGACGCGCCCGCGCGCGAGGCCGTCGCGCGCGCCACGCGCGACGGGGTGGTCGACGACCTGGTCCGGCGCGCGGAGACCATCGCGGCCGCGGGCGACGTCCAGGTCGAGGCTGACGCGCGCCTGCGCGGCGCGGTCGAGGCGGCCTACGCGGAGGCGTCCGAGCGCGTGCGCGAGGCGACGTCGGACGGCGCGATGCTGCGTGGCGAGGTGCTCGCGCGCTGGCAGGACCTCGTCGGGACCGGCGACCTGCTGCGGTCGGTCGAGGAGGGCGTCGGGCGGCTGCGTGACGCGCTCGGGCGGTTCTTCCGCGGGCGTCCCACGCCGGTGCCGCCCGTCGAGCAGGCGATCGCCGTCGGCCTCGCAGCCGTCGTGCTCGACGCCGCCGACGAGGCCGCCGAGCGCGCGCACGCGGCGTGGCGCGCCGACCCCGCTGGTGCCGCGCTGCTCACGGGGCTGGACCTCGCGCGCGGGTCGCTGGGCCTGCGCGGCGAGGTCGACGCGCAGATCCGCGGCTGGCAGCAGGACGTGCTCGCGCTCGTCACGGACCAGGGCGCGGCGCGGCGCGGGACCGCGCGCGGGCTGTCGCTCGGCGTCAACGCGCTCGGGGTCAGCCTCATGATCGCGGCGTTCGCCTCGACGGGCGGCGTGACCGGCGTCGAGGTCGGGATCGCGGGAGGCACGGCGATCGTCGCGCAGCGCCTGCTCGAGGCGGTGTTCGGGGACGACGCGGTCCGCCGGCTGACCGGCCAGGCCCGTGAGCTGCTCGACTCCCGCGTCGAGGGGCTGCTCGAGCGGGAGGCCGCGCGCTTCACCGCCCAGCTCGACGCGCTCGGCGCGGCGGACGCCCGTGGCGACGCGCTGCGCGAGGCCGCCCGCGACGTGACGCGCGCGTCCCGGGCCGAGCGGGCGACCCGCCCGGCGCAGGCGGCCGCACCCGTCCCCGCGGGCGGCGGGCGGCTGCTGCGCGGTGCGGGGACGACCGACGACGAGCCCACTGACACGCCCGACGAGGTCCGGGTGGGGCTGTGGCGGCGCCTGTTCGGGCGCCACGGCGAGGAGCGCGCGTGAGCCTTCTCCTCGAGGAACGCTCGGCCGCGCTCGAGGCCGCGCTCGACGCAGGCGACGGCCGTCTGCCGCCCGAGCTCGTGGAGCACGCACGTGAGCTCGTGGTCCGCGTGCGGGAGCGGGTCGGGCTGTCGTCGCGGCACACCGTCGTGGCGCTCGCGGGGGCGACGGGCTCGGGCAAGTCCTCGGTGCTCAACGCGCTCGTCGGAGCGGACCTCGCCGAGACCGGCGTGCAGCGGCCGACGACGGCCCACGCGCTCGCGGTGGTCGTCACGTCCCCGACCGACCCCGGCTCCGCGGCGACGACCGGCGGCGCCGGGCGCGCAGCGGGCGGGCCGCACGACGAGCAGCCCGGGCGGCCGGGCACGCGCGTCGACGGACGGCGCGACGTGCGGCACGACGCGCCGGACGGCGGGGCCGCGCTCCTGCTCGACTGGCTCGAGGTCGGCCGTCGCCACACGCTCGTCGCGAGCGACGAGGCCGCCGTGAGGCCCCGGCGCCGTCCGGGCCGACGCGCGCACGCGGTCCACGCCGACCTCGTGCCGCCGGACCTCGTGCTGCTCGACCTGCCGGACCACGACTCGGTCGTCGTCGAGCACCGGGTCCGCGCCGAGCGGCTCGTCGAGCGCGCCGACCTGCTCGTGTGGGTCGTCGACCCGCAGAAGTACGCAGACGCGGCCCTGCACGAGCGCTACCTGCGCACGCTCGTCGGGCACGACGACGTCGTGGTGCTCGCGCTCAACCAGGCCGACCGCCTGAGCCCGGCCGAGACCGACGCGGTGCTCGCCGACCTGCGCCGGCTGGCCGCGCTCGACGGGCTGTCCCGCGCGCGGACGCTCGCCGTCTCGGCCCGCACGGGGGAGGGGATCGCCGAGCTGCGGGGGCTCGTCGCGCTCGCGGTCGAGCGGCGCGAGGCCACCACGCAGCGGTTCGGCGCGGACCTGCGCGCGGTGGCCGACGAGGTGGTCCGCGCGTGCGGCCGGCCCGCGCCCGGACGGGTGCGCGCGGCCGCCGACGAGCTGGTCGACGCGCTCGAGGACGCCGCGGGCGTGCCGACGGTCGTCGAGGCCGTCCGGCGCTCGGCCGCCCGCCGCGCCCGGGCGCGCACGGGCTGGCCACCCGTCCGGTGGCTCGCGCGCCTGCGTCCCGACCCGCTGCGCCGGTTGCACCTCGCGTCGCGCGAGCTCGCCCCGCGCGACGCACGGCAGGCCGAGCTGACGCGCACGTCCCTGCCGCAGGCCGGTCCCGGGCAGCGGGCCCGCGTCGCCACCGCGGTGCGCGAGCACGTGCGCGGTGCGCTCGCGGGCGCGCCGGACGCGTGGGTGCTCGCCGCGCGCGACCAGCTCGACCTGGCCGCGCTGCCCGAGGCGCTCGACCGGGCCGTCGCGGGGACGCCCCTGCTCCCGGAACGGCCGGTCTGGTGGTGGCGCGTGCTCGCGGCGCTGCAGTGGGTGCTGCTCGCCGCGGCGCTCGTGGGCGCGCTGTGGCTCGGGGGGCTCGCGCTGGCCGCGTACCTGCAGCTCGACGGGCCCGGCACGCCGGTCTGGGGCCCGGCGCCCGCACCCACGGTGCTGCTGGTCGGTGGGGTGCTCGCCGGCGTGCTGCTCGCGGGCCTGGGAGCGCTCGCGGGGCGGCTGGGGGCGCGTCGGCGTGCGCGGGCCGCCGGACGACGGCTGCGCGCGGCGGTGCGCGACGTCGCCCGACGGCTCGTCGTCGACCCGCTCGCCGTGCAGAGCGACGCGCTCGAACGCTGTCGACGCGAGGCCGCACGGGCCGCGGCGCGGTGACGGCCCGGCGCGGTGACGGCGGGACGAGGGCGCAGCGGGTCGGCGCCGGCTGTCAGGACCATCGGTTGGTCGTCGTCGCGGTCCTCGCGGGAGGATGCCGGGTGGCGAGGTGAGTGCCCGCCGCGGTGAGGAAGGACGTGGATGGCCAGGCTCGAGATCCCGGTGCAGCTGCGCTGGTCGGACATGGACGCGTACGCGCACGTCAACAACGTCGAGATGCTCCGGCTCCTGGAGGAGGCGCGCATCGAGGTGTTCTGGCAGCACCCCGTGGGCCCGGACGGCGAGCGGCCCGAGACGCGGCCGACGGCGGTGATCGACGCCGGCCCCGGCGCGCACGTCTCGACGTTCATCGCGCACCAGGAGATCCAGTACGTCAAGCCGCTCGGCTACCGGCGCTCACCCGTGGTCGTCGAGCTCTGGATCGGCCACCTGGGCGGGGCGAGCCTCGACGTCTGCTACCAGGTGCGCGACCTGCCCGCGGCCGACCCCGCGTCGGTCGTGTACGCGCGCGCCGTCACGACGCTCGTGCTCGTCGACTCGGCGACCGGCTCGCCCACGCGCATCGGGCCCGACGAGCGCGCGGCGTGGGCGCCGTACGTCGAGGAGCCCGTCGCGATCCGGCGTCGAGGGGCGCGATGAGCGACGAGGTCCCCGTCACCGGCCAGGTGCTCGTCCGCGAGGGCGTGTTCCGGCTCCGGGTGCCGCAGGACTGGACGGCGACCGGTCTCGAGGGTCACCGGTACCGGCTGCGCAGCGCTGGCCTCGACGCGTCGGTCGACGTCTCGGTGCACCACGGCGAGGCGGCCGCGCCGGACGCGCGCGAGACCGTCCGCGCGTACGCACGCTCGTGCGGCGCGCCCGACGACGTGCCGCTGCTCCCGCTGCACGGCGACGAGCGGCCGACCGCGCTGCGTGCCGGTGCGCGGTGGGCGGACGGCGCGAGCTGGCGGGTGGCCGCGGCGCTCAGCAGCGGGCACGACGTGGTGCTCGCGGCGGCGGCCGCGGGCGACGACGAGGGGCGCGCGGCCGTCGAGCGGATCGTCACGACGCTCGAGCCCCACCAGCGCGATCGTCGGTGGTGGCGTCGCCGCCGCTGACGGGTTCGCTCGCGACGCGAGGTTCGTCGGTGCGCTCGTCGCTGCGCCGCATGGCGCGGTGCGCGCGCTCCGCGGCCGCCGCGATGTTGCGTTGCATGCCGCCGAACACGATGCCGTGGAACGGCGCGACCGCCCACCAGTAGAGCTGACCGCCGAGGCCGGTCGGGTGGAACAGCGCGCGCTGCGAGAACGTCACGGGCGCTCGCGTCCAGGCCTCGGATGCGACGCCGGAGCCGGCCCTGTCGTCGGACACGCGCTCGTCGTCGGACACGCGCTCGTCGTCGGGCACGCGCTCGTCGTCGGACGCACGCTCGTCGTCGGAGACGGGCTCGACCCGCAGCTCGAGCCACGCGAGACCCGGCACGCGCATCTCGGCCCGCAGCCGCAGGAGCCGGCCGGGCTCGAGCGCCTCGACCCGCCACCAGTCGACGGCGTCGTCGACCAGCAGGTGCCCGGGGTCGCGTCGACCGCGCCGCAGCCCCGGCCCGCCCGCGAGCCGGTCGAGCAGCCCGCGCACGCGCCACGCAAGCGGCCAGGAGTACCAGCCGCGCTCGCCGCCGACGGCCTCGATGACCCGCCACAGGGCGGCCGGTGACGCGTCGACCTGCACGCGCCGCTCGTCGACGTACAGCGAGCCGCCCGCCCAGTCGGGGTCGCTGGGCAGCGGGTCCGACGGCGCGCCGGGCACGGACGCCGACGACCAGCGGGTCGCGACCGCCGCCTCCTGCACGCGCGACAGCGCGAGCCGCACCGCGCGCTCGAACCCGATCAGCCCGCCGGGCGGGTCGGGCACGTACGCGGCGATGTCGTGCTCCTGGCACACGACCTCGTGCACGAGCGAGTCGACGAGCGGCCGGGCGAGCCCGCCGGGCACGGGCGTGACGAGCGAGACCCACAGGCTCGACAGGCGGGGCGTGAGCACCCCGACGCCGACGATGACCCGCTGACGCAGCCCGGCGACGCGCGCGTAGCGCTGCATCATGTCGCGGTAGGTGAGCACGTCGGGCCCGCCGATGTCGAACGCGCGGCTGACGTCCGGGGGCATCGCCGCGGCGCCGACGAGGTAGCGCAGCACGTCGCGGATCGCGATCGGCTGGATCCGGTTGTCGACCCAGCGTGGCACGGTCATCGCGGGCAGCCGCTCGGTCAGGTACCGCATCATCTCGAACGACGCCGACCCCGAGCCGAGGATCACCGCGGCGCGCAGCACGGTCGTCGGGACACCGCTCGCGAGGAGGATCTCGCCGACCTCGGTCCGCGACGCGAGGTGTGCCGACAACTCCTCGTCGTCCGGCGTGAGCCCACCCAGGTACACGAGCCGCCCGACGCCCGCCGCCCGGGCTGCGTGCGCGAACGTGCTCGCCGTGGCGCGGTCGCGCTGCGCGAACTCCCGGCCCGTGCCGAGCGCGTGCACGAGGTAGTACGCGACGTCGGCGCCGCGCAGCGCCGGCTCGATCTCCTCGGGGACGGACGCGTCGGCGCGGACCACCTCGACGTCGGCGTACCACGGCCGGCCACGCAGCCGCTCGGGGCTGCGTGCGAGCGCTCGCACGCGGTAGCCCGCGGCGAGCAGCTCGGGCACGAGCCGCCCGCCCACGTAGCCCGTCACACCGGTCACGACGGCCAGGGGGGCGTCGGGCCGCGGACGCCCCGCGTCGTCGGTCCCCGGGACCAGGCCGACGAGCGTGTCCGCGACGGGCTGCGGCGTGAGGTCGGGCAGCGGTGTGGTCATCGTCGCAGTGTGCGGGTGCGCCGCGTGCGCCGCACCCGGAGACCCTGGGCACCCGCACCGTGACCACCGGACCCGGCGTCCGTGGCGCACCCGGGCGCGTCAGGTCAGCAGGGCGAGGGTCTCGCGCTCGGCGACGGCCTGCGAGCGGGTCGGGCGGATCGTCGTGCCCCGTTCCCACAGGTCGACGACGCGCGGGTCGATGTACGACGCCCGGCACACGGCCGGGGTGTTGCCGAGCTCCTCGGCGACGTCCTTGACCACCTGCGTCACCACGCGGCGCCGCGCCCGGTCCGACGACGGGGGTGCACCCGCGGCCGCGAGGCCGCGCGCGGCCAGGACCGTGGCGTGCCACGTGCGGAAGTCCTTGGGCGTCGCGTCCTGGCCGAGCCGGTCCTTGACGTACGAGGCGACGTCGGCGCTCGTCACGTCGTGCCAGCCGGCGTCGTCGTGCCACGCGAGCAGCTCGTCGCTCTCGTCGCGGCGCCGCACGAGCGTGCGCACCAGGCTCGCCACGTCGTCGTCCTCGACGACGGTGTCGCGGATCTGCCCGGACTTGGCGGGGAAGTGCAGGTGCACGCGGCCCGGGTCGTCCTCGGACGCCGGGGGGAGCACGCGCACGTGGTCCTTGCGCAGGGTCGCGAGCCCGTACGACCCGTGCCGCGCGGCGTACCCCTCGCCGCCGACGCGCAGGTACGCGAGGTCGAGCAGCCGGAACGCGAGCGCCAGCGCCTTGTCGCGGGGGAAGCCGTCGAGCTGCAGGTCGCGGCGCACGCGTCGGCGCGCGGCCGGCAGACGTGCCGCGACCTCGAGGACGTGGTCGTGCTTGAGGCGGTCCCGCCGGGCACGCCACTGCGCGTGGTACAGGTACTGCCGCCGACGCGCGTCGTCCAGCCCCGCGGCCTGGATGTGGCCGTGGGGCAGCGGGCAGATCCACACGTCCTGCCACGCGGGCGGGATCGCGAGCGCGACGATGCGCGTCAGGTGCTCCTCGTCGGTGATCCGCACGCGGTCCGTGTCGAGGTAGACAAACCCCGACCCGGCGCGCCGACGCGTCCAGCCGGGCGCGTCGATCCGGACGCGGCGCAGTCGCACCATGCGGGCCGCCTCACCCGGCCGTGGGGTCGGTGCGCGTCGGGGCGCCCGCGGCAGCGGCGACCGCCGGTGAACCGCCCGCCGGGTGGGCGCCGCGGCGACGCGCGCCGATCCGCGCGGGCCACCACGTGCGGTCGTCGAGGTCGTGCACGAGCGCGGGGACGAGCAGCGAGCGCACGACGAACGTGTCGAGCAGGACGCCGAACGCGACCAGGAACGCGAGCTGCACGAGGAAGAGCAGCGGGATCACGGCGAGCGCGGCGAACGTCGTCGCGAGCACGACCCCGGCCGACGTGATGACGCCACCCGTCACGGCCAGCCCGCGCACGACGCCCACGCGCGTGCCGTGCCGCACCGACTCCTCGCGCACGCGCGTCATGAGGAAGATCGAGTAGTCGACGCCGAGCGCCACCAGGAACACGAACGCGAAGAGCGGGACGGTCGGGTCGGCGCCCGGGAAGTCGAAGACGTGCTCGAACAGGATGGCTCCGACGCCGAGGGTCGCGGCGAACGAGAGCACGTTCGCGACGAGCAGGACGAGCGCGGCCACGACCGAGCGCAGCAGCAGCATGAGGATGAGCATGATGACGGTCAGGACGACCGGCACGATCACCCGCAGGTCGCGCTGCGCGGCGTCGATCGTGTCGACCTTCTCGGCCGCGGCGCCGCCGACGAGCGCGTCGGGCGACAGCTCGTGCACCACCGTCCGCACGTCGCGCACCGCCTCGGTCGCCTCGACGGTGTCCGACGGCGCGGTCGTCGTGACGTCGAGCCGGACCGTGCCGTCGACGACGACCGGCTCGGCGTCCCCGCTGCCGGGAGCGCCCGCCGGCATGCCCGTGTAGGGCGTCACCGCGTCGACGCCGTCGACGTCCGCGACGGCCTGGGCGACCTCCTGCGCGTCGTCCTGCGGGACGATCACGGTGATGGGCTGGACCGCGCCCGCGGGGAAGTGCTCGGCGAGCACCTCCTCACCGGTGACGGCGTCGACCTCGGTGCGGAACACGTCGGACTCGCTCGTGCCGGACGCGTCGAACGTCGGCAGGAACGCGGCGAAGCCGACCAGCACGGCCGCGGTCACCACCCACACGACACGCGCGCGGCGCGCGACCCAGCGGGCCAGACGGCCCCACAGCCCGCCGACGCCCTCGACCGTGGCGTCGGGCTCGGCCTGCGCCTCGGGCGTCGCCCGCGGGATGCGCGGCCAGAAGAAGACGCGCGAGCGCTTGCCGGCGACGAGCAGGATCGCGGGCAGCAGCGTGAGAGCCGCGAGCAGCGCGGACGCGATGCCGATCGCCGCGACCGGGCCGAGCGACCGGTTCGAGCCGAGGTCGGACAGCAGCAGGCAGAGCACGCCGGCGACGACCGTCCCGGCGGACGCCGCGATCGGCTCGAGGCACGCCCGCCACGCGCGACGCATCGCGTCGGCCGGGTGCTCCGCGTGGCGCAGCTCCTCGCGGTAGCGAGCGACGAGCAGCAACGCGTAGTCCACGCTCGCCCCGACGACGAGGATCGACAGGATGCCCTGCGCCTGGCCGTTCAGCACGATCGTGCCCGCGTCGGCGAGCTCGTAGACGACGTACCCCGCGAGGCACAGCCCGAACACCGCGGTGAGGATCACGACGAGCGGCAGCAGCGGGGAGCGGTACACGACGACGAGGATGAGCAGCACCGCGGCGAGCGCGACGAGCAGCAGCACGCCGTCGATCCCGCCGAACGCGGTGACCAGGTCGGCCACGAAGCCCGCCGGACCCGTGACCCAGGCGTTCAGGCCGAGCTCGCCCGCGGAGTCGGCGCTCGCACCGAGGTCCTCCAGCAGGGTCGCGCGCAGGTCGGTCACGAAGGCGTTCGTCACCGACTCCTCGTCACCGACGAGCTCCTCGGCGCTGTCCGCGTCGAGCGAGTAGATGACCAGGAGCGCCTCGCCGTCCTGAGACGGCGTGACGACGGGGTCGGCCGTGAGGTACGACGACCACGTCGCGTCGGTCCCGGGGACAGGCTCCTGCGGGAACGCCTGCGCGACCTCGGTCACGGCCGCCACCTGCTCGTCGGTCACCTGACCGCCGTCCTGCGGGGTCAGCACGACGAGCGCGGGCAGCGCCGGGGTCTCGACGAACTCGCGGCTCGCCTCGGCCGCGAGCGTCGACTCGGCCGACGACGGCAGGAACGCCGCGGCGTCGTTGGTCTGGACCTGCGAGAGCTTGCCCTGCGCGACCCCGCCCAATGACCCGATCGCGAGCCAGGCGACGAGCGCCACGAGGATCAGCAGGGCGCGGGTCACGGATGGTCGCAGCGAGGGCATGGACGGCAGCATGCGGCATGCGCGCGCGCCGCGCTCGCCGAACGCACGGGACGTCCGGAACGTCACCCTCACCTGCACCGGCGCTGTCCGGGCGGGTGCTCCGGGGGCACCTCGTCATGGCGGTTGTCGGGGCACCCGTCAGGTAGCCGTCAGGGCAGCCGGACCATGCCCTCCTGGGCGATCGACGCGACGAGGGTGCCGTCGCGCGTGAACACCCGTGCGGCGCCCAGCCCGCGCCCGCCCTGGGCGCTCGGCGTCGACTGGACGTACAGGAGCCAGTCGTCCACTCGTACATCGCGGTGCCACCACATCGCGTGGTCGAGGCTCGCGATGGCCATGCCGGGCGTGACCCACGAGCGGCCGGCGCGGCGCAGCACGGGCTCGAGCATCACCTGGTCGCACGCGAACGCGAGCAGCGCGCGGTGCAGGAGCTGGTCGTCGGGCAGCGGCGAGCGCGCGCGGATCCAGGCCATCTGCCGGCCCGTGCGCTCGGGCGCTGGGCCGAGGTAGAGCGCGCCCTCCACGTGCCGCACGTCGAACGCGGACTCGTGCGACCAGAACCGCGCGACCGGGTGGTCGATGGGCCCGAGCACGTCGAACACCGAGCGCACGTCCTCCGGGTCGGGGACGCCCCGGGGCATCTCCTCGGCGTACTCGACGCCCTCCTGCTCGACCTGGAACGAGGCGATCATCGACAGGATCGGCACGCCCTGCTGCAGCGCGTGCGTGCGGCGGGCGGTGAACGACCGGCCGTCGCGCAGGCGCTCGACCGCGAACGTGATCGGCTCGTCGATCACGCCCGCCCGCAGGAAGTACCCGTGCAGCGAGTGGGGGAGACGGCCGTCGTCGACCGTGGCGCCCGCCGCGAGCAGCGCCTGCGCGAGCACCTGGCCGCCGAACACGCGCCCGTGCGGCTGCGGCAGGCTCGTCCCGGTGAACTGGTCCGGGTCGCCCGGGTCCGGCTGCAGGCGCAGGGCCGCGAGCACCACACCGGTGGGGCCGGCGACGGCCGGCTCGGGGCCGGCAGGGACGGACTCGGCCGGTGCAGGCTCGGCAGGCTCGGGTGCGGCGAGGTCGTGCGTGGTCATGCCCCGCAGACTCTCACGCGGGTCACTCATCGAACGTGTTGATCAGCGAGTGCGCGGCCCGCTCGAGGTAGTCCCACAGCTCGGCGCGGTGCAGCGGCGCGAGGTCGAGCGAGTCGACGGCGGCGCGCATGTGTGCGAGCCACCGGTCGCGTGCGGCGGGGTTGACCTTGTAGGGCGCGTGCCGCATCCGCAGCCGCGGGTGGCCGCGCTCCTGCGAGTACGTCGTGGGCCCGCCCCAGTACTGCTCGAGGAACGCGGTCAGGCGCTGCTGCGCGGGCCCCAGGTCCTCCTCGGGGTACATCGGCTTGAGCAGCGGGTCGGTCGCCACACCCTCGTAGAACCTCGCGACGAGCGCGGCGAACGTCTCGTGGCCACCCACGGCCTCGTAGAAGGAGTCCGTTCTCACCGGACCATCCTCACACGTGCTCCGCGTGTGCCCGACGACCCGGTCGGCTCACAGGCCGAGCTCGGCGAGCACGGGCAGCGCGGCGCGCACGGTCTCGCGGGCGTCCTCGGCGGACTCGGCCGCCAGGGCGAGCCCGGCCAGGCGCGCGCACTCCTGCGACGTCGTCGCCTGCAGCACGGCCGCCACGTCGGCGAGCGCGCGCGGTGTCATCGACAGCGACGAGACGCCGAGGCCGACGAGCACGACGGCGAGCGCGGGCACCGCGGCGGCCTCGCCGCACACGCCGACGGGTCGGCCCTGCGCGGCGCCCCCGCGGCACGTCTCGGCGACGAGGCGCAGCACCGCGGGGTGCCACGCGTCCGACAGGTGCGCGACCGCGCCGAGCAGACGGTCGGCGGCCATCGCGTACTGCGTGAGGTCGTTGGTGCCGATGCTCGCGAAGGCCGCGTGCGCCAGGATCCGGTCGGCGACGAGCGCGGCGCTCGGCACCTCGACCATGACACCCGCGGTCGACAGGCCGTGCCGCGCGCAGCGCGCGACGAAGTCCCCCGCCTCGGCGACGGTCGAGACCATAGGCGCCATGACCCACACGTCGGCGGTCTCCGCCTCGGCGGCGCGTGCGATCGCCGTGAGCTGGTCCTCGAGCACGTCGGGGTGCGCGGTGGCGGTCCGCAGGCCGCGCACGCCGAGCGCGGGGTTCGCCTCGTCGTCCGACGTGAGGAACGGCATGGGCTTGTCGGCGCCCGCGTCGAGCGTGCGGATGACGACCTTGCGGCCCGCGAACGCCGCGAACACCTGCCGGTAGGCGCTCACCTGCTCGTCGATGCCGGGCGCCTCGTCGCGGTCGAGGAACTCGAACTCGGTCCGGAACAGCCCCACGCCCTGCGCGCGGGCGGCCGCGGCCGCCTCGGCGTCGGCGGGCGCGCCCACGTTGGCGAGCAGCTCGACGCGGCGGCCGTCGGCGGTCCGCCCGTCGCCGTCGAACGTGCGCTCGACCGCCGCGAGCGCCTTGGCGCGTGCGACCTGCTCGTCGTCGGGGTGCAGCGTGACGGTGCCCGCACCGCCGTCGACGACCAGCAGGTCTCCGTCGGTGACCTGCTGGTCGAGGCCGCGCGCCGCGACGACCGCGGGGATGCCGCGTGCGCGGGCGAGGATCGCGGTGTGCGCGGTCGGGCCGCCCGCGGACGTGGCGATCGCGAGCACGCGGTCGGTGTCGAGCGTCGCGACGACCGCGGGTGCGAGGTCGACCGCGACGAGCACGAACGGCTCGTCGCGCTGCGGGACGCCGGGCGCGGGCCGGCCCGTGAGGTCGGCGACGAGGCGGTCGCGCACGTCGTGGATGTCGCGCGTGCGCTCGGCGAACAGCCCGCCGAGGGCCGCGAACTGCGCGGCGACCTCCTCGGCCGCCTCCCAGACCGCGCGCTCGGGCACCAGGTGGTCGTCCATGACGCGGTGCACCGCGTCGGCGACCAGCGTCGGGTCGGCGGCGATCGCGGCGGTCGCGTGCAGGACGTCGGCGGCGTCGCCCGTCGCGGAGTCCGCGGCCTCGTCGAGCGCGGCGCGCACGCGCTCGGACGCCTGCGAGATGCGCTCGGCCGCTGCGGCGTGGTCGGCGTTCGGCGCCAGGCGTCGGCCGGAGGGCGGCTCGGTGACGGGCGAGGGCATCAGCACCGCGGGCGCGACGACTCGACCGGGACTCACCCCCAGTCCGTGCACCACCGTGGGGGGCGGGGTGGAACTCACGTGCGGCGACCTCCGTGTCGGTTCCTCGCAGTCTGGACCGCCGCCGTCGGCTGCCGCTACCCGGACACGCGGGGGTGTCGCGGCGGCTGCGCGTTAGGCTGGTCACGCAGCGACGGCCAGGTCGCGCACGGCAGCCCCGGCGGAGAGTCGGGAGCGCAGCCGGGAGCAGAGCAGAGCGGGAGTCGCACTTGAGCAAGGCAGAGCAGATCCTCGCGGCACTGGGTGGCGACGCGAACGTCGTCGACCTCGAGCCGTGCATCACGCGCCTGCGGGTCGAGGTCAGCGACGCCCAGCTCGTCGACGAGCAGGCGCTCAAGGCGTCGGGTGCGTTCGGGGTCGTGCGGTCGGGTCGCATCGTGCAGGTGATCGTCGGCCCGGAGGCCGACAACCTCGCCGCCGAGCTCGACTCGCTGCGCTGACGCGCCCCGCAGCCGCCCCAGGCCCGCCACGAGACCCCGCCCACCACGGCCGATGAGCGAGCTGCGCATCCTCGCGCCCGTGCCCGGTGTCGTGCACGCGATCGGGCAGGTGCCCGACCCGGTGTTCGCCGAGCAGATCGTCGGCCCGGGCATCGCGATCCTGCCCGACCACGTCGCACGGCTCGACGTGCTCGCGCCGTGCGACGGCGTCGTCGGTGCGCTGCACCCGCACGCGTTCGCGCTCGAGGTCGCCGGTGACCGCTCGGTGCTCGTGCACCTGGGCATCGACACCGTGAGCCTCGCCGGGCTCGGGTTCCAGCTGCTCGTCGAGCGCGGTCAGGCCGTGACGGCGGGCCAGCGCATGCTCACGTTCTCGCCCGTCGACGTCGCCGCCTCGGGCATGTCGACGATGTGCCCGGTGGTCGCCCTGCAGGCCGACCCCGCCGCGATCCGCCTCGAGGCGTCCGCGGGCGACCGCGTGCGCGCGGGCGACCCGCTGCTCACCTGGCAGTGACCGGGCGACGGCCATGGTCGGCCGCGAGCGCCACCTGAGCGACTGACGACGAGCGACCGCGGGCACACCGACGTCGAGCGGCGGGCGGTCAGCGCGCGGGCGGGTCCTGGCGCGGCGGTCGCAGCGCGTCGTCCACGGGCGTGTCGCGCGGGTCCTCGACCGGTGCCGGCCCGTCCGCCGCCGGCTGTCGCGCCGCCGTCTGGTCGGCAGCCGTGTCGTCGGCAGCCGTCGCGTCGGGCGTGGGCTCGTCGTCCGTCGAGTCCGTCGAGTCCGTCGGTGCGTCGTCGGCGGCCCGGTCCGCCGTCCCCGGCGCGGGTGTGGCGGTCCGCGCCGCGTGGTAGCTCGCGAGCGCCTCGCGCTGGCCCGCGAGCGGGACGTCGGCCTCCTCGAGCACCTGGCGCGCCGCGACGCGCACCGCACGCGCGACCTCCCACTGACGTGCGGGCGTCGTGCGCAGGCGCATGCGCAACGTGATGGCCTCGGACGTGAGCCGCTCGATGCCCGTGATCGTCGGGGTGCCCTGCACCGCCGGACCCACCTCGGGGTCGGCCATGACCTGCTGCGCGGCCTGCTCGAGCAGCCGCTGCACGTGGTCGAGGTCGGCGAAGTAGTCGACGTCGATCTCGACGACGGCGGTCGACCAGCCCTGGGTCTTGTTCCCGACGCGGACCATCGTGCCGTTGGGGACGTACCAGAGCGTGCCGTCGGAGTCGCGGACCTTCGTGACGCGCAGCGTGACGGCCTCGACCGTCCCGGTCGCCGGGCCCACGTCCACCACGTCGCCCACGCCGTACTGGTCCTCGAGCAGCATGAACATGCCCGTGAGGAAGTCCTTGACCAGGCTCTGCGCACCGAAGCCGAGCGCGAGGCCGACGATGCCTGCCGAGGCGACGAACGGCGCGATGTTGACGCCGAGCGTGTCGAGGATGAGGAAGACGGCGATCACGCCGACGAGCACCGCGGCCGACGAGCGCAGCACCGATCCGAGCGTGCGGGCGCGCTGCGCGCGCCGGGCCGTCGCGACGGGGTCGACCTTGAGCAGCGTCTGCGCCACACCGACCTCGCCGAGCGGCTTGAGCACACCCCGCTGCGTGACGGGCGTGCCCTCGGCGATGTGCTCGGTGACGCGCCCGATCACCGTGCGGAGCACGACGAGCACGATCGAGCTGATGACGACGATCAGCAGGATCGTCAGCGGGACGCCGGTGAGCCAGTCCCACCACGCGCCGGGGGCGAGCTCGGCGGGCGGTGCGACCGGGTCGGTGGTCTCGCCCGGGGTCGGCGCGGGGCCGGCGGCGCGGGCCGCGACGTCCGGCAGGTGTGCGGGGGTCATCGGGCCTCCGCCCCGACGAGCGCGTCGGGCACGAGCTCGTCGGCCGCGACCAGGCCGGTCTGCCGGGCGACGAACTGCAGCTGCTCGACGCTGAGGGCGATCGTGCGCGACAGCGCACGCCCGCCGTGGCCGACGCCCGTCTCGCGCCGCAGCAGGACGGGCGCGCCCTCGACGGGCGCGGTCGTCGCGTGCTGCAGCGCGGCGGCGAGCTTGCGCGCGTGCAGCGGGTCGACGCGCGTGTCGCCCTCGAACACCGTGAACAGCGTCGCGGGGTACGCGGTGCCCTCGACGACGCGGTGGTACGGCGAGTAGCCCAGCAGCCAGCCGAGCTCGACGGGGTCGTCGGCGTCGCCGTACTCCTCGGTCCACGTCACGCCCAGACCGAACCGCTGGTAGCGCACCATGTCGAGCAGGGGCGCCGAGCAGACGACCGCCGCGAACAGCTCGGGACGCTGCGTGAGCGCCGCGCCGACGAGCAGCCCGCCGTTCGAGCCGCCCCAGCACGCGAGCTGCGCGGGCGTGGTCCAGCCCTCGGCGACGAGCGCGTCGGCGACCGCGTGGAAGTCGTCGAACACGTTCTGCTTGTGCTCGCGCATGCCCGCGCGGTGCCAGTCCTCGCCCTCCTCGCCGCCGCCGCGCAGGTTCGCCACGACGTACACGCCCCCGGCCTCGACCCACGCGAGCGTGCTCGCCGAGTACGCGGGGTCGAGCGAGATCTGGAACCCGCCGTAGCCGTACAGGATCGTCGGACGCGGGCTCGTCGGCCGACCCTCGTCGTCCAGCAGGTCGGCACGGGCGACGACGAACGCGCGCACGACCGTGCCGTCGGGGGACGTGGTGGCGACCTGGCGGACGCGCACGTCGGGCAGGTCGGCGACGGCACCGGGTGCCGCGGCCCACAGCGTCACCTCGCGCGTCGTCGCGTCGAACCGGTGCACGGCCGGCACGGTCGTGTGGTCGGTGTAGGAGAACCACACGTCGGGCCCGCCGTCGGGGCGCGTCACGAGCCCCGAGACCGAGCCCAGACCGGGCAGCGGCACGCGCCCGGCCTCGCCCGCGAGCCGCTCACCCGACGCGGGGTCGTGCACCGTGATCTCGGAGACGGCGTGCCGTCGCCAGGACGCGAGCAGCAGCTGCGGCGTCGTCTCGTCGCCGCCGGCATCGGTGAACGCGACGTCCTCGAGCACCGCGGTCTCGTCCTGCGCGACGAGCGTGCGCCAGTGCTCCACGCCCGGCGTCGTCGGGTCGGTCACGGCGAGCCGGCCGCGCGGTGCGTCCAGGTCGGTGTGCACGTACAGGCGGCCGTCGCGGCCCACCCAGACCCCCGACTGCGCGTCGAGCCCGACCGCGACCTGGACGAACGCGGGCGCGTCGACCGGCGAGGCGCTCAGGTCCGCGATCCACACGTCGTTGCGCGGGGCGGTGCCCGCCGACGCCGAGACGACGAGCCACCGGCCGTCGCGCGAGACCGAGACGCCGTAGTAGTTCGTGAGGTCCAGACCCGCGCCGAACACCTCGACATCCTGCTCGGCGGGCGTACCGACGCGGTGCAGCCACACGCGGCGGTGGTACTGGCGCTCGTCGTCGGGCAGCAGCTCGGGCGCGAGCCGGCGCACGTAGAAGAACGCCTCGCCGCCCGGCAGCCACGCGACGGGGGAGTAGCGCGCGCGGTCGATCGGCCCGTCGACCACCTCACCCGTCGCGACGTCGAGCACGCGCAGCACCGACTCCTCGGTGCCGCCCGTCGAGGTCTGGTACGCCAGCAGCGTGCCCTCCTTCGACGGCTGCCACGCGTCGAGCGTCGTCGTGCCCGCCGGGTCGAGGACCATCGGGTCGACGAGCACGCGCTCGACCTCGGCCACCCCGCCGGCCCGCGGGCCCGCCTCGTCGGCCGGGGTCGGCTCGACGACCACGACCACCGCGTGCTCCTGGTCGCCCGCGCGCCGCGAGAAGAAGCGCCGCTCGCCGCGCCACGCGGGTGCGCCGACGAACCCGGCCCCCAGCAGGTCGCGCAGCCGTGCGGTCAGGGTCGGCGTCGCGAACGGCGAGCCGGGGGCCACCTGCGTCGCGCGGTACGCCGCGTACAGGTCGTCCTGCGCCCGGGACCAGTCGTGGGTCGCCGGGGCGTCGGCGTCCTCGAGCCACCGGTAGGGATCGGCCACCGTCCGGCCGTGCAGCTCGTCGGCCTGCTCGTCGCGGTGCGCGGCCGGGTACGTCGCGGGAGGCGTCATGGTCCGCAAGGTTACGACGACCAGCCGTGCACGCCGATGCAGGTCCGGCTCATGGGTGCGTGCCCATCGGCCCGCGCCGTGGCCCGGGTGCTCTGGCAGGATCGTCCTGTGGTCGACGACTCCCCGGCACCCTCCGACGCGCTCCTGCGGCTCGCCGCCGCGCACGGGGTGGTGCCCGACCACTGGGGGTTCCACGGCGACCTGCGCCGCGCGTCGGCGGACACGCTGTGCGCCGTCCTGGCAGCCCTCGGGGTCGACGCGAGCTCACCCGAGCGGATCGAGCTCGCCCTCGCGCACGTCGACGACATGCCGTGGCGGCGCGTCGTCCCGCCGACGACGGTCGTGCGCTCGGGGCGCGAGCAGCTCGTCCCGGTGCACGTCACGCACGGGGACCCGGTGCACGTATGGCTCGAGCTCGACGTCGAGTCGGGCGGCGGGCGGCGCGACCTGACGCAGGCCGACGTCTACGTCGAGCCCCGCACGGTCGACGGTCGGCTCGTCGGTCGGGCGACCTTCGTCGTCCCGGGTGACCTGCCGCTCGGCTGGCACTCGATCCACGCGTCCGGCCCGAGCGCGGCGGCGCGCGGCGTGGTCGTCGTGACGCCCGACCGCCTCGAGCTGCCCGCAGAGCTGGCCGAGGGCCGCGCGTGGGGGTACATGGCGCAGCTCTACTCGGTGCGCTCGCGGCGCTCGTGGGGCGTCGGGGACCTCGCGGACCTCGCCGACCTCGGGTGGCTCGCCGCGCACGAGACGGGCGCGGACTTCCTGCTCATCAACCCGCTGCACGCGGCCGAGCCGGTCGCGCCGCTCACGCCCTCGCCGTACCTGCCGAGCACGCGTCGTTTCGTCAACCCGATCTACGTCCGGCCCGAGGCGATCGCCGAGGCCGCGTACCTGAGCGCCGCCGACCGCTCGCTCGTCGAGTGGGCCGCCGAGTCGGTGCTGCCGCTCGACCTCGAGCCCGGTCCGATCGACCGCGACGCGGCCTGGACCGCGAAGCGCACCGCGCTCGACGTGATCCACGCGCACCCGCGTTCGCAGCCGCGCGAGGCGCAGCTCGCGGCGTTCGTCGAGGAGCAGGGGCCGGGCCTGCGCACGTTCGCGCTGTGGTGCGCGCTCGCCGAGAAGTACGGCGCCGAGACCATCCCCGACGAGCTCGCCGACCCGTCCTCGCCCGCGGTCGCGGCCGAGGCGCAGGCGCTGGCGGACCGCGTCGACTTCTTCGTCTGGCTGCAGTGGGTCGCCGACGAGCAGCTCGCGGCAGCGCAGCGCGCGGCGCGCGAGGGCGGGATGAGCATCGGGATCATGCACGACCTCGCGGTCGGCGTGCACCCCGCCGGTGCCGACGTGTGGTCGCTCGGCGACGTGCTCGCGCGCGGCGCGACCGTGGGCGCCCCGCCGGACATGTACAACCAGCAGGGCCAGGACTGGTCGCAGCCCCCGTGGCGGCCCGACGAGCTCGCCCGCGCGGGCTACGCGCCCTACCGCGACATGCTGCGCACCGTGCTGCGGCACGCGGGCGCGATCCGCATCGACCACGTGATCGGCCTGTTCCGGCTGTGGTGGGTCCCCGAGGGCAACAGCGCGAAGGACGGCGCCTACGTGCGCTACGACCACGAGGCGCTCGTCGGCATCCTCGCGCTCGAGGCGCACCGCGCCGGTGCGATCGTCATCGGTGAGGACCTGGGCACGGTCGAGCCGTGGGTGCGCGACTACCTGTCGGAGCGCGGGATCCTCGGGACCTCGGTGCTGTGGTTCGAGAGCGGCGACGACGGCAACCCGCTGCCGCCCGAGCACTACCGGCGGCTCGTGCTCGCGACGGTCACGACGCACGACCTGCCGCCGTCGGCCGGGTACCTCGCCGGTGAGCACGTCGCGATCCGCGAGCGGCTCGGCCTGCTGACCGACCCCGTCGCTGTCGTGCGCGCGCAGGCCGACGCCGAGCGCGACCGCATGCTCGCCGCGCTGCGCTCACGCGGTCTCCTCGGCGCGGACCCGTCCGAGCGCGAGGTCGTCGAGGCGCTGCACCGGTACGTCATGGCGACGCCGTCGGTGCTGATCGGCGTCGCGCTGGCGGACGCGGTGGGGGAGCGGCGCGCGCAGAACCAGCCGGGCACCGACCAGGAGTACCCGAACTGGAAGGTCCCGCTCGCGGACTCCGTCGGTCAGGTCGTGCTCGTCGACGACCTGTTCGCCAACGCGCGCCTGCGCAGCCTCGCCGCGGTCCTGGACGCGCAGCGGTGACCCTCGCGCGACCGGCGGGTCCCCGGGCCTGACGCCTGGGACCCGCCGGTCACGGGTCAGGCTCGGCGGCGGTCGGCCTCCTGCGCGGCGAGCGCGCGGCGCACGCCGTCACGGGCCTCGATCACGAGGCGACGCAGCGCGGGCGCGGCGTCGGTGTGCGACCCGAGCCACGCGTCGGTCGCGGCGAGCACGTCGGCGCGCTCGTCGTCGGCCAGCGTCGTCGGGTACAGGCCCGTGACGACGTTCTGCGCGATCTCGTTCGTCTTGTCCGCCCAGACCTTCTCGAGCCCGTCGAAGTACGGGCCGACGAACGGGAGCAGCAGGCCACGGTCGTGCACGCGGGTCAGGCCCGCGATCGTGGCGACCTGGATGGCGTTCGGCAGCTCGCCCTCGACCGCCGCGGCCCACGCCGCGGACTTCGCGGCGGGCGTCGGGATCGCGGCGCGCGCGGTCGCCGCGGCGCGCTCGCCGGTGGCGGTCGCGTCCTCGGCGAGCTGCGCGGCGATCGCCGTCTCGTCGGCCCGGCCGCCCGCGACCAGGGCGGTCAGCAGCTCCCAGCGCAGGTCGGTGTCGATCGTCAGCCCCTCGAGCGACGCGCGGCCGTCGAGCAGGTCCGCCACCGCGTCGAGCTGCTCCGCCGTCGTCGCGCGTGCGGCGAAGCCCTTGACGAGCTGCAGCTGCAGGTCGGAGCCGGCCGCCGCGCCGCGCGCGAGCTCGAGCAGCCGGTCGGCCGCCGCTCGTGCGGTCTGGTCGCGGTGCTCGGGGGCGACGTACAGGTCGAGCGTCGTCGTGAGCTGGCGCAGCAGCACGAGCACGACGGTCGAGTCGGTCTCGTGCGCGATGTTGCCCAGGATCAGGTCGACGTAGTCGCGGCCGGGCGTCTCGCCGTCGCGCGTCGCGTCCCACGCCGCGGCCCAGATCAGCGTGCGGGGCAGCGAGTCGTCGAACGCCGAGAGGTGCTCGATCGCGGCGGACAGCGACAGCTCGTCGAGCCGGATCTTGGCGTACGCGAGGTCGTCGTCGTTCACGAGGATCAGCAGCGGCCGCTGCCGCCCCAGGAAGTCCGCGACGTCGGTGCGCGGCCCGTCGATGTCGAGCTCGGCGTGCTGCGTGCGCACCAGGCGGCCGTCGACCAGGTCGTAGCCGCCGACCGCGAGGCGGTGCGGGCGCTGCACCGGGTGCTCGTCGGGCACCTCCTGCAGGACCGCGAACGAGGTGACCACGCCGTGCGCGTCGACCTCGACCTCCGGACGCAGGAGCGTGACACCCGCCTTCTCGAGCCACAGGCCCGACCACGGCGACAGGTCGCGGCCCGAGGTCGCCTCGAGCTCGGTGAGCAGGTCACGCAGCTCGGTGTTGCCCCACGCGTGCTTGGCGAAGTACGCCTGCACGCCCGCGAAGAACTGGTCCTGACCCACCCACGCGACGAGCTGCTTGAGCACGCTCGCACCCTTGGCGTACGTGATGCCGTCGAAGTTGACCTCGACGTCCTCGAGGTCGCGCATGTCCGCGACGATCGGGTGCGTCGACGGGAGCTGATCCTGGCGGTAGGCCCACGACTTCTCGAGCGACGAGAACGTGGTCCACGCGTTCGTCCACCGCGTCGCCTCGGCGGTCGCGAGCGTCGAGGCGTACTCGGCGAACGACTCGTTGAGCCACAGGTCGTCCCACCAGCGCATCGTCACGAGGTCGCCGAACCACATGTGCGCGAGCTCGTGCAGGATCGTCACCGCACGGCGCTCGATGGTCGCCTCGGGAACCTTCGAGCGGAACACGTAGCCCTCGAGGAACGTCACGGCGCCGGCGTTCTCCATCGCGCCCGCGTTGAACTCCGGGACGAAGAGCTGGTCGTACTTCGCGAACGGGTACGGCGCGGCGAACTTCTCCTCGTAGAACGCGAACCCGCGGCGCGTGACGTCGAGGATCTCGTCGGTGTCGAGGTACTGCGCGAGCGACCCGCGGCAGTACACGCCGAGCGGGATCTCGCGGCCGTCGGAGCTCGTGAGCGAGCCGTGCTCGTGGTGGTACGGACCGGCGATGACGGCCGTCACGTACGACGACAGGCGCGGGGTGGTCTCGAACGTCCAGGTCGCGGTGCCCTCGTCGCGCCCGCCGTTGCGGTTCACGCCGCCGTCGACCGGGACGGGCTCGCCCACCTGCGGGTAGTTCGACACGACGACCCAGTGCGCAGGTGCGGTCACGGTGAACGTGAACGTCGCCTTGAGGTCCGGCTGCTCGAACACCGCGAAGACGCGGCGCGAGTCGGCGACCTCGAACTGCGAGTACAGGTAGACCTCGTCGTCGACCGGGTCGACGAAGCGGTGCAGCCCCTCGCCCGTGTTCATGTACGCGCAGTCGGCGACGACGACGAGCTCGTTGTCCGCCGCGAGGCCCTCGAGCGTGATCCGCGAGTCCGCGAACACGTGCGCCGGGTCGAGCGACTGCCCGTTGAGCGTGATCTCGTGCACCGCCGGCGCGATGAGGTCGACGAACGTGCTGGAGCCGGGGATCGCCGTGAACCGCAGGACCGTGCGTGACGAGAACGTCGTCGGGCCGGTCGTCAGGTCGAGCGTCACGTCGTAGGACTGCGTCGTGACGGTCGCGGCGCGGTCGCGCGCCTCGGCTCGCGTGAGGTTCTCGGCGGGCACTGGTGCTCCTTCGCTCGGGTGCACTGCTGGGCACGGCCCGGGTCGGGCCGTTCTCGATCATCCCACGCGCACCGCACGCGACCGCGTGGACCGGCTGGCACCCGGGCTCGGGTGGGAATGTCGGCGAGGCGTGCGAGATTGTGGCTGACGACCGGTGCCGCCGGTCCACGAGCGCTGCCGGTCGACCCGCGCTGCTGCACGACGAGCAGGGCGACCGCGCGCGAGCGTCCTGCCCTGAACGGAGACCCTGTGAGCGACACGCCTGTCGTCGACTTCTGGTTCGACCCCGCCTGCCCGTGGGCCTGGATGACGTCCCGCTGGATCGACGAGGTGGCCGCGCACCGCGACCTCGACGTCCGCTGGCACGTCATGAGCCTGTCCGTGCTCAACGAGGGTCGCGACCTGCCGGCGAGCTACCGCGCCCTGATGGACGACTCGTGGGGTCCGGTCCGCGTGATCGTCGCCGCTGCGCGCGACCACGGCGACCAGGTGGTCAAGCCGCTGTACGACGCGATGGGCACGCGCCGCCACCCCGGTGGCCGCAAGGACACGGCCGCGATCATCGCCGAGTCGCTCGCCGAGGTGGGCCTGCCCGCCGAGCTCGCGGATGTCGCAGGCACCGACGAGGTCGACGACCTGCTGCGTGCGTCGCACGGCGAGGCGATCGCGCTCGTCGGCGACGAGGTCGGCACGCCCGTCGTCGCGATCGACGGCGTCGGGTACTTCGGGCCTGTCGTCACGCCCGCCCCGACCGGCCAGGCTGCGCTCGACCTGTTCGACGGCCTCGTCCTCATGACGCGTGTGCCGGGCTTCTACGAGCTCAAGCGCACGCGCACGTCCGGCCCGATCCTGTGACCCACGCCCTGGTCGGGGCGCTGCACGCGTCCCGACCAGGGCGACTGGCACGTGGCGGTCCGGTGGTGTGATGCTGTCCCGGCACGGCCCGCGGGCGCGGGGCGCGACCGCCCCGGAGGAGCGCTCCGGACGCGGGCTCACACCACGGGAGGCGACGAGCGATGGCGACGCAGCGGACGGTCCGGACGTGGATGGCCGTCGATGCCGTCCTCGTGACGGTGCTGCTCGTGCTCCTCGTCGTCCGGCTCGTCTCGGGTGGCGGCTCGCCGGGTGAGGCCGGCCCGACGCCGTCACCCACGGTCCAGGTGCAGGGGCCGACGGCGAGCTCGTCGCAACCCGTGAGCTTCCGGCTGCCGAGCGGGAACATCGCGTGCTCGGTCGCGCCCAGCGGCGTGACGTGCACGATCGCGAACATCGCCTACCCGCCGCCGGTCGTCCCCGGGTGCGACGGGGACACCGGCCACGTGCTGCTGCTCAACGGCGACGGGTTCGCGTTCGACTGCGTCAACGGTCCGGCCCCCGCGGTCGCGGGTGACGACGTACCGGTGCTCGAGTACGGCTCGACGGTGACCTCGGGTCCCTACACGTGCTCGAGCGCGACGAACGGTGTGACGTGCACCGACGACGAGGGCGTGGGGTTCACCCTCGCGCGCGCCGCCTGGCAGGAGCTGCCCTGACGAGGGTTGCTCCCGCCGCGGCAGTCCGTCACCAGATGCGCACGCGCTCCTGCGGCGCGAGGTACAGCGCGTCGCCCGGCTCGACGCCGAACGCGGCGTAGAACTCGTCGACGTTGCGCACCACGCCGTTGCAGCGGAACTCGTCCGGCGCGTGCGGGTCGGTCGCGAGGCGGCGGACGACCTCCTCGTCGCGGCCCTTGGTGCGCCACGCCTGCGCCCAGCCGAGGAAGAAGCGCTGCACCCCGGTCAGACCGTCGATGACCGGTGCCTCGTCCAGCGGACGGCCGAGCGCGATCCGGTAGGCCTTGAGCGCGATCGACAGCCCGCCGAGGTCGCCGATGTTCTCGCCGATCGTCAGAGCGCCGTTGACGTGGTGCGAGCCGTCGAGCTGCGCGGGGGAGTACGCGTCGTACTGCGCGATGAGCGCGCTCGTGCGGCGCTCGAACTCCGCGCGGTCCTCGGCGGTCCACCAGTCCTCGAGCCGGCCCGTGCCGTCGTACTTGCTGCCCTGGTCGTCGAACCCGTGCCCGATCTCGTGCCCGATCACGGCGCCGATCGCGCCGAAGTTGACGGCGTCGTCGGCCTCGGCGTCGAAGAACGGTGGCTGCAGGATCGCCGCGGGGAAGACGATCTCGTTCATGCCGGGGTTGTAGTACGCGTTGACCGTCTGCGGCGTCATGAACCACTCGTCGCGGTCGATCGGCTTGCCGATCTTCCCGAGCTCGCGGTCGAGCTCGAACGCGTTCGCGCGGCGCACGTTCCCGACGAGGTCGCCCGCCTCGACCTGCAGCGCGGAGTAGTCGCGCCAGCGCACGGGGTAGCCGATCTTCGGGGTGAACGCGTCCAGCTTGGCCAGCGCCTTGGCACGCGTCTCGGGCCCCATCCAGTCGAGCGCGGAGATCGACTCGCGGTACGCCTCGACCAGGTGCGCGACGAGCTCGTCCATGCGCTCCTTGTGCGACGGCGGGAAGTGCCGCGCGACGTAGACCTCGCCGACGGCCTCGCCGAGCACGCCCTGCACGAGCGAGACGCCGCGCTTCCAGCGGTCACGCAGCTCCTGCGCGCCCGTGAGCGTGCGGCCGTAGAAGTCGAAGTTCGCCTCGACGACCTCCTGCGTCAGGTACGGCGCGCGGTCGGTGATCACGTGGTACGCGAGCCAGGCCTTCCAGTCCTCGAGCGAGGCCTCGGTCCACAGCTGCGCGAAGCCCTGGGCGAAGCCCGGCTCGCGCACGACGAGCTGCTCGAGCGCACCCTGCGGCGCACCGAGCGCCATCGCCCACGCCGACCAGTCGAAGCCCGGCGCGCTCGTCGTGAGCTCCGCGAGCGTCATGGGGTTGTACGTGAGGTCCGCGTCGCGGTCCTTGACGACGTCCCAGTGGTGCGCGGCGAGCCGCGTCTCGAGGCCGACGACGCGCGCGGCGAGCTCGTCGGCGTCCTGCTGGTCGGAGGCGACGCCGCCGAGCAGCAGCATGCGCGCGACGTGCGGCGCGTACGCCGCGAGCACCGCGGCGTACTGCTCGTCGCGGTAGTAGGCCTCGTCGGGCAGGCCCAGGCCGCCCTGGTGCAGGTAGACGACGTAGCGCTCCGGGTCGTCGGCGTCGTTGTCGACCCACATGCCCACCGCGCCGCCCGCGCCGGTGCGCTGCAGCGCACCCAGCACGCCCGTGAGCTCGGCCTGGGTCGTGGCGCCCTCGACCAGCGCGAGGTCGGCGCGCAGCGGCTCGGTGCCCGCGGCCTCGATCGCGTCGGTGTCCATGAAGCTCGCGTAGACCGCGCCGATCTTGGCGCCGACGCTGCCGGCCGGCTCGTCGGCCGCCTGCGCGCCGAGGTCGGCGATGATGTCGCGGACCTGCGCCTCGGCGGCGTCGTGGAGCGTGCGGAACGTGCCGTCCATCGCGCGGTCCGCGGGGATGACGTGCCGGGCGGCCCAGCGCCCGTTCACGTGCCGGTACAGGTCGTCCTGCGGACGGACGTCCGGGTCGAGCTCGGTCAGGTCGAGGCCACTACGCGTCATGGCCCCAGCCTACGGACGACGGCAGGTGCATCCGCGCAGGTGCGGCAGGATGAAGCCATGCGTATCCACATCGGTTCCGATCACGCCGGTTACGAGCTCAAGGTCGCGCTCGTCGAGCACCTGCAGGCCGCAGGGCACGACGTCGTGGACCACGGGGCGCACGAGTACGACGCGCAGGACGACTACCCGCCGTTCTGCTTCGAGGCGGGCGAGGCCGTCGTCGCGGAGCCCGGCTCGCTCGGCATCGTGCTCGGCGGTTCCGGCAACGGCGAGCAGATCGCCGCCAACAAGGTCGTCGGCGTGCGCGCCGCCCTCGCGTGGAACACCGCGACCGCGACGCTCGCCCGGCAGCACAACGACGCGAACGTCATCGCGATCGGCGCGCGTCAGCACTCGGTCGACGAGGCGCTCGAGCTCGTCGACGCGTTCCTCGCCGAGCCGTTCAGCGGCGACCCCCGGCACCAGCGTCGCATCGACCTCCTCGCGGAGTACGAGGCGCGCTGACGCCGGGGACGGCCCCGCTGCTGAGGACCGGACTCAGAACACCCAGCTGCAGACCGGTGCGATCGGCCAGCCGAAGGCGCTGGCCGTGGGCAGCAGCGTGCCGGGCGTGACCTCGGTGACCAGGCCGGCGCGCGCGAGCGCGGCGAGCGAGCGGCCGCCGAGGTACGCCGCGCCGAGCTCGCGCACGTCCAGGCGCAGGTCGGGCTCGTCGTCGGTCGTCGTCACCTGCACCGGGTAGCCGTCGGCGCCCGCCTCACCCGTCTCCAGGCGCCACCGGCCGGCGTTGGCCGGCAGGCGGGTGTCGGTGACCTCGAGCACGACGTCGAGCGGGGCGCTGTACCGGCGGGCGGCGAGCGCGGTCGGGAGGTCGAGCAGGCGGACCCAGATGTTGTCCGCGATCCGCGGCACGGCCCCGCGCACGTCGAGCAGCAGGCCGAGCAGAGGGTCGTCGGCGGGCAGCATGCCGCTGGACACCTCGGCCGTGAGGTCGAGGTCGAGCAGGAACGACCACAGGCGGTGCGCCGCGGCAGGATCGGTCGCGGCGGCCTCGCGCACCTGCACGGGCGTGCGCGGACCTGCGTCGGTCCACGTCTCCTTGCGGCGCAGCAGCGCGTACGCGCGCGGGTCGCCGGCCTCGTCGTGCACGGTGGCGATGCGCAGCGGCTCGCCGCCCTCACGCCACGCGGGCGGGTCGACGACGCGCGCGCGGCGCGACGCCTCGCTCGCACGCGTGACCCAGCCCGGCCGCCCGGCGCCCGCCGTGACGTGCACGGCGTGCACGAGGTCGGTGTGCTTGTCGGGGTCGGCGGTGTCGAAGCGGACCGTCAGCGCGTCGCTGCCCGGCACGTCGCGCAGCGTCGAGCCACGCGGGATCTTGACGCGCACGTCGTTCGCGGCGGCTCCGTAGCCGAACCGGCCGTAGATCGCCATCTCCGCGGCGAACAGCGCCGAGACCGGCTCGCCGCGCTCGAGCGAGCGAGCGAAGTGGAAGTCGATCATCGCGGTCAGCAGCCCGCGGCGACGCTCGTCGGGCCGCACACCCACCCAGGTCAGGCCGGAGCACGCGACCTCACCGCCGGGGACGGGCAGGTCGAAGTCGTACGACGAGTGCACCGCGGCCAGCGTGCCGTCGGGGCGCTCGACCCCCGCGCAGCGGTCCCACTCCAGCTGCTCGGGGAGCATCTCCAGCGTCTTCTCGTCGGGCTCGTACGCGAACGCGAGGTGGTCGACGGCCCGGAACTCGTTCTTGCGGTCGTGAGGTACGGCAACGGTGCGGTACCCGTCAGGCAGAGGCGTCATGTCGCCATCCTCACCTGCCCGACTGCCGCGCGGCACGCTCTTATCGAGCCGCCGCGCGCGTCCGCCCGGATCATCCCGGCTCGTCGGGGAACCAGATCGCGCGGCGCAGCGCGACGCGCGTCCCGTCCGCGACCAGCGGCGTCGCCTCGGCCCGCAGCTCGGCCAGCGCGCGCTGGAGGTGACGCGCCGGCGGCGCGCCCGACGCGTTGACGACCCGCCACCACGGCACGTCGCCGCCCGCGCGTGCCATGACGTGACCCACCTGGCGCGGGCCACCGCGCGCGGGCTCACCCGCCGCGACGAACCGCTCGGCCACCACCTCCGCGACGGTGCCGTAGGTCATCGCCCGTCCCGGCGGGATGGTCGCGACGAGGTCGAGCACGGCCTCGAGGTAGGCGTCGTCCACGGCGACGAGTCTGCCCGACGCGCGCGAGGTCGGGCCCGGGCCCGGCTCAGTCGGCCTGGAGCACCGCCGCGACGGCCGGTAGCGTGCGCGGGTCGCCCTGCACGACGAGGGTCGTGATCGCGGTCGCGCGCCACGCGGGCAGCTGAGCGCGCACGTCGTCGGGCGTGCCGACGAGCGCGACGTCGTGCACCAGCTCGACGGGCACGGCCGCGGCGGCCCTCGCCTTGTCGCCCGCGAGGTAGTGCGCCTGGATCTCGTCGCACACCTCGCCGTAGCCGAGCCGATCGAGCACGTTGCGGTGGAAGTTCGCGCCCTTGGCGCCCATGCCGCCCGCGTACAGCGCGATGAACGGGCGGATCTGCTCGGCGGCGGCCTCGACGCTGTCGGCCAGGACCACGGGGACGGGCGCCACGACCTCGAACGGCGCGGGGTCGCGGTCGTCGGACCGTGCGGCGAACCCCTGCGCGAGCAGGTCGCGGTACTCGGCGTCCATGCGCGGCGAGTAGAACATCGGCAGCCAGCCGTCGGCGATCTCGGCGGCCAGCGCGACGTTCTTGGGACCTTCCGCGGCGAGGTGGACCGGCAGGTCGCGGCGCAGCGGGTGCACGGTCGAGCGCAGCGGCTTGCCCAGGCCCGCGCCCTCGTCGGCGGGCAGCGGCAGCCGGTAGAACGCTCCGTCGAACGTCACGGGCGCCTCGCGGGCCAGGACCTCGCGCACGATCGCCACGAACTCGCGTGTGCGGGCCAGCGGGCGCGGGTACGGCTGGCCGTACCAGCCCTCGACGACCTGCGGCCCGGACGCGCCGAGCCCGAGCACGAACCGGCCGCCGCTGAGGTGGTCGAGCGTCAGGGCGGCCATCGCGGTCGCCGTCGGCGTGCGGGCCGAGATCTGCGCGATCGCGGTGCCCAGCCGCACGCGCTCCGTGCGCGAGCCCCACCAGGCGAGCGGGGTGAACGCGTCGGAGCCGTACGCCTCCGACGTCCACACGGAGTCGAAGCCGAGCCGCTCGGCGGCGATCACGGTCTCCAGCGCGCCCGGCGGCGGGCCGGCGGACCAGTACCCCAACGAGTAGCCCAGTCGCATACCGGCCTCCAGTGACGTCGTCGTCGTGCCGCAGCCCCCGGGTTGCGGTCAGGGTGGAGCGGTCAGGTTACCGGGCGGTAGTCACGCGCGGGACCGGTCGGCGAGCGTGTTGAGCAGCGCGGCGGCGGTCGCGGCGTCGTCGACGGTCACGACGAGGACGCGCCCGCCGGTGCGGCGGATCTCGACGCCGTCGCCGGTGCGCAGCGCGAGGCCCGCGCGCCCGCCACGGCCCAGGCGGTACCCCCAGCCGCCGAACTCCGGCAACGGGCGGACGTGCACCACCGACGCGCCCTCGACCTCGTCGAGCGGGATGCGCACGGACGGCCAGCCGACGAACGAGCGCGCCTCGATGCCGCGCTCGTCCACCGTCACGCGCCACACGAGCGTCACGGCGAGCAGCGCGGTCAGGGCGACCGGGACGACGAGCGCGAACCACGCGCCGACGACGACCGCGAGCACCACGGACGCGGTCACGGCGACCACCGCCGCGACGACCGCGGCGGGCGAGGCGACCGTGCGGCTCCAGGCCGCGCGCTGTGTGGAGGACAGGGGGAGCCGTGGCGCCCGCGGGTCGACGCGCGCACTCGTCGGCTGCGGCGCGTCCCGCGGGACGATCAGCGCGACGCCGATGCCGACCAGCAGCGCTCCGACGAGGGCGCCGACGATCGTGCCGCCGACCCCGGGCGCGTCGGCCGCGTCGGTCAGGCCGCGCTGGACCGCGAGCGTGCCGACGAGGAGCACCGCGAACAGCGTGCCGAGACCCGCCGAGGTCCCCACGGCGATGCGGCGCGCCCCGCCGTCGCGACCGGCCCAGAACCCCAGCGCCCACGCCCCCACGCACAGCACGAGACCGAGCAGGAGGGGAGCGAGCGCTCCCGCGAACGACGAGAAGCCGTCAGGACCGTCGGCGCCCCAGTGGGTCGCGACCGGGTCGGGGAGCTCGTCGCGCCACGACAGGGCGATCAGCGCGCCGGCGGTCATCAGCGCGAACGGCAGGACGAGGCCGAGCAGCGTCGTCGCGAGCCGGTGCGGGACGGGCGTCCGGACGGTCGTGCCCTGGGCGGTCATGCGGTCAGTCCTCCGGGGTCGGCTGGGCGAAGGCGGCGTGGAGCAGGGAAGCCGTGGTCGCGGGCGAGACGCCGGCCCGTCGTGCGGCGTCGACGAGCGCCGCCAGGGGAGCGGCGAGCGCGACGTACTCGGGGTGCGCGCGCACCACGGCGCCACGGCCGCGACGCAGGTCGACCAGGCCCTCGTCGCGCAGGTCCTGGTAGGCGTGCAGCACGGTGTGCACGTTGACGTCGAGCGAGTCCGCGAGCGTGCGCGCGGGCGGGAGCCGGTCGCCCTCGCGCAGCTCGCCCGCCGACACGGCGGCGCGCACGCGCGCCGCGATCTGCGCGAACAGCGGCTCGTCGCTCGCCGTGTCGATGGTCCAGAGCATGCCCACAGACTAGTTGTTACCCAACAAGTAGAACAAAGGAGCAGGTCGGGCCGAGTAGTGTCGCTGGGCGTGACGACGTCTCAGCGGCTCATCCGCCTCGCCGCGTACGGGGTCGTCGAGGTCGACGGCCGCGTCCTGCTCGCGCGCGCGGGTGCGCGGTCCGACATCCCCGGCACGTGGTCGCTGCCCGGTGGCGGTGTCGACCACGGCGAGCATCCCGAGGCGGCCGTCGTGCGGGAGGTGCGCGAGGAGACCGGCCTCGTCGGCCGGGTGGTCGGACCACCCACGATCCTGTCGGACGTGATCGACATCCGTGATCGCGGGATCCTGCTGCACTCCGTGCGGCTGTGCTACCCGCTCGTCGTCGAGGACGGCCCGCTGCGTGCCGAGCTGGACGGCTCGACCGACCATGCCGCGTGGGTGCCGCGCGAGGACGTCGCCGCGCTGCCGACGCTGCCGTTCGTGCCCCGTGCGCTCGGGCTGCCCGGTCCGGACCTGCGCCCGGTCGCCGTGATCGCCGGGGGCCGGATCGTCGTCGGCGACGACGCGCCGCGCGACACCCTGTCGGGCGGGTAGCGACCGGGCCGGGGCCTCGTGCCGGTGGCGCCAGGCGCCGGGGTCGCCGCGCGCGACCGGGAAGGTCAGATGTAGATCGCCGGGTCGTCGATCTCGGCGTCGAACGGCGCCGCGAGCGGGCGCAGCCGGATCTGCGCGGGGACACCCACGGCGATCGCCCCGGCGGGCACGTCGTGGATGACGACCGCGTTCGCGCCGACCTGCACGTCGTCGCCGATCCACACGGGGCCGAGGATCTTGGCGCCCGCGCCGACCACGACGTTGTCGCCGAGCGTGGGGTGCCGCTTGCCCTTGCGCATCGACTTGCCGCCGAGCGTCGAGCCGTGGAACAGCACGACGTCGTCGCCGACCTCGGCGGTCTCGCCGATGACCACGCCCATGCCGTGGTCGATGAACAGGCGCCGGCCGAGCCGCGCACCCGGGTGGATCTCGATGCCGGTGAGCGCGCGCACGAGCTGGGAGAGCAGGCGCGCGGGCAGGCGCAGCGAGGGGTCGCGCCACATCGCGTGCGCCACTCGGTACGTCCAGACCGCGTGCACGCCCGGGTAGGCGAGCGCGACCTCGAGCGACGAGCGCGCTGCGGGGTCGCGACGACGCGCAGCCTCGAGGTCCTCGCGGAACGTGGCGACGAAGTGCTGCAGGGACGGCATGGGACCTGGCTCTCGGGGGACGCGGGTGGTGAGACGGGGTCGCCGCACCCCGGGCGCACGGGCGCTCCGGGGTGCGGCAGCCGCTCAGTCGAGCAGGTCGGCGTAGAGGATCGTCGACAGGTAGCGCTCGCCGAACGACGGGATGATCGCGACGATCAGCTTGCCCGCGTTCTCCGGACGCTCCGCGAGCTGCTTGGCGGCCGCGAGCGCGGCGCCCGACGAGATGCCGACGAGCAGGCCCTCCTCGGCGGCGGCGCGGCGCGCGTACGTGACGGCCGTGTCGGCGTCGATGTCGATGACCTCGTCGTACACCGAGGTGTCGAGGATCTCCGGCACGAAGTTCGCGCCGATGCCCTGGATCTTGTGCGGGCCGGGCTGGCCGCCGTTGAGGATCGGGGACTCGGCCGGCTCGACCGCGACGATCTTGACGTCCGGCTTGCGCTCCTTGAGCACCTGGCCGACGCCCGTGATGGTGCCGCCCGTGCCGATGCCGGCGACCAGGATGTCGATCTGGCCGTCGGTGTCGGCCCAGATCTCCTCGGCCGTGGTCTTGCGGTGGATCGCGGGGTTGGCCTCGTTCGCGAACTGACGGGCCAGGACCGCACCGGGACGCTCGGCGACGATCTCGTTCGCACGGTTGACCGCACCCTTCATGCCCTCGGAGCCCGGCGTGAGGATGAGCTCGGCGCCGAACGCACGAAGGAGCGCGCGGCGCTCCTTCGACATCGTCTCCGGCATGGTCAGGACGACGTCGTAGCCGCGCGCCGCGCCGACGAACGCGAGCGCGATGCCCGTGTTGCCCGACGTCGCCTCGACGATGGTGCCGCCCGGCTTGAGCTCGCCCGACGCCTCGGCCGCGTCGATGATCGCGACACCGATGCGGTCCTTGACGGAGTTGGCCGGGTTGTAGAACTCGAGCTTGCCGACGACCGTCGCGGGGGCGCCGTCGGTGATCTTGTTGATGCGGACCAGCGGGGTGTTGCCGATGAGCGCGGTCGCGTCGTCGTAGATGCGTGCCATGGTTCCTCTTCGGTCGAGCCGCCGCGGGTGCGACGGCGGATGCGGGGGACTTGCCTGACGAACGGGCTGCGAGCGGGTGAGACGGTGGCGACGAGGTCCGGCGGTCCCGCCGGTCCGGGTCCCGACACCGATCTGGTGCTCTCAGGGGGTGGCTGCGCCGGCGAGGACGCCGGGTGCGGACGAGCCGCCGGGGCGAGCGCTGGCGCACCGGACACTCCCGCCAGGGAGGGTGTCGTCGCGCGCAGGAGCCAGCGCTCTACCGACAGCGACAACAGGGCGCCACGAAGGCGCGCGAGAAGGAGGCGGGGGCGGACGTCCGCTCGCTCATGCTCTCCTCCTGGGGGCGGCACGGGGGCCGCAGTCGTGGGTGACGCTAGCGCCAACGCCGTGCCGTGCGCAAAGGTTCCCGCACCTCGGACGCGGGTCGACGGGCGGGCGTCCCGCCTGACTCGGCCCGGGACGCACGACGCCCGCCCCGGGAGGTCCCGGGACGGGCGTGGGTTCCGCCGGACGTGGCGGGTTCGCAGGCAGCTGCCGCGTCAGGCCTTCTTCTCGACCGTCAGCGTGATGACCGTGCCGACGGGGACGACGCCCTCGATCGGGTCCTGGTCGACGACGAGGTACACGGCCTCGGCGTCCGGCACGAGCTCGTTGCCGTCGACGTCGACCGCCTTGGACTCGAGCCCGCGAAGGCCGAGCGTGTCGATCGCCGTCTGCAGCTGGATGTGGGTGACGTCGAGCACCTCGGCCTCGGTGGGCGCCTCGGTCTGCTCGGGGGTGGCCTCCGCGGTCGCGGTGGCCTCGGCGGTCCCAGTGGTGTCGGTGGTCGCGTCGTCGGACGAGCAGCCGGCGAGCAGGAGCGAGCCTGCAGCGGCGAGGACGACGACGGAACGGACGGCGAACGACTTCATACGGAATGATCCCCTTGGGTGGTGCGTGTGGTGGGGCGGCGCCAGCCGCTCGAACAGCCAGCCGTTCGAACAGCCGGCCGTTCGAACAGCCGGCCGCTCGAGCAGTCCGGCCGCTCGAGCAGTGCGGCGCCGCGATGCGGGCTCGACGGCCCGGTTCACCTCGACCCTAGACACGGCCACTGACACCTGTCGCCGAGATATCGGGCGATGGCGGACGATCGCGACCGTCTCCCTCGTCACATTTCGGCCGGGTGCGCGCCAACCAGGCCTTTCGTCCGTCCGCGCACGTCGCAGCAAGCGTCAGCGGCGCGGGTCGCGACGCAGCGCCGCGGCGTCCTTCGCCTGGTCGTACGCCTGCGCGACGCCCACCGACAGCGGGAACTCGACCGGGAAGCCTCCGAACAGCAGACGGCCCGCGGATGCCGCGGCGTCCACGACCGCGTCCGCGACGTCGTCGGCGAGACCTGCGGGACAGTGCACGACGAGCTCGTCGTGCAGGAAGTACACGAGGTGCGGCCGCCCGACGAACGGCGCCCGCACCGCGCCCGGTGCGTCCTGCTCGGCACCCATGGCCCACAGTCGGCGGCGCAGCTCGGCGATCCAGCACAGCGCCCACTCGGCGGCCGTGCCCTGCACGACGAAGTTGCGCGTGAACCGTCCCCACGCGCGGGTCCGGGCGCGTGCCTGCGACTGCGCGCCGTCGGTCGCGTCGGGATCGAGCGCGGCTGCCTGCGCCTGGAGCCAGCTCGCGTCGGGAGGCGGTGAGCTGCGGCCCAGCAGCGTCGTGACGACCTCGCCGCGCTCACCCGCGCGCGCCGCCTCCTCGACGAGCCCGGTCGCTCGCGGGAACGCCTGCAGCAGCCGCGGCAGGACGCTCGCGCTCGCCCCCGTGGTCCCGCCGTACAGCGCGCCGAGCATCCCGACCTTGGCGAGCGCGCGCTCCGGCACGACGCCCGCCTCGACGATGCCCGCGTACAGGTCCCGCCCGGCTCCCGCCGCGGCCATGCGCTCGTCGTGCGCCATGCCGGCCAGGACACGCGGCTCGAGCTGGGCGGCGTCCGCGACGACGAGCCGCCACCCGGGGTCCGCACGGACCGCGGTGCGCAGCAGGCGGGGGATCTGCAGCGCACCGCCGCCCGACGAGCCCCAGCGCCCGGTCACGACACCGCCGACCACGTACTCGGGCCGGAACCGCCCGTCCCGTACCCACTCGTCGAGCCACGCCCACCCGTTCGCGCTGTGCAGGCGCGACAGCGTCTTGTACTCCAGGAGCGGAGCGATCGCGGGGTGGTCCAGGTTCGCGAGCTCCCACTTGCGCGTCGAGCTCACGGGCAGGCCGACGCGGCGCAGTGCGCGCAGCACGTCGGGCAGCGAGTCGGGGTTGAGGCTCGGGGCGTCGAGCTCGGCGCGGATGCGTGCCGCGAGCCGTTCCATCTCGGGCGGCCGCGTCCCGCGGGCAGGCCGCGCGCCGAGGTGGGCCCGCAGGACCTCGTCGTGCACGTGGGCGTCCCACGGCAGGCCGGCGTGCCGCATCTCCGCCGCGGCCAGAGCGCCCGCGGACTCGCCCGCGACAAGGAGGCGCAGCCGCCCGGGTGCGGTGCTGCCCCGCACCGCGCCGTCCTGCGCGTCGAGCTCGGCCAGGCACGCGTCGAGGTCGGGGGTGCCGGCCAGGCCCGACGCCCCGATGGGTGCGGGGCTGCCGGGCGTCGCGGCCGCGTCGTCCGCGACGTCGTCCACGGCGTCGAACAGGGTCGTGGGCGCGTGGGTCGTCGCCTCGTCCGGTGCGGCCGCAGGTTCGTCGAACGGGCCCGAGGCCGCGGTCGCGAGCAGTGACGACGACGTCGTGGCCGACGAGCGCAGCAGGCGGTGCGTGAGGCGCAGGTCGAGGCAGCGCTCGACGCGCACGCCGTCCGCGAGCAGCCGCGGGTACCACGCGTTCGTGTCCGCCCACGCCCATCGCACCGCGCGCTCGGTGCCGAGCACCGCGTCCCCGCCGGGCGCGTCGGGCGCCACGACCGCGGCCACGGCCCGCCGGTCGGGCGCCTGCGCCCCGGGGCGCGCCACGACGACGATCACGTCACGAGCCTGCCGCACGCCACCGACAGCGGCGCACGAAGGACGCGCTCACGGCGGGTCCTCGCCGACAGGCGCTCGGGAGGGCCGGGGGCCACCGCTCAGCCGTTGATGCCGAGGGTGTCGAGCCATGCCTCGGCGAGCAGGCCGTTGCCCGCCGGCGTCAGGTGCACGCCGTCGGTGGTCCAGTGCGCGGCTCCCGCGACGATCGTCGCCTCCGCGAACAGCGTGTCCGCGGCGAGGAGCACCGCGCCGTACTCGTCGGCGAGCCGCCGCACGACCGCGATGCGCGGATCCAGGTCCTCGCGCCAGGCCGCCTGCTGCGCCGTCCGGGGCAGCAGGAACGGCTCGACGAGCACGAAGCGGGCGTCCAGGCGCTCGCGGGCCGAGTCGAGCAGCGCGCGGTAGTGCTCCTCGTACGCCTCGACGCTGGTGACCTGGCCCTGGGCGTACCGGCGCCAGGTGTCGTTGACGCCGACGAGCAGCGATATCACCGTCGGCTCGAGCGCGAGCGCATCGGCCTCCCAGCGGTCCCGCACCAGCGCGGCGGTGTCGCCGCCGACCCCGCGGTTGTGGAACGTCAGACCCAGCTCGGGTCGGCGCGCCCCGGCGAGGGCCGCCGCGATCCCGGCCCAGCCGTGCCCGAGGCTCGACGGGTCCGAGCGGTCGCGACCCCAGTCCGTCAGGGAGTCGCCCTGGAACAGGACGCGGTCGCCGCGGGTGAGGAACGTCGTCACGGGCGACATCCCACCACAGGGCAGGCGTCGGGACGCGCCCGGCGCGTCCCCTAGGCTGGGTGCCGCGCGGGCCGCCCGCGTGACGGGGTGTGGCGCAGGTTGGTAGCGCGTCCGCTTTGGGAGCGGAAGGTCGCCGGTTCGAATCCGACCACCCCGACCGTCGAAGCACCCAGGACGGGCACACCCTGTCAGGGGGCGATCGTCAGGGGGTGATCGTCGTGGGGCGATCTGCGTGATGCCGCCGCTGTGCCGCGATCCGCGTGACGCCCCGTGCGGTGCGTCCGTCGGAGGGCGTGGGTGTCAGCCGGCGCCGATCAGCCCGCGTCGGTGCGCGACGTCCACCGCCTCGGCGCGGCCCGAGACCTCGAGCTTGGCGAGCACGTTCGAGACGTGCACCGAGACGGTCTTGCCGGAGATGAACAGCCGCCGCCCGATCTGGTTGTTCGACAGTCCCTGTGCGACGAGCTCGAGCACCTCGGCCTCGCGGGACGTCAGCACGTCGGTGCCGCCCGCGCGCTCACCCGGGAGCGCGAGCCGACCGCGCCGCGCGAGCTCCCGGATCGCGGTGGCCAGCGGGGCGGCCCCCATGTCCTCGGCCTCGGCGAGGGCGAGTGCCGCCTCTGCCGCGGCCTCGTCGCGGTCACCGGCCAGCAGCAGCGCCTCCGCGAGCCGCCAGCGGGAGCGGGCCACCTCGTAGCGGTAGCCGTACCCGAAGGCCTCGACGGCAGCGCGCCACAGCTCGACCGTCCCCGGCGGGGAGCCGAGCAGCCGCGCGTGCTCGGCGCGCCCGCGCGCGATCCAGGCCAGGCCCTCGGGGCCGACCTGGCGCCCCGGCGGGAGCGGCCGCTGCGCGGTCTGCTCGATGCGCGCGGCGAACCGCTCGCCGTCCGCGACGCGGGCGCTCGCGTCCCGGCCGCGCACGCGGTCGTCCTGCGCGGCGTCGGCGAGTGCCGCCAGCGCGATCGACGACAGCCAGATCCCGGCGAAGAACAGCGGGAGCCACGCCTTCTCGAGGTGCGCGATCACGCGGTCGACGAGCGCCACGGACTCGTCGTACCGGCCCGCCCACGCGAGCGCGTCCGCGCCGCAGCCGCCCGCGACGTGCGCGATCGCCGTGTCGCGTGACCAGAACGGCTCGAGCCGCAGGCACCGCTCGACGACGTCGGAGTCCCCGCGCGCCGTCGCGGCGTACAGCACGACGAGGTCGAGGAAGCCGCCGTCGTCGTCGGCCCGCTCCGGGACCTCGACGGGGGACAGGTCGCCGCGCACGTAGGCGACCAGCGCGGCGTACCCGCTCAGGTCCAGCCCGTGCATCGTGTTCGTCAGCCCGGTGCGCCGTGCGCGTTCGACGCCCGTGGCGGCCAGCTCCGCGGCGGCGTCGAGGTCGCCCACGTCGTACCGGCTCGAGGCCATGTTCTGCAGGATCCGCAGCTCGGTGGTCGTGTCACCCACCTCGCGCGCGGCCGTGAGGGCCTGGGCGAGGATCTCGTCGGCGCGGTCGGCGTCGTCGGACGCGACCAGCAGCGCGAGCGACGTCAGCGCGTCCGACTCGGCGTCGAGCGCACCCACGTTGCGGGCGACGTTGAGCGCCTCCTGGACCACGTCGAACGCCTCGACGTCGCGGTCCAGCCAGACGAGCGAGCGCGCGTGGGTCGCGAGCGCCCAGGCGCGGTCGGGGCAGGGCGCGGGGCCGAGCTCCTCGAGCGCGAGGGCCGTCTCCTGGAGCGCCTGCTTCGTGCGTTCCATGGCCTGCAGGTGCCGTGCGAGGCGCGTGCGCAGGCGGGGTCGCTCGTCGTCGTCCGCGATCTCGACCGCGGAGCGGGCGAGCTGGATCGCGCGGTCGCGCCGCGCGGCGTTCGCGGCCGCGTTCGCCGCGGCGGACAGGGTCGCGACGCGCGACCCGGCGTCGGGCACGGCGTCCCACAGCCGCAGCGCGACCTCGAGGTGCCGCAGCTCCTCCTGCGGTGCGAGCAGCTCACGGGCCTGCGCGGCGGCGGCGAGCGACGCCTCGAGCGCGGTCGGCAGGTCCGGTGCCGCGAGCGCGTGCGTCGCGAGCTCGGCGGGTCCGCCGAGCGCGGGGTCGTCGCGCAGGACACGCACGTACGCACGGTGCAGCGACGAACGCTCGCCGGGCAGCAGGTCGGCCGCGATCGCCTCGGCGAGCAGCGCGTGCCGGAACGCGAGATGGCCGTCCTCGACGCCCAGCACGTGGCTGCTGACCGCCTCGCGCAGCGCCGTGTCGACGTCGAGACCGGGGGCGGCGACGTGCGCGGCGGCGCGCAGCAGCGGCTCGGCGACGCGCCGCCCCGCGACCGCCGCCACGCGGGCGAGCTGCTGGACCTGCGGGTCGACCTGCTCGATGCGCGCGCGCAGCACGTCCGCGAGCGAGCCGGGCAGCTCGTCGCTGCCGGCGGACTCGAGCAGCTCCTGCGCGAAGTAGGCGTTGCCGCCCGACCGCTCGGTGACGCTGCGGACCGTCTGCTCGGCGACCGCGTGGCCCGTGAGCGCGGTGGCGAACTGCGCGACCTCGTCGGCCGTGAACGGCGGCAGCTCGACGCGCGTCACGCGCGGGTGCCGCGCGAGCTCGGCGGCCACCGGACGCCACGGGTGGCGGCGGTGCAGGTCATCCGTGCGGTAGGAGATCACCAGCAGCACGTTCTCGCTGGTCAGCCGCGTGACCAGGAAGCGCAGCACGTCGCGGCTGGACGCGTCCGCCCAGTGCGCGTCCTCGACGGCGACCAGCAGCGGCCGCCCCGGTCGACCGACCGCCGCGAACAGCTCGGCGAGGCCTTCGAACAGCTGGAGCTGGTCGCCGTCGTCGGCGCCCTGCCCCGCGGCACCGCGCACGAGGCGACCGAGCGCGGGCCGCGCCTCGAGCGTCGCGGCGACCGCCTCGGGGTCGACCTCGCGCAGCCGCGAGACCGCCTCGGCGAACGGCAGGTACGGCAGGCCGATCTCGCCGAGCTCGACGCAGTGCGTCACGACGACCGTCGCGTCGCTCGTCGTGCTCGCGAGGTGCCGCAGGAGGGCCGACTTGCCGACACCCGCATCACCCGCGAGCAGCACGGCGCCGGGCACGCCCGAGCCCGCCAGGTGCAGGGCGTCCCGCAGGGACTGGACCTGCTCCGAGCGGGCGACGAAGGGGGTGCTCATCGGGCCGCGGACCATGCCCCCGATCCTCGCAGCGACCACCCACGCGCGGCAGTGCCGCTCGAACGGTGGGCCGCGCCCCTCGTGCCGGCGGCGCCCGGCGTGCGACCACGCCGCACCGGCGTGGCACGTGCCGCGGCTCGCGTGCGGGCCCGCGCCGTGCGCAGGTCCGCCGCCGCCTGCTCCTGCCGGTAGGCCAGCTCCGCCTCGATGTCCCACAGCTCGCTCATGTCGACTCCCTCCCCGCGGGTGCCGCCTGTGCCGCACCCTCGGTCTCGACTCTGGTGCTGAGGTGACGTGCGGGGGATCGGGCGATCGACCAGTCCTGCCTCACGGACGTCGCGCCGAGACGTCTGAGGTACCTCAGACGGGCGTCGTCGCAGACCGGAGGCGGTGCGGGCGGCCGGTGGCCGTCACCGCGACGGCCAGTGCCACGCGGGCTGGTCGAGCGGCCCCTCACGGCCGGCGACGACCGTCTCGCCGTTCTCGAGCCGCAGCTCGACGTCGTGCACGTCGTCGCGGCCCAGCCCGTCGCGCGCGTCCGCGCGTAGGGCGGACGCGAGCTCGTCGGAGTGCGTCACGACGACCACCTGCGAGTCCCGGCTCGCGCGGCGCACGAGCTGCGCCAGAGCGGCGAGCACGTCGGGGTGCAGGCTCGTCTCCGGCTCGTTGAGCACGAGCAGCTCGGGCGGGCGTGGCGTCAGCAGCGCGGCCACCCACAGCAGGTAGCGCAGCGTGCCGTCGGACAGCTCGGCGGCGTCCAGGGGCCGCAGGAGCGACGCGCGGTGCAGCTCGAGCGCGAACCGGCCGTCGTGCGCCCGGACCACTGCGCGCGCACCCGGGAACGCGCGGTCGACGTACTCGTCGATCTCGTCGCCCCGGCCCGCGTCACGCGCGGTCTCCAGGGCCGCCGCGAGGTCGCCGCCGTCGTGGGCCAGCGCGGTCGTGCGCGTCCCGACGCGCACCTGGCGCGCGGGCGCGTCGGCGTCGGTGCGCAGGTGGTCGTAGAACCGCCAGCCCCGCAGCCGCTCGCGCACCGCGACGATCTCCGGCGCGCCCGTCGGGTCGACAACCTCCGAGAGCATCGAGTCGTACGGCCGCAGCCGTCCGCCCACGGCCTGCCAGTCGCCCTCGTCGTCGCGGACCCGCACGGCCGGACCCCGGCGTTCGGCGAGCGTCGTCGCGGGACGCAGCATCGGGCCCGACCAGATCGTCTCGACCTTGATCTCGGGGTCGAGCAGGAACGCCGAGCCGCCGTCCTTGGGCAGCCCCAGGTCGACCGCGTAGCCGAGGTCGTCGGGGCTCGCGAACCCCAGCCGCAGCGCCACGGGACGCGTGCGGACCGTGCCCTGCGCCGCCCCGTCCCGCCGGCGTGTGCCGTGCTCCGGCCCTGCCCACAGCGTCGACCGCAACCCGCCCTCCCGGGCCACCGCCCCGACCGCCCCGCCGAGCGCGCACTCGGCGAGCAGCCGCAGCGCGCGGTACACGCCCGACTTGCCGGTGCCGTTCGCGCCCGTGACCACCGTCAGCCGTCCCAGCGGCAGCACGAGCTCACGCAGCGAGCGGTAGCCCTCGACCGCCATGGTCTCGATCACGTGCGCTCCCCACCGTCGCCCCGACCAGCGCGTTCAGCGTGCCACGAGCCGCTGACGCACATCGGTCAGGATCCGAGAAGCGCGGACGTCGACGCGGTCTCTAGCGTGGTGGCAACGCCATCCCGACGAGGTACCAGGAGACGACCATGAGCACGACGAAGACCGACACGTTCACCGACGACGAGCGCGCCGCCATGAAGGAGCGCGCGGCCGAGCTGCGCGCCCAGTCCGCCCGCGGCGGCAAGGCCGCGAAGGCCGCCGATCTCGAGTCCGACGTGCTCGCGAAGATCGCCGAGATGCCCGACGCCGACCGCGTCCTGGCCGAGCGCATCCACGCGATCGTGCGCGCCGAGGCGCCCCACCTGACCCCGCGCACCTGGTACGGCATGCCCGCGTACGCCAAGGACGGCAAGGTCCTGTGCTTCTTCAAGGCGGCCGCCAAGTTCAAGACCCGCTACGCGATCCTCGGCTTCGAGGAGCCCGCCGCGCTCGACGACGGCCCCATGTGGCCGACCGCCTACGCAGTGACGGAGCTGACCGACGAGGTCGAGGAGACGATCGCGGCACTCATCCGCCGGGCAGCGGCCTGAGACGGCCTGCGCGTCACCGACCGGCGGTGAGCTCGTCCACGGTCTGCGGTGCATCCGCCTCGATCGTGATGTCGTCCGCCAGCGGGTGCTCGAGCGAGTCGTCGGCGGCGATCTGAGGCGACAGCACGGCCGAGGTGGACCACTGGGCCAGCGGGTCGGCGCCGATGACCTGCACGTCGAAGTTGACGGTCACCTCGCTCCCGCCGGTCAGCGCCGCGACCGCAACAGGGTCGGCGACGAGCTCGAACCGGCCTTCGGACCCTGTCAAGGTCGCGGCGATCGGGATCAGCTTGACGTCGTCCCCGATCTGCATCTCGCCGAGCGTGGCGTCGTCAGGCCACGCCATCGCGACCACGGGGACCCCCGCGCCCGCGCCGACCACCGTGCCGGCAGTCAGCACGGGGCCGTGCAGCTCGGGCGACGGCGTCACGTCCACCAACCCTGCGAGCGTCTCGAGCTGCTCGGCAGTGGTCGCGCGACCGCCCGCGTCGGCGGTCGCGCACGCGCCGATCAGGGCGGCCGCGGCCAGTGCCGCACCGCACGTCAGCAGCACGCCCGACGGGCGCTCGACCAAGGACGACATGTGCTTCCCCCCTGTCCGCCGCGGCGCGCCTCGCGCAGCGACGAGACGAGTAGAGCACCGCAGCGGACCGCCGCGTGCGGCATCGGCGACGCAGCCGTCGACACGCGGTGTGACCCGGGTCACGCGGCGCCTCGCTCGAACGGTCGACGAGACGCCCTCGGAACCCAGGAGGGCCCCCGGGCCTCGTCGTGCGGGCAGGGGTGGAATGCCACAGGACCTTCGAGCTCGCGGACCGCCCGCAGGCGACCTGGACGGCCTCGCTGCGCGTCCGCCGGACGAGCGATGACGACGGCAGGTTCTCACCCGAGACCGGCATCGGATCGGCGAGTAGCACTTGTGCAACCGGCGCCGTAGCCCTCGGGCATGACCGCGACCGTCGGACTTCGCGAGCTCCGCCAGGAGGCGTCTGAGCTGTTGGGGCATTCCTGCAGGGCCGCACTTTCGGCCCGAGACGGCATCTGACCCGCGGAGACGCTCGGAGCGGACGACGGGAATCGAACCCGCGTAGCCAGTTTGGAAGACTGGGGCTCTACCATTGAGCTACGTCCGCACAGGCCGCGAAGGCGCGGCCGGCGACGTCAGGGTACCGGCTCCGATGCGGTGTCCCGAATCCGGGCCTGAGCCCCGCGGTGCAGTGCGGCGGTGCCGTGCGGCCTGCCGGAGATTCGTGCCCGCTCCTGCCCGTGACGTACCATCGAGGGTCGCCCGTGCGCGCCGAGAGCCTCCTAGAGCCCGACGCCGCGCAGCGCCCTCGCAGCCGCCGGGAACGGCGAACCATTCCGATCAGTTGGAGAGCATCGAAGTGAAGAGCGCCGTCGAGACCCTGGAGCCGACGAAGGTCAAGCTGACCGTCGAGGTGACGTACGACGAGCTCCGGCCGAGCATCGCGCACGCGTACGAGCACATCGCGGAGCAGGTCACCGTCCCCGGCTTCCGCAAGGGCAAGGTGCCGCCGCGCATCATCGACCAGCGCGTCGGACGTCCCGCGGTGATCGAGCACGCCGTGAACGAGGGTCTGGGCGGGTTCTACGCCGAGGCGATCCGCGAGAACAACCTGCGCCCGCTGGGTCAGCCCGAGGTCGAGGTCACCAAGGTCCCCGGCCTGGTGCCCGGTGACGAGGAGGGCGAGCTGCACTTCTCCGCCGAGGTCGAGGTGCGTCCCGAGATCACCGTCCCCGCGCTGTCCGAGATCGCGATCGAGGTCGACGGCGTCGAGGTCACCGACGAGGACCTCGAGGCCCGCCTGGACGCGCTGCGTGAGCGCTTCGGCACGCTGGTCGGCATCGACGCGCCCGCCGCGGTCGGCAACTTCGTCGTCGTCGACCTGGTCGCCAAGATCGGCGACGAGGAGGTCGACTCGGTCTCCGGCGTGAGCTACCAGATCGGCTCGGGCAACATGCTCGAGGGCCTTGACGAGGCGCTGACGGGCCTGTCGGCCGGCGAGACCACGACGTTCGAGACCGAGCTGGCCGGTGGCGAGCACGCGGGCGAGAAGGCCCTCGTGACGGTCACGGCGACGACGGTCAAGGAGCGCCAGCTGCCGGACGCGGACGACGACTTCGCGCAGCTCGCCTCGGAGTTCGACACGCTGGACGAGCTCAAGGAGGACCTGCGCGAGCAGGCCGCCCGCACCAAGGTCTCCAACCAGGCGGTGCAGGCGCGTGACCTGCTCGTCGAGAAGCTCGTCACGGCCACCGAGATCCCCGTGCCGTCGGGCGTCGTCGAGGCCGAGGTGCACCGTCACCTCGAGTCCGAGGGCCGTCTCGAGGACGACGAGCACCGCGCCGAGGTGACCGAGCAGGCGCAGACCGCGCTGCGCAACCAGATCCTGCTCGACACGCTCGCCGAGCAGCTCGAGGTCAAGGTCTCGCAGCAGGAGCTCGTCGAGTACCTCGTGCAGGCCTCGCGCCAGTACGGGATGGACCCGAACACGTTCATCAAGACGCTCGACGAGGGTGGCCAGATCCCGGCGATGGTCGCCGAGGTCGCGCGCTCGAAGTCGATCGCCGTCGCGCTGCGTCAGGTCACGGTCACCGACCCGTCGGGTGCGGCCGTCGACCTGTCGGACTTCATCGGCTCCGACGAGGACGACGCGGCCGCCTCGCAGGACGACGCGGCTGCTGCGGCCGCCGTCGCCGACGCGGCGGTCGACGCCACGGCCTGACCCGCCGCACGGCGTGACGCCCAGCGCTCACGCCACCGTGCACGTCGCAGGGCCCCGACACCGTCCACCGGTGGCGGGGCCCTCGTCGTGCGAGCGCAGCGTGACCCGACCGGCTCGTGCTGCGCCGTCAGCGAAAACGGGCCCCGCGCGGGCCGGATGAGTGCGGCGCGGGCGTTAGTGTCACTGCGACGCAAGGACCCCGCTCAGATCAAGGAGCCTTCGTGAACGACTACCCGGCCATCGCCCGGGCCGACTCTCCCGGACTCGGCCTGAACGACCACATCTACAACCGGCTGCTGCGTGAGCGGATCATCTGGCTCGGCTCCGAGGTGCGCGACGAGAACGCGAACGCGATCTGCGCGCAGATGATGCTGCTCGCCGCGGAGGACCCGGACAAGGACATCTGGCTGTACATCAACTCGCCCGGTGGCTCGATCACCGCGGGCATGGCGATCTACGACACCATGCAGTACATCAAGCCGGACGTCGCGACGATCGCGATGGGCATGGCGGCCTCGATGGGCCAGTTCCTGCTCTCGTCGGGCGCCAAGGGCAAGCGTTACGCGACCCCGCACGCCCGCGTGATGATGCACCAGCCCTCGGGCGGCATCGGCGGCACCGCCACCGACGTGCGCATCAACGCCCAGCTCATCCTGCACATGAAGACCGTGCTCGCCGAGCTGACGGCCGCGCAGACGGGCAAGACCGTCGAGCAGATCAACTCCGACGCGGACCGTGACCGCTGGTTCACCGCCCCCGAGGCGCTCGAGTACGGCTTCATCGACCACGTCGTCGAGGCCGCGAGCTCGGTGACGGGCCGCGGCGGCACCGCCTGAGCTGCTGACCTGCGCCGTGGCGCGTCGACCTTTGAGACCTCGAGGAGAACCAGTGAGCACCGAGTCCCAGTTCATCGCCCGCGCGGGCGCGCTCGCGGGCGGCTTCGGTCGCCCGGCTGCCACCGCGCCCTCCGCCCGCTACGTGCTGCCGCAGTTCGAGGAGCGCACGGCCTACGGCTTCAAGCGGCAGGACCCGTACACCAAGCTGTTCGAGGACCGCATCATCTTCCTCGGCGTGCAGGTGGACGACGCCTCGGCCGACGACGTCATGGCCCAGCTCCTGGTGCTCGAGAGCACCGACCCGGACCGTGACATCACGCTCTACATCAACTCGCCCGGTGGCTCGTTCACGGCGCTCACCGCGATCTACGACACGATGCAGTACATCAAGCCGCAGATCGCGACGGTGTGCCTCGGGCAGGCCGCGTCCGCCGCGGCCGTGCTGCTCGCTGCGGGCACGCCCGGCAAGCGCCTCGCGCTGCCGAACGCGCGCGTGCTGATCCACCAGCCCGCGATGGAGGGTGGCGGCTACGCGCAGGCGTCCGACATCGAGATCCACGCGAACGAGCTGATCCGCATGCGTGAGTGGCTCGAGGAGACGATCGCGCACCACACGGGCCGCGATCTCGACCAGGTCCGCCAGGACATCGAGCGCGACAAGATCCTGACGGCCCAGCAGGCGCTCGAGTACGGGCTCGTCGACCAGGTGCTCGCGAGCCGCAAGGGTGTGCGACCCACCGTGGTCGAGCCCAGCGCCTGACCGGCTGCCGACGGGCGCACGAGGGCTACGGCCCCGTGCGCCCGTCGGCGTTCAGGACACCGCCGGGCGACCGTGACGAACCGCCCGAACGGGACCGTTAGCCCAGGCCGGGGCGACCCAAACGTTTCGGACACGGGAAATGCCCCGGACGAGGCACGGACACGCCGCGACACGTGGTCGGGTACGACTGACACCGGGCGCGGCGTAGTGTCCAATGGGAGACCGACGTTGCGGCAGGCGGGTCACCGGCCCGCCGCAACCGGCTCGAAGTTCCAGACAGGCTCGACGGGTACGTAGCTCGACAGGCACGTAGTAGGCAAGGACGCAGGTCGCTGACGGCGGCGGAGCGCGAGGAAGGGACGAGACGTGGCTCGGATCGGAGACGGCGCCGACCTGCTCAAGTGCTCCTTCTGCGGCAAGTCCCAGAAGCAGGTCAAGAAGCTCATCGCCGGGCCTGGCGTCTACATCTGCGACGAGTGCATCGAGCTGTGCAACGAGATCATCGAGGAGGAGCTCGCCGAGGCCAACGAGACCGGCCTGGTGGAACTGCCCAAGCCTCGCGAGATCTTCGACTTCCTCGAGCAGTACATCGTCGGGCAGGAGTCCGCCAAGCGCGCGCTGTCCGTCGCGGTCTACAACCACTACAAGCGCATCCAGGCCGGCGAGGGCGTGCGCAACGCCGACGACCAGGTCGAGATCGCCAAGTCGAACATCCTGCTCGTCGGGCCCACCGGCACCGGCAAGACGTACCTCGCCCAGACGCTCGCGCGCATGCTCAACGTGCCGTTCGCGATCGCCGACGCCACCGCGCTGACGGAGGCCGGCTACGTCGGCGAGGACGTCGAGAACATCCTCCTCAAGCTCATCCAGGCCGCTGACTACGACGTCAAGAAGGCCGAGCAGGGGATCATCTACATCGACGAGATCGACAAGATCGCGCGCAAGAGCGAGAACCCGTCGATCACGCGGGACGTCTCGGGCGAGGGCGTGCAGCAGGCGCTGCTGAAGATCATCGAGGGCACCACGGCCTCGGTCCCGCCGCAGGGCGGCCGCAAGCACCCGCACCAGGAGTTCATCCAGATCGACACGGGCAACGTGCTGTTCATCGTCGCCGGCGCGTTCGCGGGCCTCGACGACATCATCGCGGCTCGCGCGCGCAAGCGTGTCGTCGGGTTCGGCGCGCCGCTGGTCGACAACCACGAGGAGGGCGACCTCTTCTCCGAGGTGCGCCCCGAGGACCTGCAGAAGTACGGGCTCATCCCCGAGTTCATCGGCCGTCTGCCGGTCGTCGCCGCGGTGGGCCGTCTCGACCAGGACGCGCTCGTGCGCATCCTCACCGAGCCGCGCAACGCCCTGGTGAAGCAGTACCAGCGGATGTTCGAGATCGACGGCGTCGAGCTCGAGTTCGACGATGACGCCGTGGCCGCGATCGCCGACCAGGCCCTGCTGCGCGGCACGGGCGCGCGCGGTCTGCGCGCGATCATGGAGGAGGTCCTCCAGCAGGTCATGTTCGAGGTGCCCAGCCGCGACGACGTGGCGCGCGTGCTCATCACGCGCGAGGTGGTCCTCGAGAACGTCAACCCGACCCTCGTGCCGCGCGAGAAGCGTCCGCCGCGCGAGAAGAGCGCCTGAGGCGTCCGCAGGCGACCTAGGATCGCGTCCGTGACCGACCAGGACGTGCCCCACCCGCCCGTGCCCGCGACGCAGGAGCCTGCGGGCATCCCGCCCGAGCTCGCACGCCTGCGGCACAGCATCGACAACATCGACGCTGCGCTCGTGTACCTGCTCGCCGAGCGGTTCAAGGCGACCAAGCAGGTGGGCGTCCTCAAGGCGCAGCGCGGTCTGCCGCCGTCGGACCCCGGCCGCGAGGAGCGTCAGGTGACGCGTCTGCGGGCGCTCGCGCACGAGGCAGATCTCGACCCGGTGTTCGCCGAGAAGTTCCTCGAGTTCATCGTCGCCGAGGTCATCCGGCACCACGAGGCGCTCGCGCAGGACCACACCGGCGAGGCCTGAGCCGCCTCCTGGCGCACCTCCCGGCGCCGGCACGCGCCCGTCCTCGACTGGGGTGGCGTCGCGCGCGATCCTGCGGTTGGTTAGGAGTGCTCAAGGGCTCGGGCACGACGACGCGTCGCAGCCGCCCGGGCACGCCCGCCGTGAGGTCCACACCGCTGGACCGCTGGAGGTTGCCGCATGGATCTGCACTGGCTCAAGCCGCTGCTCGGCCGCACGTCGCCGTTCACCACCGTCTTCCTCGACGCGACGAGAGCCGAGTCGGCGGGGGAGTCGGAGGCGGCGGACCGGTGGCGAGCAGCGAGGCGCACGCTCGAGCGTGACGGAGCGCCCGCGCGCGTGCTCGACGAGATCGCCGACCTGGTCACCGTGCCGACCGGGGTGCGGGGTCCGCACGGCCGCGTCGTCATCGCGGACGCCGACGGTGTCGTGGTGGACCGGGTCGTGGCCGAGCCGCCCGCGCAGACGGTGGCGACGCACGGGCCCGTGCCGGACCTCGTCGCCGCGGTCCGCGCTGCCGACCAGGCCGTCGACCTGCTGGTCGTCGCGGTCGACCGCACGGGCGCCGACCTCACGTGGAAGTCGGCGGGCGGGGCTCGCGCGGCCTCCGCGCCGGCGGACGACATCGTCCGCGAGAGCGTCGAGGGCGGGCACGACGACGTGCACAAGACGCGCGAGGGCGGGCTGTCGCGTCGCAGCCAGACGCGCGCCGAGGACTCGTGGGAGCGCAACGCCGAGGCGGTCGCCGCGTTCCTCGACAAGCGCGTCGCCGAGCGGTGCCCCGAGCTGATCGTGCTCACGGGCGACGTGCGGGCGGTCGCGCTGGTGTGCGAGAACGTCGGCCGGCAGGTGCGTGAGCTCGTCGTCGAGGTGCCCGGAGGGGCCCGTGGCGAGGGTGCCAAGCCCGAGGCGTTCGCGACGCGCGTGCGGGCCGAGGTGGACGCGTGCCGCGAGCGGCGACGTCAGCGGGTGCTCGACCGGTTCGGGCAGGCGCTCGGGCGCGGCGCGGGCGCCGTGACCTCGCTCGACGACGTGGTCGAGGTGCTGCGCCGCGGTCAGGTCGCCGAGCTGGTGCTGGCCGACGACGCGCTCACGACCCTGCAGGAGCGCGAGGTGCTGGTCGGGCTCCAGCCGCTCGAGCTCGCGACCAGCCACGCCGACCTGGAGACGCTGGGCGTCTCGGAGGCTCGACGCTTCCCGGCGGTCGTCGCGCTCGCGCGTGCGGCGCTGGGGCAGGACGCCGGCGTGACGTTCACGGCGGAGGCCACCCCGGAGCTCGTCGACGGCGTGGGCGCGCTGCTGCGCTGGTCCGACGACTCGACGCCGAGCGAGCAGCTGCTCACCCAGTCGGCCGACGCGAAGCGCGTGCGGACGATCGTCTAGGCGCGCGCGGTCGGCGCCGCGGACCCTCGGCCGCTCAGACGGCCAGGGCCCGGCGGTCGGCGCGCGCCCGCGCCTGCTCACGCTGCAGCCGGAGGACGAGCCGGAACAGCGCCTCGCGCGTGCGGTTGTCCAGCCCGAGCAGCTCGCAGCCGTAGCGCCAGCCCCAGGGCGCGTCCTCGATGCGCAGGACCCGCGCGCGCAGGTCGACCGCGCCGGCGTCGACGGGCAGCGAGAACCGCACCGTGTCGCCCACGTCCAGGACGGCGGGGCTCGCGAACCGGATCCCCGAGGCGCTGACGTCCACGACGGACAGGCGGATCGCCCCGCCGTCCTCGTCGCGGTCGCGGACCGCGATGCACGCCGCCTGGTACTCGGCGCGAGCCGCGGACCGGCGCTGGTTCTGCTCGACGAGCTCCTGGACGACGATGGTCACCTGCTCGTCGGTGATCCCGCCGATGAGGCCGGTGTAACGGCACTCGCCGCGCACGGGGTCGAGCACGATCGTCTGGACGGCGTCACCGATGTGCTGGTCGGTCAGCGGGGAGTGCACGCGCGCCACGAGGACGCCCGCGTCGTAGCTCTCCACGAACCCGACCGCCGAGCCGTGCTTCGCCCCGACGTGACAGACCGCCAGCTCGTGCACCGTGCTCACCTCAGATCGTCGTCGCCCTTTCCTGACACCTGGTCAGGTGTCCATGTTTCTACACCATGGATCCGGGGGCGTCGCGCGCGACGCCCGCGACCAGGAGACACGCCCCGACCGGGTCGTCGCGGCTACTCCGGACGGGTGTCCGCCGGTCGGCTGTCAGCCGCGCGGGTGTCCACGTAGAGCTGGTCGATGGCGTCCGCGAAGTCCTTGAGCACGAGGGCGCGCTTGACCTTCAGCGACGGGGTCAGGTAGCCGTTCGCCTCGGTCAGGTCGCCCGGCAGCACGGTGATCTTGCGGATCGACTCGGCGCGCGAGACCGCCTCGTTCGCGCGGGCGACCGCGCGGTCGAGCGCCTCGAGCACGGCCTCGTGCCGGCTCGCCGTCTCGACGTCCATGGCCGGCAGGCCGTGGTTCGCGAGCCAGCCCGGCAGCATCTCCGGGTCGAGCGTGACGAGCGCGCCGATGAACGGGCGCTGGTCGCCGACGACGACGACCTGGCTGACCAGTGGGTGCCCCCGCAGGCGGTCCTCGAGCACGGCGGGTGCGACGTTCTTGCCACCCGCGGTGACGATGATCTCCTTCGAGCGGCCTGTGATGCGCAGGTAGCCGTCCTCGTCGAGCGTCCCGAGGTCACCCGTGCGGAACCACCCGTCGACGAGCGCGGCCTTGGTCGCCTCCTCGTCGTGCCGGTAGCCGCGGAAGACGTGCGGGCCCGAGACCCAGATCTCGCCGGTGTCGTCGACGCGCAGGCGCGTGCCGTGGAACGCCGGGCCGACCGTCCCGATCTTGACCAGACCGGGCTGGTTGACCGCGGTCGGCGCGGTCGTCTCGGTGAGCCCGTAGCCCTCGAGGATGCGCACGCCGATGCCGCGGTAGAAGTGCCCGAGGCGCTCGCCGAGCGGCGCGCCACCGGAGATCGCGTACTCGGCGCGGCCGCCGAGCGCGGCCCGGAGCTTGGCGTGGACGAGGCGGCCTGCGACGCGGTGCTGGCTGCGCAGCGCGGCGCTCGGGCCCTGCGGGGTGTCCAGTGCGCGCGAGTACGCGATCGCGACCTTCGCAGCCCAGCGGAACACGCGCAGCGAGACACCGCCGCCCGCCTTCTGCTCGGCGGAGTTGTAGACCTTCTCGAACACGCGCGGGACCGCGAGGACGAACGTCGGCTGGAACGCGGCGAGGTCGGGCAGCAGGTTGCGGGTGTCCGGCGTGTGGCCGAGCACCGCGCCCGACGGCACGCACAGCACCTGGATGAACCGCGCGAACACGTGCGCGAGCGGCATGAACAGCAGCGTGCGTGAGTGCGGACGCGCGCACACGTCGGTGAGCCCCTCGATGCCCAGCAGCGTGAGCGAGACGAAGTTGCCGTGCGTGAGCTCGACGCCCTTGGGCCGGCCCGTCGTCCCCGACGTGTAGATGATCGTCGCGAGGTCGTCGTGCCCCGCGATCGCGCTGCGCCGCGCGATCTCGTCGGCGGGCACGTCGCGTCCCTCGGCGACGAGGTCGTCGAGGCCTCCCGAGTCGATGACGAGGACGCCGGTCAGGCCGGGCAGGTCGTCGCGGACCTGGGCGACGACCGCGGCGTGCGCCTCGGTCTCGACGACGACCAGGCGCGTGCCCGCGTCGGCGCAGATCCACCGCACCTGCTCCGCCGACGACGTCTCGTACACGGGGACCCCGACCGCGCCCGCGGCCCAGATCGCGAAGTCCAGCAGCGTCCACTCGTAGCGCGTGCGCGACATGATGCCGACGCGGTCCCCGGGGTTGATGCCGCGGGCCACCAGGCCCTGCGCGAGTGCGGTGACCTGGGCCGCGAACTCGCGCACCGTCACGGGCGTCCAGGGCTGGCCGGGGCCGGCGGAGCGTTCGATGAGCGTGCCGTCCGCGTCGCGCTCGAGCCGGCGGGCGAGGAGTCCCGGGATGGAGCGCGGCGCGTCCGCGGGCACCTGGGCGACGTCGTCGGGGGAGACACCCGCCGACGACGAGGAGCGGGGGCGCGCGGGCATGGGGGTCTCACCGTTCGGCACGCCCACGACCTTACCGCTCGGTAACCGACCGGGAGCGCGTCGGTCAGGCGCCGCGCTTGACCGACTCGCCGAGCTCGACGTCGACCGCGACCGCCTGCTCGACGTCGGCCGCGACGACCTCGAGCGTGCCGACCGCCCGGCCGGCGGCCCGGACGTCGTCGACCGTCGCCTCGACCGACGCGAGCTGCGCGGCCGGGACCTCGAGGCGCGCGGCGAGGATCTCGGTGCGCATCGTCACCTTGGCCTCCGACTTCACCTTGCGCAGCGCGGCGAGCGCGGCACCGGCGGCGGTCACGGTCGCGAACGACGCGTCACCGGCCGCGGCCCGCAGCGGCTCCGAGGTCGGCCACGGCGCGCGGTGCACCGAGCCCTCGCGCCACCACGACCAGACCTCCTCGGTCGCGAACGGCAGGACCGGCGCCAGGAGGCGCAGCAGGACGTCGAGCGCGAGCGACAGCGCCGCGCGGGCGCTGGCGGCACCCGCGCCCTCGCCGTACGCGCGGTCCTTGACCAGCTCGACGTAGTCGTCGCAGAACGTCCAGAAGAACGTCTCGGTCAGCTCGAGCGCGCGCGTGTGGTCGTACGACTCCAGGGCGGCGGTCGCCTGCTCGACGACCTCCGCGAGGCCCGCGAGCATCGCCTGGTCGAGCGGCACGGTGACCAGCGCGGGGTCGAGCGACGGCTCCTCGTCGGCCGAGCCGAACGAGAGCACGAACTTCGAGGCGTTGAGGACCTTGATCGCCAGGCGCCGGCCGATCTTCATCTGGCCGATCTCGAACGCCGCGTCCGTGCCGAGGCGCGCCGAGGCGGCCCAGTAGCGCACCGCGTCGGAGCCGTGCTCCTCGAGCAGGCCCATGGGCGTGACGACGTTGCCCTTCGACTTCGACATCTTCTTGCGGTCGGGGTCGAGGATCCAGCCGCTGATCGCCGCGTCGGACCACGGCAGCGACCCGTGCTCGAGGTGCGCGCGCACGACCGTCGAGAACAGCCACGTGCGGATGATGTCCTGGCCCTGCGGGCGCAGGTCCATGGGGAACACGCGCGCGAACAGGTCCGGGTCGGACCGCCAGCCGCCAGCGATCTGCGGCGTGAGCGACGACGTCGCCCACGTGTCCATGATGTCGGGGTCGCCGATGAAGCCGCCCGGGACGCCGCGCTGGTCGGCCGTGTAGCCGGCGGGGACGTCCGACGACGGGTCGACCGGGAGCTGGTCCTCGGTGGGCCGCAGCGGCTCGTCGTAGTTGGGCTCGCCGTCGGCGTCGAGCGCGTACCAGACCGGGAACGGCACACCGAAGAAGCGCTGGCGGCTGATGAGCCAGTCGCCGTTCAGGCCGCCGACCCAGTTCGCGTACCGGACCCGCATGAACTCGGGGTGGAAGCCGAGCTCGGTGCCACGCTCGAGCAGCGCCGTGCGCAGCTCCTCGTCGCGCCCGCCGTTGCGGATGTACCACTGCCGGCTCGTGACGATCTCGAGCGGCTTGTCGCCCTTCTCGTAGAAGTTCGCCTTACGCTGCGTGGGCGTGGGCTCGCCGTCCAGGTCGCCCGTCTCGCGCAGGCCTGCGACGACCGCCTCGCGCGCCGAGAAGGTCGTCTTGCCGGCGAGCGCGGCGAAGCGCTCGCGACCCTCGGGCGAGGTGATCCACTCGGGCGTCTCGCGCAGCAGCCGGCCGTCGCGCTGGACCACCGAGCGCGTCGGGAGCTGCAGCTCGCGCCACCACTGGACGTCGGTGAGGTCACCGAACGTGCAGCACATCGCGATGCCCGCGCCCTTGTCCGGCTCGGCCGCCGGGTGCGCGAGCACGGGGACCTCGACGCCGAACAGCGGCGTCGTCACCGTGGTGCCGAACAGGTGCTGGTAGCGCTCGTCGTCCGGGTGCGCGATGAGCGCGACGCACGCCGGCAGCAGCTCGGGGCGCGTCGTCTCGATGTGGACCGGGCCGTCGGCGCCGTGGAACGCGACCCGGTGGAACGCGCCCGGGTAGTCGCGCGCCTCGAGCTCGGCCTGCGCGACCGCGGTCTGGAACGTCACGTCCCACAGGCCCGGGGCCTCGGCCTGGTACGCCTCGCCGCGCTCGAGGTTGCGCAGGAACGCCTGCTGCGCGACCGCGCGCGCCTCGGCGGAGATCGTCTGGTAGGTCATCGACCAGTCGACCGACAGACCCAGCCGGCGCCACAGCGCCTCGAACTGGCGCTCGTCCTCGACCGTCAGGCGCTCGCACAGCTCGACGAAGTTGCGGCGGCTGATCGGCACCTGGTCGGACGCCTTGATCGTCTTGCCGTCCGTGCCCTCGTGCGGCGGCGTGAAGTCCGGGTCGTACGGCAGCGACGGGTCGCAACGCACGCCGTAGTAGTTCTGCACGCGGCGCTCGGTCGGCAGGCCGTTGTCGTCCCAGCCCATGGGGTAGAACACCTCGGCACCGCGCATGCGGCGGTAGCGCGCGACGACGTCGGTGTGCGTGTACGAGAAGACGTGCCCGACGTGCAGCGAGCCCGAGACCGTGGGCGGCGGGGTGTCGATCGAGTAGATCTCCTCGCGCGACCTCGTCCGGTCGAACGTGTACGTCCCGAGCTCGGCCCAGCGCTGCGACCAGGACTCCTCGAGCCCCTCGAGGCCGACCTTGTCCGGTACACGGCGGCCGGTGGAGGTCGTCGGGACGTCGGTACGGGAGGTCAGGTCGCTCATGACCGCCCATCTTCCCAGACTCCGAGGGTGTTCCTGCACCGCTTTCGCGCGCCGGACGGCTCAGTCGCGGGCGGTCGCCGCGACCGCGTCGGGCTGTGGCAGGAGCGCCTCGATCTGCTGGCGCATCCAGGACGAGTACACCGCCCCGACCAGCGGGCTGCCCGCGTGGCTCGACCGCAGCTCGGCGCCGAGGTCGACGACGACCGGCCAGGCGAACGCGGCGAAGTCCTTCGGGATCGTGCGCATCGCGTAGGCGTGCGCCTCGTCGTCCGCCGACTCCGCGATGACGGCGGCGACGACCGCGACGCCCGACTGCAGCCCGCGCATCTGCCCGTGCGCGACCTCGGAGTGGCTCAGCGCGGACCGGGTGAAGCCGGCGAGCCCGTCCGCGGTGACGTGGGGCGTCGTGGTCACGTGGACGACCGTGTGCACGGCCGTCGCCATCCAGCGCAGCCGGAAGTCCCGGCGGTGGCCGACGAGGCCCGCCGGCGGTGTCATCCGCAACGTGTAGCCCGCTGCGACGAGCCGCTGCTGGACGAGTGCCTGGTATCCGAGGGTGTCCACGACGCTCCTTCTGCGCGAGGGTTGGCGCGCTGATCGTGGCACGTCCGAGCGCAGCCCGTGGGCGGCTCGACGCACGGTCGTCCGAGTGCCGCGGTCGGCCGTCGTCTGCCACGATGACCCGGGCCGGTGCGCGGCGAGGCGCACAGGACGACGAGGTGGGGGGACGCGTGAGCGACGTCGAGCTGCAGCCCGCGGCGGTGAGCGCCATGGCCGTGCGGTTCCGGGCTTCCGGCATGGAGCTGGGGCGCGCGCGCGACGCGCACGCAGCAGCGGCCGACGAGGCCGTGGTCCCGGTCGCGAGCGCGCACGCGCGCGCGGTGCACCGGTGGACCGAGGGGCTGCGGGTCGCGGCGGCCGCGCTGGTCGAGGTGGGCACCGAGCTGGACGCGTGCGTGCGCGCGACGACCGACGGCGACGAGCAGACAGCCGCCACGTTCCGCGGGATCCGGCCGTGACCGGGCGCGGCGTCGTGGACGTCGACTTCGACAAGGTCATCCAGTCCTTGTGGCGCGCGATGGACGCGCTCGACGAGGCGGGGTTCTCGCTCAACCCGCTCGACATCGTGCAGAACGTGGCGGCGGCGCGCCGGCTCATCGAGCGGATCGTCGCGATCGCGACCGATCCGCCACCGGGCGACCCGGCGGCGAGCGCGCGCGCCGCGCAGGCCTGGTCGACGCTCGCGCGCGCCCTGACCGTGACGACCGACAAGGTGGACGCCGACCGCGTGCACCGGCGCACGGTCTGGACGGGCACAGCCGCGCTGGCGTTCGACGCGACCGCGCGCGAGCTCGACTCGCGTCTCACGGATGCCGCAGCCGGGGCCCGCCGCGCGGTCGTCGCGCTCGAGGACCATGCGGAGGCGCTCGCCCGCGCGCAGCGTCGGCACGCGGACGTCGGCGCGTCGCTGCGCCGTGCGCGCGACGACATCCCGCGGCACCCCGGCGAGCTCGACCAGCTCGACGACGTGGTGCGTCACCTGCGCGACGCCGTGACCGCGGCGCTCGAGTCCTGGCGCGACGCGGCTGCCGCCGCGAAGGCGTGCGCGAACGAGCTCGCCGCGGTCGAGGCCGCGATGCCGTTCCCCGACGGCGCGGCGCCAGGCATGCGCGCGCTCGACACGCTCGGGCAGCACGCGCCCGGCTCGGGCCGACCGCCGCTCGTCGACGGTGTGCTCGAACGCGCCCGAGCCGCGTACGACGCGCTGTCGCCGCAGGACCGGGCCGCGTTCGACACGCTCATGGACGGCGCCGCCTCGCAGCGGCACCGGGCGTGGCTGCTCGCCGCGCTCGCGGCCGGGAGCTCGATCTCGACGCTGCGCCGGTTCGCGGAGCGGATCAACCGCGCGCCCGACCCCGACGCGCTGCTCGACCCCGAGTCCGCGCTGCGGCGCGACGGGCCGTTCACGCAGACCACCGGGACGACGTGCGGCTCGTCGTCCCTGGTCTACGCGAGCATGCTGCGCGACCCGGTCCTCGCGCTGCGCGTCCTGACCGGCTACGACGCGACGACAGGACAGTCCGACGACCCCCAGCGCACGCCCGCGGACCGGTTCACCGAGCTCGAGACGGAGATGAAGCGCCGCACCGACGACCCGCGCATCGACCCGGACCGCGGCTGGCGGCCCGGCAACGTCTCGATGCCGTGGATCCCGGCGCTCGGCACGTCGCCGTGGGCCGCCGCCGAGGAGCTCGACGCGATGGCGCCCGAGGGCGTGCGCTACCAGGTCGACATGGTCGACCCGGCCTCGCCGGACGACAAGCAGGACGCGTACCAGCAGCTCGTCGAGGCCACCGACCAGGGCAACCCCGCGGTGCTGTACGTGGGCGACGAGACCTCGCCCCGGCACGTCGTGCTGGTCTACGCGCACGGCGACGGGACGATCGAGATCTACGAGCCCGGGCACGGCGAGCGCGTGGTCGTGACGCAGGAGCAGTTCGTGAACGGTGAGTTCTCCGTGGGCGGGTGGGCCAAGCCGTGGGCCGTCGTCACGCCGTGACGCGTCCCGTCCCGCGAGCCGCGCTCGCCCCCGCTGCATGGCACCGCGCCCTGCCGCGTGCCGCGGCGGGCTGTGCGGCGCTCGTCGTGCTCGCCGCGTGCACGCCGGACGTCCCGGACGACCAGACGACGAGCGTCGACGTTGCGCGCTACCAGGACCTGGCCGCCGACCCGTGGCTCGCGGCGACCTCGCTGACGGTCGGGCGGTACGCGTTCGGCACGAACCGGCAGTTCGAGGCGGGCTCGGGACGCAGCGCACGCACGACGACAGGCACCGCGGCGCACGTGCTCGCGGGTGAGACCGCCGCGGCGGCCGACGAGGGCTGGGTCGTCGCGGCGGCGCGGTGCGACGACGCCGCGGCCGACGCCGTGACCGTCGAGCTCGTGCGCGAGCTGTCCGACGGGTCCGTGGCGGTGGGTGAGCTGCGCCTCGAGCAGGACCAGTCCGCCGCAGGTCCCGCAGACGGGCCCGCAGAGGGGTCAGCAGACGGGTCAGCGGTCGACCGCGCGGCGCGCGAGGTGCCGCGCCGCGTGCTCGTGGCCGCGTTCGCGCCGCATCACACGAACGACCTGACGATCGACGTGCCCCCCGAGCCGGTCGCGTACGAGTCCCTGAGCTGCCTCGGCGGGTCCGGGGGAGCGGGCGTGGGTCCCGACGACCTGCTCGCGGCCGTGCAGGGCGGCCACGGGGGCGACCGGTGACGGGTCGTCGCGGCTCGGGCGCCCTCGGCGTCCGTGCGGGGACGGGTGCGCGCAGCGGGGTCGTGCTCGTCGTGGGTGCGCTCGCGGGTGTCGCGCTCGTCGTCGTCGGGCTGGGTGCCTGCGCGCGCGACCTGAGCCGGGGGGACGTGCTGGACGCGCTGCGCGCCCAGCCGTGGCCCGCCGGCGCGCAGGTCGAGGTCGGCAAGGACCCCGGCGGCGGCCGGTACGAGCGACCGCGGGCGTCGGGGCGCGTCGAGTCCGACGACGTGCCGTGGCGCGCGGTCGGTGCCGAGGTCGACGCGGCCGTCGCCGCCGGGTGGAGGCCGGTCTACGCGCAGTGCGCGGGCCCGCGGGACTCGGTGCGCGTCGACCTCGTGCGCGAGGTCCTCGACGGCGTGCCCGCCACTGCGACCGTGACCGGCGAGGTCGTCGACGAGCTCGGCCTGCCCGCGGCGCGCGGCACCACGGTCGTGGGGGTCGCGGTCGTCGCGGCCGCGCCGCAGGACGTGCACGACCCCGCCCTGCTGCCTGCCGCGGTGCGTGACGGCGCCCCGCAGGTCGCGGTCGATCTCGCGACGTGCCTGGGCGAGCCCGCACCGGGTGCCGGGCTGCGGTGGGTCGGGACCCCCGCCGCGCTGCCGTCGCTCGGAGGCCCGTTGCCCGACTGAACGCCGGCTCAGTCGGTGCTCTGCCGCGCGCGGTAGGCGGCCACGTGCGCGCGGTTGCCGCAGTTGTTGACGTCGCAGAACCGGCGCGAGCGGTTGCGTGACAGGTCGACGAGCACCGCGGTGCAGTCCTCACCCGCACACCGCCGCAGGCGGTCGTACTCGTCGGACCGGATGACGTCGGCGACGCCCATCGCGGTCTCGACGAGCATGACGGTCGCGAGCGGCGCGTCCGGGACGGTCGCGTGCAGGTGCCAGTCCATGCCGTCGTGCCGGGTCAGGAACGGCACTGCGGACGCATCGCGCAGGATCGTGTTGACCAGCGCGGCGGCCTCGTCGCGGTCGACGTCCCAGAGCCTGCCCAGGACGGCACGCGCGTCGTGCACCTGTGCGAGCTCGGCGTCGTCGCCGTCGTGGCGGACCGAGTAGGCCCAGCGGCGGTAGAACGCGTCGAGGTCGTCGATGCTCGCGAGGGCGTCTTGGCCGTCGCGGCGCCGTGCGCTGTTGACCAGCTCGACCGCGGCCTGGAGGTTGGCCTCGGTGTCACGAGCGAAAACCACATTGACTCCTGACGGTCGCGGGTCCTACTGTCACGAGCATAGAAGCCTGTGACCCCTGACATGTCGCGTGCGTGGGCACCCGAGCATGCGGGGGGCCGCGCGCGTCGGGCAACGCGCAGGGCGCAGCCCACAGTTCACCGCGAGGAGCACGTCATGCAGGGCACACGCGCGCGCAGCGCCGGGATCGTCGCGGGCCTCGTCGCCGCTCTCGCGTTCGCCACCAGCGGTCCCGTCGTCAAGCCCTTGCTCGCCGCGGGGTGGACGCCCGGCGCGGCGATCCTGGTGCGTCTGTGGCTCGGGACGGTGCTCCTGGCGGGACCCGCCGCGTGGGCGCTGCGCGGGCGTCGCACGGCGTTGCGCCGTGAGTGGCGCACGGTCGTCGCGCTCGGCCTGCTGGGCGTGGCCGGGGCGTCGACGTTCTACTTCCTCGCGGTGGACCGGCTACCCGTCGCCGTCGCGCTGCTCGTCGAGTACACGGGACCGCTGCTCCTGCTGGGCTGGTCGTGGTCCCGCACGCGGCGCATGCCGTCACGCGCGACGCTGGCCGGCGCGGCGCTCGCGATGGCCGGGCTCGTGCTCGTGCTGGACGTGACCGGCTCGCTCGAGCTCGATGCGCTCGGCCTGGTGTTCGCGTTCGCCGCGGCGATCGGCAACGCCGCGTACTTCGCGCTGACCGCCCGGCCCATCGCGCTGCCGCCCGTGAGCCTGGCCGGCTCCGCGATGCTCGTCGGCGCGCTCACCGTCAGCGTGGTAGCGCTCGTCGGGATCCTGCCGGTCGAGGCGCCGCGCGTGCAGGTCGACGTGCTCGGCGCGCACGTCGAGTGGTTCGTGCCGCTGCTGGTCGTCGGCGCCGTGCCCACCGCCTTCGCGTACGGCGTGAGCGCGGTGTCCGTGCGGCTGCTCGGCGAGCGGCTCGCGTCGTTCCTCGCGCTCATGGAGGTGCTGTTCGCCGTCCTGCTCGCGTGGCTGCTGCTCGACGAGGCACCGCTCGTGATCCAGCTGGTCGGCGCGGTGCTCGTCGTCGGCGGGGTCGCGCTCGTGCGGTCGGGCGCCGCGGCGGACGGCGAGCTGCGCGCCGGCTCGCCGGCGCCGATGTCGGACGAGGCGACCCGCGGTGCGCCGGCCGACGCCGCCGAGTCGACGCAGGACGTCCCGGTGGGTGCGCTGGCCGGGCCGCGGTAGAGGCTCGCGACGGGCGTCGCCGGCGACCCCCGTCGCACGATCGTCACACCGGCGGACTAGGGTCGAGCGCGGACGGACGCACCTGCTGCGGACCACCCGCGAGACGAGAACGAGGACGACGTGACTGGTGTGACGGCATCCGGCCTGACGGTCGGGTACGCGGCGATGCTCGAGCAGTTCCACCCGACCGAGGCGGTCGCGCTGTCGGCGTACGCCGAGGAGCACGGCTTCTCGGGTGTCATGGCGGCGGACCACTTCCAGCCCTGGGTTCCCGCGCAGGGGCAGGCCGCGTTCGTGTGGAACGTGCTCACCGCGATCGGCGAGCGCACGAACGGCGACATGGGACCCGGCGTGACCGCGCCGACGTTCCGCTGGCACCCCGCGATGGTCGCGCAGGCGAGCGCGACGCTCGCCGCGATGTACCCCGGACGGCACTGGCTCGGGCTCGGCTCGGGCGAGGCGCTCAACGAGCACATCACCGCGCAGTACTGGCCCGAGGCGCCCGAGCGGATCAACCGGATGTTCGAGGCCATCGACATCATCAAGAAGCTCTTCCACGCCTCGCTCGCGGGCAAGGACGTCAAGCACTCCGGCGAGTTCTACAAGATGGAGTCCACGCGCCTGTGGACCATGCCGGAGGTCGCCCCGCCGATCCTCGTCGCGACAGCCGGTCCGATCACCGCCAAGCGCGCAGGTCGGCACGCGGACGGCCTCATCACCGTCGGCGCGCCGCTCGAGAAGATCGAGGGCCTGTTCTCCCGGTTCCACGAGGGAGTCAAGGAGTCCGGCCGCAACCCGGAGGACCTGCCGAAGGTCCTGCAGGTGCACCTGTCGTGGGCGCCGACCGACGAGGAGGCGCTCGCGAACGCGATGCACGAGTGGCCCAACGGCGGCATGAAGTTCCCGAAGGCCGACATCCGCTCGCCGTTCGAGCTCGAGCAGATGGCGCGCCTCGTGCGCCCCGAGGACTTCGAGGGCCGCATGGTCATCTCGTCCGACCCGGACGTGCACCGCGCTGCGATCCAGAAGTACGTCGACCTGGGCTTCGACCGGATCTACCTGCACAACGTCGGGCGCAACCAGCGCGAGTGGATCGAGACGTTCGGCGAGCAGGTGCTGCCGAAGCTCGTCCGGTGAGCGAGGACGGGCTGACCAGGGTGGTGCTGTGAGCGCCGACGAGCTGCGGGTGTGGGCGCCCGACGGGCTGCCGGAGATCGCACCCGGCGACGACCTCGTCGGCCTGCTCGTCGCGCTGCTCGCGGACGACGCGCGTGCCCGGCCGGACCGCGCGCTCGCGGACGGCGACGTGCTCGTCCTGACCTCGAAGGTCGTCTCCAAGGCCGAGGGCCGCGTGGTCGCGGCCGACGACCGCGAGCAGGCGATCACCGCCGAGACCGTGCGCGTCGTCGCGACGCGCGAGCACGCCACGGGCGTCACGCGCATCGTCGAGAACCGGCTCGGCCTGGTCATGGCGGCGGCCGGCGTCGACGCGAGCAACACGCCCGAGGGCACGGTGCTCCTGCTGCCGGTCGACCCGGACGCGAGCGCGCGGGCGCTGCGCGCCGGGATCGCCGAGGCGTTCGGCGTGCGGGTCGGCGTGCTCGTCACGGACACCGCTGGGCGGCCCTGGCGGGACGGCGTGACGGACATCGCGATCGGCGCCGCGGGCGTGCGCGTGCTCGACGACCTGAGGGGTGCGACCGACACGTTCGGCCGGCCGCTCACCATGACGGTGACGGCCGTGGCCGACGAGGTCGCCGCGGCCGCCGAGCTCGTCAAGGGCAAGGCCGGCGGTCGGCCGCTGGCCGTGGTGCGCGGGCTCGCGCAGCACGTGACGGACGACGACGGCCCCGGGGCACGCGTGCTCGTGCGCGTCGGTGAGCAGGACATGTTCCGGCAGGGCAGCGCCGAGGCGTACGCGCAGGGCTGGAAGGACGCGCTCGACGGGCGCGCGCCGGGCGACGACCCCTCGACGCCCGGCAGCCCGTGAGACGCGCCGAGAAGGTCGCGCTGCTCGTCGCGGTGGTCCTGGTGGCGGGCGCGGTCACCGTGGCCGCCGTGGTGCTCGGCCACGACCGCTCGGCGTCGCCGTCGCCCCCCGGCGCGCCCACGAGCCGGTCCACCCTCACGCCGACCGCGCGCCCGAGCGCACCCACGCCGAGCCCCGCACCCACCGACGACGGGTGGACGCTCGAGCAGAAGGTCGGCCAGCTGTTCGTCGTCGGCGTGGACGTGACGGACCCGGCGGACGTCAGCCGCGAGGCGATCGTGCAGGACCACGTCGGCAACCTGTTCCTGCACGGCCGCAGCAGCGCGGGCGTCGACGACGTGCGGGCGCTCGTCGAGCGGTACACCGACCTCGTCGGACCGCAGACGACGAACGGCACGCCCATGCTGGTCTCGACGGACCAGGAGGGCGGCACGGTGCAGGTGCTGCGCGGTGCCGGGTTCGACGACGTCCCCGCGGCGACCGAGCAGGCGACGTGGGACGTCGCCGAGCTGCGCGAGCGCGCCGCGGGCTGGGGAGCGCAGCTCGCCGCGGCCGGCGTGAACCTGGACCTGGCGCCCGTGATGGACCTCGTCCCGGACGGGACGCAGGCCGACAACCCGCCCGTGGGTGCGCTGCAGCGCAACTACGGCACGACCCCCGAGTCGGTGACGACGCACGCGAACGCGTTCTCCGCGGGACTACGGGACGCGGGGGTCGCGGTCGCGATCAAGCACTTCCCGGGCCTGGGCCGGGTCACCGCGGACACGGACAGCACGGCGGACGTCGTCGACGACGTGACCACGACCGACGACGAGCAGATCGACGTGTTCAGCTCGGGCATCGACGCGGGCGCCGAGCTCGTCATGGTCTCGACCGCGGTGTACTCCCGGATCGACCCCGACCAGCCGGCGGCGTTCTCGCCCGCCGTGGTCACCGACCTGCTGCGCGGCGACCTGGGCTTCGACGGGCTGGTCATCACCGACGACCTGTCCGGCGCCGAGCAGGTGCACGCCTGGTCACCGGCCGACCGCGCGATCTCGGCGATCGACGCGGGCGTCGACCTCGTGCTCGTCTCGAAGGTGCCGGACGTCGCGCCCGAGATGGTGCAGGCGGTCGTCCACCTGGCGCGCGTCGACGACGGGTTCCGCGCCAAGGTCGAGACGGCGTGGCAGCGCGTCGTCGCCGCGAAGGCCACGCTCCTCGACTGAGCCCGACGCCGCTGTGCCCGGTGCGCCGGCGTTCCGGGCCGGTGCGGTCAGCCCGCGACGGGTGCGATCGTGCCGGCGTCGGCGAACGCCACCGGGTCACCCGGGGCCTCGCAGAACGCCAGGAGCGAACCGACCTTGCCCTGCGCGTCGGACTCGACGAGCGGGATGTTGGCGTCGTCGATCACGCCCTGCGCGGTGAACCGGTCGCCGCGGGCCTCGTCGGCCTCGAGCGTCGTGCCCGACGGGAGCGTCACGCGGTACCGCCCGTCGCCCTGGTCCGCCACGCTCGTGCCGTCCGGCCACAGCGGGTGCCGTTCGACACCGTCGACCAGCACGTTGACGCACCCGTTCTCGTGGAGCACGAGCTCGGCGGTGACCTCCTGCGGCGCCGCGGTGAAGTGCACCGTGTCGCCCTCGGGCAGGTCGCTGACCTCGACGTGCCCGTACCCGGCGGTGTCATCCTCGTCGTCGCCGCACGCCCCCAGCAGGCCCGTCGTGCCGACCAGCCCGAGCATGCCGACGAGCGCGAGCGTCACACGTCGTGAGGTCATCTCAGCCCGCCTTCGTGGCCTTCGCGGCGGCCTTGGCCGCCTTCTTCGTCTCCCGGACCTGCTGGAGCGAGGTGGCGTCCGTGACGTCGGCGATCGAGCGCCGCGAGCCGTCCTCGCCGTACGCACCTGCGGCCTCGCGCCACCCGGCCGGCTGCACGCCGCGCTGCTTGCCGAGCAGGGCGAGGAAGATCCTGGCCTTCTGCTCGCCGAATCCCGGCAGCGCCTTGAGCCGCTTGAGCACCGTGGCGCCGTCAGGGTCGTCCTGCGTCCAGATCCGCGTGACGTCGCCGTCGTACTCGTCGACGACCGCGCGGGCGACCGCCTGGATGCGCCCCGCCATCGAGCCGGGGTAGCGGTGCACGGCCGGGGGCGTCGCGCACAACGTCGAGAACTCGTCCGGGTCGGCGTGCGCGATCGTCTCGGGCGACAGCGTCCCGAGCCGGTCGAGGATCTTGGCCGGCCCCGCGAACGCCGCCTCCATCGGGTACTGCTGGTCCAGCAGCATCCCGATCAGGAGCGCGAACGGGTCGTAGTCGAGCAGCCGGTCCGCGGCCGCGTCACCGGTCATCCAGAGCGTCATGCGCCCATCCTCGCGCGAGCGCGCCCGCCGTGTCCCGGCATCCCGAGGTCGGGCACGGCGACGGGTCAGCGCGACCGGTCGGGGCCGGTGTCGGACAGGGCGATCACCGGGCGGCCCGTGACGGGGTGCGTGAGGACGGCCGCGTCGACGTCGTAGACCTCGCGCAGGAGCTCGGGGGTCAGGACCTCGGCCGGGGGACCGGCGGCCACGAGCCGGCCGTGGTTGAGCACGAGCACGTGCGCGCAGAACGCGGCCGCGAGGTTGAGGTCGTGCAGCGCCGCGACCGTCGTGACGCCCAGGTCGCGGACGAACGCGAGCAGCGAGAGCTGCGCGGACACGTCGAGGTGGTTCGTCGGCTCGTCGAGCAGCAGGAGCTCGGGCTGCTGCGCGAGGGCGCGCGCGATGTGCACACGCTGGCGCTCGCCGCCCGAGAGCGTCGACCACGCGCGGTCGGCCAGGTGCTCGGCGGTCGCGGCGGCCAGGGCGCGGTCGACCGCGGCGTCGTCGGGGTCCGAGCCCCACAGCGTGCGGAACGGGATGCGGCCGAGGGCGACGACCTCGCGCACGGTCAGCGGCACGGTCGCGCTCGACTCCTGCTCGAGCAGGGCCACGCGGCGCGCCCGGCGACGCCGGTCGAGCATGTGCACGGGGACGTGCTCGGGCGTGGCCGGGGAACCCGCGGCCTGGGGTCTGGCGGTCGCAGCCTCGTCGCCCGGCACGAGCACCGCGCCCGCGTCGGGCGGCAGGATGCCGGCGACGAGCCGCAGCAGCGTGGTCTTGCCCGCGCCGTTGGGCCCGAGCAGCCCGGTCAGCGCACCGTCGGGCGGGGTCGCATCGACGCCGTCGACCACCCAGCGCCCGCCGAGCCGCGCGCCGACACCCGCGATCGTCAGCTCCATGCCGCACCCCGCCCGCGACGCAGGATCAGCGCGAACACCGGGACGCCGACGAGCGCGGTGACGATGCCGACGGGGATCTCCCGGGGCGCGAACACCGTGCGCGCGAGCGTGTCGGCCCACACGAGGAACACCGCGCCGGTCACCGCCGCCACCGGCAGGAGCCGCCGGTGCGCGGGTCCGGTCAGCACCGAGACGGCGTGCGGCAGCACGAGGCCGACGAACCCGATCGCGCCGCTCACGGCGACGAGCGCCCCGGTCAGCAGCGCGACGAGCGTCATGAGCGTCCACCGCGTGCGGTCCACGTCGATGCCGAGCGCCGCCGCCGCCGTGTCGCCGAACGTGAACGCGTCGAGCCGCGACGCGGTCGCCACGAGCACGCTCCCGACGACGAGCAGCGCACCGCCCGCGATCGCGACCGACGTCCACGTGGTGCCTGCGAGCGAGCCCATGAGCCACGACAGGATCTCGCGGTAGGAGTCGCCGGTCGCGGTCCAGAAGATGACGAACGACGTCGCGGCGGCCGCGAGCTGCGACACCGCGAGGCCCGCGAGCACCGCGCGCGTGGGTGTCACCGTGCCGCCGGTGCGGGCGAGCGCGAGGGTCGCGACGAGCGCCGCGATCGCCCCGACGAACGCGGCCGCGGGCAGCAGCACCGCGACACCCAGGACGAGCACCGCGACGGCACCGAGCGACGCTCCCGACGACAGACCCAGCAGGTACGGGTCGGCGAGGGGGTTGCGTGTCAGCGACTGCATGACCGCGCCCGCGGCGGCGAGCCCCGCGCCGACCGCGGCGGCGGTGAGCACGCGCGGCAGCCGCAGGTCCCACACGATCGCGTCGTGCAGGCGCGGGACGCCGTCGACGAGCCCGAGGTGGTGACCGACGACGCGCGCGACCTCGCCGACTCCCAGGTCGGCGGGTCCGATCGTCACCGCGACGAGCAGGCTCACGACGAGCGCCGCGCCCCCGACACCGAGCAGCACCGCGAGCGCTGGCCTGCGCACGGGACCCGGCTGCACGGTCCGGGTCGGCCGTGCGGCGTCGCCCCCCGCGGGGTCGGCGCGTCGCACGGTGGCGACGGCGCGCCGCGGTGTGAACGGGTGCGTCGCCTGGTCCGTCGCACGCTCGCCCGCGCGCGCGACGGCAGGGTCGGCGGACGGGTCGACCGGTCGGTCCTCGGGGCGGTCGGGGGGCGGGGTCGGCACCGGGCGGGTCAGCCTCCCAGCGCCGTGACCTGGGCGACGAGGTCCGCGACGGTGTCCGCGTTGCGCACACCCGCCTCGGACGCCGCGAACGGGACGACGACGTAACGCTCCTCGCGCACCGCGTCGAGCGCGGCCGTCGCCGGGTTGGCCGCGAGCGCCGCCTTCTTGTTCTCGGCGGTGTTCCACACCGAGTCGACCAGGACGAGCACGTCCGGATCGGCCGCCACGACCTCCTCCCAGCCGACCGAGGCCCACGTGTCGTGCACGCCGGCGAACACGTTCGTCAGGCCGGCGGCCTCGAGCATCATCTGCGGTGCGCCGATGCCCGCGCCGACGAACGGCGTGTCCGTACCCGACGACCACCACACGACGCTCTGGCCGGCGAGCGGCTCGACGGCGTCGAGCGTGGCCTGCTGCGCGGCGACGACCTCCTCGGCCGCGGCCGGCTCCCCGAGCACGGCGCCCGCCTCCCGGACCTCGTCGAACACGTCGTCGAACGTGAGCGGGTCGGGCTGGTACCCGGGCTCCTTGCACGCCGAGGGCGAGACGTACGTCGCGATGTCGTACCCCGCGAGCACGTCGCGCTCACCGACGCCGTCCGCCGAGAAGTTCGACTCCCAGCCCCCGTAGACGAGGTCGGGCTCGAGCGCGAGCAGCGCCTCCTGGCCGGGGACCTTCTCGGAGATGACGGGCACGTCGGCCAGCGCCGGCGCCAGGTCGGCGGGCGGCGGGCCGTCGCTGAACGCGGTCCCGACGAGCCGGTCGGCGGCGCCGAGCGCGGCGACGAGCTCGGCGGTCGAGGACTTGATCGTCACGATCCGCTCGGGCGGCGCGTCGAACGTGACCTCGGTGCCGCAGTTGTCGACCGTGACCGGGAACGTCGACGCCGGTGCGGTGGTGCTCGCCGCGCCGGGTGCGCTCGTCGTCGGCGCGGCCGAGGGCGTCCCCTCGTCGGCGCACCCCGCGAGCGCGAGCAGGGGCGTGACGACGAGCGGGAGCGCGACGCGCAGCGCGCGGGACCGGCGCGACGCGGGCGTGGTGGCGGCTGACGGGTCCGGCAGGGCAGGCGTGGGCATCGGTTCTCCGGGTGGTCGACGCACCGCGCACGCCGTCGGGCGCGGACAAGGGTCAGGGTGTCGACGCACGTCGCGCCGTGGAGGACCGTCCCAGTCGAGGGCGGTGCGACCTGGTCGAACGTCCGGCCCGGTTCCGCCGGTCACCCTAAGGACGCGCGCCCACCCTGCGCAAACCCCTCACGCCACCAGGCGGTCGCTCCGGCCATCCGCGCGGCCCCCCCGCAGTGGACGCTGGGTCGTCGCCTCGCGCGGGCGCGCTCGCCGGTGGGATTGCTCGCACCCGCGTGCTGGTGTCCTGCCGTTCTCCGAGACGCCGCCGTGCGCGACGGCGCGCTCGCGCCGGGAGGTCGTACCGTGCCTGCTGTCGGCACGTCCATCCTGCTCGTGCGAGCCGAGCTGGTCCCGCTCCCGCGCGTCCCAGCCTGCTCGTCGCCACCCTGCTCGTCGCCGGCCCTGCCCGTTGCCGTCCTGCCCGTTGCCCGTCCTGCCCGTTGCCGTATCGCCCGAGGAGATGCCCATGACCACCACACCCCGCCGCGCCCTCGTCACCGGTGCGTCGTCCGGGATCGGCGCGGCCACGGTCCGCCGCCTGCGCGCCGACGGCTGGCAGGTCGTCGCCACCGCGCGGCGCGCCGACCGCCTCGAGGCGCTCGCCGCCGAGACCGGTGCGGACGTGTTCCCGGCCGACATCACGTCGGACGCCGACGTCGACGCCCTCGTCGCGCACGTGCGGGCCACGGGCGGGCTCGACGCGGTCGTCAACAACGCGGGCGGGGCGCTGGGTCAGGACACCGTCGAGGAGGGCGACCTCGAGCAGTGGCGGACGATGTACGAGCTCAACGTGCTCGGCACGCTACGCGTCACGCAGGGCGTGCTGCCGCTGCTGCGCGAGCGCGGCGCGGGCGACGTGCTCGTCGTGACGTCGACCGCCGCGCACGGCGCCTACCCCGGCGGCGCGGGCTACACGGCCGCGAAGCACGCCGAGCGCATGCTCTCGACGACCCTGCGCTGGGAGCTCGTCGGCGAGCCGATCCGCGTGATCGAGGTCGCGCCCGGTGCGGTCGCGACCGAGGAGTTCTCGCTCGTGCGGTTCGCGGGCGACGCCGAGCGCGCCGCGAAGGTGTACGAGGGCTACCAGCCGCTGCAGGCCGACGACGTCGCGGAGACGATCGCGTGGACGCTGAGCCGTCCGGCGCACGTCAACGTCGACCTGGTGGTCGTGCGGCCGCGCGCGCAGGCGAACAACACGACGATCGCCCGCACCGGGGTCTGACGACCGGCGAGCGCGGATCGGGTGGAGAAGCGCTCGCTCAGCGAGCGCAAGCCCACCCACTCGGTCCGGCGCCCGGCCGACCTCGCGGCCGTGGGCGCGGTGACCGGTCCTGAGACGGGGGCGGTCGCGGCGGCGCGTGTCCGGGGCCGGTCGTAGGGTGACTCGGTGCCGTCAGATCCACGCATGACGCCCCCGGTCGACCACACCACCGCCACCGCCTCCACCACCCCCGCTGCCGCCGGCGCCGACGCCTCCCGTGCGCCCGGGCACGCGCCGTCCACGACGAGCGTGCTGCTCCGGCTGCTGCACTGGGGGCGGCCCGCCGTGCCGCGCATCGTGCTCGGCGGCCTCACCGCGCTCGGCGCGAGCCTGCTCGCGCTCGCGGTCCCGCAGGTGCTGCGCGCGGTCGTCAACGGTCCGCTGCTCACGAGCGGGTCGCGCGTCGCGGTGGTCGAGGCGGCCGGGCTCGTGCTGCTGCTCGGCGTGCTCGAGGCGTTCCTGGTCTGGTGCCGGCGCGCGCTGATCCTCACACCGGGCACGGGAGTCGAGCTCGCCATGCGGCGCGACCTGTTCCGGCGGCTGCTCGACCTGCCGGTCGAGTTCCACGACCGCTGGTCGGGCGGGCAGCTGCTCTCGCGGTCGATGGGCGACCTGTCGGTCATCCGGCGCTGGATGGTGTTCGGGGTCGTGATGCTGTGCGTGAGCGCCACGACCGTCGTGGTCGGCGTGGGCCTCATGATCGCGACCGCGCCCGTGCTGGGCGTGGTCTACCTGGCCGGGGCGGTGCCCGTCGTGTGGCTCGGGTTCCGGTTCCGGCAGGACTACAAGGTCGTCGCCCGCCGTGCCCGCGACCAGGCGGGCGACCTGGCCACCGCGGTCGAGGAGTCGGTGCACGGCATCCGCGTGCTCAAGGCGTTCGGCCGCGGGCAGGACGCGCTCGACGACTTCGTGCGGCAGGCCGACGAGCTGCGTGCGACCGAGGTCGCCAAGGCACGCACGCAGTCCCGCGTGACGTTCGCGCTCGGTGCGATCCCCGAGGCTGTGCTCGCCGTGTCGCTCGCGGTCGGGGTGCCGCTGGCGGCCGCGGACCGGCTGTCCGTCGGGGCGCTCGTCGCGTTCTTCGCGACCGCGGCGATCGTCAACGCGCCCGTCGAGCGGCTCGGGCAGCTGCTCGCGATGACGCTCGACGCGCGCGCAGCGACCGAGCGGTTCGTGCAGGTGATCGACACCGTCCCGACCGTGCGCGACCCCGAGCGGCCGCGCCACCTGCCGGCCCGGCCGCGGGAGGGCTCGCGCGTCGAGCTGCGCGACGTGCGGTTCGCGCACCGGGCGCGAGGGCGGGACGCCCAGGCCCCGCCGATCCTCGCGGGCGTCGACCTCGTGCTCGAGCCCGGGACGACGACGGCGCTCGTGGGGCTCACGGGCAGCGGCAAGACGACCGTGCTGCAGCTCGTCCCGCGCCTGTACGACGTGACCGGGGGCGAGGTGCGCCTCGACGGCGTCGACGTGCGTGACCTGACGCGCGACGAGCTGCGCGCGGCGGTGGCGGTCGCGTTCGAGGAACCGATCCTGTTCTCCGCGTCCGTGCGCGAGAACGTCCTCATGGGCGTCCCGGACGACCTGCCGGCCGACGAGACGCAGGACCTGCTGGACCGCTCGCTCGACGTGGCGCGCGCGGGCTTCGCGCGCGACCTGCCGCACGGGCTCGACACGGTGATCGGTGAGGAGGGCCTGAGCCTGTCCGGCGGGCAACGTCAACGCGTCGCGCTCGCGCGCGCGATCGCGGTGCGGCCCCGCGTCCTCCTGCTCGACGACCCGCTCTCGGCGCTCGACGTCACGACCGAGGCCGACGTGACCGCGCGGCTGCGCGAGGTCCTCGCGGGCACCACGACGCTCGTCGTCGCGCACCGTCCCTCGACCGTCGCGCTCGCCGACCGTGTCGCCGTGCTCGAGGACGGGCGGATCACCGCGGTCGGCACGCACAGCGAGCTGCTCGCGTCGAACGCGCACTACCGCTACGTGCTGACCGCCCTGGAGTCGCAGGACGAGGAGCTCGCCGCGGTCGACGCCGAGCGGCGCGAGCAGGCGGCCGCCGGTCGCCAGGAGGAGGAGCGCGAGGTCGACGAGGTCGCGGACGAGAGCATCGAGGCCGTGCGATGAGCCCGATGAGCAACGGCCCGACGAGCAACGGCCCGACGAGCAACGGCCCGATGAGCAACGGCCCGACGAGCAACGCTCCGGCGGACGGCGCGGGCGACGACCTGCTGGAGGACCCGCGGACCGTGCGCCGCCGCTCGCTGCGGCTGCTCGGCTCGCTGCTGCGCCCGGTCGCCCGGCCCGCGTGGTGGACCGTCGCGATCGTCGTGCTCGCGCAGCTCGCGGTGGTCGCGGGTCCCGCGCTCGTCGCGTTCGGCATCGACACGGCCCTGCCGGCGCTCGCGGACGACGGCGACGCGCGCCCGCTCGTGCTCGCGGCAGGGACGTACCTGGTGCTCGCGATCGGCGGCGGCCTGCTGTCCGCGGCCGTCGTGCGCGCGTCGGCACGCGTGAGCCAGGCGGTGCTGCTCGACCTGCGCGGGCGCCTGTTCCGGCACACGCAGCGCCTGAGCCTGGAGTTCCACGAGCGTTACACGTCGGGTCGGATCATCTCGCGGCAGACGTCGGACACCGACGCGCTGCGCGAGCTGCTCGACGGCGGGGTCACGACGCTCGCGTCGAGCGGCCTCGCGATGGTGTTCACCGCGGTGTCGCTCGCACTCCTGGACTGGCGCAGCGGGCTCGTCCTGCTCGTCGCGGTCGTGCCCGGGCTCGTGCTGACGCGCTGGTTCCAGCTGCGCTCGCAACGCCAGTACCGGCTCAACCGGACCGCGGCGGCGCGCGTCATCGTGCGCTTCGTCGAGACCATGACGGGCATCCGCGCGGTGCAGGCGTTCCGCCGCGAGCCGCACGCCGACGCCGTGTACGGCGAGGAGGCGGAGACGTACCGGCGCACCACCGCGGAGGCGATCCGCGTCAACGGCGTCTTCGACACCGGGCTCACGCTCATCGGCAACGTGACGGTCTGCGGCGTGCTCCTCGCGGGCGGCCTGCGCGTGCTCGACGGCGGGCTGGACGTCGGCGTGCTGGTCGCCGCGGTGCTCTACGCGCGACGGTTCTTCCAGCCGCTCGCTCAGATCGGCATGTTCTACAACTCGTTCCAGTCCGCGACGGCCGCGCTCGAGAAGCTGTCCGGTCTGCTCGCCGAGGAGCCCACGGTCCCGGACCCGCAGTCGCCCGTGGCGCTGCGGGACGTGCGCGGCGACGTGCGGTTCGAGCGTGTCGAGTTCGGGTACGGCGACGGGCCGACCGTCCTGCCCGCGATGGACCTGCACATCCCGGCGGGTCAGGCGCTCGCGCTCGTCGGCGAGACCGGTGCCGGCAAGTCCACGATCGCCAAGCTGCTCGCGCGGTTCTACGACGTGCGCGCGGGCGCGGTGCTGCTCGACGGCGTGGACGTACGCGACGTGGTGCCCGCCGACCTGCGCCGCGCGGTCGTCATGGTGACGCAGGAGTCGTACCTGTTCTCCGGGTCGATCGCGGCGAACATCGCCCTGGGCCGGCCGTCGGCGACGCGCGCCGAGATCGAGGCCGCGGCACGCGCCGTGGGGGTGCACGAGCTCGTCGCAGCGATGCCCGACGGCTACGACACCGAGGTCGACAAGCGCGGCGGGCGGCTGTCGGCCGGTCAGCGTCAGCTCGTCTCGTTCGCGCGCGCGTTCCTCGCCGACCCGGCGGTCCTCATCCTCGACGAGGCGACGAGCTCGCTCGACGTCCCCGGGGAGGCGCTCGTGCAGCGCGGGCTGCGGACGCTGCTCGCGGGGCGCACGGCTGTGGTGATCGCCCACCGGCTGTCGACGGTGATGAGCTCGGACCGCGTGCTCGTCGTCGACGGTGGGCGGATCGTCGAGGACGGCGCGCCGCAGGACCTGGCGACCGCGGGTGGCCGGTTCGGCGAGCTGTACGACGACTGGCAGTCCACCCTGCGCACCTGACCCGACGTGCACGGCCCCCGTGCCCGCCGGCCCAGCGCTCGCTGCGGCTCTGGAGCAGCGAGACCGGAGCAGGCGCTGGGTCGGCCGGGCGGTGTCGGATCCCGGGGAGCGGGGCGGGGTCAGCGCGTGGCGGACCACGCCCGGAGCGTCGCCTGTACGAAGCGCGCGCCGTCCGTTCCCCCGTAGGCCGCGGCGAACCGCTCGTCGGACACGTACAGGTCCGCCAGGCCCAGCACGTACTCGACCGGTGCGCCGTCCGGGTGCCCCGGCGTGCCCGGGATCGAGCTCAGCCACGCGACGTGCCGCACGGCGAGCGCCTGCGCCTCGTCGGAGGCCGGGTCGACGCCCGCGGCCGCGGCGGCCGCCCAGTCGGTGCCGAGCCGGGCGGAGCGTGCCTGCCACTGCGACCTCTCGTCGGAGGACATGCTGCGCCACCAGGTGTCGGAGCGCGCGTAGGCGTCCGCGCCCCAGCGCTGCTCCACCTCGTCCCGGTACTGCGTGTGGTCGAACCCGTCGAACATCTCGGTGGCCATGAGCGGCCCCCCTCCTTCTCGTGCGGTGATCGTCCGCTCGACCGACGCGACGAGGCGCGCCAGCCGCTGCTGCTCGTCGCGCAGCCACGCGAGGTGGCGGCGCAGGGCCGCGCTCTCGTCCTGCTCGCGGTCCAGCACCCGGCCGATCTCCGTCAGCCCGAGCCCGAGGTCGCGCAGCAGCAGGATGCGCTGCAGCCGGACGAGCGCTTCGTCGTCGTACCAGCGCTGGCCGCTCGCGGTGACGCGGCTCGGCGGCAGCAGCCCGACGGCGTCGTAGTGACGCAGGGTGCGGCTCGTCGTGCCCGTCAGCCGGGCGACCTCCTGGATGGACGCCTCCATCACTCCTCCTTCGCGGACGTGCGGTCCTGGTCCACGGTAGAAGTTGACGTCGCGTCAACCGCAAGTCCCGTTCGTCCGGCTTGCGCAGGGCCGGTGCCGGCGTGCGGACGGGCCGGGAGATGATGCGCACATGGCGACGACGGAGGCGGGCGAGGGGCAGCAGCTCCCGAGCGACCGCGAGGTGCTGGACTGGGAGACCTTCGGACGCGCGTCGCGCGAGATCGCGCAGGCGGTCGTCGACTCGGGCTTCACTCCCGACGTCGTGGTGGCCGTCGCGCGCGGCGGGCTGCCGCCGGGCGGTGCGATCGCCTACGCGCTCGGCACCAAGGCGGTCGGGACCCTCAACGTCGAGTTCTACACGGGCATCGACTCGCGCCTGCCCGAGCCCGCGGTGCTGCCGCCGCTGCTCGACACGTCCGCGCTGAGCGGCACCCGTGCCCTCGTCGTCGACGACGTCGCGGACACGGGGGAGACGCTCGCACTCGTCCAGCGGCTGATCGCGGAGCACTGCGACGAGGCCCGCACGGCGGTGCTGTACGCCAAGCCGCACTCGGTGATCGACCCGGACTACGTGTGGCGGCGCACCGACCGCTGGATCACGTTCCCCTGGTCGGCGCTCGACCCGGTCACGCCGAGCCGCTGAGCCGCGGCCCGTCGGCGCAGGCCGAGGGTTCAGCCGGCGAGCTCGACCGTCCCGTCGAGGGGGTCGAGCCCGACGAGCCGCAGCACGGCGGCGACGAGCTCCTCGGGCGCTGCGACGACGGCACGTGCACCTGCGGCCTCGAGCTCGGCGCGGTCGCCGAAGCCCCACAGCACGCCGACGCACGCGAGCCCGTTCCCGCGCGCGCCCTCGACGTCGTGCTCGCGGTCGCCCACCATCACGGCCTGCACGTCGGGACCGACCGACGCCAGGGCCCGCGCGATGATCTGGCCCTTCGTGTCGCTCTCGTCGTCAGGTGCGCCGAACACGCCGTCGAGCAGGGGCGCGAGCCCCAGGTGCTCGAGCACGGGGACCGCGAACGTGTGCGGCTTGGCGGTCGCGACGACGAGGCGCGCACCCGCGTCCCGGAGGGCAGCCAGCGCCTGCGGGACACCGTCGAACACGCGCGCGAGGAGGTTGCCGCGCTCGGCGAAGGCGCGTTGGTAGCCGGCGACGACTGCGTCGTGCAGCTCGGGTGGGACGCCGACGCGCCGCGCGGAGTCGTGGATCGGGGGACCGATGAACGACCGGAGCACGTCGTCGTCCGGGGCCCGCAGGCCCGCGCCCACGAAGCCCTCGCGCAGGGACGCCACGACGCCCTCCCCGGAGTCGATGAGCGTCCCGTCGAGATCCAGCAGCACCACGGCAGTCACCCCACGATCCTGCCATCCGCCTGAGCCGCATCCGGCGGGGTCGCGTGGACGCCGCGCGGACGGGGACGGCCGTGAGGTCGTCGTGTCGTGATGGGCACGCGGCGGCAACCTCGACGCAACACCCGCTGCCTAGCGTGCGTCACGTGACGACCACCGCCGTCCGCGACCGCGTGCGCGACGACTTCGGCCTCGACGTCGAGACCCTCGAGCCCGTGACCGCGCACGCCACGGCCCGCCTGTGGCGAGCCACGGCGGGCGCGTGCCGCTACGCGGTGCGCTGGACGTCGGCGACGACGCCCGCGGCGCAGGTCGCGCTCGCGCTCGCGCGCACGATCCCGCAGCGTCCGCAGGACGTGCTGCCCGCGCCGGCCGCGCTCGCACCGCCGTTGCTGACGCGCGCGGGAGCGGCCGAGGCGGACCACGACGGCGGTCGGCTCTCGGTCGCGCCGTGGCTCGACGGGCCCACCGGACGCGACGTCGCGCTCACGCCGCCGCAGTGGACCGCGTTCGGACGGCTCGTCGCGCGCCTGCACGCGCTCGACCCGGCGAGCGTGCCGGGGCTGGCCCGCGAGTCCTTCGACCCGACGGCCGCCGTGGGACGCGCGCTCGACGTCGACCTCGCGGTGACGCGTGCGCTCCACGGCACGACCGACGAGGTCGGGGAGGCCACCGCCGCCGCATGGGTCGCGGCCCGGCCGCGCGTGGCGGCGGTGCGGGCGCGCGCGGTGCGGGTGGGGCACCGCCTGCGCGAGCAGGGGCGCGACGTCCCGCTCGTCGTGACGCACGCGGACGCGCACGTGGGCCACGTGATCGCGACCGGACCGCGTGACGTCGCGCTGCTGGACTGGGGACACGCGTGCGTCGCGCCGCCCGAGAGTGACCTGCTGTTCGTCCTCGGCGGCGTCCTGCCGCACGCGCCGGTCACCGTCGAGCAGTCCGCGGCGTTCTTCACGGGGTACGGGCGTGTCGACATCGACGACGACCGGCTCGCCTACGCGCGGTGCGTCCGCGCGCTGCACGACCTCACCGTCGCCGCCGGCGGCGGGCTCGACCCGGACGCGCCGGTCGCGGTGCGTGCCGAAGCTCTCGGCGACCTCACGGCGCACCTGGGTCCGGGCGGGGTGGTGGCGGCCGCGCTCGAGTGACGCGCGCCGCACCGCCGTGCCCGGGCCGGCCCGCCCGCCACGACGCCGGGATCAGCGGCGGGTGGCGGCGAGCAGGTCGAGCACGGCGCGGGCCAGGTCCGCGGGGTCGTCGACGAGCGCGTCGGCGTCCGCGAGCTCGCCCGGCTCGGCGTAGCCCCACGTCACGCCGAGGCACGGCAGAGCGTGGGCGTGCGCGCCGACGACGTCGTGCATGCGGTCGCCGACCATGACCGCGGGTCCGTGGCCGGGCACGCTCGCGAGCGCGGACGCGATCACGAGCGCCTTGCTGCTCGGCACGTCGTCGGGCGGTGCGCCGAACACCCCGTCGACCAGCGCGTCGATCCCGAGGTACGCGCACACGGGGTCGGCGCGCACCTGCGGCTTGGACGTGGCGACGAGCAGCGCGCAGCCCGCGGCGCGCAGCGTTCGCAGCGCGTCCAGCACGCCGGGGTAGGCCCGTGTCTCGCGGAGGGCGCCCGCGTCGTAGTGCGCGCGGTACGCGGTGATCGCGGCGCCGACGAGGTCCTCGGGCACGCCGTGCGCGCGCAGGCTGTCCTGCAGCGGCGGGCCGACGAACGAGAGCAGCTCGGCCGGCGTCGGCACAGGCAGGCCGAGCGTGCGGTAGGCCGCCGCGACGCTCGCGGTGATGCCGGGCGCGGACTCGCTGAGCGTGCCGTCGAGGTCGAGCAGCACGACGGGACGTGCGAGGCCGGGGCGCACGGGCTCGGGCTGCACGGGCTCGGCCGGGGTGGGGTGCGTCAGGGAGGGCGAGGACTCGGTCGTCACGCGCAGGACTATGCCGTACGTGCCCGCCGGGCCCTGGGCTACCCTGGGTCGCACAGGCATCGATCCGGCCATCACCGGGGAGCCTCCGGAAGAACCGGTCGCACGGGCGTCGGAAGGCGTCAGCAGCGCGGCCTCAGTAGAACCGGACGGGTAGGCCCGTCACAGCCGTCACGAGTGGTCGACGCGCCGTCGCCGCCGGGTCACCGGCGAGGACGACGAGTCGGCAAGCGAGGTGGTACCGCGGTGGTCCGGCCGGTCCGGGCGATCGTCCTCGCAGCCGACGCGACGCACGCACCTGCACCCACAGCACGTGCCGACCACAGGAGACACCCGGTGACCGATCGTCACTACCCGCTGCACCGTCCCGGCACGCCCGTGCCTCCGTCGCCGGACCTGCCCGCGCTCGAGGCGCAGGTCCTGGCCCACTGGGAGGCCGACCGCACGTTCCAGGCGTCGATCGACCAGCGCGAGGCGGGCGAGCACGGCAGCAACGAGTTCGTCTTCTACGACGGTCCGCCGTTCGCGAACGGCCTGCCGCACTACGGCCACCTGCTGACCGGCTACGCCAAGGACGTCGTGCCGCGCTACCAGACCATGAAGGGTCACCGCGTCGAGCGCCGGTTCGGGTGGGACACGCACGGGCTGCCCGCCGAGCTCGAGGCGCAGCGCCTGCTGGGCATCACGGACAAGGCGCAGATCGAGGAGATGGGCATCGCGGCGTTCAACGCGGCGTGCCGTGACTCGGTGCTCAAGTACACCCGCGAGTGGCGCGACTACGTGACGCGCCAGGCCCGCTGGGTGGACTTCGAGAACGACTACAAGACGCTCGACGTCTCGTTCATGGAGTCCGTGATCTGGGGCTTCAAGCAGCTCTACGACAAGGGCTTGGCGTACGAGGGCTACCGCGTGCTGCCCTACTGCTGGGTCGACGAGACCCCGCTGTCGAACCACGAGCTGCGCATGGACGACGACGTCTACGCGAGCCGCCAGGACCCCGCGCTGACGGTCGGTCTGCGGCTCGAGACGGGTGAGCTCGCGCTCATCTGGACGACGACGCCGTGGACCCTGCCGTCCAACCTCGCGGTCGCGGTCGGCCCGGACATCGAGTACGTCACGGTCGAGCCCGCGCCGGACTCGCCGTTCGCGCAGGCGCACCCGGGCGAGCGCGTGCTGCTCGCGGCGCCGCGCCTGGGCGCCTACGCGCGTGAGCTCGGCGAGGCGACGGTCGTGGCGACCGTGCGCGGCGCGGAGCTCGCGGGCCGGCGCTACACGCCGCCCTTCGACTACTTCGTCGGCCACGAGAACGCGCACCAGGTGCTGGTGGCGGACTTCGTCACGACCGACGACGGCTCGGGCATCGTGCACCTCGCGCCCGCGTTCGGTGAGGACGACATGGCGGCGTGCGACGCCGCGGGCATCGGCGCGGTCGTGCCGGTCGACGAGAAGGGCCGCTTCACGCCGGTCGTGAGCGACTACGCCGGTCTGCAGGTGTTCGACGGCAACAAGCCGATCATCGCGGATCTCAAGGCGGGCACGGGCCCGCTCGCGCGCGTCGACGAGCAGCGGCGCAGCGTCGTCGTGCGGCACGAGACGTACGAGCACTCCTACCCGCACTGCTGGCGCTGCCGGAACCCGCTGATCTACAAGGCCGTGTCCTCGTGGTTCGTGCGCGTGACGGACTTCCGCGACCGCATGGTCGAGCTCAACCAGGAGATCACCTGGATCCCCGAGCACATCAAGGACGGCCAGTTCGGCAAGTGGCTCGCCGGTGCGCGCGACTGGTCCATCAGCCGCAACCGCTACTGGGGCACGCCCATCCCGGTGTGGGTGTCGGACGACCCGACCTACCCGCGCGTCGACGCGTACGGCTCGCTCGCCGAGCTCGAGCGTGACTTCGGGCGCGTCCCGACGAACGAGGCGGGCGAGCCCGACCTGCACCGCCCGTTCATCGACGAGCTGACGCGCCCGAACCCGGACGACCCGACGGGCCGGTCGACGATGCGTCGCATCCCCGACGTGCTCGACGTGTGGTTCGACTCGGGCTCGATGCCGTTCGCGCAGGTGCACTACCCGTTCGAGAACGCGGACTGGTTCGAGCACCACTACCCGGGCGACTTCATCGTCGAGTACATCGGGCAGACGCGCGGGTGGTTCTACACGCTGCACGTGCTGGCCACGGCGATCTTCGACCGCCCGTCGTTCCGCAACGTCATGTGCCACGGCATCGTGCTGGGCGACGACGGCCGCAAGGCGTCGAAGTCGCTGCGCAACTTCCCGGACCCCGTCGAGATGTGGGACGTGTACGGCTCCGACGCGGTGCGGTGGTCGCTCATGTCGAGCACGATCCTGCGCGGCGGGAACCTCATCGTCGTCGAGGAGGGCATCCGCGACGGCGTGCGCCAGGTGCTGCTGCCGCTGTGGAGCACGTACTACTTCTTCACGCTCTACGCGGGTGCGGCCAAGGGTGGGGAGGGTCTGACGGCGACGCGCGTCGACGAGACCACCGCGGCCGCGTTGACCACGGCCGACCGCGACCTGCTGGCGCGCACGCGCGAGCTCGTCGTGCGCCTGACCGACCAGCTCGACGCGTACGACGTGCCGGGGGCGTGCGAGTCCGTGCGCCAGCACCTCGACGTGGTCACCAACTGGTACGTGCGCACGCAGCGTCAGCGGTTCTGGGACGAGGACCAGTCGGCGTTCGACACGCTGTTCACCGCGCTCGAGACGCTCACGCGTCTCATGGCGCCGCTCGCGCCGCTCGTCACCGAGGAGATCTGGCGTGGCCTGACGGGCGGGCGCAGCGTGCACCTGACCGACTGGCCCACGCCCGCCGAGCTCGTGACCGTGCCCGGCCTCGGGGCGGGCACGCTCGAGCCGGGGGCCGAGGTCACCGGGGCGGAGTTCACCGACGCCGAGCTCGTCGCGGCCATCGACCGCGTGCGCGAGATCGTGTCGGCGAGCCTGGGCCTGCGCAAGGCCAACGGCCTGCGCGTGCGTCAGCCGCTGCGCGAGCTGCGTGTCGCGATCCCGTTCCCGCAGCTCGCGACGCCGTTCGCCGAGCTGATCGCGTCCGAGGTCAACGTCAAGCACGTCGTCATCACGTCGGTCGACGACGCAGCCGCGTCCGAGTTCGGCGTCTGGACGCGCCTCGACGTCAACGCGCGCGCCGCGGGTCCGCGGCTCGGGCGGGCCGTGCAGGGCGTCATCCGTGCGGCCAAGGCCGGCGAGTGGGAGCAGACCGCCGACGGCGTGCTGGTGCGCACCGCGGACGGCGACGTCGAGCTCACGGGCGACGAGTTCACGCTCGTGGCGGCGGTCCGGGACGAGGCGGGTGACGAGGTCGCCGCGGCGGTCCTGCCCGAGCGCGGCTTCGTCGTGCTCGACATCGGTCTCGACGACGAGCTGCGCGCCGAGGGCTACGCGCGGGACGTCGTCCGGGTCGTGCAGGACGCGCGCAAGGCCGCGGGCCTGCACGTCAGCGACCGGATCGTGCTGCAGGTCACGGCCCCGGCCGAGCACGTCGCGGACGTCGAGAAGCACCGCGCGTTCGTCGCCGACGAGACGCTCGCGGTCGAGCTCACGGTCGTCGCGGGACAGACGCTCGACGCCTCGGTCCGCAAGGCCGGGGCCTGACAGGACGACGAGCGGCGACGGGCGACGACGAGCACAGCCCGGTCGGCGGCGAGCCGACCGACGCCGGACGCGGACCGCGGGCGGACCTGACCTCATGGTCGGGGCCGCGCGCGGTCGCGTCGGCGCCTTCTCGTCACGGCCCGTGCGTCACGGCCTGTGCGTCACGGCCTGTGCGGTGAGGCCGTGCGTCGACGCCCGTGTGTCAGGGTCGTGGGTCAGGTGATCGTCGAGCCCGAACGCACGAGCTTCTTGCCGAGGAAGAACAGGCTGCGCGTCGACCCGGTCCAGAAGCTCGCGCCCGTGTTCTTCGTGATCGTCGAGCTCGTGATCGTCAGCGTCCCGGTGCGGTCGTTGCTCACGTAGAACACGCCCGGACCGCCCTCGGGGGCGACGTTGCGCTGGATCGTCGTGCGCTCGACCGTCACGTCCTGGTGGGTGCCGTCGAAGTAGACCGCGCCACCGTTGCCGCCCTGCCCGGCGTTCGCGCCGGAGCCGGTGGCGGTGTTGTCGACGAGCGTCGAGTCGCGCAGCAGGAGCGAGGCGTGCAGCGCCGAGACCGCGCCGCCGTTCGCGCAGCTGTTGCGCTCGAACGTGGTGCGCACGATCCGTGCCGTCGTGACCTGGCCGGTGACGCGGATCGCGCCGCCGCCCGCGTCGGAGTGCTTCGTCATGCACCGGTTGTCGCGCAGCTGCGAGTCCTGCACGGTGAGCCGACCGCCGCGCATCGCGATCGCGCCGCCGCCACCCCCGCCGCCGACCGACTCGAACCGCACCGGCCCCTTCGTCGCGTTGCCGTTCTTCAGCACGATGTTCCGGAACGTCACGTGCGGCGTGGTCTGCGTGTTGCAGTGCGCGTCGAGCCAGCCGAGCGCCTTCTCGCACGTGTTGGCGTAGAAGATCCCGCGCTTGCCGGCGCCGGACAGGATCACCTTGCCGCCGCCGTCGATGACGACCGCCGCGACCACGCGCGCCGTCGGGTCCTCCCACGGGTGGCGGCACGTCGTGGTGTTGCACGTGTAGAGCGTGCGGTCGAGCGAGATCGCGACCTTCTTCGGCCCGCAGCGGAACTTGATCGTCCCGCCCGAGCGCACGGCCTTCGCGAGCGCGGTCGGCGTGCACGACCTCGCGGTGCCGTTGCCGACGTACTTCACGGTCGCGGCCGTGACGGGCCCGCCGGCGGCGGTCACGAGCGACGAGGTCGTCGACGAGCCGGCCGACGTCTCGGCGGCCGGTGCGGCGGCGGGGACGGCGACGGGCGCGGCGGAGGCGGGCGCGACGACGAGGCCGGTGACCCCGAGGGCGAGTGCGGCCACGGCGGCGAGGCGCGCGCGGATCCGGGTGGTGGAACGGGTCGGCATGCGCAGAAGGTAGCCGCCTGTCGCATGCGGGCGACACCGACCGAGGTCAGGCGCCTGCGGGTGAGCGCGACACCGGGCGGATCGGCGCGGCACGGCACAATGGCGCCCATGACCAACCCCGCTCCCGTCGTCGAGGCTGCCCCGGCCGAGGCCGTTCTCCCGGACGGTGCCCTGTGACGCCCCGCGACCGCCACGCCGCCGACGCGCGTGCCGCGCAGCGTGCGGCCGCCGCGCGCGCCGAGGCCGACGAGGTCTACCGCGAGATCCTGCAGCGCACGCCCGAGCACGAGATCAACCCGTCGAACCGGCGCGTGCGGGAGGTCTGCGAGCTGCTCGGCGACCCGCAGCGCGCCTACCGTGTCGTGCACCTGACGGGCACCAACGGCAAGACGTCGACGAGCCGCATGGTCGAGCGCCTGCTGCGCGAGCACGGCCTGCGCACCGGCCGGTTCACGAGCCCGCACCTGACGCGCGTCAACGAGCGCATCGCGGTCGACGGCGAGCCGATCGACGACGAGACGTTCGTCGCGACGTACCGCGACGTGCTGCCGTACATCGAGATGGTCGACGCGCGCTCGGCCGAGCGGGGCGAGCCCCGGCTCTCGTTCTTCGAGGTCTTCGTCGTCATGGCGTTCGCCGCGTTCGCGGACGCGCCGGTCGACGTCGCGGTCGTCGAGGTCGGCATGGGCGGCTCGTGGGACGCGACGAACGTCGCGGATGGCGACGTCGCGGTCATCACGCCCGTGGGCACCGACCACCAGCAGTGGCTCGGCGACTCGGTGCTCGACATCGCGGCGGTCAAGGCGGGCATCGTGAAGCAGGGCGCGACGCTCGTGCTCGCGGAGCAGACCGAGGACGTCGAGTCGGTGATCCTGCAGGTCGCGGCGGAGCAGGGCGCGCGCGTCGTGCGCGAGGGCGTCGAGATCTCGGTGGTGGACCGCCAGGTCGCGGTCGGCGGGCAGGTGCTCACGCTGCGCGGGCTCGGCGGGGTGTACGCCGAGATCTTCCTGCCGTTGCACGGGGCCTTCCAGGCGCACAACGCGCTGCTCGCGCTCGTCGCGGTCGAGGCGCTCCTGACCGGGGGCGCAGCGCTCGACGGCGACGTCGTCGGCGCGGCGTTCGCGGACGTGAGCTCGCCGGGGCGCCTCGAGCCCGTGCGCTCGAGCCCGACGGTCCTGGTCGACGGGGCGCACAACCCGGCGGGCGCGACCGCGCTCGTGGCCTCGCTCGACGAGGCGTTCGGGTTCCAGCGGCTCGTGGGCGTCGTCGGCGTCATGGCCGACAAGGACCCCGAGGGGATCCTGTCGGTGCTCGAGCCCGTGCTCGACGAGATCGTCGTCACCCAGTCCGGCACGCCGCGCGCGCTGCCTGCCGACGAGCTCGGCGAGATCGCGGTCGACGTGTTCGGCGAGGACCGTGTGCACGTCGTCGAACGTCTCGACGAGGCGCTCACGCTCGCGGTCGACCGTGCGGAGCAGGAGGTCGAGCGCGGGGCCGGAGTGCTCGTGACGGGGTCGATCCTGCTCGTCGCGGAGGCGCGCGTCCTGCTCGGGCGCCCCTGACCGTCGTCGTCGTGCGTCCGGGCGGACCGGGGCGTGCACGACGAGTCGTGCACAAACGTGCACTCCCCATGCACGCCCGCCACTTGCCGCGATGCGACCGCACCGCGAAGGTGAGGACGACAGCGGGGGCGTGGCGACACCGGGCCCGGCGTGGTGCCCGGAGAGGGGATGGCGGGTGTGAAGAAGCTCATCAACGATCCGGCTGACGTGGTCTCCGAGACCCTCGACGGGTTCGGCGCAGCGCACGCCGACGTCGTGGCGGTCCACCACGACCCCGACTACGTGACCCGGGCGGGTGGCGCGACCACCGGCAAGGTCGGCCTCGTCAGCGGCGGCGGGAGCGGGCACGAGCCGCTGCACGCCGGGTTCGTCGGCGTCGGCATGCTGGACGCGGCCGTGCCGGGCGCGGTGTTCACGAGCCCGACGCCGGACCAGATCTTCCCGGCGTACCAGGCCGCCGACGGCGGCGCGGGCGTGCTCGCGATCGTCAAGAACTACACCGGCGACGTGCTGAACTTCGAGACCGCGGGCGAGCTCGCCGAGGCCGAGGACCTCACGGTGCGCACGGTCGTCGTGAACGACGACGTCGCGGTCGAGGACTCGCTCTACACGGCCGGGCGCCGCGGCGTCGCGGGCACGGTCGCCGTCGAGAAGATCGCGGGGGCCGCAGCCGAGCGCGGGGACGACCTGGACGCCGTCGAGGCGGTCGCGAAGAAGGTCGTCGCGAACGTGCGGTCGATGGGTGTCGCGCTCACGGCGTGCACCGTGCCGCACGCGGGCAAGCCGTCGTTCGACCTGCCCGAGGACGAGATCGAGATCGGCATCGGCATCCACGGCGAGCCCGGGCGCAGGCGCATCCCGCTCGCGGGCGCGGACGAGATCACCGAGCTCCTCCTGACGCCGGTCGCGGACGACCTGGGGCTGAGCAGCGGCGAGGACGTGCTGCTGTTCGTCAACGGCATGGGCGGCACGCCCGCCTCCGAGCTGTACATCGTCTACCGCCAGGCTCGCTCCCTGCTCGAGGCCCGGGGCGTGCGCGTGACGCGCTCGCTCGTCGGGAACTACGTGACGTCGCTCGAGATGCAGGGGGCGTCGGTCACGGTGCTGCGGCTCGACGACGAGCTCACCACGTTGTGGGACGCTCCGGTCCACACCACCGCCCTGCGCTGGTGATGCCCGCGGCGTGGGCGAGGATGGGCGCGAGCAGGGGATGACGAGGGAGGTGGCATGACGCTGGACGTGGCGTGGGCCGTGGACTGGGTGCGTGCGAGCGCCGCGACGGTGGTCGAGCACCGTGACGAGCTGGTCGAGCTCGACCGGCAGATCGGTGACGGTGACCACGGCGAGAACCTCAAGCGGGGGTTCACGGCGGTGCTGGCCAAGCTCGACGCCCTCGAGGCACCGCCCGCCACGATCGGCGACGTGCTCAAGCTCGTCGCGACCACGCTCATGTCGACGGTCGGCGGCGCTGCCGGCCCGCTCTACGGCACGGCCTACCTGCGGGCCGCGAAGGCGTGCGGCAGCAGCTCCGTCGACTCCGCGGGTGTCGTCGCACTGCTCGAGGCGGGCCTCGAGGGGATCGTCGCGCGCGGCAAGGCGACCACGGGGGAGAAGACCATGGTCGACGCGTGGTCACCGGCGGCCGAGGCCGCGGCGAAGGCGTCCGCCGACGGCGCGCAGCCGGCGCAGGTGCTCGAGGCAGCCGCGGTGGCCGCGGCCGCGGGCGCGGAGGCGACCGTGCCGCTCGTGGCGACCAAGGGACGTGCGAGCTACCTCGGCGAGCGGTCGGCCGGGCATCTCGACCCCGGGGCGCGCTCGTCGCAGCTCATCCTCGAGGCCGCGGTCGCCGCCGCGGACCGCGCGGCATGACCGGCACCGTGGACGACGTGCGCGAGCCGGCCGCCGTCGCCCTGGTCCTGGTCTCGCACTCGCGCGAGCTGGCCGCGGGCGCGGCCGAGCTCGCGGGCCAGATGGCGCCGGGCGTGCTGATCGTCGCCGCGGGCGGCATGGCCGACGGCGGGCTCGGCACGGACTACGAGCACATCGAGCAGGCGATCGAGCGCGCGGCATCGGACGGTCGCTCGGTCGTCGTGCTCACCGACCTCGGCTCGGCGGTGCTCACGACCGAGGCCGTGCTCGAGGCCGTGGCGCCCGAGCTCGCGCAGCGCGTGCGTCTCGCGGACGCGCCGTTCGTCGAGGGTGGCGTGGCCGCGGCCGTCACCGCGCACGGGGGAGCGGGTCTCGACGAGGTGGCCGCGTCCGCGGAGCACGCGGCGGCGTCGTTCGGCCCGGGTGCCTCCGCCGCCGTCGGCGCACCGGAGGTCGCACCGGGTGAGGCGACCGACGACGGGGTCGTGCGCGCCTCGCGCACGCTGCTCAACCCGCTGGGGCTGCACGCGCGGCCCGCGGCCGTCGTCGCGCGCATGCTCGCGGGCTACGACGCGACCGTGGCGGTCAACGGCGTCAACGCCGCGAGCGTGCTCGAGCTCATGAAGCTCGGCGCGACGCAGGGCGCCCAGCTGCAGATCGAGGCGAGCGGCACGCAGGCGCGCGAGGCCGTCGCCGCGCTCACCGACGCGATCGACGCGGGGTTCGGCGAGATCTAGGGCGGGCAGGGCTGAGAACGGCGCGATGGCGCCGTGGCTCGGCGCGCGCCGAGCCGCGTGACGGTGTGACGCACGTCGCCGATATTGCGTCGAATGCAAAGTTGCACTCGATGTAACGTTCTCACGTGATCGCTCCCGGACGCCCCGACGCGACGACCTCGTCGTCCCTCGAGGCCCTCGCGCTCGCGCTCGAGACGAGCGGCGACGTCGGGCTGCGCGAGCGCAAGAAGCGCGCGCGACGCGAGTCGCTCATCGACGCGACGCAGCGGCTGGTCGAGCGCGACGGCATCGACTCCGTGACCGTCGAGGCGATCTGCGAGGCCGCGGGCGTCTCGACGCGCACGTTCTTCAACTACTTCGAGTCGAAGGACGACGCGCTGCTCGGGCACGTCCCCTGGCCGGTCTCGCCCGTCGCGGCGGCGCGGTTCGTCGAGGGCGGACCGAGCGGCGACCTGCTCGTCGACCTCGAGGAGCTGCTCGCCACGGTCATCGAGCAGCAGCCGGCGGGCCACGAGCGGTTCCGCCGGGCCATCGCGCTCGTCGCGCACGAACCGCGGCTGCTCGCACGCCACATGGCCTGGTTCGAGTCGCACCGCAGCGAGATCCACCAGCTCGTCGAGCAACGGCTCGGTCCCGCGCCGTCGGTCGACCCCGAGACGGTCGCCTCGATCGCGATGCTCCTCGTACACGCCACCGCGCAGCGCTGGGAGAGCACCGGGGCGGACTCCGACCCGCGCGCTCACCTGGCCGCGGTCGTCGCCGAGGTGCGCGCGCTGTTCGCCGGCGACCTGCGCTGAGCGCCGCACGCACCCGCACCACCCCAGCACCACCCCTGACGTCTCGCACCACCCCGAAGCTCCCGGGCCGCCGCGCGGTCCGGGCCGCACGATCGAACGAGGTACCCATGGCCCTGGCCCCCACCGCCGAGCAGGCGAGCGACAAGCCGCTCGTCGTGCTCACACCCCGCACCGTCTGGCTGATCTTCGGTGCCCTGATGGCGAGCATGTTCCTGTCCTCGCTCGACCAGTCGATCGTCGGGACCGCGATGCCGACGATCGTCGGCGAGCTCGACGGCGTCGCGCACCAGGGGTGGGTCGTGACCGCCTACATCCTGGCGATCGCGATCGTCATGCCCCTGTACGGCAAGTTCGGCGACGTCTGGGGCCGGCGCTGGCCGTTCCTCGTCGCGATCGGCCTGTTCACGGTCGCGTCGGCGGGTGCGGGCTTCGCGCAGTCGTTCGGCGAGCTCGTCGCGTGGCGCGGCGTGCAGGGCCTCGGCGGCGGCGGGCTCATGATCCTGTCGCAGGCGATCATCGCCGACATCGTCCCCGCACGGGACCGCGGCAAGTACATGGGTCCGATGGGTGCGCTGTTCGGCATCGCCGCGGTGATCGGCCCGCTGCTCGGCGGCCTGTTCACGCAGCACGCCGACTGGCGCTGGTGCTTCTGGATCAACATCCCGATCGGCGTCGCGGCGTTCGTCACCGCGTGGGTCACGCTCAAGCTCCCGTCCCACCGCTCCGAGAAGCCGATCGACGTGTGGGGCATCGTCTTCATGGTCGTCGCGACGTCGGGTCTCGTGCTCGCGAGCACGTGGACGTCGTTCTCGGGCAACAGCGGCTACGAGTGGTCCGACCCGTGGCTGATCGCCCTCGTGCTCGTCACCGTCGCCGCGATCGCCGCGTTCATCGCGGTCGAGCGCGTCGTGCAGGACCCGATCCTGCCGCTGCGGCTGTTCCGGAACCCGACGTTCACGATCGCGACGCTCATCGGGTTCATCCTCGGCGCGGGCATGTTCGCCGCGCTCGCGTTCCTGCCGACGTTCCTGCAGATGTCGACCGGGGTCGGCGTGACCCAGTCCGGCTTCCTCATGCTGCCGATGATGGTCGGCGTCATGCTGACCGCGATCGGCTCGGGTGTCGCCATCACCAAGACCGGGCGCTACAAGATCTACCCCGTCGCGGGCCTGATCATCACCGCGCTCGGCCTGGCCTGGCTCACGCGCATCACGGGGGACATGTCGCTCGTCCTGTTCGGCGCGATGATCTTCGTGCTCGGTGCGGGCATGGGCCTGGTGATGCAGACGATCGTGCTGGCGGTGCAGAACGCGGTCGACCCGCACGAGCTCGGCACGGCGACGAGCGCCAACAACTTCTTCCGGGAGATCGGTGCGGCGGTCGGCACGGCGATCTTCTCGACGATCTTCACCACCGCGCTGTTCACCAAGCTCACCGAGGTCTTCGCGGACGCCCCGCAGGGTCCCGGCGGCGGCGCCGAGAGCATCACGCCCGAGGTCGTCCAGGGCCTCCCGGAGCCCTACAAGTCCGGTGTGATCGACGCGTTCGCGAGCACGCTGGCGCCGTCGTTCTGGTACTTCGTGCCGCTCGTGCTCATCGGCCTCGTGCTCGCGCTGTTCCTCAAGGAGGTCAAGCTCTCCGACGTCGCCGGCATGGTGGCGCGCGGTGAGGCCGTGGCCGCCGACGGGTCCGGGGTCGAGGACGCCTCGCCGCTGGTCGTCGACGAGCTCACCGGGTCCGTCCCGGCGGGCGTCGGCGGGCGGGCGGACGACTCCCCGGCCGCAGGTAGCCTGGAACGGTGACGTCCTCCGCGCCGGCCGTACGCCGCAAGCGCCCCGCGAAGCCGCAGTTCACCCAGACGATCCTCGTGCTGGAGGCGTTCTGCGTGCTGTTCGCGACGCTCGTGGCGTACGGCCTGCGCGTCGCCTCGACGGGCGCCGTGTGGGCCGTCGGCGGGGGGCTCGCGCTCCTGCTCGTCGTCGCGGCGGGGCTCGTCGGCCGACGCGGCGGCTACGCCGTGGGGTGGGTGCTGCAGGGCTGGCTCGTGGCCGCCGCGCTCGTGCTGCCCGCGGTCGCGCGGGACATCGCGGTGCTGGTCGCGGTCGTGTTCGTCAGCCTGTGGGTCGCCGCGCTGCGCATCGGCGGACGCATCGACCGGGAGCGTGCCGAGTACGACGCGGCGCACCCGGCCGGCGTCTGACACGACCGACGGCAGGCACGTCCCGGGCCGCGGGACCCGTCACGCCAGGTGGCGTGATCCGGTCGGGTCACACCCGGCCGGATCGTGCGCAACCGGCACGACGGCCCGTGCCGCGACACTAGGGTGGGCGCCATGTCTGACGTCCAGCGCACCCTCGTCCTCGTCAAGCCCGACGGCGTTGCCCGCGGCAACGTCGGGGAGGTCCTGCGCCGCATCGAGGCCAAGGGCTACACGCTCGTCGCGCTCGAGCTGCGCCAGGCCGACGAGGCGCTCCTCGCCGAGCACTACGCGGAGCACGCGGGCAAGCCGTTCGTGCGGCCGCTGATCGAGTTCATGAGCTCCGGCCCGCTGGTCGCGGCCGTGGTCGAGGGCCAGCGCGTCGTCGAGGGCTTCCGCTCGCTCGCGGGTGCGACCGACCCGACGACCGCCGCGCCGGGCACGATCCGCGGCGACCTGGCGCGTGACTGGGGCGCCCAGGTCATCGAGAACGTCGTGCACGGCTCGGACTCCCCGCAGTCCGCCGCGCGCGAGATCGCGCTGTGGTTCCCGGCGCTCTGACGCCTCGCGCCGCGGCCCGCGGGACGCTCCGCGGCACGCCTCCTGCCGGGCACGCCGGGGACGCCGTCTGAACCCGACGCTTCGGGCACGTCCCCGGGTCGAGGCCCTGGTCGACCTACACTCGCGACCGTGCACCTCAAGACGCTGACCCTGCGCGGGTTCAAGTCGTTCGCCTCGGCGACGACGTTGAGCTTCGAGCCGGGCGTCACGTGCGTCGTCGGGCCGAACGGCTCCGGCAAGTCGAACGTGGTCGACGCGCTCGCGTGGGTCATGGGGGAGCAGGGCGCCAAGTCGCTGCGCGGCGGCAAGATGGAGGACGTCATCTTCGCGGGCACCGCGGGGCGTCCGCCGCTCGGCCGCGCCGAGGTGTCGCTGACGATCGACAACACCGACGGCGCGCTGCCGATCGAGTACACCGAGGTCACGATCTCGCGGACCCTGTTCCGCAACGGCGGCTCGGAGTACGCGATCAACGGGCAGGGCTGCAGGCTGCTCGACATCCAGGACCTGCTGTCGGACTCCGGCCTGGGCCGCGAGATGCACGTGATCGTCGGCCAGGGTCAGCTCGACGCCGTGCTACGGGCCACGCCCGAGGAGCGCCGCGGCTTCATCGAGGAGGCCGCGGGCGTCCTCAAGCACCGCAAGCGCAAGGACAAGGCGCTGCGCAAGCTCGACGCGATGCAGGCCAACCTCACGCGCCTGAACGACCTGACCGCGGAGATCCGCCGCCAGCTCGGGCCGCTCGGTCGCCAGGCGGAGGTCGCGCGCAAGGCCGCGGTCGTGCAGTCCGACCTGCGCGACGCGCGTGCCCGGCTGCTGGCCGACGACCTCGCGCAGCTGCGCTCACAGCTCGAGCAGGAGGTCGCCGACGAGACCGCGCTCAACGACCAGCGCGCGCAGGTGGAGGCGACGCTCGGCGCGACCCGCGCACGGCTCGCGACGCTCGAGCGCGAGGCTGCCGAGGCGGCTCCCGCGCTCAGCGAGATCAGCGAGGTCTGGTACCGGCTGTCCTCGCTGCGTGAGCGGCTGCGAGGGACCGCGTCGCTCGCCGCCGACCGCGTGCGGCTGCTGGGGACGTCGACGCCCGACCGCGGCGACGGGCGCGACCCGGACGACCTCGCCGCGCAGGCCGAGCGCGTGCGTCAGGCCGAGGCCGAGCTCGCCTCCGAGGTCGACCTCGCCCGCGCGGCGCTCGAGGCCGCGGTCGCTGCGCGCCAGGAGGTCGAGCAGGCGGCATCCGCCGCCGAGAAGGAGCTCGCGACCGCGCTGCGCGGTGCGGCCGACCGGCGCGAGGGCGTCGCCCGCCTCGCCGGACAGGTGGCGGCGCGCCGCAGCCGCGTCGAGGCGACGCAGGCCGAGATCGGACGACTGCGCGAGTCGCTCGTGGCCGCCGAGCGCCGCGGCGCCGAGGCGACCGCGCAGTTCGCGGCGCTCGAGTCGCAGGTCGCCGGTGCGGAGGAGGGCGAGGAAGGGCTCGACGCCGCGCACGAGTCGGCCGTCGAGGCGCTCGAGGCCGTCACCGCCCGGCTCGTCGAGCTGACGGACGCGCTCGCCGCCGCCGAGCGCGAGAAGTCCTCGCTCACGTCGCGTGCCGAGACGCTCGAGCTGAGCCTGACGCGCAAGGACGGTGCGGGCGCGCTGCTCGCTGCGGACGGCCTGTCGGGCACGATCGGCTCGGTCGCCGCCCTCCTGGCGGTCGACCCGCGCGACGAGGACGCGATCGTCGCGGCACTCGGGGCGAGCGCGGACGCGGTCGCGGTGGAGTCGGTCGACGCGGCCGTCGACGCGATCCGCTGGCTGCGGACCGAGGACGCAGGCCGCGCCAGCCTCGTGGTCGGTGGGCCGGCGCCGCGGACCGACGCGCGACCCGAGGTGCCTGCGGGCGCCGACCTGGCGACCGACCTCGTCGAGGCCCCCGAGAACGTGCGCGCGACCGTGGCCGCGCTGCTGGCCGACGTGGTCGTCGTCGACGATCTCGCGGCGGCCCGCGCGGTGCTCGCCCAGGCCCCGGACCTCGTCGTCGCGACGCGCACAGGTGACGTGCTGTCCCGCACGCACGCCTCGGGCGGCTCGGCCGCCGCACCGAGCGCGCTGCACCTGCAGGCCGCGCTCGACCAGGCGCGCCAGGGCGCGCAGGAGGCGACCGCCGAGGCCGAGCGGCTGCGGTTCGAGGTGGCGCGAGCGACCCAGGAGAAGGACGGGGCGCGTGCGGCCTACGAGGCCACGCTCGAGCGGCTCAACGAGTCCGACGCGCAGCTCGCGGCCGTCGCCGAGCAGCTCGGGAACCTCGGCTCGACCGCTCGCGCGGCGCGGGCCGAGGCCGAGCGTGTGCAGGCCTCGCTCGACGCGGCGTCGCGCCAGCTCGAGGACGACACGGCTCAGCTCGCCGAGCTCACCGAGCGGCTCGCGGCCGCCGAGGTCGAGCCCGTCGAGAGCGAGGCGCAGATCGCCGAGGGCACCCAGCGCCGCGACACGCTGCTCGAGTCCGCGACGAGCGCACGCCAGCGCGAGACCGAGGCGCGCCTGACGCTGCGCACGGTCGAGGAGCGCGCCCGGGCGCTGTCGGGGCGAGCGGAGTCGCTCGAGCGCGCCGCGGCCTCCGAGCGGGCCGCGCGCGAGCGTGCCGCCGAGCGCGAACGGGCCCGCGCGCGGCAGGCCGCGGTCGCACGCGCGGTGCAGGACGGCGCGACGCACGCGCTCGCGCTGCTCGACGGCTCGCTGCGCCGCGCCTCCGACGAGCGCGAGCACGCCGAGGCCGCGCGTGCGGCGCGCGACGAGGCCATCACGGGGCTGCGTGTGCAGGCCGAGCAGCAGGCGGCCGAGCTCGCGCGCCTGACGGACGTCGCGCACCGCGACGAGGTCGCGCGCACGCAGCAGCGGCTGCGCATCGAGCAGCTCGAGGCGCGCTCGGTCGAGGAGCTCGGGCTCGACCCGGCCGTGCTGCTCGAGGAGTTCGGGCCGCACCAGGACGTGCCCGTCGTCGTGCCGCCCGGGACCGAGCCCGACCCCGACGCGCCGACGCACGTGCCGTACGTGCGCGAGCAGCAGGAGAAGCGCCTGCGAGCCGCCGAGCGCGCGCTGTCGCTGCTCGGGCGCGTGAACCCGCTCGCGCTCGAGGAGTTCGCCGCGCTCGAGGAGCGGCACAAGTTCCTCGTCGACCAGCTCGCGGACCTCAAGAAGTCCCGGACGGACCTGCTCGAGATCGTCAAGGAGATCGACGAGCGCGTCGAGCAGGTGTTCGCCGACGCGTACCGCGACACCGCGGCGGCGTTCGACAGCGTCTTCCCGCGGCTGTTCCCGGGCGGGGAGGGCCGGCTCGTGCTGACCGACCCCGACGACATGCTGACGACCGGCATCGACGTCGAGGCACGCCCGGCGGGCAAGAAGGTCAAGCGGCTGTCGCTGCTGTCCGGCGGTGAGCGCTCGCTGACGGCGGTCGCGATGCTCGTCGCGATCTTCAAGGCGCGGCCCAGCCCGTTCTACGTCATGGACGAGGTCGAGGCGGCGCTCGACGACGCGAACCTGGGACGGCTCCTGGAGATCTTCCGCGAGCTGCAGGAGGACTCCCAGCTCATCGTCGTGACGCACCAGAAGCGCACGATGGAGATCGCCGACGCGCTGTACGGCGTGACCATGCGGGGTGACGGTGTGACCACCGTCGTGAGCCAGCGCATGCGCGAGACCGCCTGAGCCGACCGGTCGCCGCTCGGACCGGGCACCGTCCTCGCCGCCCGCCGACGCCGGGCGTGAAGATCGTGTGTGGGAGTGGGTGGGAACCCGGCGCCGGGGCGGCGCCGTCGCGGCGTACGGACGAGACTGGACGCGTGCTGCCCGTCGTGATCGCCATCCTCGTCGCCCTCGCGGTGGCGGCCGTCGTCCTGCTCGTCGCGAGCACGTCGGACGCGGACGAGCGACGCGACGACGAGTCGCCGTGGCAGGCGTTCCGCCGGGGCCTGCGGGCGCGTCGGCACCCCGCGCCGGACCAGCTCGCGGCCGCCGAGGCGGCCGAGGCCGAGCCCGTCGACCTGTCCCTCGCCGAGTTCCTGCGCGCCACGGCCGAGCAGGGCGAGGGCTACCTGCACGTCGACGACCTCTCGGCCGGCCTGGCGCGTGCGCGCGACAAGGCGGCCCGCGCCATCCCGCTGCGCCGTCACGGCTGACGTGCCCGGCTGACGTCCACTGCTGACGTCGACTGCTGACGTCTACCGCTGACGTCTACCGCTGACGTCTACCGCTGACCCCGGGCGTCGTCGGCCCGGCGCCGTCACCGGTAGACGACCGCCGAGGGCGAGTACCCGCACGCCGCGCTCGGTCCCGCGCCGATCTTCGTCGCCTCACCCGAGGTCACGCCCCGGTACTCCTCGCAGATGACGACCTTGCGTGACGCGTCGTCCACGATCGTGACGCCGGACAGCGTCGCCCGGTCGCCGAGGTTCGAGTTGATGCCGACGAGCGTCGTCGCCGGCGCGGTCACGGTGACGCCCTGCACGACCACGGTGCGCGCGTACTGCGTCGAGCAGTTCCCGCACGAGCGGTAGAGCTTGCCGATGTCGGCCGCCTGGAAGTTGCGGATGACGAACGTGCCCGGGCCGTTGTGCTGGAACACCTTGTCGGACGCGTGGCGCGCACCGCCCCCGTCGACGGTCATCACCTGCGACGGCGAGCTGCCCTTGAGCGTCGCGGCGTCCTCCTCGACGTCCTCCCACCAGACGTTCTGCAGTGTGCACGTGCCGGCGCAGTGCACCCCGTCACCCGCGCCCGACCCGAGGATGACGTTCGTGAGGACCGCGCCGTCGGCGAGCCGGAACATGGGCGGCTGCGACTCGTCCTGCCCGCTCGACGAGATGCCGTAGTACCGCACGAGCCCGCCGTCGAACGTGCCGCTCACGGAGATGGTCGACGAGACGTGCTGCTGTCCGGTCGCGCTCGGCCAGGAGGCGGTGCCGGGCGACGACGGGGACGCGCTGGGCGTCGGCGTGGGCGTGCTGCCGCCGCTGCCGACCTTCGCCAGCGCCCACTGCTGGTGGTACGACTTCGTGTCCGTGCCCTGGACGATCGCCGCGCCCTGCGCGGTCGAGGCGCCCGCGACCTGCAGCGCCTTGCCGGAGTGCCGGTTGAGCAGCCGGACGTAGCCGGACTGGTCGGCGAGGCGGAACCGCTGGTTGGCGCCGTCGAGGTCGGCGAACAGGCGGAACGACGCGCCCTCGGCGGTGCTCCACTCCCACAGGTCGACGACCTTGCCCGACGCGCGGTGGTGCAGCTCGTACCAGCCGTCCCCGACGGGGACGAGCCGGAACTGCTGGCTCGCCGCATCGGTCCGCGTCGTCTGCACGAGCGGCGACCCGTCGCCGGTGGCCCCGGGCACGTCGAGGACCTTGTCGCTCTTGCGGCTGACGAGCACGTACCAGGCGTTCGGGTCCACGGTCGCGGCCGTGGCGCCCAGGGCCGTGGCCAGACCGAGCGTGCCGGCGAGGACCACGACGACGAGCGCGGCGACGGTCAGGCGCACGCGTCCTGCCGTGCTGCGTCGATGGTGGGCCTGCTGATCGCCCCTGTGCCGGAGGGCCAGGTGGGTGGCGCGGTGCGTGCTGGTCATGCTGACCTCCTGGACAGCCTCGTGGACAGCGCTGTCCCCGGCGAGACCGGGGCCGTCGCGACGTGACCGTACGCACGCGCCCGCACCGGCCGACACGGCCGAAACGAATCACGTCGGCCGGGCCCGGTGCCACCGGCCCGCGCGCGCCGCGCAGGGTCGCGCGGGTCCGGAGAGCCGACCGGGTTCGCGTCCTCACCCCGCACGCGGCCAGACTGTGCGTGTGAACTCCGATGCCCTGACCACGCTCCTGGCCGCCGGTGTGCCGATCGCGCTCGTCGCGGCCGTCGTCACGCTGTTCGTCTCGCGCCGCCGCTCGGGCGACGACACCTCGACCTCGGCGCCCGCGCCGACGATCGAGCGCGTCCCCACCCCGGCCGCGGCGCCCGACGACGACGAGTCGCCGCGCGGCGTGGACGTCCCGCCCACCGCGGGCGTGGGCACGCTCGACACGTTGCCGGAGCAGGCCGAGGCACCGCCCGCCGAGAGCGGCCTCGGCACTCCCGAGCTCGACGTCCTGCCGTCGATCGAGGTGCCGACGCCCGCCGCCGGACGCCTCGCGCGGCTGCGTGACCGCCTCGCGCGCTCCGGCTCGCCGCTCGGCACGCGGCTGCTCGCGGTGCTGTCCCGCGACCACCTCGCGGAGGACGACTGGGACGAGCTCGAGGAGACGCTCCTGCTCGCCGACGTCGGCGCCGGACCCAGCGGCGAGCTCATCGACGCGCTGCGCACGCGCGTGCGCGTCGAGGGCCTCAAGGACCCCGCGCAGGTCAAGACGCTGCTGCGCGCCCAGCTCCTCGAGCTCGTCGACCCGACGCTCGACCGCTCGCTGCACGTCGCGCCGACCGTCGCCGCCGACGGCACGCGCACGCCCGCGGTCCTGCTCGTCGTCGGCGTGAACGGCACGGGCAAGACGACGACGATCGGCAAGCTCACGCGGCTGCTCGTCGCCGAAGGGCGGTCGGTCGTGCTCGGCGCGGCGGACACGTTCCGCGCGGCGGCCGCCGACCAGCTCGAGACGTGGGGCTCGCGCGTGGGCGTGCCGACCGTGCGCTCGGAGCGCGAGGGCGCCGACCCGGCGTCGGTCGCGTTCGAGGCCGTGCGGACCGGCAAGCAGGCCGACGTCGACGTCGTCGTCGTCGACACCGCCGGTCGGCTGCAGAACAAGGCGGGCCTCATGGACGAGCTCGGCAAGATCACGCGCGTCATCGGCAAGGAGGCTCCGCTGTCCGAGGTCCTGCTCGTGCTCGACGCGACGACGGGCCAGAACGGGCTCAACCAGGCGCGCGTCTTCGGCGAGGTCGCGGGGGTCACGGGCATCGTGCTGACCAAGCTCGACGGCACCGCCAAGGGCGGCATCGTCGTCGCGGTGCAGCGCGAGCTCGGCGTGCCGGTCAAGCTCGTCGGGCTCGGCGAGGGACCCGACGACCTCGCGCCGTTCGACCCCGAGGCGTTCGTCGACGGCCTGCTGCAGTAGACCCGGGGGAGCGGCGGGCGACGAGCCCCGACGGTGGCCGCCCGCTCGTCGTCCGGGGGGCGAGTCGGACGAACGCCCACCTCGAAACCCAACGTTTACACGCACGTGCGCCTTGTCACCTGCCGGTAACGCGTGCAGCCGCTCGGCGAAATCCCGCTGCTCGAACGTTGTCCGCGATCGGCCGCCCGGCCGGCGAGGGGAGCGAATGGGTATGGATGCAGGAAACGCCGCGTGGATGCTGACGTCAGCATCCTTGGTGCTGCTCATGACGCCTGGACTGGCGTTCTTCTACGGGGGCATGGTCCGCGGTAAGTCCGTCCTCAACATGATGATGATGAGCTTCGCCGCCATGGGCGTCGTCGCGATCATCTGGGTGCTGTGGGGCTACGCGATGGTGGCCGGGGACGACAAGGCGGGGCTGTTCGGATGGAGCTCGGACTACTTCGGGCTCAGCGGCATCCTGAACGGTGAGGACCCGCTGACCGACCTCATCACGGTCGGCTTCCAGGTGACCTTCGCGATCATCACGGTCGCGCTCATCAGCGGTTCGATCGCCGACCGCGTCAAGTTCGGCGCCTGGGTGCTCTTCGTGGTCGTGTGGGTCACGCTCGTGTACTTCCCGCTCGCTCACCAGGTCTGGTTCGGCGGCTACCTGTTCGGTGACGAGTGGTTCCTCGGCGGTTCGCTGCCCGCGCCGATCGACTTCGCCGGTGGCACGGTCGTCCACATCAACGCCGGTGTCGCCGGTCTGGTGCTCGCGCTCGTCATCGGCAAGCGCAAGGGCTTCGGCAAGGAGCCGATGCGTCCGCACAACCTGCCGTTCGTGATGCTCGGTGCCGCGCTCCTGTGGTTCGGCTGGTTCGGCTTCAACGCCGGCTCGGCGTTCGGTGCGACCGACGTCGCGGCGCTCGCCTGGATCAACACCACGGTCGCCGCCGGTGCGGCGCTCGTCGGCTGGATCGTCACCGAGAAGATCCGTGACGGCCACGCCACGTCGCTCGGTGCCGCCTCGGGCATCGTCGCCGGTCTCGTCGCGATCACGCCCGCCGCGGCCGCGCTCGACCCGCTGAACTCGATCATCCTCGGCCTGGTCGCCGGTGCGGTCTGCGCCCTGGCCGTCGGCCTGAAGTACAAGCTCGGCTACGACGACTCGCTCGACGTCGTGGGCGTCCACCTCGTCGGTGGCCTCATCGGTACGGTGTCGATCGGCTTCCTCGCGAAGGACGGCGTCGGCCTGTTCCACGGCGGCGGCTTCGAGCAGCTCGGGACGCAGGTCATCGCGGCCCTGTACGCGGTCGTCTTCTCCGGCGTCATCACCGCGATCATCGCGTTCGCCATCAAGGCGACGATGGGGTGGCGGGTCAGCGAGGAGGTCGAGGTCGGTGGTATCGACCTCGCCGTGCACGGTGAGACCGCATACGAGACGCTGGGCGGGGCCCGCGTCGTGACGGAGGTGAAGTGATGACGAAGCTCGTGACGGCGGTCATCCAGCCGCATCGGCTCGACGACGTGAAGTCGGCCCTCGAGGCAGCGGGTGTCCGTGGCCTGACCGTGAGCGAGGCGAGCGGCTACGGCCGCCAGCGCGGCCACACCGAGGTCTACCGCGGCGCCGAGTACACCGTGGACCTGGTCCCGAAGGTGCGGATCGACGTCCTGGTCGCCGACGAGGACGTGGCCGGGATCGTCGAGGTCGTGATCCGCGCCTCGCAGACCGGCAAGATCGGTGACGGCAAGGTCTGGGTCGTGCCGGTGGAGGACGTGGCTCGCGTCCGCACCGGTGAGCACGGCGACGACGCGCTGTAGGAACCATGTCCGACGAACGGCCGCCCGTGGGGGGCGCGGCCGGGGACGACGACGACACGCAGGTCCCGCACCCCGCCCCTGGGGTGCGGGACCTGCGCGTCGAACGGCTCGACCTCGCCACGTCCCTGACCGGCACGACGCACGACGGGGTCCTGCGCCGCCAGCAGATCTCCGCCCTGGTACGCCGGCGGCTCGTCGAGCTGTGGCACGAGGCGACCGCCGGCCAGGACATGGCCGGGGTCGCGCTGGGTGCGGTCGGGTCGGTGGGCCGCGGCGACGCGAGCCCCGTCTCCGACCTCGACCTGCTCCTCGTCCACGAGGGCCGGGGACGCTCCGTCGAGGACCTCTCGGCGCTCGCGCAGCGCCTCTGGTACCCGATCTGGGACGCGGGCCTCGACCTGGACCACTCGGTCCGCTCGCTCGCGCAGTGCCGTCAGGTGGCGTCGAAGGACCTGCCGGCCGCGGTGGGCCTGCTGGACCTGCAGCACGTCGCGGGGGACCCCGTGGTGATCGCGCGCGCCACCTCGGCCCTGCTCGAGGACTGGCGCGCGGCCGCTCGGCGGCGTCTGCCCGAGCTGCTCGCCTCCACGCGGCAGCGGGCAGAGCGCCACGGCGAGCTCGCCTACCTCATCGAGCCCGAGCTCAAGGAGGCGCGCGGCGGCATCCGCGACGCCGTGGTGCTGTCCGCGCTCGCGGCCACGTGGCTCACCGACCGTCCGCACGGTGCGGTCGACCACGCGTACACGCACCTGCTCGACGTGCGCGACGCGGTGCAGGTCGCCACGCGCCGCCACACGAACCGCCTGCTGCTCGCCGACCAGGACGAGGTCGCCGAGCTCGTCGGCTTCGACGACCGCGACGACCTGCTCGCGAGCATCGCGGAGGCGGCGCGCATCATCTCGTACGCGCTCGACACGACGGCGCGCAACGCGCGTCAGGCGCTCGAGCGCCCGGCCCGCGGCCCGCGGCTCGTCCGGGGACGCCGCATGCCCCCGCGGCTGCGCCCGATCGCCGAGGGGCTCGTGCAGCACGGCGACGAGATCGTGCTCGCGGTCGACGCGAGCCCCGAGCACGACCCGCTGCTCGCGTTGCGCGCGGCGGCGACCGCGGCGCGCACGGGCCTGCAGCTCTCGCCCGTCTCGGTGCAGCACCTCACGGTGACCCCCGCGCTCCCGACGCCCTGGCCGCGCCAGGCACGCCAGTACCTGCTGCAGCTCCTCGCCGCCGGGCACGCGCAGGTGCCGATCTGGGAGGCGCTCGACCTCGCCGGCGTCGTCACCACGTGGATGCCGGAGTGGGCGGGCGTGCGCAACCGCCCGCAGCGCTCACCCGTGCACCGGCACACCGTGGACCGCCACCTCGTGGAGACCGCCGCGAACGTGGCCGCGCTCGTGCCCGGGACCCCGAGCGAGACGCTGCTCGTCGCGGCCCTCCTGCACGACATCGGCAAGCGCGCCGGCGCGGGCGACCACTCGGTCGAGGGCGCGCGCCTGGCGGGTCCGATCGTCGAGCGCATGGGCTTCGGCGACGACGTCGCGGCCGACGTCACGCGGCTCGTGCGGGAGCACCTGCTGCTCGCGGAGCTCGCGACGAGCGCCGACCCCGACGACCCCGCGACGACCGACCGGCTGCTGGAGGCCGTCGACCACCGCGACGACCTGCTGCAGGCGCTGCGCGTCCTCACGGAGGCCGACGCGGTGGCCGCAGGCCCGGCCGCGTGGAGCCAGTGGCGCGGCACGCTCGTCGACGACCTCGTCGCGCGAGCGCGCAGGCGCCTCGGCGGCGGTCGCGCGGCGGATCGCCCAGGTACCCTGGGACGTCCCTGACCCCTTCCCGCGAGGACGCCCTACGTGTTCGCCACCCTGTCCGACCGCCTGACGTCGACGTTCAAGAACCTGCGCACCAAGGGCCGCCTGTCCGAGGCGGACGTCGACGCGACCGTGCGCGAGATCCGCCGGGCGCTGCTCGACGCGGACGTCGCCGTGCCCGTGGTCCGGCAGTTCACCGGCGCGGTGCGCGAGCGCGCGCTGTCCGCCGAGGTCTCGCAGGCGCTCAACCCGGCGCAGCAGGTCGTCAAGATCGTCAACGAGGAGCTCGTCGCGATCCTCGGCGGCGAGACCCGCACGCTGCGCTACGCGAAGAACCCGCCGACGGTCATCCTGCTCGCGGGTCTGCAGGGTGCGGGCAAGACGACGCTCGCGGGCAAGCTCGCGCTCCAGCTCAAGGGCGAGGGCCACACGCCGCTGCTCGTCGCGGCCGACCTGCAGCGCCCGAACGCGGTGACGCAGCTCCAGGTCGTGGGGGAGCGGGCCGGTGTCCCGGTGTTCGCGCCCCACCCCGGCAACCAGGGCGCCGACGACGTGCTCCCGGCCGGCGCGGACCCGGTCGCCGTCGCGCGCGCGGGCCTCGAGACCGCGCGGTCGCGCCAGCACGACGTGCTGATCGTCGACACCGCCGGTCGCCTCGGTGTCGACGCCGAGCTCATGCGCCAGGCCGCGGACATCCGCGACGCCGTGCAGCCCGACGAGATCCTGTTCGTCATCGACGCGATGATCGGTCAGGACGCCGTGACCACCGCGCAGGCGTTCGCGGACGGCGTCGGTTTCACGGGCGTCGTGCTGTCCAAGCTCGACGGCGACGCGCGCGGTGGTGCCGCGCTGTCGGTCGCGTCCGTGACGGGCCGCCCGATCCTGTACGCGAGCACCGGCGAGAAGCTCACCGACTTCGAGGTGTTCCACCCCGACCGCATGGCGTCGCGCATCCTCGACATGGGTGACGTCCTGACGCTCATCGAGCAGGCCGAGCGCGCGTTCGACGCCGACCAGGCGCAGGAGATGGCGGGCAAGCTCGCGAGCGGGGAGTCGTTCACGCTCGCGGACTTCCTGCAGCAGATGCAGCAGCTGCGCAAGATGGGCTCGCTCAAGAAGATGTTCGGCATGCTGCCCGGCATGGCGCAGATGCGTGAGGCGCTGGACAACTTCGACGAGCGCGAGGTCGACCGCATCGAGGCGATCATCCAGTCGATGACGCCCGCCGAGCGCGACAACCCGAAGATCATCAACGGCTCGCGGCGCGCGCGCATCGCGAAGGGGTCGGGCACCACGCCGACCGACGTCAACCAGCTCCTCGAGCGGTTCGACGGCGCGCAGAAGATGATGCGGCAGATGGCCAAGTCGGGTGGCATGCCGGGCGCGATGCCGGGCATGGGCAACCTGCCCGGGATGGGCAAGAAGGCGCGCGGCAAGGCCGCGCCGCAGCGCAAGGTGCGCGGCAAGTCGGGCAACCCGGCCAAGCGCGCGGCGCAGGAGCGCGCCGCGCTCGAGGGCAAGCCCGCCGCCGCGCCGAGCGGGTCGGCGTTCGGCCTGGGGACCCCGGCGCACCAGCCGGACCCCGCGTCGATCGAGCTGCCCGCCGGGCTCGAGAAGTTCCTCGGGCGCTGAACCCGTGAGCGACGTCCTGCACCTGGCCGGGACCGTCGTGCTCGACGACGAGCGCGAGGTCGGCGAGGCGTGGGTCGTCGGCGGGCGTCTGACGTTCACCCGCCCCGCAGGGCCGGCGACGACGATCCGTGGCTGGGTGCTGCCCGGGCTCGTCGACGTGCACTGCCACATCGGGCTTGCGGCTGACGGTCCGGTCGACCACGCGACGGCCGAGCGGCAGGCCCTGGCCGACCGCGACGCGGGAGTGCTCCTCGTGCGCGACGCGGGCTCGCCCGCGGACACCTCCTGGGTGCACGGGCGTGCGGACCTCCCGCGCCTGATCCGGGCCGGGCACCACCTCGCGCGGCCCAAGCGGTACCTGAGGAACTACGGGCTCGAGCTCGCCGACGTGCACGACCTGCCCGGCGTCGTGCACCACGAGGCGGTGCGCGCCGACGGGTGGGTCAAGCTCGTCGCCGACTGGATCGACCGCGACCTCGGCCCCGCGGGGGACCTGACGCCGCTGTGGCCCGACGACGTGCTCGACGCCGCGGTGGCCGCCGCGCACGACGCCGGCGCGCGCGTCACCGCGCACACGTTCGCGACCGAGTCGGTCGACCCGCTCCTGGACGCCGGGGTCGACTGCCTCGAGCACGCCACCGGCGCCACGCACGCGCAGATCGCGCGGATCGCCGAGCGCGGGATCCCGGTCACCGCGACGCTCCTGCAGATCGCGCAGTTCGGCGCGATCGCGGACCAGGGCGCGCCGCGCTACCCCCGCTTCGCGCAGCGCATGCGCGCGATGGGCGAGCGCCGGTACGAGCACGTGCGTGACCTGCACGACGCGGGTGTGCCCGTGCTCGTCGGCACGGACGCGGGCGGGACGATCGGGCACGGTCGGATCGCCGACGAGGCCGCCGAGATGGTCGCGGCCGGCATCCCGGCGCGCGACGTCGTCGCGGCCGCGAGCTGGCGGACCCGCGCGTGGCTCGGCGTCGAGTCGATCGCGGAGGGCGCGAGCGCCGACGTCGTCGTCTACGACCGCGACCCGCGCACGGACGTGACCGCGCTGCACGAGCCCGCCGCGGTCGTCCTGCGCGGCACGCGACACGTCTGACGGACGTGACCGGCGTCGAGTCCTCGGTCGAACCCGCACGGGGGAAGGCGTCGAGCCCAGACGGGTGAACGTGCAGGTCGAACTGGCATCTTCCGGACTCCGTCTGGTTCGCTGCCCGCGACCGCACCGTGCGGTCGCGCGTCGACAGGAGCGTCTCCGTGAGCAGCGCCACGCCGAGCAGTGCCGCGCCGGACGGGGCGGACCCTGCCTCCACCGCGCCGACCGTCGGTGCCGTGGGCGGCACGCTGCCAGCCGCCCCGGCCGTCGTGACAGCCCCGGAGCGCCACCGCCCGACGGTCGCCGACGTCGTGGCCGCAGCGGTCGTCTGGCTCGGGGTCGTGCTCGGGGTGGCCGCCAAGCTCTACGCGGCCGGCTGGTTCGTGCTCGTCGTGCTCGCCCTGGCGCCCGTGACGATCGCGCTGCCCGTCGCGGCCGCGTGGATCGTGACGCTGCCGCTGGTCGGTCTCGGCGCCGTGCGCAAGCGGGCCGGTCGCGCGCCGCGGCGGTACCGCAGTTTCGCGTGGGGGATCGGCCTCGGCGTGCTCGTCGGCTACGCCGCGATGTACGACGGGGGCGACGTGGGCGCGCCCCGCTCGACGCTGTCGATCCTTCTCGGCGACTCGTGGGTGGTGGCCCGACTCGGCGACGCCGCGCCGTGGCTCCTGCTGGCAGCGCTGGCCGCGTCGGCCGTCGCGATCGGCTGGTACGTGGTCGACCGCGTGCGGCTTGGGAAGGCCGCCGAACGTCTGGCATGATGGTCGGCTGTACACGTCGGGTGCAGCCCCTCTACCTGCCCTCGTCGCGTCCTTCGCCGCCTCCGGCCGCCCAACCCCACGGGCAGGCTGGCGGGGCACCCGGCTGAATCCCAGGAGAAGACCACAACGTGGCCACCAAGATCCGTCTGAAGCGTCTCGGCAAGATCCGGGCGCCGTACTACCGTGTCGTCGTCGCGGACTCGCGCACCAAGCGTGACGGTCGCGTCATCGAGGAGATCGGCAAGTACCACCCGACCGAGGAGCCCTCGCTCATCGAGATCTCCTCCGAGCGCGCGCAGTACTGGCTCGGCGTCGGCGCGCAGCCGACCGAGCAGGTCCTCGCCCTCCTCAAGGTCACCGGCGACTGGCAGAAGTTCAAGGGCCTGCCGGGCGCCGAGGGCACCCTGAAGGTCAAGGCCGGCAAGGCCGACCCGAAGGCCGCCGTCGAGGCCGCCGCCGCGGACGCCGAGAAGGTCAAGGCCAAGGCCGCCGAGAAGAAGGCTGCCGAGCCCGCCGAGGCCCCGGCCGAGGACGCGGCTCCCGCCGAGGACGAGCAGGCCTGATGCTCGCCGACGCGCTCGAGCACCTGGTGCGCGGCATCGTCGACCACCCGGACGACGTGCGGGTGAGCGCGGTCGCGCTGCGTCGCGGCGAGCTGCTCGAGGTCCGGGTGCACCCGGACGACCTCGGGCGCGTCATCGGCCGCAGCGGTCGCACCGCCAAGGCGCTGCGGACCGTCGTCGGCGCGCTGTCGACCGAAGGCCCCGTGCGCGTCGACGTGGTCGACGTCGACCGGCGCTGAGGTCCGGCGCGAGACAGCACGTCGTGGCCATGAGCCGCGATGCGTGAGGCCCGGCCCCTACCCTGGGGCCGGGCCTTCGTCGTGCTGGAGGGCACCCGACCGGACCTCGCACGAGCGACTCCCTTACGCGAAGACCATCTCGAGGAGAATCCCCATGCTGCTGACGGTGGCGCGCGTCGGACGCGCGCACGGCCTGCGCGGTGAGGTCGCGCTGGACCTGCGCACCGACGTGCCCGACGAGCGACTCGCCGATGGTGCGGTGCTGGCGACCGACCGTGCGGACGTCGGCTCGCTGACCGTCCGCTCGACGCGCGTGCAGCAGGGTCGCTGGTACGTCACGTTCGCCGAGGTGCGCGACCGCACCGCGGCCGAGGCGCTGCGCGGCGTCGCGCTGCTCGCGGAGGAGGACGCGTCCGACGAGGAGGACGCCTGGTACCCGCACGAGCTCGCGGGGCTGCGCGCCGAGCACGTCGACGGCCGGGTCCTCGGGGAGATCGTCGGGCTCGAGCACCTGCCGGCGCACGACGTGCTCGTCCTGCGCGAGGGCGACGGTGCGCGCACGCTCGTCCCGTTCGTGCGTGCGATCGTGCCGGTCGTCGACGTGGCGGGTGGCCGCGTCGTGCTCGACCCGCCGGGTGGGCTCCTCGCGTCGGATGCCGCGAACCTCGTCGTGTCCGACGAGACGTCGAGCCCGGCCGACGAGACGTCCGGACCGTCCGACGAGCGAGGCGAGTGAGCGTGCGCATCGACGTCCTGACGATCTTCCCGGACTACCTCGCGCCGCTCGGGCTCTCGCTCGTCGGCAAGGCGCGCGAGGCCGGGATCCTGGACCTGCACGTGCACGACCTGCGCAACTGGACGACCGACCGGCACCGCACGGTCGACGACACGCCGTTCGGCGGCGGCGCGGGCATGGTCATGCGTGCCGACGTGTGGGGGACCGCGCTCGACGAGATCCTCACGCCCGACGCGCACCTGCTGCTGCCGACGCCGTCCGGCCAGGTGTTCGCCCAGCCGACCGCGCACGCGCTCGCCGCGGAGACCCACCTGGTGGTCGCGTGCGGCCGCTACGAGGGGATCGACGCGCGCGTCGCCGAGCACTACCGGGCCGCGGGCGTGCGCGTCAGCGAGCTGTCGCTCGGCGACTACGTGCTCAACGGCGGCGAGGTCGCCGCGCTCGTCGTCGTCGAGGCGGTCGCGCGCCTGCTGCCCGGTGTCGTGGGCAACCCCGAGTCGCTCGTCGAGGAGTCGCACGGCGAGGCGGGGCTGCTCGAGTACCCCGTGTTCACCAAACCGCCGACATGGCGCGGGCTCGACGTGCCGGACGTGCTGCTCTCGGGTCACCACGCGCGCATCGCGCGGTGGCGGCGCGACGAGGCGCTGCGGCGCACCGCGGCGCGCCGCCCGGACATGCTCGAGGCGCTCGACCCGGCTGCGCTCGACGCGCGCGACCGCGAGGTCCTCGCCGAACGACCTGACGTGCAGCCTGACGTGCTGCCGGACGGCGCGGCCGGCTGAGCGCCCGACGCCCGGACGGGCGGGGCGCGCGTGACGTGGGTGAGCGCACTCGCGATTACCAGCCGGGGTCCGCGCTGTGGCAGACTTGTCCGCTGGTGCGCGCACGTCACGTCTCTGCCACGGGGGAGACCTCGACGACCACCGGCCGGGCCCACCGGGCGCCGACCGGACGCACCGACGAACCAGACCACCAGGACGCGCTCGTACGTCGTGCCGTCCTCGAACCGCGTGCCTGACCCGTCGGCAGGCCGAGGAGAACATCATGCAGACGCTGGACCAGGTCGACGCCGCCTCGCTGCGGACCGACATCCCCGAGTTCCGTCCCGGCGACACCGTCAAGGTCAACGTCAAGGTCGTCGAGGGCAACCGCTCGCGCGTCCAGGCGTTCCAGGGCGTCGTGATCGCCCGCCAGGGCGCCGGCGTGCGTGAGACCTTCACGGTCCGCAAGATCAGCTTCCAGGTCGGCGTCGAGCGCACGTTCCCCGTGCACGCCCCGTCGCTGGAGTCGGTCGAGGTCGTCACCCGTGGTGACGTCCGTCGCGCGAAGCTGTACTACCTGCGCGGCCTGCGGGGCAAGAAGGCCAAGATCAAGGAGAAGCGCGAGCGCACGGTCGCTCAGGGCTGAGCCTCCTCGTCCTCGACCGCAGGGCGGTCACCTCCGGGTGGCCGCCCTGCGGCGTTCCCGGCGAACGCCGACCCGGGTGCCCAGGGTGCGGTTGGGTGCGCCACGTGCACAGCCTGGCGTGCGAGAGTTACCCGGTGACCTCGCGAGCCGACGACGACCCTGCGCGCACGCAGGGGGGACCGCCCAGCGGGAGCACCGGCGAGCAGGGGCGCGCCGAGGTCGGGGGAGCAGCCCCGTACAGCGAGACGGAGCGGGACAGCATGCACGAGACCAGCGCGGGCACCTGGCCGGCGGAGCCGACGCTCACGCCCGACCCGGCGGGCGAGGCCGAGCCAGCCACGCCCGAGGCCCCGGCGACCCGCTCGCAGCGACGCGACGCGGAGCGCGGCGGACGTCGCCGCCGACGCAGCGCCGGCGGGTCGATCCTGCGCGAGACCGCGATCATCCTCGTGAGCGCGCTCGTGCTCTCGTGGCTCATCAAGACGCTGCTGGTGCAGGCGTTCTTCATCCCCAGCTCGTCGATGCACGACACGCTGGTCGAGGACGACCGGATCATGGTGAGCAAGCTGACGCCGGGCCCGTTCGACCTCGAGCGCGGCGACATCATCGTCTTCAAGGACCCGGGCGGCTGGCTCGAGGGCCAGAAGCCCGTCGAGGCCACCGGGTGGCGCGGCGCGATGAACGACCTGTTCACGTTCGTCGGGCTGTACCCGCAGGACGCCGGCGAGCACCTCGTCAAGCGCGTGATCGGGCTCCCGGGCGACCGCGTCGCGTGCGCAGGCCCCGGCGAGCCGGTGACCGTCAACGGCGTCGAGCTCGACGAGCCGTACCTGGCCGCCGGTGCGATCCCCAGCCAGATGGCGTTCGACGTGACCGTGCCGCCCGACAGCCTGTGGGTCATGGGGGACAACCGGCAGCGGTCCTCCGACTCGCGGCTGCACCAGGGCGACCCCGGCGGTGGCGCGATCCCGATGGACAACGTCGTCGGCAAGGCGTTCGTGCTCGTCTGGCCGATCGACCGGGCCACCGTCCTGCACAACCCGGGCGACACGTTCAAGGACGTCCCCGACCCGTCATGACGCTCGTCGACGAACCCACCGTCACCGACGCTGCCGCGTCGGGGCGCGTGCCGCCTGCCGCACGTCGGGCCGCGCGCCCCGGGCCGCACCTGCGCATCGAGCGCGGGCTGCTGCGCGACGGCGCGCGTCTCGTCGCCGGCATGGACGAGGTCGGGCGCGGCTCGCTGGCCGGGCCGGTGTCCGTCGGAGTCGTCGTCGTCGACCTGCAGACCCGCTCCGCCCCGCAGGGTGTCGCCGACTCCAAGCTCCTGACGCCCGCGGCCCGCGTCGCGCTCCTGCCGCGGCTGCGCCGGTGGGGGGTGGCGCGCGCGGTGGGCCACGCGAGCGCGGCGGAGATCGACGAGATCGGCATCATCGCCGCGCTGCGGCGCGCCGGGATGCGCGCGCTCGCCGCGGCGTGCGACGGGGTCGGCGCGGTCGACGCGGTCGTGCTCGACGGCTCGCACGACTGGCTGACGCCGCCCGCGCAGGGCGAGCTCTTCGCCGACGAGGCCGCCGCCGACCTCCTGCCCGGGGCCACCTCCCCGCGCGTGCTGCTCAAGGTCAAGGCCGACCGGTCCTGCGCGAGCGTCGCCGCCGCGAGCGTGCTCGCCAAGTGCGAGCGCGACGCCCTCATGGTCGAGCTCGCCGCGGACCACCCGCACTACCGCTGGGACGAGAACAAGGGGTACTCGAGCCCGGAGCACATCGCCGCGCTGCGCGAGATCGGCCCGTGCGTGCTGCACCGGCGCTCGTGGCGCCTGCCCGGCACGGACCCGCTCACGGGCGCGACGACCGACGCGAGCGCCGGCGTGCTCCACGGCGACGGCGCCACGGGGCTGCTCGACGGCGACCCCGCAGCTGCGCTGCTCGACGGCGACCCTGCACCTGCGCTGCTCGACGACGGCTCGGCGCGGCTCGTGACCGGTTCACCTCGGGCGTGGGGGATGATGGACGCGTGAGTGCCGAGGACCTGGAGAACTACGAGACCGACATGGAGCTCGCGCTCTACCGCGAGTACCGGGACGTCGTGAACCTGTTCTCGTACGTCGTCGAGACCGAGCGCCGCTTCTACCTGGCGAACCACGTGGACCTGCAGGTACGGTCCGCGGCGGGTGAGGTCTACTTCGAGCTGACCCTCGCCGACGCGTGGGTGTGGGACGTGTACCGCTCCGCGCGCTTCGTGAAGTCGGTGCGCGTCGTGACGTTCAAGGACGTCAACGTCGAGGAGCTCGCCAAGCCCGAGCTCGACCTCGGCGGCGGGGCCGGGTTCCCGCGCTGACCCCCCGCGGGCCGTGCCCGCTCGGCCCCGGTGCGCAACCGTCCGGCCGAGCGATGCGGAGAGCCGAGCGGTGCGGAGACGCTTCTCGCGGCTCCGCGGACAGGGCGCGACCGCCCGTGTGACCGCTCGGCCCGCCCACCGGCACCGCCGCTGCCGCGCCCGGACCGCGGACGCGGGCGTCGCGTCGCTCGTCGTGCGCGACGGCGACCCGACCCCAGCCCTGGGGACGGGCGGGTACGTCCACAGAACCGACGGGCCGCCTCCGCCCCACCCGTCGTCACCGCCACGCTGTGCGCGGAGGTGGTGCGGGTGCGGGCGAAGGACGCCGTCGGGCGGTACGGGGAGGACGTGGCGGCTGCCCACGTCGAGGCCCGCGGGTGGCGGGTGCTGGACCGCAACTGGCGGTGCCGGTACGGCGAGCTCGACCTCGTCGGGATGGACGGCGACGTGCTCGTCGTCGTCGAGGTCAAGACGCGGCGGTCGACCGCGTACGGGACGCCCGCCGAGGCGGTGACCTGGCGCAAGCTCGCCCGGATCCGCCGGCTCGCCGCGCAGTGGCTCGCGGAGCACGACGTGCGCGCGGCGTCGGTCCGGGTGGACGTCATCGCGATCCTGCTGCCGCGCGCGGGCGCCGCGCAGGTCGAGCATCTGCAGGGGGTGTGCTGACGTGGCGCTCGGAGCGACCTTGTCCGTCGGCCTGGTCGGGATGGTCGGTCACCTCGTCGAAGTCGAGGCGCACCTCGCCGCGGCGCTGCCGGCGTTCACGCTGGTCGGCCTGCCCGACGCCGCGCTCGCCGAGTCGCGCGACCGCGTGCGCGCCGCGGTCTCCTCGTGCGGGCTCGCGTGGCCTAACCGTCGCGTGACGGTCAACCTCTCACCCGCCACGCTGCCGAAGTCCGGCTCCGGGTTCGACCTCGCGATCGCCGTGGCGGCGCTCGCCGGTGCGGGGGTCGTCGACCTCGCACGCGTGCGCGGGGTCGTGCACCTCGGCGAGCTCGGGCTCGACGGCCGCCTGCGGCCGGTGCGGGGGATCCTGCCGGCCGTGGCCGCCGCGGTCGCCGCCGGACGGCCGCGGGTCGTCGTGCCCGAGGCGTGCGTGCCCGAGGCGAGCCTCGTCCCCGGCGCGGACGTGCGCGGCGCGGGCACGCTCGCGGCCGTCCTGGCTGCGCACGGGGCCGACGTCGAGGTGCCCGACGTGCCCGCCGCGCCCGCCGAGGTCGCCGCACCCCGAGCCGTGGCCTTCGCCCCGGACCTCAGGGACGTCGTCGGGCAGGACGAGGCGCGCCTGTGCCTCGAGGTGGCCGCAGCGGGCGGGCACCACCTGCTCATGGTCGGGCCGCCCGGCACGGGCAAGACGATGCTGGCGTCGCGGCTGCCCGGGATCCTGCCGGACCTCACCGAGGACGAGGCGGTCGAGGTGACGGCGATCCACTCGATCGCGGGCACGTTCGACCCCGGCGGCGGGCTGCTGCGACGCCCGCCGTACGAGGACCCGCACCACACGGCCACGCCCGCGAGCGTGATCGGTGGCGGCTCGGGCGTGCCGCGACCGGGCGCGGCCTCGCGTGCGCACCGCGGGGTCCTGTTCCTCGACGAGGCTCCCGAGTTCACGACCGCGGTGCTGCAGACGCTGCGCCAGCCGCTCGAGCACGGCGAGCTCGTGCTGCACCGGGCCGCGGGGGCCGCGCGGTACCCGGCGCAGTTCCAGCTCGTGCTCGCGGCCAACCCGTGCCCGTGCGGGATGGCGGTCGGCAAGGGTCTGGACTGCACGTGCCGCCCCGAGCAGCGTCGGCGCTACCTCGGCAAGCTCTCGGGCCCGTTGCTCGACCGCGTGGACCTGCAGGTCGAGCTCCAGCCGTCGCGCGCGACCGACGAGGTGGGCGAGGCGACCGCCGACGTCGCGCACCGGGTCGCGGTGGCGCGTGCCGCGCAGGCAGAGCGGTTCGCCGGGCTCCCGTGGCGTACGTGTGCCCAGGCGCCCGGCGCGTGGCTGCGCGAGCGGCTCGGACCCGACCGGGTGCTGGTCGCCGACCTCGACCGGGCGGTGGACCGCGGGACGCTGAGCCGCCGTGGCGCGGACCGGGTGCTGCGCGTCGCATGGACGCTGGCCGACCTGGAGGGGCGGGCGGCACCGGGCCGCGCGCAGGTCGGCCGAGCGCTCGCGCTGCGGACCAGGGGGCGCGGAGCATGACCGCGCCGAGCACGGGCGCGCGTCGCACGGTCGACGAGCGCGAGCGCTGGGCGCGCGCCGCGTGGAGCGCGCTCGCCGAGCCCGGCGACGTCGTGGCGGGTGCGCTCGTCGGGCAGCTGGGCGCGGCCGACGCGTGGCAGTGGCTGCTGGAGCAGCAGGGAGGATCGGTGGCGCTGGGTGGGCGGGCCGTGGTGCAGGAGGCCGTGGCGCAGGAGGCCGTGCCGGCCGGTGTGCGGCGCGGCGCCGCGGCTCGGCTCGCGCGGGCCGTCGAGCGGTGGCGTCCGCGTCTCGAACGACTGACGGTCGAGGGCTGGTCGGTCGACGCGCCCCCGCCCGGAGCCGCGGCCCGGAGCCGGGTCCTCGTCCCGGGCGACGACGACTGGCCCGCGGGGCTCGACGACCTCGGGGCCGCGGCGCCGCCGTGCCTGTGGGTGCGCGGCGACGCGGCAGCGGCACGAGGCGCGGTCGTCGGCGCCCGCGCGCGGACGGTCGCACTCGTGGGGGCGCGCGCCGCGACCGCCTACGGCGAGCGTGTCGCGATCGACCTCGCGGCGGGTCTCGTCGACGCCGGTTTCGTCGTCGTCTCGGGCGGGGCGTACGGCATCGACGCGGCGGCGCACCGAGGCGCGCTCGCCGGCGGCGGTCGGACGCTCGTCGTCGTGGCGGGCGGCGTGGACCGTGCGTACCCCGCGGGCAACGCCCGCCTCGTCGAGGAGGCCGTCGCGAGCGGGGGAGCGGTGATCGGCGAGGTGCCGCCGGGCAGCCTGCCCACGCGCAGCCGCTTCCTGCAGCGCAACCGGCTGATCGCGGCGCTCGGGGCGGCCACCGTCGTCGTCGAGGCCGCCTGGCGCTCGGGTGCGCTCAGCACGGCGAACCACGCCGCGCGGCTCGGCCGGCCGGTCGGCGCCGTGCCCGGGCCGGTCACGTCGATGGCGTCGACTGGCTGCCACCGGCTGCTGCGCGACGGCACCGCGACGTGCGTCACGGAAGCCGCGGAGGTCGTGGAGCTCGCTGGAGACCTCGGTGCGGACCTGGCGCCCGAGCCCACCGCGACGGCCGGCGTGCACGACGGCATCGACGAGCTCGCTCGCCGCGTCCACGACGCGCTCGGGATGCGCGCGGCGCGATCTGTTGCGATGGTTGCCCGTGCGGCCGGAGTGACCTCGGGGGAGGCGCTCGAGGCGCTCGGGACGCTGGAGCTTGTCGGACTCGCACGACATGACGGATCCGGATGGCGCGCTGCGGATGTGACGTGAGCAACTCGTGCGGGTGAAAAGCGCGACGATGTGCGCCGATTGTCCGAATCAATTTGGACAATAACCCCGTAAACGCCCGCGATTAGGCCGGACAGGTGAATCACGGGCTTGTTCGGCGCGTCGAAAACCGTCACGGTATCCGCATGGACGTGGCCGAGATCACCGCACAGGCGCCGGGTCGCGCGCGCCTGCTCGCGGACTACTCGGCCCACCTGACGCACGTGCGCGGGCTGTCCCCGCACACCGTGCGTGCCTACCTCGGTGACATCGACGCGCTGCTGCGCCACGCCGCGCGGCACGGTGCCGTGGACCTCGCCGACGTCGACCTGGCGATGCTGCGGTCGTGGCTCGCGGCCATGGCGGCCCACCACAGCAGCCGCGCGACGCTCGCGCGGCGCGGTGCCAGCGCCCGCGCGTTCTTCTCCTGGGCGTCCCGCACCGGGCTCGTCCCCGTGGACCCGTCGCTGCGCCTCGCCACCGCGCGCACCGGTGCCACGCTGCCCGCCGTCCTGTCCCAGGACGTCGCCCGCCGCGCGCTCGACGAGCTCGCGGACCGTGCGGACGCGCAGTCGCCCCTGACGGTGCGCGACTGGGCGATGCTCGAGGTCCTGTACGGCACGGGCGTGCGCGTCGGTGAGCTGTGCGGCGCCGACGTCGCCGACGTCGACCTGGCCCAGCGCACCCTGCGCGTCACGGGCAAGGGCGACAAGCAGCGCGTCGTCCCGTTCGGCGTTCCCGCGGCGCGCGCGCTGGAGGCGTGGCTGCGCGTGCGGCCCGCGGTCGCCGCCGACGGCGGGGCGCTGTTCGTCGGAGCTCGCGGCGGACGCATCGACCAGCGTCAGGTGCGCACCGTCGTGCACCGCGCGACCGCGGCCGCCGGGGTCGACCTCGCGCCCCACGGGATGCGCCACTCGGCTGCGACCCACCTGCTGGAAGGCGGATCGGACCTGCGCAGCGTGCAGGAGATCCTCGGCCACGCCAGCCTCACGACCACCCAGCGCTACACCCACGTATCCGCCGAGCGCCTGCGCTCGGCCTACGCGCAGGCTCACCCGAGGGCCTGAGGACGGACGATGATGACCCTCCACCTGGACACCACGCCGGCGCTGCGTGCGGTCGACCGCGCGGGTGCGGCCCCGGCCGGCACGATCCCGCAGCAGCGTGGTCTGCTCGTCGCCGAGGTGGACGACGCCGTCGCCTCGTCGCCGCTCGACGCCGTCCTCGACGACGAGGAGGTCGAGCTCGCCGACGTCGTCGTCCTGCCCGAGGTCCCGAGCCAGCGCGGTGCGCAGTCACCCGACGTGGCCGAGCTCTGGACCGCCTACAAGGCGACCGGCGAGCGCCGGCACCGCGACGCGCTGATCCTGCACTACGCGTCCCTCGTGACGGCCGTGGCCGGTCGCGTCGGGATGCGCCTGCCCGCGACCGTCGAGCAGGCGGACCTCGTGTCGTACGGGATGTTCGGTCTCATCGACGCGATCGAGAAGTACCAGCTCGACCGTTCGGTCAAGTTCGAGTCCTACGCGTCCTCGCGCATCCGCGGAGCGATCATCGACGAGCTGCGCGCGATGGACTGGGTCCCGCGCTCGGTGCGCACCAAGGCGCGCTCGCTCGACCGCGCCTACGCCGAGCTCGAGGCGACGCTGCACCGCGCGCCGACCGAGGCCGAGCTGGCCGCGCGCCTCGGCGTGCCGGTGACGGAGCTGCGTGCCGTGTGCTCGCAGCTGTCGACCTCGAACCTCGCCGCGCTCGACGAGCTGCTGGGTGGCGAGGACCGGGCCGGTGGCGTCTCGCTCGGCGACACGCTGTGCGACGACCGGATCCTCGACCCCGCCGGCACGCTCGCGGACGCGGAGACGGCGCACCTGCTGTCGCGCGCGATCGAGCAGCTCGGCGAGCGTGAGCGCATCGTCGTGGTCCTCTACTACTACGAGGGCATGACCCTCGCGGAGATCGGCCGCGTGCTCGGCGTCACCGAGTCGCGCATCTCGCAGATGCACACGGCGGCGATGACACGCCTGCGCACCCGCCTCCTGGAGGCCGAGCGCTGCTGAGAGCGCAGGCTCGCCCCCGCCGATCCGTGCGCAGGAGACGTCGCCGGCGGGGCGGTCCGCTCGGGCGGCGGGCGCTGGCACGTCCCGGCTGACGTCGGCGTCGGCGCAGAGCGTCGTGCTCAGCCGGGCAGCAGCACGACGGGCCCGGTGCCCCTCACGAGTCCGAGCGGGTCGACGTACCGGTCGGGTGCCGTGCGCACGCCCCAGTGCAGGCAGGTCGGCCCCCCGCAGTGGCCGTCGCCGTCCACCACGCCGACGGGTGCGCCGCGCCCGACCGGTGTGCCGACAGCGACCGAGGCCGCGACCGGCTCGAGGCTCGACGTCAGGCCGTCGTCGTGCCGGAGCGTGACGACACCCCGTCCGGCGACCGCCCCCGCGAACGCCACGACGCCTGACTGCGGGGCGGCGACCTGCTGCCCGGGGACCACCGCGAGGTCGACCCCGCGGTGCCCGGCTGCCCACGGCTGCGGTGGTGGCTCGAACGCACGCAGCACGTGCGTCGGGTCCGCCGGCAGCGCGTACCCGGCGGCAGCACCGACGGTGTCGGCACCTGCCGGGTCTGCACCTGCCGGCGCGTCCCCGGCGCGGACGGCGGACGGGCGGGCGGTCGTCGGGGCGTCCGGCTGGGCGACGGCCGGCGCGCACGCGGGCGCTGCGACGAGCAGCAGCGCGAGCAGCAGCCGACGTCCGCTCGCTGCGCGGACGGCCGGCGTACGTCGAGCGGGTGCCGAGGGGGCGGGTGCGGACGTCACGCGGTGAGCCTGCTCGCTCCTGCCCGGCGGAGGGCAGCACCCCTGCGGTGCTGTGGATCGGGGTGCGCACGACGAGGGCTGGGGTCGGGTCGAGCGGGGCTCGTCCGCCGCCACCTCGGGCGTGGGCTAGACTTCTCGCGCGACCGGTGAGAGCCGGTCGACTTCGCGCGCCATCTTCCCTGAGATCCGGCCCGGTGCCAGACCCCGGTCTGACCATCGTCGAACCTCGGGGGGCGTGCCCGTACAGGTCCGTGAGCGCCGGGTGACCGGCCTCGCGGCGCGGGCCGTCGTGGCGCCAGGGGCACCGGCACCCGCCGGAGCCGACAACCGCATCGCGGGAGCGCACCTCGTGCCGCTCCCGCTCGACGTGCGCGCCGCCCGCTGCGGAGCGCCACGGAAGGAAGTGCCATGGCCGTCGTGACCATGCGCCAGCTGCTCGAGAGCGGTGTCCACTTCGGGCACCAGACGCGCCGCTGGAACCCCAAGATGAAGCGCTTCATCTTCACCGAGCGCAACGGCATCTACATCGTCGACCTGCAGCAGTCGCTGACCTACATCGACCGCGCCTACGACTTCGTCTCCCAGACGGTCGCGCACGGCGGGACGATCCTGTTCGTCGGTACCAAGAAGCAGGCGCAGGAGCCCGTCGCCGAGCAGGCCGCGCGCGTCGGCATGCCGTACGTCAACCAGCGTTGGCTCGGTGGCATGCTCACCAACTTCTCGACCATCCACAAGCGTCTGCAGCGCCTCAAGGAGCTCGAGCAGATCGACTTCGACGACGTCGCGGCCTCGGGCCTGACGAAGAAGGAGCTGCTCGTCCTGCGCCGCGAGAAGGACAAGCTCGCGAAGACGCTCGGTGGCATCCGTGACATGGCCAAGGTCCCCTCGGCCGTGTGGATCGTCGACACGAACAAGGAGCACCTCGCTGTCGACGAGGCGCGCAAGCTGGGCATCCCGGTCGTCGCGATCCTCGACACCAACTGCGACCCCGACGTCGTGGACTACCCGATCCCGGGCAACGACGACGCGATCCGCGCCGTGCAGCTGCTGACCCGCGTGATCGCGGACGCGGTCGCCGACGGCACGCTCAAGCGCCACTCGGGCAAGACGTCCGCCGAGGGCGGCGCCGACGCCGAGGCCGAGCCGCTGGCCGAGTGGGAGCGCGAGCTCCTGGCCGGTGCCGAGGCCGGTCTGGCCGAGGCCGCGCCCGCCGCCGAGGCGCCTGCTGCGGAGGCCGCTGAGGCCCCCGCAGCCGAGGCTGCGCCGGCCCCCGCGGCCGACGCGCCGGCCGACGAGGCCTGAGCCCACCGCACGTCCGCAGACCGCTCCATCGACAAGAACGGACACCACTGATGGCGAACTACTCGCTCCAGGACATCAAGGACCTGCGCGAGAAGACCGGCGCCGGCATGCTCGACGTCAAGAAGGCGCTCGAGGAGGCGGAGGGCGACGCCGACAAGGCGCTCGAGATCATCCGCGTCAAGGGCCTCAAGGGCGTCGGCAAGCGTGAGGGTCGCTCGGCCTCGGACGGCCTCGTGGCCGCCCACGTCGGCCCCACGGCCGACGGCGAGGGCCAGACCGGCGTGCTGGTCGAGGTCAACTCCGAGACCGACTTCGTGGCGAAGAACCAGTCGTTCATCTCGCTCGCCGAGCGCGTGCTGGCCGCTGCCGTGGCCACGGGCGCCCGTGACGCCGACGCGCTGACGTCGGCCGAGTACGAGGGCACGACCGTGCAGGGCTTCGTCGACGAGACGGCCGCGACGCTCGGCGAGCGCATCGTCGTGCGCCGCGTGGCCCGCGTGGCCGGCGAGCACGTCGAGGTCTACCTGCACAAGGTCAACAAGGACCTGCCCCCGCAGGTCGGCGTCCTCGTGGCGACCGACGCCGCGGGCGCTGCGGTGGCGCGCGACATCGCGACGCACATCGCGGCGTACTCGCCGCAGTACGTCACGCGCGACGAGGTCCCCGCGGAGACCGTCGAGAACGAGCGCAAGATCGCCGAGGAGACGGCCCGCAACGAGGGCAAGCCCGAGGGCGCGCTCGCGAAGATCGTCGAGGGCCGCCTCAACGGGTTCTTCAAGGAGGCCGTGCTGCTCGACCAGCCGTTCGCCAAGGACCCGAAGAAGTCGGTCGGTCAGGTGCTCGCGGAGGTCGGCGGCTCGCTGTCGGCGTTCGTCCGCTTCCGCGTGGGAGCCTGATCCCACCACCCGCACGGTGGCCCCGGCCCGCAGGCCGGGGCCACCGGCGTAGCACGACGTTGCCGACCGCCCAGGAGGCGCAGTGAGCCCGGACCCGACGACCGACCCGACCCGCGTGGTGCCCGCCCGGCGGGTGCTGCTCAAGCTCTCCGGTGAGGCGTTCGGCGGCGGTGCCGTCGGGCTCGCGGTCGATGTGATCCGTCGGGTCGCCGCCGAGATCGCGGTCGCGGTGCGCAGCGGCGTCGAGGTCGCGATCGTCGTCGGCGGTGGCAACTTCTTCCGCGGCGCCGAGCTCGCGGACAGCGGCATGGACCGTGCCCGCGCCGACTACATGGGCATGCTCGGCACGGTGATGAACTGCCTGGCGCTGCAGGACCTGCTCGAGCAGGCCGGGGTGAGCACGCGCGTGCAGACCGCCATCACGATGGGTCAGGTCGCCGAGCCGTACATCCCGCTGCGGGCGATCCGGCACCTGGAGAAGGGTCGCGTCGTGATCTTCGGCGCGGGCGCCGGGATGCCCTACTTCTCGACCGACACCGTCTGCGTGCAGCGCGCCCTGGAGACGCACTGCCAGGAGGTGCTCATGGGCAAGAACGGCGTGGACGGCGTGTACACCGCGGATCCGCGCCGGGACCCCGACGCGCGTCGGCTCGACCGGCTCACGTACACCGACGCGATCGTCGGCGACCTCGGGGTCATGGACCAGACGGCCCTGTCGCTCGCGCGCGACAACGACGTGCCGATGCAGGTCTTCGGGCTCGAGGGCGCGGGCAACGTCACGCGCGTCCTGCAGGGTGAGAAGATCGGCACGATCGTCACCGCGAGCTGAGCCGGACGGGCGCGAGCGCCCGGCGCGCGCAACCGCACGACGAGCGACGCGCCTGACCACGCACGACCGGCTGCCCGACGGGCCGTCATCACGACACGCAGAGCCACCACACGCAGAGCCATCACACGCAGAGCAAGGAGCACCGGTGATCGACGAGACGCTCTTCGAGGCCGAGGAGAAGATGGACAAGGCGGTCGAGGTCGCCAAGGACGACTTCGGCACGATCCGTACCGGCCGCGCCAACGCCGCGATGTTCTCCAAGATCTTCGTCGACTACTACGGCGCCCCGACGCCGCTGCAGCAGCTCGCGTCGTTCAACGTGACCGAGGCGCGCACGATCCTGGTCTCGCCGTTCGACAAGTCGTCGACCACGGCGATCGAGAAGGCGCTGCGCGACTCCGACCTCGGCGTGAACCCGACGAACGACGGCAACGTCATCCGCGTCGTGCTGCCCGCCCTCACCGAGGAGCGCCGCCGCGACTTCGTCAAGCTCGCCAAGCACAAGGCGGAGGACGCCCGCATCGCGGTGCGCTCGATCCGCCGGCGTGCCAAGGAGGAGCTGGACCGCATCGTCAAGGACGGTGAGGCCGGCGAGGACGAGGTGACGCGCGCGGAGAAGGAGCTCGAGGCCCTCACGAAGAAGCACGTCGACCTGATCGACCACCTCCTCGTGGCCAAGGAAGCCGAGCTCCTCGAGGTCTGATGACGCAGCTCGCCGCTCCCAGCAAGACGCGACCGGGCCGCGACCTGCCGGTCGCGATCACGGTCGGCCTCGGCCTGCTCGCGGCCGTCGTCGCGGCGCTGTTCATCCGCAAGGAGGCCTTCGTCGTTCTCGCGGTGCTCGCCGTGTGCGCTGGCCTGTGGGAGCTCGCGCAGGCGTTCACGCGGCGCTCGATCCACCTCCCGCTGCTGCCGCTGCTCGTCGGCGCGGTCGGCATCCTGGTCTCGGCGTTCACCGCGGGCGCCGAGGCGCTGTTCGTCTCGTTCATGCTGACCGTCGGCGGCGTCATGGTCTGGCGCGTGCTCGACGGCAGCGGCGCACGCGCCCTGCGTGACATCGTCGGCGGCGCCTTCGCGGCCGCCTACCTGCCGTTCCTCGCGGGCTTCGTCATGCTCATGCTCGCCGAGCCCGACGGCCCCCGGCGCGTCCTGGTGTTCGTCCTGCTCGTCGTCGCGAGCGACACGGGCGGGTTCGCGGTCGGCGTGCTGCTCGGGCGGCACCCGCTCGCCCCGTCGGTCAGCCCCAAGAAGTCGTGGGAGGGCCTGGCCGGCTCGGTCGTGCTCGCGTGCGTCGTCGGCGTCGTGAGCATCCAGGTCGCGTTCGACGGCAAGCCGCTCGTCGGGGTGTTCCTCGGGCTGGCGACCGTCGTCAGCGCCACGCTGGGCGACCTCGCGGAGTCCATGCTCAAGCGTGACCTCGAGCTCAAGGACATGGGCCGGCTCGTGCCGGGCCACGGCGGTGTCCTCGACCGGCTCGACTCGCTGCTGCTCACGGCACCTGCCGTCTACCTCATCCTCGCGATGCTTCAGCCCGCGCCTCTCGCGTTCTGAGCCCGCCCCCAAGGCTTCGGAGCTCTCGTGCCTGCCACACCCGTCCGTCTGGATCTGTCCTCACCCGTGCGCGGTCCGCGCGGCAAGCCGCCGCGCCACTTCGTCGACCTCACGCCCGACGAGCGCATCGCGGCGGTGACGGCGCTGGGGGAGAAGCCCTTCCGGGCCAAGCAGCTCGCGACGCACTACTTCACGCACCTCACGTCCGACCCCGCGGCGATGACGGACCTGCCCGCGGCGAGCCGCGACAAGCTCGTCGAGGACCTGTTCCCGCGCCTGCTGACGAACGTGCGCACGCAGACCGCGGACGGCGGCACGACGGTCAAGACGCTGTGGCACCTGTTCGACCACGCGAAGGTCGAGTCGGTGCTCATGCGGTACGCCAACCGCACGACCCTGTGCATCTCGAGCCAGGCGGGGTGCGGCCTCGCGTGCGCGTTCTGCGCGACCGGCCAGATGGGCCTGACGCGCAACCTGTCCACGGCGGAGATCGTGGAGCAGGTGCGTGAGGCGGCGCGCTCGCTGCAGGCGGGTGAGGTGCCCGGCGGGCCGACGCGCCTGTCGAACGTCGTGTTCATGGGCATGGGTGAGCCGCTCGCGAACTACAAGGCGATCATGGCCACGGTGCGCACGCTCGTCGCGCCCGCACCCGACGGCCTGGGGATGTCCGCGCGCAACGTCACGGTCTCGACGGTCGGCATGGTGCCGGCGATGCGCAAGCTCGCCGACGAGGGCATCCCGGTGACGCTCGCGCTGTCGCTGCACGCCCCGGACGACGAGCTGCGCAGCGAGCTGGTGCCCGTGAACACGCGCTGGGACGTGGACGAGGCGCTCGACGCCGCGTACCACTACTTCGAGGTCACCGGGCGGCGCGTGTCGATCGAGTACGCCCTGATCAGGGACGTGAACGACCACGCGTGGCGCGCCGACCTGCTGGGCGAGAAGCTCAACGCGCGCGGCAGGGGCTGGGTGCACTGCAACCCGATCCCGCTGAACCCGGTGCCGAACTCCCGCTGGACGGCGAGCGATCCCCGGGTCGAGCAGGAGTTCGTGGCACGCTTGCGTGCGCACGGGATCCCGACGACCATCCGGGACACGCGTGGCAGCGACATCGACGGTGCGTGCGGCCAGCTCGCCGCGGAGGAGGACGAGTGAGCGACGGGATGTTCCGGACGGTCTCGGGTCTGCGGTCCGGGTACGACCCGGACGAGGTCGACGAGTTCTTCGAGCACGCGCGCTCGCTGTACGAGAAGGGCCCCGCAGCCGCGCTGTCCGCCAAGGACGTGCGGCGGGTCGGGTTCGAGGTCGTGCGCGGCGGGTACGCGACTGCTGCGGTCGACGCGGCGCTCGACCGCCTCGAGTCCGCCTTCGTGGCCCGGGCGCGCGCCGAGTACGTCGCCCAGCACGGGCAGCAGGCGTGGATGGCGCAGCTCGGCGAGCAGGCGCGCACGCTGTACGGCCGCCTGGGCCGTCCCGACGGGGACCGCTTCGCGCCGCCGGAGGGCCGCGAGCAGGGCTACGAGCCCGCCGACGTCGACGCGCTGTGCCACCGGCTCATCGCGTACTTCGACAAGGGTGCGCCGCTGACCTCGGGTGAGGTGCGCTCGGCGACGTTCCGGCGCCGCAAGGGCCGCAACGCGTACGGCGAGCCGGCGGTGGACGCGTTCATGGCGCGCGCCGTCGAGGTGCTGCTCGGCGTCGAGTGACGACGAGATGACGACGACGCAGGGCCCCGCCCGCCGCGTGACCCTGCTCGGGTCCACGGGGTCGATCGGGACGCAGGCGCTCGACGTGCTCGCTCGGCACCGCGACGCGTTCGAGGTCGTCGGGCTCGCCGCGGGCGGGGGCGACCCCGCGCTGCTGGCGCGTCAGGCGGCGACGTTCGGCGTCGCGACGGTCGCGGTGGCCGACGAGGGCGCGGTGCCCGCCGTGCGCGAGGCGCTGCATGCGGCCGGCGCGGGCGACGTCGAGGTGCTCGCCGGACCGGACGCGGCCACCGACCTCGCGGGGGCGGGCGCCGACGTCGTGCTCAACGGCATCACGGGCTCGGTCGGGCTGCGGCCGACGCTCGCCGCGTTGCACGCGGGCAGCACGCTCGCGCTCGCGAACAAGGAGTCGCTGGTCGTCGGCGGTGCGCTCGTGCACGACGCCGCCGTCCGCCCGGACCAGATCGTGCCGGTCGACTCGGAGCACTCGGCGATCGCGCAGGCGCTGCGCTCGGGCGCGCCGCGCGAGGTCGCGCGGCTCGTCCTGACGGCGTCCGGCGGCCCGTTCCGCGGCTGGTCGGCCGACGACGTGAAGACGGTGACGCCGAGCCAGGCGCTTGCGCACCCGACGTGGGCCATGGGGCCGGTCGTGACGGTCAACTCCGCGACGCTGATGAACAAGGGCCTCGAGCTCATCGAGGCGCACCTGCTGTTCGGGGTGCCCGCCGACCGGATCGACGTGGTCGTGCACCCGCAGTCGGTCGTCCACTCGATGGTGCAGTTCGTCGACGGCTCGACCATCGCGCAGGCGTCGCCACCGGACATGCGCCTGCCGATCGCGCTGGGCCTGTCGTGGCCCGACCGGCTCGAGGACGTCGCCTCGCCGTGCGACTGGAGCGCGGCGACGGCCTGGACGTTCGAACCCCTCGACGAGGAGCTGTTCGGTGCGGTGCGCCTCGCGCGCCACGCGGTCGCGGCGTCGGCGACGCACCCCGCGGTCTACAACGCCGCGAACGAGCAGTGCGTCGCGGCGTTCCTCGCCGAGCGCATCTCGTTCCTCGACATCGTGACGACCGTCGAGCGGGTCGTCGACGAGCACGAGGGCACGCCCGCGGGCTCGCTCACGCTCGACGGTGTCCTGGCCGCCGAGCGCTGGGCCCGCGCCCGCGCGGACGAGCTGCTCGCCCGCGCCTGACGACGCCCGTCGGACGGTGCCCGTCGGACGGGCGTCGTCAGACGCCCGTCGCACACGGGCGTCAGACGCGCTGCACCCAGGGCGCGGAGGTCAGGGGCGACTGGGTCCCGGTGACGAGCTCCGCGGCGGTCCGTCCCGCGACGTTGGCCGCGGCCGGGCCGGTTCCGCCGCCGCGGGCCCAGGCGTGGTCGGCGCCCACCCCGACCGACGGCAGCGCGCCGGGGGCGGCGAGCGGACGCTGCCAGGCGTGCGTGACCGGCACGTCGGCCAGGACGGGCAGCAGGTCGACGAGCGCCTCGTGCAGCGCGCGGGACGATCGCACGGGCGTGAGCAGCGAGCCGAGCGTGCGCGCTGCGCGTGCGCCGCTGGCGGGGGCACGGCCGGCGACGAGGCGGTCGTCCGCGGTGCGCACGACGCGCAGGCCGTCGCTGTGGCCCAGCAGCTCGCCGCGCGGCAGGCCGATGGTCGCCCAGACCTGGGTGGGCAGGGGAGGTGTCGCGAGCGTCGCGGCGGTGGGTCGCGGGCCGGTCGTCGGCCGCGTGTCGACCACGGTCGTGGCCCGGACGGTGCCGTGCGTGGTGACGGCCGCGGCGGCGCTCACGCGCGCGACGGGCGTGCTGTCGAACGCGCGCGCACCGCGCGACACGACGACGTCGAGCAGCCCCCGCGCGAGGCGGCCCGGGTCGAGCCGCGCCGCCTCGGGCGACCAGGTGCCGCCGAGGGCGTCGTCGACCAGGACGTGCGCGCGCAGCCCCGACCGGTCCAGGACGTGCGTCTCGTCGCCCCAGCGCTCGGCCGCGACGGCCTGCTGCTCGAGCCGGACGAGCGCGTCGGCGTCGGCGGCCACGAGCACCTCGCCCCCGAAGGCGAACCCGCAGTCCACCTGCTCGACCGCCGCGACGCCGCCGACCTCGACGACCGCGTCGCGCAGGACCGAGCGCGCCTCGCGTGCCGCGGCGGCACCCCACCGGGCGGCGAGCGCGTCGCCACCGAGCCCGAGCCGTGCCGAGCACGCACCGAGACCACGCTCGTCCTGACCGGTCCGGCCCCGCTCGACGAGCACGACGTCGAGCGCGGGGTCGGCCTCGAGCAGGTAGTACGCCGTCCACAGCCCGGTCAGGCCGGCGCCGACGACCGCGACGTCCGCGGTGGTGTCGCCGTCGAGGGGCGCGAGCGGGGTGGCGTCCTCGTCGGCCCACGGCGCGGGGTCGTCGGGGGCGTCGATCGAACGCCGGCGGGGCAGTGGGCTCACACCGCCGATGCTCCCCGCCGCGACGTGCGCCGACAACTCGCCACGCAGCGACACCGGGTCACAGCGGAACCTCAGGTTCTCGGGGCAAGATGGTCCTCCCGCGCCCCGGTCCGGTGCGCGTCGAAGGAGGATGGCGTGGCGTACCTGGTCGGCGTGCTGATCGCCGTGGTCGTGCTGCTCGGGTCGATCGCGTTGCACGAGGTCGGGCACATGGTGCCCGCCAAGCGGTTCGGCGTCCGCGTGAGCCACTACTTCGTCGGGTTCGGCCCCACGCTCTGGTCGCGCACGCGGGGGGAGACCGAGTACGGCATCAAGGCGATCCCGCTCGGTGGGTTCGTGCGGCTCGTCGGCATGTACGCGCCGGCGGAGGCCGTCGGGCACCCGGTGGCGCGGACGTGGGCGGGGCGTCTCGCGCAGGACGCGCGGGACGCGAGCGCGGCGGAGATCCACCCGGGTGAGGACCATCGCGCGTTCTACCGGTTGTCGACGCCCAAGAAGCTCGTCGTGATGCTCGGCGGGCCGGTGATGAACCTGCTCATCGCGTTCGTCCTGCTGGCGATCGTGCTGCTCGGGTTCGGCGTCCCCGCGTCGACGACGACGCTCGACACCGTCTCGCAGTGCGTGATCCCGGCAGGCGAGTCGACGGACCGCGCCTGCACGGAGGCCGACGAGCCCGCACCGGGTGCGGCTGCCGGCCTGCGTCCGGGCGACACGGTCGTGAGCTGGGACGGCACGCCGGTGGACACCTGGGACGAGCTGACCGCGCTCATCCGCGCGTCGGGCGGCGAGGCGACGCCCGTCGTCGTCGAGCGCGACGGTGCGGACGTGACGCTGACGGTGACCCCGGTCGTCGCGCAGCGTCCCGCGTACGACGACGACGGCAACCCCCGCTACGGCGCGGACGGCGAGCTGGTGACCGTCCCGGTCGGCTTCCTGGGCGTGACGCCGACGACGGTGCGCGAGGCGACGAGCGTCGCCGAGGTGCCGCAGGCGCTCGCCGAGCGGACCTGGCAGACGGTGTCGGTCGTCGCGACGCTACCCGCGCGCATCGTCGACCTGGTGCAGACCACGTTCGGTGACGAGGAGCGCGGGACGGACTCCATCATCGGCATCGTCGGCGTAGGGCGGTTCGCGGGGGAGATCGCCTCGGTCGAGGGCACGGGGATCGACTGGGGCATCCGGCTCGCGGGCCTGCTCGAGATGCTCGCGAGCCTGAACATCGCGCTGTTCGTGTTCAACCTCATCCCGCTGCCGCCGCTCGACGGCGGGCACGTGGCCGCGGCCCTGTGGGAGGGCGCGCGGCGTCAGGTGGCGCGCGTGCGCAACCTGCCCCGGCCCGGCCCGTTCGACTCGGCCAAGCTCGTCCCGCTCGCGTACAGCGTGTTCGTCGTGCTCGGGGCCATGGGGCTGCTGCTCATCTACGCCGACATCGTCAACCCGGTGACGATCACCTGACCCCGTTGGCGGCGGGACCGGGCACGACGAGGCCGCTAGCGTGGGGCACGTGTCGGAGCTGTCGGAGTACCTCGAGTCACTTCCCGAGCCGTACCGCGCGAGCGTCGAGCGTGTCTACGCGCGTGCCCGCGCGCTCGTGCCGGACGCGAGCGACGGGGTCGGCTACGGCATGCCCGCGCTCGTGCTGGGCGGCAAGCCGCTCCTGTCGGTGATGGTCGCCAAGACGCACATCGGCCTGTACCCGTTCAGCCCGGCCGCCCTCGACACGGTGCGTGACGAGCTCGCGGACTTCTCGCTGTCGAAGGGCACGCTGCGCTTCTCGTCGGACCACCCGGTCCCCGACGACGTGCTGGACCGGCTGGTGCTCGCGCGCCGGGACGAGATCGAGGGTCGCTGATACCTGCGGCGGGCTCGGCGGGGCACGTACGCCGCCGCCTCGCGTGCTCCGACGTGTGGGGATCGCGTGCGGATCCGCGCCCGACGCGGCTCGCTGCGCGGGTACGTGGCCGCACAGGTGGGATGATGGCCGGGTGAGCGTACCGATCTCCCTGGGCATGCCCGAGGCGCCCGCGCCCGTGCTGGCGCCGCGTCGTCCCACCCGCAAGATCCGCGTCGGGAAGGTGGACGTCGGCGGCGACGCGCCGGTGAGCGTGCAGTCGATGACGACGACGCCGACGACCGACGTGAACGCGACGCTGCAGCAGATCGCCGAGCTGACGGCCGCGGGCTGCGACATCGTGCGGGTCGCGGTGCCCAGCCAGGACGACGCCGACGCGCTGCCGGCGATCGCCCGCAAGTCGCAGATCCCGGTGATCGCCGACATCCACTTCCAGCCCAAGTACGTGTTCGCGGCGATCGACGCGGGGTGCGCCGCCGTCCGCGTCAACCCGGGCAACATCCGCAAGTTCGACGACCAGGTCGGCGCGATCGCACGCGCCGCGGCGGATGCCGGCGTGAGCCTGCGCATCGGCGTCAACGCGGGCTCGCTCGACCCGCGCCTGCTCGCGAAGTACGGCAAGGCGACGCCCGAGGCGCTCGTCGAGTCGGCCGTGTGGGAGGCGTCGCTGTTCGAGGAGCACGACTTCCACGACTTCAAGATCTCGGTCAAGCACAACGACCCCGTCGTCATGGTGCGGGCCTACGAGTTGCTGTCGCAGCGCGGCGACTGGCCGCTGCACCTCGGGGTCACCGAGGCCGGCCCGGCGTTCCAGGGCACGATCAAGTCCGCGACCGCGTTCGGTGCGCTGCTGAGCCAGGGGATCGGCGACACGATCCGGGTCTCGCTGTCCGCGCCGCCCGTCGAGGAGGTCAAGGTCGGCATCCAGATCCTGCAGTCGCTCAACCTGCGGCCGCGCAAGCTCGAGATCGTCTCGTGCCCGTCGTGCGGACGCGCCCAGGTCGACGTCTACACGCTCGCCGAGCGCGTCACCGCCGGGCTCGAGGGGCTCGAGGTGCCGCTGCGGGTCGCGGTCATGGGCTGCGTCGTCAACGGCCCCGGTGAGGCGCGCGAGGCGGACCTCGGCGTCGCGTCGGGCAACGGCAAGGGGCAGATCTTCGTCAAGGGTGAGGTCGTCAAGACCGTTCCCGAGGCGCTGATCGTCGAGACGCTGATCGAGGAGGCGATGCGCATCGCCGAGACGATGGAGCCCGCCCCGGACGGCCAGACCAGCCCGGTCGTCACGGTCGGCTGACCCGGCCCGCACCCGAAATCGGACGCGAGTCCGGGACGCGTCGCCCAGGTCCGTGGGGCACAATCCCCCCATGGGTCCGCGGCGCGCAACGGTGCTCGACCGGCAACCCGGGGCGCGCGTCCTCGACGACGTCGACCTCGGGGCCGCGCTCGAAGTGTGCGCGCTCGACCCGGTCGGGTCGGTCCTCGCGACCGCGCGGATCGAGCACGCCCGCGCGACGCGCCTGAGCGCGACGGGCGGCGCCCTGTGGGGCTTCCAGCACGGGGGCGCGCTCGTCGCGGTGTGCTGGGCCGGGGCGAACATGGTCCCCGTCGTGCCGGTGCACGACCCCGCGGTCGTGAGCGCGGCGCTCGACGCGTTCGCGACCACCGCGGCGCGCCAGGGGCGCCGGTGCTCGTCGATCGTCGGGCCCGCCCCGGCCGTGCTCGGCCTGTGGGACCGCCTGCGCGCGGTCTGGCCGGGCGTGCGCGAGGTGCGGCACGACCAGCCGTCGATGGTCATCGACCACGCACCCGCACGTGTGGCCGACCCCGCGGTGCGCCGGTCGCGCGTCGAGGAGTTCGACGCCGTCCTGCCCGCGTGCATCGCGATGTTCACCGAGGAGGTCGGCTACTCGCCGGCCAGCGGTCCGCGCGGCCCGTACGAGACGCGGGTGCGCTCGCTCATCGAGCAGGGGCGCTCGTTCGTGCGCATGGACCCCGACGAGCACGGCGTCCCGCGTGTGACGTTCAAGGCCGAGCTCGGTGCGGTGGCCGGGGGAGTCGCGCAGGTCCAGGGCGTGTGGGTCGCGCCGCACCGTCGTGGTCTGCGCCTGTCCGAGCACGGCATGGCCGCGGTCGTCGACCTCGCGCGCACGCAGGTCGCGCCCGTGGTGTCGCTGTACGTGAACGACTACAACGCGCGCGCCATCGCGGCATACCGCGCGGTCGGCTTCCGGCAGGTCGGCTCGTACGCGACAGTGCTGTTCTAGCGTCCTGGCGGGTCTAGCGCAGGAGCTTGGACAGGCGCCGGTCGGCGAGCGGCTTGCCGCCCGTCTGGCACGTCGGGCAGTACTGCAACGACGAGTCCGCGAACGACACCTCGTGCACGGTGTCGCCGCACGGCGTGCCGTCCCAGCCCGGGCACGGCTGCCCGGTGCGTCCGTGCACGCGCATGCCGCGGCGCTTGGCGTCCTTGAGCTCGGCGGCCGGCTTGCCCGACGCCTCGGCGACGGCCTGCGCGAGCACGTCGCGGATCGCCTCGTAGATCACGTCGACCTGCTCGTCGGTCAGCTTGCCGGTGAGCGCGAACGGCGACGTGCGCGCGGCGTGCAGGATCTCGTCGGAGTACGCGTTGCCGATCCCCGCGATCGTGTCCTGACCGCGCAGCAGGCCCTTGATCTGCTGGTTGCGCGAGCGCACGAGCTCGGCGAACCGGTCGCGCGTGAACGCCGGGGACAACGGCTCGACGCCCAGGGAAGCGATCTGGGGCACGTCGAGCGGGTCGGTCACGACGTGCACGGCGAGCCGCTTGCGGGTGCCCTGCTCGGTGAGGTCGAACCCCGAGCCGTCGTCGAGCCGCACACGCAGCGCGAGCGGCGAGCGGCCCGGCCGCACGGGCGTCGTGGCGAGCCGGTCGGACCAGCGCACCCAGCCGGCGCGCGAGAGGTGCCACACGAGGTGCACGGGCTCGCCGGTGGTGGTGGCGACCATGAGGTCGAGCCACTTGCCGTGGCGGGTCGCGTCCGCGACCACCCCGCCGACGAGGGCGTCGGGCGCGGGCCGGAACGTCTTGAGCGCGGCGATGTCGCCCACCCCGACCGCGGCGACGGTACGGCCGACCGCGCGCTCGCGCAGGAACGCGGCGAGCGCCTCGACCTCGGGAAGCTCGGGCACGCCACCATCGTGGCGCACACGGGGCGCCCGCGTCCCGGGGTCGGCCCGGTCGGCCGCGGATCCGGGGGGCGTCGACGGCGCGTCGGGCGCGAGCAAGCCGTCCGCCGCACCCTCGTCGGACAACTAGGCTTCGACCATGCTCCTGCGTCTGTCCACGCTGTTCGTCCGCACCCTGCGTGAGGACCCCGCCGACGCCGAGGTCGCGAGCCACCGCCTCCTCGTGCGCGCGGGGTACATCCGCCGCGCCGCTCCCGGCATCTACACCTGGCTCCCGCTCGGCCTGCGCGTCCTGGCGAAGGTCGAGGCCGTGGTGCGTGAGGAGATGGCCGCAGCCGGTGCGCAGGAGGTGCACTTCCCGGCCCTGCTGCCGCGTGAGCCGTACGAGGCGACGGGTCGCTGGACCGAGTACGGGCCGAACATCTTCCGGCTCAAGGACCGCAAGAGCAACGACTACCTCCTCGCGCCCACGCACGAGGAGATGTTCACGCTCCTGGTCAAGGACCTGTACTCGTCGTACAAGGACCTGCCCCTGACCCTGTTCCAGATCCAGACCAAGTACCGCGACGAGGCGCGTCCGCGCGCCGGCCTGATCCGCGGCCGCGAGTTCGTCATGAAGGACGCGTACTCGTTCGACGTCGACGACGCCGGCCTCGACGCCTCGTACGAGGTGCAGCGCACGGCGTACCAGCGGATCTTCGACCGGCTCGGGCTCGAGTACGTGATCGTCGCGGCGACGTCCGGTGCGATGGGCGGTTCGCGCTCCGAGGAGTTCCTCACGCCCACCGCGATCGGCGAGGACACGTTCGTGCGCTCGCCCGGCGGCTACGCGGCCAACGTCGAGGCCGTCACCACGGTGGTCCCCGAGGCGATCGGGTACGACGACGCCCCCGCCGCGCACGTCGAGGACACGCCGGACACGCCGACGATCGACTCGCTCGTCGCGCTCGCGAACGAGCGGTTCGCGCGCCCCGACCGTACGTGGACCGCCGCCGACACGCTCAAGAACGTCGTGCTCGCCCTCGTGCACCCCTCGGGTGAGCGTGAGCTCGTCGTCGTGGGCCTGCCGGGCGACCGCGAGGTCGACCTCAAGCGGCTCGAGGCGTCGGTGACGCCCGCCGAGGTCGAGGCCGCGGGCGACGCGGACTTCGCGGCGCACCCCGAGCTCGTGCGCGGCTACATCGGCCCGCAGGTGCTCGGCCCGAACGTGCCCGTCGCCGACGGCGAGGAGCGTACGGCCGTGCGCTACCTGCTGGACCCGCGCGTCGTGCCCGGCACGCGCTGGATCACGGGCGCGAACGCGCAGGGCAAGCACGTGTTCGACCTCGTCGCGGGGCGCGACTTCACGGCCGACGGCACCGTCGAGGCCGCCGAGGTCCGCGCGGGCGACCCCGCCCCCGACGGCTCGGGTCCGCTCGAGCTCGCGCGCGGCATCGAGATCGGCCACATCTTCGCGCTCGGACGCAAGTACGCGAGCGCGCTCGGCCTGACGGTGCTCGACCAGAACGGCAAGGCGCAGGTCGTCACGATGGGCTCGTACGGCATCGGCGTGACCCGAGTGCTCGCCGCGCTCGCGGAGGCCCACCACGACGAGCGTGGCCTGGCGTGGCCCGCGCACGTCGCCCCGGCGCACGTGCACGTGGTCGCCACGGGCAAGGACCAGGCGGTCTTCGACGCGGCCGAGGCGCTCGCGCAGGGTCTGTCGGCGCGCGGCGTCGAGGTGCTGTACGACGACCGTCCGAAGGTCTCGCCCGGCGTGAAGTTCGCCGACGCCGAGCTGTTCGGCGTCCCGCTCGTGGTGGTCGTCGGCCGTGGCCTGGCGGACGGTGTGGTCGAGGTACGGCCCCGCGCCGGTGGCGAGAGCACGCAGGTGCCGGTCTCCGATGCGGTCGACTTCGTCGCCGCTCAGGTGACCGCGCTGCTGGAGGGCTGACGCCCGCACGGACCGTGTCGAAGGGCTGACCGGGGTCCGGCCGAGCGCCGGCCCGGTCAGCCCTTCGCCGTCCTGTCGGCGCCTCGTCGGCGGGAGCGAGCGGCTCGGCTGCGGCGAGCGCCTCAGCCCTGCGGCTGTGCGGGCTCGGTCTGCTCGGGCAGACCGGGGAACGCCGCGGGCGGGGCGCCGAGCGTGCGCGCCTCGTGCACCGCGAGCCGCAGGCCGTCGAGGTAGGTGTCACGCGCACCCGCGGGGACGGCGGCGAGCGCGGCGGTGCTCGCCCGGGCGATGCCGTCCTGCACGGCGACGGCGAGCCGGTTCAGCGCGCCGTCCTGGTCGAGGTCGGTGGGCAGTCCGTACTGGGCCAGCCGTGGGTCCTGCTCGGTGCCGGCGACGCCCGCGGCGCTCGCCCACGACTCGCCCGCGGCGCGGTGCGTGCGCGCCGCGGCGAGGGTCGCCTTGCGCGTCTCGGCCGGGCCCCGCGCCGCGACGACCTCGAGCGCGTAACCCGCCTCGTCGTGCGCGAGCGCGAGCGGCCCCGCGACCGCCACGTCCACCTCGGGCGGCACGACGACCGCCTCCGGGAGCGCTGGGCCGGACGAGTCCTCGCCGAGCGCGGCCGCGAGCCGGTCGGTGAGGTCGGCGCGCGAGACCGCGATCGCTCCGACGAGCCGCGCGAGCGGGCCGTCGGCCGTGCTGTCGGCGTCGGTGCCTGCGGTCGTCGTGGTGTCCCCGAGCAGCGCGAGGACGTCCTGCGCGGTGACGGCCGCCGCCGTGGGCGCGACGCTCGGCGTGGCCGTGGGCTCGCCGTCGGGACCGGGCTCGGCGTCGGTGCCCGGCTCGATGCCGGAGTCGTACCGGCCGCCGAGCGCCGCGACGTGCTGCGCCGAGAACGTCACGACGTCGTTCAGCAGCGGCTCGGCCACCTCGTCCGTCGTGGTCGCGAGCGCGTCCTGCGCTGCGGCCTGCAGCGCTAGCGCGTCGCCGACCGTGCGGGCCCGCACCTGCTCGAGCGCGTCGGGGGAGGGCTCGACGGGCGGCGGCGTCTCGAGGCGCAGCCCGCAGCCCGACAGCGCGAGCGCCGCCGCGGCGAGCGCGGCGGCCAGGACCGTGCGGCGCGGTCGCGTGATCCTCGCCACGCGCGAGGGGGTGGGGGCAGCGCAGATCGTGGTGCTCATCGCGGGCGATCCTCCCACGCGAGGGCGCGTCGGCCCGGCACCGCCCGGCACGGGCCGTCGGAGTCGTTACCCTGGTGCGACAACCAGTGGGTCGCACGTCCGGCCCCGCACACGAAGGAGGCGGTCATGGTCGCAGCAGCCGCATCCGCGCAGCGGGTCAACGACGTGCTCACCCCGGTCGTCAGCGCCGAGGGTCTCGTGCTCGAGGAGGTGCGCGTGCGCCGGTCCGGCGGACGCGTGCTCGTCGAGGTCCTCGTGGGGCAGACCGAGGACGACGAACGCGAGCTCGACCTCGACCGCATCGCCGACGTGACCCGCGCCGTGTCCGACGCCCTCGACGCGTCCGACCCGGTCGCGGGGGAGTACACGCTCGAGGTCGGGACGCGCGGCGCCGACAGCCCTCTCGTCGAGCGCCGGCACTTCGTGCGCGCCGTCGGGCGTGCCGTGCGCGTGCGTCGCACCGACGGGACGGTCCTGGCGGGTCGGCTGACGGGCGTCGAGGACGACGCGATCGTCGTCGTACCGGTCACCCCGGGGGTCAAGGGGCGGCCGCCGCGCGTCGGTACCCCGGTCACGATCGTGCTCGACGAGGTCGCGGACGCGCGCGTCGAGGTGGACATGTCGGGGCTGGGTCCCGACGACGACGGCGGCGACGACGCCGGACAGGAGAGCTGATGGACATCGACATGCAGGCGCTGCGGCTGCTCGAGCGCGAGCGCGAGATCAGCCTCGACGTTCTGGTCTCCGCGATCGAGCAGGCGCTGCTGTCCGCCTACCACCGCACGCCCGGCGCGCACCAGCGTGCACGCGTCGAGGTGGACCGGCGCACCGGTCACGTCACGGTGTGGGCACGCGAGGCGACGCCCGTCGACGAGGACGGCCACGAGCTGTCGCCCGCGCCCGAGTTCGACGACACGCCCGCCGGCTTCGGCCGGATCGCGACGGCGACCGCGCGTCAGGTGATCGTCCAGCGGCTGCGTGACGCCGAGGACGACCAGGTGCTCGGCACGTTCCGCGGCAAGGAGGGTGAGGTCCTCGGCGGCGTGATCCAGCAGGGCTCCGACCCCCGCGTCGTGCTCGTCGACGTCGGCGGCACCGAGGCCGTGCTGCCGCCGCACGAGCAGGTGCCGTCCGAGACGTACGTCCACGGCGAGCGGATCCGCGGCTACGTGCTCGAGGTCGCGCGCGGAGCGCGCGGTCCGCAGGTGACGCTCTCGCGCACGCACCCCGGCCTGGTGCGCAAGCTGTTCGAGCTCGAGGTCCCCGAGGTCGCCGACGGCACGGTCGAGATCACCGCGCTCGCGCGCGAGGCGGGCCACCGCTCGAAGATGGCCGTGCGGGCGACAGTGCCCGGCGTGAACGCCAAGGGTGCGTGCATCGGGCCCATGGGTGGCCGCGTGCGTGCCGTCATGGCCGAGCTGCGGGGCGAGAAGATCGACATCGTCGACCACTCCGACGACCCGGCGGAGATGGTGGCCCACGCGTTGTCGCCGGCACGGGTGATCTCGGTCACGGTCGTCGACGAGGCGGCCCGTGCCGCGCGCGTCGTCGTGCCCGACTACCAGCTCTCGCTCGCGATCGGCAAGGAGGGCCAGAACGCGCGTCTGGCCGCGAAGCTGACCGGCTGGCGCATCGACATCCGGTCCGACGCCGACGTCGCCGAGGGCGGTGCGAGCGCCGCCGACGGCGGTCCTGCGTCCGGCTCGGGCGCCTCGGCGGACGACGCCGGGTGAGCCGCAGGGGTAGACTGACCGCGGCTGGGCCGGATGCCCGGCAGTCCCCGCATGCTGACAAGCGGCTCCCGGACGTCCCTGAGCGCCTCACGAGGCGGTCGGCGGGTGCGCCGGTCCGCACGTGCGTGGGGTGCCGAGCCACCGGTCTGAGGTCTGCCCTGCTGAGGGTGGTCGCCGCCGACGGCGGCACGGGAGCTCCCGTGCTCGTCGTGGACGTGGACCGCGCGATGCCGGGCCGGGGTGCCTGGCTGCACCCCGATCCTGGATGCCTCGAGCTCGCGACGCGCCGACGCGCGTTCGGCCGGGCCCTGCGACTGCAGGTCCCGCCGGACGTCTCCGCGGTGCACGACCACCTCGAGCACCATGTCACGACACCGGGACCCCCGATGTCGACCGTCGATGAAGGAAGCGGGTTGGAAGCCGATGGCGACCCGATGAGCACGCTCCGATGAGTGCCCAGCGATGAGCACAGCGATGAGCACCAAGAACTAACGACGGTCCGACCCTGTCCGGGCGGGCCGAGACAGGGAGAGAAGTGGCCAAGCTTCGCGTCTACGAGCTCGCCAAGGAGCTCGGGGTCGACAGCAAGACCATCATGACGAAGCTCACCGCCATGGGTGAGTTCGTCCGCTCGGCGTCCTCGACGATCGAGCCGCCCGTCGTGCGCAAGCTGCGCGACGAGTACCCCGCCGCGGGTGGTGGCGCAGCAGCGCCGCAGCCCGCCGCACGCCCCGCGCCTGCGCGCCCGGCGCCCGCCCCGGCCCCCGCCGCGGCAGCACCGGCCCCGGCGCCCGCCCAGACCGCGCCCGCGGCCACGGCCCCGGCGCAGCCCGCGGCCCCCGCCCCGGCTCCGGCCCGACCGGCCCCCGCGCCCGCCGCACCCGCGGCGAAGGCGCCGGCTCCCGGCTCGTCGGCCCCGCGTCCCGGCGCACCCGCACGCGGCGGTGCACCGGCCGGTGGCGCACGCCCTGGCGCGCCGCGCCCGGCCGCACGTCCCGGCAACAACCCGTTCGCCCCGTCGCAGGGCATGCCGCGCGCCGGTGGCGGCGGCGAGCGCTCGGGCGGCCCGCGTCCCGGCGGTCCCCGTCCGGGCAACAACCCGTTCGCCTCGTCGCAGGGCATGCCCCGCCCGGGCGAGCGTCGTACCGAGGCGGCCCCGGCCGCGGGTGCCGGCGACCGTCCCGGTGGTCCCCGTCCCGCGCCGCGTCCCGGCGGCCCCCGCCCGAACCCGGGCATGATGCCGGGTCGCACCTCGAGCGGCGTCGGTCGTCCCGGTGAGCGTCCCGCGCGCACCGGTGGTGGCGGCGGCGGTGGCCGTGGTGGCTTCGGCGGTCGTCCCGGTGGCGGGGGCGCCGCGCCCGGTGGTGGCGGCGGCTTCGCCGGTCGTCCCGGTGGCGGCGGTCGTCCCGGCGGTGCCGGTCGCGGCTCGACGCAGGGTGCCTTCGGCCGCGCCGGTGGTCGCCCCGTCCGCGGACGGAAGTCGAAGCGGGCCAAGCGCCAGGAGTTCGAGGCGATGCAGGCCCCGTCGCTCGGCGGTGTGCAGGTCCCTCGCGGCAACGGCACCACCGTCGTGCGTCTGCGCCACGGCTCGTCGCTGAACGACTTCGCCGACAAGATCGACGCCAACCCGGCCTCGCTCGTCACGGTGCTGTTCCACCTCGGTGAGATGGCCACCGCGACGCAGTCGCTCGACGAGGACACGTTCGGCGCCCTCGCGGCCGAGCTCGGCTACGTCATCGAGATGGTCTCGGCCGAGGAGGAGGACCGCGAGCTGCTCGGGTCCTTCGACATCGACCTCGAGGCCGAGGAGGCGGGCGAGTCCGACGAGGACCTCGCCCCGCGTCCGCCGGTCGTCACCGTCATGGGTCACGTCGACCACGGAAAGACCAAGCTCCTCGACGCCATCCGTTCCACCGACGTCGTCGCGGGCGAGGCCGGCGGCATCACCCAGCACATCGGTGCCTACCAGGTCGTCAAGCAGCACGAGGGCGTCGACCGTCCCATCACGTTCATCGACACCCCCGGTCACGAGGCGTTCACCGCCATGCGTGCCCGCGGTGCGCAGGTCACGGACATCGCGATCCTCGTGGTCGCGGCGGACGACGGCGTGATGCCCCAGACGATCGAGGCGCTCAACCACGCCCAGGCGGCCAACGTGCCGATCGTGGTCGCGGTCAACAAGGTGGACAAGGAGGGGGCCAACCCCGCCAAGATCCGCCAGCAGCTCACCGAGTACAACCTGGTGGCCGAGGAGTACGGCGGCGACACGATGTTCGTCGACGTCTCCGCCAAGCAGGGGATGGGCATCGACCAGCTCCTCGAGGCGGTCCTCCTCACCGCGGACGCAGCGCTCGACCTGCGGGCCAACCCCGACAAGGACGCGCGTGGCGTCGCGATCGAGGCGAACCTCGACAAGGGCCGCGGTGCGGTCGCGACCGTGCTGGTCCAGTCCGGCACGCTGCACGTCGGTGACGCGATCGTCGCGGGCACGGCCTACGGCCGCGTGCGTGCGATGTTCGACGAGCACGGTGCACCCGTCGCCGAGGCGGGCCCGTCCCGTCCGGTCCAGGTGCTCGGTCTCGCGTCCGTCCCGTCGGCCGGTGACACGCTGATCGTGGCTCCCGAGGAGCGCACGGCCCGCCAGATCGCCGAGAAGCGTGAGGCCGCCGAGCGCGCCGCCCTCCTGGCCAAGCGCCGCAAGCGCATCAGCCTCGAGGACTTCACCCAGGCGCTCGCGCAGGGCAAGGTCGAGACGCTCAACCTCGTCATCAAGGGTGACGTCTCGGGCGCCGTCGAGGCCCTCGAGGACGCGCTGCTCAAGATCGACGTGGGCGACGAGGTCGACCTGCGCGTCATCCACCGCGGTGTCGGTGCGATCACGCAGAACGACGTCAACCTCGCGACCGTCGACTCGGCGATCATCATCGGCTTCAACGTGAAGTTCGCCGAGCGCGTCGAGGAGCTGGCCGACCGTGAGGGCGTCGACGTGCGCTTCTACTCGGTCATCTACCAGGCGATCGACGACGTCGAGGCCGCGCTCAAGGGCATGCTCAAGCCGGAGTACGAGGAGGCGCAGCTCGGCACCGCCGAGGTCCGCGAGATCTTCCGCTCCTCGAAGTTCGGCAACATCGCCGGTTCGCTCGTGCGCTCGGGCGAGATCCGACGCAACGCCAAGGCGCGCGTGCTGCGCGGTGGCAAGGTCGTGGCGGACAACCTCACGATCGAGTCGCTCAAGCGGTTCAAGGACGACGCGACCGAGGTCCGCGAGGGCTACGAGTGCGGTATCGGTCTCGGGTCGTACAACGACCTGCAGGTCGAGGACATCATCGAGACGTTCGAGATGCGCGAGAAGCCGCGTTCCTGATCGTCGGTGTGGTCGGGTGCGGTGTGCGCACACGGCCTACCAGGCGGCCGCCCCGGCAGGGGCGGCCGCCC